>CAMVNQ010000032.1 GCA_947168885.1 uncultured Clostridia bacterium | reverse complement strand
GACCGGAAAGTGCTCACTGACAGCGAAGATGTGTATTCCGAGATATACACGCGCGGAGACTCTTTCGTGAAATTCACCTCGACTAAGTCGGAGCTGTATATGAATGAGCACCCCGATTTTAACTACGAGGAGCTTTCCGATTCTCTGGAAAGCCCTGTTGAGACAGACAAGCACCTGCACAGAACGCTTCCGGACGGATCAGAACTGATCATCTGGAGCGATTGGTACACCACTTTTGAGCTGGAATTCTCCGGTATCTCCTACGACGAGGGGTATGATATTTACCGTTCCGCTTACTGCAAAACATACCGTGTAACATACGATATGAGTGCTTGGAAAGAGGAAGTTATGTCGGACAGCAGCATATTCAGGTGGGTCGTATATAAAAAGGTCGACGATGAATTCAGCTTTGAAGTATTCACAAAGGAATCCTATCAGAAAGTCCACCTGAACACAGAGGGGACGGAGCTTGAAAGCCGCGTTGTCAACGGTCATGATGGTATTTATATCAACAACCCCGAAAAAGAATTCCAATACCTCGCTTATGACAACGGTGATTACATTTTCGCATTCATATTTACATTTGATTATGACAAGGCTATGGAGATAATTGATTCGATAAAGTTATTATAGTAAAAATCTCGGAGGAAATGATGATGAAAAAGAATAAGATATTTGCATTGACACTTTGTGCGGCTGTTATGCTTTCCGGCTGCAATACAGAAACACCCACTCCGGCAGTGTCGGAGAGCGAGACTACAACGAGCGCGGCGGAAACGACGACCGCTACGAATATGGTAACGACAACTGCGGGCACCTCGGCGGTCACGGAAGAAGCGACGACGACCGAAGCAACAACCACAACAGGTGCTTCGACGCCCGCTGAAACTGAACCCTCACTGAATGAACTGCCGAACGACCATTATGAGCTTGACGGAAGGATCAGTCTCTATAAGATAGTCATTGGCGAGCATGAGCATGACTGTATTGATACTTCGGATAATGCACTTATGGAACTCGGAAACGAAAAACTCAATGACGCTCTTAAAATTTTTTGTGTGACGCGGGGATTTGCGCCTGTCGATAACGCACACACTATTCCGGCAGGCACATTGGATCCGGATGATGTGTATTATGAATTAAGTCCCGGATTCGGAACGTATGATGCCATTACGGAGCTTGCGGATGATACATTTGTTTCTGAGGTCCGGGAGTGGCCGGGGTATTATGCGATCGAGAAGCCTTCCGAGCTTCTAGACAATAATGCTGTGTCCGATCTCACATTATCCGATGCTCTGGAGAGAAGCCTTAAAGTTGTTGACGGAAGGACATATCTCTCAAAAACAGGATATCTTGACGGGCACACATTAAAAACAAAGATCGTTGGTGTGATAAGCAGTGATGACAGCAGTATAGAATATCAGCTTTGTACTATCTGTCTTGACGAATCGCCCGAAGCACTTGCTGTATCAGAAGTGATACCGCAATTCTATTATGAGCATTCAATAATGAAGCTTGTAAAAAAAGATGATAAATGGCTCATATCACAGATCAGATTTCCGCTCGGAAATGAAGAGCCAAACAATGAATCGTTTCTGAGCAATAATAATATTTTGTTCTGATATAAGAGAACCGGCTTCACGCTCGTCGAATGGAGCGGAAGCGAGGAATAAAACATTTAGCACTGTAATAAATAGCTTTCAAAACATTAATCAAGCATTTTACACATTGAATTTGTAATCCTCTTCCTTTATTTTACATTCCCCGGATGTATCCTCAAACGGTATGAATACCTTGCCTTTTTCCGTAAGATAATCGTACATATCCCCGAAATTTATTTCTCTTGTGATCTCTTTATACAGGAATTCCGTCAAGGTCATATCAAACTCGGAATACTCACCGTATCGCCCGTATGCAACTATAGTCCACCTGTCGCTGCCGGTCTTCCAGTATACTGTGTACTGACCTTCACACTGACAGCAGGCAAGAATACCGTTCTCGGCAGGATAGTAGCCAAATGGGCAGCCCTCATTGTCATACCAACCGCCATACAAAGGATACTTACCGTTGGCATCTCTCTGATTGAGGACATTAACCGCCATTCCGTCGGAATTATAAAAGCCGTCCTCTATAGAAAGTCATTTAAATTCTTCGTAGCAATACTGTTCTTCATTGGCGAGAAGATTGTAGTATTTATTATCCGAAAACGGATTATAAACATTGAACACATAGCCGAAACAGCCGTCGCCGTATGTATTAATAAGTTCTATGTAGTCGTCGGGGAGCTTCGAGCCTAACCGCTTTTCGGCAGCCGCGCGCATTTCGTCTGTTCCCGTACACTTCGGGGCATCGGGCGGCGGTACGATCTCCATAAGCTTTTCAAGCCAGTCGGTTTCCATGTCCGTTCCTCCTTTTGTAGCTTCTGTGACAGCGCCGGTTTCCGGTCTCGTCGTGTACTGCGGTTGCTGAAAGCTTCCACCGCACGATGTCATGGATAAAAGTGATGCAGTCAGTATTATTGCGGCTATCCTCTTTATTTTCATATACTTACCTCCGATCCTCATATAATAAAATAAACATATTCCCCATTGAGATTCAGCCTGTAAAGTGAATTTTTCGGCGGCTCGGACATTTCGGTATCGCCGAAGAAAAGAAGCTTTGTAAATTCCTCAAATGTCATGTTCTTATATTTCTTGTATT
>CAMVNQ010000031.1 GCA_947168885.1 uncultured Clostridia bacterium | reverse complement strand
GACCGGAAAGTGCTCACTGACAGCGAAGATGTGTATTCCGAGATATACACGCGCGAAACCGCTTTCGTGAAATTCACCTCGACTAAGTCGGAACTGTATATGAATGAGCACCCCGATTTTAACTACGAGGAGCTTTCCGATTCTCTCGAAAGCCCTGTTGAGACCGACAAGCACCTGCACAGAACGCTTCCAGACGGATCAGAACTGATCATCTGGAGCGATTGGTACACCACTTTCGAGCTGGAATTCTCCGGCATCTCCTACGACGAGGGGTATGATATTTACCGTTCCACTTACTCCAAAACATACCGTGTAACATACGATATGAATGATTGGAAAGAGGAAGTTATGACGGACAGCAGCATATTCAGGTGGGTCGTATATAAAAAGGGCGACGATGAATTCAGCTTTGAGATATCCACAAAGGAATCCTATCAGAAAGTCCACCTGAACACCGAGGGAACGGAGCTTGAAAGCCGCGTTGTCAACGGTCATGAGGGTATTTATATCAACAACCCCGACAAAGGCTTCCAGTACCTCGCCTATGACAACGGTGATTACATTTTCGCATTCATATTTACATTTGATTATGACAAGGCTATGGAGATAATTGATTCGATAAAGTTATTATAGTAAAAATCTCGGAGGAAATAATGATGAAAAAATATAAAACACTTGCATTGACACTTTGCGCAGCTGTTATGCTTTCCGGCTGCAATGCAGAAACACCCGCTCCGGCAGTGTCGGAGAGCGAGACGACAACAAGCACGGCGGAAACGACGACTGCAGAAGTTACGACAACGACGATAGAAACAACAGCCGAGCCGGAGAAAGTACCTGTACAGATAAAATCAGCAGGTCACAGGGACGAGCGTGTTATTCTGTCCGAGCTTAAAGGTAACTACCCCAAAACGACAGAAGAGTACCATGAGAATATATGGTTCGGGAATGATGATTACTACGACAAGGTTCGAATTATTGATTATCAGCTTGGTGACGCTACATCTGATTTCTCTGAGGGCGGAAAGACCATTGTTATAAACTCGGATGCGGCAAATTACAAGGTACGCAGCTCTACGAACGCTTTCTCGGACAGTTCGGATAATGATATAGAAGACCGGATCAAGATCTCTATGTTCGGAGACGCGGACAAGTTCGGTTCGGCATACGAGATAAAATACGATGACCCGACAGCTTCGGTAACGAAGTTTGTTTATAATGAAAACAGCCTTCCCGATTATTATGCGGACAAAAAGATCGACAAGGTAAATAATATCATTCTCGGCTACACGATAGATGCGCCTGTGACTGTTAATGCGTTTGTATGCCACAATGAAGACGGTTCGCTTTCTGTATTGATAGACCCTGAATATATGTATGGTCTGCCGATGTTTACGCTTAATGACGTAAGCTTTATGATAGGAGATACAAAGGTAGTCTCCGATTCATTCATGTTTTCGGCTGCAACGGCGGAGGGGCTTTCGCTCGACACCGCAGATTATGCTTATGCAAAGGTGACGATGCAGGACACCCACGTCGTTTACAGCAAGCAAAAGGGCTACGCGAACACCTGCACCGTCTCTGATATCGAGGTAATAAAGCCATTCTCCGATATCGCGGAGCTTGACATCACACATGATACCGACATAATCAGCAGTGTTGATAAAGACCCGCAGATGAAAGAGATATATGACACGATAATGAATGCTAAAGCCGATATTTACGGCGATGATACATACGGTATCATTCTGCTTGACCTCGACTTTGACGAGTATCCGGAGCTGCTTGTCACTTCTGTCATCGAAACAGAGGAGAATTATATAGCGGGGAAATATATGGCGAAAACAGACGTTTACCGCATGGAGAGCAGTGTACTGAAAAAGATAGATACACTGGAGCTTGCACGGCTTTCACCTGACGGACGACTCGGTTATATTGGGCTTTCGGCATTGCCGGACGGTACGAAGGCATGGTATGTCAATTGGTATGACGATCAGGACTATCTGCTGACGCTTGACGGGGATACATTTACAAAGCACCCGCTGTTTACCAAAGAGCCTACCGATGATCCAATCATGCTGAACGGTGAACCTACCCAGAAATTAGGCGGAGAAGCTGACTATACCGACTATCTGTATATGGGGGAACGTATGGTGCCGAATATAGTTATGAAGCCGGAACCATACAGTGAGTCAGATGAACTGACATATGAAACCCCCGAATGGCATGGTATAAACTCTTATTTCGGTATGTGGGAATTATTCGGCTTTGCAAGAGCAGAGTACGCCAACAGCAATATTGAAACAAGCTACGACCTGTTCAGCGACTGGCTTGGTGATCTTCCGAGTTATGCGGACCCGCAGCATTTCGATGTTACCGACCGTGAGTTCGCACATAAGATAGCGTATATGGTAGATGACTTCTACAATGGACGTTCCAATGGCGTTGAGCATAACTACTGGTTCCTCGGAGCTTACGCAAAGCCCGTCATCTACCTCTACCCCGAAGAGCAGACCGACATTTCGGTGCAGGTAAACTTCCCGTTCGGCGGCGAGCTGACCTGCACATACCCGGACTACGGCGACGGCTGGAGCGTTACCGCAATGCCCGACGGCACGCTTTACGACACGAACGGCGACGAGTATTACTGCCTCTATTGGGAAGGCAAGAGCCGTGACGTTATGGACGACAGCAAGGGTTTTTGCGTCGCGGGAGCGGACACCGCGAAATTCCTGCGCGAAAAGCTGATGTACATAGGCTTGACAGCCCGCGAAGCCAACGAGTTCATTATCTACTGGCTGCCGAAGATGCAGGATAACCCGTACAACATCATCACCCTGCACACCGACGACTATGCGCGCAGCGTCCCGCTGACGGTTTCACCCGCTCCCGATACGCAGATCCGCGTGTTTATGACCTACTATTCAAGCGACACGCCTGTGGATATTCCTGAGCAGGAACTGCCGCACTATGAGAGAAACGGCTTCACGCTCGTAGAATGGGGCGGAAGCGAAGAATAAACATTTAGCACTGCAATTAATAACAAGCCGGAGCATTCCAAATTTGCTCCGGCTTTTTTAAACTGTTATGCTTTACTATATTACAAAATAAACATACTCCCCATTGAGATTCAGCCTGTAAAGTGAGTTCTTCGGCGGCTCGATCGTTTCGGTATCGCCAAAGAAAAGAAGCTTTGTAAATTCCTCAAATGTCATGTTCTTATATTTCTTGTATT
>CAMVNQ010000030.1 GCA_947168885.1 uncultured Clostridia bacterium | reverse complement strand
CTGTCAACATAATATTAATAATGATTTCAAAAACGGTGTACCAGCTGTACCAAATCGCGCAAACCCTTATTATAAGAGGGTTTGCGGGGCTGCGCCGGTGTACCGTTTGCCGTACCGGAGGTGTACCGGATGTACATAAAGTACCGACTTGAAAACGGTGTCTTTCAATTATTCACATAAAGCCGTCTGTACGGGCTGTTGGAGTTCGGCGTGAGCTTGAAGAAATGGGCGCTGAGAAGCTCGCTCGCGTCGAGGTCAAACTTCTTCGCAAACAGCTCCACGTCTGCCTTTATCGCCTTGATGTCGTCCTTGGTCGCATCCTCGCAGATGACCTGTTCCGGGTGGTCGGGCTCGTATTCGGAGCGAATGTACATCACTCCGCCGTGCATTCCCGTCGCGCAGAAATCGCCGACGGGGCAGGTGTCCTCATACCCGATCCCGAGCACGATTATGCGCCCTCCCGCCTGATATTCCGCGAGAAAATCGCCGGCTTTTCCGCCAATCACCATAAGCGGCTTTTTCTCCATGTATTCTTTCATGTGAATGCCCGCGCGGTAGCCCGCCGAGCCCTTCACAAGTATCTTCCCGTCGCGCATTCCGTAGCCCGCCGCATCGCCGACGTTGCCGTGAACCGTGATCGTACCGTCGTTCATAGCGTCGCCCACAGCGTCCTGCGCGTTGCCGTAAACCGTGATGTCGGAGCCGGTCAGATACGCGCCGAGAGCGTTGCCGGGAATGCCGTGTATCTCGATGTCCTTGCCCGTGCAGCCGCTTCCCGTGTATCGCTGTCCGAGCATATTTTCTATCTCGATTTTTCTGCTTTTCGAGCTGCGAATTTTCTCGTTAAGCTCCCGGAAAGAGAGATTTTCCGCATTAATTTTCATGCCGCTCACGCTCCTTTCGACAGAATTTCGTATCTTTTTTCTTTTGCGAACGCGGCAAGCTGCGGAGCCTGTTTCAGAAGCTCCCAATCGACAGTTGTAAGGTCTGTGCGCTCGCGTATGAGCGCGGTGTAAATGCCGGCACGCGCTATCTTTTCGCCCATGAGAATGAAGCCGTTAAGTTTGTTACCCGAACTATACAGCTTCTTCACATTCCCGCCGTCAATTTCTTCGTAACAGTCGCCGGAATACGCACCCGCCGTGATGATGTGCAGTCCGAAAAATCCGATCGCGTTCATCGGGAAAGCGTTCTCGTAAACAGCCTTCGCGCCCGCCATGTTCCTGCCTGCGACAAGCCCCTGCTCATGCGCGTTCGGCATTATCGCGATGATGTGCGCGGTGCCTGTCGTGATGTCGTCGGACACCGTGCAGTCGCCCGCAGCCCAGATGTTTTTCACGCCCTTGCACGCCTGTTTCCTGTCGGTCAGAATGCCGCGCTCGACTTTTGCTCCGGCGCTTTCGGCGAGCTCTGTATTTGGTCTTACGCCGACCGCTGTAATTAATATATCAAACGAAATTTCTTCGCCGTTCGCAAGGACGGCTTTGTTTTTTTCAAACTTTTTTGCGCTTGTTCCGAGAATGAATTTCACGCCGCGTTCTTCGATGTGTTTCTGCATTATCCCGCTCGTCTGCTTGTCGAGTATCGACGGAAGAATGCGGTCGGCAAGGTCAACGACGGTCATTTCACAGTCGTAGTGTTCAAGCGCTTCGGCGGCTTTCAGACCGATAAGACCCGCGCCGATTATCAGCACTTTTGCGCCTTTTTTCACTACCTTTTCGATGCCTTTTACGTCGTCCATTTTCATGAACGAAAACTTGTTTTTGACGCTGTCAAGCCCGTCCATAGGCGGAACGAACGGCTTTGAACCTGTCGCGATAAGAAGCTTTTCATAGCCTATCTTTTCTCCGCTTTCGAGCGAAACTTCTTTTGTTTTGCTATCTACCGAAACTGCCCTTTTCCCGAGCATCGTTTCAACTTTGTTCACTTTGTAGAAATCCGTGGGACGGTAGTTCATCTGCTTTTCCGTCACGTCGCCTTTCAGCTTGTACGAAATGAGCGGGCGGCTGTAGATGTGATATTTTTCGTCGGAAATGACTGCTATCGAGCCCTTTTTGTCGTTCTCGCGGATGCCCTCGATACAGCCTGCTGCCGCGGCGGAATTGCCGACAATAACGTATTCGTACTTCATCACGCTTCGCCCCTTTCTTCGTAAACTATCGCACCGTTGATGCAGTTCTGAACGCAGGCAGGTGAACCGCCATTCTGCGTACACAACTCGCATTTTGTCGCGCTGTGACCGTCCTTGTCGGGGGCGATGCAGCCGTACGGACATGACAGCACGCAGGTGAAGCAGCCGACGCATTTTTCGCGGTCGATCTTCACAACGCCGTCAACCTTTGAAATTGCTCCGGCAATACAGTTTTTCATGCAGAGCGGGTCGTCGCAGTGACGGCACTGCACCGCAAAATTGATTTTATCCTCAACACGAATTTTCGGCTTTGCGTCACGTCCGAGCCTGAACGCCCTGAACATCTCCGTTTCACCGGAATTTGCAAAAGCGCAGTAGAACTCGCATAAATGACAGCCCAGACACCTTTCTTCGTTCACATATACCTTTTTCATTAGTTAGCCTTTCTTAATATATATCTTATGGGTCCAGCATCACGCTGGCGCGGGGATCGGGGCGGCGTGAGCCCCGAAACCGTCTGTTAAGACGCGCGTAAGCGCCGGTCAGCCGCCGTCCGCGCAGGACAGCGCGTAAGCGCCGGTCACTCGCCCGCGTGCAGTATTCCAAGAATCTGCAATTCTTTTTCGGTCAGACCTATTCCGCGGAGCATCAGTCTGTTACCGCGCAGCGCCTCGATCGAGTTGATGCCCATGCCGCCCATGATCTCCTGAATTTCGTGATTCCACGCTGTAACGAGATTGACGAGACGGTGATAAGCGATGTCGGGATTCAGACGCTTGACAAGCTCGGGATTCTGTGTTGCGATACCCCAGTTGCACTTTCCGGTGTGGCAGCTCCGGCAGAGATGACATCCCATTGCGAGCAATGCTGGGGTTGCGATATATACCGCGTCCGCGCCGAGAGCGATAGCCTTTACCGCGTCCGATGAGCAGCGTATCGAGCCCGCCGCTACTATCGACACTTCGTTGCGTATTCCTTCGTGTCGAAGCCGTCCGTCAACCGCCGCGAGAGCAAGTTCTATCGGTATTCCGACGTTGTCGCGGATGCGCGTCGGAGCCGCGCCTGTGCCGCCGCGAAAGCCGTCTATCGCGATAATGTCCGCGCCCGAACGAGCAACACCCGACGCGATAGCAGCAACGTTGTGGACTGCCGCAATTTTCACGATCACGGGCTTCTTGTACTCGGTGGCTTCCTTGACCGAGAAAATCAGCTGTCTGAGGTCTTCTATACTGTAAATATCGTGGTGCGGAGCGGGTGATATCGCGTCAGTGCCGCGCGGGATCATTCTTGTATGAGCGACATCTTCCTTTATTTTTTCGCCCGGAAGATGTCCGCCGATACCGGGCTTCGCGCCCTGTCCCATTTTGATCTCGATAGCCGCGCCGGCGTTGAGGTAATCCTTGTGAACTCCGAAACGTCCGGACGCGACCTGAACGATCGTGTTAGCGCCGAATTTGTAGAAATCCTTGTGCAGACCACCCTCGCCGGTGTTGTAGTAGGTGCCGAGTTCTTCCGCTGCTCTTGCGAGCGACTCATGAGCGTTCTTCGAGATCGAGCCGTAGGACATCGCCGAGAACATTATCGGAACGTTCAGAGTTAATGACGGTTCGAGGGAAAGGTCAAGCTCTCCGTTCTTGTCAAACTTCATTTTCGTCGGCTTCTTGCCGAGGAAAACGCGGGTCTCCATAGGCTCGCGGAGCGGGTCGATAGGCGGGTTCGTGACCTGCGACGCGTTCAGAAGTATCTTGTCCCAATATACCGGATAATCCTTCGGCGTACCCATTGACGAGAGCAGGACGGAACCGGTTCCCGCCTGTCTGTACGCTTCGGTCATGAGCGGCTGGGTGTAGTTTGCGCTCTTACGGAAAGCGTTTTCGTTCGGACGGATCTTCAGTGCACTTGTCGGGCAGATGCTTACGCAGCGCTGGCAGTCAACGCACTTTTCATCATGCGATAACATCTTCCCGAAATCCGCGTCGTACCAGTGCACTTCGTTCGCACACTGACGCTCGCAGGCGCGGCACTGAATGCATTTATCGTAATTGCGGAGGACTTCAAACTCCGCAGGAAAGTAATTCACAGGCATTTTCTTCTGCCCTCCTCGTTGAGAGTGATGATAACGGGCTCGCCGCCCTTTGGCGAGCGGACGTTCTCGCAGTCGGGGCATATCGCCCGAATCGCGCATTCCTCGCTCGCGATGTACGTCGTGTCGCCCTTGTCGGCAACGACCATTGAGCGCAGTTTCAGTCTGTCGTTGAGCGCCATAAGACCGCCGGTGTAGCCGAGGATTATCGAGAACGGACCTGTTATCAGAAGTCCCGACATTGCCTGCCGTAAGTAGCGGAGTTTTGCAGCCTGCTTCGGATCGGTTCTTTCGAGCTTGTCTATCTTGCTCCAGAACGGAGCCGCGATGACGCTCGCTATGTCTTCAAGCGGTAAATTCTGCTTGCGGTTGAGCCAGTCGAAAATGTAGGTTATGACCTCTGTGTCGGTGAGAAGCGTGCATTTGTAGCCGAACATTTCTATGAAGCGGCGGTTCGCGTCGTAGCTTGAGATCTCGCCGTTATGCACTATCGAATAATCGAGCAGTGCGAACGGGTGAGCACCGCCCCACCAGCCGGGTGTGTTTGTCGGATAGCGTCCGTGAGCCGTCCACGCGTAGCCTTCGTACTCGTCGAGCCTGTAAAAGCGTCCGACATCCTC
>CAMVNQ010000029.1 GCA_947168885.1 uncultured Clostridia bacterium | reverse complement strand
CGCGCGTGTATATCTCGGAATACACATCTTCGCTGTCAGTGAGCACTTTCCGGTCATAACCGGACATATCATAGGTGAGATAATACTTCGGATAAAGCGTCTCGCACGCGCCCTCATAATTGACAAAGCTCATTTCTGTGTTAGTGGACTGTCTGTAACCCTCAAATCCACCTATGCTGTAAGCAACATAGACCGAGCCGCCTGTGAGAAAAAGCGCGAGCGTTGCGATAAGCACAGCAATCTGTATCTTCCGCCGAAAACTCAGCTTCCGGAACGTCCCCGCAACGCTCTCGTTCTGAGTCTGCGAGCTTTCGTATGCCTTTATGAGCAGCTTTTTCTTATGTTTATATTTTCGTGAAAACTCATGTTCGGGCATTTCCGGCACAGCGATTACTGCCGCCTGCGCCTGCATACCCAACGCCTCATAGAAGCTGTCATTTTTCATCTTTCTCACCGTCCTTCAATATGCAGTATAACGCCTTTCGCGCTCTGAAAAGTCTCGTTCTGACCGCTACATTGCTTATTCCGAGCATTTTCGCTATCGTTTCTGTAGTTTCCTCGTGATAATAGTACAATATCAGCACTTCACGGAGCTTGTCTGACAGCTGTGACAGCGCCGCGTTCAGCGTATCACAGTCGTATTGCCCGAAAACATCACGCTCGACATCGCTGCTCTCGTCTCCGGTCTCGGAGATGTCCTCCATATCAGCCTGTTTTTTACTTCTGCGGTACATATCAACAGCGATATTTCGCGTCACAATAACAACATAGCTTTTTCTTTTCGCAGGCTCAACGGCTGTGACTTTATCGAGATTGTCGATGATCCTTATGAACGCTTCGTGTACTGCGTCCTCGGCATCCTGCTCTTTATGTAAGACCGCAAATGCGGTGCGGAACATTATCTGCTCATAGTCAAAGAAAAGCTGTTCTATGAGCGTCCTTTGCTCTTCGGTATCGACCATAGAAAGGTACAGTGAAAGCATCTTTCTGACCTCCGGCTCATATTTTATCACTTGCACCTGTTTATATAACGAATAAGCAGGCAAAAGTGTTACATTGATTTTTGTAATTTGTTTATTTGCACAAAACGATTTGTAAACAATGCACAGTGGTATTAATATATTTTATTTTACCATATTTATATATCATTTTCAATACATACAGACAATAAACCCCGCCATTCATTGTGAATGGCGGGGCAAAGGCTATTCGCTGTTTTTTTACTCAGCAATTTCGATCAGCGAATTTTCGCTATCGCTTATGGTGTAAGCCATTGTTCCTGTGGGAATTCCCGAATTGGGTGCAAGTGCAGCCGCGTCGGCAGACCATGTAACATAAATCATATCGCCCTCGACCCTCACATCATCGATGTCTGCAACAAGCGGCTCAAGTCCGCCATCGCCGTTTCTCAGCGCTTTGAGCGTTTTGCCGTCATAGCAGTACATCAGGACGATCCAGCCAGATTTGCCCGGTGCAGGCAGCCATACAGTCGCGAGCACGCGTCCGTCCGACAGTGCGTAATTGAACAGGCGGATATCTGTGCGTGTGTGGTGACCGTAAAGACCCGCTATCCATGCGCAGCCGACACTGTCCGTTTCAGCGGACTTGCCGTATTCCATAGTTTCATTGATACGCAGCGAGCCGCTTTGGAAGATGATCTCGTCGCCGCGGAGCTGTACGTCGTTCAGTGTAAGATCCGTGACGTATCGTTCCATTTGTGACGAACGGTATATCTGCGCCGGCAGGTCTGCGTAAACGTCGCTGAGCTGCCCGTAGCCGAACGTCCAGCCGTTCTCGTCCTTTCTAAACGTTACCGCGAAGTAGTATTCGGTCGGCGGCTGCGGTTCGTCGTTGTCATCGAGAACCTCCACACCGTCATCGTCGGCGGGATATTCGTAGTTCAGGTAGCTCTCGTACTCGGTCTGCTCGTAGAAGCGTATGCCGAGCGTGACGCTGTTCTCATCGCGCGTAACGAGATAATGCCGCGACTTTGCTGTCATCATATCGTCGCCGGGTACGTAATGTTTACCGTCGTCGGTATCGAAGCCCTGCTCTATGCTTTCACGGAAGAACTGTTCAAAGTCCGCACCGTAGATGTTTATCAGCTTATCCAGCCCGAGAACGCTTATTTCGCCGGGTCTGACCGTTTTGTCGATAAGCGTTTCCTCATATTCGTATCTTGAGACCCAGTCCTCCGAAAGATCGACCGCCGGACTACTATCAAAACCGTTGTAGTAGATGAGACCTGTGCAGTACATCACTTTCGGTTCGCTCTTTTCGATGACGAAAACCTCGCTCTCGCCGCTGTTGATGCACTCCATATACCAGATATCGTCCGTCTCGCCGATCGCGAACGGTCGGTGAAATCCCTCGAAATCGAAGTCGAATCCCATAAGGTTTCGCTCCTCATAGTCGTAGTTGTATGTGAATGTCAGCGTGTCGTAGTCGCCGCCGGTCGCGGGAGTGCGCTTCCATGTGCCGTAGAAACGCTCCTCAAGTATCTTGAGTGCGCTGTCGCCCGTGATTAAAGTCTCGGTCATATCCGTTTCGTCGTTCGGAATAACGTATCTTCGTTTCTCTTCGGGCTTTTTATTTTCCTCGATAAATCTGTTCAGCTTGCTACTGAAAGCATCCCACGCTTCTTCCGTCAATCCCAGCTTTTCGTACAGCGGGAGCATTATCTCGACTTGCGTGGCTGTAATTCCGGCTTTGGTATAATCGGCTGTTGTATGGTAAAACAGCCACCTCGGCGAGAACACATTTTCTCCGACAACTATCGCGTATGGTGATTTGAACGTTGCAGCCATATCCGCTTTATTTTCGTATCCAAAATACATCGTGTAGAGGTCAAACAGCTTATCTTCAAGTTCTTTGCCCTCGGATATTTCTTTGCGGAGCCCTTCATCATGCTTTTTCAGTATATCTTCCATTTCTTCGCCGGACAGACCGAGTTCTTTCATAAATCGGTACACGTTCGGCGTATCGTCGATACTGTAACGTGTTACGTTGCCTGCCTGAATATCCGCTCTCTGTGCTTCCTGATACTGTGCGAGTAGCTCCTCCGCGCGCTCGTTATCTATAAGTTGTATCAGTTCGACATCTATTGAAGTGAACCGTTTCTGCCAGATATCATTGAATTCGTCATGCCATGAATCGGTGCTGTCATAAACCAAGGGGTCGCTCGGCGGCGCGAACGGCTCCGGCATAGATCTGTCGGTTATGACCGAGAACGGGTCAGCAACGGTCGCAGGTGTTGTTATGGTAACTGTCGGTGAAGCCAATGTCACGGCGGGTTTTGGTTCTGTAGCGTTATCACGCAGATTGTTCCAGAGTACAACGCCGCCGGTTATCGCGACTGCCGCGGCAAGCCCGCCAAGTATGCCGTTCCGTATGCGGCAACGCTTAATATAGCTCTCCGGCAGCTTTGGGACTTCCATTAACTCAACACGGTGTACTTCGGTTTTATAGTTCGGGTCGGCACTTTCGTGACCGACCGCGATAAGCACGTTCCTGTCCTTTGTATCGCCGATAGCGTCTATCAGTTTTTCTTCCTTTGTCATATATCAACGCCCTCCTTTTCGAGGTATTCTTTCAGCTTCTCACGGGTCCGCATGAGCGTCACACGCACTTTGCTCTCGCTTACACCGAGCCGTTTTGCAATATCCGAAGATGTGCTGAAATTCCAGTACCGCATCAGAAACATCACCTTTTTATCCCGCCCGAGAGTGTCAAGAAAGCGGTCGATAAGCGCGGTGAGCTCCTTGACCTCGACAGTGCGTTCAATATTTTCGGGGGAGGGGATACAGTCAGAAAGCTCGTTATATACGTCGGTGTAGTTATTATGCGCCCTGCGCTTGCGCAATGCGGCTTTCACACGGTCGAGAGCGAGATTGCGCACTATGCGGTAAATGAAGACGGCAAGCGGAGACGGCTCCTGTGGCGGTATCGTGTTCCACAAGCGCATATATGTATCGTTCGTGCATTCCTCGCTGTCCTCGCGGTTTTGAAGTATGTTATACGCCGTTGTACGGCAGCGCGCTCCGTATTTCTTGTCTGTCTCGGATATTGCGCTTTCCGAACGCTCTTTGTACAGCGAAATTATCTTTTCGTCTTCCATTTCCGTCCTCCCGCAGCTGTTTTCAGAAGCTTCTATAAATATAAACGACAAAAATAGCGCAAGTGTTACACTTTTTTCAAAAATATTATACATCTTTTTTTCATTGTTTTCAATACAGCATTTAGAAACGGTGTGCGTGCGGACGATCCGGACAGATATATGCTTGCTTTTTGCACAAAAACACGCTATAATATTGTATAAAACGCTGATTTTTGATTATAACCTGTCCTTTTGGGGCTTCTTATTCGTTATATATACAGAAAGATCTTTCGAGGGAGTTGAAATCTATGACAGATAACGACTTTGACCGATATGTCGGAATGTACCGAAGCAGCGTCACACGAGCTGCGCTGTGCATACTGCGTGATGCGGAAGAGGCAGAGGATATAGCGCAGGAGGTGTTCCTGCGGCTTTATACATACACCGGCTGCTTTGACGGCGACGAGCACGTCAGGGCATGGCTGCTCCGGTGCGCATCGAATCTGAGCATCGACGCACTGCGTTCATCAAGGCGGCGTAATACCGTATCGCTTTCCGAGATCGGTGAAAAGGCAGCTCCGGACAGCGGTGATGATACCGTAATGCCAGCGGTGCTGACGCTCCCGCCGAAGCTGCGGATAGCGATATATCTGCGTTATTACGAGGGTTATTCGGTACAGGAGACTGCCGCGATACTTAAAATAAGCCAGTCTGCGGTAAAACAGAGGCTGAAAAGCGGTCGCGAAAAGCTGAAAGCTCTGATAAAAGGAGAGATCGAAGATGACATATAAGGATATGTTTGACCAAGCGTTCGATTCGCTCGGCAATAGTAAAATGCGCATGACAGACAGCGAGTTTTCGGCTGCCGTCCGCGCGAAAGCAAAGAAAAATACATTTGTTGTCGGTAACGGAAGGACTCTGCATGAAATACCTGTTTCACGCGAGCCGCACAGCCAGCACAAGCTCCGTAACGCTATATTCTGGATAGCAGGAACAGCCGCGGTGCTTACCGGAGCGGTGTTCGGACTGAAATTCCTTGCCGAGAACGGCGGGCTGAAAGGTCCCGATGTGAGCGGTCCGGGTGCGGGGTATTCGGAAAATGCCGACATGACCGCCGCCGGCACGAACGACAGCGGGTTCTCGTATATCTTTCAGTCATACAGCATTAACGGGAGCGGATATGTGAATGTAGATCAGAGGTACGGTGTCGGCGACGATATCACCGTTCATCTGAAAGGGTATAAGTTTGACGGAACATGGGCGAAGATATACTATGATGTGATTTACAAAGATGAGATCATGGGAGGGGAGATAAAGCAGATAGCACCGAAAGAAACCGAAAACGGACACACCGAAAGTCTCGAATATGCTATCAATGCGAACTACGCATACTGTACCGCGAATTACCGGCTCGATACACCTGCCGATTCAGTCAATGTATCATTCGGGTACAAAGATGACCAGCAGAGTGACATTTTCTCGCTGACAATGCAAAAAAGCACCGACATGATCGACGAGCCGATAGTAACGACCGCAGTTTATATGACGACTCCCCCTGTTGAAGCTACAACAGCGACCACGGTGCTACCCGACAGCTCGGATGCCGATACCACAACATCTTACGAAGCAGAGCTTAAAGAACTCAATAGACTGAAAGATTATTATGAACATGAGCTTGAAGCATACGAGAC
>CAMVNQ010000028.1 GCA_947168885.1 uncultured Clostridia bacterium | reverse complement strand
AAATTTGAATTTTTGTGATTTCCCTTGCACTTTTGCAACCGCGAATTAGCTTCAAACTGCGCTTTGAAGCCGATTCGCGGTTGATGAGCAGACATTAAGTATTTTGCCCCCCACCATTTTCGGTGAAAGTTTCAAAAAAATTACCACATATCAGATATTAATATATATTATAGCACATTTTGAAGCGTATGTAAAGAAGTTTTCTGCATTTTTGTAAAAAGTAACCGCAAGGGTACTTTTGACAGTACGGACAAGCCTTCTGTCAAATGAACCCTTGCGGCAGCAGTTCCTCTTACTTATCGGTATTTGCGAACATAGACTGTCTCCGTAAGTATCCCTGTCGGGCAGTACATCATCAATATGCTCCGCATCTCCTACCGGAAAGCTCCGGCTTCTTTGGTATCTGTCACGCCTTCAGGGAGAACAGAGAGTTTGTTGTTTTCATCATGCTTTATTTATGCTTAGATATCCGCTGCTGCAAAAAAGTATATACAAGCGACAGCAGAATGCCTATAATAGCACCGGCGGAAACATCGCTGAGATAATGCGCTCCGAGTATGATTCTCGTGAGCATTATGGCGACACCGAACACAAAACCGATAAGAAGCAGCAGAATCTGTTTGTCTTTCAGTTTCGGGAAAATCCATGAAAGCGACGGCAGAATATACATTGCCGAGATGCTTAGTATACTGTGTCCGCTCGGGAAGGAGCGGAATTCGTCGGCGTTGATGCCGTATTCGGTCACATAGCCTTCAGAACCTGTAAACCGTGTATGCCACGGAACATACCCGATTCCTTCATATCCGAGAACGGCTGTACGATACCTCGGACGGTGGAAAACATTTTTCAGCACTTGCATAGTCACAAAAGCTATAAGCAGTATAACGAGAAGTCCGATAATTCTTTTTACAAGCAGCTTGTCGTCGGATCTTTTCGCAAAATGATATCCCACAAGAAACATCGGAAATTCAAATATAACGCTTAATGCCACTACTACAGGTATATTTCTTGCGATCGCCGGAAATATCATACCGAAGCAATTTCTGTCCGATAGAGCTCCGCCGCCGATAAACCCGACAAAAGCGGCTATTATAACGCATAACGCGCAAAGTATAACTTTACCCGACTTGCTTTTGCCGGAATGAAGTGACCTTTCAAAGAGCGCTCCCGCAAAAAGAACAGGAGCTGTAAAAAAAGGATAAACGCCGGTAGAGGTTATGACCGCTGCGGGTATGCTGTCCGGTGAAAACAGCGCTCCGGCTATTGCTTCATCGTTAAATGTTCCTATAATGAATAACGCTCCGAAAAAAGCAAGCATTGAAATATTCAGCCATATCTGAATTGTATTTTTCTTTTTCAAATTCTCCATTTTGTATCTCCTTTATATTATGGGAACCTCTAAAAACCCATTTGAGAGAAAAAGAGCTACTTGCACCGATAGCTGCGTCAAGCCTCCTCACCGTGCGCCAGCACGCTTTCGGAGCCTTTCCTTGCATTTGGCGCCAGAGCAGGATGCTCTGACTATGCCGCCAGAAGAGCGCAAGGATGCGCTTTTGAAAGCGGCATAAGAATTATACTCATTTTCTCTTTTCAAAGCGGTTTTTAGAGGTGCCCTTATATCAGTCTGAATAAGCCGCAGGTGTCGATCAAAAAACACCGGACTTCAATATTTCTATAATTCTGTTCCGCACAAATATTTATCTCTCAGTTCCTTGAGCTCCGCATACCCGATATTCAGTTCATCGTGGAGATACCCGTCAACACCTCCGTATTTTTCGGTCAGCACATCGATCGCGTTTGTCATATAGCGCTCAACTACCGCGCCCGACATAAACATCAGAGCGTCGAGTTTGTCAGGCGGCATACGATATGCAGCCGTCTTCTGCCTGATCAGTTCGATCCGGCCGGCATTATACTCGTTGGTGAGCATATAATCGGCGATTATCGTTTCCCGGCTCGCTCCGAGTGCGGACAAAAGCAGCATCGCCGCACAGCCCGTTCTGTCCTTTCCGTCGGTGCAGTGCCACAGGACAGCCCCTTTATCCGGGTCGTTTTCCAACAGGATACGGAAAAAGTCATGATAGGCTTTTCTGCCGCGTTCACCGAGCAGGAAATACAAATACTGGTTAGGCCCCAACATTCCTGCCTGATACGACATCTCGAACAGCTGCATTCTGTCGCTGCATTTGTGATATACTTCGATAAGCCCCGGATCGTCGATCGGATAATCTTCAATTTCGATAACCGACAGGTGTATATTACGGGCACCCGGTATATCCGGATCCGGAACGGCACTCTGCTCTCCTGTCATACGAAAATCTATGACATATTGCAGGCGGTACTCATTCATAAGTTTATTGACCGTATCTGGCATCATGTTATTCATAGCTCCTGTACGAAGCAGCAGCCCCGGTTTTATCCGGCCATACCCTGTAGAGTATCCGCCGAGTTCCCGTGCGTTCCCGATGCCGGGAAGGTCTATTGATTGCTTCAACATTATAATCCTCCAGATATCACTTTGGCAGCTCGATCCTCGGCAGCAGTCTCTTTTTCTGTTCTGAAGCCTCATAGGGTATCTTCTCGTCATCAAGCAGTTTGCACAAATGTTCAAACGGCGTGCGATCCTTATTGATGAGCTGAACAGCGATACAGAATTTATCTTTCAGGGCGATGACCTCCATCATCAGGTCGCCGTCCGTTATTATATAAAACTCCTCAATGAAGTTGTTCATCTCGCCCCAATCGGTAGGTTTTGTGTAGCTTATCGTGAATGTATCACGGATATCATTGCGGAAAGTGCTGTTTTTGGATGCAAACTTTTTCTTTTCCTTTAGCGTGGGCTGCTCATCTATGCCTTTATGGACCTTGACAAGATTCTTGTAGCGCTCATAACTGAGTTCGGGCTGGCTCTGACCTATTATGGCTCCTCTTGCACGCATACTGAGTTTCTCAACAGGGTCATTTCTCAAATTCCAATCATATTTTATATGAAGAAGCCTTACAAAATCACGGTAAGACCTGTCGGCACCGATGTCGTTCCTGTAATCGTCGGCAATTCGCACCGAAAGGTGTGTATCTTTCTTCTCCTTGAAATAATCTACATTTGATTTGAAAAACAATGCAGACAAAACAGTATTCGGAGTTCCGTCAATATTCCTGGCGTATTCCATGAATTTATCGGCGGGGATAACAAGCTGATAGTAATAATTATCCTTTGCAAACGGGTTTATCAGATATTTCAGCATTCTGACGATACCGATATTGGTGTTGCCGCCGTTATATCGGGTAACAGGTTTGTCATCGGGCAGAGAGTCCGCATCGGGCAGAGAAAGTTCCTCAGGATCGACCGGCGTGCCGGGAAGCTTTATATCCTCCGGAGGTTCGAAATGTCCATGTTTCTTTGTCAGATAGGCATATAGCGTGGTTTTCACCCAGAACATAGCCCCGAATCCGCCGGTCACACTGTGAGAAAAACTGAACCATGCAGTGTCATCACGATAAGTTATAGCGAAGAGATGCCTGTTGACCTTTTCCGAGCCGAGAACAAGCCTTTTTGTCTCATCCTCCGGACATACTGTGATCGGGGCATCATTATGTACAATTGTGTAGTTTTCTTCTTTGTCAAGTTCGACCTTCACACTGAAATACGGAAGTCGGCTCGCGGCTTCCTGTGCTGCTTCATACAGCAGCTTTCCGTCGATCTTTTCGTTCAGCTTCACCTTGATTCTTACAGTGTAAGGAATCTTTTCCATATACTCATAAAGCAGGTATGCATCAGGATTTTGGGTCATGTGGAGCGCTCCTTTTTTAGCTTATTTGTTATTAAAGACGGTTGAATGTCGGAATTGCCGTTATCAGGGTATCGGATGAAGCGTATCGAGCATAGAAAAAAGCTTTCTCTTCGGGCTTATTCCCGCTTATGCACGCCGACATCAAGCATTAACTATTTTTTCATTATATCATCAAATAAATAATATGTCAAGATTTTGAGCGAATACCGTTGGTTTCTGCTGTATGTGTCTATAACTTCTTGAAATTACAAAATTCTCCAATGATTTCTATTATACCATAGGAGAAAACTGCAGCCTATGGATGTAATAATATGTATCTTATGCTTCGAAAGCCGTTCTTGATATATTGTCGAGAACGACTGTCATTTTTTGTGCATTATGAGCAAACAGTCCCGAAAACGGTACAGCTACGCTCTGAACGGAAAAAATTCGCTTAAAACTGCTTGATTATGGCTGCATTATATGATATAATTTCAGTGAAGGCTCGAAAAAAATATTTGCAAAAATGTGCTCAGTTTGATAACTTTTGAAAGTCTGATATGGTATATTATAATCAGAAAAAACGGAAACGAGGCTGAAGCCTCACGGAATTTGACAGGAGGAATCGACTATGTGTAACGGACCTAAGCGCTTTGGCATCGACTTCAACAACGACGGTGGTGTTTCTTTCGAGGAAAGCTACCTGACATACCGTATCGGAGAAGACATCATCAACAACAGCAATGACGACAGCGACGACGATTTCGGCAGCAGCTATGATTATTCCGACTCATACAGCGACTTCGGCGACGACGATTTCTGATTACTGAAGGAGGACTGAATTATGTGCGCAAGTTTTGGCTTTGATTTCGACAACGACGGTATCATGAGCTGGGAGGAAGACTGGTTCGGTCGGCACATCACCGAGGATCCTGTTGAAAAAAAGGATAACGTGATCTACGACGCGTGCTTCGATGACGTATATCTCGGCGAGGATCAGAAGATAGCGTCATGACCGCAAAGGAGTGTGCTGCCGGAAAAGCAGAGATCAGATATAGCATTTTGTTAGCGGGACGAAATGAGCCCGGCATAAAAGAAAGTGTCCTCAGGACCTGCCTCACAGGCGATTACTGAGGACACTTTTATTGTATAGGGCTTTTACTGTGTAATGTTGCCCTCTATGTGGTTCCTGCCGTCGGCAGATGTGTACGCAAGATCCGGCACCGCGTTCTTCAGGAGCTTCACAGCTATCGTTTCATCACTGTTAAGCGGGTCTCTGAGAGCTCCGCCATAGTCAACGGTTAAGTGAACGGTGTTGTTTTCCGACGAGTACTCAAAGCTGATATCCACCTCGTTATCTTCGCCGAAGTCAACAAACGCACTGTTCATGCAGAGCTCCTCCGCGATCGTCAGCAGCTTCATGTTCAGCTTCTGCGAAAGCATATACCGGTGTGAGAAGCTGTCAACCTCATGTATGAGTGACAAAGCATCTGATTCGTTATCTTTGAGCTTATATGTAAATATTCTGAGATGATTTATGAACTGCCGCGTTTTGTCCTTTTCGGGTGAAGTGAATATCTTACCGGGTTCACCTTCTTCATAGATCACACCCTCGTCCATATAGAACACGCGGTTTGAAACGTCTCTCGCAAATTTCATCTCATGTGTGACAATAAGCATCGTCATGCCATTCTGTGCGAGATTCCTGATGACCGTGAGTACCTCGCCGACCATTGTGGGGTCGAGAGCCGAGGTGGGCTCGTCAAACAGCATTATTTCGGGATCCACTGCTATTGCCCTTGCGATAGCAACACGCTGCTGCTGACCTCCGGACAGCTCGGATGGGTAATTGTATGCTTTGGCCATAAGTCCCACGGTGTCAAGTAGCGCCATTGATCTCTCATAGGCTTCCTGTCTGCTGCGCTTCAACAGCTCGGTCTGTGCGAGCATGATATTTTCGACGACCGTAAGATGTGAGAACAGATTGAATGACTGGAACACCATTCCGATACGGCGGCGCAGTCTGCTGTAATCATATCCCGCGGCAAGCGTATCCTCGCCGTTGAAAAGTATCCGTCCCTTGTCAGGAGTCTCAAGATGATTTATGAGGTTAAGAAACGTGCTTTTTCCGGTGCCGGAGGGGCCTATTACCGAGATCACGTCTCCCGCTTTTACGGTGCAGCATACATTCCTTAGCGGGGCGGCTTCCTCGAAGCTCTTTGCAAGTCCGTCGATAACAAGCAGTTCCTTTGTTTCACGGCCGGAATTGTCCTCTGTGATGCCGTTTTTCCTGATCTTTATATCCTTGTTGATGCCTTTCAGTCTGTGTACGTGGGTGCTGCCGTTCAGTCTTCCGCTTATAAGCTTCATTATCATTATGAGGATATTTGAAAGCAGGAAGTAAATGACAGCGGCAGTAATAAGCGGGAAGAAAGCATCGTATGTTCGGCTTCTTATGATATCCGTTACTTTTGTCAGCTCCATTACCGAGATATACCCCGCAACTGACGTGAGCTTGACCATTGATACGAGCTGTCCGCTGTAAACGGGTATGATATGCTGCATTGCCTGCGGGAGCACGACCTTGACAAAACCATGTACCGGAGTGAATCCAAGAGCCTTTGCCGCACGCGCCTGTCCGGGCGGTACAGCCTCTATACCGCTTCTGAATATCTCGGAAACGTAAGCCGCGAAGTCAAGTGAAAAACCTATTACGCAAATAGCGAACGCGGACACTTTATCATCATTGAACACAAGGTAGTATAGTACCATCAGAAGCACAAGTATCGGTATTCCCTGTACTGTCTTGATATAGAGCTGTGCAAACGCCGTTGCAGCACAGTTCCGGCTCATTCTCATGCGGCATATCACTGCACCGAGTACTGTTCCGATAACTCCGGAACACAGAGAGAGCAGAAGCGTCGTCAGCAGACCGCTGATCACCAGTTTCCAGCGTTCATCATTTATGAAGTTTATCCTGAAACCGTTGACAAGTCTATTTGCAAGTATCTCCGCTTTAGAAGCCGTTACCGTTTCGGTGTCGGTGCGTTCCACGATGTACATATAGCTTCGGATAACGCTGTCTGTGATGTTGAGCTGCTCAAGTCTCTCGGGAGTTATGAACATTGTATCCGCCATGATATCATAAGTGCCCGAGGTAAGACCCGCGACTTGCGTGGGATAGTCAACACACTCATACTTCGGCTCATAACCGTATTCAAGACAGAATCTGTCAACAAGATCTATGAACATTCCCGTGGGCTGGTCACCTTTGAAGAAGGTCATCTGGAACCATGTTCCGGGGGTACATACATGAAGAATGCCGTTTTCTCCGGAATATTTATAGTTAAGCGCAGAATCGCCGTCCTCGGGCATATTCATCCACTTATTCATAATAAGCTGGTATTCGCCGTTTTCCGCTATCTTCTCAAGAAACTTGTTGAATTTGATTTTAAGATCTCTGCCCTTTTCGTCCTTTCGCGTACCGAATCCATAATCCACAATAGTAAGCGGTTCGTATATGAAAGCCAGATCCTTGTAGTTCTCGTTTATCATTGCGATTTGGGTGTAATATGCGGCAGCAGCATCGATCTTTCCGCTTTCAAGTGCGGCAAAAAGATCCGCAAAATTGTTATAGTTCTCGATCTGAGAACCGGGTATCATCTGCTCCGGCAGCACAGCAAGCTCCGAGCCTGTAATACCGCCTATCTTTATGCCGGGACGATCTATGAAATCAAGGCCATGACGGTTAGGCGTATAGGCGTAGTCGGAAGAGGCAACGATGACCGAGACATCAGAAAAAGTCTCCTTTTGTCCCGGAAACACCGTATTTTTATTTGAGTTCATCATTACCGTGAACTGCGGATGATTTTCAAGTATTTTCCCTACCTCTTCATTCGGTGCCAGAAATCCGTCTATCATTTTGTTCGCCAGAAGCGACGGCAGTTCGGAAAAATCCTCGGCATAAACAATTGTCGAGTCCGGCCACGTCTCTTCCGAAAGAGCGGCAAGTTCAGAATACTGTACCGCACCTATGCTGCTGCCGTTTAAGTCGCTGAGATTTTTCAACTCTCCGCGCTCCTGAAATGTATCGGTTGTTCCTATTACCTGCGGCAGCAGTATGATAAGCAGGACAATAAAGCATATCAATATCTTTGCCAGCAGTACGTTCTTTTTCCTTCGCTGTTCTTCTTTCATAGTTTTCCTCACTTTTCATGTTGTACGGCTCAAAGCCGGAAGCATATTTTTTTCGCAATATCTATGTAATGTCCATTATATCACACAAATCTGTAAAGTGCAACAGGTAAAGCAAACATGGTTCTCGTACGGTGTTGAGATTTCGACAACAATGAGTAGTTACAATTCGGTAATTCTGTTGTATACTTATCTCAGTGAACAGATACGAAGTGCTCACGTTATAATTAATGTGTCCTCAACAACTGCCGTTTGGCAGTTGTTGTCCCAAATCTTG
>CAMVNQ010000027.1 GCA_947168885.1 uncultured Clostridia bacterium | reverse complement strand
GTATTTACATCACGATACAGGCTGCCGACGGCAGGAAGTGGAGATACAGCCACCTGAGCGATTATTACGTCAGCGAGGGCGACACCGTAAAATCAGGCGACAGGATTGCTGCGGTCGGAGCGACCGGCTGGTGTACGGGTCCGCTCGTGTGCATATCATTCCCCGACAGCGAGGTCATTGACCCTGCGGTAACAACCGAATAACAGCAAACCCCGTACCGCATAAACAACGGTACGGGGTTTGCTGTTATATAGCGTAATAATTGGTTTTCTACTGCTTTTTTTGTATGACACCAATAATTATCGGCAGAAAAGCTCAATAGCGTTAAATCGGAATAATCACAATTTCCTGTTGAAAATCGACCCGCTCATTGCGGAAGAATACGCAGCCGTGCTGCTTCCGGAATATGTATCGGCACTTAATGAGGAAAGCACGGATATGCTGTCGGTCTGTTCCTTTACCAGTGCCGCGAAAGACGACTTCCCTTCAAATATCTTTGAAATATCCTTTATATCAGATTTAATGAATTTTTCTTTGTCAACGCTTAAGTCGCCGTTTTTATCCGCTGTTATCCCGATCTCGCCCAGAGCGCGTGAAAAGAGCTTTGTAACATCGGAAATATAACGGGCTTTGGATGAGACCGCGCTGCCTGATGAATTGCGTACTGCCGCGAACATATCGTTATATCCTTCGGCAAACTTCACAGCCTCGTCATACGTTTTTTCAAGATCGGGAGTATCTGCGTCAAGCTGCTCTCTAACAGCATTTGCCGCATTATTCATATCTGTAACACCGCTGTTGAACCTGCTGCCGGTCGTTGTATAATCCTTTGCCTTTGTGCGGCTGCTCTTTGATGTCCCCGATGCACCTTCGTCCTTTGCGGCTTCAATCTCATCGGCTATCTTCTGTGCCTCCGCGAGATATGACTTGAATGTGCTGCCGCTTACCTTGTAGGTGTTTCTCCTGCCTATCGAGCTGCGCTTGAAGCTGCTGCGCCCCATATATCTGCTTATTGACGAACGATGCAAACCATAGCTTCTCATAATTCCGTTCCTTTCTCAATCGAATTTTATTACTTCATTGAATATCTGCACTGAGCTTATACGCTTGGTGTCAAAGATATTCATATTCTGACCTATGATATAGTCGATAACGGCTCTGCCGTCCTCGGTCATATACGCGGCACTGCCATCAAAATTGCCTGTATAGTCGGAAAGATCGACTGTGCTTCCGTCATTGTAGGTCACATATATCGGATATGCGTTATGATCGAACGAGGAAAGATACCCGACACTCTCCGAGACTTCCATAAATGCGCCGAGAGGCGAAAGTATAAATTTTTTCAGATAAACATCGCCGTTTTCGTTCTCAAATACTTTACGCTCCGAAAGCCTGATTGTTTGAACATCTTCCGGCATTGCAACAGTGAAGCGTTCCAGCGGTATCTCCTCGGGATCGTCGCCGTCCATGCTCACAAGAATATCGAAGCTGTCAATGCCGTCCGGAAGATCAAGATAGTTCCGGCTGCGGCAATACACAGTATTTGCTTCTGCTGCTGTCTGATAAAAATGGCTGAAAACAGCGGTTTGTGATTCTTCGCAGGAGAAGATGAACTCTGTTCCGGTTGCCTCATCGACAGTGCAGTCTTTATATGTGACATCGTAAATAACATCAATACAGCTGCCGTCGAATACATACCCGCTGATATTGAGCACCCTGTCGCCGTAGTCGAAAGTAATATCGGTGGAAAAAGCAAGGGAAGTGAGTATCTCATACTCACGCTCGGTGTATTCGGGGAATGCAGCTGCGTTTTCGGGTACATTTATCTTGCCGAGAAATTCTTTCTTCATCTCCGAGAGCTCCTCTGAACGCTCGGCTGCGGTTATCTGTGCAGTATCATGCCCGGCTTTGAATATGCCGAATATATCCCAGTACAGTATCGCTCCCGCAGAAACAGCGGAAACCAAAAGCGCAATTGTGACTGAGAGTATCAGAACAACGGGTCTGACGTGATGTGGCTGCCGTTTTACCGCGATACCCGCCTTTTCCTTCGCGGCTCGAATCATTTCGTCAAGAGCTTTCGATGACAGTCTTTTGCTGTCATAGGGCAGCAACTCTTCATTCATCGAAAAAACCTCCTTCCGTCAACCGCTTCTTAATGGTTTCTCTTGCCCGAAACAGAGAAATACGGACGTTCGGCTCGCTGATGCCCATTTTATCGGCAATTACAGAAAGCTGCTCTCCGTACAGGTAGAAACGTATGAATATCTCGTATTGCCGTTTGTTCAGCTTTGAAGCAGCATCAAGAACAGCATCGAGGCTTTCCTTATCTTCAAGCTCGTGTTCAAACCGCGGATCCCGCAGTTCTCCGAGCTCGTCGATGCTGACAGTATATTTAAGAGTCCTGAGCCTGTTAGATGCCTTGTTTCTTGCAACAACGGCAAGGTAGGTCATGATCGGACGCTCCGGGTCTATGGTTTCACGGTTAAGCCAAAGCGCTGCGAATGTGTCGTTTGTTATCTCTTCGGTATCTTCCTTTGTGAGAAGCCCGCCGGAGTGATTGCAGACGACCTTGAACACATACCTGCCGTATTTCTTTACGATCTGCTCAAAGGCGTGTACATCGCCGCAGACCAGTCTTTCGACAAGCTTATCCTTCATGTTGAAATTCCTTTGCAAAGAGGTTTCAATTATATGTACACATAAAAACGAGAAAATGTTACAGTGTTTCTGAAATTTATTATAAATAATCGCACAGACCTAAGCCTGTGCGATTGAACGTCAGTTTTAGATTATCCTGAGGGGAAAATAATTCGCCGTGTCTATTTCCCACTCATATCAAAATAAACGGTTTGGGTGCGGTATCGCAGGTGATGAATCAGCACCGGATTGGTGTTACTGCACGTTTGCAGCCTTGACAAGCTGTACAAACTCCTGCTTATACTCGTCATTCTCAATATTGCAATTGCCGACAAGCGCAAGTATGCTGTCCTGTGTGGTGCTGCCCTTGTATGCGCTGTTTCTCAGGAGCATTCCGAACTCCGCGACTGCCGCCGCAAAGCTCATATCTTCTGACATGACTTGTGTATATGTCTGATCGGTCACCGGGTATGTCAACAGCTTGCTCTCGTCACTGTCGGGAGCCTTATAGCGCACAGACACCGTAAGCAGTTCGCCGTTCTCGGTACCGAGAGCCGATGCGTCAGAATACTTAAGATCGGATGACGCCAAATCCATTTTGCTGTCCTTGTACACGATCTCATAGAGTGCAGTGACAGTATGACCCGCGCCTATCTCGCCCGCGTCCTTTTCGTCGTTATTAAAATCCTCTGCGGACATAGCGCGGTTCTCATAGCCTATCTGACGATAACCCTTTATATACGCGGGATTGAACTCCACCTGTATTTTTACGTCCTTCGCGACGGTAATGAAGCTCGCAGCCATTTCCTCACAAAGCACTTTGCGAGCCTCACGCTCGCTGTCGATGTAGGAATACGCGCCGTTTCCGTTATCTGCTAATGTTTCCATTTTGTTGTCCTTGATGTTGCCTTGACCGAAACCAAGAACGGACAGGAATACTCCGCCTTCGCGCTTCTTTTCTACAAGAGCTTTAAGTTCGGCTTCGCTCGTAACTCCGACATTAAGGTCGCCGTCGGTCGCGAGGATTATGCGGTTGTTGCCGCCCTGAATGAAGTATTTTTCCGCAATTTCGTATGCGGTAGTTATGCCCTTTGAGCCTGCAGTGGAACCGCCGGCCTCCAGATGTGTGATAGCATCAAGAATGCGCTGCCGGTCATTACCGTCCGCACCTTCAAGCATTACCTTATCCTCGCCTGCATAGGTGACTATCGATATCCTGTCCTGTGGGGTGAGCTGATCGGTGAGTATCGAGAATGAACGCTGCACCAGCGGAAGTTTATCATCATCGCTCATCGAACCGCTGACGTCGATAAGGAACACGAGATTCATCGGCGCGCGCTGTGAAAGGTCGATATCCATTGATTTCAAGCCAATGCGCATGAGTTTTGTATCGCTGTTCCACGGACAATCGGTGATCTCGGTACTTACCGAGAACGGCTCGTCGCCTTTAGGCTCGGGATAGCTGTAATCGAAATAGTTTATCATTTCCTCTATACGCACAGCGTCAGCAGGAATATCACGTCCGCGATCGATCATTCTGCGGATATTTGAATATGATGCGGTATCAACATCTATCGAAAACGTCGAGAGTGGGTCTGAGACTGTGCTCATGAATGTATTCTCGGTTATGGCGCTGTACTCTTCAGTATTGAATTCCGTTTCCTGCTCGGTGTATTCTTCCGCCATAGGATATATCATATCATAGTTCATTGCCGCAGCAGTCGTCACTGCTCCTGATTTATAGTTGCTCCCGCCGCATGACGAAATTGCAAGTGTTGCTGTGAGAAGTGCTGCTGCTGATAATATATATTTGTTTTTCATTGTTTTCAGCTCCTTTTTGTTGCCGCACGACAGTTGTCGTGTATCTGCCTTTTTCCATATTATACCATAGCGGTCTGTCAAATGCAATTACAAAGCGGTTACGATATTATTACGATTCGGTTACAATAATACTGCCAAAAGTAACATCTTGTTATCTGATATGCGGTTGGTTTGTATTACAGGTACGCTAAAAATGCCGCGACCCTTAACGAGTGCGGCATTGACGCTTATTTTCCTATACTCCGGACTGTATGCAGTTTTGACGATGCGATGAATACAGAGAACGCTGCGGAAAATCTTTCCGACACGGTGGAGCAGGTGTTCAGGATAATAAAATCATCTGAAAAGTTGAACGCGGAAAGTTTATAATAAAAATAACCTCTCAGATTCCATAATGAGATTGATTTTAGCGATTGTTTTGTAGGTTTATATATAAATCGTTTGCTTGATTGCATTCAGCAAGGGTTTCATCTGTATTATCTTTAGGATAATCATCGTAATTGATTGCGTAGGTCAAATAATACGATTCTCCATTTTCAAAGAATTCATTTAATGCTCTTCCATATTTTCCATTTTCATCAACTCGATCAATATTAGCATTATAAAAAGAATTATAATCATTAACGCCGCCAATCTCAATCACATAAGTATATAGCTTGTATTCCTTACTAACATACTCTTTCTCAGTCCTATAGAATGATTGAATATATACATTAGTTTCATCATCTGGTATAACTATATTAAAACAATTATATACTTGCAACGATTCTTCATTTGTTAAGTCTTTAATACTGTCAGCGGGTACAGCATATATGTGATTAAGGGAACTTTCATTCTTATGATTGATTAGCATATAGGTAACGGATATTATGCCAACTATCAAAATCAATATCTTAATACCATCTTGAATAATCTTTATCTTCATTTGGTTCAACCTGTCCTATTTTTACCATTTACAAAACTTTTCAAATTAAAAGCATAATAATATAATCTCCAAAAGATTGGCTTAATTATACCATACACTTCAGTAAATTGCAATACACATTAAGTACGAAACAGACGCACAAGCCGAGACCCGTGCGCCCGAAGTCAGATATCAATTATAGCGAACGGCGCATATACCGTCTCTTTTCCAACGAAAACCACAGCGCGATACTCTCCCGGGTTCCAGCTGCCTTTCAGCCTGTCGTTAAAAATACTCTGTGACGTGCTAAACTGACGCTCGGTATCGTCTAATATCGCACACAATGCCCATTGCTCCGGTATTTCATAGCTTTCCGGCGAATAATTCAGCCGTTTCCATTCGCCTTTGTCATTGTACTCAATGACCGGTATGGAGAAGAAGTAAAAGCCCTTTCCGGGGTTTTCGTTTTTTATCGTCACTGTTATCTTATCAAATGTAGTCGGGTATTCCTGCTTGTCCGTGAAAGCTATGATATTGCTGTAGTCCTGTTCGGCAGTATAATCATTGTTGTACGATGTATATCCAGTGTCAAACCGGCTGGTGTCAGGGTCTGTCTGTGCCGGGAAACCTCCCGCATTGCAGGAGGATAACAATGTAGCGGCAGCAAGCACCGATAAAGCAGTCCCTTTTATTATTTTCATTGCTATTCACCTTGATTTTTTACAGTTGAATTCCTGTTATTAAGAAAAATCAGAATTTGTAAGCTCTCATATTTACATAATATGTATAGAGAGATTACTCTCTGAATACTTTGCATAAAAGGTTATAATTACTTCAGTGCTGCTCTCTGTATATTTAACATACGGAGTAAAATCATCATAATAATCAAGGCGTTTTTCGCCTATATATTCGATGCATCCATTGTCGTTATGCACCAAATATACACTTAATCTCATTGCACCAAACAAACCTGCTTCACTATTATTACGTAAAGAAACGGTATTTACCATTTTGTGTTGTATAACTGTTATACTCCTCTAAATTATTATACACATGTACTCGATATATTTCAGAGAAAATAAAACCTATTACAGCTAACAAAGTTATAGACAAAAATATAACTAATGCTTTATGATATTTCTTCATCTAATCTCCCTGCTAAATTCCGATTATAATAATCCCTATCACGCCTTAACATCAAGTATCCCAAGCGTTTTGAGCTCGTCCTTCTGATTGCCGTAAACGAACTGCTCACGGACATAATCGAAAGCTTCCATGCGGGTGCGGGCTTCTTCACTGAGGTCGCCGCCGCCTATCTCGATCTCCTGCTCGTTCTTGTATTTCTTCAGAAGGTCGCGCAGATCCTTTGACATGGTGTTGAGACCATCTATGTTTTCTCTTGCTTTTTCGATGAAGTTATTCTCGTTGCGGTCTGTCTTGCTGAGCATCAGTGAATCGCCCGGGTGCAGGCAATCCGCATCAAGTCCCGTTATCTCTTGGAATACGCTTGCGTAAGCTATGTAGTCGCGTGTAACTCTCTCGTTTTCCGGGTTGGACATTCCCGTGCCGTCCTCGTTGCGCCCGTATGGGTACAGGAAACCGTCGATACGATCCTGAACATCTTCGAGCGCCTTCTCAATATCTCTTGTAGAGAGCTTTTCACCGGCTTTTTTATCGGCAAATGCGAAGCGGGCATCTTTGTCGTCTTTTATCTCGGCAGTCCCGTTCTCCTTTGCTTCTTCGAGCATATCGGAATAGTACGCTTTTTCCTCCTTAAGGGAGCTGAACTTCCGGATATCCTCTTCTTCCTTGTTCTTGATGCTGTATATACGACCCTGCATCTGGAGATACGACCGCATAGCGATCTCCATTTTGTCGTTATCGGACAGCTCATCGAGCGCGCGTATAACATCTGCGTTATCGTTCTTGAAGGCTTCGGCAAGGCGCTCGGTGAAAGTACCCATATCCTGCTTGCCGACCTTTGTCGTTTCATCTCCGACATTGAGGAAAGAGCCGTCCGGTTTTGATTTTGCGCCGATAGGCTGGGTAGGGGTGTTATATTGATTGGCGGCTGTCGATAGGTTTACTTTTACGTTCATGATGATACTCCTTTCATATCAACAAACGCGTCATTGCGTTGTAAAACAATAAATCTTATATGTTATATCGTCAAAAGCTCGGAAATCTTTAGCTTGGGTTCCAACAAACGCACAAACCCGAAAGCCTGTGCGCTTGTTGGGTGTAGGGGTATTTGATTTGCACATTGATTTTGTGCTTCTATAAATATTAACGATCATGAATGGCAAAATGTTACATCATATTTTTGAATTTATAAAATATCACAATAAACTTTAGTAATTATTCACATATTCCCGTTCGGATAGAATGCGGCACATCCGAAATTAACGACCTTGATTTTACCGAAAAAGCAGACAACATCAATATAATAATCCCAGTAATAATTTTCACCGTTGTATTCGTAATGATCCTCAAAAGGGAATTTTATCCAGCGTGTGCTGTACGCAATCTTTACAGCCGATTTACTGTTAAACCCCTCTATTCGCTTGTACATAGAGTGCTTTGCTGCTGCGTCACCGCTCTTTGCAAGCTCAAATTCGTCACGCGGGATCATTTCTTTCAGCTCGTCCGACAGCATTTCGTAATCCACTTTATCAGTCCAGCTGTCGAAAAGTAAACCGTTGCAGAAACTTTCAGCTATTTTATATTCTGAAAAGGCATAATATGTAACGGCGCAAAAGCCTGCAAAAAGCAGTCCTACAGCAGCAATAACAGCTATGATTATTTTAGTTCTTGTTTTCTTTTTCAAAGTATCTCACCTCATACATGATTATACAATCACAGTCTGCCGATGTCAACTGAATTACGCTGGACGATCCTTGCAGCATAAAGCAAAGCACTTGCCCGATAGTTTGATTTCGCAGATTCCAATATCGAAAAAAACTGCTTTTTACCCAACAAACGCACAAGCCGAAGCCTGTGCGTTTGTTGGGTGTAGGGGTATTTGATTTGCACATTGATTTTGTGCTTCTATAAATATTAACGATCTGGAAGGACAAAATGTTACGTCATATTTTTGAATTTGTAAAATATCACAATAAACTTTGGCAATTATTACTATACATCATTCCGGAATAGTCTGCGGCGCGGGCTGGCTTATCGTAGTGTTCTGCGTGTACATCTCGACCGTGCCGATGCTCGTTTCCTCGCCGTAATATTCATCAGCGGCGGTGGTCTGAGGCGGTTCGGGGAAGGTCTGGATATGCGGCGTCTGTTCACTTATCTTAAACGCTTCCGCAAGCCGCTGCACGCGCTCGGTGCCGATATTGAAGCAGAACGCGTATTCCATGATATTAGTTATCATGTAGCCGTTCTCCATGAACTCGATACATTTGCCTGCGATCCCTGCCTTTTTAACATCTGCGGTAACGGAGAACACGTGGTCGGAGAACATAATATCATCGTCACTCTCGCATCTTACATCCCGGCATTCCTCAAAAAGCTGCATTAGAAGCTTATCGTTATCTGCGCTTACAGGTATCGGATCGTAGGTGTAATAAGCGTTTCCCATTCCTTTTTCGGGGATCCAGATGTTGCCGAAAGACATTGAATCCATGAGATCAAGCTCGTCGATAAGCTCTCCGAGAGTTGCGGGAAGGAAATAGTCTCCGCACCGGAAAGAGCAGTATTCGTCTGTACCTTCAAATCTCACTGCGACCGCCGCTTCGGGGAGTATATCCGTTATCGCGAAGACTTCCGCGTTTATTGTGAACTCCTTTTCCGAAAAGGTCTCTATCGTGCTCATGGTGACATCGTACATCTTTTTGCCCACCACGCTTTCCGGAACGATACCTGAGCCATCGTCAAGCCTGAATCCGCGGTACTCTTTCCCGTCATGCGTGAAGCTGCGGTATTTGTCATAAGCCGGCATTTCGTCCCAGCCAACCTGCATACCTGTGTATGTGTCGAGGTTTATTGCCGGACCTGTTTCCGGTATTGCCGTTGCCGCAACTGTCTCCTGTACGGTCATGTTTGACGTGAAGCCGCGATCGGTTCCGATAATATTTATTACCGCGCCGTATGCGGTCAGCGATACCAGCGTCAGTGCCGCCGCAGTCAACGGAAGGGCTGTTTTCAGAACAGACCGATTTTTTTCCTGTTTTCTGATATATTCATCTCGTGCGGCGAAAACATAAGCCGCTATCTGTTCATTAGTTTTCATAGGTAAATCCCGCCCTTTCAAGTTCGGTTCTGAGTGATTTTTTTGCACGGTACAGCAGGTCACCGATCTGCCTTTTCGATCTGCGCATGATACCTGCGATCTCGTTCGTGTCAAAATCCTCAAAATACCGTAAATACAGGACTTGTGCGTAATCAGACGATAGCCGCTTCATCGCCTTGTGCAGCTCGATCTTCTGCTCCTCTTTGATGTACTGCTTTTCGATATCCGTTTCATCGGACGTTTCAAAGCACTCGTCAAGCGGTGTTTCTTTATGTCTCGCTCTTTGCCGCAGCCTGTCGACCGCACAGTTGCGTGCGACAGAATACAGCCACGTTTTGAAGCTGCTTTTCCCGCCGAATTTCGGCTTCTTTACCGCAAGCTTCACGAATACCTCCTGCATTATGTCCTCAGCGAGACAGATGTCCCCGACAATGCCGCCTATGTACAGCGTCAGACCGTATCTGTAATGCCAGATTATTTCCACAAGTCCTTTGTCATCACCGTCAAGGTAACGGCGGTAGCTATCCGCGTGGTTATCCATTCGGCTTCCTCCTTTTCAGCGCAAATTTGCTCTTACATATATTAGACGACCGGAACGATCATTTTTCGCACATAACCAAGTATAGCAGATAATCATTCAGTTTTCAAGAAAAAGCGCACAAGCCCGAAAGCCTGTGCGCTTTATAAATAAAGGTGCGAATCTCTTAATCGTCTATATCTTCTCCGTTTGTGATCTCATACCTTACACAATCCGAAAAGCCGCTGTCTTCAATGAACTTTTTGAGCTTGTCCGGAATAGTCTTTCCGTCAATTACCACTTTGTTATTTATAACATCTGTGCATACGCCTATGTCAAATTCATTCTGTTTCTTTAATATTGTGTTTTTTGCTTTTGTAAGGTACTTAAGTGTAAAACTGCACTTCTTTACCGTGATGTTTGACGCATAGGGATAAAGGTTTTCGATCAATTCTTCTGCGGTATCCGTGTCTGTCGAAAGTACCGTTATAATGCCGTTCATATCATATATTCCACCGAAAATATCGGCGGGAACGGTCTTCTCAACAGCGTTTATCACATCCTCAATATGCAGCGTTTCAGAGTTCTCTTCTTCGTCCTCCTCCTCATCATCCTCAAGACTTTCTTCTACGTCGTCATATTTGTCTATTATCTGCGACAGCTTTTCAAATGCCTTTTTATCCTTAAGCTTAAGACCAAAGCCGAAGTACCCGTTATAGACATAAGAATCACCGGCTGAATCCTTTGTAAATTCAAGGTATGCGCCATTATCGGACCGGCTTTTGATCGTTATGCAGCGTCCGCCATGAAACAGCTCATCGGCCAGTTCTATCTCATCGCCGGAAATAAGATCGGTTATTGTCCCGGTGTAAAGGTCTTTTTTGAGTATCTGCTGCAAGATATCTGTATCTGTGAAGTCGTCGGCATTTTTCAAAGAGATCCCACTCTTTGAGTATCCTATGACAAGATCGTTGCCGGACAACAGATCAAAGTCAAGAAAGAACGAATAAAGATTTTGCGGCTGATATCCTTTATAATAGACCTTGCCGTCCCAGATCCCGTTTTTGTCGAAATAGCTGTAATTTCCTTTTCCGCGAGACACTTTTGCCCAGCCGGTACGCATATATCCGTCATTGCCGGCATAATAATATTTGCCTTTTTGCGTCTTTAGCCAGCGATTGTTACACATAATGCCCTTATTATAATAGCGTTTGCCTTTTGAAGTTTTAGCCCAACCCGTGTATTTTCCCTTGTTCTCGCCGCTGTCGGAATAAAGATATCTTACTCCGTCAATGGTTTTGATCTTGTCTGCGAACGCTGTTGCACTCGTGCAGGACATTACTGTTATTGCCGCGAGAGCTGCCGAAAGAATTTTGAATGATTTTTTCATGATGTTTTTCCTTTCTGTCTTTCCGTTATGTAATGCAAGTGGGTTTGTCCCTCTCATATATATAAACGGAAGTCAGCATTGATTTGTGACAGAATATATTGGAGCAGGAATCAATTTGAAGTTTCTTACAAAAATGAGACGGGATATTTGTACAGAACGCCCGTGTAAATAGCAAGCGCACAAGCTCGAAAGCCTGTGCGCTTGTTGATTTTAATATTGCATTTGTTCAGTGAACGGGTGCATCGATTTTTGCACTCTTTAGTATTGCAAAATTGAGGGATTTGTGTTATATTACAATGTATATAACAATAAATCGGGATTTTGGATATCCGGAGATGTTAGAGATAACGGATATAACTTATTACTGCGATTTGGATAATAGCACTTTAATCAAGGACAAAAGAAAATGACGAAAAAAATCAGGCATTACAGATCGGTTTCTCTTGAACGACAGCTTATCGGGCTTAAAGGAGTTATAAACGCACGTGAACTCGGAGGATATGAGAATAAACACGATCGCGTTATCAAACGATGTAAACTGATCCGCACCGGTCAGTTGTATAGCGCTGACACAAAAGACAAGAAGATACTGAATGAAGATTATAACGTCGGAACAATAATAGATTTTCGTTCGGAATTTGAGACTGCATCTCAACCCGACCCACCGATATTCGGCGCGAGATATTATAATCTTCCGGTATTGGCGCTGAGATTTACAGAGAGCGACCTGCAAAAGATTCAGAGATCATCGGAAGAAAAGGATAACGGAATAAGCATCATGTTGCTCGCGGAAGCCGGAATGACTGCCGATACAGCGGTTTATGACCGGATAATGTTTGGCGAACCAGCAAAGAAAGCCTATAAACGGTTCTTTGAACTGCTTCTTGAAAATGACGATGAGCATTCGGTCTTGTTCCATTGTACACAGGGAAAGGACAGAACAGGCATAGCCGCTGCATTACTTCTGACACTGCTTGATGTTCCGGATGAGATCATAATGTCCGATTATCTACTTACAAACAGCGCCAATGCTCGGATAATACAATCGGATATTGACGCTGTTATGCTGCATAATGCCGATAATGGTATCATTGACAGCGTAAGGCGTATGAACGGAGTATCGGAATACCTGATAGAGTATGTTCTCTCCAAAGCACGGGTAGAGTACGGCTCGGTAAGAGATTTTATAAAGAAGACCTATGAGCTTTCGGAAGCGGATATTGCGGAATTGAACCAAAAGTATCTAATATAAACCAATACATATTGACCCGGTTCGACTGTCTCATTACCGTCCGACTGAACGTTTGTGCAGGTACTCCGCTGCGAACTGTATCTTTGTCGGATTGAACCCGGGACTCTGCGGAAACAGAAAATATGTACAGTCGAGCGTGGATAGCGTGATGCATTCTCCGCGTTCGCGGTAGTTGTACTCGGTATGTACGGAGAACATGGAAGCAGGGGAGAAGTGCAGTGTTTTTTCCTCGGTATTGCCGAAATCTGTAAATGAAAGCGAAAATCCGTCCTCGCTGTGCGTAAGATGTCCCGTGCCGCAGTCAAGAAAGCATCTTGACCCAGGAAGAGCCTCGATATGCACTTGCACATCGAGTTTATATTCTCCGCGTTCAATCTCGTCGATAACGCACTGTCGCTGCCACTCATACCAGTCCGGTATATGTGAGAATCTGTATGCGTCATCTCCCTGTACCAGTCGTCCGTATATGTTCATTGTCACTCGGTTTCCGCAGTTCTCACAATACAGGTGTGCTCCTTCACTGCGTATCGAGAAGTCGCTGTTACACTCCGGACAGCGGTACAGAACTTTGTGAAGTCCCTCCGCGCGCCACGGAACATCTATCTTTATTTTGTTTTCGAGCTGATAAATGTAATCGTCGTAAGCCAGATATCCGGATATAGCTTGTGTGACCTGTTCATGGGTCATTTTTTTTATTTGTTCGGAGGTAAGAAGCTGAATGATCTCAGTGTCGAGACGCGCCTGTTTACGTATTTTAGTGTTCCATATCGGGGATTGTATATAGTTCCCGCGCATATTGATGCAGACCACCGGCACCCCGAGGTTCTTTACGAGCTTTCCTACCGACGGCGGCAGTTCGGAGCTAGTACCGACATTGGCGTAGCGCGCTTCCGGGTATATCACGAGAATGCCTTTGCGTTCTATGCAGCGTTTGATGTTACGCACAAGGGCGATGTCGTTAACGAACTTTCGAGTTCCGAGACAGCCTATCTGCCTGTACGCCCACTCTCCGAAAAATTCAAAGCCTTCCATTTCCGAGACATAGTTTGCACGGTGCGGAAACAGCGCCAGCGGGGTCACATAGAAATCCATCCACGCGTGGTGAGAACAGAATACGATGTAAGGCGGCTTAAGCCCCTTCATATTCTTCCGGTGTATTTTAAGATGCCCGCTTCGTGTAGCGAAAAAGCAATACAGCCAGATAAGCGGCATGAGGAAGAGGTTCTGCTTCGGCGGCACTTTATGTCGGTCAAATGGGGTAGGATCTGCAAGTTTCTTGTTTCTTGCGGACAGATCGCTCATAAGGAAAGTTCACCTCGTTTCGGAATAAGATAGATGTCAGAATAACTGATTTGTTTTATGATACATCATGATATGCGTTTTGTCAAGCTGTTGGGTGACAACAAGTGTTTACATTTAGCGTTCAACAAAAAAAATTCAACTGTACCATTGACAATGGTACAGTTTTGTGCTATAATACAACTGTACCACAGGCAGTGGTACAGTTCAGCCGGCAAAAAGCATAAAAGGGGGGCGATGCTTTGTTTAACATAAAACTCGATCCGAATGAAAGCATACACGATCAGATATGTAACGAGGTAGGTCGGCTCATATCGCTTGGGATACTTGCACCCGACGAAAAGCTTCCTGCGGTAAGAGAGACTGCTAAGGAGCTTGGTATCAGCCCCAACACCGTACAGAAAGCGTATGCTTCGCTTGAAAAGAGCGGGCTCATCTATTCGCTTCCGGCGAAGGGAAGCTACGTTTCCTCGGGCGGAAAAGCCGCAGAGGTGATAAAAAGCGGTTCAATGGACGCGCTTCGTGATGCTTTGCGGAATGCCTCGGAAGCGGGAGTTGACCGCGAAACAGTGGAAGGTCTCATAAATGAGATATACGGAAAGAAGGGAAAGGAATAATGATAGAAATAAAAAACTGCGTTAAGGATTATGCCGATAACCGTGCCGTCGATGATGTTTCGATAACTATACCCGAGGGCTGCTCTTACGGTCTGCTTGGCTCAAACGCGGCAGGCAAGTCAACGCTGTTAAAGATGATGACCGGTATTTACCGCCCGACCGCCGGAACTATAACCATAGACGGCGAGCCGGTTTACGACAATGCCGGTATAAAGGAACGGCTGTTCTTCGTCGATGATGAAACGGTGCAGTATTCAAACATGACGCTCGGGCAGATGCGCAATTATTATAAGCGGTTCTATCCGACGTTTGACGAAAAGCTGTTTGAGAAGCTGCGTGAGACTGTAGGACTGCCCGAAGACAAGAAAATGCACAAGTTCTCAAAGGGAATGAAGCGGCAGGCCGTCGTGATATGTGGTGTTGCTTGCAGGACGAAGTATCTGTTCATCGACGAGGCTTTCGACGGGCTCGACCAGATGATGCGCACGATAATCAAGAACATACTGATAGACGAGATGCTTGACAACAAGCTCACCGTAGTGTTTTCATCACACAACCTGAGCGAGATCGACGAGTTTTGCGACCGCGTGGGACTTCTGCACGCAGGGAAGATGTTGCTCGACCGCGAGCTTGAGAGCGTGAAGAGCGATATCGTCAAGGTGCGCGCGGCGTTTGACCGCGAGATCACCGCAGACGATCTTCCCGAGCTCGATGTCAAGTATATTTCGACCTCCGGAAGTCTTACCGATATCATTGCCGCAGGCGGCGCGGAAAAGGTGAAGGCTGCTGTGGAGAAGCTTTCTCCGAAGCTCTGCGACCTTACAAAGCTGTCGCTTAAAGAGATATTTATATATGAAATGGAGGGTGTGGGTTATGACGGCTCAAAGCTCGAAGAATAGATTTCTTCAATACTATATTTCCCGTCTCGGAAGGCTGAAATATCTTATAATACTGCTTTCCGTGTTCGGTTTTATGACATTCCCGCTGTATTCGATATTCCTTGAGGGGTATGTCTCGGAAACGCTCAGCGATACGGCTGATTACAACTATGGTACCTATAAGGCTCTGTGCAACGACCTCGGATGGAAGTTATTCGTAGTCGGAGTTCTCGGCGGGCTTGTGGTCATGCTTATAATCGGGCTTGAAGGGTTCCGTTATCTACATAAGAAGGATTATGTAAATATGGATCTTTCGTTGCCGGTAACTCACACACAGCGCTTTTTCGGAGATCTTCTTTCGGTGCTCACGGCGCAGTTTGTTCCGATATTCGCTGTTTGCGGTATTGGCGCGGCGGTGGTTGCCCATGTGCGTTCAATTGATTATTCCGAAAGATACAACTATGGGCTCACGCCGCATTATCTCAGTTACTGTAAGGATATCGAAAAACTGATACCACAATTTCTTATCGCGGCGATCATGCTGGTGGCTATGACGGTGTTTGTCATAAGCTTCTGCGGACGTACTCCCGTTGCTGTGATAATGACTGTACTTGTACAGGCGGCTGTTCCCGTATCAACATTCTGCCTGTGGATAATAGCGCTGAGCGGCGCATACGGAGCAAACAGCAACAGCCTTATGGACACGAGCGTAATGTCACTGCTGTCGCCTGTCGGTTTCCTGTTTGCGTTCGGAATGGGATCGTTCCACCAGTTGCTTAACGCCTCGCCGTGGGGATATATATTTATTGCGGTATACGTTATTGCGCTGTTTGCAGGATCATACTTTGTTCAGAAGCACAGACTTTCCGAGCGCACGGGCGACCCGTTCGTGTTCAAATACGCGCGGCATGCTTTCACAGCGCTGTTTGAGCTTGCTGTGATCACATTCTTCGGAATGAGGATATTCGCGCCGGAATATGTACAATATACGAATTTTTACAGCATTTTCGGCGGTGGTACGACCGAAAAATATGATCTGCCGTTTGTGTTTATCTGCATAGGCGCGGCAATGGTCGTATTCGTTATAATGGAGATAATCGGCGGCGGCTCAATAAAGAAATTCCCTATATCCGCGGCACGATTTGTTGTTACCGCGGGAGCCTGCTTCGGATTATGTGCTCTTATCCCAGCTACCGGCTGCTTTGGCTATACTACGCATATCCCGTCTGCCGCTGTCGCGGATAATGCGAGGTTATCCATTAACTATCACTGGGACAATATGCAGTGCTACGTTCCTTATGAGGATGCTGCAGAGTTGCACAAAAGGATATTAGCCGAGCACCCCGGCAGCGGACTTGGTATGCGTGCTCCTGTCAATGTCATGATAGAGTATTTCAATGGGGATAATTATGTTGATGTGCGCACGTATGACCTCAATGAGAGCTATGCGGAGACCTTGTACGATCTGTATTTCCGCTACGGCGGATTCAGTATGCAGTACCAGTATCAGAAACCCGAAGACCAGTCGCGTACAGAGCGCGGTGATGACGGCAGGTGGGTAACATATACGCTCGAAAGGACGAAGGATTTCGCTTACATCTGGACATCATCGCAGGGACCGAATATCACAGACGAAGAAGAGCAGGAAAAGTATATGGTAAAGTCAGATGTTGACACCGACGAGCTGTATGACGCGATAATCGAGGACGCGAAGTCGGCGACATTTGAGCAGGTCTATCGTTCCGAATACCTACACCCGAGGAATATATACATCCGCAGGATATACAGCTACAGACCTGATGAAAATGGCATACGCGCGGCTAATATATGCGATTATGATTACAGGATATATCCTTTCTATACAAGAACTCTGGCGCTGCTCAAAGCTCACGGTATCGACCTGTTCCCAGATACAGCACAGGACTGGTCAGGGTATTCGGCGTTCCTGATAAAAGCAAGTACAGATGAAAACAGTGGAAGCGTCGAGAACGTGTCCTCTTTGTACAGTGATTGGGCGGCAATAAAAGACGGGTATTTGGAAGGCAAAATGCGCCGTCTTACGGATGAACCCGAGCTGCTGAACGAGCTTATGTCATACACTGCGGAAAAAACAAGCTATCAGGGAGACGAGCGATATTATATCTGGCTCAGCTACCTGTATAACGGTCAGGATGTCGGAAACGGAATGCTCTACCCGATAACCGAAGCGCATACTGCACGGGCGGCAGAGATATATGCGTCACTGCCGGTGGCGCAGGAGGAGCTTGATAATCTTCGTGACCACGGCGATATTCTACCGGTTGACGCTGCGGATGAATACGAACAAGCCGCAGTAGAACAATAAATACCCCTACACAGGAACGACCCTCCGTAAAGCATAGATACGGAGGGTCTGTTCTGTTATTCAATGTTTTGCGCAATACCGACAATTCCGCCTTCGATAGCGACGGGGTCAATGACCTCGCTGTCCGGGAAGGATATGCACACCAACGGACCCGTACACCAACCCGTCGCTCCGACCGCGGCGATTCTGCTGCCAGCTTTGACTATATCGCCCTCGCTGACGTAAATGTCGCTAAGGTGGCTGTATCTCCACTTCCTGCCGTCGGCAGCCTGTATCGTGATGTAAATAC
>CAMVNQ010000026.1 GCA_947168885.1 uncultured Clostridia bacterium | reverse complement strand
CTATCGGTGCAAGTAGCTCTTTTTCTCTCAAATGAGTTTTTAGAGGTTCCCTTTACTTTATCATGTCGGAAACTATGCCGGTGAGTGCCGCAAGCGCTTCGTCGATCTTTGAGATGTCAGCGATACCTGCCATAGCACTGTCGGGCTTTCCGCCGCCCTTGCCGCCTGCTATCGCAGCGATCTGCTTTACGATATTACCAGCGTTCGCGCCCTTTGCGACCGCTTCCTTGCTGCATATACAGAGGAAGTTGCCCTTTCCGTCCGCGTGTCCCGCAAGAACCGCAACAAAGTTGTCGTACTTAGACTTTATATCGTCGCCAGCTTTGCGCAGACTGTCACCTACCGTGCCTTCAAGCGTAGCCGAGAATACCTTGATGCCGTTTACCTCGGCAGCACCCGCCGTAATGTCACCCATTGCGGACTGCGAGATCTGACGCTCAAGTTTGTCTATCGTCTTCTTTGCGTCTGCAAGCTCCGCCGTAACAGCTTCACAGCGCTGAACGAGCGCAGCCGCGTTCTGTACCTTAAGTACCTCGGCAGCATCTGCTATCGTCTTCTTCGTGCTGTCAAGAGCTTCGAGAACGCCGAAACCGGTTACTGCTTCGATACGGCGAACACCCGAAGCTACCGACGATTCGGAAACTATCTTGAAAAGTCCTGCCTTTGCAGTGTTGTCAAGATGTGTACCGCCGCAGAACTCGGTAGAGAAGCCATCCTCGGTGCTTACAACACGTACAACGTCGCCGTACTTCTCGCCGAACAGAGCCATTGCGCCTTTCTTGCGGGCCTCCTCGATAGGAAGTTCCTCGGTAATTACCTTAACGCCCTTTAATATCTCTTCGTTTACTATTCTCTCGACCTTCACGATCTCTTCGGGAGTCATCGCGCTGAAATGAGAGAAGTCGAAACGGCATTCCGTCGGATCAACGAGTGAGCCGGCCTGGTGAACATGGTCGCCGAGCACCTTGCGAAGTGCTGCCTGTAATAAGTGGCAGCAGGTGTGGTTGCGCTCGGTCGCGAAACGAAGGTCTTCATCTACAGCGGCAGTCACCGTGTCGCCCACAGAAAGTCCGCCTATCTCAACTTCACACTCACAGACGAACTGACCGCCCGCAGTCTTTTTCGTGTCGAGAACACGGAGAACGCTGTCACCCGCGGAGATCGTACCCTTATCACCGACCTGACCGCCCATTTCAGCATAGAACGGGGTCTTTTCGATAACGGCGATAACGCTGTCGCCTTCGGTGCAGTTCTGTACACTCTCGCCGTCCTTAAGAAGCGCAAGCAGCTTTGTATCACAGGTAAGTGTGGTATAGCCAACAAATTCTGTCTTGAAGCCGGATACTGCGTTCATAGACGCTTCATCCCAGCCGCCCTTGAATGCCTGATTTGCACGTGCGGTCTGCTTCTGCTTTATCATGAGCTCCTTGAAGCGCTCCTCGTCGAGCGACAGACCTTTCTCTTCAAGTATCTCCTTTGTGAGGTCGAGCGGGAAGCCGTAAGTGTCGTGCAGTCTGAACGCATCGTCACCGCTTAATACTCCGCCCTCACCAAGCTTTGCGATAAGCTCTGTAAGAAGCTGAGAGCCCTTTTCAACGGTCTTGTTGAAGCTCTCTTCCTCGGTCGCGATGACTTTCTTGATGTATTCGCGCTTTTCAACGAGCTCGGGGTATGCGTTCTTGTTCTCTTCGATGACCTGCTCAACTATCTCGGTGAGAAACGGCTTCGTTACACCGAGAAGTCTTCCGTGTCTTGCAGCACGGCGGAGAAGTCTGCGCAGAACGTAGCCTCTGCCCTCATTGGAAGGACGTACACCGTCGCCTACCATGAACGTGGTAGCGCGCGCGTGGTCGGTTATAACGCGGATAGAAACGTCGTCGCTGTGATTTGCGCCGTAGGTCTTGCCCGTAACGGTGCAGATGCGCTTTATGATATTCTGAATGGTATCAACCTCGAACATATTGTCAACGCCCTGCATTACGCAAGCAAGACGCTCCAGACCCATACCGGTGTCTATGTTCTTGTTCTTTAACTGTGTGTAGTTGTTATGACCGTCGTTATCGAACTGAGTGAAAACGAGGTTCCATATCTCGATTATACGGTCGCAGTCGCCCGCCTGCTCAAAGCTCTCAAAGGGGCCGTACTTCTCGCCGCGGTCGAAATGTATCTCGGAGCAGGGACCGCAGGGACCACTTCCGTGTTCCCAGAAGTTGTCCTTTTTGCCGAGCTTTACGATACGGTCGCGCGGAACACCTATCTCGTTCGCCCATATCTCGCCGGCTTCATCATCTTCCTCATAGATCGTTACCCAGAGCTTTTCGGGTTCTATCTCAAGGACTTTTGTGAGGTATTCCCACGCCCATGCGGTAGCTTCATGCTTGAAGTAGTCGCCGAACGAGAAGTTGCCGAGCATCTCAAAATATGTGCCGTGACGTGCTGTTTTTCCGACATTCTCGATATCGGGGGTGCGGATGCACTTCTGACAAGTGGTCACGCGCTTTCTCGGAGGCGTTTCAACGCCCTGGAAGAACTTTTTGAGGGGTGTCATACCCGCGTTTATGAGCAGCACCGAGTTGTCGCCCTGCGGCACAAGGGGAGCAGACGCCATACGGAGATGCTCCTTGCTCTCGAAGAATTTCAGATAGCTTTCTCTTAATTCGTTAAGACCTGTCCATTTCATAATTATTTACCTCTTTATTTTTTGCGGATCCGCATTATTTACATTCCTAAAAATTCTGTTATATTCTTCCAGAGTATTTTCTCCCTCTGCGTATCGGTGAGATCGATACGGTCGAAGCGTTCGAGCTCGTCGGAAATGCTCCACATCGGGTAATCGGTTCCGAAGAATATTCTGTCCTCACCATACGCGAGAATGTATTCCTTTGCCTGTTCCGGCGTAATGTATGCAAGAGAACTGCTTTCGTCATACCAGACATTTTCAAGCCCCGCGAGAACGGGAACAGCCTTTTCCCAGACCGTGTAACCGCCAAGATGCGCGGCGATCATCTTCTGCTTCGGGAAGCGCTTTGCTGCGGCTTTCATGCTGTCGGGATTCGAGTAGTCGTACCTCTTGTCGCCGGTGTGGAAGAGTATCGGAACTCTGCCGTCTATTGCCTCGTATATCTCCATAGCGTGCTTGTCGTCGATACGGAATTTCTGACAGTCGGGGTGAAGCTTCACTCCGCGCAGTCCCATATCCATTATCCGCCTTATCTCAGCATCAACCTCGTCTTGCGACATCGAGGGATGAAGCGTGCAGAAACCCACGAACATTCCTTCGCTCGAATCAACGCTCGCTTTTATAAAATCATTTATCTTTGTAACCTGGTCATGCGTCGTGGCAACGGAATGAACGAGACAGCGCTCTACGCCGCGCTTCTTCCAGTTATCCACCATTGTTGCGATCTTTCCGTCGAACGACATCGGGATACCGTAGAATTCACCGACATGCTGAGAAGCTTTTTCGGCTATTTTATCGGGATAGATATGAACGTGTGCATCGAAGATGTGCATTTCTTTTGTCCTTCCTGTATGTTTGCAGCAACAGTCATTTTTCTGTACATTCCCCCGTTTCAGCAGAGGAATGTACAGAAAAACCACCTGCGGTCATTATAACAATTTATTATATCACTATTCGCCGGATTTTTCAAGACCTTTTTTAAAATAGACACAAAAAACCGCACCTGCAAACCAGATGCGGTTTTTGAACTATAAGAATCTGCATAGAGTTCGGAGCCTGCCGCCCGATATGCATATTCAAAGCGACAGCCGGATTACTTTCTCTTCTTTGTAAATACAACGCCGCCGATAGCGAGTACTGCGAGACCTGCAACAGCCGCAACATCAGCTATACCGGTGTCGGGAGAGCCCTTGCTGCTGTCGGTAGCCGCATCAACATCGCCTGCTGCGGGAGCCTCTTCAGCGGGTGCAGCTTCAGCAGGAGCTGCATCAACAGTCGAAACAGAAACGAGGGTATAGTCGATGCCGTAAACAACGCCGCCGTATTCGTTTATGTCAGCAGCAGCGTCGCCGTCAAGCTGTACGATAACATACTCTGTGTCTGCTGCGGGCTTCATAACGCCCCATTCGGTAAGGAATTCTACAACGTTGCCGTTGTTGTCTGTTACTTTTCCGGTGTAATCATAGTCCTTCCAGCCATCAGGATGCTGAGAAGCAACTTTGATTGTCGGGTCACCGCCGAGATCCTTGATCTCGATCTTAAGGTTTGCGCTGCTTCCTACGAGGCCTGCGTCGAACATTGCGTTCTTGCTCCAAGAGGAGTCCATAACAGTCTCGGATGTGATGATGTCAGCCGCATTTACAACAATAGCGGTCGATGCTGCCATAAGGGATGCCGCGAGAGCAGCAGCTCCCAGTCTTCTTAACTTCATTTTGAGTTTTCCTCCTATGTTAAAAGTACATTGGTTTCGGTGCCATATAATCTGGTTATACTGACATCGATAATAACCTATTGTCATTATATCACCTGTCATCATTTTTGTCAACGCTTTTGGCAACAAGAACAATTATTGATTAATGCAACAAAAAACCGCAACTGCGGAACAGCTGCGGTGATTTTGTGTATTGCGCGTAAAGAATAAGTTATCTCTTTGAGAACTGAGGAGCGCGACGTGCAGCCTTTAAGCCGTACTTCTTTCTTTCCTTCATTCTCGGGTCTCTTGTAAGGAAGCCTGCCTTCTTGAGTACCGGACGGAGCTCGTCGCTGTACTGGAGAAGAGCGCGGGAGAGACCATGACGGATAGCACCGGCCTGACCTGTAACACCGCCGCCTGCAACTGTGCAAACGATGTCGAACTTGTCGGTCGCACCAACAAGGTTAAGGGGCTGACGAACGATGAGCTTAAGAGTATCGAGACCGAAATAGTCGTCGATGTCTCTGCCGTTGATCGTTATTGTGCCGCTTCCCGGATAAACGCGGACACGGGCAACAGAGTGCTTTCTTCTTCCTGTTCCGTAGTAGTAAGCTTTTGTATCATACATTCCCATTTCTGTTCCCCTCCTTAAAATTCAAATACTTCGGGCTTCTGCGCAGCATTCTTGTGCTCTGCACCTGCATAAAGGCGGAGTCTTGTGAGTGCCTTGCGTCCGAGTGTCGTGTTGGGGAGCATACCGTTTACTGCGAGCTCCATTGCCTTTTCGGGGCGTGTAGCCATGAGCTTTTCGTACTGAATGGATCTGAGATGACCAATGTAGCCTGTGTGCCAGCGGTAGTACTTGTTCTGGAGCTTGTTTCCTGTGAGAACCGCTTTAGCGCAGTTGATGATTATTACATGGTCGCCGCAGTCGCAGTGGGGAGCGAACGTCGGCTTGTTCTTGCCGCGGAGTATCGTCGCAGCCTGTGCTGCTACACGTCCGAGGGGCTTGCCTGCCGCGTCGAGGATGTACCACTTGCGATCTACGTTTTCTGCCTTGGGCATATAAGTAGTTGACATATTCTTTTCCTCCTGAATTTTTTCGTGAACAGGCTTTATTATAGCGGTTTTAAGCCAGTTTGTCAACTGTTTTCGGGCGCATTTTCAAAATATATCCCTCATTCTCTCTGATTTTCTGCATTTCTCTCTCATTCTCTCATTTTCTTGTGTGCGATTTCATTTTTTTATTCGGCAGCACAGAGAACACCTGTTCCCTGTCGCCAACGGATTCAGGACATAATCGGGTTGCTGTCAATCTCGTAACCGTTTACATGTTTGACTCGTCAGAACGCACAAATCATTTTACCCCGTTTTGCACCTGAATGTATATTGCGCTGTATATATGCATTAAACCAGCGCGTTCACAAGACATTCAACTATCAAGTGTTTCTCGATTAAGACCGTATTGGAGTGATTTAGCCAATGGACAAGTTAGAGTCTGTCAAAAAAGAGATCATGCACAGCAAGTGACAGGAGATGTATGAAACCTACCTGTCAAGCGGCATGACCGTCATAGAATGGTGCTCGGAAAACGAAAATAACCCCTCCCGTTATCGAGAGGGGTTCATTTTGTGTATCAGAGAAAAATGTGATAACCGAATTACTTTCTCTTCTTTGCAACTATAGCCGCGCCTGCTGCGAGAACACCGATTCCTGCAACTGCTGCAACATCAGCTACACCTGTATCCGGAGAGCCCTTGCTGCTGTCGGTAGCTGCGTCAACATCACCTGTTGCCGGAGCGGGAGCTTCTTCTTCCTCTTCCGCTATTTCTTCCTCTACCTCTTCCTCAGGCTCTTCTTCGATCTCGTCCTCGGTCTCTTCTTCGATCTCTTCCTCAAGCTCTTCCTCGATCTCGTCCTCTGCTTCGTCTACTTCTTCTTCAGCTTCTACAGCAGGTGTGTCGAACGTCATAACATTTCCGTCCTTATCAAGTATGTCCATGCCGCATACCTTAACTGCGTCGTCGCCGTTGGACCAGTCCATAAGCCAGATGTGAGCGTAACCGCCCTGATCCTGCTCTGCCTGATCGAACAGTGCCTTGTTGCCAAGATACTTGATCGTTCCGGCATCGATATCGATAGTAAGTCCCTCAACCTCGTTACCGGTGCTGTAGTCGATGAAAGCATTCCAGCCGCCGAGTGCAGAGTTTGTACCGATCTGTCCGCCGTGCCAGTTATCCCATGTTGTCTTGTCGAATTCAGCATAGAAAACGAAGCCGTATATATCGCTTACCTTGAACGAGAGTTCGCTGTCTGCCGGGGGTTCTGCTGCATCGTCTTCCGAGCAGAGCAGTAAGCACGGCTTGTTCTTTGCTCCTCCGAGCTTTTCAAAGCTTATCCACTTGTTGAGTTCGGCTGTACCGCCGCTCTCTGCGCCTACCCATACAGCTTCAGCAGGAGCCTCTTCTCCCTCTGCAAAAGCAGTCACTGACATTGTTGCCATAACTGCTGCAGCTATTGTTATAGCCGCAACCTTTCTTAACTTCATTTGTGTTTTCCTCCTTGTAGGTATTTATGACAAGCGCATCTGGCACATGGCGCTCGTCTGTGTCCGCTTGCTGTTACCGCAGCCCGCGGGGTTTCGGACGGTTTTCACCTTTCGGTGCTCGCACTCCCGTCCTGTGGAGTGTTGAGCAGTAATTCCGCTCACCATATACAACGGCTTCTGCCGTTTATACCTTTTTTGAATACACAGCAAATGTGCACTATGCACAATTATTGCTGCACTTTCATTACAAATATGACGAATTTAACGCCATTATTGTGCTTAACTCGGCGATTTTACGCTTTTGTCAAGATAATGTTATTCCCCTCGCTTTGCGAGGGGAATAACTTATTTGTTCTTAGAAGTATCTAAGTAAGTTCGTCAATCGAATTACTTTCTCTTCTTGGAAACTACGAGAGCAGCACCAGCTACGATAGCAGGGATAACTGCGAGGCCTACGCCTGTGCCAGGGTTAGCATCGTCGTCAGCGTCAACGTAATCAACGTCGTTGTTTACATCGTCGTCATCGTCGTCATCGTCTTCGATGATCTCGCCAGCATCGTCATCATCATCGTCGTCGTCTTCGATGATATCGTCATCTTCTGCGATATCGTCATCGTCGTCAGCGATTACATCATCATCGTCGTCATCAGCTACTACAACAGCTGCATCATCATCAGCAGCAGCGTCGTCGTCTGTGTTAGCGTCAACAGCAACACCAGCGTCGTCGTAAGCGAGCTCTACCTTAGATACCCACAGACCGTACTTGTTGGTTGTAGCGTTGTACTTGATACCATTGTCGAGACCATAGTAGATGTTCTCAAGTGTAGCCTTTGTGAGACCGCCGCAATCCTTGAGGTAGTCGCTGATATCAAATGTAACTGTACCAGCTGTAGGATCGAGCTTGAGAGCGCTCAGCATTGTACCTGTTGTATTTCTATAGTTGAAGAAGAGAGCGAAGTCGTTGAGGTATTCAGATGTGAAGCCCTTGAGACCAACTTCTGTTGACGGAACACCGTCTGTCCACTTGCCTGCTGTGCTACCAGCGTCAGCAGCGAATGTGAATGTGATAGTACCGTTGTCCTGCTTGTTGAAGAAGTCAGCTACCTGAGAAGCGAGACCTGCGAAGCCGTACGGATTTGTACCATCCCAGAATGTTGCATTGTAGGACTGGTTGTCATCGTTACCAATGCCATCCAGAGCATAAGTCTGACCTGTGGACTGGTATTCACGAGTGTTGGAGAGTTCCCAAACGTCTGTTCTTTCGATCTTGTTCTTTATTGTCTTGCTGGAGTTGTTTGTTGTCTTGGGCAGCCAACCGTTCTCCTTAGATGTTCCGGGGTTAAGAGCGGAAAGGATACCGTTGTCGCCTGTGTTGCCGTTAGCGCCGCTGTTGACGTTTGCATTGTTGTACCAGTAAGCAAGAGGAGCAGCACCGTACTGAATAGTATTTATATCCCAATCAGCTGTCTGGTTGTCGCCGTAAGCACCCTTGGACTCGAACCAACCACCGTTAGCGAATGCATAACCGAGGAGGTGACCTGTGCTCATAGCGTCGGTGTAATTAACAGCAGAGAAATCAACACCTTCGGAAGCAACAGTTACAAGGCTCCATGTGCCATCGCCATTGTCAACTACAGCTGCGTTAGCGGCTGTTCCGTTTGCAGCAACGGAAGCGGCATCAGCAATTATGTCATTGAAAACGTCCTTGTTTACGGGATTGAGGATTACCTTCTGATCAGCAGCAGCAGCAGCATCTAACAGAGTATATCCTGCGGCTGTTACAGCAGCTCTTGTAGCGAGAGCGCCTAAAGCTGTAAGATCATCAGCGCTGATCGTTGTAGCAGAATAGATGAAGAAATCAGTTGCTCCGTCATTGAACTTATACACATAACCTGTTGTCTTTATAGAGTTGTCAACTACTACAGGTGCATCTGCTGTCACTGTTGTATCAAGCGCGCCAGCTGCACCCGTGTTAAGTGCAGCAATCGGATCAGCCGCAGCCGCTGTATAAGTATCAAGGGTATCGCCATCAACTACGTAGAGAGCAGTTGTCGAAGGAACCGTCTTACCTATCATTCCTTCACCCGCTGTTATAGGTGTACCCACGAGAACGCCCTTGCCCGCATTTGCAGCAGCAGTTGCCCCTGTTACAGCAGCAGCCGGCTGATTTACCTTATAGATATCATCAGTAGCCTGTTCTGCAAGAACGTTGGTGTAATCAGTTCCGTTGTTAGCCTCGCTTGCACGACCGTATGTGTAAGTACCTGCGAGAGGATTTGCCTTTGTGCCGTTTACAAGGATATCACCAATGTCAAGGAATCTCTTGGAGTTGTCACCGGCGTTGTTGATGAAGCTCCAGTAGTTGTACTCGTTCTCGTCAAGTGTCTGACCGGAGAGCTGAACCTCGAGCTGGAGAGATGTGATCTCTGTGAAGAAGTAGGAAGCGAATTCGCCGTCGTGGTAGATAGGTGTCTCGTCATCGAGGACTGTAAGTGTCCATGTACCGTTGGGAGAGTTTATCCAGCCCCAAGCGCCGCCTGTGTGCTCGAACTTGAATGTCTTTGTTACTGTAGCTGTATCTCCTACATGCTGATAACCTGTAGCTGTGATGCTTACGCCTGCAACGAACATATCCTGACCGTTGCTGTAGCGAGCGGGATCAGCTGCATAGTAGCTGTAAAGATCTGTTTCGCCGTTTTCGAGAAGGTAAGAAAGGAATCCCTTGTAGTTGAGGACTTCTCTTACATATTCATCGAGCTGTGTAAGAACGATGCTGCCGTTCTCAACCTGGCTGAGCTTCTGAGCGATCTTCTTGTTTACGTCAGCATTGAACTTGATGCTGCTGTTCCAGAACGAAGCGGTAGTTCTGTAAACATCGAATGTCTTAGTCTGTACTTCTGCGCTTACTACAGCGGAGAGAGAAGTAACAGCAAGTGTTGCAGCTACGCCAGCTGCAAGGATCTTGTTAATCTTCATGATTAAATTCCTCCTAAAATTTTTCGGTAAATGTGTCATTACCTACAGGTTTTATTATACATAATCTCGTCTCGATTTGCAATAGTCATTTTTACCATATTTTAGAAAATTCTCTGTATGATTGAGACAATTTTCACAAATCCGGTTCTTATGACCGCTGCTTCGGGTCGATTTCTGTTTTCCGCCCTTGGCTTTGACGTTGTTTACATTTAGGTAGTCATCGTTCGTCTCGAAAAAGTTTCACGTTTTTTAAAAATTTTTTAATTTTTTGCAATGACCTTGTGAAACTGCACGCCGATGCCCGATTGACCGTTCGTTCATCGGTTTTTGTAAGCCCTTCGTGAGCTCTCGGACTCCTTCCTCTTTAGGAATAGTCGTCATTGACCCCTCACGAACCCTACGGCTGCGCAAGTCTTGTTGCCAAGCCCCTTGCCTCGCCCTCAGTTCCATGAGCCTAAAAGTTTAGCCCCTCACGGTACTGTCGGAATCGCTTTTACGCGACCCGTTATTGTGCGGCATCACGATGTTGCTCGTGAGCCTTTTTCGAGCCGGGCGATTTTCACCACCCTCATGTTGCTTACATTTCAGTAGTCAGCGTGTTTTTTCAAAAAGTTTCACTTTTTTTAAAATTTTTTAAACTTTTTTGCAGTTCCTTTTACAGTGCGGTTTTGCGGGCTTTTTCTTTTTTGAAACTATGCTTTTCCGGACGTTTTTTGGAAAAATATGTAAATCATACTATCTTATATACGTCATACTGTTCCGCCGGTGATCTCCGATATTTGTCAAAATGCCTTTTGTCATGCGTAAGAACGCGATCCGCGGATTTCCTTTTTGTGCAGTTTTTCGTCTTGACAAAACGGGGGTGCTGTGCTATAATTTTTTTAGAAGATACATGAATTGTTTTCATTTTTATATTCCTCGTACCAGGCAAAGACCTCCCGGTTTCCGGGAGGTCTTTGCTGTATCTTACCGCATTTTCAGAACATATTGCCGAGACCGGACATATTGCGCACGAAACTCCGCAGCTCGGCGCGCGAAGTCATTTCACAAGTGCGGTCTATGATCTGACGCTGTTTCTCGGATGAAAGCTCGGAGAAGTATTTGAGAGCGCTCGTGTTCTCGGCGAGCGCGCACCCGAGTCCGAGCGGGATCTGCGGTTTATCACTTTTCTGCATATTTTTCAGCACCTTATAATATAATATGCCGCCGTCAGAGCTCCGGGCTCCACAGCGGCATTATTATTATACGAAAAATATGCGGTTTTATGCTGTAAGACAGCAGCCTTTATTTCTCGACGTAGGGCACAATGTCCTTCTTCTTCTCGGTGAAGAAGATCACAACGAGGAACGAGCCGCTTATCACTGCTGCTGCCGCGACCTCTAAGCTGAGAGAAACGAAAGCGGATGCTCCCGCACCGCCGAACACCATTGCGAACAGGTCGGAGATAACGTGTGTCGCAGAGAACAGGAATGTTACCGCGGCAAGTGAGATCTCGCCCAAACGGGTGTTTTTCGACTCAACACGGGCGTAAAAGCGTGCGCTCGCGGCTGTGAATGCCGAAAACAGGATGAGCGAAAACAGCACGATAAGGTTTTCTGCGTGCTGACGGATAAGGAGATCGCTGTTGAACAGAGTCGCCGCGCGGAAGAACAGGACCAGTGCCGCAATGAGCTTTATATGACCTGTGAACTTTGGCGGTTTTATCCTTCCCATAAGTGCCGCGCCCGAGATGATGAACACCGCGGCTAAGACGACCTCGCAGATCATGGTGAATACATCAAGCCCCTGTGTGACCCTGAAGCCGATCAGAAGTCCGCCGATCATCTCACCTGCGCCAAGCCCCCTTGTCGCGTTGCTTCCCATGCCGTCGGATGAAACGAAATATGCCGAATTCCCGCGTTTTCTGCCGAGAAACGCGAGCAGGATCAGCAGTACGGCGCATACGCCGAGAAGAACATACCCGAGCGCACCGCCAAGCTCCGAACCGCGGAAGAAGAATCCGTTCTCAAAGTCTGTTAGTGTCATTATCTGGAAAAACCGTACTGTCGCACAGATCAGAGCCGATGCGGCAGCGAAAGTAAGTATAAGCTTGTTCGATTTTGTTTTCATTTATTTCATACCCTTTGCGATATATTAAAACATACATTATATTATAGTCTATTTTCTCCGTCAAGTCAATATAATTGACTGATAAATTTTTTGGAGGGCGAAAATGAAGGATATACTTATTATAATAGTACTGTTTGCAGCCATGATATTTTCCCTGCCGCTTTTAAAGCACCTGTCGCCTGTTCGGGACACAAACGGTCTCAGCGAAACCACGGAACCCGGCTTTCCTGCCGTTTTTCCGGACAAGGTAAGAATTTACCTGACAGAAACGGACAACGTTGCCGAAATAAGCGCTGCCGAGTACATCGAAGGCTGTCTTGCGGCTCAGATACCTATAAACTATCATCCCGAGGCGCTAAAAGCACAGGCATCGGCTTCCGCGACATACGCACTGCGGCTCATGGGAGAGCTCACAGGATCCGGAATACTCCCCGACGGTGCGGATATTTCCGACGACAAACAGCTCTGTCAGCCATATATGCCGGAGGACAAGCGTATCGAAACCTACGGAAACGACTATGCCAAATACCGCGAAGTCATACAAACCGCTGCGGCTTACGGTATTTCCCATATCATCACTTACGACGGCGAGCCGATCTACGCGGTGTATCATTCTGTAAGCGCGGGCGGCACCTGCCCTTCCGACTGCGTCTGGGGACGAGCTCTTCCGTATCTTCGCAGGGCGGACAGTCCGTGGGACAGAGCCTTTCCGCATTTTGAGTGCCGGAACGAAATAAAGGCCGAGGAGATTCGCTCGGCACTCGCACATTATGACAGCGGCATCGAGATACCGGTGGATCCGGCGCGTTGGTTTACAGAGATGAACGCAGATGAAAACGGGTATGTCATCTCGGTGAATATCGGGAAAAACAAATTCTCCGGGGGCGACCTGTGGCGGATCCTCGGGCTGCGTTCGACGGCATTCACGGTATCGTATGAGAACGGCATCTTTACTTTCGTAACCCGCGGCTTCGGTCACGGTGCCGGACTTTCGCAGTTCGGCGCGGACGCAATGGCGGCTTCCGGCAGTACCGCAGAGCAGATAATCTCACATTATTACATCGGGGCGTCGTTGACATAATAATAATAGTATGGTATAATTCAATGTGTTGCAAGCAGCATTTCCGCACCGACCGGATGACCGCCGGAAAAGGAGTAATACCATGAATAAGCTGAAACCCGAAGATTACCGTACAGCCGCACGGTACATCGACAATACGGACTGCGGCGGCGTTTACGCACGTTCGATAACGGAGAATATCCAGACCGGCGACGTTTTTACAGGCTCCGGCTCCGTTCTTTTCTGGCATTACTGCGGGTTCGCTCTTGTTTACGGAGAATGCGGCGACGAATTCATTTCGGATATCTATGACACTTTTCTTTCAGGAAAGACCGTGCTTCCGAGACGTTTTCTGCTGTTTGACCGCAGCGGGAGCATAGCAGAACGCTACTCCGCAGATCCCGGTATAAGTGTAGAATGGCGGCTGTTCTTTGAATACCCCGAAGGACGTTCGCCGGACGGATTCCCTCTTCCGGACGGGTTTGAGCTCCGGAGCATCACTAAAGAGCTGCTCGGAGCGATAAACGGACGCATAACACCTTCTTTCTCATGGAGTAACTCCGATGCGTTTGTTTCCGGCGGAGCGGGTCACTGTGTCACGAAAAACGGCGTTCCTGCCGCCTGGGCATTCAGCGCCGCGGTAAGCTCCGGCGAGATCGACATAGGTGTCGAAACGGTGGAGGAATTCCGCGGGCTTGGTCTTGCGTCGTCTGCCGCAAACGCCATGATACGCCATACCCTTTCCGTCGGTAAAAGACCGGTCTGGGCGTGCCATTCGGGAAACGAAGCATCACACCGACTCGCGCTGAAGCTTGGCTTCGTGCAGACAGCGGAATGCGCGACTATAAAACAGCTTGTACAGAGTTGAGGAATTATGAAAAAACTGCTGAAATACCTTACAAAAGGTTATATGAAAGAAACTGTGCTCGCGCCACTTTTCAAATGCATAGAAGCGGTGTTCGAGCTTTTCGTGCCGCTTGTTGTGGCACAGATAATAGATGTCGGCATAAAAAACGGCGACAAAGGCTATGTCCTCTGTATGTGCCTTGTGCTCGTCGGACTCGGACTTGCGGGACTCGCGTTCTCGATAACTGCCCAGTTTTTTGCGGCAAAAGCGGCGACAGGTTTCTCAAAGACTGTCGGCAATGCCCTTTTCCGCCATATCCAGACATTTTCCTACACCGACCTTGACGAACTCGGGACATCGACACTCATGACCCGCATGACAAGCGACCTGAATCAGGTTCAGACCGGCGTTAATATGACGCTGCGCCTGCTGCTCCGGTCACCGTTCATCGTTTTCGGCGCTATGATAATGGCGTTCACCATAGACCTGAACGCTGCCCTCGTCTTTGCGGCAGCCATACCCGTACTCTCGATAGTCGTTTTCGGGATAATGCTCGCCGGAATGCCTCTTTTCGGGAAAGTCAGGGCGTGTCTGGACAAGCTTCTTGGCCGCACACGTGAAAATCTCTCAGGCGCAAGGGTAGTCCGCGCTTTCTGCATCGAGGATAAGGAGACCGCAAAGTTCAGGGACGAAAACGATAAGCTTACCGCCGCCCAGCTCACCGCTGGACGTATCTCCGCGCTCATGAATCCGCTCACGTTCGCACTCATAAACCTCGCACTGATCGTGCTTATATACACGGGCGCCGTGCGCGTTGATGAGGGAATACTGACACAGGGTCAGGTCGTAGCGCTCTATAACTATATGTCACAGATACTTGTGGAGCTCATAAAGCTCGCAAGCCTTATAATCACGATAACGAAGGCTGCCGCCTGCGGAAAGCGCATACAGTCCGTACTGGACAGCGGCGAGGGCATGACGGGCGGTGCCGAGTCCGAAGGATTTACGGGATATAAGTACTCGGTCGAATTCCGGAATGTATCTCTCAGGTACAAAAATGCCGGCGAAAACTCACTCACGGGAATAAGCTTCACAGCGAAAAAAGGTTCGGTCATAGGCATTATCGGCGGTACCGGCTCGGGAAAGACCTCGCTCGTGAACATGATACCGCGCTTCTACGACCCGACCGATGGAGATATTTACATCAACGGTATAAATGCTAAGGATTATAAGCTCGACGCGCTGCGCGGGAAAATAGGAGTTGTGCCGCAGAAAGCCGTGCTTTTCAAGGGCACGATACGCGAGAATATGCGCTGGAGAGACGAGAACGCCTCCGACGAAGAGATAATGCGCGCTCTCGACACAGCGCAAGCGAAAGACATCATCGAAATGAGGGAAAAAGGACTTTCGTGTACGGTCGAGCAGAACGGCACGAATTTTTCCGGCGGTCAGCGACAGCGCCTTACGATAGCGCGCGCACTTGTCGGCTCGCCCGAGATCCTTATCCTCGATGACAGCGCGTCGGCTCTTGACTTCGCGACCGACGCGGCACTTCGGAAGGCTCTCCGCACGCTTAAGAACACGACCGTGTTCATTGTATCACAGCGCACGAGCTCAATAATGCACGCGGATAAGATCATCGTACTCGACGACGGCGAGGTTGTCGGTGTCGGCACACACGCCGAACTGCTCGGAAACTGTCCGGTGTACAAGGAGATCTATGACTCCCAGTTCCGCAAGGAAGGGGGAGAAACGGCATGAAGACCGGCAAAGGCATACTTCGGAAGATACTTCGCTATATAAAAAGGTATATCGCCCTTATGCTGCTTTCTGTGATACTCGCGACGCTCACCGTGGCAGGCACACTTTATATACCTATTATAATAGGTAAGGCGATAGATCTTATCGTTTCCGCCGGAAACGTCGATTTCCCCGCAATATTCATTCTGCTGCTGCACACGGGCGTTGTTGCGGGCATCACCGCACTCCTGCAGTGGCTCATGGGCGCGATAAACAACCGCGTCACGTTCGATGTCGTCCGTGACATACGAAACGATGCGTTCCGCAAGATAGAGGAATTGCCGCTGTCATATCTTGACACGAAAAGTACCGGCGACATAGTAAGCCGCGTTATTTCCGACGCCGATCAGTTCGCAGACGGGCTTCTGCTCGGCTTTTCACAGCTTTTCACCGGCATCGTGACTATTCTCGGAACTCTCGTGTTCATGCTTATGCTTGACCCGTGGATAACCCTTGCGGTGGTGGTGCTGACACCGGTCTCGCTGCTTGTGGCACGGTTCATCTCCAGACGCACATACAGTATGTTCAAGCTGCGCTCGGAAACCCTCGGCGAGCAGACCGCGCTTATAGACGAAATGATCGGTAATGAAAAGACGGTAAAGGCATTCTGCCGCGAAGACGAAAGCATTGAAAAGTTCGAGGAGATAAACGAGCGGCTTGAAAAATGCTCGCTTCGGGCGACGTTCTTCTCGTCACTCACAAACCCGGGTACCCGCTTCGTAAACAGTATGGTCTATGCGGCAGTAGGTCTTTTCGGAGCTCTTGCGGTCATTGACCGTGGTGCTTCCGGCGGTATAACGGTAGGCGAACTGTCCTGCTTCTTAAGCTACGCGAACCAGTACACCAAACCGTTCAACGAGATCTCCGGTGTGGTGACAGAACTCCAGAACGCATTCGCTTGCGCGGCGAGACTTTTTGAGCTTATAGAAGAGCCGTCAGAGGTTCCCGAACCGGAAGACGCTGTCGAGCTTACCGATGCAAAGGGAAGCATCAAAGCTGAAAATGTTTATTTCTCTTACGTTCCCGACAAAAAGCTCATCGAAGATTTCAACATAGACATAAAACCCGGGCAGAAGACCGCGATAGTCGGACCGACGGGCTGCGGCAAAACAACGTTCATAAACCTGCTGATGCGGTTCTACGACGTTACAGACGGAACTGTTTCTGCCGACGGGCATGATATCCGGAAAATAACGCGTAAAAGCCTGCGCTCATCCTACGGAATGGTGCTCCAGGAAACGCGGCTCATTTCAGGAACGATACGAGACAATATAATTATGGGAAAGCCTGATGCAACAGACGACGAGATAAAAGCCGCAGCAAAAGCCTCTCACGCCCACAGCTTCATAAAACGTCTGCCGCAGGGCTATGACACGGTGATCGGCGAAGACGGCGGAAATCTCTCTCAGGGGCAGAAGCAGCTTCTCTGCATCACAAGGATAATGCTCTGCCAACCGCCTATGCTGATACTTGACGAAGCGACATCGTCCATAGACACGCGCACCGAGCTCAAGATACAGGACGCGTTCTCAAAGCTCATGAAAGGGCGGACAAGCTTCATAGTCGCACACAGACTTTCAACGATACGGGATGCTGACGTGATACTCGTAATGAACCAGGGCAGTATCATAGAGCAAGGCACTCACGACGAACTCCTCGCGAAGAACGGCTTCTACGCGAAGCTGTACAACAGCCAGTTTGATACCTCTGCTGAGACGTAAGAAGCGCCTGCGGGCGCTTTGTCCCTCCGGACGGGACAAGGGCTCCGCGCCCTTGACCGCGGCAGGCAGCCGCCTGCACCGGAAGCTGACGCGATAAAACTGTAAGATACTGCATAGAATACAAAAACAGCAGGCTCGTAGATAACGGGTCTGCTGTTGTTATTATCCGGCTTATCAGCCTTTTACTATCTTGGTGAACGCTTCGGAATACTTCGCCTGGAGCGCTGCCGCATCGTCGTTGGTCTTGCCGATCGTTGTATAGTAGATCTTTATCTTCGGCTCAGTACCGGACGGACGGATAACAAGGCTCGCGCCGTCGTCGAGATAAAGTGTGATAACGTTTGACTTCGGAAGATCGATCTTTGTCTTTGCGCCGGTCGCAAGGTCTGTCTTTTCACTTGCTTCGTAATCCGCGACAGCGACTACCTTAGTGCCCGCGATCTCCTTCGGGAAGTTCGTGCGCATATTGGTCATGATTTCCTGCATCTTAGCCATACCGCTCTCGCCCTCGAACGCAAAGTTGTCGAGCTTGTTGCAGTATGAGCCGTACTCCTCGTACATTTTCTTTCTCGCGTCGATAAGGGAGATGCCCTGTGCGCGGTAGAACGCAGCCATTTCGCAGATCAGCATAGATGCTACGACAGCATCCTTGTCGCGTACATAACCGCCCGCGAGGTAACCGTAGCTCTCTTCAAATCCGAAGATATAGCGGTCTGTTTCGCCTTTTTCCTCAAGGAAGCCTATCTGCTCGCCGATGAACTTGAAGCCGGTGAGTACTTCGATGAGCTCTATATCGTATTTCTTTGCGATAGCGCGGGTAATGTCTGTGGTAACTATCGTCTTTACAGCGACAGGCTTGTTCGGAAGTGTTCCGAGAGCCTTTCTTTCTCTTGCGATATATTCAAGGAGCAGTGCGCCGACTTCGTTTCCTGTGAACAGGGCGTAATCGTCACCGTCCGGTACAGCGATACCGACACGGTCACAGTCGGGGTCTGTCGCGAGGAGAAGGTCGGGCTTTTCCTTGCGGCAGAGTTCAAGACCCTTCTGGAGGGCTTCCTTGAATTCCGGGTTCGGGTAGGGACAGGTCGTGAAGTTTCCGTCGGGATTTTCCTGCTCGGGAACGACGATAACGTCCTTTATGCCGATCTCTTTAAGGATACGGCGAACGGGCTTGTTGCCGGTGCCGTTGAGGGGGGTGTAAACGACCTTAAGGCCTGCGGACGCGCATACATCGGGGTGAACAGCCTGTTTCTTCACTTCCGCCATATAGTCGTCGATGCACTTGTCGTCGATATAGCGTATCATGCCGCTCTTTATGCCGTCGTCGAGGTTTATAGAGTGAATGCCGCCGAATGTGTCTGTGTTATTTATTTCTTTGAGTACAGCGTTTGCGGCATCGATAGTGAGCTGGCAGCCGTCAGGTCCGTAAACCTTATAGCCGTTGTACTTTGCGGGGTTGTGCGAAGCCGTTACCATTACGCCCGCGTCGCACTTATAGTATCTTACTGCCCATGAGAGCATAGGGGTCGGCATGAGTTCGTTGTAGATATATACGCGGATACCGTTCGCGGAAAGGACTTCGGCTACCGACTGTGCGAAATAGGTCGATTTAATTCTGCTGTCGTAGGAAACCGCTACCGAAGCGCCCTCGGGCTTTATCTTCATAAGGTAGGAAGCAAGACCCTGTGTTGCCTTGCATACGGTGTAATAGTTCATACGGTTGGTACCCGCGCCTATAACTCCGCGCAGACCGCCCGTACCGAACTCGAGCTCGCGGTAAAATCTGTCGTTTATTTCTTCGTCCTTACCCTCAACAGACTTGAGTTCGGTCTGAAGATCGGGGTCTTTTGTTGCTTTTTCGAGCCAGAGCTTGTATAATGCATTGATGTCCATAGTGTTATATCCTTTCCGATGATATAGTGTAAGCCGAAACTTACCGTACTTTATTATTATATCATACCCGTGTTTAAATTGCAATATTCATTTGAATTTTTTTACAGTCAAAAACAAAACAACCGCCCTGTGCGAATAAGGCGGCTGTTCCGTATGGATAAGGAGGTATTTATCATGAACAAAACTTTTGTGGGCTTGTCTTTTTTGCGCCGGTCTCCCCCGCTGTTGCAGGGGAGAGGGCTTCGGAAGGATCATCTATATAATAAGCGGCGGCATTCCGCGGGAAAGGGAGGTATCATCATAGTTCTTATCATGGACAGACAGTTGAGCCGAAATTTATGTCCGCCGAATACCACCGCTTAACGACTTGTTTCCTTTTCTTTGTCTGTATTATATCATCATTTCCCCGCAAATACAACAACAATCCGGTTACAATGCGTTTACAGACCGGTTACAATTTTTGGGGCTTTGGTTACATTTTGTTATTTTTTATCTATGTACGGCGGCGGGCGAGCGCCCGCGAGCAGTAAGCCGCCCGGAGTTACTGCTCCCCCGGATCTGTTATAGGCGGCTTCTCTCTCCTCGCACGCTCTTCCCTTTTAAGCCTGTGCTGCTTTGTTCCCTTTGTCCTGAATCGTTATTTGAAACGCAGAGTTTTTGTTTTCGGCGCAAAGCGATCAAAGTTCTTTGGAAAGAGAGAAGGGGTTCAGGGGGAGAGAGGATAACCTTTCTTCCCCTCGGTAGTGTTGGAGAAGTTTCCCTCTCTTAACCATTAAATAGCGTCATTATCACATTTGAGCGTTCGCCGGGCCTGTAAGCTCAGCGAACGCTATTATGTTTTACGCTGCTTTTTTAGTGTACTCGCGGCTGTCGAGGATTGCCGACACAGCGAGCACCTTGAATCTGAAATATATCTCGACTTCCTGTTCGCGGTAGCCACCCGACTTGTCAGCTTCATGCACAACAATCTTATCTATGAGCTCGTGCATTATCTCAGGCGTGAGCGCCGTGATGTGCTCGTGCCTGCGGACAATGCCGATGAAGCGCGATATGTCGCCGCTTTTCTGTTCGCGTTCGTCGATAAGCGCGTGAAGCTCGACGGAATCGGCTTTCAGCTTGCTCTGTTCATCATCGTAGCCTTTTGAGAGCTGTTCAAACCTCTCGTCGCTGATTTTTCCGAGCGCCCGGTCTTCGTAGAGCTTTGCATACGTCTTGTCGATCTCCGCAATGCGCTGTTCGAAGCGTGCGAGCGTTTTCTTTGCTCTTTTCACCTCGTCGAGATGTGAAGCCGCCGACTGTTCCATTACCCTGTGGACAAACTCGTCTTCATTGCGGTGAACGTCGTTCAGGACACGGTTGATCTCTCCAAGCACCAGCTCGGAAAGTATGCAAGTCCTGATGTAGTGTGCCGTACACTCGTGGTAGTGCTTAGAGTACGTTCCGCACTTCAAGCACTCCTCTTTTTCCGGAATGCCGGAACCACGGCTTAGATACAGCTTTTTACCGCAGTCTGCACAATAGACCATACCCGAAAGAGGATTAGGAATCATGCATTTCTGCGGAACATGCTTCTTCGCGCGGAGCTTCTGCACAAGGTCAAAATCGTGCTGTGAAATTATCGGCTCGTGAGTATTCTCGAATATCATCCATTCGGATCTGGGCTTTACGATCTGCTTTTTGCACTTGTACGATTTCTTGAAAGTCTTGAAATTGGCGGTATGACCGGCGTATTCGGGTCTTTCAAGCATTCTCGTGATCTCCTGACCTATCCAATGTGTGCTGTGCTTCGCACTGCCTGTCCCGACAATGTTCCCGCTTTCGAGTGCATAGGTTGAAGGCGTTGCAATTCCGTCTGCTGTCAGTATTTTGGCAATTTCATACGGTCCGTGACCTTCGATGCAGAGTCGAAAGATACGTCTGACCACTTTTGCGGCTGGCTCGTCGATCACCCAGACGTTTTTGTCGTCCGGAGATTTCTTGTACCCGTATGGCGGACGGACTCCGATAGGCTTTCCCGACTGTCCTTTCGCTTTTATGACTGCGCGTATCTTCTTTGAGCAGTCCTTGGCGAAAAAATCATTAAACACGTTGCGGAATACCATCATCTCGTTCTCGGATTTGGCGGTATCAACATTGTCGTTGATAGCGATATACCGCACATTGTAGTCCGGGAATATCATTTCGATGTACTCACCTGTTTTCAGATATTCTCGTCCGAGGCGGGAAAGGTCTTTGGTGATGATCGTGCCTATCCGACCTGCTTCCATATCCGCGATCATACGCTGAAAGTCCGGGCGGTCAAAGTTCGTGCCGCTGAATCCGTCGTCAACATAGAACTGCGGGTTTGGAAAGCGGTTGTCCTGCGCATATCTGAGCAGTATGTCTTTTTGGTTTGTAATGCTGTTGCTCTCTCCTGCAAGCATATCGTCCTGCGAAAGCCTGCAATAGAGCGCTGTGATCTTGTCTGTCATGGTTACTCCTTTCTGACAAGCTCACAAAACAAATATTATGATACCATTATATATCATTTATAGTCACTTGTCAAGGCTTTAATGCGTTAGCAGGCGACATTTTTGTGAGCTCGTCTGATTTGTTCTCTTACAGCGTTTCTTTAGCAAGCTCCCGCATGATCAGACGGTTTATAACATCTTCAAGCGTTTCCTTGCAGTCAAGATTGAAGTGTGTCCTGACCTTATATACCGATCTGCCGAATTTATAGATCGACACATTGTCTTCCTGAACGGGCTGCGGCTCGTTCTTGTTTTCCGCCGTATCCGCTACGGCGGGCGTTGTGAGTAATTCATTTCCTCTCAAATAGACCTCCTGTCTCTACCGGCAAGCCTGTATTTATCTACGCTTGTCCGGCCTTTTTCCTTCTTCTCCCATATTTTTTTCTTCCTGTATGCCGTTGTTGCTCGTTAACGGGCATAGCAAAGCTACGGCGGCACACCCCCGAATATGTAAATCATTGGTCATCACCTCTATTCATCAATGCTTACGACCTCGGGATATGGTCATGGTTATCGGATTTTGTGTGGGCTCGTCCGGCTTGGGTTCAGACTGCCCCGGTGCAGACTGTTTTACCTCGTGTTCAGGCTGAGCATTATCGCGCTCGATAAGTTTACTGATGTAGTCGCCCTTTGAGGTGCCGTTGTAGGTATCAGCAATCTCTTGCAGGGCTTTCGCGAGGTTATCGCTTTCTTCTATTTTTCGTTGCAGCTCGGCAATTCGTTCATCGTATTCCTGCTTCCGCGATTCAAGGCGGCGGACATCATCAAGGCTAGATATACCGTGACGGGAAAGCGACTGTCGCGCAAGTGAGAGTTTCATTTTGTCCGCGATAGTTTTATCGGGCTTGTCCTCAAGCTCGCAGATGTTATCCCATTGGTCAGACAAA
>CAMVNQ010000025.1 GCA_947168885.1 uncultured Clostridia bacterium | reverse complement strand
CCTCCGCTTGTGGCTCGGCTGATCCCAAGCCCTCCGCTTGCGGCTCGGCTGATCCTAAGCCCTCCGCTTGTGGTGCAGCAGACCCTAAGCCTTCCGCTTGCGGTTCTGCCTGCGGTGCTGCTGATCCCGACAAGAAGTAAGTCGTTAAACTTCAATTATAGTGCGGGCATATCGGTCTTTCGGTATGCCTGCAATAACGAGAATTACGCAAAAGCGTTTATATAGATTGGAGGATACCGAGATGAAACCGTATTTTGCTTTTCAATGGCATATCACCGACACCTGCGACCAGCGCTGCAAGCACTGCTATATTTTCGCTGAGGACAACTGCAAGGCGCTCACGGAAATGCCGTGGGAGAAAATGAAGCAGGTAGTCGAGAGCTGCGAGAATATGTGCGATAGGCTCGCTCGGACTCCCTATTTTTACATCACCGGCGGAGACCCGATACTGCACCGTGACTTCTGGAAACTGGCAGAGTTGCTGCATGAAAAGCACATTGACTGGGGCATTCTCGGCAACCCGTTCCACCTGAATGACGATGTGTGCAAACGGCTGCACGATCTCGGCTGCCGCAAGTATCAGCTCTCCCTTGACGGTATGGAGCAGATGCATGACAGCTTTCGCAAGCCGGGTTCGTTTGCTTCAACGATGAGAGCCATAGACTGCATAAAGAATGCAGGAATGTGGTGCGCGGTGATGTCAACCGTATCAAGCGCGAACATCGACGATTTTCCGCGGATGATAGACCTTGTGGCTGAAAAGAATGTCGATGTGTTCGCATTCGGGCGGTACTGTCCCACAAGCGGTCAGAAGTCGGAGGAATACCACATACCGCCGCTTCGCTACCGTGATTTTCTCGATATGTGCTACAAACGGTTTCAGCAGCATAAAGCAAACGGCTGCAAGACCACATTCCAGTACAAAGACCACCTCTGGACGCTGTATCTTTATGAACAGGGGCTTTTCAAGATTCCCGAAAACAGCGATCCCGACAAGATATATGACGGTTGTCACTGCGCAATAGGTCACATGACGATACTGCCCACGGGTGATGTGTACGCCTGCCGCAGAATGGAGAGCAAGATCGGGAATGTGTTCGATACACCAATGTATGAACTGTTCCTCGGTGCAGACTTAGAGGAATACAGACAGTTCGATAAATTTGAGAAATGCAGTAAGTGTGAGCTTCGGGGCTATTGCAGAGGTTGTCCTGCCGTGACATTCGGCTACACGGGCAATATGTACGCACCCGATCCGCAATGCTGGAAGGAGGTTGTCTGAATGGATCTGCAAATCTGTCTGAAAAAGTTGGAGCTTGTTCAGGTGCTGAACTTTGCCACCGTTGACGAGGAAGGCGCTCCGCAAGTCCGCAATATCAGTGCGATACACTACGAACCCGATGCACTCTACTTCTTCACCGCAAGGGGAAAGGAATTCTTCCGACAGCTTCTCCGTGACGGCAGAGTACAGGTGAGCTGTTACACTCGATTCAAGGAGAGTATCAGGCTTTCTGGCAAAGCTGTTCCTGTTCCCGATGATGAGCAGATCAAGTGGCGTGACAAGATATTTGAGGAACAGCCCTATCTTGAAAATGTCTATCCGAAAGATACGAAAAATATCGGTATCATCTTTGTGATAAAAGGCTTCACGATCGAGTATTTCAACCTTGGTGTCAACCCGATATTCCGTGAGGTGTACGAATGCGGAGCGACCGCAAAGCCGAAGGGCTTTATCGTAAATAATGAATGTATCGGTTGCGAGACTTGTGTTTCAGTATGTCCGCAGAGAGCGATAGATATGCCGGACGGCAGAGCAAATATCCGTCAGCAGAATTGTCTGCATTGCGGCAACTGCTTTGAAAACTGTCCTGTTCAGGCGATAGTGAGGAGGTAATTTGATGGAATTGTTAGAGCTGATGAAATACCGCCGTTCGATCAGAAAATACACTGACAAACAGATACCGCTTGAGGACTTACAGAAGATAATCGAGGCGGGAGAATATGCCCCAAACGCAGGCGGCGGGCAGCGCAGTATCATCGTTGCTGTCAGAAACAAACGGCTTGCGGAGAAGATCGGCATTCTCAACCTCGCAAAGTTTGACCGTTCAAGGCTCATCGGCGGATTTGTTTCAAAGGAACAGCCCAGCGTGATAGACGATAAAAATATCAAGAACGGCTTTTACGGTGCGCCCTGTGTCTGCATTATCTTCACACCGAAGAATTTTCTGTATGCTGTTCCAGATGCCTTCTGCTGTGCGGAGAATATGGTTCTTGAAGCGACTGAGCTTGGGATAGCATCGTGTATTACTGCAAGAGCCGAGGAAACTTTCGATAATGACATTGGCAGAGAACTGCTGAAAAAATGGGGTATCCCCGAAAACTTCATCGCTCGTGCTTTTGTGCTGCTCGGCTACTGCGAGGGAGAATACCCGAAAAGCAAGCCTCGCCGTGACGGGCGTGTGGTCATCGTTGACGAGGATTGATTGTTGTAAAATCGCGCCGAATGTGGTAAAATAAGAAGAATGGACGGTGAGGAGCATGATAATCAACACAGGTATGCGGACTGATATTCCCGCATTTTATTCTGAGTGGTTCATGAACAGGATACGAGCAGGCTTTGTGTTGGTGCGCAATCCTTATCGTCCCGACTGGATCACACGCTATGATCTGAGCCCCGATGTGGTGGACTGCATCGCTTTCTGCACCAAGAATCCCGCACCGATGCTGAAACACCTTGATGAGCTGAAAGCCTTTCATCAGTATTGGTTCGTTACGATCACGCCATACGGCAGAGATGTCGAGCCGAATGTACCGCCGAAAGAAAAGGTAATGCAGGATTTCATCAAGCTCTCGAATGCAATCGGCGTAAAGTGTGTGGGCTGGCGGTACGATCCGATATTCATTGACAGCACCTACACGCTTGATCGCCACATAGCTGATTTTGAGCGGATGTGCGAAACGCTTTCGGGACATACAAAAGTCTGCGTTATCAGCTTCATTGACCTGTACGAGAAGGTCAAGCGCAATTTTCCGCAGGCTCGGACGGTCACACAGCAGGAGCGTATCACAATAGGCAAGACCTTTACGGAGATCGGCAGGCATTACGGCATCACGATAAAAGCCTGTGCAGAAGGGTCTGACCTTGCACCATTTGGCGTGGACTGCGGCGGCTGTATGACAAAGGAAACTTTTGAGACGGCTGTCGGGAGCAGGCTGAATGTGCCGAAAAAGAAATCACAGAGAGCCGAGTGTGCCTGCGTTCTCGGTACGGACATAGGCGCTTACGATACCTGCGGACACCTCTGCCGTTATTGCTACGCTAATTATAACCATGAAAATGTCAGACGGAATATGCGTTTGCACGACCCCGAATCGCCGTTCCTTGTGGGCAATATACGGGAGGGCGAGGTCATACATCAGGCAAGTCAGGGAAGCTGGATAGATGCACAGCTCACATTGTTTTAGGCGGTGATAATATGGATAAACTTGATTTTCTGATTAAATACCTGCTCTCGGAGCGCGGCGAGAACATCGCCATTCCCGAAAGCAAGCAGGATAAATTCCGCCTGTATCGCAGCCTTGTGAACGTGCGTCCGGCGGCTCCCGCGAGTGATGAATACTACGAAGCGGAGAACGAACTGCTGAAAGAGCTGACATCGGAAAAGGGCATAACCGATGCCGCTGACCTCACACTCCGCGAGCCGCATATTTACCTATGGCGCGGCGATATTACCACGCTGAAATGCGGTGCGATAGTCAATGCCGCAAATTCTGGAATGACGGGCTGTTACTCTCCCTGCCACAACTGCATTGATAACTGCATTCATACTTTCGCGGGTATTCGGCTGCGGCAAAAATGCGATGAGATAATACGCGGACAGGGTCATGAGGAATCAACGGGAACTGCAAAAATTACGCCTGCGTTCAATCTACCATGCGACTATGTTATTCACACCGTCGGACCCATAGTGCAGGGGCGGCTTACGGACGAACATTGCAGAATGCTTGAAAGCTGCTACAAAAGCTGTCTCGATATTGCAGTACAAAATAACGTACAGTCAATAGCTTTCTGCTGCATTTCAACGGGCGTGTTCGGCTTTCCGCAGAGAGAAGCTGCGCAGATTGCGGTGAATACTGTCCGCGAATTTCTTAAAACTCACGACATCGGGGTGATATTCAATGTTTTTACAGAAACAGACTTTGACATTTACAACAGACTTCTCGGCTGAGATCGAAAGGCTGAAGCATGAGCTTGAGACTGCCGATGCGATCATTATCGGTGCAGGTGCAGGACTTTCCACAGCAGCGGGATTTACCTACTCCGGCGAGCGGTTCCGTAAATACTTCTCCGATTTCGAGGACAAATACGGCTTTCACGATATGTACTCCGGCGGTTTCTTTCCTTTTGAGACGCAGGAGGAAATGTGGGCATACTGGTCAAGGTTCATTTACTGCAACCGATATATGAATGTTGACAACGGCACATATAAAAAGCTGTATGAGCTTGTGAAAGACAAGAACTATTTCGTTATTACAACGAATGTCGATCATCAGTTTCAGAAAGCAGGATTCGACAAGACGCGGCTGTTCTACACACAAGGCGACTACGGATTGTTCCAGTGCTCCGAGCCTTGTCACAACGTGACTTACGATAACGAAGAAGTGGTCAAGGATATGATCGAGTTTCAGCAGGATATGAAGATACCCACCGAACTGATACCGCGCTGTCCGAAATGCGGGAAACCTATGTCAATGAATCTGCGCTCTGACGATACGTTTGTCGAGGACAAGGGCTGGCATGACGCGGCTTTGCGGTATGAAACATTCCTCGGCGATAATGACGGAAAGCACATTTTATTTCTTGAACTCGGTGTTGGAATGAATACGCCCGGCATTATAAAATTCCCGTTCTGGAAAATGACAGCGAAGAACGAGAATGCGGTATATGCCTGCATAAACTACGGTCAGGCGTATGCTCCCTATAAGGTCGCGGACAGGGCGATATGTATTGGCATGGATATTAATGATGTATTAAAACAATTATAAATGGTATTCCCTCCGACATCTGAATTCCGGAGGGAATGCTGTTTATTCATTCAGTATTGCAGATATAAATGCTGCGCCTAATCTGAATCCTCTCTTGAAGTCAGCCACGCACTCAAGCTGTGCTTCGATACGGAGTGCGTCGGTGTATTCGTTCAGAAGCTCTTTGCAGTCGGGACAAAGCTCGATCAGCTTTTCCTCGGTGCTGCATATCTTGTCGCGGTTCTCGGCAAAACGCTTCGTGTTCGGCGCGGGTTTCTCACACGGACAAATTTCACCATAGTAGAGCTGGCTTATTACACTTTTCATTTTGGTGTTCTCCTGTAAAATTTAGTAGATTATGATTAGTTTGTTATTCAACAGGAAATGCCTTGATTTGGGTCTTTGTTTGGTCTTTATTCTTACTAAAAGATGTAACAAGTTACTAAATGACAGTTTTCGTTTAGAACAGCAAACCCGCATTATAAAAGGATTTGTCAAACTTTGCTGAAATCTGCTAAAGCCAACTTGTTAAGTTCAAGTCCAGTAACAGGAGCCACAATGGACAAATCCGAACCGTAACGGCTCGGATTTGTTTGTTTTTTATTCGGGAAAGCCGTATTTCGGTGTGGTGATACAGATAGAGCATTAAAGTGTATCCCCTTGACGAGAGTTGAGGGGATTTTCATTTCGCATGACAAAAGAGAATCACCCCGCACCGCATAAAGCTACTACACAGTGCGCACGGCTAATCATTATACAGTATAATGGGAAACGTTTGAATTACAGAGTAGCAAACCCGTTCTCTGTGAAAAAAAATATCGGCTTGTCGTTGTCGGCTTCAAACCTGGCTTATATGGATATTGGTTATCGCCACCTGATCTCCGGTCAGTGCGGCGCATATCGTTTTATCGATGCCTGTCATTATTGCCGTATTGCTTATGGAAATACCGGCGTTCTCGGTGATTATTGTTATCATGATGCCCTCGACCTTGAATGTCACGGTCGCGTCATAACCGTTCCGATTGTATTCCTTCCAAGCCTCCCAGCCCTCAAAGTCTGCTGTCTTTATAACATTAAGCTCGGCGTGGCAGCCCGGGTCGCTTTCCCAGAATTCGCCGTCAAAGCGCATAAACGCGAGATCGCGGTAATTGGCTCCGTTCACCTCGCCGTCATCGGAGCAGAATATGTTAATACATGGGCAATGCCACACAAGCCTTGCCGTCGGCAGGCATTTTGCGTGAAAAGTGATCGTAAGACCGTCCTTTATCTCGATGCCCTTGCTGTGGGCATAACGATAGCCGTCTATCTGAACGTTCGGTATATCCCCCGTCGGAGCGTCCGCGATATAGCTTATCTTTTCCGCAATTCTCGGTATATAATATGCGGGCAGCTCCGTCTCCGACTTGACGGTGACGATGTCGGTATAACGACAATGCTCGCCCGTAAAACCGATGAACAGATATCTTGTGCTGTCCGGAAGAGCTATGATAAACTCGGCGCACTTTCTTCTGCCGTATATGCGTATAAGAGCGTGATCCTCTATCCTTACCGCTTCAATCTTGTATTCGCCCTTGCTTTTGAGCTCCGGCGCGCCTTCTTCCTTCATCTGCACCTGTATTTTCCGCGCTCCGCGGGTGATCGGCTTCAAATCGTAGGTGATCTCGCCATACTCGAAATAATTGAGATCCTTTATCTCTCTTTCGTCCGTGTGTACCCTGCCGTCAAGCGAATCGAACAATATTATCGAAGGCGCAGGGAAACCTCCTGTGGCTTCTTCATCGGACATTATAGAAAATGTCACGGAGATCATACACGGGTTAAGCAGTACACCCTCCGAAACGCTGCTTCTGTATTCACCGATGACCAGCTCGTTCTTTTCATTGCGTTTCCTTATCTCATCGCGCTCGCTCATCTGATATTCGAGGTCTTCGTCTATGAGATGAAGCATAAGGCGTGCGTATTCGGGGTCGAACTGCGTTCCCGCCCCCTTGACTATCTCCTCACGCACCTTCTGCTGCGGTATCGGATCGCGGTAGCTTCTCTTTGAGGTCATAGCGTCGTAAGCGTCGGCGACCGCGATTATCCTCGCAGTCTCAGGTATCTCCTCTCCCTTTAAGCCTTCGGGATAACCCTTGCCGTCATAGCGCTCGTGGTGATAGTGCGCACCTATGCTCAACTCGGGAAATTCGCTGATACTGTCAAGTATCTGCGCTCCTGTTGTCGGATGCGCTTTTATGATCGCATATTCCTCATCGGTGAGTCTGCTGTCTTTGTTTATGATGCTTCCGGGAACACCTATCTTTCCGACATCATGCACAAGGGCGGTATAATAGATCGTGTCACATTCCTGCCTGCTCTTTCCGTTCATTTTGGCGAGCTGTCTCGAATAATCGGCTACTCTTGCCGAGTGACCGTGAGTATATGTATCCTTCGCGTCTATCGCGTTCACGAGAGCGGCAGCGGTTTGTTTGAAAAGGCGCTGCATACTTTTCTGTTCTCTGATAATAAGCTCCTTTTCTCTTTTGTTGGATTGCGCGAGCTCGTCCCGTGCCGCTCTCAGTTCAACGATGCGCAGAACAATGACCAGTATGGTCAGCATTATGTTTGTAAGTGATAAGCCGTATAAAAAGAACTGTGCAGCAGACGCGATTATGGGCAGTGTACAGAATAATATCAGCGTGACAAGAAGACGGCGGTCAATTTTCGAACGGAACTGTACCATTACAGAGATGCTGCTCGACCACACTATCACCGGTATGAGATAGCAGATGATATATCCGTCCGCTCTCTGATACTGATTATGAACATCAAATGTATAATACAGACCCGTAAACTGCGAAATGACGAGCAGTATCACGCCTATAAACAGGATTATCTTGTTTATCCTCAGTCTGTTCGGGAGCATTCTGACACCGAAGACGCTTTTGCAAAGTTCGATAAGATAGCCGTTAAAACATATTATTACCAAAAGTGTAAGGAAAAACACCAGAAAATTGCAGACTCTTACCATCCAGAAGCCGAGTGCGCTTTCATCACCGCGGTATATGTAAGCAAAGCGGTCGCTGAGCATAAGCAGCGCGGCTGCTATATCCATAACAAAAAGGTAAATTTTTTTCGCTTTGGACGAAACGGAAAAAATACCGCATAAAGCTATCGCAAGACACACGCCGCTTAGTATCAGCATAATATTCAACTGGTGTTCCTTCAGAAATTCCATATTGGCCATCCCTTTTTATTATACCACATCTTATCCGCCAAAGAGAAGTCTTTGATAAAAAATGGTGAAAATCTACCTTTGTTACAAAGCGGCACTGATTTTATAGTCTGAGGTTGTGAATTGTTTGCAAAAACTCTGCTGTGTAATAATTTTCACATTAACGGATTTTTGGTTACCATGAACTCAAGGGCAGAGATAATATCGGCTTCAAAGCAGCTGTTTGAGCCTGCTTACTTTATACTATGCTGCTGCAGACGGTATTTTTGAGGTGCTTAAATATACTAAGCGCGGTATTTCATCATTTCTTAAGGCGCCGTCAAACGACGGTCAGTTATGTTTTGAGCGGTTTGTTGCTTATCTTTAGGGAAACCTGAACCGGTCTTTATCCTTTCACTGTTTCTTTTAGTAAGAGTCAATACTGTTTTACTGCAGCATATCGCTTTGATGATAATATCATTTTTAGTATATCATTATGTGTCTCTCCTGTCAATTACCGAAACGGTAATTGACATTTCAGCGTTTGTATTATAAAATATTATTGTTACGGGAATAAACTTACTGGCTTTTTTTTAGTCAGGATGTTATTTTAATACTAAGGACCGGCTGATCCATGTTCATAATATGAAAAATAATGTTTTGACCGGGATCCGGTAAATCTACTTAATTTTGAGGTGACCGCAATGACCGACAGAACGGATATCAGACTGTTTAAGGAAGGCGAGATTGTTATTTCCGAGGGCAGAACAAACAAAGAAATGTACAAGATAGTTTCCGGCAAGGCTGCGGTGTATTTTGACTACAAAAAAAGCTCGGAATATCTTGTCGGCGTGCTTGGCGATACAAGGTGCTTTGGGGAGATAGGTCTGCTTACGGGTAAGCCCAGCCCTTTTACGGTAGTTGCGGTCACCGATCTTATGCTGCTCGGTATAGGCGAGGACGACTTTGAGCTGTTCGTTTCCGAGGAGCCGAGAAACGCCGTTGACATAATGCGCAATCTCGCCATGATGGTGTTCACCATGGGTTTCAATGTAAATATGCTCAAAGACGAACTTACCAAGACAATAGATGAAAAAACGGACGCGGAGCGTGTCGAAGCCATAAACCGCAGCATTCTGAAATACAGAGTATCGGGCTTGCTGGGTTCGCCGTATTTTTCCGATCTTTCGTGAGAGCGGGTGATACCCTTGAAAACGTTCTGAGATGATCGGAGCACAAATATCTCACCCCCAAAACAGATGAAAATACGAAAACGCAGGAGAACATCTATGGATATGATATTTGAATTGATAATCGAATGTATTATTGACCTTATAACCGATAACGGGATCGATGTAATGACCGGTTCCGACAAGACAAAAAATATGTCAAAAGGCGCCAAGATCGCTCTGGTCATGGTGTCACTCGTTATAATTGCGGCAATTGTGGGTTTGCTTCTGTTCTTTGGTATAAGATCCTGGTCAGAAGGTGACCTCACGACGGGCATACCCCTTACGCTTCTGGGAGCTGCGTTCCTGATATTCACAGTATTTAAGTTTATCATCGCATACAGAAGGAATATATCATCGAGAAAAGATCGTCGCTGACGGTCTTTGGTTATGTATTTATTTATTGACATTTATACCGCGCAATAAATAATTATTACACGAAAGGAAACAACACAATGAGATCAACTCTAAAACGCATCACTTCCCTGTTTCTGACCCTCGCCGTTGCGCTTACCGCCACGTTGCAGCTCGGCATCACCGCTGCGGCCAAAGACAGCGGCAAAGCCGCACGCACGATACTTATGTATTTCTCGGGCGCGAACGCGGAAGACAAGGAGGCAAGTTTCTGCTCATCATTTCTGAACAGTGTGTCGGACTGCGAGATACCCGACGATGTCAATATCATCGTGCTGACCGGCGGCGCGGAAGCATGGAACGACGTACTGCGTCTCGACGGCGCGGACGATGTCAGAAACGACTGCAATCAGGTCTGGAAAATGACCGGAGCGCATAACGGCAAGAGCGGAGCGCTCGTTCCGATAGAGCCGGACGGGATAAAGGGCGCGGAGGCGCTACCCATGAGCGATTCCGCAATGCTTAAAGCATTCCTCGACTACGGAGCGGAGAACTATCCCGCCGAAAAGTACGATGTCGTGCTCATGGGTCACGGCAGCGGTCCCACAATGGGCTGGTGCATCGACGAGGTCAGAAAGCGCGAGGACGGGCGGTTCGGTATGCCGAATAACGAGATATGCGGCGCTATACGCGACAGCAAGATAGATAAAGTCGAGCTGCTCACGTTCTACGCCTGCCTTATGGGCAGCGCCGAGGAAGCTGCGGCATTCTCACCCTATACCGAAAATATCCTGTTCTCCTCCGAAAACCTCAATCTGCGCGGACTGAAATTCGAGGGAATGATGGGACTCCTTCAGAAAGGCCCTCTTACAGACGGCTATACTCTCGGCAAGAAGATAGTTGACGACACTGTGAAATTCTATACGGATAACAGTATGTATTTCGGCGCTGACTGCACTCTGACGGTTGTGAATATGAAGAATTTCCGCACGCGCCTTGTACCGAAGCTTACAGAGCTTGCAGGACTTCTTATCTCGGCTGCGACCGAGCCGGACAAGGACGGAAACTATCGTTTCTATGACGAGCTTTCTTCATCGTCACGCGCTGTGGAATTCGGCAACGGGATTTATCAGCTCCGCGACCTCGGAGACCTTGTTTCGGAGCTCAGCATCAATTATTCGGAATATACCGGCAGCGAGGATAAGGAAGCGGTCAGAAACGCCAGAAACGAATATACCGACCTGTGCGTCGATATTCTGAATATCCTTTCGGACAGGAATGTGCTCTATCACAAGGCTACGGAAAGCAAGAAAAAGACGACTCCGCAGACTTACCGCCGTGACAGCAGCGGTGAGCTTTACGACAGCGGCGAGAGTTTCTATGCCACTACGGGACTGAGCGTTTATTTTGACCGCGTGGACTCGTGGTCGGCGGGATTCTACACGGAGCAGATAGACGGTATGCTCGGGCTTGCCGAGATCGACGAAGCGTCAAAGGAATTCCTCTCGAAGTACAGAGACGCGTCAATGCTCTACGCGATAATCGGTTCCGCGGGCAGAGCTGTGTTCGCACTGAAAAACTGCGGCGATACGGACGTAACACCCGACGATATCATCAATTACTGGAAAGATAAAGGCTTGTGGGTCAAGGACAATTCAAATATGGGCGTTCGCAATTCCGGTATAAACGAAGTTTACGAAGCTCTGAAAAAAGCGGGATATGAAATTGACGGTATTCTTTCGGGGATATCGAAGCAGCAGTATAAGGACATTCCGAACGCGGACAGCTTCATCGTTTACCGCGAGGAGACAGCGGGAAAGCCCGGAGAGTACGGCAGCTTAAAGATAGTTTCCGATGCTCCCCTCAAAGGTCAGGCATACTCCGTCAATGTGCGCCTGAGAATAAAGAGTGATTACGAAAACTATGACGGAAACGAATATACTCATAATATCCTTAAAAGCCGTAATTCTTCATTCGATGACAAGATCGTAACGGGAGGTCAGTCCTCCGACGATATCATGCGCGCCGCTTTCGGCACAGACAGCGCGGCGGATTATTACAAGGCTCTTTATGAAGGGAACACATCTTTCAGCATAACCGTGCCTGATGGCAAATTCTACACGCTCCGCGACAGCGGCGGAAACCAGTATCTTATCCAGATCCTGCCCGGTGACAGCGTTGTTCCGAAAATGCAGGTCCCGGTAGAGGTGACATTCCCGGACGGCAGATCATCACTCGGTCAGATAGAGTTCGTGCTCGATGAAAACGGCGTCGGATGCGCTGTGAATTATGTTCCCGGAGCGCAAAAGATCGAGTACGCGTCGGGAAGTATCCCGATATCCGATAAAGCGTTTGACGGAGCAAAGATAAATATTATACTCAACGCCGAAGGTCTATCCGGTTTCGGAAGTACATACCATTATCCGATAAGTCAGGACATAAAGCTGACAGACGACGGATCGAGAGGCATCACGCTTGAAAAAACACCGCTCGACGATATACCCGATGTCCTCGGATATGATTTTGAATACTATATCAATGACATTTACGGCAACGAGATAATACTTAACGTGACCGACGATGCACCGACGCTGAGCAATATCGCCAACGCGAAGATCACCGATGAGGGCGTGAAGTACAGCGGAAAGACGCTCAGAGAGGGCAAAGACTACGAGAAGTACGACATCGACGGCGGCACGGTGTATTTCGGCATCGGAAGCTATACGGGTCACCGTATGATACAGGACGAGCCGTCTTACAAAGAAAAGCAGATAAATGTTTACCGCGAGAGCATGGACGAAAACGAGACTGTGGGAGTTCGTTTCTATGAGAACACGCCGAATGTTCCGTATGTCGGCATAAAGCAGTTCTACGACACATTCATGCTTGGCGATATGAAGACAGAACTCACCGGCGACTTTACCTACACGCTGACATCCGACGGCGGACAGACCGCAGTCCTTGATGCAGGTGAAGGCGTTCTGACCATAAAAGACTTTGATGGATTTGTGACTCTGCCGAAACTCATCTCAGGCAGCGGAAACACTCTTTCCTACGGACTTGCGCCGTATCTGCAATTTGACCGTGAAGAGGTGCTGCGCGAGAGCAAGCCGGTAAGCATAAATATCGGAAAGTACGGCATAGAAATATACGCAAACGAAGATGACGTTTATCTCCCGCTTGTGACGATCAGCGACATTTTCGAGAACGGCAAGAATTTCCGCGTTGAATACAACGGTAAGAATATATATGTCGTTGACGGCAGCAATATCATTTATCCGACTTCCGCAAAGAACAGCGATCCCGATTACCTGACTCCGCTGAAAACTGCGAAAAAACGCCTGTCAGATCTTGTGGAATATACATACAAGGAGCTCTGCTTCAACATAGATAATTTCTACGGATTCCCTGGAAGCGCGCCGCTTAATGACGCAGTAAAGGAGCTGGGACTTGACAAGGCTCTCGAAGCTCATGACAAAACAATAAAGCAACTGCTGCTTTCGAGGGATATGAAAGAACATCTCGTAGGACTCCGGTTACTCTTCAGCGGTGCTCTTGACGACAAGGGACATACGGATTTCGCCGACTGGATAGACCTTTCGCTGTCCGATGACGAATTTTCAAAAGAAGTGACGGAGCTTGCGGAAATTTACCCTGTCGAAACCACGGAAGCCGCCGAAGAACGCATTGACGCATTCAAGACGCTGAACGCAATGAAGGACGACGTTTACCAGAACTGCACTGTATCCGGAGACACTGCTATATTCTCGTTCAGCAGCTTCACAACGGACAGGCAGGGCTGGGAAAAGTATTACACCGACGGCACAGCGCCGAGCGAAAGAGATACTTACTTAGCGTTTAGAAACGCACTCGAAAAGGCACAGAACGATCCGGATGTCAAGAATTTCGTTATTGATCTGAGCACGAACGGCGGCGGCGAATTCTACTCGGCAATGGCGATAATGTCTCTGATAACAGGAAAGAGCTACATTCGCAGCGAGAATACGCTTACCGGCGGTATCACTGTCGTATATTACGATGTTGACCGCGATCTTGACGGCAGATTCGACGAAAAGGACAGCGAAGTTAATTACAATCTGAACTTTGCCGTTCTCACAAGCAAAGCGACATTCTCAAGCGCAAATCTGCTTGCGTCCCTGCTTCATGAAAACGGGATACCGGTAATAGGTGAGCAGTCGAGCGGCGGTTCGTGCTCGGTAATGGCCAAACCTACCCCCGACGGTTGGGAATACACTCATTCGTCATACACGCGTCTCGCGGATGCTGAACTTAACAACATCGACGGCGGCGTTCCTGTCGATATCCCGCTCGTAAAGATGAACGAGGACGGGACGAAGGATTACAGCGGAATGTACGACGCCGCACTGCTTAGTGCAGGAATAAACGGGTATTACGGTATCACAGAAGAAGAAAACCCGGCGACCGGCACAGAAAATACCGCGCTCATTTTCGTACCGATCACAGGTCTTATCGCAGCAGCGGCAATGCTGATGAAAAAAAGAAGACCCCGTTCAATAATCCCGTATTAAATTGAGATGAATCGCCGACTTTACCAAAAGGTTGTTGAATCAATTCGTAATGTCGGTGAAAACTGTATAGTGTTAGAATAAAAAATCCATTGTGAAGGTTTCACACGGACATATCTCACCGCAACTGAGCGGTGAGAGCATAGAAAAGACGCAGAGCGTAGTGCCCTGCGTCCCTTTGTTATTTCACTTTTACCGTCGCTAAGGAACCTGTGGAAATATTGTAGTACCTGATAAGCTCCTTGTGATCCTTGGTAAGATAAACATACGTCCTGCCGATAGCTTCATCAAGCGCCAGATTGCTCTTTATGAAATAGTCAAGATAATCGTTGCCGCAGACAAATTTTTAGGTGCAGCCGGAAAGCTCTGCAGTAAAATGCTTACTTATCATTCTTCGTTACCTTTACATTCCGCGTTCCGTCATCATTAACAGTGACCTCGACCTTGTGGCTCCTGCAAAACTTTCTTATGGCAACAGCCTCGGGACTGAGCTTTTTCTTTAAGGAAAGTTTTTTTGTCGTCTTGAACGGAATATTGTTCGGCATTGCATAAGCACCCATATCCGTCACCTCCGTGAAGATAATTTTGTACTTATATTATCGCTACTACAAGATATTTGTTTCGTTTTATGTTTCTATATCGTCACTCATGAATTTGTCATATTTAATGCCGAGTATCCGCGCGATCTTCATCAGTGTGACGATATCGGGGAGCCGGTCTCCGTTCTCCCACCTATAGACCGTCGGCATGGCAACGCCCACGAGCTCGGCAAGCTCATTCCTTGTCAGGTCTCGTTCCTTGCGGTATTTTTCGATCTTCTTTCCGATGACCGCCGCCCCGGAATACTGGGATTCGATCTGATCGTCGGTAATATCCGATACGGGGAACCGCAGATTATCCATAGCTTTTCGTATTTTTGCAGTATTTATCGGTTTCAGAAGAAACGCGCTCGCGACAGTCTCATAGCTGTCGAGCGCATACTTGTCATAACCAGTGATGTATATCACATTCAGGCGGTTATTCATCTCAAGCAGCTTTTTTGCTATATCTATCCCGTTAGCGCCGGGCATTTCTATGTCGATGAAGATAACGTCGAATTTTTCTTTTTCACAGAGTGGTATAATGTTTTCCGGCTCCGATGTGCCGATCATTTTTGCGCCCGGTAAAAGGTCCTCGAGCTCAAAGATTATGTCCTCGACGATACGCTGCTGATCGTCCGCCACAAGTATTTTCATATCTGCTTTTCTCTCTCTTTCGGTATTGTTATCTCTGCTTCGGTACCGCCCGACACTTCATTCAGGACAAGATTGCCTCCGCATTGCATTTCAAGTCGTCTTCTCGTGTTTTCAAGACCTACGCCCAGACGTTCCTGTTCTCTCTCTGTCAGTCTGTCGGGCTTTGACCCGCTGTCTGTAACTGTTATTACGAAGCTGTCGGGTCGAGAGAACGACTTTATCTCAACGAATCCGTCTTTTCCGGAAATGCCGTGTTTGATCGCGTTTTCTACGATCGGTTCGAGCGTCAGTGCGGGAATTTCAAAATCCTTTTCCGCAAGATCGTAATCTATTCTCACGTCAAGGTCGTGATCAGCCATCACGAGCGCCAGATATGCCTGAACATTCTCCATTTCCTTTTCAAAGGGAATGAGCTCATCCGATTGTATTGCGCGTATATGTCCTTTAAGATAATCTGCGAAATTGTCGATACATCTTATCGCGACCCGCTGATCCTGCCTTATCAGGGAACGGATGACTCCGAGCGTGTTGTATATGAAGTGCGGCTGTATCTGTGCGCGAAGGAGTTTCAGAGTATCCTGCTCGATGCGGAGCTCTTTTTCCGTAACGCTCTCTTTCATCTCCTGCTGATAGATCGTGGCAAGGTAGATATAATACGTCAGTATCGACAGTGCGGTGATCGGACTTACGAAGTCCGTCTCGGCATTGTTCAGCTCAAGAACCGCTGTGAACACTGCCAGCAGCACGATAACTGCCACGATGATGTTCTTGCCAGTGTTTTGTCTGCCGAATCTACGCACTGAGCAGAAAAACAGCAGCACGACATAGAATAAGAGTACAACATATGTCGTATATCCCAGTACGTCTCTGCGGAACGAATCGCCTTTATAAAGAAAGATATATTCTCCGAAGAACGGTGTGGCAAGGTATATCACAGCGTTGATTATCGCCGGTATGGAAACAGCGAATTTATGCTTTATATCCGGAACTATTATAAGAAGCTCAAACAGTATAATACACGGTCGGACTATATATCGGAACATAGCGAGCGCCGTTCGCATTTCCGGATTCGGTGCCGTATCGGGAAAGATTGAATCGATATGTTCGCTCATTGATGATGACAGCGAGATGAGGGCTATCATAAAGATACCGATAGGAAACAGCTCCGAATAGGGTATCTGAGCTTTTCTGTTTGCGACGAGGAAAGCCGAGAGTACAAAAAGTATTGAAAATGTCATGAAATTCTCAGACACGAAATCCAAAAACAATCACGCTTCACATCCTTTTTGGGATAACAGCATATGAACAGCTGTAAAAATCAATAAATATCCCATGTGGTCAATTTGCTCTTACAGAACCGTGAGTCTCAATAAATTCATCAACATCCGTGTTGAGTGCGGCGAATCTGTAGGCCTTCTCAGATTCTCCGAAAGTGAATGTACCGGTGGCATCGCCAAGGTCAAATACAGCGGGAGTATTGTTGTCGGCTCCTCCGAGGTGGAACATTATCTCTGTTCCGTTCTGTTCGCAGGTGAAAGGAACGTATTCAATGTACTCTGCGCCTATTATCACGCCGCTCGTCTCATCGTAGAACACATAGTAACTGTCGAGCTTATCACCGTCGTAGACTTCCCATACGCCTCTCCCGAAAAGCGAAGCCGTCATTTCCATGGGGTTTGCTTCTTCTGCTGCCTGTGCAGCTGCGATCGCAGCTGTATTCGTTTTGAGGAATTCATCGACATCTGTATCAAGTGCGGCAAATCTGTAGGCCTTCTCAGATTCTCCGAAAGTGAATGTACCGGTGGCATCGCCAAGGTCAAATACAGCGGGAGTATTGTTGTCGGCTCCTCCGAGGTGGAACATTATCTCTGTTCCGTTCTGTTCGCAGGTGAAAGGAACGTATTCAATGTACTCTGCGCCTATTATCACGCCGCTCGTCTCATCGTAGAACACATAGTAACTGTCGAGCTTATCACCGTCGTAGACTTCCCATACGCCTCTCCCGAAAAGCGGAGCCGTCATTTCCATGGGGTTTTCTTCGTCCGTTGTTTCTGACTCTGTCGTTGTCGTCGTCTCTGCTGATGTTGTCGTAGTTTCTGCCGCCGTTGTTGTCGTTGTCTTTGCCGCTGTTGTTGAAGCGGTTTTGTTCGCACCGCAGCCTGCCGATACTGCTATTATAGCGCATGACATTACAGTTGCAAGTATCTTCTCTTTCTTCATATTGTTTTCCTCCGTTATTTTTTCTTCGTTCCGGTAAGTTTATTCCCAAAACAATAACATTATATAATGCAAACGCCGAAATGTCAATTACCGTTTTGGTAATTGACAGGAGAGATACATAATGATACACTGGAAAAAAGGTATTATCAGCAGCGATATGTTGCAGTAAAACATTAACGGCTCTTTATATAAGAAATAGTGAAGGGATCTAAGTTCCTAAAAAGATCAAGCGACAAAACGCTCGAAATATAGTTACCGTTATTTGACTGAAGCGTAAATATATCTGTCTTATTGATTGACAAATATAACAACAATGTGATATAACACTGATTTGAAAGCTTGAAGGTCAGCTTAGGCTGAACGAATATTATGAAGAACGGGAATGATATTTTGAATATCCACCGCTTTCTATGCTCTCGGATCGCTCATTGCAGCCGGAGTGAAGCTTCTCGGACTTGACATACACCCTTACGCGTGGATGATCATATCGGTCGCTGCGGCGAAATGCTTGAATCTGATACCGGAAAAATATGAAGAAAGTGCTTCTCTGTGGTACACATTCGTCTCAAAGAACTGGACATCGGCTCTAATGCTCGGCATTGGAATGGCTTATACAGATATGGGACAGATAATAGCGTCCTTCAATCTGCAATATGTGATCCTTGTACTCGTAACGGTTCTCGGTGCCGCAATCATCGGAAGGCTTGTGGGGTTCTACCCCATAGAAGCCGCCATAACCGCGGGGTTTTGTATGGCAAATATGGGCGGCACGGGAGATGTTGCCGTACTTATGGCATCAAAACGAATGGAGCTCATGCCGTTCGCGCAGATATCATCAAGGCTCGGAAGCGCGGTCATTATACTTTTTGCTTCTTTCCTTGTGCCTGTGTTCTTCGCGTGACAAAGCGGATGCCACACCGGCACATTCATAATATGGAATGAAGATAATTCAGGAAATTTTCCCGTCGGGATAAACAAGGAGGAAAAATGGAAAAGAAAAGGATACTCAGAAGAACAGCGGCTATCGCAGCCGCGACGGCAGTCGCTGCTTTGAGTTGCGTGCCGGTATATGCGCAGAAAAAAACTCTGACCGCAGACGACATTGTTGCCGCGATGCATAAAGCGGATAAAGTATCTCACACGAGTATTATGAACAGCATCACGGTCGAGCCCGATTACGATTCGCGTCAGCCTGTCGTTGACACCTCGGGTCTGCCTTCAAGCTTTGATCTGAGAGATGTTGACGGCAAGAGCTATGTCTCTCCGGTCAAGTCGCAGTCCCCATGGGGTACCTGCTGGAGCTTCGGAGCCACTGCGGCCGCAGAAACGAGTTTAGCGTACGACTACGGACATGATTTCAACGCGAAGGATACCAATGGATTATTCGATCTGTCGGAGCTTCAGCTTGCGTGGTTTGGCCGTACTCACCTTCCCGCTGACTGTGAGAAATATCCCTCACAGTCAGGCGAGGGGTATTATGTGATCGCCGAGGAAGACGACGATCCCGCCGACATCAGCGAAAAGACACTTGATTTAGGCGGCTTCGGGAACTACGCGACCACAGTGTATTCGGCGGGGATCGGTCCCGTGTCCGAATTGATCATTCCGTATGCTCCAAACTTCGATAAGGATTACTCCAAGATAGGAGTCTTTGCCATAAGTATAACAGACGATGGTATCATTGACGAGCAAAACTCCGTGAGATTAGCTTATTATGTCAGCGACGTCAATGTCGGAAAACTGGATGATCTGTGGACAGCTGCCGGCTATGAGAAAACGGATCCGGATACTGTATCCGCACTATTCAATATGTTCGACGAAGGAGAAGATGATATTCCTGACGAATTTTGGGGCTTGAAACTGTTTGCGGTATCGGATCACGAGGAAGCCTATGACTGGGCTGTCAGTGAAGACCTCCGTTTTGTTTCCATGTACCACCTCAAGGACGGCAATCTGCTTCCGAGTCCCGCGCTTACAGACAAAAACGGCGGGTATGTATTCAACCGGACGGGTATTGACGCGATAAGATCCGAGCTTGTCAGAGGAAGAGCGGTAGCGATCGCCTTTTTCGCCGACCAGTCTATGCCCGGACAGGAGCCTGACGAAAACGAGGTCACATACATGAATTTCGTTGACAAGGACGGAAAACCCAGTAAAAATGATCTTGCGGACATCTGGGCGCACTACACCTACGACAAGGATTACGATCCTGCCGACTCTTCTTCCGTGAACAAGAATATTATCGCCAATCATATTGTCTGCATAGTGGGTTATGATGATAACTTCCCGAAGGAATACTTCAACGACCCGAAAGGCACTATCGGCGGTGACGGAGCGTTTCTCGTGAAGAACAGCTGGGACAGCTATGACCCGTCAGACCCAGATTCCAACGTAGCTGATGCGTGGGGCAACGGTGGTACAGGTTACTTCTGGCTCTCCTATTACGATCAGAGTATCTGCCGTGCTGAGAGCTTTGATTTCGACACTGACGAAGATACAAAGGATGTCCTTCGCAACATTGATATGTACGACTTCTTGCCTGATATGGAACAGGCATATTTAAAGTTTGACAGCGATGTGTATATGGCTAATGTATTCGAGGCAAAGAACAACTGTTCCGTGCGTTTCATAGGTCTTGAAATGCCGGAAGCGGGAACAGATGTGGAGTACAAGGTCTATCTACTTGATCCCGAAGGAAACGACCCGGTCGACGGGATCCTTATGGCGGAAGAAACAGGGCATTTCAATTACGCGGGCTATCACACGATAGATCTTGGCAAAACATTGTTCATTCCCGCCGGAATGAAGTATTCCGTTGTTGTGAAAGCATCCTGTGACGGAGTAAGCAGGCTGATCTATTCCGAGGATATCAACAAACGCGGTGCTGAATACTATGGCAAAGAACAGTTTAAGGTTTATGCCGAGACCGTTGTAAATCCCGGGGAGAGTTTCGTCGGCATCGGCGACACATGGACAGACTGGTCAAAGATCATCGGAAAAGCGCACAAGCTCAATAAGAAACTCAACAATGACGGCTTCTGCTACGACAATTTTGCGATAAGAAGCTATCCGCAGACCGAACTGTTTACCGTAGTGAACAAGAGCGATGCCGAACAGAATAACGAGATACTCCGAGAGGGCGATGTGCTCAGGGGTACAGTCAGCGTGACCAACAATACGGATTACGATTGCCCCGACGAAGTGGAAATTGAGGTAGTTCTCTCCATAGGCGAGCTCGGAGAGAACAATGACGCCGCAAAGTTCATCGGTCTGAAGAGCGGCGAAACAAAGTCTGTAAATTACAGCTATATTGTCACTGCCGCCGATGTAAAGGCGGGTAAGATCGAATGCACCGCGTCGCTGAAGATCGAAGGGGTCGAATTTGATATCGACCCGCTGGAGGAAGGATTACTTACTGTCACGGTAAGCACCGCCGCGAAGCCCGACACCAACCCCGCCACCGGCACAAGTGCTCCCGCGGGTGCGGCTGTGCTCGCGATCCTTTGTGTCGCTGTGCTCACGCACAAACGCAGAGCATAAAGATGCAAAACGGAACTGGAACTACGGAATGTCTGTTTAATACTAATTCCTGTTCAAAATATTAAACACCTGCCCTGACGAGATCAGAATGTAAATGAACTGCTGTGCCGATACGGTAGATATGAGTACGGCTGTTGAAATGATCGATGTTTCTTATATGAATATGTGCGTTTTTGCGGTAAACTGCGTTACAAATATGGCAGCGTGAATGAAGGAATAAGGCTTTTCTCTGACACCAATGATCTCTGTAAGCTGTTTGCTGTGACTGTTTTATAAAAACGGAAAAGCAATTGCAAATAAAATTTTTCCCGTTGTACGGGTAGAAAGGAAGAATACTATGACTATCGAAGAAAAAGTAAAGAAGGATCCCGAAGGATTCAAGGCGGCTGTGGAGGAAACAACGCCCGCTGTCCGTGAGGTGCTTAAGGAACTGAGCGTCAAGTTCGATGCAATCTTCGATGGAGTGATCAAAAAATACTCTGAGTCGGCACAGGTCGAAGCGAATATTGCGGATATTTCGAGCTATAAGTCCGTAAATAAGATCATCACCGGAAAAATCGATGAGATCGTAAAAGATTACATCAAGGACAAGAGAAAGGATATAATGTGATCCTTGGCGGAAAAGACGTCTGTGAAAACATCTGTAGAAAATAACATGCTCTGAAGGCACGATGTGAAATAAAGGCAGACAAAAGAAACCTCAACCAAATAATCCGGCGCAAGCATTCGTTAAAGTGCTTGCGCCTATTTTTTTTTCGACAGATTCCACTGTGTCGATACAAGAGTTTAGCATAGTCCGTCCACTTCTTAAACTCCGCCTGCGTCATTTTTTGTGAGATATCGAAGTATATAATGCTTAAAAGAACCGCTTGCCGAAAAGCTTCGATAAGCGGTTCTTGTGTTTAATTGTTTTCAGTAAACTTATCAATAAATTCGACAGGCGTATAGCACGGGATCCGATCTTCCTCAAAATCTCCCTTATTCCTTGTGATAATGCAGTCCACTCCGTTAGCTTCCGCAACGGTATATTGCACGGCATCTTCAAAATCCTTCCAGTTTCTTGAAAAAGCCTTGTCAATGTCCTGTTCGGTCACGGAAAGAATACTGATCCTGTTCCGAAAACTTTTATACTTCTGTTGAACGATATTCATGTCCTTTACGGCTCTTTTCAGAACATAAATAATATCGGTTATAGCTGATGAAGACACGAGTTTAATGTCATTTCTTTTCTCCGCCAGTGTGAATACCTTTTCGGCATCATCGGTAAAGCCTTGATTTGCCCCAAGATAATCAAGAACAACATTTGTATCAAGTAATACTCTCACAGTCCCAATCTTTCCTTTCGTATTTCGTCCACATCGAGCGGTCTGCCCGCAATACCTTTCAAGCTTTTGAACTCTATCTCGTCTGCTTCGGCTTCTGTTATAGGCGATATAGTGACCTTGAAATTGCTGTCTGTAAGGCTGTCGGTATCAATAATGCCTTTGAGCTGTTCCTTTTTTACTGTAGCAGTGTATGTCATAAATATCATCTCCTTTTACGGTAAAGCCATATCTATCCACTGATATTATACCACAAATTTATAAGATTTGCAACTGTTTTACATTATTTTCAGGCACAAACCCCATCATTTCTTCATATCCCTGACATACTCATCATACTCAACGTCCCCGTCAAGTGCCTTAGTACGCATCTCGATAGCATAGTCCGCCCACTTCTGAAACTCCGCCTGTGTCATCTTCTTTTTGAGATACCGGGCATAGTGTGCCTTGTACGCCTTGTGATAAACGCTCCAGATCGGGTCGGACTTTAGCTTGTCGTTAAATCTTTTGCGATGTCCAAGATCGCGGCAGGTTTTGTCGGGCTGCCCCTTGACCGGGCGCTTGCAGTAATTCGAGTAAAAGCCGCGCTCCAGCACGAAGTACCGTCCGCACAGATCACACTTTCGCGGCAAGTAGCGGTTTTGCAGTCCCTTGAACAATTCAATATAGAGGAAGCCTCCGATCGTCGTGAAATGATAGTTTTCACACAAGACGGAGGTTTTCTTGCGTTTCAAGACTTTGTAAGTTAGTGTCATGGTACCGGACGGGATAAGCTTATCATAATTGTTTAATTTCTTGTCAGCTTCGGTGTTGAACTCGTCGAGCACCTCCGCAATTTCTTCGTTGGTCAGAAATTCCTCGCGGCTGTGTATCTTTTCAAGGAACGGTTCGTAAGCACGCTTGATACGTAGCAAGTCCTCGAAAATTGTGATGTAGTGATAAATAAAACTTTTCAGTTGAGCATTAAATTCGATTATCTCATCAACCTGATCGGGATCACTGATCTCATCAAGCGGCTCGGCTATGCGAAAAGAAGTCAGCATTCGATCATGAAAATAGTTTGGCTCATGGTCAGCATATTCATTTTCATCTTCGTTGTAGTCATCGTAGCTGTCATATTTGTCGTAATCGAACCATTCATGCTCGATTTCGTTATCGTCGAACTTGAAAAAGACGCTATGCTGATTGAAAATATCGTACAGTCCGCTGTCACGAAGCGGGAAAGTATTGTACGGCGGCAGAGTATGTAAATATTCTTCGGCGCGGTCGAAAAATGCAATAGCTTCCGGGTATATAATTTCGCAGTCAACTATCTGTCCGCGAGTTTCGGGGTAGCGAAGAAGCCGTAAATACTCCTTACAAGCCGACAATTTGTCCTCTGCGCCCTTGAACGATTTTTGCAGATATTTTTCAAGTATCGAGCCCAAAGTGTACTCTTTAGTACCGTTAATATAAAATTTTTCGTCATAGTAAAATGCGTCAAACTCAGTCATAATACAGTTTCTCCTTAACCTCGAAAAAATATTTTTCAGAAATTTTCAAAAATAGAAGTCAACTAAGAAAAAAGTAGAAAGTATCGAAAAATAGAAGTCGATTCATCTTTTTATAGACATATAATACCAAATCTATTGACTTTTGTCAAGCCTTCGCTATAATAGAAATTGAGCTCAGGGATAAAAGCATTTATCCCACAGAATGAAGTCCGGACTACGGAAAGGAGGAAATGCCATAGCTAACGAAATTGTGTTTTCGGAACTCAGGTTCAGAAACGTATCACCTGCCAGACTTGCAAAAGCGCTGGGTCTTACCGAAAAGGTTTTGATGCAGGTTCTGCGTTTTGAACTGGACGAGCGGGAACAGCTTCGCATGGTGCAGTTGATAAATAGCATCGCGCGATAGCTTTGTGGGAGGCTACAGGAAAAAGTGATCGCAAAGCCGGAAAAATTTTCAGGGGTCTTCACTTTTTAGTTAAGTAAACCGTTAATTGCGCTAATCAACGCAAGCATAGATCGGTAATATTACCGATCGCGAAAAAATCAAAAGTATACGGATACTTTTGATTCCGGAAAATGGGACCCTGACCCATTTTCGACTATGTAAATTCGCAGAATTTCATGAAGGGAGAGAAGAAATGCGTACAAACAGAAAGCATAAGGTCCTGACGTTTACCTTTGACGAGTGGGGAAAAATAGAAAAGCTCGCCGCGAGGTGTGGTATGAAGACCGCAACATTTATCAAGACTTCCGCGCTGAAGGGTAAGGTGCTCGTGATCGACCTGAAAGAAAACCATGATTATGTGGTAGCTCTAAACAGGATCGGCTCGAACATAAATCAGATAGCGAGGATAGCAAACGAGACCGGGTACATACACCCCGATGATCTTGCAAGGCTCGACGAATTCAAGGAGGAGATTTGCCGTATATCAAAGTCATATCAATCAAAGATTCAGTCGCTGGCTGCTTAAACTGCATAAACAAAAAGTTGCCTAAATCGAATTGGGGATTTAGGCAGCTTAATCACTTTGTCATATTTGTTTTAATTCAAATTCTGCGCTTTCATTAAAGTTATACTGAACAAGTTTGATTGGCTTATGCTCTATTGTATTACGTTTATTAACATAATCAATTACTTCGTCGGAAAAAGACTTTGCTACAGCAGTGGTTCGCAGCATTTTCATATCACCAGATACCTTCTTCTGTAAGAACCATGACTCGTAGTCTATCAATTGAGATAATGCGTTTTCATCAAACACATCGCGCTTTACTTCAATGATATCATAAGATAAAATTGTCATAGGATTATGCGGATGTGAATACATTAGAAGAATGTCCATTTCTCTGCCAAGATTTGTAGGTATGTAGCTTAGGTAGTCTGTATAATTACCAAATATCTCTTTAAAATCCCCAGCAGCAAATGAATAATTAAGGTATGTCATTACAGAGAATTCATATTTTAGTTTATGGTTATCGGTATGTACTTTCTGTAAAATATTTGATTCATGGAAAGGATACGGCTCAATAATTCTCCAAATGTTTTGAGAAAATGGATTGATTTTCAAATACTCTGTAATTAATACTTCAAATTCTTGATTTGAGATTGAAAACATGGCATTTGTGCCTGTAGATCTTTGAAGAGCCCATGTCCATATTTTATTGTTGTTTCTCAAATCTGTTATGTCATTCAGCATAAGTGAATGTTCAAAACAATACTCTGATGTTTTTATACGACAGCGAAAAGGGTAGATTCTATCTTCCCATACTTTAGTTTCGTCATAAAATGGAGCTCCGTCAGCACGCCACACCCCGCGTAATTCTTTGCTGCCAATAATATACATTAATATGTAGTCATTTTCTTTGATCATTGCAAGCCGGGATAGCATAGCATCAAATATATTATCGTGGCTCTTGGATTCTTTGGCTTCGGGCAATCCTACTAAACCACGCTTGACACAAATCTCGTAATTTTCCTCGCTTGCCATAAAGATATGAACTGCCATACTAATACCACCTTTCCAATGTAATTATATCATGCCTGAAATAATATGTCAATAGTTTTGCATAGTTCATAAACACGGGCAGGCGAGGGTATCCGAGCTCAAAGCAAAGAAGTATGCGGTCTATACGCCGGTTGATTCCAAGAATTATAATCCCGTACGTGCGAACATCGACTACTACCAAAAGAGTTTTGAGAAGAGCGTGTTTGACATTAAGGCGGACCCCGACGATGTTGATGACATAATAAATGCTATGTACATGAAGCACGACCTGTGTGCGGGTGACGTGATCTGTTATGACGGGGCAGGCTATTACTGCGACTACGACTGCTTCCGCATATATGATAACTTCATGCAGTCCCGTGCCGAAGCCGAGCGCCAGCGTCAGGAAGAGCTTGCCCGTAAAGAGCAGGAACGTCTTGCCGAAGAAGAACGCCGTCGTAAGCAGGAAGAACAGGAGCGCAAAAAAGCGGAAGAAAAACAGAAACAGCAGTCCGCACCAAAGAAAAAGAGATCAATTTAAGTGAGAGAGGAAACAATAAGACCGGACAAGCGAAGATAAATACTGCTTGCCGGTAGGGAATGGAGGAATTATTGAGAAAATTTGAAATTAAGACAAGCACCGTAGCCGAGACTACGGACGAACAGATCAGAGCCCTTGCGGCGAGCTTTTATCCCACGATAAAGGCTTACTATGACACCGAAGAGGGCAGAAAGATGTTCGAGGAATTCATGGACGCGCAGAATGTGGGGGATAACAAGCCTGCTGCGTGATTATAGCAAAACCAATCCGCCTCTAAACGGGGCGGATTGGAAATCTGTTAATTATTTCACATATACTATTATAATATAGTATTCAGAAAAAAATATCAAAATCACGCTTTAAACTATTGAAATTGTACTTAAAGTGTGCTATAATAGGGAAAATAGACGATCAAGGAGGATAGAAAACTATGAAAGCAGTGATTTATGCAAGATATTCTTGCGACAACCAGCGTGAGGAGAGCATTGAGGGTCAGCTTCGTGAATGCCGTGAGTTCGCCGCCAAAAAGGACATGACCGTGATTGGAACCTACATCGACCGCGCCATGTCTGCAAAGACGGACAACCGTCCGGAGTTTCAGCGCATGATCGCGGAAAGTGGTAAGAATATGTTTGACACGGTCATTGTGTGGAAGCTCGACCGATTCGCAAGAAACCGCTATGACAGCGCCCGTTACAAGATGCAGCTCCGGAAGAATGGTGTAAAAGTGGTATCAGCGACAGAGGTGATCTCCGAAGGCGCAGAGGGAATCATCCTCGAATCCGTGCTTGAAGGGTATGCGGAATACTACTCTGCCGAGCTTTCCGAGAAAGTAATCAGGGGAATGACCGAAAATGCACTCAAAAAGCAGTACAACGGGGGAAACGTCCCGACCGGCTACTACATCGACGAGCAGAAGCACTACCAGATAGATACGCTCGTAGCGCCGTTCGTACGGGAAGCGTTCACAATGTACATCAATAACCGTCCGATCAAGGATATAGTCGCATATCTGAACGAGAATCACGTCACGACCTGCAAGAACAAGCCGTTTACCAAGACCTCAGTCTCGGCAATGCTGCAGGTTCGCAAATATATGGGGGAATACCGGTACCGCGATGTGGTATTCGAGGACGGAATCCCCGCGATAATAACGAAGGAGATGTTTAACATGGCACAGCAGAGGCTCGAAAAGAACAGATATGCCCCCGCGACCATGAAAGCCGATATAACCTACCTGCTTACCACCAAACTGATCTGCGGGCATTGCGGTGCGTTTATGGTCGGTGAAAGCGGCACAGGAACAGGCAATAAGAAGTATCACTATTACAAGTGCGTATCAGCCAAAAAGACAAAGAGCTGCCCGAAAAAGACGCTTCGCAAGGAATTCATTGAAAACCTTGTGGTTGACAGCGTTGTGCGTAATTTGTTCAATGCCGACACAATTGATAGGATAGCTGATGCGGTTATGGCGGAGCAGGACAAGGAAAGTACCGTGATACCGCTGTTACAGCGGGAACTTGCGGAAACCGAGAAGACTTTGTGTAACGTCATGGCGGCGATCGAGCAGGGTATCATCACGGAGACCACAAAGCGCCGCATGAAGGAGCTTGAAGCCAAGAAGTCCGAGATCGAGACCAAGATCATCCGCGAGGAGATCAAGGAGCAGCGTCTGACGAAGGAACAGATCGTGGCATGGCTCACCAAACTCACCAAACTTGACCTTGCGGACGAGGGTAACAAGCTCAGGATAATCGAAACTTATGTGAACTCGGTGTACGCCTATGATGACAAAATTGTCGTCAATTTCAACTGCAGGGAGGAACCGGAGGCTGTTCCTCTCCCGCTCAAAATAGTGACCGATTTTTCGGATTTGTTGACGGTCGGGGAGCCAGCATATTTTGCGCCCGAACCCGCTTATAATGCGGGTTCGAGTGCTTTTTCATTTAAGTAAAAATGCATCTTGGCTCTTGTTTGGCTCTTGTTGAAAAAATTACGCAATTTTGATCTTATTATTCCCGGAATCGGTACCGATAGGTAATGCCTCCGCGACTGCGTCCATTGCTCTTGCCTGCGCCGATTGGAACGTATGCAGATAAATCTGTAAAGTCGTTGTCGGAGTTGAATGTCCTAAGCAGCTCTGAACGGTCTTAACATCGACGCCGGCGTTCACAAGAAGTGAGGCGTTCAAATGTCGCATGGAATGACACGATACATAGCGCATACCCGTCCGATCGCAGAATTTGTGGAAGAAGTGCGAGGGGGCGGCTCTGCAAAGATAATCGCCGTTCCATTTCGTGAAGATGCGGTCAGTCTCTATCCACTGAGTACCGAGCTTTTCGCGCTGTGCATCCTGCAAGTTTTTCCATTTCACAAGGCAGTCCATAACGCCCTGTGGGACTTTCAGACTGCGGATGCTTGACGCGGTCTTCGGCGTGTCGGTGTAGATTCCCTTTTCTTTTGTATAAAGGCTGGTGCGCTTGACAGAAAGTACGTTCTCGTCGAAGTCGATGTCCTTCCATTCCAGACCGAGCAATTCTCCGAGACGAAAGCCGGTGTAAATTGCAACAGTATAGAAGCAGACGAACATATAGTTTTCGTCCGGCTCCTGCTCGAAAAGTTCAAGCAGACGCTGCGCTTCCTCAACGGAATAATAATCTTTCTCCGGCGTGACGACTTTCGGGATCGTGACATTTTTGCAGGGATTTTCCTTGATGATCTGCATTTTTACTGCATAATCGCAAATCGTTGATACGAACGATTTATACAGCTTGATCGTCTTGGTGGACAGCTTGCCCCCGTGCTTTTTCGGGGTGTCGAAGCGCTCGCATTCCGTGAGATCAACGATAAACTTCTGAATGTGATGCGGAGTGAGCTTGTCCATTCGGATATGTCCGAGTGCCTTGTAAATGCGTGGCGTCATGTTCTCGTAACCCGCGATAGTACCGGCTTTCAGACGAATGTACGCATACTCCTTGAACCACTGCTTGGCGAAGTCCTCGAATTTTATTGTGCAGACGGTGTTCCCGTCCATGCACTCTTCTTCAAAGATAAACGCCTGACGCTGCAATTCTTTCTCGATCTGTTTTTTCGTCATGCCCGGTTCGGGCTTCCACGTTTTGTACTGGCTGACTTGTCTGCCGTGTGCGTCGTACCCGCACGATACCTTTATACGATAAGAGTTTCCTCTTTTGCTGATTGATGCCATGGTTTATTCCTCCTTCAATAAACCGCAGCACTTATCTGTACTTATTATTTTACACATTAAAGCGTGACTTGTCAAGTGGGTTGAGGAAATTTCTGTTACCGGATCCTCGAATCCGAGACTTGTAACAAGCGCAGATGGCTTCGTGGTGCGGCTTTTCGTCATTTCATTGTTTTTTTCCTTTATGCAGACTTCACATCTTCGGGGACATAACCGAACACCGCCTTGTACAGAGCCTGCTCGTCGATCAGATATTTCTTCCCTGCCATGAAGCACGGGAGCTGACCGGATTTCACCATTTGTCTGATGCGATATTCCGTGAGACCCTCGATAAGTTTTGCTGCTTCCTTGATTGTAAGTATGAAAAGAGCATTTACTGCTTCTTCTGGAACAACACTGCAAAGGACGTAAAGGT
>CAMVNQ010000024.1 GCA_947168885.1 uncultured Clostridia bacterium | reverse complement strand
AGTTTTATCGGGCTTGTCCTCAAGCTCGCAGATGTTATCCCATTGGTCAGACAAATCTGTGAGTTTATGGTGTTCTTCCGTGATCGCATTAAATTCGGCGATTGCCTTATCATGCTCTGCTCGGGTTTTCTCTATTTTCGCCTCGACCTCGCCTATAGAATGAATATTCAGACGGTTGATAAGTGATAGCTGCGCGCATAACTGGAAAACATCGCGGTCATTATGCGGCAGGTACGGCAAATCTTCATCGCGCTTCTTTTCACGTTTAGTTCCGTCAACCACGCGCTTTGCAAGTTGAGATATGATGCCGGCAAAACACATGGTCAGCACATGACCCTTGTTATACACATCATCACGGGAAGCATTGCCCATATCGTCCTTCCACTGAATACGGGATTTAAGATTATTAATGGTGTAGTTATCACCGAGAGTTTTCAGATTAGTGAAATACTTCTGCCCCGGGGCGCGTATCGCGGTACGCTCACCATACCGAATCGCATAGCCCTTTTCTTCCAGCGTCGCGGCAAGTTCATCAAAATTCTTTGATGTAAGCACAAGCGTGTCGATCTCGCGGCGTATCTTTTCCTTCCATGATGTACCCTGTTTGTTATGCTTCCATTCACAATAAGACATACCCCTCTTGCGTTTGGCTTCGGTCACCGGCACACCGAAAACAAGGCAGACCTCGTCCGAGATTTTCCGCAGCTCCCGACGCGTGGTATAGTTATCGTTATACTTGTGACCGTCCACGCCGTATGTGTTGATCAGTATGTGGTTGTGCAGGTGTCCCTTGTCCACATGGGTTGCAATAACCATCTGCACGTTGTCGCCAAAAGCCATGCGGCAGAACGAGCGCCCCATGCGGTGTACAAGTTCCGGCGTGAGATTCGGAGCCGGCTTAAAAGACTGAATGTAGTGGATAGCCTTGACTCTGTTCTTTCCCACTTTTGCGAGGGGTTCGTTAAATCGGTGACTGCTGAAATGTTCATAAATGTACTTCATGTTCATGTAAGCGTCCTCGGCATTAGAGAAACAATTATGGGAGTTGCAGAGATACTGCCCTTCCGTTTTATCTGGATTTAGTATGTACCTCAGCGTTGCCTTGACGTTGTCGTGGATCGCAATTGACTTTAAGATTGGCATTTTCATATCTCCTTTATCATTTCATTTTGGCTTAGCCTTATGGCTTTATCCGTATTTCTTTGCGGCGCAGGTAGCGCCTTCTGCGGCTTCATGCATCGGCCGAAGCCTATGTGAGTTCAGCACTTTTAGTTCCGAAAAGTGCGCGAAATTTTTATGGGGGTCCTTAAAAATTTCAGAAAGTGTACGTACACTTTCTCTGCTTGCTAAAGTTACTTTTTATAGTCGGTATACGTATACCGACTGTTTCATATTTTGACCGATCCCGGTCGTTTTTTATGTATCAGAATGACTGTTTATTATCCCTCTCACTATAAGGGAAAATTTAACATCGTTTTTTAAGGGTAAATCACTCGCATTTTTGATATTTTCAGAAAGTTCGTGCAAGTTGCTGGGTCAGCGACTTTGGAACGATGTTCATTTGTGCATTTTTTCGCCTATCCCGTAGTTATCGCAAATCAGAAATCGACTGCCTGATAAAAGGTCTCTCATAAAGAGGGAAAATAAACTGCGTTTTTTGCGGTAGTTTCACACAATTTTCATTTTAAATCAGCGTTATCGACAATGACGGGGACAGGCTTTTGTGCAGATGTGACATGGAATAGCTCGCAACCGGTGTCGGCATTTCCCTTTCGGGTATAAGCATACCACAAGCAGCGGGGCTGTGCCGTATGTTCCATAAGAAAAATAAATTTCTTTTTACGGTGGTTGCGTTCGATATATGGAATGAGGTCAAGCTGATTTCTGCGGCCTCGATATAACTGAGATCCGCGGCGGCATCGTGCTGTCGGCGGGTTATGCTATTTTCGTTGGTAGTCGATACAGCTCTATTTATATTATACTTCCAATCTGAGTCAAACTCTATGAGCGCAAATTGACGGCTATTTGACGAAAAACGCGAAAAAATAGTTTATTAAATCAACGCTGACCCTCTACTTATAATATACCTCATGCGAGGGCTGTTTCCCATGACCTTTTTTGACCGATTTTATACCGAATCGGCAGCTTCAGTCTTTTCTATTGTTGCATTTGCTGCAAAAACGCGGTATAATGTTGGTAATATTGCCAAAATTGAAACAATAGCGACAGATTTATATACTCTGATTCGTGTTGTAAGTGAAAGGTCCTTTCAGAGGAAAAGGGGGTGAGACCTGAGTGAATTCCAAAGATGTTGAGCGATACCTGAAAATGTATCATAATAATGTTCTCACGACCGCTTTGTGTTATGTGAAAAAAATGAGCGATGCTGAGGATATTATGCAGGATGTGTTTTTCAGCCTATATACATACGACGGTCATTTCAACGAGGACGAGCATGTCAAGGCGTGGCTGATAAAATGCACGATCAACAGATGCAAGGATCTGCTCAGATCTCACTGGTACAGGTTTTCGGCTCCGCTTGAAGCAGCAAATGAGCAAATGCATTATGACAGCTACGGCAGAGATATGTTTGAGCTTATACATAAGCTCGGGAAAAACAATCGAGCCGTATTGTATCTGCATTATTATGAGGGTTACTCGGTCGAAGAAACTGCCGGGCTCCTCGGTATAAGCGCGAACGCTGTTTCATCCCGGCTGAAACGCGGACGGCAGCAATTGAAGAAACTTATTGAAGATGAAAGGAAATGACTATGGACTATAAATCTATCTTTGATAAAGCAATGTCGTGGAAATTGTCCGAATACACCTTTTCCGAGAACAAGGTATTAAGAAATATCGAGGAAAGGGCGAAGAATATGAAGAAAAACGATAATGTAAAGCAGATGCATTTCACAGAGATAACTCCAGAATACACCGAGCCGAAGAAGTCACATAAGGCGCTAAACGTGTTCGCCGGTGTTGCAGGTGCGGCGGCGGTGATTACGGGAGCGGTGTTCGGGCTAAAATTCCTGAACGAGCACGGCGGGCTTAAAGAGGGCGGTATCGGGAGCAGCAACGGCGCGGGGTATCATGAGGACAGCGATCTGGAGGAGACAACGGCGGTGACGGAGGACGAGTATATTGATACGGGAGACACGCGTGACAAGATCGAGATCGACGCAGTCGGAAAACCCGTCAACGGCGTTGTGCCTATGGACGAGACGATAGAGCTCGACGATATGACCGTGCATTTCACGGGGTATGAGTTCGATTCACAGTATATGCGCATTGAGTACGAGGTGAAATACACCGGCGGCGAACAGCGTCATACAACGGGCGCTCCGGTAAGACCGATAGAAATTGCCGATACCTTGGTTGGCGACGGAATGGTGATAGTAGTAAGTCACCCCGCGTATGAATACGCAGCCGGTATCGACGATACCGTTTACTGCTACGCCGATGTGGTGATAAACGGAACACCCGACTATGTACGAATACCGTTCGGATATGCAGGTTCCCCCGAGGTTCCCCCCGCAGAGCGTTATACCGAGGACGACGAGCTTTTCGCGATAACCGTGCATTATGACCCCGACAGTGTGATAAGGACATTCTGGAACGACCGCGTAAATATCGGAGAAACAGGCAAGCAGTTTAAGATCACCGACGCGTTCATCACACCCACGCATATTTCGGCGCGCCTGAAATTCAACGAGAAGCCGACTCAGGAGCTGACAGACAGTATTACCGTCGGATTAAGTCTTAAGGACGGCAGCAGTATCAAACTGACGAATAAGGCAACAATCGGCTATACCAAGGACGGCGATCTTTACTGGCTGGTGGCATGGTATGACGAACCGATAGCGCTTGACGATATCGCGGACGCGAATATATGCGGCTTCTATTTCTCCGAACCGGACGAGGAATACTTCGAGATGATGAAGGCAAAATATCCGGATATATGCAGCATCGAACATTCGCCGCTCTACACGCCCGCCGACGAGTGGTTTGAATGCGACGGAAAGCGCGTTCACGTCACGGGCTGCTACTATGACGGTATCATACTGCGTCTGCGTTATGAGACCTGCTATGACTATCCTCTGAACAGTGACACTCCCGCCGTATATGGTTATGCGCTGCCCAACAGTTTAGTAGACGGGGTCGTGGCTCTTTGCAATGGGGAGTACGACGAATCGAGGATATCCGAGGGCATTATCGGGGAGACCGTCAATGCTTTTGTAAAAACACCTGCCGAAACGCTTGACATACCCTTCGGCGACGGCATCTTCACGGTGCATAAAAACAACAGCGTTTCGATTATCGAAAATGATATAGACAAGGTGATGACCGTCAGCAACGATGACACTATACACTTTGATCGGTTCGTGCTCTCGTCAGGGAATCTTAGCATAGCAATGTCAGGAAGTCCGTACACCAACGATTACACCAGCGAGACCGGGACTGCGTATATAGAAGCTTTACTCGATCTCAATACGGTAATAACACTCGCAAGCGGCGACACAATACAGTTCAACGCCGGTTGGAACGAGCCTGCGGGAATGGGTCCCAGATACAAATTCTATCAGTTCACTGACCCGATAGACATAAACGATGTCGTTTCGATAACTGTCAATGGTATGGAAATCTATGTTGCGGACGAAGTCCCCGAAACAACCGAATAAACACAAGCCCCATATTGCTGAAAAACAGCGGTATGGGGCTGCTTTTTGCATTCGCTCTGAAAATGATGTATAATAGTATTAAAAAATCTATACGAAAATGTCAGGTTTTGCCTTTCCCATTCGTATTATATATGAAAGATCTTTCAAACAGGAATCGGAAGGAAGTGAGAAGGAGTGTCGGATAACGATCTCGAAAACTGCGTGCGCAAGTATCGAAGCACTGTTTTCGGAACAGCGTTGTGCTTTGTGAAAAATCCGAGCGACGCGGATGATATAGCACAGGAAGTTTTCATGAAGCTGTATAAATACGATGGCGAATTTGACAGCGACGAGCATATCCGTGCATGGCTCATAAGATGCACCGTAAACCTGAGCAAAAGCCTTCTGCGTTCGTATTGGTATAAATTTTCCGCCCCGCTTGAGGAAGCGGGAGACAAAGTGTATTGTGACAGCGTTAAGAATGCCGATATACTGAAGCTCCTTAACAAGCTGCGCCCGAAGATACGGACAGTTCTTTATCTTCACTATTACGAGAGCTACCCTGCCGCGGAGATTGCAAAGCTTCTCGGAACGACCGAAAGCGCGGTAATGGCACGGCTGAGCAGAGGCAGGAAGCAGCTAAGAAAGATATTGCTTGAAGAAAGGAATGAAAGCGACAATGGATTACAGGAATATATTTGAAAGCTCAATAAACGAGGCTCACAGTATTGCACGACTTCCCGACGATGACAGATTCATTCGGATAGTTAAAGAAAGGGCGAGTAATATGGAAAAGAAGAAATTTAAAATGAAGAAGCCTGCGGTAATTGCAGCTTCGATAGCGGCAGCGGCGGCGCTTACCGTTTCCGTGGGGGCGGTGAGCTTCGGACTTCTGTCGGAAATGTTCACGAAGTATTTCGGCGACAGCGCGACAAAGCGGCTTGCGGACGACGGTTATATCTACACCGCGGAGAACTACGCGGAAGACAATTCGTCCGACGGCGCGGAAAGGATGTATCCCGTAATGGGTGAGACTCTCGAAAAGGGCATTTTTACCGCGAAGTTGCTCGGTATCGCCGGCGATACGCAGGACCCGATGATGCTTATAGACATCACGGTGAACGACCCCGAGATCGTCGCGGCAAGCGATATTATCGGCATTTACGCACAGACGATAGGGACCGACGAGTTCGAGAATAAGCGGGAAAGCTACGGATTATTCTACAGCAAGGGCGTAAAAGACGAGGAAGATCCGTCGCTGTATCACGTCAGCGCGCGCGTCCCCCCGCTCTGGGTAACGCAGGGCGAGGAGACGGTGTTCGATATCGTGAGCATACACACTCTTGGCGATAACGACAGCTATAAAGCTTTCAGCGAGGAATATTACGCCGAGCTCAACAATTTACCCGAGAACGCGATCATAAGCCACAGCTATTATTGGCTTCAGGAGCTTGATGATTTCGGGATATCCCCGACGGAAGTATCAAGCAGGATAAAGGTACACGATGTCGAAATGCAGTTCCGCTTCACGCTGCCCGAAAACGTGCTCAAGGAAGCGCCGAAAAAATATTATTATTTGTCCGATGAGTTTGACAAGCTTGGCTATGAGATCGACGGTACAGTATTCTACCTCTGTTACAGCGAGTTCGGCGCGCACGAAACATATTTCAGCCTTGACTGCGGTACATTCGGGAATGAAATAGATGATAACGGCGTATGGGCTTTTGACAGACATGAGAAAGCAATGGAAGTCGCCGAGCAGTTCGTTCTGACGGTTGACGGAACGGAATACAAACCGGATATTGACACTGCACACATTTTCCGGGACTCGGAGGGTATTACCACCCTTATGATAAAGGATATGTGCTATTTACAGTTTAGATTTCCGGCGGTGGATTTTGAAAACGCGCAGAGCATAACACTTTCGGCAAACGGAGTTTCATACGAAATTGAGCCGTGACCGACCTGCATATCATCAAAAGCGCACGGGCTCCGACTCGTGCGCTTTTGTTGCATTTGCTGCAAAAATGATGTATAATGTTGGTAATATCGCTGAAAATCAACTTTTTACAAACAAAATGTAGAATTTTTGGTGTCTTGATCGTATTACTGTTGAAGGGCTCTTTCAGACAATATAGGAAAGAAGGGTAGGAATGACCGAAAGCGAGCTTGAAAAGGCGGTGCGTGAGCACTATTCGAGCGTGTATGGCGTTGCCTTGTGCAGCTGCAAAAATCCGAGCGACGCGTTTGATATTGCACAAGAGGTTTTTCTGAAGCTTTTACTGTGCGATACAAGCTTTGAAAGCACGGAGCATCTGAAAGCATGGCTGCTACGATGTGCAATAAACAAGAGCACAGACTTGCTGCGTTCGCACTGGCACAAGTTCTCGCAACCGCTTGAGAGTGTCTCGGAAAGGACGACAGACCCGCTTGAGAAAAGCGGAGAAAACCGCCTTATCCCCATACTTATGAAGGTCAGCCGGAAATGCCGCGCAGTACTGTATCTGCACTACTTTGAGGAATACACGGTGGCCGACATAGCAAGGATACTCTGCGTAAGCGAATCTGCTGTACGTGCAAGGCTGACCCGCGGTAAGGAACAGCTTCGGAAACTTCTTGAAAATGAAAGGAAAATGTAATATGGAGATCAAGGAATACTTTTACAGAGCGTTTTCCGATATAAGGAAAGATCATGACCTGCCCGATGACAAAACTATCTGCAAAGATATATTGGAAAGGGCGAAGAAAATGAAGAAATGCGATAATGTACGGCAAGTCAAGTTCACGGAGATCACTCCGGAATATGCCGAGCCGAAAAAGTCACATAAAGCGCTCAATGTGTTCGCGGGTGTTGCGGGAACAGCCGCAGTCCTCACCGGAGCTGTCTTCGGGCTTAACTGGCTGAATGAGCACGGCGGGCTGAAAGGTCCGGATGTGCAGGGTGCGGGTGCAGGGTATCATGAGGATGTTACGGAACAGCTTTCGGCGGATACAACCGAAAACAATGACATCCTCGCATCGTTCGTGTACGATGACTTCACGGTAAATGTCACAAAATACGATTTTGACGGCAAATCGCTGAATGTTTATTATGACGTGATATTTGCGGATGACTGTACGCTTTCATCGGGCGAGAAGTTAGCTTCCGTCCTGCCGATGGCAATATTCAGCGAGGAAAATGCCGCGGAAGGCTTCGGGGAGCTCATTTCGGAAACAGATAATACACAAAGCTGCATTTATCGGACAACGCTTAAAGCGTACACGGAAAAACTGACAGTTGATTTCAAGCCTAACGAGGAAGGATATGCAGAATTCGGCGGCAATCCCTTCACTGTCTATGCCGACCACAAAAAGCCCGAGACTAAAGAAATCGACGCAGTCGGGAAGGCAGTCAACGGCGTTGTGCCTATGGACGAGACAGTTGAGCTCGGGGATTGTTCAGTGCATTTCACGGGGTATGAGTTTGATTCCGAGGTAGTGACGTTCTACTATGATATAATAGGAACGACCCGTATGGACATAAGACCCATGGGTATAAACGGAGCCGTATTCAACGGTACAGCAGGAACAGAGGACAAGGAAAACAACATGGTAAAAAATTGTCATGCGACAGTTGCACTGTATGAGCCCGTCGAGATCGCACGAATATTGTTCGGAAAAAACCTTACAGACCTTACCGACAAGTCCTATACGTCGGAAAATGCAGCCTTCGCGGTAACGGTACACTTTGACCCCGAGAGCGTGTTAAAGCTCGATAGAGAGGATGTTTACGCACGTTTTAATAAAGATTTCCCCGACTATGTGCTATGGATGACAAAACTACTTGTCACGCCCACTCACATAACGGAACGCCTGATATGGGAAAACGGAGATCAATCAAAGGCTTTTGATTATTTCGGTAATGAAAATATGAGGGTGATGATGAATGACGGAGAGATCAAGGAAGCTCATAGATTCAGTATCATAACTGCGGACGACGGTTCGAATATTGTATGGCTGACATATTATTTCGATGAGCCGATAGATACTGCGAAGGTCTCGGAGGTCTATTTCGACGAGTACAGACTGTACGGCGAGGAAATACCGAAGCTCAGCGCCGGCGACAGCTTCAAACTCGATGACGGTGCGACCGCACACATCGACTATATGCACTACGACGGATTTATATTCAAAACACAGATAACTGTCCATTCCGATGACCCCGATTACAGTACAAATAAAATGAAAGCAAAAATGGCGGCAGACCCCGACGATCACGTTTTCATGATCACCGGCATCGAGCTTGTCGGAGAAACTGGTACGGCTTTCTCGGCAGAGTCCGATGATAAAGGCTGCGATGTAGGCTATACCTATTTCACAGTGCTTCCCGAAAACGGACAGTTCCATACAGGAAGAATATGGGACGATTCCTCTGATACAAACCGCACCGTGGGATATATAGAGTACGGTGGGATTGTGGATAATAATACAGGATATACCCGCACGTTCCATACCGAAAGCGAGGAATACGGCACGCGCGATATAATTATATCGCCGTATGGCTTCAAAATGGAACAGTCGGGAAGCGACTATTATCTCAAATCTCTGCATAATCAGCTTATTGTGGTCAGAAAGGACGGAACGGTATGGTACAGCGGCTATGACGCTGCTGGAGATGACAGCAGCGTCGATGACCGGCAGATGTTATTTGGTGCATTCGACGAGCCTGTTGACTTTAACGATGTATATTCTCTTACATTCTGCGGCGAGACGTTCGTACTCGATGATGTTGCGGAAGCCCCTGAAACAACAGAATAACACCACATAAAACAAACCGGCTGAGCATTGATACTCAGCCGGTCACTTTGTTATTCGGTTGTCATTACATCAAGCATTTTGAATGTTTCTTATGTGCGCGCATCGTGCGCGCTTTTGTAAACCTTCTGTACGGCATCCTGCCGTAAGCAGAGCACCGAGTCTGAAACCTCGCGCAAAGTCCGCCTCACATTCAAGCTGGGCTTCAACGTGAAGTGCGTCCGAGTATGTGTCAAGCAGTTCCTTACATTTCGGGAATTGCTCAATAAGTTTTTCCTCGGTGTCGCAAATGATTGCTCTGTTCTCAATACAGCGCTTGGTGTTGGGCGCTGGTTTCTTACTTGGGCAAAGTTCGCCGTAGTAGAGCTTACTTATAATAGTTTCCATAAATGTTTTCCTCCGTTATGTCAAGGCTTATACTTTATAATATCTGTTTTGAGCTTGCCTTTACAATAATTTTCAGAAAACTTCTCGCACACTATTTAGCTTCAAGAAAGGTTTCCTCTCTCCCCCTGAACGGTCTGAACGAAATTTGTTCGTTCAGACCGTGAGCACGCCTCCGCGGCCGATCTTAAGGATCAGAATCTGCTCTTCCCTGCCGGTCTCGGCATTGAGATAGACGAGAATGTTCTCGCCTTGTTCGCCGGTACAGCGCACTTCATAGCAGAATACCTCGTTCATTCCGCTCGACGGGATAACACAGAGCTTCGTAGATATGGGCGCGAGGCTGCCGGAAACAAGCGTTTCCGCAAACTTCGCAGAGATCTTTGGCTGCGGAAGCTCTCTTATAATATGGTTCGTAAGATACCCGCGCATATCGAACGACAGAACGTCCCCGTTGTCGAGCGCGACACCAACCTTGATCAGATCGGTGTACATAGTCACGCCGTTCTGCTCCGCGGCAAGGTTAACCACACAGATACCGTTGCGTATCTCATAGTATGAGTCCGTAAGTCCGCGTATGCCGAGCTCGGAGAGATAGTCCTTAGCGCGGTTTACGGCTTCCCTGGCAGTTATTGTCTGCTTGCCGGTCTTGCGGGTAGAGAGCATATAAGAGTACATTCCGCCCGCCTTTGTTACCGCAATAGTGTGGCTATCGTCTGCGAACACATAGGACGGCATCTTCCCGTCCTCCTGTGTGAGAAGCTTAAGCTCACTGCTGTCCGAAAGCCTTTTCGCAAGCCGGAGCGCTTCGCTCACATCAATAGCGGCCTTGTTTTCGAGCATTATCGGCTTCTTCTCCATGATATGGTCGGAATACGGGCCGTCGTATATCAGCGTCGGAAAGCTCGTGTCGCTCACCGAGAAGTCCGTAAAGCCGTTCGTTACGCTTACGGGATCGCCCGCTTCAAGCTGCGATGCCGAGTATTCAACATCCGCGAGCGTTATCCTGCCGTTTTCGATCTTTTGCTCGATCTCCCACATATTGCCGCTGAGCTGTGTCGCGTAAGCGTAGAGCGCAGCGATGTTCTTTTTCTCATCGGCGGAGAGACTTCCGCCCTCTGCGCATTTCTCGGCGAGAGCTTTTGAGTAGTTGCCGACCTGCGACAGGAATTTGTACGCATCGGTAAGGTCAAGCTCGTCAACGGGCAGCCGCGACAGCGAGTTTTTTGCGTTTGAAGCGTCACTGCACAGTTTCTCGGAAAGGTCTGATAGCATCGAGATGCTGTTCGTGTACATACCTTTCTGTAAGTTGTTCTTTATGTTGTCAAGCCCGAGCGAAAGCTCCTCGACTGCGTGCATATAGCTGTTTTCAACTGCCCTCTCGGCTTTTGCTGCGCGGTTCCCGTTGTTTACCGCAAATACCGCGAGCACAAGTATTATCGCGAGCGGGAATATCATGAGTCTCGCAAGCGCCCGTCTTGACATTGTTACATTTGCCATTTTTATTATCCTTTCGGTTTTTGACATCAAAGTGCGTATCCGCACTTTCTCAACGATAATTTTGTGCATATTTTTTTGTAATATTCTATTTCTTTTTTTTACAATATGTGGTATAATAAATAAGAATATATTCCAATATATGGTGATAATTTATGATATATCTCGACAATTCGGCGACGACACGCCCGTTTGACAGCGTCATAAAGGCTGTTTCGGAGAATATGGCGCAGAACTTCGGTAACGCTTCGTCCCTGCATAAAATGGGCATAAATGCCGAAAAAGTCATAAAAGACGCAAAAAACACAATACTAAACCGGCTCGGACTTGACGGAAACATCATCTTCTCTTCCGGCGCGACAGAAAGCAGCAACACCGTCATAGCCGGTATCCCGAAAGCGCATAAACACGACGGTAAGCGCATAGTTACCACTTCTTTTGAGCACCCGAGCGTTGAAAACCCGCTCCGTGAGCTCGAAAAGGCTGGTTTCGAGATAGTCCGCGTAAAGCCGCCGAAGCGTGACGAGCCACAGGACTATGAACAGCGCATCATCGACGCTGTTGACGGCGATACGCTCATGGTAAGCGTAATGTGGGTCAACAACGAGACCGGTTTCATAACCGACCTTTCAAAGATATACAGCGCCGTAAAGCGCAAAAACCCGAAAACCACAGTACACTGTGACGCGGTACAAGGATTCTGCAAACTCCCGTCAAAGACGCTCAGAGCCGATCTTATAAGCCTTTCCGCCCATAAGATACACGGACCCAAGGGGATAGGCGCGCTGTACATGGCAAAAGGAATACGCTTCGAGCCGCTTCTTTACGGCGGCGGTCAGCAGGGCGGTATCCGCTCCGGCACTGAGCCCGTTGATATGATAGCGGGGTTCGCCGAAGCAGTAAGAAGCTATCCGGACTTCGCGGGAAAATACGCGGAGCTGAACGGTATGCTTGAAAAGCGGCTCTCGGAGCTGCCGGATATAAGGATAAACAGCTACGGAAACGCGAAGAATATACTGAATTTCTCGGTACGGGGCGTAAGAAGCGAGATAATGCTTCACTTCCTCGAAGAACGGGAAATATATGTATCGAGCGGTTCCGCCTGCTCAAAGGGCAAGACGAGCGGAGTATTGGCAGAATTCGGAGTGCCCGACAAGGACGCGGACAGCGCGATACGCGTTAGCTTTTCGCCGTTCACGACAGAGAGCGATATAGAAACGCTCGTTGAGGGGATAGCAGACGGGATAACGAGGTTCAGGCGCTGACGCTTGAGACAGCGCTGACGCGCATGAGGGAAAGCCCCTTTTCCGCGGAAAAGGGGCTCCCCCTCAAACTCCCCCGTCCCAAAAAGCTTTAAAAAATACAAAACGGAGACAGATTAATGCAGGAAGTAATAATGGCAAAATACGGCGAGATTGCGCTCAAAGGCTTGAACAAAAACACCTTTGAAGACCTTCTCGTCAGAAATATCAAGCGAAGGATAAAGAACTGCGGGGATTTCAAGATCACCCGTAACCAGTCCACGATCTATATCGCGCCGGAGAATGACGACGCGGACATAGAAAAGGCGATAGAATGGGTCACAAAATCGTTCGGCGTGGCGGCTGTACAGCGCGCGGCGGTGCTCCCGAAGGATTTCGATGAGATAGTAAAACAGGGTATGCCGTATCTTGAGGAAGTCCTCGGCGCGGCAAAGACTTTCAAGGTCGAGGCAAAACGCTCGGACAAGCGCTTCCCGCTGCGTTCACCGGAGATACAGGTCGAGCTCGGCGCGGCGATACTCGAAGCCTACCCGCATCTTACGGTGGATGTGCACGAGCCTGACGTTACGGTAAAATGCGAGATACGCGACACCAACGCATATCTGAGCGCAAAGCGCATCATAGCGGTCGGCGGTATCCCCGTCGGAAGCAGCGGCACGGCTTTACTGCTCCTGTCCGGCGGTATCGACAGCCCCGTTGCAGCATATATGATGGCGAAGCGCGGCATCGGTGTTGACGCGATACACTTCCAGAGCCCGCCGTACACATCAGAGCGTGCTCTGATGAAAGTCGAGGAACTGTGCGAGGAACTCGTGCCGTACTGCGGAGACATACGTTTTTATATAGTACCGTTCACGGAGATACAGGAAGCACTGCGCGATAACTGTCCTGAGGAATATTTCACGGTCATTATGCGCAGGCTTATGATAAAGATAACAAACCGTATGTGCGCTGCGCACGACTACAAGGCTATAATCACGGGCGAAAGCGTCGGTCAGGTAGCAAGCCAGACGATCATGGCGCTCGGATGTACCGACAAGGTCGCGGAATATCCGGTATTCCGTCCCGTCATAGGCATGGACAAGAAGGAGATCACCGAGATCGCGCGGAAGATCGGGACGTTCGAGACATCTATCCAGCCTTATGAGGACTGCTGTACGGTATTCACGCCGAAGCACCCGCGCACAAAGCCGGTGATCGCCGAGGTCGAAGCCGCGGAAGCGCGATTTGACTTCGAACCGCTTATCGAGAAGGCTATAGCGGGAATAGAAATAAAGGATTTTAAGCTTTAAGCCGCAGACATTACGACTTTACAGATTTTAGATTATTCTTTGGAAATCTTCACTGTTTTTACACGTTAAATTATTACAATATGGTTACAAAACTTGACAAAGCAGCAGAGAATGTAGTACAATTACTAAAAGAACGGGGAGTTACGCTTGCAACAGCGGAAAGCTGCACAGGCGGGCTCATCTCGGCGGAGATCACCTCGGTGTCCGGCTCGTCGGATGTTTTCGGGTTCGGCGTATGCACCTATGCAAACGAAGCAAAAATGAAACTTCTCGGCGTTTGGGCGGAAACTCTCGCAAGCGTCGGCGCGGTGTCAGAAGAGACCGCCGTACAGATGGCAGAGGGTGTCCGTAAGCTCGCGGGGGCGGATATAGCCGTTTCGGTCACCGGAATAGCGGGGCCAACCGGCGGAACTCCGGAAAAACCTGTCGGAACGGTTTATATCGGCTGTTCGACAAAGACGGGGACGTCCGCGAAGAGATACCTGTTTACCGGCGAAAAATTTCCGGAAGCAGCAAACGGCCGCGAAGCGGTACGATATGAAACAGCACTTACGGCACTTGAAACGGTGCTTGAAAAGATAAAGGAAGATATTCAGATAAATACAAGAAATTAAGGAGACAGTTATGGCAGGCTTTGCAAAAAGACCTCACAGGAAAACAGGCACGGCGCACCATGAGAAAAAATACGAAATGCCGGTTGAAAAGGAAGCCGGCGGTGACAGCTATATAACGGCGAGCTTCTTTGATGACGACAGCGACGACGACGATATTCCCGACACAAGACGCCGCCAGACCGGCAAAAAGAAGATAGTATATAACGACGACGGCGAAACAAAGGCAAAAAAACCGAATTTCTTTGTCCGCGCAGCCCATGCTATATTCCCGATGAAGGGCGACGGTGTTGCCGAATCGGTCAGAAAGATCATCTTTGATGTCGCAGTCGTGGCATTCGCGATAACGGGCGGCTCGGTAGTTTATGACATCATAAACGAGGAGTACCAGAAGATCGAAGTCGATAAAAAGGTCGAAGAAATGTACAAGCCCGTCGAACAGGACAAATCCAGCGTTCAGGTCGAAGAAGAGGTAAAGGAAAAGATCAAGAAAGAGCTGAACCTCACCGACGATGACATAAAGAATATCGAGTCCGAAAAACCCGGAATCCAGGTGGACTTCCTCGGACTTTACTCCCAGAACCCCGATATTGTGGGCTGGATAAGCCTCGGAAGCGAGGACGACCCGATAGTCAACATAAACTATCCGGTAATGCAGGCGGCAGATAATGACTACTACCTCACACACAACTTCTTAAAGCAGACCACCCAGCGTGGTGCAATATTCGCGGACTACCGCAACAAGTTCGACAACGGCAAGCTTTCGGCAAATACGATATTATACGGCCACAATATGTGGAACGGCGACACTATGTTCGCAAAGCTGTCGAGATACTACGACGGCGGTGTGCCGAAGGGCGAGACGAATGACCCTATGAAATTCTACCGTGACCACCCGACTATAAAATTCAACACACTTTACGACGACGCGGAATGGAAAGTATTCGCGTGTGTACTGTTCAATACCCAGGACGAGCTCGGCGAGGTATATCCTTACCTGAACGCCCGCGACTTCAAGAACGAAAAGTCGTTCAACAACTTCATACTCGATATAATGGACAGAAGCGTGATCTGGACGGATGTTGACCTTAAATACGGTGACCATCTCCTCACACTCTCGACCTGCTACTACCCCTACGGCAAGGAAAAAGCCGATACCCGTGTAGCGGTGTTCGCGAGAAAAGTCCGCGACGGCGAGGATCCGTCGGTCGATGTTTCCGCCGCACAGCGCAACCCCGACCCGCTCAAGTTCTCGTACCAGTACCGCGTTGAAGGCGGTTCATGGGGCGGCCGTGCATGGGACAGCTCAAAGCTTCTGAGCTATTCGGAATAATGCAGTATAAACACGGGCACGAATGCCCGATAAGCAATAAATACCCAAAGGAAAGATAATTATGTCAGTAAAAAGCAAATTAAGAAAAATCGCTGCCGCTGCCGCAATAGCCGGTCTGATCGCATCAAGCGCTTCCTGCGGCGATAATTCGGCTCAGGAAACGTCCGAGTCGGTAACGGAAGCGCCTGTCGAATCCACCACGACTGCCGCGACGACCACCGCGCCTCTCGTAACAACGACAACGACCACTACTCCCCCGCCGCTTCCGGTAATGACCGATGAGGTCCCCGAGGATTCGTGGGGTCAGTTCACGGGGCTCAGTGCGGACACATTAAGCGCAGCGAGCTATGACTCCGAAGAGCAGTGCCAGAAGGTAAAAAACGCTCTGAACGCTCTCGGACACGATCCGAAAACATTCGACGAATATAAATCCATAAACGATAATATGATAGGCTGGATAAACATTTATATCCCGAACGAGACGGATATAAGCGAGCCTGTCGTACAGTACGACGACAACAAATACTTCCTTACCCACGACTTCCTCGACCGTGTAGTCAAGGAGGGCGCGATCTATGCCGACTATAAGTGCAAATTCACGACCCGCACACGTCCCGCAAACACTATCCTTTACGGACATAATATGGCTTCCGGAAAGAGTTTCGCGAAACTGACAAGATACTGCACATGGTACAAGGCAGGTCAGGGCATAAGCCAGTACCTTGCCGCACCGACGATAACCTTTGACACTATCTGGGAAAAAGGTACATATAAGGTATTCGCGGCTATGTTCGTCAACACCCAGACAAAGAACGGCACCGTATTCAAGTACTACAAGCGCAGAACGATCAAGAACGAGGATCAGTTCTACGAGTACATAGAAGCTATAATGGACAGAAGCCAGTTCTATACCGATGTCGATCTTGAATACGGCGACGAGATACTCACACTCTCGACCTGTTATTATCCTCTCGGCAAGGAGAACGCCGACACGAGATTTGTCGTGTTCGCAAGGCGCGTCCGCGACGGCGAGAGCCCCGAGGTCGATACCTCAAAGGCTGTCATAAACCCCGACCCGCTCTACTTCAAATATTACTATCAGGTCAACGGCGGCGAATGGAAGGGCAGAAACTGGGATGCGGACACCGAAAGCACCGATACATCAAAGTTCCACCTGAAAATAAAGGGGTATGAAGAATACCGTAAGACCCATGCTGCGACCGATACAACAGAGGCTTCGACTGATACTTCGGAGGATGACTGATATAAATGCCCGAGCTTGAACTCACACCAAGAAAAAACACATCAAAGCGCCGCCCGCCTAAAAAGCGCAAGAAAATGGGCGCGGTAGAGTCCTTTTTCAGCGGGATACTCCCGTGGAAAGGTGACACAACGGGCGAAGCTATACGCAAGATCGTTTTGCTCGTCTCAATAATAGTCCTGTTCACCGCAGGTTTCATCATGCTCGACTTCTACGTCCTGCGTGACCAGAGAAACACCGAGGAAGTACAGAGCTACGCTGAGCAGAAGATCGAGAATGCGGACGATGATGTAGTAACGATAATAATGAACGACACAGACGACAGCGATAAGCCGTCCGGCGGCGAGACCGAGAATAAGGTCGAAGTTCTCGCGGATTACGCGCCCTTCTATGAGCGCAACAACGACTTTGTCGGCTGGATAGAGCTTTATCCGTATATCCAGATGCCAGTGGTACAGACCACCGACAATGAATACTATTTAAAGCACACCTTCGACAAAGGCCCCAACGAGAACGGCACGATCTTCGCCGACTATCAGGGTAAGATAACCGCCACGGAGATGCCGCATAACCTGCTTCTCTACGGTCATAACCTTATCACAAACAACTACTTCCAGCCCCTTTCGCACTACCGCAAGGAGGGAATGGACTTCTTAAAGCGCAACTATCTCATCAACTTCGACACGCTCTATAAGCGCAACAAATACTTCGTATTCGCGGTATTCCTCACGAATACCAATGAACAGCACGGCGAGGTCTTCGACTACTGGAACACGGTATATTTCAAGTCAAAGACACAGTTCGACAACTATATCGCCGAGTGTCTCGACAGAAGCTACTTCTATACCGGTGTCGATCTTGAATACGGCGACGAGATACTTACTCTCTCGACCTGTGATTTCTCGATGTTCAGCGATATGCGCCTTGTCGTAATGGCAAGAAAAGTGCGCGACAACGAGTCTCTCGAACTCGACACATCGAAGTTCATAGACAATTCCGGTTTCGACGAGAACAACAATGTAAAGCGCAAGATGTTCGACGCATACTACAAGAACTATGCCTGCGAATGGGCGGGAAGAAAGTGGGATCCTGCTTATATAAAGGATTTCAAGGGCTATAACGACTGACGCGGACATTTCCTGTGAAGCTGCGCGCCGCAGGCGGAGCAGCCGGAAACAAGATAAGGGGGCGAGATTACGGGAAAAGGATCATTGATCAAGATCGCTGTTTCTCTTATGATAATCTGTATTTACATATTCCTGTTCGGGATAATGCAGACGGTCGAAAGCATAGACGTGAGCCTCGGAACCGAAAAACCGGAGCCGGAAACAAGAATTTCAGCTCCCGCGGTGACTTCCGGAGTCGACGAAGAAGGCAAAGCGGTATATACCTACGCCACCGAGCTCGTCGTGCTGAACGCACAGAAACCGCGGCTTGCGGATTATACCCGCACGGAAACGATGCTGCTTATACCCGATGAGGACACAACGGTCACGACTACTCCCGCACAGACGGCGGACTTCGTCATGAGCGGTGACGACCTCGATTACACCGTCCCGAAAACAACTACGACAACCGCGCCGGCGGAGACCACCGAAACAACTACGGCGGCGACTACTGCGGAAACAACTACCGCAGCGACAACCGCAGTAACGACAACTGCCGCGCCCGAGACGACCACCGTACCTGCGTACAGTGAAGAAGAGGACGAGGAAGATGCCGAGGATATCGAAGATGAGGACACCGAACCTCCCGAGGACGATCTCGACGGCGATCTCACCATAGTTTCGACAAGTGAAGCCGAGACCACAACAACGGTCGAAGAAACTACTACCACCACCGCGGCTCCCGAGCCGGAGGATGAAATACCCGCGACCGACGCTTCCAATGAGATATTCACCGTTAATGCTGCCGGAACGATAGTAAGCGACACCGCGCTCAATGTAGTATCTGCAGCTGTAATGGCGGAGATAAGCGACGTTTTCGATGACGAAGCAATAAAAGCACAGGCGATCGCAACCTATACTTATATAAAATACTACAATATCAACGGCCAGCGCGCTTATATAGCGAAGAGCACCCCGACCGAGCGCGTTAAGAAACTTGTCGCTCAGGTGCTTGGCAAGGCGCTCTACTACGACGGAACGCTTATTCAGGCAGTATATTCCGCTTCGACAGCAGGACGCACCGCTTCGTCGAAGAACGTCTGGGGTATAGATTATCCTTATCTCCAGAGCATAGACACCGGTTTCATCGACAAGGAATACGACATCAACTACGGCCGCAAAGTCAAGTTCTCGTCCGACGAGATAAAGAATTATGTCAGCAAATCGACCGGTATAGAGCTTACCGGCGACCCGTCGGAATGGTTAAAGATCGAGTCGTACACCGACGGCGTGTTCGTCGGACAGATGTCGATAGGCGGTCAGACAAAGTACAACAACGGTACCCGTGATGTTAACATAACCGGGCGCGTGTTCCGCGAAAAGATCATGGACTATGATATTCGCTCGGCTTCATTCGACATAGAGTACGACGCGGCGAACGATGAGTTCACGATCACGACCTACGGCTACGGGCACTGCGTAGGATTCAGCCAGCACGGCGCGAATATCCTTGCTTCCAAGTACGGTTACACCTACGACCAGATACTTAACTTCTACTATCCGGGAGCAGTGATAAAATAAGCGCTGTCACGCCGTTTCCTTCCGGACGTATCGTAAAACAAATATCCGATAGATAAAAGAACGAACCGATAGAGTACATCTATCGGTTCGTTTATTTGTTCAATATCAGACGTGGAACAGAGTTACGCTTGCGTTCACTGCTGTTTGCCTACTATAAGCTCCATAGCATAAGGAAGCTTCTCGATCTCCTTGCAGAACTCTCTCCACTCAGGAAGTCGGTGGTTCTTTCTCTGCGCGTAAATCGTCTTGAGCGCACGGTAATTCGTGGTAAGCCGTGCCGTAAGCTCGAACCCGCATGGATTACTGTACAGCAGACGCAGATAGTCCTCGGGGTCCTGCGTTTCGTTATAGCGGTCTTTGAGCTCATTCATTATCTCTATCATACGCGGGTCAACGTACTTGCAGTACTGCTTTGACAGGTCGAATTTCGCAATGCGGTGCATGGTGGACTGGCTCGACACGAATTCAAGGAAGCGGTATCTTTCCGCCTCTGTCCACGCCTTTACTGTGAACGTAAGATCGAACGCCACGCGTATGCCGGTCATGAACTGGTCGTGACCCTCGCCCTTGCCGGATTGCGCAAGGCTTATTATGCGGTCGGTGATCTCGCCGTTCACCGCGTCGGTATCAACTGCCATAGGGTATTTGCTCGCTTTGAAGCATTCTTCTATGTCGTAAACTTTGATGTTTTCTATCTTCATTCCGTTCTCCTTGCGGCAGCACCGCGGTTACTAAGCATTACCCCCGCTTTTGCGGGGGTAATGCGCTTTATGTTTTATTCCTGAAGCATGAACATGTTGTAGATCACGCGGATAGCCTCATCGAAGTCGTCCTCGTGTATGCCGATGATGATGTTGAGCTCGGAAGAACCCTGATCTATCATCTTTATGTTGATATTCGCATGAGAAAGCGCCGCGAAAATACGGGTAGCGGTACCCTTTGTGGCTTTCATTCCGCGACCGACTACGGCTATGAGCGCAAGATGATCTTCTATCTCGATGTGGTTCGGGTTCGAGACTTCCTTTACACGCTCTGCAAAATTCGGGTGCTTCTTTAAGTCGTCGGTGTCAACGATGAGCGTCATCGTGTCAATACCGGTCGGGATATGCTCGAAGTTTATCTTCTCAACGTCCATGAGCGTGAGGATGCGGCGAAGGAAGCCGATCTCACCGTTCATCTCGTCCTTTTCGATAGCGACTGCGGAGAAATTCTTCTTGCCCGCGATACCGGTGATGATATGCTCGTTCTTTCCCTCGGGAGCCTCGGGTACGATCATGGTGCCTTTTGCCGACGGGTCATTGGTGTTCTTGATATTTATCGGTATCTTCGCGTTTCTTACGGGGAAGATAGCGTCCTGATGCAGTACCGTAGCACCCATGTATGAAAGCTCACGGAGCTCACGGTAAGTTATGACATCTATGAACTTGGGGTTCTTGACGATACGGGGGTCAGCTATCGCGAAACCGGGAACGTCTGTCCAGTTCTCATAAAGCTCCGCACCGATGGCTTTTGCTACTACCGAGCCTGTGAAGTCGCTTCCTCCGCGGGAGAATGTACGGATAGAGCCGTCGGGGTTCGCGCCGTAGAAGCCCGGAATGACCGCGCAGTCATATCCTTCGAGGATAGATGCGAGAGTAGCGTCTGTAAGCTCGGCATCAAATTCGCCGTTTGCCTTGAAGAAAATGCCTTTTGCCGCGTCAACAAAGTTAAATCCGAGGTAATTCGCAAGTATAATGCCATTGAGGTATTCTCCGCGGCTCGCGGCGTAATCACGTCCGACACGCTTTGTGAAGTTGTCTGTTATCTCCTCATACTCTCTGTCGAGCGAGATAGTAAGTCCGAGGTCGCTTATTATGCCGTTGTATCTGTCCGCGATAGGGAGAAATGCCGCTACAGCGTTGGCGCCGCCGCATACATCGTCATAGCACTTATAGAGCATATCCGTGACCTTTGTGTCATCGGAAAAGCGCTTGCCCGGTGCGCTTGGTACAACGTATCTGCGCTCCTTGTCGCTCCTGATGATGTCGGCTACCTTCCGGAACTGGTTCGCGTCCGCAAGTGAGCTTCCTCCGAATTTAACTACTTTTGCCATTGTCTTTTGTTCCTTTCATTATATATGTTGGCTTTTTGTGTGAAACGGCTTGTTCATAAACCTGCTCTGCGGTCCTGTGCCTTAAGCTGTGAGACCGTGTGCAGTGATCTACCGGTTTATTCTATCGTCTCGCCTTTTATGACGGACTTTATCGAAAGCGTAAGGTATTTGAAATTATTGTAAAGGTCTATCGTTTCGCCATCTCCGTTCTCGCTCTCTATCTTTATTACGGGACGGAGCACGTTGGTGTTGTTGCTGACAACGACAGCCTTGCGTCCGTCGCTGAGCATAACCTTTTCGCCGACGGGGTACGGGGCGAAAGCTGCGAGGAACGCCGTTATGATGTCATAATCGAAGTGCGTGTTAGCACCACCCATCATGAACTCTTCCGCTTCTGCGACGCTCCACGGCTGTCTGTACGGACGGTTGGAAGTAAGTGCGTCATAAACGTCTGCGACCGTGATTATCCTTGCGAGATAGGTTATCTGCTCGCCCTTCAGCTTAAGTGGGTAGCCGCTTCCGTCGAACTTCTCGTGGTGCATGAGCACTGCGTTCATTACTTCTTCGGTATATCCGCCGTTTTTACGAAGCAGCAGATAACCGTTCTGGGGATGCTTCTTTATCGCCGCGAACTCGTCGTCTGTAAGACGGCCGGGCTTGCGGATTATACCAACATCTATTGTGCGCTTTCCGAGGTCATGAAGAAGTGCCGCTTCGCAAAGGTCGTGCATTCTGTTGCGCGGCAGACCGAGGCTCTTACCTATGGTGACTGACATCATTGCGACACGCAGACAGTGTTTATAGGTGTAATCGTCGTAGGACTGGAGCTGGTGCATTTTAAGCAGGATGTTATCATCTGCGTAAAGGCTTGTGATAAGCTCGTTGGTGACATTGGTGATCTGTTCCGACGCTTCTTTTGTGAATTCGGTGATCGGCTTTTCATCGTCCGACCCGAAAACGCTTTTGAGGGTATTCAGCGACTGATGGATATTTATCTCGGCGCGCATTTCTTCGGCTACCGTCGAAGCGCTGAACGCAGTCTTTATCCAGACATCGTTGACGTTATAGCGCTCCTTGAGGTTGAAGATCATTACGCTGTCGAGAACGGTGTCTTTAAGGAGCAGTATTCTGTCTGTGCCGGGTTCAATAACGTTGTCTGCCGTGACCATACCCGATTCGAGCTCTTCGACTTTAATTTTCATCATGGAGGCATCGGCCTGCACAAAGACACCTTCTTTCTCATAAAAATGTTAAATAATTATCTATACCGTACATTATAACATATTTTTTCCGTTTTGTCACCTGTTTTATGTTGATTTTTAAAAAAATTTTTATAAAAATCATATAAAAAGCTTAATACCCCGTTTCGTCCGGGTCTGTCCGGTCGGAGCGGGGCAAAGCTTCATTTCATCAGAGCTATGAACGCTCTGGCTTTATGCGCTATGATCTTGTCGTTTTCGTATGTAAGATGCGAGACCGCCTGACCTATCTCCATCCACTTCATCTCGGAGATCTCGTCGAGCTGGGGCTTCGCGTCACGGCTTATCGCCTTTGCGACAAAATACACAACGGTCTTGCTCGTATCCCGCCTGGGGCTGAAAGTGACCGTTTCGCGAAAACCGCTGTCGATCAGGACATCGATATTGGTCTCCTCTTTTATTTCTCTTGTCGCAGTTTCGACCTCGGTCTCGCCTTTTTCGACATGACCCTTCGGGAAAGACCAGTAACCCGATTTGATATGTCTGATAAGGAGTATCTCCGTATTGCCGTGAAATTTCCTGTAAACGACAGCGCCGCATGACTTTTCGTAATTCATCGGCTCATCCTTTCGTAATGTTGGAGGAGCGAAGGAATGCTTCTTCGCCCTATGTTGATTATATTATAGCACATTTTCTTTCATTTGTCACTACTTTTTTCGCATTATGCACACATTCATATCAATTATTTTCAGTGCCGATTGACACAGCGCCCGAAAAGTAATATAATGATAACAGAGACCGGCTCTTACGAAGGTTCCTTTTATGCGTGCTTCCTGCACGCTTTTGGAAACCTTCTTTACTACATCCTGTAGTTTGGAAGCTTTCTTTTATCGCCGCTTCCTTGCGACGATCCGGAAGCCTTCTTTACTACGTCCTGTAGCTTGTAAGGTTCCTTATGACATCATCACCTTCACGAAAGGATAAATATATATGGCATACAGTAATGACCACAGGCGCGGCGGATACGGCACCGGCGAGACGGACAGACAAGGCTTCGCCGAGCAGCGCAGAAAACCGCCCGAAACAAAGTACAGACAGGTCAAAAGTCCTGCGACCGTCGAAGATCAGATAGAAAAGCTTAAAAGCAGAGGGTGTATCATCGAGGATATGGATCACGCTGTCTGCGCGCTGTCAAATATAAATTATTACCGTCTTGCGCACTATTTCGCAATATTCCTCGAAACGAAAAGCCACTACCGCGAAGGAACGAGCTTTGAAGTAGTTATGCACATATACGACTTTGACCGGCTTATGCGCTCGCTGCTGCTGCTTGCGCTCGAAGAAGTCGAGATAACTATGCGCGCGAACATCTCGAACTACCACGCACTCAAATACGGCGCTCTCGGCTATCTGAACGAATCGAGCTTTGATGCAAAGCACAACCACAAGGCTTTCCTCAAAAAGATCGACCGTATGATCGAAAACAACACCGGCGAACAGCTTGTAACCCACCACATCAAGAAGTACGGCGGTGCTTTCCCGCTCTGGGTAATCATGGAGCTGTTCAGCTTCGGCGCTCTCAACACATTCTACAGTGATATGAAGGTCGAGGACAAGCGCGCAATAGCGGAAGCTGCGTTCGATATGCCTTACCGCTGCGTCGAGAACTGGCTTAACTGCCTCTCCGAGCTCCGTAATCAGTGCGCACACTACAACCGACTGTACGCGAACGAGCTGTCAAGCGTGCCGAAATGTCCGCCGGATATGGACCGGACTATGTCGAACACGCTGTTTGACTACATAATCGTGCTAAAGAAGCTCTATCCGCGCAGCGATGTATGGAACACGGCATTTGCAGCGAAGCTTACACTTCTCATCGCCGAGTACAGCGAGGTCATAGACCTCTCTTATATCGGTTTCCCTGAAAACTGGGAAGATATTCTTATAGATAAATAAACCGGCCGCATTGTATTTCCGCACAGACGGGGGTACAATGCGGTTTTATTGCATAAAAACGGGAAATATCCTGCGATTTAGCCGGATAATTCCCGACGGCGCGAAAAATCTCTCAAAAACTCTTGCATTATTACTTATTTTATAGTATAATATATTGGATAATGTATATTTTGAGAAAGGAACAGGTAAAATATGGATATTGCGACTCTTGACCATATCTGTGCACTGTCCAGGCTCAACTTCACCGAAGACGAGCAGAAAGAAATGCTCGGTCAGATGACGGACATAATAGAGCTTATGGACACGATAAAAGAGTATGATATAACATACGATGATACCAAAGACCATAACGAGATAGGCTACGGCGACCTGCGAGAGGATATTCCCGCCCCGTCTTTCCCGACAGAAAAGCTCCAGCAGAACACTTCGCCGCGCGACAACTGCTATGTCGTGCCGAAGATGATGGAATAACGGGAGGGCTTAAGCTATGGATCTTAAAAATATCACCGCCGCAAAGCTCCGCAAAATGCTCGACAGCAAAGAGATCGGCGCTAAGGAAGCGGCTTCGGAGTTCCTCTCCGAGATAAAGAAAAACGACGGCAAAGTGCTTTCGTTCATCACCGTCACCGAAGATGAAGCAATGAAGAACGCCGAAGCGGCTCAGAAGCGAATAGATGCAGGTAACGCCGCTCCGCTCACCGGTATCCCGCTCGCGCTCAAAGACAATCTCTGCACAGACGGCATACGCACTACCTGCTCATCGAATATGCTCGGCAATTTCATCCCGCCGTATAACGCTACCGCGGTGGAAAAGCTCATCGCCGAGGACTACACCCTTCTTGGCAAGGTATCAATGGACGAGTTCGCAATGGGCGGCTCGACCCAGACAAGCGCTTTCGCAAAGACAAAGAACCCGTATAACACCGACTGCGTCCCCGGCGGCTCGTCCGGCGGCTCTGCGGCGGCAGTCTCCGCAGGTTTCTGCGCAGCGGCTCTCGGAAGCGACACCGGCGGTTCTATCCGCCAGCCTGCGTCGTTCTGCGGAGTTACCGGCTTAAAGCCCACCTACGGGCGCGTTTCGAGATACGGTCTCGTGGCGTTCGCAAGCTCGCTTGACCAGATAGGTCCGATAGCGAGAAGCGCAGAGGACTGCGGACTGATACTGAACGCGATAGCGGGAGCAGATCCGCACGACGCGACCAGCAGAAACGTTCCGTTCACCGATTTCAACGAAAAGCTCGGACAGGGCATTTCCGGAATGAAGATCGCGATACCTAAGGAATTCTACGGCGAAGCTGTTGATGAAGAGGTAAAGAATGCGGTGATGAACGCCGCTCACGAATACGAGAAAATGGGGGCAGAACTTGTTGACTGCTCGATAAGCACGCTTCGTTACGCGGTACAGGCTTACTACCTCATATCGTCGGCGGAGGCGGCTTCAAACCTTTCCCGCTACGACGGCATAAAATACGGTCTGCGCGGCGAAGGTCACAGCTTTGATGAGATGATACGCGACAGCCGCAACCGCGGTTTCGGCGCAGAGGTAAAGCGCCGCATACTTCTCGGAAACTACGCACTTTCAAGCGGCTACTACGACGCATACTACCGCAAGGCTCTCGCACTCAAACAGCAGATAATCGCCGAATACAACGCCGTTTTCGATAAGGCGGACGTTATACTGACTCCAACCGCCCCGAGTGTTGCATACAAGATCGGCGCACAGGACAACGACCCGGTCAAGATGTACACCGCGGATATATGCACCGTAACGGTGAACATTGCAGGACTTCCGGCGATAAATACGACCTGCGGCTATAATGCGGCAGGTATGCCGATAGGAATGTCGATAGTCGGCAAGCGATTCGACGAAGCAACGATAATTCAGACCGCGGACGCGTTCGAGAGAACATTCTCGCCCGTTCGCTGTACATTATAAGAAAGGAGCGCGGAAACAATGTCCAACTTATACCCGACAATCGGTCTGGAAATACACGCCGAGCTCCTTACAAAATCGAAAATATTCTGCACCTGCTCGGCAGAATTCGGCGGAGAACCGAACTCACGCTGCTGCCCTGTATGCTCGGGACTTCCGGGAACCCTCCCTATACTGAACCACACCGCGGTGGAATATATCATAAGAGCAGGATATGTCACGAACTGCGAAATATCGCGGTTTACCAAGTGGGACAGAAAAAATTACTTCTACCCCGACCTTCCGAAAGCATATCAGATCTCACAGATGCCGCGCCCTGTCTGCCTTAACGGCTATGTTGACATAGTCGCAGGCGGCAAGGAAAAGCGCATACGCGTAAACCGCATACACCTCGAAGAGGATGCGGGAAAGCTCGTTCACGACGAAGCGACACGTTCAAGCCTCGCGGATTATAACCGCTGCGGCATACCGCTCATCGAAATGGTAACGGAGCCCGATTTCCACAGCGCGGAAGAGGTCGTTGCCTATGTCGAGAAGATAAAGCTTCTCTATAAGTACGCAGGGATATGCGACTGTAAAATGGAACAGGGCTCGCTGCGATGCGATGTTAACATCTCGCTCGCACCGAAAGACGCGAAGGAGCTCGGAACACGCGCGGAACTGAAAAACCTCAACTCCACGAAAGCTATTACCCGTGCTATCGAGTACGAGATATACCGTCAGACCGAGATAATCGAATCCGGCGGAAAGGTATTGCAGGAAACACGCCGTTTCTCCGACACGACCGGTGAGACCACGGCACTCCGCTCGAAAGAGGACGCACACGACTACCGCTATTTCCCCGACCCCGATATTCCTCCGATAATCTTCACCGAAGAAGAGCTCGCGGCGATAAAGGAAGCGCTTCCGGAAATGCCCGAACAGCGCAAGGAACGCTATATGAAGCAGTATGGACTTGCAGAGACCGATGCGGACAACATCATCAATGACAAAGATATCTGCGATTTCTTCGAGGCCGCGATAAAGGCTTACGACAAGCCGAAAACTGTTGCGAACTTCATACTCGGCGAGTTCATGCGCCGCATAAATCTCGGTGAAATGTCAATGGACAGCCTTAAATTCGCTCCCGAAGACCTTGCAAGGCTGATTGAGCTCGGCGACACCGACAAGATCAACAAGAACAACTACAAGACTATCTTCGTTGAGATGATCGGCACCGGAGAGAAGCCCGACGCTGTGTGCGACAGGCTTGACCTCTGGGTAAAGGACGATACTTCGGCTGTAGAAGCGGTCATCGACAAGCTCATCGCCGACAACCCGAAACCCGTTGAGCAATACCGCGCCGGAGAGCAGAAAGTATTCGGCTTCTTTATGGGACAGGCGAACAAAGCCCTCAAAGGTCAGGCAACGCCCAACACTATCAAGGCAATACTTGAGCAGAAACTTAAAGGATAAAATAATATATCTCCGTCAGCTTCCCGCTTTCGCTTCCTTTGGCGTCCAAAGGAAGCAGGGTCAGAGCGCGAGAGAGGGGCGGTGCCCCTGTCTCGTCCGCGCAAGCGGCGGCAAGAAAGGACAACAGCAGAAATGTTCACAGCAAACAAGTACCGTGATCACAACACGGCGATGTTATCCGAGTCGGATATCGGAAAGACAGTCCGCGTGTCGGGCTGGGTTGAAAACATCAGAGACCACGGCGGTATCGAGTTCATCGACCTTCGTGACCACTACGGTATGTTACAGGTCACATTCCAGAACAACGAAAAGCTTCTTGAAGGCATCTCAAAGGAAAGCGCTATCTCGATCAGCGGTAAGATCATCAAGCGCGACGAAAGCACCTATAACCCCAAGATCGCGACAGGGACCATTGAGCTCGCGGCGGAAAGCGTGGATATGCTCGGAAAAGTAATGACCCAGCTCCCGTTCGAGGTGCCCGAGTCTCACAAAAGCAACGAGGACGTAAGACTCCGCTATCGCTTCCTTGATATGAGAAACCGTAAGGTGCATGAGAATATCGTGTTCCGCTCACAGGTCATGAGCTTTATGCGCGAGAAGATGACCGAGCTCGGCTTCCTTGAACTTCAGACCCCTATCCTCTCGACCTCGTCCCCCGAGGGCGCACGCGACTACCTTATCCCGTCCCGTAAGCACCACGGCAAGTTCTATGCTCTGCCGCAGGCTCCTCAGATCTTCAAGCAGTTATATATGGTATCCGGATTTGACAAGTATTTCCAGCTCGCGCCCTGCTTCCGTGACGAAGATGCACGTGCCGACCGCACCCCCGGCGAGTTCTATCAACTCGATATGGAGATGTGCTTCGCTACGCAGGAGGACGTTTTTGCCGCTGCGGAGCAGGTATTCCCCGCTATACTTGAAAAGTTCGGAAAGAAGCAGTACACTCACGCACCCTTCCCGCGTATAACATTTGAGGAAGCGATGCTGAAATACGGCTCCGACAAGCCAGATCTCCGCAACCCGCTCTTCATCATCGACGTGTCCGATCTGTTCGTTGACAGCTCGTTCAAGCCGTTCTCGAACAAGACTGTCCGCGCAATACGCGTTCCGAAAATGGCTGAGAAGTCCAAGAGCTTCTTCGAGAAAATGGAGGAATACGCGCTTTCTATCGGTATGAAGGGCCTCGGCTACTTCAAAGTTGAAGAGGGACTTAAATTCAACGGACCTATCGACAAGTTCCTCCGCGAGGGCGACAGAGAAGAGCTCGCAAAGCGCGCGGAGCTTGAAGTCGGTGATGTGCTGTACTTTATCGCAGACAACAAGAAGAATGCGGAGAAATTCGCAGGTCAGATACGAAACGAAGTCGCATCGAGAATGGGACTTATCGACGAAAACAAGTTCGAGATCTGCTGGATAGTTGATTTCCCGATGTACGAAGAGGACGAGGAGACCGGAAAGCCGATCTTCACACACAACCCCTTCTCTATGCCGCAGGGCGAACTCGAAGCACTCAATACAAAAGACCCCTGTGACGTGCTTGCGTACCAGTATGACGTGGTCTGCAACGGTGTCGAGCTTGCTTCCGGCGCGGTAAGAAACCACGACATAGACGTTATGGTCAAGGCGTTCGATATAGCCGGATATACCGAAGAGGACGTTGCGGCTAAATTCGGCGCACTTTACAGCGCGTTCAAATTCGGCGCTCCGCCCCACGCAGGCATGGCGTTCGGCATCGACAGAATGATAATGCTCCTTCTTGACGAAGAAAGCATCCGCGAGGTCATAGCGTTCCCGCTCAACTCGAACGCACAGGATCTCCTTCTCGGCGCTCCGACAGAAGTTACCGAGCAGCAGCTGCGCGAGGTACACATTAAAGTGCGCCAGCGCCCGCAGGACATAAAAACGAACACCGAGCAGTAATGATTATAAGGAGAAGATGATACCATGGCAGAAGAGTTTTTGACCTACAAAGGCTTTCCGCTCGTAAGAAACGGAAAAACAATATACTACGGAAATATGAGCGATGAGTTCGTGGCGAATCTCAATATAAGATCGACCCACCAGGAAAACGGGCTTGAGGTCGCAGATAAGATACAGGTGATACTTATGCGTACTGCGACTGACATCGACCCACAGGATATGGTCGTAAAGACCAGCGACAGAGAAAATCTCTACGATGCTCTCGATGTTGCGAATATCTGGCTCACCAGAACGGAATAATAACAGTCATTGTAAATCGCTGAACCGTCCTCACTTCCTGAGGGCGGTTCACATTTACCGGCATAACAAAAGCTCCCGCTCAGCAATAAGCCGAACTGGAGCTTTTATCCATATTCCGTGATTTAATCGCCGGCATTTTCACTCTGCTGGGCCTGGGCCTGAGCCTGGAGCTCCGCCATCAGTTCTTCAAACGTCTTCTTCTCATAGTCTGCGGGAAGTTCAAACACCGAGTCGTCCGCGACCGCGTTCTCAAGCTTGTCGATATGACTCTCGTTGCCTGCAGAAACGGTATATACAAGATCTCCGGTGGTTTTGTCAAAGTAGTGATCGGTAACGTCGTCCTCGCTTACACCGATATTGACGTGATCGTACTCGGTTCCCTTGTATTCCTGGGTGTCATTGAGGTAATCAACGCCGAAAACATCGTCATAGTAGATTATGCGAAGGCTGAATGAATCGAAGGTGCTTGCAAACCGCTCATCGCCCAGCTCAAGGGTGTAGATGAGATGCCTTTCATCATCAAGCTGGTATGCAAAGCCGTCCTTGTATATAACAGTGGTCTTTACTCCGCTAGGATCTATGGAATACTGAGCAAAGTTCTTCTCGTCCTTGATATAGATGCCGTTTTTCCATGTGCCGGATTCGTTCACAAGTGTCGTTTCGAGGGTGAGCGGTACAGTTCTTCTCTTTTCAAGGTATATCTTGTATAAAGGCGCCACCTGACCGAGATATTCGAGTGCTTCAACGGTTGTATCTTCCCTAGCTTCCTCCTCGTAAGCTATGGCAGTTACCTTATGTTCTTCGCCGGAATCCGTGTCAGCAGCCTGAGTAGTGTCCGGCGCAGCGGTCGTTGTATCGGATGTGTTATCCTTGTTTCCGTTATTGCAGCCTGCAGCTGCGAAAACGCATATTAGGGCAAATACTGCGATAATTTTTTTCATAACTTTCTTTCCTTTCAGATATAGAGTCTCCACACATATTAACAATATACAGCAAAAAGTGAATCAAGTCAACCTTTTTTTCACAGTTTCGGCTATTTTTTTACATATACTCACAGTTTTGTCATATATTGCGCATATAATTTGTATGTTTTGTGAGATGTACGTAAAACCGCAAAAAATAGCAAATCAGCCTCTGCTGACGCGCATCGGCTTGACAGGATATATATTTGATTGACAAAACCCGCGCGATGTTATATAATATAGTATGTGTTTATATTAATGTTAACAAGGGCATAGACCCTGTTCGGACCAAGGACAAGGAGACAATATGGAGAAAAAAGAAAAAGAAAAGCTCCACCGCACCACTATCGGCGGTCAGGCTCTCATCGAAGGCATTATGATGAAAGGCCCCGAAAAAACGGCAATGGCGGTAAGAAAAAAAGACGGTGAGATCGCAATAGAAGAAAAGGTAAACAAACAGCGCAAATGGTACAACAAAGCTCCGTTTATCCGCGGAACGATAAACTTCGTTTCCCAGCTCGCTGACGGCTACTATTACCTCTCCCGCTCTGCGGAGCTCTCGGGCACTGCGGACGATGAAGAAGAGGAAATGAGCAAGTTTGAGAAGTGGCTCGATGATAAGTTCGGAGACAAACTCATGGGCGCAATAATGACAATAGCTATGGTGCTCGGCATAGGCCTTGCAATAGTGCTGTTTGTTTTCGTGCCGACATGGTTGTATATGCTCATCGAATGGGCTGTCGGAGAAGCTAACAAGGCAGTGATCGCGCCGTTCCAGTCGCTTTTTGAAGGAATTCTAAAAATAATAATCTTCATCACATATATGTGGGTTGTATCAAAAATGTCGAGCATTCGCCGCACCTACGAATACCACGGTGCAGAACACAAGACCATTTTCTGCTACGAAAAAGGTCTCGACCTCACTGTCGCCAATGTAAAGCCACAGACCCGCTTCCACCCGCGCTGCGGAACAAGCTTCATCTTCCTTGTGCTTCTCATAAGCATACTTATTTACAGTGTCGTTCCGATAACCAACCAGATGTTCATTGACACATTCGGCGTATCGGACATGATCGCTATGATACTCCGTGTTTCAAGCAAGATCCTGCTCCTGCCGGTTATCGTAAGCATATCCTACGAAGTAATACGCCTTGCGGGTCGATATGACAACATCTTAACGAAGATAATCTCCGCACCCGGGCTCTGGCTCCAGCGCCTTACGACCAAGGAACCGGACAAAAGCGAGATAGAAGCCGCAATTGCCGCTATGAAAGCTGTTATCCCAGCCGATAAGGAGAGCGACAAATGGTAATCGCTGCTCGGAAAATAACAGAAATTGCTGAGACCCTTGCTTCTGAAGCAGGGGTCTTTGACCCTACGTTCGAGGCAAGAGAGATCGTCCGTGAATACGCCGGCGACGGTGAGCTTTTCGGCGGTACGCTCACCAAAGAACAGCTTGATCTTATCGATGCCGCGGTCTCCCGCCGTCTTACCGGAGAACCGCTTCAGTACATTTTCGGGAAATGGGAATTCTACGGCTTCCCGTTTTATGTCGGCGAAGGTGTGCTTATCCCGCGGCCGGAAACAGAACTTCTCATCGATATTGCGGAAAAAAGGCTCGGAAAGGGAAAAACAGCGCTCGACCTTTGCAGCGGTACAGGTTGTATCCCGATAAGCATAGCCCTTAAAACCGGCGCAAAATGTTATGCGGTCGAGCTTTATGACGCAGCTTTCGGTTATCTGGAGCGCAACATTGCTCTTAACGGCGCTGATGTTACGGCAATAAAAGCCGACGCGCTTGACGGAACTCTGTTCGGCGATACGGAGTTCGACGCGATATTCTCAAATCCGCCATACCTTACGGGCGGGGAGATGAAAAAGCTCCAACGCGAAGTATCCCGCGAGCCGGAAACCGCGCTTTACGGCGGCGAGGACGGCCTTGACTTCTACCGCGCTCTTATCCCTGCATGGAAAGGCCGGCTGAAACCGGGCGGATTTATGGCTGTCGAGACCGGCGAAACACAGGGCGAAGCGGTTTCGGAGATAATGCAAATCGCGGGACTGATACCCGACGTGATAAAGGACTACGCCGGACTTGACAGGGTGGTCATCGGAGAAAACACACCTCCGAATCGTTAAAATTCAGACAAACAACCCTCGCCTGCCCAAAAAACAGACAGACAACAGTATAATGCAAAAAATACGGTCAGTTGACCTTCCTGTGTATGACTTTCATACACGGACAGGTGAGCTGACCGTTTTCATTTTTCCGGAACGGTGATATAATGCAATTGTAAACAGAAAAGATATACGGTTTTCCAATGACGAAGACCATAAGGAGGCGAAAGATATGATGATGAGATCGGTAACACCCATGAGGGCAGCGAAAACAGGCTACATCGTAATGTCCGTAATAATGGTGATACTTGGCATTGTGCTCATAGCCTCACCCGATACGCTCGCTCCGTCGATGTGTACGGTCATGAGCATAGCGGCAGCGGTATTCGGGGCAGTCAAGATAGTAAGCTACTTTTCCAAAGACCTGTTCAGACTCGCGTTCCAGCACGACCTCGCAGAAGGCATACTTCTGATGATACTCGGAATAACGGGCGCAGCAAGACCGGAGTTCCTTATGAGGTTCATCGGTATCGTCTTCGGGTTATGGGTACTTACGGACGGCCTGCTTAAAATACAGGTGGCGCTCGATGCGAAAGCGTTCGGGGTAAGCAAATGGTGGCTTATCCTTACGGCGGCGGTCATCACAGGTATCGCAGGGTTCTTCCTCATTATCGACCCGGTCGAAAGCGCGGCGGTCGCGGCGGCAGTCCTCGGTATCTCGCTTCTTTCCGAGGGTGCACTCAATCTGATAACGGTGCTCACAGCGGTAAAGATAGTAAAGAACCAGATGCCCGATGACGTTATCACGATAACGACAATACAGAGTCACTAACGGCAATGCCGATATATAACAAAAAGAGAAAGGAAGAAAGTTTATGAAATTCTCAAAAGCGGTCGTGAAATACCGCGTGCCGATACTCATAACGGCTCTCGTGCTTATGGTACCCGCACTTCTCGGTATGATCGGCACAAGGATCAACTACGATATGCTCGACTACCTGCCGTCGGACATGGAAACGGTAATAGGACAGGACGAACTTATGAATGAGTTCGGGAAAGGCGCATTCTCGCTCATAGTGGTCGAGGATATGCCGAGCAAGGACGTCGCGGCTATGGCGGACAGGATAAAGACCGTCGAGCACGTTGATACGGTGCTCTGCTACGACAGTCTCGTGGATCCCTCGATACCGAAGGAGATACTTCCCGAAAAGATCTATAACGCTTTCAACAGCGGTAACGACACGATGCTCGCGGTATTCTTCGACAGCTCGACATCAGCAGACGTTACGATGCAGGCAATAAAGGATGTCCGTGCGGTCGCGGGACAGCAGGCATTCGTTGCAGGTATGTCGGCTCTTGTTACCGACCTGAAGGACCTCTGCGAAAGAGAAGAACCGATATATGTCGGTATCGCGGTAGCGCTCGCTTGTGTGGCGATGCTCGTGCTGCTCGACAGCTGGATAGTTCCGTTCGTTTTCCTCACAAGTATCGGTATGATGATACTCTTAAATCTCGGAACGAACTACTTCATGGGTGAGATAAGCTACATCACGAAGGCTCTGTCGGCTGTACTCCAGCTCGCGGTTACTATGGACTACTCGATATTCCTCTGGCACAGCTACAATGAAAAGCTCCGCACGACGGACGACCACAAGGAAGCTATGGCGGAAGCAATTCACGAAACCCTCACAAGCGTTCTCGGAAGCTCGGTAACAACGATCGCCGGCTTCATAGCGCTCTGCTTCATGACCTTCACCCTCGGCGCGGATCTCGGCATAGTAATGGCGAAGGGCGTTCTCCTCGGAGTTATCGGCTGCGTAACGGTACTTCCGGCGCTTATACTTCTTCTCGACAAGCCGCTGCAGGCTACCAAGCACCGCTCACTCATACCGGATATGGGTAAGCTCGCAAAGAACGTAACAAAGGTATTCCCCGTATTCATAGCAGTATTTGCACTTCTTGTCTTCCCTGCTTACTACGGCTACTCAAAAACCAACGACGAAGTTTACTACGATCTCGGCGAATGTCTGCCGAAGGATATAGACTACGTCATCGCGAACAGCAAGCTCCGCGAGAACTTCGATATGGCATCGACGCACATGTTGCTTGTTGACTCTGACACACCGTCAAAGGACGTGCGCTCGATGATGAAGGAAATGGAACAGGTGGACGGCGTCAAGTACGTTGTCGGACTCGAAAGTGTTGTCGGACCTATGGTTCCGGAGGAAGTCATTCCGGACAGACTCAGGGAAACGCTCGTAAGCAACAAATGGGAGCTTATCCTTGTGAACTCCGAATATAAGGCGGCAAGTGACGCGGTCAACGCCCAGATAAACAAGCTCAACTCAATATTGAAGAAGTATGATGAGGGCGGACTTCTGATAGGTGAAGCGCCCTGCCTGAAAGATATGATAGACACGACCGGCCACGACTTCAAGGTCGTAAGCGCAGTCTCGATACTCGCGATATTCGTTATAATCGCACTTGTGGAAAAGTCGATCTCTCTGCCGTTCATACTTATCGCAGTCATAGAACTTGCAACTTTCATCAACCTTGGTCTTCCGCACTTCATGGGACAGTCGCTACCGTTCATAGCTCCTATCTGCATAAGCACGATCCAGCTCGGCGCGACAGTCGATTACGCGATACTGATGACTACAAGGTACAAGGCAGAACGTATTGCCGGTGCGGATAAGCACGACGCGGTGACTACGGCTCTGAAAACTTCTATACCGTCGATACTTGTCAGCGGAATGGGTCTTTTCGCAGCGACATTCGGAGTAGCGGTTTATTCCGAAATAGACATCATAAGCTCGATGTGTATGTTAATGGCGCGCGGCGCGATAATAAGCATGATCTGCGTAATATTCATACTCCCTGCGCTCCTGATGCTCTGTGACGCGGTCATCAGACACACAACGCTCGGAATGAACGGAGTCAAAGAAACCCACAAGCACAGCGGCAGATTGCTCCACAACAATTAAACACAGTAACGGTCAAAAGAATATACCGAAAGGACGATAATTATGAAACAGTCACTTATTAAAAAGATCTCTTATATAGCTTGCAGCACAATGCTTGCGGGCGCTGTCGGAGCTACCGCGGCGTACGCGATCAACGAAAACTCTTCCGAAACGGCGGAACCGACTGATACAGCAGTAGAGGAAAGTGCCGAAAAAGCCGAAGATGAGCCGGTCAAGAACGAAATGGTCTATGTTCTCGCGAAAGCAGACGGTGCGGTGAATAAGATCATAGTAAGCGATCACCTCGAAAATACCGACCTTAAAGGTCAGCTCACCGAGACTTCGACGCTCACCGGCGTTCAGAACGTCAAGGGCGACGAAACCTATACAGAAGCAAACGGCACAAGAACCTGGAATGCCGGCGGAAACGACATATACTATCAGGGCACATCTACCGACGAGCTCCCGATAGATATCAGCGTAAAGTATTACCTGAACGGCGAAGAAAGAACCGCAGACAGTCTCATCGGTCAGAGCGGAAAGATAAAGATACGCTTCGACTATACAAACAACAAATATGAGAACATGACAATTAACGGAGAGGAAACTAAGATATATGTACCGTTCGCGGCTCTCACCGGTATGATGCTCGACAACGAGAAATTCAGGAATATCGAGGTCACAAACGGAAGAGCGGTCAACGACGGCGACCGGACATTCATTGTCGGAACGGCTTTCCCGGGACTTGATGAGAGCCTTGATGTAAACACCGACAAGATAAAGATCCCGACCTACGTTGAGATCACCGCGGACGTTACAGACTTCGAAATGACGAACACTGTAACTATAGCGACAAATGAGGTATTCAACGATATTGACATTGACCTCGGTGACAAGGAAGCATCGCTGACAGAAGACATCGACAAGCTGAGCGATGCCATGAATCAGCTCATCGAAGGTTCCGGCAGGCTCCATGACGGTCTTGCGGAACTCCTCGAAAAGTCCTCTGCTCTGACCGACGGTGTGGGTGCGCTCTATGACGGTGCGGGTCAGCTAAAAGACGGTGCGGCAAAAGCCAATGACGGTGTATCACAGCTTTGCGACGGTTCAACCAAACTCACTGCAGGTCTTGACGAACTCACACAGAACAGCGGTTCCCTCACCGAGGGCAGCGAAAAGGTATTCGGTTCTCTGCTTGACATGGCAAATACACAGCTTGAAGCCGCCGGTATTAAAGGGCACAAGCTCACGATAGAAAACTACGCCGAAACTCTCGACGCTATCATCGCTTCCTATGGCGGAGACAACGCTGCAGCATTTGCGGAAGAATCCGCAAAGCAGCAGGTAACGGCTGCTGTTGAAGAAAAGAGAGACGTGGTAGAAGCCGAAGTCGTTAAGGCAGTCACCGCACAGGTGACAGAAAAGGTTAACGAGGGCGTAAAGGCGAAAGTGCTTGAGGGCGTTCTCGCGAGCCAGAACCTCACCGTTGAGAAGTATCAGCAGGGTGTTGCAGCAGGTGTTATCGACTCGGCAACACAGGCAAAGATAAACGCCGCGGTTGAAGCGCAGATGCAGACAGACGAAATCAAGGCGCAGACAGATGCGGCAATAAAGGCACAGCTCGAAAGCGACGAAGTAAAGACGGTGATCGCACAGACAACCGATGCCAAGATCGCCGAGCTGATCGAACAGAATATGAGCTCTGCGGATGTTCAGGCTAAGATAAAAGCGGGTGCAAAGACCGCGGCAGAGGGTGTTGCAAAGCTCAGAGCCCTCAAAGAACAGCTTGACAGCTACAATACATTCTATACAGGTCTTGCGCAGTACACAGACGGTGTCGCTCAGGCAGCTGACGGCGCAAAACAGCTTAACAGCGGCCTCGGCGACTTAAGCAAGGGCACGGCTTCCCTTGCGGACGGTACAACAAAGCTATATGACGGCATTTCCGAGCTCGACGGCAAGGTACCCGCACTCATAGACGGCATTACACAGCTCACCGAAGGTTCCGGACAGTTATCCGACGGCTGCGAGCAATTCAACGAACAGGGCATCAGCAAAATAATCACCCTTGTTGACGGCGACCTCGGCAATATGATAGACCGTGTGAAAGCTTTATCCGAAGTCTCCGGACATTACAGAACATTCACCGGCGGCGACGGTAACGTCAAGTTCATATACCGCACCGATTCAGCCGAGAGATAATCGCTCACGCTTAAGACCGGGGAACCCCTTTCGTAGAACGAAAGGGCGTTCCCCGGACCCCTCCCCAAAGAACTTTAGTCGCTGACGCGTTTAGCTTGACAGTTTCAGCACAGCATAAAGAAACAGCAGACCCGAATATGTCGAGCCTGCTGATTTTTTATGCTTTTCTGCGTTTTTTCTTAAGAACGATCTCGCCGGCGACCATAGCAGCAATGCCTATAACGGAGATCACAGCGCCTTCGGTTAGCCACGGCGTTCTGTAAACGAGCCGTATATCGTGATGACCGGCGCTCAGAGGAATACCGATAAAGATACCGTTGGCTTTATAAAGCGGAGCCGTTTCTCCGTCAACATACGCTGTCCAGCCGTCACTGTACAGAAAATTGATGGTAAGTATCTTATCTGTAGGTGTGTCTATCTCGCCCGAAATGGTGTTTGTGCCCGTTGAAAGCCCGTGCATTGTGCATTCGGTCCTCGCCCTGTATGCGTCGGTAAACACATTCAACGGTACTGCGGTCACCGTGAGGGTATCCGGGTCAAAATCGAAATCACAGCTGAATGACAGGGTGTTTATATCTTCTTCCGAAAAGCCGAGAGCAAACGTATATTCGGTACAGTTTCTTCGCCAGTTCCAGTTGCCCGTTTCAACACTTCCGGTGATCGTTCGTCCGGTGTCTGTTTCTACTTGTATGGTCTTGAAATTAACACTTTTTTCTGCGGGAGCGCTTACCCCGTTCATTGTCAGATAAAGGAAGCAGCCGCTTACATCGCTGTTTATGGTTATTATATTATCGGATATTTCTGATCCAAATTCGTTATGTCCGGTTACATTGTGCGTCAGGAAATGTTCACAGGGCGCGGTATATGTCTTGTCGCTGTCTGCGATGTTGTCATAGCCCTCAAGATAAACGCCGTCGATCATGGCAAACGGCAGAACTGCGGGACTCTGGCTGTCATACCACTCGCGGGTATATGCGCTGTCATATGTGATACCGTTTGGCAGGGCGTAATCATTGTGATAAACATTGATAAGATCAAGTATCCTGCCATGCGCTTCGACCTTTCTGATACCGAACAGCGAATCGTTCTCTTCTGCGCCGTACATATAGTTGATGCCGAACAGAGAGTATAACGGTTCTTTTCCGGAGAAACCGTTGTACTGTCCTGTGGAACCGAATGAGAATTTGTCCTGTCCACAGCGCGTAAGAAGATTGTACAGATCGGGGTCGAGCAGACTAAGGAAACCTTCGGCATCTGCCATTGAGCAGCGTAAACCGAGATTTGTCCTGTCATCATTCAAAATGTAAAAGTTTTCAAATTGCGCGCGTAAATTATTATTAATCAGCTCACTAATATCATTTTTATCTTTTTCGTCTTCGGGATCGCTGTTCTTGAAAGTATGGTTTTCTGTTGACAGATTATAGTATCTGTCGAATAATTCCGGCTCGTCAAAACAAGACAAAATTTCATCATATAACTGTGTTTCTCCGAGGATACAAAGCTGAAAATAGATCGTACCGGCATAATTCACATCGGCTGCGATAAACACGGCGGCAAGCAAAGCGGACATCATTGATACAACGCTTTCTTTTCCCGAAATGTTCGGTATCAGCGCAATCATAAGACCGATAAAGGCAACGGTGAGCGCAATAAGACTGTCAAATACTCCGACATATATCAGAATACCGCAGACCGCACCGAATACCGCTATGATAAAAAACGGTATCAACGCATTTGTTTTTCCGTTTCCGAAAAGTCTTTCATATATTCCGGAAGAAAGAGTCGACAGACCGCTGCGAAGCTTTGGTACACAGTTTATGAACGCCAGTACCGCAATGACCAGTATCCCTGCAAGCGAGATTTTCAGAAGCAGGCACAGCAGTAACACGGAAAGTCCGACAGAGAAAAACAATGCATCGCGGCCGTCTGTCCGCAGTATTTTCGGCATAAGGGCCGCGCCCATAAAGCACATATACAGCGCCGGTATGAATCCCCAGCGGCAAAGATCGTACATAAAGCCATTGAGCCCGTATCGTACAAGCGGAAGAGAAATCAGAACAAACAGCACGATCGAATAACATCTGTGCTCGCCTTTTGCTTTTGGCGAAATGAGAGTGTATAAAAATGCCGGGATTGCGGCAGCGGTCACACTTATAGGTGCATTTATATCTTTTGAGTCTATGAGCTCGCTCATATATTCTAAAGACGGAACAAACATTTCCCATAATGATATTCCCGCGCCGCCAAGCGGTCTCACTGCCGAAATATATGACATGAAATACGGAAGCATCACCACAGCCGGTATCATTACACCGAAAATAACGTGCAGGATCCCCCGGAACAAAGTCAGACCGTATCTGCCTTTTTTCAGCGAGATCATACGAATTATCGCAAAGAGAAACGCGAACGGCAGTGTATATATCAGAAAATTAAAACCGCCGAGTCCCGTCCATGCAACAGCGATCGTGAGCGCAAGCCCGCTTTTCCCCTTGATTATATTGTCAATGCCTATTATCATGAACGGAAGCGATATCATCATGACAAAGAACTGGGGATTCCATACCGCGCTTGCCATTGAGTTTCCGCAGAATGCATAGAAGCTTGCAAAAAGACTTGCCCAAAGGATATTTACGTCAAAGTGCCTGCACATATTAATGAACGATAACCCGCTCCCGAAAAGCGAAAGTATGATACCGCCCGTAAAAAGATCATCAACAAAAGCCTCAGGCACCAGAACAGAAAATATATAATACGGCAGAAACGGGAAATACATAGGTATCTCGTTGAGCGTGTCGCTTCCGAACATTGAATAAAGATCTACCATCGGAAATTCAAAGCTTCCGTGGGAAATGTTGTCAAAAAATTCGATCAGGTATCTCCGTAAAGCTATAAGCACAGGATAATACTGATCCGCTCCGTCGCCCGCAAGTACCGTTCCGGTCTCTTTGACAGCGGGTAAGATAAGCATAACACAGCCGAGTGCGAACATAAGCGTATATATTGCGATCCCATAAATGAACTGATCCGATCGTTTGGCAGTCACGCGTTTATATAGTTTCTCAAAAATACTGTTTATCTTTAATGCCGGATTCATGGTAAATCTCCTGTTTCTGCGGTAAAATAAGCACTTACATTATAACACAATATACCTTGATTTGCAATATTAACCGGTCAGCCTTTTTTGTCATTGACAAACAGGACAAGACATATTATAATAGTAAAGTGCCTGTTGGCGTGTAGTTTAAGGATTTAGCAATATTTAAGCGCAAACTCGAAACCGGATAAAGGCAGGGATATAAAATAGACTTCGTATTTATACTTAACAGTATGCTTCTCGGCGTAGGTCTCGCCATGGATGCATTCTCCGTTTCCCTTGCAAACGGGCTCAACGAACCGACGATGAAACACCGCAAAACGTTCCTTATCGCGGGCACGTTCGCATTTTTCCAGGCTTTTATGCCGATGATCGGCTGGGTCTGTGTACATACTATCGTTACAATATTCACCGCATTTGAGAGCTTTATCCCTTGGATAGCCCTGGCTCTTCTGCTCTTTATTGGCGGAAAAATGATACTTGAGACAATACTCAAAAAGGACGGGGATGAAGAAAAGGCCGGTGTGGGCTTCGGAGCACTTATTGTGCAGGGCATAGCAACTTCGATAGACGCGCTCTCGGTCGGTTTTACTATCGCGGATTACGATCTTCCGGCTGCTCTTGCCGCTGCACTTATCATAGCGGCAGTAACGTTTGTTATCTGCATGGCGGGACTCGCACTCGGCAGGAAGTTCGGTACAAAGCTTGCTGGAAAAGCGCAGATACTCGGAGGTATCATTCTTATCGGTATCGGAATAGAGATATTCGTTACAGGTGTATTTAACCTCTAACCCTATAGCAAAAGCCCGGAGCGGTTCATAAACCTTTTCCGGGCTTTTCTTATCTGATCGCATTTGTTAGCTGTACGTACGTCTTCTCCCAATCATTTTCCGGAACATGGAAGGCCCTCAACTATAATGAGATGGTTCATAATGATTCCCCGTTCTTTTTGTTCTGCATACTGAATATTTGTCCAAACTTCTGACAATTAAACAGACGATGTAACGGCGTTAACCGTGTGATTTTGTTACCAAAAGTATATCTGCACTCTGGACAGCGTGGCAGAAAAATACCGTATGCTACCGGAGTAACATACGGCGAAACGGCGAATGCCGTGGGATTGCGTTACAGAAAGTATATCTGAACTCTGGACAGCGTGGCAGAAAAATACCGTATGCTACCGGAGTAACATACGGCGAAACGGCGAATGCCGTGGCAGGGGTGGTAGGAATTGAACCCACGTCAAAGGTTTTGGAGACCCCTATTCTACCATTGAACCACACCCCTGTATAAAAGGGAAACAACTGCGTCTCCGCGCTAAGCACAGAGACGCGGCTGGTGCGCCAACAGGGACTCGAACCCCGGACCGACCGGTTATGAGCCGGTAGCTCTAACCAACTGAGCTATTGGCGCGAAAGCGTATAACGCTTGGTGACTCGTGTGGGAATCGAACCCACGTTGCCGGCGTGAGAGGCCGGAGTCTTGACCGCTTGACCAACGAGCCATATATATTTAAAGAGAATAGGAATATGTCCTATTCTCTTTAAACGTGGTACACCTTCAGGGACTCGAACCCTGGACCCAATGATTAAGAGTCATTTGCTCTACCAACTGAGCTAAAGGTGCATAATGTCGGCGACGATCTATCTTTCCGAGCCGTTACCAGCTAAGTATTTTCGACGCGG
>CAMVNQ010000023.1 GCA_947168885.1 uncultured Clostridia bacterium | reverse complement strand
AGCGCTTGACTGTTAATCAAGATGTCACTGGTTCAAGTCCAGTAACAGGAGCCACGAAAATCCCTTAACCATGCAGGTTGAGGGATTTTTAGTTTTGCTTATATAACGATTTTGGGCGTTGCTTCCTTTGTGGACTATCACAACAAATGCCGCCCAGATTTGTGCATGCTGCACATTCCTATTTAATTCGATCGGTGGCAGAGTGAACCTGCCACCCATGCTAAAATTGTAATACAAAATTGCTCGTTTCTGACGTAGATCAGGGTCGGATTTTCAAAAAATATGCTTTGATATTTGTTAGTGATAGCCCGACTATCATTTTTCGCCGATTTTTTGAGATTTTCCTGTGTAGTTCGAACGCTGTCACAAAAAGTAATACAATAGAGCGAAAGTATTACTATAAGTCGATCTTGTGCGAATGAACTGGTATTCATATTTTTAGGGAGATAACAAGTGTCCTACTTTTGTTATTGAGTTTTTTACTGATATGTGCTATAATATTTTTAAAGTATTGCGTTGCGGAGGTATGAGCTATGAGTCTTACGGATAGACAGCAGAAGGAAGCTACAAAGAAGTTCTCGGAATATTGGGCTGGCAAAGGCTAAGAAAAGGGCGAATCGCAGAAGTTATGGATAGAACTGCTTGTCAACATCTTTGGTGTAGAGAACATATCTGAGTTCAATAGCTTTGAAGATCAGGTTCATCCTGACCACATTTCGTTCATTGACGGATACATACCGACTACACGCGTTATGATTGAGCAGAAAAGTATTGGCAAACACCTGCGTAAGCCTATCATGCAGTCCGGCGGTAGTATGGACAAGAAAGATTTATACAGATATATGAAGATGTGGTATTATACTCCCGAATATGCTTGCGGCGCTTCCGGATATATGAAAGATAAGGTTGGAGATGTTCTTAACGGTAAAGATGTCTTTGAGGACAGACAGCCTGTTCGTTGCGGAATAATTTAAAAGAGGATTAGTATGAAGTTTTTTATTACTGGTATATTTAAAGTTTTAGTTCTGATTATTTCTATTGCAATTGTTTACTTTTCCGCTAAATATGGTTTTAAAGTTAGTACTGATTGGGAAAAGAACGAGTTGAATGGAACTGAGCAAAACATAACAATTGGAAGTGCGCTGAAATACTGTAAAAACGGAGAAAATGTGGATAAGAAAGTCATTGCCGAGTCTATAAGAAAAACAATATTTGTAGAACTTCCTATACCAGATTTTGTATGTGATTTTCTTGATCAGAAGATTACAACATGGTATTGGTCATTTTACTTTGAATATTATTGGTATATTAGCATGCTTGCAGGGTTATTATGTCTTATTTTGGGTGTGGGACAACCTTTTGCTCTTTATAGGAATAACAACATGGTAAGCAGAATGTGTGCTGCAATAGATAATAAGCTCATTGATAAGAATTATGTTTTAGTTGACCAGTATGATATTGAACATGGACATCCGGGTGAAGGAGCGTCTATGATAGTTAAGTTCATTATTCTTTATTTAATGGCAATGCTTGCAGCTTTATATGGCTGTGTCATGATATTTACTCTTATCTTTGATGCAGTAATGACTGTTTTATCTATTATTTTCAGAATTTCGGTATTTTTTATTTCATCTGCATTATTTAATAGTGAACTGAAAAAAGAAAAGGCAAGGAAAGACATTATTGCTGTATCACTTTACGTTGAAAATGGTTTGTTCAAAGTTGAAAAGAATAGCACCGGTGAATGTTTGTTCTATAAATGCTATTGGAACGCTGTTATAGCAAAACGAGTTTTAAGCTGTGATATACACAATACTTCATTCAAAGCTAAAGATGCAGAAGAAACTATACAATTCGGAGATGAAAAGAAACACGCTTTTTTTGAGCGAATGAGGTTATGGGATCGTATAAAATCCCGATTTAACTCTAACAAAAGAAATAAAAACCTTGAAATATGTGATAGTATAGAACATGGAAATTGTATAACAAGAATGGATTCAGGGTCAGACACAGGCAGTTATATTATGGAATATACAAATAATAATATGTTATCCAGTATTAGATTTATGGTATTAGAAAATATAGCGTTATTACATGCTGTTAGGAGAAAAGATATAACGAACGATATTTTTGAGGACTACGACTGGAACAAATATGCTCAGCTTCCTATTGAAGAAAAAGCGATATTGATAAATCCGAGTGGTTTTAAAGTTGAGGCTAAGGACGCTTTTTCTGAAACATACGATTTTGATGATGAAACATATAATTCTGATACTCTGTAATAATACGATGTATTTATAAGTATTGCTGATGATAAGAAATAATTATGTGGATTACTGTAAAAAAGGAGTCCCCTATGAAACAAGTCAATATAAACGGCAGACCCGTTCCCGCGATAGGGCAGGGAACATGGCATATCGGTGATGATCCGAAACTGCACGACCGGGAAGTTGAAGCGCTTCGCGCCGGTATTAAGAGCGGCATGACGCTGATCGACACAGCCGAGATGTACGGTTATGGCAAAAGCGAGCTTGTGGTCGGAGACGCGATAAAACCGTATGACCGCGAAACGCTTTTCATCGTGTCTAAGGTGCTGCCGCAGAATGCGGGAAAGCGTGATATGCGACGTTCGTGCGAGGAAAGCCTGAAACGGCTCGGAACGGATTACCTTGACCTGTATCTGTATCATTGGCGCGGTTATATACCTCTGTCCGAAACTGTAAATTGCTTGCAGGAGCTGAAAGATTGCGGACTTATTCGGGAGTGGGGAGTGTCTAATTTCGATACATCAGATATGCACGAACTGTCACGGCTGAAACACAGCGACAATTGCGCTGTCGTGCAGGACTTGTATCATGTCGGCTCACGCGGCGTGGAGTACAGCCTCCTGCCATATCTGCGGAAAAGCAATATTGCGTTTATGGCGTACTGTCCGCTTGCGATGAACGGAACGCTCCGGCAGGGAATATGGTCAAATGCGGTATTGCAGAAGATCGCAGCTACACATAACGCAACGGTTCAACAGATAATGCTTGCGTGGGCGATACGCGACGGAAACACTATCGCGATACCGAAAAGCTCGTCAAAAGAGCACACGCTTGAAAATGCCTCGGCGGGAGAGATCGTGCTTACAGCCGATGAACTGCAAATGATAGAAAACGAGTTCCCGGCACCTGACAGAGAGATGCCGCTTGATGTGGAGTGAGGTAAATCATGGCTTTACAGAACAACATATCATTTGATATAGGCGACATCACGCGCCTTGACATTGACGCGATAGTAAATGCTGCAAACAGTTCGCTGCTCGGCGGCGGTGGAGTTGACGGGGCGATACACCGCGCCGCAGGACCGGAGCTTCTTGCAGAGTGCCGCACTCTCGGTGGGTGCAGGACAGGTGAAGCAAAGATAACGAAAGGTTACAGGCTGAAAGCGCGGTATATTATCCACACAGTCGGACCAATCTACAGCGGCAGTCCTGACGACGCGCAGCTGCTGTATTCCTGCTACCGCAATTCGCTTGAACTTGCAAAGAAGAATGATGTTCACAGCATCGCGTTTCCCGCAATCTCGACTGGAGTGTACGGTTATCCGAAAACCGAAGCTGCGGAGATCGCGCTGAAAGCGATAAATGACTGGTTCGGTGAGAACTCGGATTATGGCATGAGCGTGGTCATGAGCTGTTTTGATAAGGGAACTTATGATACATATCAGAAAATAGTAACAAAGGCACAGGAGGAATAAATATGTTACAGCAAAAACTGTGGTATGTGGATGACGGAAATGAGGTCAATAGTATTGTGATTGATGAAAAGGAATTAGAAAAGATGTTTGTGAAGAATATTGATATTCTTGACCCAAACTGGCTAATAATCGGAGAACAAGTCCTTACCAAAGAGGGCAAATACATAGATCTTTTGTGCATGGAACCTGACGGAGATTTGGTTGTTGTTGAGCTTAAAAGAGATATGACGCCTCGTGAAGTAACGGCACAGACATTAGATTATGCAGCAAGTGTATCTGAATATACATTCGAGGATATATTGAAAGCATATAGCAAATATACAGAACGGTATCCTACCGCTCCTAAAACGATAGAGGAAGCATATCAAAAGAAATTTAACAATAGGTTCACGCTTGACGATGATACTATAAATCAGCATGTAAAAATGGTTATCGTGGCATCAAAAATGGATACAAGTACCGAAAGAATAATAAAATACCTTAGAAACGAATACAAGGTACAGATGAATATATTATTCTTCAATGTTTATGAGCTTAATGGTAAACAGGTTGTGGCGAGAACGTGGTTTGGTGAGGATATTGAAGATGAAATTATCAATACAAATGATTCAAAGCTATGGAACGGATATACATATGTGGCGTATGGTAGTGGTGAACATACTCGGACATGGAAGGACGCTTTGAAATATGGTTTTATTTCAGCGGGCGGCGGAAATTGGTATACCAGCACATTGAAAAAGCTCGAAATTGGCGATAAAATTTTTGCTTATATTCCTAAAAAGGGGTATGTTGGATATGGGGTAGTTATTGATACGGTAAAGCAGGCAAAAGATATAGTATTTACAGTTGACGGTAATTCTATCGCTTTTTCTGATTTTGAAAACGGTAATGACTATTTATATATGTCCGAAGATCCCGAACACGCAGAATATGTGGTAAAAATCAAATGGATTCATACCGAAAAAGAAGAAAGTGCGGTGCATGAATCTGGTTTTTTTGCTATTCAGCATAGTGCGTGCAAGCCTAAATCGAAAAGCTGGGATTATACCGTAGATAGATTAAAAAAGCTTTGGAATATAAGTGACTAAAGGAGATGCTATATGCCAAAAGAAAACTTACTTACTCGTGAACTGTACCGAAAAATCAAATCTATGGACAAGGCTTCTATGGAGCAGACTTTGAACAATGTTTATGAAATGGGTGCAAAGGATGCTCTTGCAAATGCAGTGATTGACCTTGATATTGAGAGGCTCCGCTCGGAGATAGGTGCTGTCAACGGTATAGGTGAAAAGCGTCTGGATCAGATAATGAAGATCATTCGGAGAAATATTGCCGAGGCTGACAGCAAAGGACAATAACAAGCGGAAAGCAAGGATTTTGATGATGAATATAGAAACTCATAGATTAGTAATATATCCTTCTTCTCAGGAAGTAATGGAGCAGTTTATTGAGGCGCAGACTGCTGATGTCCTGAAAACAGCTTATACTGAAATGCTTACTGGAAGTCTTGAGCATCCCGGTCAATGGGAATGGTACGCAATCTGGATGATAGAACTGAAAGACGGAACTCATATCGGAGAGCTGTGCTTCAAGGGGCTTTCTCAGAGCGGAATCGCCGAGATCGGGTATGGCATTTTGGAGAAATACCGGAATAAGGGATATGCTACCGAAGCGGTAAGCGCAGTACTGCAATGGGCATTTGATGATCCAGCTGTAACGGCTGTTGAAGCTGAAACAGATTCGGAAAATGCTGCTTCGGTCAGGGTTCTTGAGAAATGCGGATTCAAGGCAAACGGGAAGACCGTCGAAGAGGGACATCGTTACGAAATATCCCGCAGGGATATCTGAGGCAAGTCGTTTATAATAATTTATGAAAATATGGAGGTACATCATGCAATTTGTAGTAAAAGCCTATGACGGAAAAGGTATGCTCGAAAAGAGAATGGAAGTTCGTCCGCGTCATCTCGAAGGAATGAACAAGCTCGGAAAGCACATTATCTGTGCAGGAGGATTGCTCGATGATGAGGGGAAAATGAAAGGATCTGTGCTCATACTTGATTTTCCCGACCGTTCGGCGTTGGACGAATATCTCGGAAAAGAACCCTATGTTCTGGAGAAGGTCTGGGAGAAAGTCGAAGTTGAGGTGATGAACGTCGTGCTTGTGAACGGCGAGAGGTTTGACAGATCACCTCATTGACATTTGTAGAAAATAATGCTATAATAATAAAAAATAGTTGAACTGCCACCGGGTAGTGATTGCGTTAAGCATTCGTTCGCACATCGTTAGGTCTCAGAAGATGTGCCTGCGGATGCTTTGCTTTTTAGGAGAAATGATGAAGTTTAAAGGTATCGGTTATTTTTCGGGATTTGAGCTTGTTTTATGGAGCGTTTCGGTCATCAGCGTTGTTGTTTCGTTCTGTATTTTTGACAGGTCTGATATATTATCGCTTTCGGCTTCTGTCATAGGTGTAACATCTCTGATATTCAGTGCGAAAGGGAATCCGGCAGGGCAGGTCCTTATGATAGTTTTCAGTCTGCTCTACGGTATCATCTCATTCAATTTTGCGTATTACGGTGAAATGATAACATATATGGGTATGACGATGCCAATGGCTGTATTTGCGCTTATTGCATGGCTTCGGAACCCATATAACGGCAACAGAGCAGAAGTGAGAGTCGGAACGATAGGTAAAGCCGGGACGATCATTATGTTGCTTGTTTCGGCTGCGGTAACAGTCTTATTCTGGTTTATTCTGAGCGCATTTCATACTGCAAACCTAATACCGAGCACGATCTCAGTCACAACAAGTTTTATAGCGGTATATCTCACTTTCAGAAGAATACCGCTGTTTGCGCTTGCATACGCCGCAAACGATATTGTTCTTATTATTCTGTGGGGGCTCGCAAGTATCGAGGACAGGCGATATATCGCGGTATTGGTATGTTTTTCGGCATTTCTGGTGAATGACATTTACTGTTATGTCAACTGGATGAGAATGAAAAAGAGACAGAAATAATATTTGATAAAACTCTTTACAAATCCGATTTTATATGATATAGTATATATAATAACAAAATAAGGCATCGCCTTTGCTGTTATACCACAACATATTGGATTTGGAGGATATTGCTATGGCAAAGAAAGCAAATGACGCTAAAAAACCTGAGATCAAGGAAGCTGTAAAAGCCGCTCCTGCACCTGTTGAGGAGAAAGCTCCTGCAAAGACCGAAGTAAAGGCAGAGCCGAAGAAGGCAGGAAGAAAGCCGGCTGCAAAGAAAGCAGCTCCCGCCAAGAAAGAAGAAACAAAGGCAGTTGCGGCTTCCGCGCCTGTTGAAGTGAAAGAACCCGTAAAGGCAGAAACAAAAGCGGAACCGAAGAAGAACGTTAAAAAATCTGGTGCGAAGAAAGCGGCTCCTGTAAAGAAGGAACCTGCAAAAGCAGAAGTTAAAGCTGAACCTAAAAAGGCTGGCAGAAAACCGGCTGTCAAGAAAGCTGCTGCATCTGTAAAGGTTGAAAAGAAAGCTCCTGCGACAAAGAAAGCTGCTCCTGCTAAACCTGCAAAGATCGTAACCACTTCTGTTTTGCAGGCGGCCGGTAATGAATTTGACTTTGATAAGGTAGTAAAGGCTGTTGAAGGCTTAAAGAAAAAGAATGCAGGGAAGAATCTTGAAATCTACATCAAGCCCGAAGATCGCGCTATCTACTATGTCGTAAACGGTAAGGGCGGCAAAAAGATTGATTTATAATTATTTAAGAGCCTTTGCTTTGGCAAAGGCTCTTTAGTATGTGTTTAATAATGTATAAACAAGAGCCGACAATGAATATAGTCGGCTCTATCTTTTTTATTTCCGTTCTAAACGGTTTGAGTAGAAGTTCCACACTTGAATAGGCTTGTTCAAAGCAAACCTAACTGTTTGAGCTGTCCCGCTCCAAGATTTGGACTTATCCCAATAGCAGAAACAGAAATCAGCAAGTTCAATAAGACGAAGGTTTCTAGCCTTCATACATCCGTCATAATAATGGGGAGAAGTAAATTCAACGTTGTTAGCGTTATTCATAATATCATAGAAGCGATGCTTCTGGTCTGCTGTCCACTTTAAGGTTTGTTCTCCGGGACTGCAAGGAAGAACGAGGTTCAATGTAATATCTGAATAGTTTTTTCTCAACTCTATAACAGTTTCAGCAGCAATCGTATCGAATCCGATTGCTCCTCCTGCGTTGAATTGGGTTATGCCCCCATTCAGTATTGCGCGTTCTAGTTTGTTATACATGTCGGCTTTAAGTGCGTTTAGATCACCTGATATACTTCTGTGTCCAGTAAAGCTAGCTGCTTTCATCACATCACCTCTTATTCATTATAGCTCTATCGGTTTCATAAGTCAAGCATAATGATACCGATAGTACATTATTAAAAGCGACGGGATGTGCTATAATAAATGATAGGAGATGTTTACTATGGAATTAGGAAAGCGGCTTGCAAAGTTTCGTAAAGCCAAAGGATTGACAGTATATAAGCTTTGTGAGATTACCGGATTGTCGCCTACACATATTCGTGCAGTAGAAAGAGGCGCAAAGACTCCAAATGTGGAAACTATTACGCGCTATTTAGATCCGCTTAATATCACGCTGGCTGAGTTCTTTAATGAAGATGATGCTGTGATCTATGCAACACCCGTTGAAAGAGAATTGATTGACTATTACAGAACTCTTACGCCGGAGAGTGAGGAGTTATTATTAAAGTTGCTAAAATCGCTATCAGTAAATGATGTGAAAGCAAGCTCAAAATGAGCTTGCTTTTTTTGTGTGCATAAGCCTTTTAAGACGACGTTCAGACGTCGTCTGTAATATCTTCGGATGTTAGCTTGCCGGTCTTGGAGTATTTCATTCCTTCTTCACCGATATGATAATCTCCGTGGTAGAATTTGGATATATCCATTTCTAATGCCTCTATTATGCGACAAGCCATATTAAAAGATACACAACAAACTTAAAAAGTCAATAGCCGGCAGCCGTTAAATACTACAACAGCATTTACTGTTAAAAAAAAGCACAGGTCTTAAGGAGCCACTGTTTCTGAGCGAACCGGAGAGCGGTTCAGCCGAGGTCAACGATGTAACGCTCGGCAAGACAACCTATCGGATATGGTCGGTATACGCTTCCGAGGGCGAACCGTCTGACAGGCTTGCAGACTTGATGCAGAGCAGCATTGAGTCCGGTGAGGAGGTCGGAGAGGAGCACGACTGGCTGATGATCGAGTACGGAAAAATGATGCTTGAAGTCATGCAGATACAGAAAAACAGGGGGAACGGTCTGCCCGATGACTACGGATTCCCGTTGGAGATCAAGGTTTATTGACAAAATAGAGGCAGGTATTATAGCAACACCACAACCAAATCTCGGAATCAGCGCGTAACCAATTAAACGACAGACTTCAGGACTGATCCATTTTATCTGTCTGCCAAAATGGTTGACAGCGATGAGTTTTTTCAGTTGATATATTGAATTTACACGCGAAGTGTGGTAGAATAGAAAGAAAATACAGAAAAAAGAGCGGCTGATGCCTTTGAACGCATATTGTCTGCGCCTTTTTCATCATCTGCCCACAGTATTTGTGCGATAAGCCTTACGGAAAGAAAAAGAAGTTCTCGCCGTAAATAAAAAGAAACTGATATGAAACGAGGATCGAAAGATTGGATAAAACCGATATAAAATACAAAAGGACAGACTTTGTCCTGAACAAAAAATATATGCATTATATGATCCCTGCGATGCTGTCCGCAGTGGGACTGTCGCTGAGCGAATTTGCAGACAGCATGGTGGTTTCGCATCTGCTCAGTTCGGACGCTTTTGCCATTATCAATCTCGGAACGCCGATCGTTTTTGCGGTCTCTCTGATATACACAGTCACAGGAATCGGCGGCTCGCTTTTATTTGCGGAGAGCCTGGGAAAGAAGGAAGGGAAAAAAGCGGATCAGTTCTTTACGGTATCAACTGTATTGTCTTTATTGATGGGGCTTCTGCTTTTGGCGGTGCTGACGGCATTTCATTCTGTCCTGGGGAATCTTTTTGGCTGTCCCGAAGAATTGAGGACGGAATTTGATGTATATATAAGAGTGCTTAGTTTTTTTGTTCCTGCGGGCATCATGCTTATGCACCTGACTTATTTTCTCCCGGCAGTCGGGAAGCCGTTTCTGTCCATGGGGATTGTCGTTTCGGTAAATGTACTTAATATTATCCTTGATATTGTCTTTATTCTTGTATTCGGCATGGGCTGCGAAGGCGCAGCGTTAGCTACGCTTGTTTCGTATATAATCGTTTTTATTGCAATGCTTTTAATCTGGCGTTTCGGAAAAATATCCTTAACGTTATGCAGATCTGATAAAACCGCTCAGAGTGTGAAGGAGATCGTGAAAAAAGGATTGCCTTCCGGCAGCGTTCAGGCAGGTTACCTTGTAACGACGGTTTTCTGCAACCATTTTATGAATCTGGCATTTGGTCTGAACGGCGTTGTGGCAATGTCCCTGTTTGCTCAGCTGGACTCCGTCATTTCAATTGCACTGACGGGGATCGTGGACAATAACGCTTCCTTTGCAGCCATGCTCAAGGGGGAAGGAGATTATTACGGGATCCGCAGCCTGAGCAAACGCGTCACCGTGATGATCGTACTTGTCTGCTCTGTCTTGTCTGCTGCTTTCGCTTTGTTTTCTGACAGTGTTTGTGCCGTATTCAACATTCATGATCCGGATGCGTTGGAGCTTATCGGCGGTCTGATCCGTATTTATGTCCTGTATTATCCGCTACGCTGTGTTCTTCTTGTGCTGCGGGATATTTACAATACTCTCGACAGAAGCCTGTACGCCACGGTGATCGGCATACTGGATAAGGCTGTGTCCATTCCGGTCGTAGGGGGAGTAATGTATCTTCTGTTAGGCGGCAGCGGGCTGATCGCTTCATTCCCGGTGAGCATGATCATTATCCTGTGCTTTATAGCAGCTGTCAATTACCGGATCGTAAGGAAGTCCGGCGGCAGATATTCGCCCATACTGCTTCTGGACGAGGAATATCCGCTGAAGGCTGTTAGCGGCTATTCCGTAAAAAATATGGAAAATGCGGCGGATATCGGGCAGTGTATAGGCAAAAGTCTTGCCGACAGCTCTTTGGATCCCCGTATCTGCGATAAAATATGTCTTGCCGCAGAGGAGATGGGGATATATATAATTGACCGGTGCGGAGCCGGCACTGCCGTTGATTTTCTGATCAGTACGGACGGAAATGATCATATCCTCACCTGCAGAAGTTCGGGAGAACCGTTTTTCCCCATTAACAGGGGCGAAGGAGAAATGTCGCCGAATGAGCTGATACTGACGGGATTGTTTAAGATCAGACATGAGTATATTTATGGCTTGAATTCAACAAGTCTTACGATAGGAGCGCAGAAAAGATGAAAAACAGGATCGTTGTTGCCGAGCCGATGTCAACTGCTTTCGGCTTTCTTGAAGATATCAGGCAAAGAGGGTATGAGCCGGTCATACTTGAATCGTATATCCCCGAAGGTTATGCAAGAAGGCTGATGGACGAGGAGCGGAAAATCAAGTATTCAAGGATAAAATATCCCATAGCGATCATAAAAGAAGATCCCGATTATGCGGTAACTTTGCAGAAAGTACGTGAGCTTGAACCTCTGCTTGTAATTGCGGGCGGCGAGGAAGGCGTTGTCATAGGTACCCGCCTTGCAGATGATCTGGGATTGACAGGCAACCCGTTTTCAAATATAGATAAAATGACTCAGAAAAGCGTTATGCACGATGCCCTTAAAGAAGCCGGTCTGAGATATATTCGCGGTGAAGAGGTATCTTCTCTGGAAGACTGCCTTCTGTTCCTTGAAAAAACGGGAAAACAAGATGTTGTCCTCAAGCACGTCCACGGTGTTGCTTCCGTCGGCGTTCATCTTGTCTGCGGCAGGGAGGAGCTGGCAGCTGCTCTCCGGCAGGAGGAGACAGCCGAAAATATGTTCGGCGAAACAGAGAACCGGTTAATGCTGCAGGAGCGTATTTTCGGAGAAGAGTACATCGTCAATACCGTCAGCAGAAACGGAGTACCGGCATTGACGTCTGTGTTCAGGTATTACAAAAAACAGATGCCTTCCGGTTCAATAATATACAGAGGGCTTGAAGCTGTCACAGAGCTTGGGCAGAGGGAGACAGAACTTGTCAGATATGCCTTTGATGTTGTCCGGGCGCTTGGCATTACTGACGGACCGGTTCACGGCGAATATATGATAGATGAACAGGGACCTGTACTTATTGAAGCCAACTGCCGTGTGATGGGAGGAAGCGCTCCGAGCGGATTTCTTGACAAGGTGTTCGGCTATCATGAAACAGGCGTCATACTTGATTGTATGCTTGACAGCAATTATCACAGAGATTTTCTGGAAAAACCATATCGCCCCATAAGAAAAGGATACGTTAAGGATTTCTATTCCGGCAGCAGCAAAACCATTTTTTCGTCCGGGATCGTCCCGATCATTCTCAATATGAGATCTTATTATTCCGGCTGGGTGGAGAATGCAGGGAAAACCGACAGCATTGCAGAAACGATCGATCTTGAGACGGAGATCGGCTGTGTGTATATGGTCCACGATGACCCGGAAGTGACGAAAAGGGACTTTGATCTTCTTATGCTCATAGAGGAAAAATACCCGGACCTGCTGCACTCGGACAAACCTTTGTTCCTGCCGCCCGAAGACGCTTCCGGGCTTACGCCTGATATCCGTTTCATACTCGGAAGTGATACGGAATCTCTCATCAACGATATAATTTCTTTTTATAAGAATGGTTCAAAAGGAGATCCGATCATACCGGAAAAGCTGCTGAACGCCAACCCGTACAACCGGGAGATCATGGATATACTGAAAAGTATCAGCGGAGCGTGATGCAAAAACGCGATCTGTTGAAATGTCAGCTGACTTTCTTATGTTCGAGCGTTGACCGGATCAAGAGCGAGTCGGAAAATGAAACCATTATATATGTTATGGTGTAACAATTGAAGAAATGGAAAAATCAGCATAAGCTCTACGAGGACAGCGCACTCGGTAAAATTCCCGAAATCCGCTTCGAGATGATGCAGCAGACATACGATGCCGAGCAGAATGCTCTCCGCAAGGAACTGCCCACGCTGAAAGCCGAGATAGACAAACTTAAAGAGCAGACCGATGCCGCCGATAAGTTCATCAATGTCATTCGCAAATATACAAAGGTGGCTTTTCTTATTTTTAAATAGTTCTTTACAAACCCCTCAAAATATGCTATAATATAATATGTATAACCGCACAATCTGAAAATTGTGTGAAATTTCACAGAAAGGGTTTGACAAAAATGGCTATGGTGCGCTACGCTCAAAGCAAGCAAGCAAGCAGCGATAACTCTGCTCTTTTGTCATACACAAACTGAAACACTCATGACCACTGTTTAACAGCGGTCATGAGTGTTTTTGTATTTTATAGAGAGGATGACACCTATGAAAAAACAAATCAAAACTGCCGCTTCCTGTGCGCTCGCGGTGATACTGGCCGCCGCAAACTGCGTATCGGCTTATGCCGCAAAGGAAACCGTTATTGCTGATGACATCGTTAATGCTATCCACGCCAACGATCTGGTGAAAGATCAGAGGCTGCGCGATCATAACGAACTCTTCTATCCGAGCTGGCGTATGCCTGACGTTGATGTGTCGGAACTTCCGTCAAAGTTCGACCTGAGAGACGTCGACGGCAAGAACTATGTTTCTCCGGTAAAGCTTCAGAATCCATGGGGGACGTGCTGGAGCTTCGGCGCGACAGCTGCCTCGGAAACAAGTCTCGCGTACGAGCTGGGTCACGATTACAACGCCGAAACCGGCAGTGATGTGGACAATATGTTCGACCTTTCCGAGAAGCATCTTGCATGGTTCTCTTACACGGCACTTCCCGAAGACAGCGAAACGTATTCCTCGCAGAGCGGTGAGGGGTACTACATGATGTATGATTATGAGACTTCCCCGGACGGAGTTTCTGACAAAGTATATAACATCGGAGGTGCTATGAATTACGCCACAATGGTGTATTCTGCAGGAATGGGACCTACACTTGAAGCTATAGTGCCTTACGAAAAGACCACAGATACGGAGTATCTCATGAAAAGGGTCATCTCTTACGAGATATGTGAGGACGGAACGATAACAGAAGATCTGTTAAAGCTCACTAATTATTTCGGAGATGCGCTCTCTGTTGATGACATCAAGGACGAATGGACGGCAAAGGGCTATGAAGAGACTGACTACAAAACCGCGGCCACAGTTTACAACAGCTATATAACAGGGACAAAGGTCATCCCCGATTATACAGGCGGCGCAGTGAAGAAGTTTACCGTAGCGGAAACTTCTTCCAATGGCGACTGGACGCTCGATGAGAGCAACCGTTTTCTCTCTCTTTATACTCTGAAAGACGGTAATATGCTGCCCACTCCGGCACTTATTGATGATGAAGGCGGCTATGTCTTCAATCAGACAGGTGTTGATGCCATAAAGTCAGAACTCTGTAACGGCAGGGCTGTCTCTATAGCATTCCGCGCCGATCAGTCAAGACCGGGTCAGGGGCTTTCCGAAGACTCATTCATCAACTTCGTGGATAAGGACGGAAACAAGACCAGCGATCAGCTTGCGGAATACTGGGCACATTACACATACGATAAAGAGTATGACCCATCCGACAAAAAATCTGTAAACAAAGTGATATCAGCAAATCACGCCGTGTGCGTTGTCGGCTACGATGATAACTTCCCGAAGGAATACTTCAATGACCCCAAAGGCACTATAGGCGGCAACGGAGCTTTCCTCGTAAAGAACAGCTGGGGAACATCAGTGACCGATGAAAACGGTGAGATCGTATCAACCTGGGGAAATGCCGGTACAGGTTATTTCTGGCTTTCTTATTACGACCAGAGTCTTACGCTTGCCGAAAGCTTCGACTTTGACACCTCCGAAGATCACTTTTCGCGCAATATAGATATGTATGACTTTCTTGCGACATACGAGAATTATTCCGTATCTTTCGACAGCGATGTATATATGGCAAATGTATTCACTGCCCAAAACAACTGCACCGCTCGCTACATAGGACTTGAAACTACGGAAGCCGATGCAGACGTCCAGTTCAGCGTTTATCTGCTTTCGGACGATGCCAAAAGCCCTGTTGACGGGATCTGTGTCGCGACCGCAGAGGATCATTTCAATTACGCCGGCTATCACGTTGCGGATATCGGCAAGACATGCTATATCCCGAAGGGGGAAAAGTATTCAATAGTTATCAAAGCAAAAGCAGACGATAAGAGCACGGTCTTCTATAAAGAGCTGGCGAATGAGGGATTCTATGCGAAAGAAGATAAAGAAGTTAATTTTTATGCAAAAGGTGTGGTTAATCCCGGCGAGAGCTATGTAGGAACGAGCCTTACCGATATAAACGCATGGACAGACTGGTCGGATATCATTACTCGCCTCAGAGCTATGAATGCTGATCTGAACGATGACAATTTTGAGTACGATAATCTTCCGATCAGAAGCTATCCGCAGACCGAGACCTTTTCGATATTAAATCTGAATCGTGAACCGGAAGATGTGACTTATAAAGCAGGCGACGAACTCAAAGGATGCGTAGTAGTAGAAAATAACAGCGGCTTTGATCTTTATGGTATCGGCAGCATTGAGATCTCAGTTTCCATAGGCGATAGTGTAAAGAATTACTCCCTTGCTGATATCAGCAATTTGAAACCCGGCAAGCAAGAGATCATCAACTATGTATATACTGTTACAGAAAAGGATGTTGCCGCAGGCAGTCTGACAAGTACCGTCGCGGTGCTGTTCAATGGTGAAGAGGCGGATTTCGGCGCGCTGTTTGATGAAAACCTTACTTTTACGGTAAAAACCGAGGGCGGTTCTTCGTCGGTTGACGCGGCAGAAGAAAATAACCCGGCAACGGGCAATGAGCTGTTCTCTGCGGCAGCGCTTGCCGGTGCGGCTGCGGCAATAGCGTTTGCAAGCAGAAAACGCAGATAACGCCGGTTGTAATAAGATTATCGGTGTATCCGATGCATTCCGGATATATTGATATATACAAATTTATTCAAAGGAGTATTATAACATGAACAAAAGACTCAAAAGAACGATCAGCGCCGTGCTTGCAAGCGCGGTAATGCTCACGTCAATGGCGGGTACACAGGTGATCGCGTCTGCTGACGGCACATCTGTTACCGCAACTGCGACAGCCGAAAAGACCTACAAGGTCGCAAGCAAGAGCGTAAACACTTATTTCTATGCATACAGCGATCAGAAACAAAAGACAAAGCTCTACTTCATGAACGGAGTCAACGATGTTCCTTATATTGAGATCGATGACATGGTACAGTACCTGATAGGTCTGATGCAAATGAACAATCACGGGACCTACAATCTTAAGGTGGAAAAAGACGGCGATACCGTTACCCTCGCAAGAGAGAGCGGCTATACGGCAACGATCAACTTTGCCGATGACACCATTTCTTACTGGGATTTTGACGGCTTCATCACAGCGGAAAGCAAGACTCTGATAGATATTATCCTCACGGTCTGGGATACTACCGATGGGATCACCGGACTGAAAACAGTCAAATCTACTGAGCGCTACGGCAACCCCGTTACTATGAACGCGGCAGATTACAGCATAGATTTTGTTCGTAAGGGAGACAAGTATTACATACCCGTTCAGACTTTCTCCGATATATTCCTGTCACCCGGCAAGTTAGGTGTGGCTCTCTATAACGGAAGATCTCTCATATTCTGTCGCGGAGAACAAGCAGAATTTTACGTTGACGGCAAATACACCCAGCTCGGACAGGTGTATTACGGAAAGAACGGCAAGTACGCGACCAATAAGATCAGCGAGGAGCTTGCATCATTCAGCGCGTGTGAGTTCTGCTTTGCAATGGATAATCTTTACGGATTGAGAGAAAAGCACAGTATTGACAGCTTCAAAACACTTTTACTGCAGAGAGAGTCCGGTTACAAGCTGTTTTCGACAAAATCAAAGACAATAGACAGGGAGCTTCACTCGATAGTTACCGACGTCATTGATGACAGACATACCACTTATAATATGAGTTCCTACGCTTCCGGAGTTGATTATATAAATACTCTTGATGAAAAATACGGCGGTGGATACGCTATAGAAACGCTCGCCGACAGCTTCGGAGCACATAGGGCTGAAAGAGCAAAGTTTTATCCTGACGGTGTTCCCGCTTACGAAGAGGTCGGAGATACAGCATATATCACGTTCGACAAATTCAGAATGGATATGGCATATATAGATCAACTCAATTACGATGATCCGAGTACCATTGCGGGTACTTTCGGCGCGATCTCGTATGCTGTCAACAAGATAAACCGCAAGGACAGCCCCATAAAGAATGTTGTTCTTGACCTTTCCTGCAATACCGGCGGAGATGCTGACGCGGCAGTATTCACTATCGCGGCTTTCCTCGGAAAGGCAGGCATCAGCGTCGAAAACTCAAAGAGCGGCGCTCTCGTAACGAACTACTATAAGGCAGACACGAATTTCGACGGCAAATACAATTCCAAAGATACACTCGCAGGCAAGGGACTCAATCTCTTCTGCCTTGCCTCTCCGGTAAGCTTCTCCTGCGGAAACCTCGTTCCCTGCGTATTCAAGGAGGATCCTAATGTGTCCATAATCGGTCAGAAGTCCTCCGGCGGCGCTTGCACGGTAGGCACTATCTCCACGGCAACAGGCGCGGTAATGAACATTTCCAGCAACTTCCGCCTGAGCTACACAAAGAACGGTTCGTTCTATGACGTTGACCAGGGTGCGGAGCCGGATTATGCAATTTGCAAGCTCGAACACTTCTATGACAGAGAATGGCTCACCAACTACATTGACTCTCTTGCGTAATTCCGTTTATTAGATTTTTGATGCGCTGTAAAGGCTTACCTTGACGGCAAGTGGACGAAGGTTTACGGAAGCGATATTGCGACCGTGCCGGCGAAATAGACATCAAAATAACTGAGCGTCCCCCACAGGGTAAACTGTGGGGGAGTTCTTTTTGTCAGGAGATGAAAAAGTATTGACTCCCACCCTGAAAAAGATGATTGGGATATAGCAAACACCATTCTTTACAGCTGATATGTATGCGGGCGGTTTATCCGTCCGCTTTTCTTTTATCCCTCGCGGAGTTCTGCATCCGTAGATATCACCCTTTTGAACTTATCCGCGACAGTCTCCTTTGCCATATCCAAGAAATGAACATTAACGATATCTACCGTATAAAAGAACAACCATTGACATAGCTATATCCGCAACAAATATAAGCCCATTTTACGAGCATAGTTTACAGTATAGAATGTGCCGCCTCTGTTTTGTCGGAGATAGTATATCAAAGTAGAGCTGTTATCGACCATAACACGGTTACGGGACAGCATACAATCGCTTGTATAGGTTTTGGAAAGCACGCTCCAATAGTTGGCTCTTTCCATAATGTCCTTATATTCTGCTTTCTGTTGGTTATTCCATTTTAAAGTCTGCTGTTCAGGAGGACACGGCAGCGCAAGTGCAAGTCTGATATGTGGGTATTCCAAGCGCAGACGTAAAATCAAATGGAAGAAAACCCTGAACTGATAAAAAGCTCCACTCTTAATGCTGTGGCGAATGACGGAGCCGGAGTATGTTACGATGCCTACGCTTTATGCCAGAAACGGGAAAAGGTTGATATCTCCGAAAATATACCGATCTATATTTGGCAAGGAACAGCAGACGATATGGTTCCTGTCTCATTTCTGGATTACTATAAAGCGGAGTACAAAATAAAAGAAATACATATGATAGAAAATGTCGGGCATATTCTTCCCACGAGCAACTGCGAAACTTTCCGCTATATATGTAACGTTGAGCAAACTCCAATTGCAGCTTGTTCGGTTTGATACCGATACGCTCATTACGCTCCGCTTGAGCATGCGTGCATAATATTTCTTGTATTAGATTCAAACTTTTGATACTGAGCCTCTAATATGTTTGCTCTTTCCGCGACCTGTGATTGTGTCAAGCCTAATACAAGTCTTTTTTCGCGTAGAATAGAGCCTTTCTGCTCTGTGACATGGCATATTTGAAAGCCAGAAAGATCTAATTCTAATGAATTGTCCTGTTCGGTGCGTTTCTTGGACTGGTTCATAAATAAGAGCCTCCTTATATATAAAATAAACCTACTCAACTGAGTAGGTTTGTTATACACCCAATTGAGTAGGTTGTCAAGAGGATTTATAAATTTTCTTATTTTATATCGTTAGTAACCTTGTCAAGATATTCAGCTTGCTTCGCTTTATTGAGGTTCTCAAAGTCTGGTATTATCATGTCGCCGGCGATAGAAAACCTCTGCGGCATAAGCTGATTAGCGTACTTGTAGTCTATATCCGCATATTCTCCGTCAAGATTTACGGTTATCGCTATAAGTTCGTTATGGGGCTGATTCCTTCGTCCTCTGGCGATATACTCCTGTAATTCATCGTCTGCGATGATCCCGCCGTTGATGGTTACTTTTACTTCCTGCATAGAATTTACTCCTGTAAACATATTTCACCTATATATTATATCACATCCTCCGGGATTTTGCAACGATATGAACGTATCGAATCAGAAATGTTCCGATTTTGACACTTTGAAAAGAAAAATATTCCAAACGAGATATTTTCTATTGACAAATCTATCTTATTGAGATATAATATAAGCAGAACATAAATCTGTCGCAGAAAGGATACATATATGGCTGATATAAAATATAATGTTGAAACCGCTAAAGGGAAAAACATGATCGGGAACAAACTGCTTGAAATACGCAAAAAGCGGCATATTACACAGGTTGAATTTTCAAGAATGCTTGGAAGATACGGTGTTAGTGTTCAACCTGCCGCTGTAGGAAAATGGGAAAGCGGCACTACCACACCGACTGCGTATCAGATCATCGCTATTGCACTGGCGCTGAATATCCCCGATATTATAACGGAGTTTACAGGTATGGCCTGTCCGCCCGATCTCGAACTGAACGAACAGGGCTTGAAAAAGCTTGACGAGTATCGCGATCTGCTTATCGCGTCTGGGAAGTATGAACCGCATATTATTTGCAATTATATGACGGTGTATATTTGTTGCAATCGCTGTAAAAAAGATGTATAATATTGGCAATATTGCCGAATTTGAAAATATGCAAACGAAAACAGACATCTGATGTGTGTTATATATGAAAGGTCCTTTCAGACAGGCAGAAGGGGGTGAGATGCGAGTGACGGACAACGAGCTTGAATACTATATCCGGCATTTCAGAAAAAATGTTTATAACGCTGTGCTGTGCTATGTCAGAAATCCAAGTGATGCAGAAGATATTACTCAGAATACCTTCTTTAAGCTGTATACATATACCAAGTCGTTCAATGATGACGAGCATGTAAAGGCGTGGTTGCTGCGATGTGCCATAAACGAGTGTAAGAATCACCTGCGTTCGCACTGGTACAGATTCTCGGCACCTCTTGAAAGCGCAAAGGATATGACCTGTTCGGACAACACCGGTCATGATGATGAAATGCTCGGAATAATGAAAAAGCTGAGCAAGAACAATCGCATCGCACTTTATATGTATTACTATGAAGGATATACCATTGAAGAGATCGGACACATACTCGATGTCAGCTCGGATACGGTATCGTCCAGACTGCACAGGGGAAGGCAGCAGCTAAAGAAACTGCTGTCGGAAGAAAGGAACGGTTTATTCAATGAATTATAACGATTTTTTCAGAAGTGCTTTGTCGGCTGCATATAAAAAAGCCCCCATGACAGATGATGATACATTTATGAGTATCATTAAAGAAAGGGCGAAGAATATGAAAAAAGAAAACAGTGAACATAATGGTCTTGTTGAGGTAACTACCGATTACACCGAGCCGAAAAAGAGTGCTAAGGTGCTTCACGCTGTTGCCGGTGTTGCAGGCGCGGCGGCAGTGCTTACGGGAGCGGTGTTCGGGCTAAAATTTCTGAACGAGCACGGGGGGCTTAAAGAGGGCGGTATCGGGAGCAGCAACGGCGCGGGGTATCATGAGGATATGACCGAGCCTACACAAAGCGCCGCAGAAACTACTAACGCACTTATTGCAACGGAAGACATACGATATGATATAGAAACTCCGGAAAATGTGTTTGAATTTGACGGAGTAAGAGCGATAGTTGACTGGTGGCAGTTCGACGGCAGGAAACTCACAGTGCAGTATAATGTGGAATTTGACGGAGAACCGCATTCCGATTACAATCACGACAATGTGTTTAACAGGTTGATTCTGCTGCTTGCCGGTACTCCATCATATTCTGACGAAACGGATAGTGTGTTCAGTACCGAAGACACGTCACAAAAGAGACGTTATACCGTGACATTTGACAAGCCGACCGATTCCGTAACGCTTAAATTTTACGATTGGGATGACGGTTGGGCAAGGCAGGTAGGCGATATGCCAGAAGACGCACCCAAAATGCCAGGTTTTTATAAAAAAATACACGCTTATCTCATTAACGGAAAGACTGCCGTGCAGTACGCTAACACAGATTTTGAAGGAACCAAGGATCCGGGATATCCGTTCGCATACCACGCTGGCAAGATCGTAGCCACTACAACAGAGATAACGTTTGAGCTTATCGGAGAAACCGACCGGTCGGAGTTTGAAAATTTACAGCTTGTTACTGTAGATTTTGACGGGAATGAAACGAAAATAGGAAAAGGAACGTTCGTACCCAATGATAACGGTGGAATACTTTCATTCCCGACAAACGGAATTGATATTGACATTGCGGATGTGTATTATTACAGCTTTGAACGCTCAACCCAGATATCTGTTGATATATCCAAAGTTGAGGTGCCGGGTGAATATGAATTTCTGTACTACATCGACGATGTGCTTCAGGAGGAACTTACCGAGATAAAAGATATTTCAGAAACGGATAAGCTCGTCTGGGATATATCGGGAGCCGGAAGGCATACCTACAAGATAATGATACGCCGTCCCGATACGCAGATGTCCGAAACTTTCCTTGAATGTACCGTGGATTTCAGCAAGACCGAACCGACAAAAGATTTCGGCGCCTTTAATTCAAAGATATTTAATGAATTGACGGAAATACAGCAGGACGACATATCGCTTATCGAGGGAATTTATCCTCCCGGATATGAACCTCCCTATGAGGTGATAGAGGGCAACGAAGATCCCGTAAACTCGACCGAAGCTGCTCTCCCCGAATTTCCCGCAGTGATAGGCAATAACGAGTTTTACGGAGAATTACTTGAAGCTCCGATAACCGGCGACGAAGCGTGGGAGCTTGTGAAAGAACGCGGCGGCATAGATTATGACTACCCGTTCCCGTATGACAAGAGCATATTCAAATTCACCGGCACAGAATTCTGCATAGATTATGCCGACTTCGACGTAACGGCGCTTGCGGGCGGTAAGGTCGAATTTGCGGGCTTTTATCAAGGGTGGGGCAATACCGTCCTGATACTTGACGATAACGGTCATTACTGGCTGTATGGACATCTTGCAGCGGAGCTGAATACTGCACAGGGCGATACAGTGAAAGCCGGAGATATCATTGGACATACCGGTACATCCGGACTGACGGATCATCAACTGTTCTCGATGCGCGTAGGCTGAAACGACCGGATATCAACAAACCCCGTACTGCTGAAAAAGCGGTACGGGGTTTGCTTTATACCCGGTTGAAATTTCAGCAGAAATGCGTTATAATATTTTCAGAAAAATTTTTCAAAAAAGTGTCCGCTTTGCGTGATAAAAATCGTCTTAATAAATAGAGACCAAAAAGCGGGAGGACGAAATGAACGACGACAGAATAATAAAGCTGTACTTTGACCGCTCAGAGGACGCTATCACGGAGACCGACAAGAAATACGGCGGCGCGTGCAGGAACGTGGCGTACAACATACTCGGAAGTCACGAGGACAGCGAAGAATGTACAAACGATACATATATGAAGGTGTGGGACGCGATCCCGCCGCAGAAGCCGAAAAAGCTCGGTGCTTTTGTTGTGACCATTGCGCGCAACATCGCGCTCGATATGTACAAAGCCGCAAAGCGAATCAAGAACGGTGGCGGGTTCAAGTCAGTTGATTTTGATGAGATAGCCTGCTGCCTTCCGGCAAAGGAAAGCGTCGAAAGTGCAGTCGACAGGCAGGCTGTGCTTAACGCGGTCGAAAAGTTTCTGTCAACTCTGCCGCGGGAAAAGCAGATCATGTTCGTTCGGCGATTCTTTTATTTCAGCACATACGGCGAGATCGCCGCCGACCTTAACACTACCGAGGACAGGGTAAGAAAAAGTTTGACGCGCACCCGCGAGAAACTGCGGGAATTTCTCGAAAAGGAGGGTATCGGGATATGAGAAGAGAAGAATTGTTTATCGACATTCTCGGCGGTCTTGACGAAAAGTATGTCGCTCTTGCAATGCCGCGTTCCTGCGGTCATGATGTTCCCGACGATACCCGCAAAACTATTCCGATAAAGCCTGTAGAGGTCACAAATGAGGTCAGCAGAAAAGAGAGCGTGATATATTGGGTGACGCGTTCGATTGGTATTGCAGCGGCGGCGTTTCTTATCATCGGCGCGGCTGTGCTGCTGATAATGAACTGGGATAAAATTGCGGTGAGAGAGCCGGACAGACCGGGTATTGTAACGACCGTCAGCGAGCCTGTTGTTACAAATAGCAGCACAACAACGGAGCCGGAAATAACTGTTACGACAAATGCCACGACAACGGACGAGGATCCGTCAACTCCCAATATTGATAACTTTACAGCAACTTCCGCAGACGAATGGGAGAAAGAACAGCATCGACAGGCGTTCTATTATCCATACTTTGCTATAAACACTATCCCCGATAGCCTGATTGCGCTTGCAGACCCGAATGAGCTTGAGAAATGGAAACTAATGTCTGTTGATATTACAACAGCCCCGCCAGAGAGTATCGCGGATTACGCAAATATATGCACATTTATAGCTCATTTTGGTATTTATCCCGAGGATGCAAAAATAGCACTTGGCGAAGAGTACCGAGAGTATATTGGAAAAATGTGGCAGGACAGTGAAGCTGCCGACAGAATGCTCGACATAATATGCTCCGGCAATCTCGATGATAACGGAACTGTGGGCGAGCTAATAAACAACACGACATGGGGATTTGGCGGCAAACTGATCTGTCCGAACTGGCTGTTTGTTCACTCTCTTGAAGACTGGAAGGCTGCCGGTGTCAAAGCCGCAACGATAAATACGATGTATGATTATTATATCAACAACGGAGTTTTGAGTGATGAGCAAACAGCCGAATTCAAGGAAAAGCTCGACCGCTATATAACCGAGAACAAGCAGCGGGAGGAATCGGAATACGAATATAACGATGACGGTGATGTTATCCCGATAGAAGCACCTGATGCACCGTTCGATGATGATGTAAAACCCACCGATGAAGAGGTGCAACCCACCGATGACGAGCTTAAAGCCCTCGTCGAGCGTGGAGCCGATGCCTGCGGACTGAAAGTGACTGTAAGCGACCTCACGCGCGGAAGTCTGAAACTGCACTACACAAGAGACAAGAGCGTACAGTACGCCGACAAGCTTGCCTACGATATGAGCAACAGATATGAGATACAAGTCCGCAATTCGGCGGGAGAGTGGGAGACCTATGACCCCGAAACTCTTGAAAGCTGGAACGACGGGACTCATTGGTTCGACCTTATTCTTGAACTTGGCGGCGAATTCGGACACGAGGAAGAGGAAGAAAAGATTCTCTTCTACGGCAAGGATATGTATGAGACCGAGATCCCGAACGGGCATTACCGCGTCAAAAAGGGTATGGCGGTTTACAGTGAGGTAACGGGAGAACGCCTCGGTCGGCTGGACGCATACGCAGAGTTCGATATAACCGAAACAACGCAGAATTTGTTCGGTATTGCGCTGTCGGTAAAGGATGTGACACCCGAGGGCGTAACATTGGTAGTATGGCAGGATGGTCACAATTATTTTGAGGTCAAAGATAAGCTCGGATATAAGGCTTGGTTCATTATTGAAATGAAAACCGGGTCGGGCGAATGGAAAAAGGTCGATGGCAATCCCGTGACATGGGCGCCCGATGTCGAGCCGATCAATGAGAACGGCGTGACCGAGATAAAGCAGGACTTCTCGGATATATACGGCTCGCTTTCCGACGGAACATACCGCATATCAATGCAGTTCGTGAATTACGGGTATACTGCCGGAGAATTGACTGTTGTTAATTGCAGCACATATTACTGTGAATTTGTGATAGGTGAAAAAACTCACGACTGGGGAATAACGATGTCCGCGAAGGACGTAACGCCTGCGGGAATGACGCTCCTTTTAGATCAGAAAGGCGGTAATTCCACGGGAGAGCTTACTTATGGCGAAGACTTCAGCATCGAAGTAAAGAGCGATGAATTCGGTACATGGGAAAAACTTGGATATATAACAGATGAAATTAATTGGACGGATATCGGATATATCCTTGAGCCCGGCGCGCATAATGAAGAGCAGATAAACTGGACTTATATTTACGGATATCTTCCCGCCGGACATTATCGGTTAGTCAAGGAGTTCATGGATTTCCGGAAAACGGGTGATTACGACCAATGTGACTTTTATATGGAATTCGATGTTCCCGAGATAGATTCAAAGCTCGGTATAACACTTAACACTAAACGGAATACCGCGCGCTGGATAACGCTCGATGCCGCAAGTATAGGCGATACGGTCAGCGAACACATGAGTTTCAATGAGAGCCGCTATGTAATTGAGCAGAAGAAAAACGGCAAATGGACAGAGTATTATACTACCGCTGTTCCGGGGATCCCCACACCGGAGACTGCCCGAAAAATAAACGCGGGTGATGTAGTGACATTTACCGTTGACTGGCGGGAAAGAGCGGGCAGTCTTCCTGTCGGGGAATATCGCATAGGCCTTACGTTCACCGGCGGCAGCGTTTTCGAAACGATAAACGCGGAATTCACAGTCGAGGAATATATGACAAATGAGTTCGGTTTACAGATACGACCGATCGAGGTTTCGCAGACAGGCGGACGATTTGCGTTTGAAAGTCTCGGAGGAGACTATAACGTAAGAACGTTAAGCGATAAAGAGTTTTCGCTGCAAAAACAGACAGCCGAAGGTGAATGGAAGACTCTTTCCGCAGCGGAAGGCGCGGTTTCGCAGAAGTCCTCGTCACCCACTCTGACTGCATTTACCGGCGGCGGTTCGTCCGGCATTATGGGGACTATTGAGTGGAAGGAATTGTTTGGGATACTTTCTGCCGGACACTATCGGTTGGGGAAGAAGTTCAGCGCAGTGGTCGACGGAAAGACAAAAGATATAATGATCTACTGTGAGTTCGACATAACCGCCGATACTCCAGAAAAAATCGGAGAATAACAGAAAAGCATCATCGGGATTAACCGGTGATGCTTTTTGGTTGGATTTTTGATTATTTTCCTATGATGTAAACGGTATAATAACAGTTTCCGCTCATTGTAACGTCATTATCGGTAAATTTGTCCCAAGAAGCGTGTATTTCATAGATATAGCCGCCTTTCTTCGGTGTGAAGTGTAAATCTTCAACGGTAACAGTCTCAAACTTGTCATATGCGGCGTAGTCGCCCTTATATTCGTCCTTCCAACACCTCACCGTGATCTGCTTAGGTTTTGCAATCGTTGAAAACGAGAGCGAAACAGGTTCGGTATCTTTCATTGTCAGCGGGTGGCTGAAAGCGAAGCTTTCGAGCGCCCCCAATGCGTCGCAGTCAGTTGCGCTGCTCATGTTGATATCAGTATATTCGTTTTCCCATGAATATGTACCCTTATCCGCTTTTTCAGCTTTATCACCCGCTGTTACGGTCAGTTCCGGTGGGTCGATAAACTTGCGCTTGTCTATCGAAAGCGGAAGCTCCGGTATATCGGTGACTGTAACATCGAGCCAGAGGTGTTCCATATTGATTACCCACATTGACCAGTCAACATCATCATTCTTGTGCTGTTCCAGTTCTTCCTTATGCGCGGCAATCTTGTTCATCATCAGCTTTTTCAGCGTTTTTTCAGAAATGTTGTTCCGGAAAGCATATTTTCCGGTTTTCTCATTAAATTCATTGCTACCGCCGAACAAGCCGTATGTATATTCATCATACCTGTTGCCGTCACTATCCCGGCGAATATGTGTATAAACGTACGGTTCCTTATAGAAGTCTTCACTCTCCAGATAATCCCAGTCAAGCCCGTAAGCGCCAAACATCATGTCAAGTTTCAGTTTCCCGCTTTTAAGCACGAGCAGCTTGTTGAACAGCTCCATGCGCGCTTCGGTGACTTCTTCGAGAATTGTGCCGCTGTCCTTGTTGTATCTGTACATTTCGTCGCCCTTGTTGGGAGAATAGAGCGTCGGAATGCAGAGTTTGTACTGATATTCGCCGTCAACCTTTTCTCCGCGTTTAACATTAGGTGAGACTATAAGCTTGTCGCCGACAGTGAGCTGATCGGCGACTGACAGCGGAATTTCAAGCTCATACTCGTTATTATTGAGAACATACGATCTTGCTTTCTTTTCACTTCCGAGACCGTTGTCGAGATACCGCGACATTGATTCGCTGATGATCTCATTTCGCGCCACCTTGATCGTGACAGTATTCCCGAAGCCTTCATATTCGTTGTAACGGCTGTAGTAGGTCTGTTCGTCCCATACTCCGTTATCGTCGAACCAGCTGAAACGTCCTTCCTTGCCTTGCTTCACGTCATACCAGCCTGTGACCATGCGCCCGTCGCTGCCAAGATAGCGGTACTCGCCTTTCTTGTTCTTTATCCAGGTGTTTCTGACCTTGACTCCGTCCTTGTAGTAATACCGTCCCTTGCTCGTTTTCGCCCAACCGGTGTATTTGCCTACCTGTTGACCGCTGTCGGAATAGCGGTATCTGATACCGTCAACGGTTTTTAGCTTGTCCGCAAAAGCTGTGACCGACGCGCAGGAAAGCGCGGTAACTGCCGCAAGCGCGGCAGCCAAAGCTTTGAGTTTTATACTCATTCTCATCTTCCTCCTGATATCAGTCATCGACACCAAGATCATCATATCCGATCAATAAGATCCTGTCATCATCGAGAGTTTTTATATACTCCCTTAACGCGGCATTCAGTTCATCGGCGCTGAGCGCATCATAGACAACGGCTTCAACGCGGTTACGGTCTTCTGAGATATACAATTCATAAATGCCGTATTCCTTCCTGTGCTCATTCAGACGGTCATAGACAGCCTGTAGTTCCGCTGCGGTGAAAACACGGTCTTCTCTGACGGTGAACGTGAATCTGAATTTTCCGGTGAACTGTGCGGAACCGTCCGGCGGTGTGCAGGTGTAGTTGTTCACATAGCGGTATTCGCCCGCCGGCAGCTTTCCGTACCTGTCCGCCCAGTTTATTTCCGTAAATCCGTATCCCGGCACTATACGTTCATAGCTAAGCCGGAAAAAGCTTTCGGCAGTATCGGCGCTTTCGGACAATACCTGTTTCTCATGTTCTGTTCTTTCGCACTCGACCCAATTGCCGCTGCCGTCCTTGTGCTCTATGATGTAGTCGTCGGTGTTGAAGCGTACAAACTCCGCCCGGAAATTGGTTATACCGTAATCGTCATCTAAACTTATCCCCCAAACGGGAGTATCCTGTATCGCGACCGCAAAGCCGTCGTACTGCATTCGCAGGGACGACTGAGTGATCTCGTCCTCATCAGTTTTGTTTATTCCCGCAAAAATGCCGAAATCAAGCTTTCCGTCACTGCCGAAATGATATGTTTTCCCGTTCTTGAAGAATATGTCTCCGGTCGCCATTTTCCCGCTGCTGAGCAGATAGTATGTTTTCCTGCCTTTTACGGACAGCCACTTGCTTTTGAGCTTCACCCCGTCTTTGTAGTAATACCGTCCCTTGCTCGTTTTCGCCCAGCCGGTGTACTTACCTTTCTGCTCTCCGCTGTCAGAATACTTATATGTAACTCCGCCAACAGTTTTCAGCTTGTCCGCGTAAGCTGTTGCGCTTGTGCAGGACAGCGCGGTAATTGCCGCAAGAGCGGCTGCGATCAGTTTTAACTTCTTTTTCATTGCTGTTATCCTTTCTTGTCTGGTGTTTTTGCTTATTTACGCCCTTCATATATATAAACGATCAAAAAGGACAAAATGTGACATAATTATGAGATGTTTCTATAAATTTGTATGGTTGCACAAACAGCAAGCTCGATATCAGGCATAATGCACAAAGAAATTAACCGTTGCATTTGTTTCGGAAATGAGATATAATATTTTTAAAAAAAGTGTGACGTTTGGCGCTCATTTCCTGTCATATATATCAGAGAACTAAAACGGGAGGGATAAGATGAAGGACTCCGAAATAATAGAACTGTATTTCGCACGCTCGGAAGATGCGATAACCGAGACCGACAAGAAACACGGTTCATTCTGCCGTTCTGTGACATTCGGCATACTTGGAAGCCGAGAGGACAGCGAAGAATGCGTCAATGATACATATATGCGGCTGTGGGAACTCATACCTCCGCAGCGTCCCGAAAAATTCCGTGCGTTCATAGCCCGTATAGCCCGAAATCTTGCTTTGAATATGCTGGAGCGTCTTTCAGCCAAGAAACGCGGCGGAAGATACGGAGCGGCTTATGATGAGCTTTCGGAGAGCCTACCGTCGCCCGATACTGTCGAGAAGTGCGTCGATGACAAGGAGCTTTCGGCTCTGCTTGATAAGTTTTTGCGTTCGCTCGACTGTGAAAAGCAGCTCATATTCCTGAAACGATACTGGTATCTTCGCACTGTATCGGAGATAGCTGCCGAAATGCATCTCGGTGAGAGCAAGGTCAAAATGTCACTGCACCGCACACGCGAGAAGCTGCGGGAATATTTGGAAAAGGAGGGTGTGCAGATATGAACGACAGAGCCGACAGACTTATAAAAGCTCTTGGAGACATCGGAGAAGACATGATAGAAAAAGCCGCCCCCACTTATCTGGACGCAGACAGTGCAGCGGTTCCCGTTAATTCCGCCAATCTTGTTCAATATGGGTCCGAGGTGCAGATAACGAAGAAGGAACGTATTATATATTGGGTGACACATTCGCTCGGTGTTGCAGCGGCAGCGTTCTTTATCATCGGCGCTGCGGTGCTGCTGATAATGAATTGGGATAAGATAGCGGTGAGGGAGCCCGCTGTGATCGATGCCGCAACAACCACGTTCGCTGCTTCGGAAAACGACGATACAGCGACGCTGTACGTCCCCGATATTATACCCGAGGAACTCCTCGCGCTGACGATGCCGAGCAAGACCGTTGACGGCAAGTGTCTGCGACTTGTGTGCGAAGAAGCGCAGCTTACAGAAGGCAGAAGTCCAGTGTGCAACACGCGTGATGCCCGGGTAGAGATAGCCGACACCGCGACCGGTCAGGCTATCGCGAGCGCGCAATTACTCACCCGCGACGATACCTTCGAGTGGGAACGCGGTATAGAGCTGAAGCTGGCGAAGAACCGCAGAAACGGGTATTGGGGACTTGTGTTTATGCCGCTTGACAGCGGTGAATATATGATGACCCCATATGTTTTCACTGCGGACGGCAAGTTCGACTTTGACCCGTACAATATTCGCACGGTCAAGAGTCCCGACGATGTGACGTTTAGGGGAACAGACGACAGCGCCGTTGGCATTGAGATACGGGGCAAAGGCAATTTCGGGTTAAATGATACTGTTGTGACATACGACGACAACACGCCGTATGACCGGCTGTACCGCGGCGTACCCGCCGAAAATATACGCGTTGACTGCGATATCGAAGGCACCGACCTTTACGCGAGTGTGCGTCTGAACGAAATAACCGTCGGCGAGGACTACAGCCGCGTTGTACGCTCCGCCGAAAATGCGACCGTCACGATACACCCCAAAAACGGCGACGGAGAGCTTAATTTCGGTGAAGAGATGCTCGTTACAAAGGGCTACGAAAAAAACAACTGGGTTCTGCAATTCGACACAATGGGCAGCTTCAACGTCATAGCTTACACGCTCGATGCCGAAAATTTCGGCAGCAAAATGGCAGTCATACTTGTGGGCGTACCGCTGTACAAGCGCTTTGCCGTGACGGTCTATGCGTATGACGGCAGACAGCTTGAACGCATACGCGACCTGTTCATCGATACCGAGCAGCCGCTTGAAAGCATCGTGAGCGACGGCAAGGGCGGTTTGACATACCATGACATTTACACGGGCGACAAGAGCATAGTGCTCGACCTTGAGCACTTCACCTACACCGACCGCCTTAACGGTGAAGCCAAGGAAGCCGCTGAGCAGCTTCGGAAATTCGTGGAGAGCGGCAACGGCTTCGCGTACCCGATAGACGTTGGCGGCGGGCTGTACACTCTTCGGTACAAGGGTAACAACACCTTCACCGTGAAGCCTGATATGAACCATTCCGATGTATATGCAATCACGGACGGCACAGTGAGCGAGATAGGCTGCGCAAACGGTTGCGGCAACTATATGATAGTAAAAGAGACCAACGGTACCGGCACATGGGTGTATTCCGGACTGTATTATGACTGCTATGTGGCCGAGGGCATGAGTGTTGTCGCGGGTGAAGCGATAGCCGACGCGGTAGATGAGATAACGATAATGTACAACAAGCCGATAGAGCATATCCCCTATGAAAATCCGATGATACTGCCGGACGAAAGTGCCGTCGAGGTCACGGAGGGAGAGCCTGCGCCCTCGGAGAGCCTATCGAAGTTCAACGCGGATAATACACTGACACAACGATATCTGGACTGGGCAAAATGGTGGTCTGATACGCATGATAACCGGTATGAACGGTACAAGGTCGGGGAATTTCTCGACAGCTTAGGCGTTGACGGGTTGAAAGAGCTGTTCTTCAAAGGATATTTTCTGAATAGCATAACGGTCACTGACGACTTTGCAGATATAGACGGCTTTGGCGGCGTTGACAGTAGTGCGGCAAAGACTGTGATAAGAGTTCCGGAGCCGGACAGGGATAGTGCGTTCACAAAGCTGTACTCGACAGGCTTCACCTATGAGAGCTTCCGCAAAGCTTGGCTTGACGTGTTTACTGAGGAATGGGCGAACACTCTGTTAAATCAGCATGCCGGAACTTTCTACAAATACGGTGAAGAGCTGTATTATCAACCTACTGCGGCGGGCGGCGACCTGACGCTTGTGCACATCGACTATCTACTGCAAACGCAGACCGACGACGAGATCGTGTTCCTGTCGAAGTGCTACCACGTCAAGCTTGGCGAGGATCCCGTCTATGACGAGATGCAAAACGACAAATACACGGTCTCATACAACAAATATCGGATTGTCAGGACGAACGATGGGTGGCGGATAGCCTTCTCGGACACGTTCTATCACTGGCGTTGAATAACAAGGGGCAGAGGTTATCCCTCTGTCCTTTATTTTGACTGTTGCAATCCCCGCAAAATTGCGCTATAATAATTTCAGAAAATTTTGATAAAATGTGTTAGGTTTTGGTATATTTTCTCGTCTTTATATGTAGAGAAGTTCAGACGGGAGGACGGAAATGGACGACGAAAAGATAATCGAACTGTATTTTGCACGCTCGGAGGACGCAATAACCGAGACTGACAGGAAATACGGCGAATGCTGCCGGAACACGGCATACGGTATTCTCGGAAGTCGCGAGGACAGCGAGGAATGCACGAACGATACATACATGAAGGTGTGGAATGTTATCCCGCCGCAGCGACCGGCGAAGCTCGGCTCTTTTGTGCTGCGAATTTTGCGAAATCTTGCGATAGATATGTTCAAGAGCCGGAAAACTGCCAGAAATGGCAGCGGCTACAGCGCAGTCAGCTTTGACGAGATAGCGGAATTCCTGCCGCTTGCGGAAACGGTCGAAAGTACAGCAGACAGAAACGCGGTGCTTAAAGCAATAGAGAGGTTCCTGCTGACGCTCCCGAAGGACAAGCGCGTGATGTTCGTGCGGCGGTATTTTTATTGCAGCAAATACGGCGACATAGCGAAAGACCTGCACACGACCGAGGGGAATGTCACGGTGACACTTCGGCGGGTGCGCGAGAAGCTGCGGAAATTTCTTGAAAAGGAGGGTATCGGGATATGAGACGCGAAGAGCTTGTTATGGAAATTATCGGCGGACTTGACGACAGGTTCATAACCGAGGCTATGCCGAGCCACGGCAGTCAGGAACGCGCAGCCGATACCCGCGCTGTGGTAGCTGTAACCCCTGTCGAGGACATTGGCGAGATAAGCAAAAAAGACCGCGTGATATATTGGGTGACACATTCGCTCGGTGTTGCAGCGGCGGCAATCCTTATTATCGGCGCGGCGGTGCTGCTGATAATAAACTGGGATAAGATAGCGGTGAGAGAGCCGGACAGACCGGGAGTTATAACTACCGTAAGTGAGCCGGTTGTTACAAGTGTTGATAACGAACACGGCGCACTGTATGTACACGCCGACGAGCGCCGCAGCTTCGACGACTTTGATGTTCACGTCACTGGGTATGAGTTCGATCGCCTTTGGTGCAAGCTTTACATTGATGTGACGTACAAGGGTGTAAAGCCGTTCACATTCAATATTAAGATTGAGGGTAACGAGGAGCGCGCACAGACCGCGAGCCGTTTCGACAAAGTATCGGAGGACGGCGATACCGTGTCTTATTCCGTAGAGGTGTTCGACCTGAAAAGCGCGAAATACGACACGAACATTATTTTCACGAAATGGGACGGCACTGAAAGCTTCAAGATACCCGTGTATTTTTCGGGGAAGCTCCCGACCGGCGATATAGAAGTGAATCGGGATATGTACACATACAATAACAAAAAGGTCACGCTTGAAACTATATGGGTATGCCCGTATATGTTCGGGTTTAAGTACAAAGCCGACAGTATAGACGACATTGACGATCTCGAAAACGACTTCCGCGTTATCCTTAACAGCGGTGAGGAATTGAAGCCGTTTGTAAGACGAAGCGTTGACGACGGTAACGGCGGGGTGTTCGTGCAGGCGTTGATCGGTGACGTTTACGCCGACCCGGATATCCGCGTGAATGACCGCATCGTGTATTTTGACAATATCGCTTATTTCTATGTCAACGGTGGCATTGTGTACAGCAAATACAGCGCCGACCGTTTCGGGCAAATAACCGACACGTCCATGCCGAGACCCTTCCCCGAATGGCACGACACAGACAACGCTCAGTTTGAATTCCAGTGGAAAACGAAAGCCGTCGGCGCGGCTATGGACTGCCGCGGACGCGAGAATTACGATGAGTGGAACAGAATGTGCACGAGCATACGCACACCGTACAGGCTCGACGACAATAATAATGTCGCGGGCGTTATCAAGCAGTTCGGGATAACCTCCGGGGAAATTGACGAATACTTTGAAAAGCGCAATGCAAGGTGGCAGGAAAGTCTCGAAAAAGCGGAAGAAAGCGGAAATGAAGGCGCTGTAATGAACTGTCGCAACGAGATATTCTCCGATGAAGAGATAAACGCACTGAAAAGCGGTAATGATGCGGAGATAATTGCACTGTTCATGTCGGACTACTCGATATGGCTGCCCGGCAGCAACTACGTTATCTCGCCGGAGTGGCTCTACTACCACACTGCCGAAGATTACGCGGCGATCGGCATTACACCGGATATGATAGCGGCAAAGATACCGCTCTACGAAAAGACATTCACCGGCACGGACAACGGTGAGGATCTCGATGAAAAGTCTTGGGAGCTTTTCAAGGCGAAGCTGACTGGATACGCCGAGATCGCGGAGATCACTGACCGCCTTTCGGTAAAGACCGACAATATGCCGGAACCGTTCAGTCCGACGGAATTTCCGTTGGGATGCTTTACTTTTTATTCGCTATGGCAGCCGAAGCTTTTCGGCGCCGATCAGATCGTAAATTTTGACTATGAAAAACACAACGAATATCGTAAACGTATCGAAGGCATCGAAACGCCTTACACCCTTTATGACAGTCCGAACTTTTACGGTATGGCAAGGGATATGGAGCTGACAGATGATGAGATCACGGAGGCAATAAAGAAAATAAATGAACATTTTGAAAGCGCCACAAATCTGCTTGACAACACATTATACATCTACACGGAGGAGGACATCGCGGTAATAAAAAATGCCGACGACAGTGCGGCGGCACAGCATTTCGCAAGCGAATATTCTATCGTTGTCGGCAAGTACGCGTTCTGCCCGAAGTGGCTCTATTACCACACTATCGACGACTACTCTACCGCCGGGATAACTCCCGAAGCAGTGCAAAATATCCTTCCGCTGTATGAGGAGACCTTCACGGGCGAAGCTGCTGCAATGTACGCGAACTCATGGGACGTATTCAAGCGAAAGCTCACAAATTACGCCTACAGAGAGACCTACTCGTTCCGTCTCGCGGAGATAACAAGCGGCTTTGACACCGAGCTGTTCGAGAAGTCGTTCTACGGCAAGTGGGAAAAGGACGGCGGCAGCTCCGACGACAACGGCGTACTGCTCACATACCGCGACGATATGTTCACGTTCGAGAACTGGATATTCCCGCGCGGTATCGCCGAGACCGACGAACTGTATGTCATGCCGTATATCAACTGCGGTGTCGGCGAATGCTACATCATCAAGAAAGACGCGCCCGACGTGCTGTACAAGGGTTGGTGGAATTTGGCATCATACGGCGGCGGTTCCGATGAAAAGGACGTTTTTATAATAAATACCGCTTCCGACAAATACGTTATTGCAAACAGATTTGAGAACGACCGCGAGCTGCACCCCGGCGACGAGATAGGCGTATGGGGACTTTACAAGCTCATGGGCAACAGCGCACAAAGTGCGATATTCAGCCAATTCTGCCTCGAAACCGGCTTTGTGAAAATCGGAGGCTTTGACGGCTCCGGCAGCTTCACCGACAAGGACGGTGTCGTGTGGGAGATCGCGGGTACAAAGTCGCTGCCGCCAACTAATATTTACTACATCAGCGGCGACGGCAGACGCGACCTGAAGCTCGCTGTGAGATACTACAAACAGACGGAATTTGACGCGTTCGTTGAGCGGAATTTTGCTTACCCTGAACCTACGGATCATTACTTCATTCTATCGTTTGAAACGGAAATGGTGGGCGGAGCTCCTGTCTGCAATGTCACACGCTCGGCATACTCCTTCCCGGAGCGGGACGACGCGTCGGTCATCGAAGAGGATGAGTATATAGAGGAAGAGACTTCGAGCGATGAAGAGGTTATAATCGAAGATGAGGAGAATTGAATAATATTTAAAAAAGTGTTACCCAAGCGTGGCACCGATAGTGCGGAATAATATTGAATAACAGGAGCCCCGGCATTCGGACGAGTGCCGGGGTTGCTTTTTGTGTTGAAAAAGTCGTTATTTTGTGGTATTATAACTGTGGATAAATTTTTGCAATTTGTACGAACTGCACAAATGAAATTGTGCAACTATACGAAAATGAAAATTCTTCCAAAAAAAGCGTTACATTTTACGGGTTGATTCGTTTTATATAGTAGAGACTATTACCGTGAGGGCGAAGCAATGAAAAAAGCTATAAAATGGATAATTATTGTTGTGTCGGTTATTGCGGCAGCAATACTGGGACTGTATTGTTATGTATATGAAACAGGAAGCACCCAAGAGTATACAAATGATTTTAGGAGAATCGTGTTTGACAGCACATACATGAATGCGCCGAGACATAATGAAATGTGTGTGATAGAGATTTTGGACTATGATATGCTCGCGGCAAAGTACAGGCGAATAGTTTCAGAGGAAGAATTTGAAAGTGCAAAGACAGATGAGCAGATATTTGACATATATCGAAGAATAGCTGCCGAAAATTACGATCAGGTAAGTGAAGCCGCCATAGATATGTTTGTATCAACTACATACGGATATAAAATGGCGGAAGGTATGGACTGCTTTATTATTGGCAGCCAAGCGTACAGGGTTTATCACTATTTTGACTTTAAGCCTCAGTTGTTCTCGGACAAGCCGTATATCAGCAAGTGGATGATAGAAATAACTGAGATTAAAAATGATGAAACCGGAGGAAATAATGATGAAAAGAAATAAGATATTTGCATTGACACTTTGTGCGGCTATGTTGATATCCGGCTGTACCGAAAACAAAACGACTCCCGCAGCGGATGAAACGCCGGAAACATCGGTGCCGACAATAACCACTGTCTCGACAGCGGAAACATCGGTGACAACGGAGAGCGAGACTACAGCTGATTCCACAACCACCGCCGCCGACCCGAAAAACTCCGAGGATAGCGGTACAACTGAAACAACTGTCGAGACTACTACAACTGCTGCCGCTGCTCCCGAATTTGATACATTTTTCAGCGAGACAAAATCGGAGTTTATTGATGCAACAGGTTCCGACTCTGAGAAGAAACAGACTACTACCCAAGAAGCTCCGGAGACAACACCTGCGACTACGACTTCAACTGTCAAAACGCTCGAACCGCCGCCTGAGATAGACGAAAATATGTTCACGCTGTACATCGGCGGAAACAACAAGGCTGAAAAGTATGATGTGAAAGTGGACAGTCTGCCTTCGGATATTGTTTCCGAGCTTGTCAAGAAGCTTCCGAACGAAATCAAGACCATAACTGTCGATAAAAACGGGAAATATACACTTTCCGATAAATCCGCCATGATGTCGACCGATGCAGCGATGATCGAGGAAATGCTGTCAAAGGATTACTTTGATAGCATGAAGCCGAACTTAAAAGGCACCGAATATGAAAACATGACATATGAGGAATTCCGCAAGCAGATGTTAGATGTCCTTAATGAAATGTACCCGGAATTCAAAGATATGTATGACAGCGACGGGAATCTGAATATCAAGACCGAGTACGGCAAATACATTGAGATGAGCTACATTCACCCATACAAATCACAGGGAGCATATACCGATGAGACGGTGATAAAAGAGGGTATCAAAGCGGCATTTGACAGTCTTGAAAAAAACAATGAATATAAAAAGACAGTCGATTATGCCAAAAATAAAAACAAGACTATCCTTATGGCAATAGATATTTCATACAACGGCGGTTATAAGCTTGAATACCGCGCAGGCTTCTATTGTGACAAAGAAAGCAGCTCGTCAAATATCGAGGGCAGCCTTTATCTCGGTAAGGCAAAGATATTTGAGAAAGCTCCCGATACGCTCACACGATATGTGATTTCTACCGACTCTGAAATACTCAGAGATATCAACATAGACGATAATCCTTATGAAATGTCACTTGATATCGTCGCGCACGGGTATATCGCAGACTTGATAAATGTGCGCAAGAGCGGATATTCCAATGCCATGCAGAATGATGCTATACTCGGAATAATACCGGAGATAGAGATAGGCAATCTCGGTAAGGAGCAGGACGACAAGCTCAAAGAGATACGAATGTACTTCAAGATAAAGAAGCCGTATCTTGACAACGTCATAGGTTCTTATGCTGAGAAAACTCCCGAGCTGAAAGGTATAAAACGGCTAAATGTGTTCCAGTTCTTCGACGATATAAATGTAACACTTCCGATAGAGACGTATTTCTATGTCGATAAGGATATTGTCTATACGGTCACAGGCTTGTGCGGTACATACTGCCTGTATGATATGGAGAAGTGGCTGCAAATGCTTGATATCGAGCCGTGAGGATAAATAATTATAACCTCTTCGTAATTATCTTGTAACCGCTTTTTATATGAGATGTATTTTGATGATAACATCTTTGAAAAAAATAAAGCAAAATGTTAAACTGTATCCGAATAGGATACAGCAGGATAATCTTAATACCTGATGCTGGTTGTATATTGCCGATTTGCACAAGATTTTACGCCGGATTTGTACAATAGTAACGAATATTAGAAATAATGATAATTTTTATAATTTTGATGTCCTCTTTTTGACTTCTCGTTCGTTATTAAGAGTAGAAGGCTGACAAAATATGTCAAAATCATTTCAAAGGAGACCAGCTATGAACAGCAAAACATCACTTTCGATACTGCTTGCCGCCTGCCTTATGCTCGGCGCTTGCGGTCAAAACACCGGAGCTGCTGCTCCGGCAGAAATCACAACAACATCAGCGACAGAAGCGGAAGTCACAACAACGGAAGCTACATCACCCGTAACGACTTCCGAAGCCGCCAAAGAAGAAGTAAAGCTCGAATGGGGTATGAGCGCTGAGCAGGTCAAATCCGCCGAGCCCTATGAGCTTGCGGGCGAAGATACTGCCGTTATAAACGGACGGGAACACACTCTGCTTCGGTATAAAAAAGTCCCGTTTATGGAGCATAATACGCGAATGACATTATGCTTCGGAGATAACGGTCTTGACCGGATAAACTACAAAATGGTATCGGATAATATGGTCGAGCTTACTGATGATCTGTTGGAAAAAGTCCGTAAAACGTGTGACGAAGTCATACAAGGTCAGACTACTGTATGGCACGATACTGATAACGACATTACGATTATGCTTATTGATTTAGATAATTATGTAGTATTCAGTGTTATGCCGCTTATGTCGGAAAATGACAGACAAAACCTGCTTGATTTTCTTATGTCCGGCGGCGAGATTGACGAGAACGGCGAGCAAATAGAACTGCTGATAGACACGAATTGGACTGATTATTCCGCAGAGGGCATAGAATGCGACCCGATAGACAAGACGCTCGACTGCGAAAAGATACTGCTCGAAAAAGCCGACGAAATACAGAAGCTGTTCAACGGATTTATCAGATTTACCGGCGGCGATGCGTATGAACTCGGAGAACCCGAGCGTGTTCAAGGCTTTCCGACACATCTTGGTGCCGCTCCTGTTATATCCGATGAGATAAAAACCATAGCCGATATAAAGAGCCGCCTGAACGAAGCAATCTATGACAAATATACAGATTATCTTATGCAGCAACAGTACGGCGAAGCTAACGGAAAGCTGTACAGGCTCGGTGGCGCGCGCGGAAGCTGGCTCGGCGTCAACGAAACATGGTACATAGGATGCGATGTTACCGACGACAAGATAATCGGACATTTTGCGGTGCTTGGCTGGGGCGACGATGATGATTACGGCGTGAAAAACGCCGACCACCTTAACGACATCAACTCTTATGAGTTCTATGACATCACTGTTCAAAACATCGGCGGCAAATACCTTGTTACCGATGTGCGCGGAACGACAAGAGGCGACGGAACGGCGATACCTTATGACTATTTCGAGTGTCACGGCTGCTACTACAACGATAATGCCGCAGACAGAAGCCTTATAACAAATGAAGCTGTGAAGCCGAAAGCCTGAAGCGGGAGAAACGTAAATGTGGTATGATTCAAGATTTAAGACTCATAAGGATATACGCGAAGGTCGAACCGACAGAATAACAGCATTTATGGAGATCATAAAACCGGCTCTGATAATAATGGCAATTTTACTCTTAATTGCGGTTGGTGCAGCTGTTACCATAAATATAATCGAGAACGCTTCTCTTATCCACGGCGAAGAAGGTATGCTCGATTACGCGAGATCTATGCACGGAGAAGGTCTTGAATTTAGAGGTTCGGTGTCGGACGGCGGTGAAACCATAGCGTTTTTCAGCTTTGACCCCTCTAACCCGACGTGTATGCCTATAGTTTTCACGAATAAAGGTAATGATAATTATAAGGTTTCGGACGACTTCAACCGGTCGCTTTCTGCCGATGCCTGTCATTGTTTATGGCATAACGGATTTGCTATTCATGTGGAAAATCCCGAGATAACGGCAATAACCATAGTATCACGCGAATCCACGACAATACCTGTTACCGGATATCCGTTCAATACTTATTGGCCATTTGATGGCGGCAGTTCCACGCATATTTTCTATCTTGACAAAGACGGAAATATTGTTACACAGGATTGACCTGTTTAAGAGAGATTGAGATATTTTGAGGTGCGAATATGCTTTCACTGTACTTGTCAATGGTCGAGACTGAGGAACAGCGTTCCCTTGTCGAGCAGATATATCACGACTACGAACAGACGATGTATCACGCTGCGTTTGCGGTGCTGCACAACAAGCAGGACGCGGAGGACGCTGTTCACGAGGCTTTCGTGAGGCTTATAACAAATATTGACCGGCTGGCGGCGATAGAAAAGAAAAAGCAAAAGAGCTATGTTATCATTGTCACGAGGAATATTGCAATAGATACATACCGTCGCCATCAGCGTGAAACGGTCGGTGCGGAGGACATCTCCGATATGGATATTGCCGATGATCTCGATCTTGAACAGGCAATATCCGACAGCACCGATCGTGAGCTTCTGATGAAAGCTGTTGAGAAGCTGCCCGAAAAGCAGCAGGAAGTCCTTGTGATGAAATTCTTTCACGAGGTCTCAACGGCGGACATCGCTCAGATGCTCGGTATTGAGCCAAGTGCGGTAAGAAGGCGCATTGCAAGAGCAGAAAAAAATCTCTATGAAATTCTCAAGGGGGAATTGGAATGAACAGCGCTTTATATGATGTTTTTGCGGCAAAAGCCGAAATGATAGAAAAGTCGGTAAGCGACGACATGCCCGCGCATAAGTTTTCACTGCGTTACAAACGCAAGAAAAAAGCCCTGATTAAAGCCTATGAACAGCGGCGGGAGAAAGGTACAGACATACAGACTACATTCCGGAGGTTGCGCCTGCGACAACAGATACGCATTGCCGTATTGATAGGGTTGTCTGTGCTGCTCCTGACAGGTGCGGGCGTGTATATAACACATCATTTCGGCGGTCTTACAGCCAAGCAATACGATACCCATACGATGATGTACGTTGAGGACCCGGACGCACCGGAAATGCTTCTTGAACATTTCAGAATAGCATACGACCTGTCCGGGTTTTCAAAAGAGATCATGTGCGATGATGATCGTGAATATTGGGAAATATGGGAAGATAATGACCGATATATAAGTTTTTCGTATGAAACAAAACACGGCATAGGTATGCGAATGAACACAGAGGGCAGCAGCGTAACGTATATTGATATAAACGGATATGAAGCTTTTTATTATATAGCTCATGACACGGTGCATTGTCTTACATGGGATAACGGGGATTATCTGTTTTCGTTTGATTTCGCAGGAATAGACTATGAAATGGGAATTGAAATAGCGAAGTCGATAAAGCAGGAATAATATTTGTAATCAGTGATCACAAGCTATAAAACCGAAAAGAGAGGGCAGTAAAATGAAAAAAACACTATTGAAACTTACATCTTTGCTATGTGCGGCAGTAATGCTCACAGCAAGCGGAACAGGAGCTGTGACCGTGTGTGCGGACAGCTCTGCAAAAGCGACAGCGTCGCAGAAGGATGATCCCGCAGAGCATCTGTCGATGCCGTCGGACAAGGTCATAAAATCTGCAGTCGAAAAAGCGGTCAAGGACGGTATGGTATATGTCGCATACCGCAAGGATCACAGCTATGCGGTCATAGATAAGGGAAAAGCCGAGAAGGATTCGATACTTTCACTTTCGGCGTCGATGCTTAACAAGGAATTCTATGAGGAAATGGGCGGCGAAGCCAATTTCGGGAGCTACGATAATTTCAAGCGTGCAGTGCTCGCGCAGGCAGGAGTAAAAAGTGAAAGCGAACTGAAAGTTGACCCGTATTTTCTGTTTTCATTCAACTATACCAAACCTTATGGAGAAAAAACGCTCGTTACCGACGAAGAAGCTGTGGAAAAGGCTCTTCGCAGAATGTTTGAGCTGCAGAATGAAACCGACGGCATAAAAAAAGCCGTGTCCTACGTCTTCGGCAATAAGATCGTCGGCGGAGTGATAGTAAATTGCAGATATAACGGGAAGTCAGAAGCCACACTTGAGATAAAGGCTTCAAACACCGACATTAACATAACCGAAACGCTGACCTTCCGCACTGAGTCCGGTTTTTACATCTACAACACGCTTGTGCCGAAAAATACGAAGAAGCTCGTTATTTCCAGCCGTGATAAAGGCTCGGTGAAGTTCCTTGCAGACTATATCCCCGACGACTGTGTCTGGGTGTGCAGTGACGAAGAGTTTGATTTTGACGACTGCGTATTCGATATGAAGGAGATACAAAAGGCACTTCCGAATCTGAAAGAGCTTTATATGTATCAGACGCGCTTGAAGAATGAGAGTTATATCGGGAAGATGTCAAAGCTTGAGGCACTGTCATACTACCCGCTTGATGCTGACGAGAACTATTACGGGACTACTCCGGAACCTGTCGTTAATGACCCGCCATTCAGGAAACTCAAAAGTCTGAAAAAACTCTGGCTGTATGGGAAATACTCGGATTTCAGCTTCCTTGAAAAGCTGCCGAACCTTAAAAGCGTTTATGCCGAGCTTCGCAGCGAAAAAGCAGCTCCGTCACTGTTCAAAAGCAAGTGTGTGACAAAGCTGCTTATACAGTGCGGCAAGAAGTTCGACATGACCGGAATAAAGAATATGACAGGGCTGAGGGAGCTTGATATTGAAAATGTAGCAAATGTTGACCCGAAAGCAATATCCGGCATCAAAAACCTCAGAAAGCTGAAAATAGGTGTTGGCGGGACTTATGACTTTTCGCCGCTTACAAAGCTCACGAAGCTGAAAGACCTGTCTATAAGCGGCGCGGAAACAAAGGACTGGTCATTCCTCAAAAAGCTGAAAAGCCTCGATACACTCTTTATCGGCTATACAAAGCTGTACGACAGTGACATAAAGGGACTTAACGTAAAGAGCATATGTCTTTACGAGACCCGGAACACTTATGCCGTTTTCTCGGAGCTCCCGAAACTCGAAACGGCGGAAATGATGAGCAGTTATCACAGTTTCAAGGATTTCAAGCCTTCAAAGACGCTGAAAAACTTTACCGAGACGTTTGGAAGGGGAGGGGATTACGCCGCGCTCGCGAAATGCCCGAATCTTGAGAGGGTAATACTTCTCGGCTGCCGCGGAAAATTCGACGCGAAGGATTTTGTTAAATGCAAAAATCTCCATACCATATATTTCAACGGTACGGAGATCATAAACGGAGAAATGCTCGGAAAGATAAAAACGCTGAAACTTATCTCTCTGCATTCAAACGGCGTGAACCTTACGCTTACGGACAAGCTTCAGAAAGCCCTCCCGAAGTGTGAGATCGACATTAAACAGGATCAGTTTTACAACAACTGATTATCGAAAGGTAGGAAGAAAATGAAGAAGCATATTTCTATGTTCGCGGCAGGCGCGATAGTTCTTGCAATGCTGCCGGTATTTGCGGTGCCCGTATCGGCGGCGGATATACCGGTATCGCTGTCCTCGGCTGTGAGAACATCGTACAGTGCAAATACAACGATCATCGGAAATAATATAAAGCTCAGCGGGTATAACGCTTCCGAAAGCGATATACGCGACTTTGTCAAAAAGGTGAACGCCGCGGCTCTCGGGAAGATGATACTGCCCGCGGACGTGACGGACTCGAAAAAGGAGTATACCATAACAGGCACCAGCGACAGCGGCTATTTCACCGTGTCCCTCGTCAGGGGAAAATACTACGATCATTTCATCATCAACGGCAACTATTACCCGTTCAATAAGGCTCTTGACAAGATATGCCGTAAGATCGTCGGAACGAACGTCTCCGGAAGCAGCAGCGATGAAGTGGCAGACCGCCTGCTTACATATTCGATCAGATGCAATGAGCCGAAGAATGAGCAGGAATATATGAATGCTGCGCGCTCGCTTGTGGGCAAGTGGCTCGATACACTGAAAAATGAGACGGGTGAATATAAGATCGGTTCGTATGTTTTTAACGATGAAACTCTTCCGACCGAAAGGAATATGCTCCGTGCAGAGGGGCTTATAAGCGGAGGTCGCGAGTTTTGTGTGACAGTCGGGTTTGAAGTGAACGGACTCAGCAAGGAAAGCGTCTTCTCGCAGCCCAAAAATTCCGGCTACGGTAAATTCTACAATTATTACAGTGGTGCACTTGTTGTTGTAAGATGCCGCTGGGAAAACGGAGTATGCCGTATCCTTGCCTACGGCAGCGGCAGCAGCGAACTTACGGCGGGACTGAACGGCATACGCGAAAAGAATTCCGCTTATGATACGCTGTTCGATTTTTACAGGGACACAAAGCAGGTAGAGAAGCTCAACAAAGCGTGTACCTATAATATACTCGGAAGATATGGCATCGCGGCAAGCTCGCCTGTCTACATGGCAGACGGACGAATCGGATATGTCGCAATATATCCGAGAAACTACGCCGAGACAGGTAAGGACGGGATAAAAACCGCCGAATACAATAATGGCTTCTTCGACGAAAGCTATAACTCGACCTACAGCTCGCCGATAGATTTCAAGGACGGCAAGGGGGCACAACGCGAAAACTTCCGCGAGAAATTTAGTCTCGTATTCGACGACTACAATGGCGACGGCAGCGCGGATTACGCAATAAAGCAGTCTGCCGAGGACGAGACATCCGACGGAGCGAAGTATGAGGTGCGTTGTATGTCGAACGACCTCACCCCACGCGCGGAGCGTTTCGATTTCTTCATGGCAGGACGGCATGAGGAATCGATAAGGCTCCAGCACACCGACAGCGGAAGATATGTTTACTGGTCAAAGGGCAATGACGGAAAAATTGTGTCTAATGTTCCCGTTGACGATTACCGTATGTATTCAGAGAGATACTATCTTCCCGAAGCATATCGTTGGTACGACGATGAAAAGAGCATTTACTGCTTCTTCTGGAACAACACTGCAAAGGACGTAAAGGT
>CAMVNQ010000022.1 GCA_947168885.1 uncultured Clostridia bacterium | reverse complement strand
CCGTCCACGCGTAGCCTTCGTACTCGTCGAGCCTGTAAAAGCGTCCGACATCCTCAGGATAGCCCACTGCCTTGAATACGCCCATGTTCTTCCCGCAGGAAAAGACATATGCTCCTTCGAACTGGGTGTTTATGCGGATAACACATTCCACCACATATTCTTTCTCATCGAGCTGTGAAGCGGCGAGTTTAGTCGGGCGCGGGTCAACAAAGTATCTCCAGATCATAGGTTCGTTTTTGATCTCGGGAAGGTGAGTTATGGGGATACGGCTGAGATTCACGATATCAAAATGTCTGTCAAGAAAATCCTCGGTCTTTACTCTTGCCTCTGTTGTGTCATAAAAAACATGGAAAGCGTAATGGTTCTTATATTCCGGATAGATACCGTAACCCGCAAAACCGCCGCCCAGACCGTTTGAGCGGTCATGCATATACGAAATGGACTTGATTATGCTCTCGCCGCTGACCCTGTCGCCGTTACGGTTGATAAATCCGGTTATGGCGCAGCCGGACGGTATGCGTATGTCTCCTTCTTTAAGGCTCATATAACCGATCCTCCTTGAAATGATTTGCATATCAAATTTCACTTAATAAGGGGATTTTACCATTCGTATGTATAAATGTCAATTAAAAATGCAAGAAAACGTAATCAATCTTGCAATTTGTCTAATCTGCAAAAAACAGAATAAATATGCCGCAGATCAATATGTAATTTCGCACAATGGCAATTTTATATATTATAAATAGTATTGATTATGTGCTTGAGCACATGGCAATATCATATACGTGCTGACCGTATATCAGAAATTTTTATATTTTTGCACAAAACAGTTGACAAAATTGCAAAAATGTATTATAATAGATACAGTAAATGATCGGCAAAGGCGCTGACCGGGTTTGTCCTGTCTGCGCCTTTTCATATTTATCCGCTTTTCTGATGATAAATACACAAAAGCGGAAGGCATCGCGCCTCTGGTTGAAAACGGCGCTGATCGCTTCTTGGTTTGATGTCCTCTCTGTGTCTTTGCGTTCACAAGGACGTAAAGACACGATATATCTTGTTGGCTGAAAAGGAAGGGCGCGGTGCTTTATTGTACCGCGCCTTTTCTCTTATAAAAAATGTGCTCCGGCACACCGTTTTGCGTAATACGATGTGCCGGAGCACTTGCGGAACGAGGTGATGAAATGTCGGCTACACTTGCGCAGCTTTGCGAAAGTATTATGCCCAGATACGGAATGAAGCCTGCCGCCGGTCAGAACGGAATGGACAACATTGTTCGCTGGGTGCATATAATTGAAGATCCGGAAACGCTTTCCATGCTTCGCGGAGGTGAGCTTGTCATCACGTCGGGCGTTGGCCGCTCCGGGACGCAGTGGCTCGCAGGTTTTATCGGGTCGCTGAGAAACGCGGGAGCAGTCGGTGCCGCGATAGTAGTCGGAGCTAATATCCCGGCGGTGCCTGACGACGTTACAAAGTTTTGCGAAGAGACAGGATTTCCGCTGTTTACCCTTGAAGCGGGAGCGGATATACTTGACATTTCATACGAGCTGTGCCGCAGGATCACCGGCAGCGAAAAGCATGAAAGTGCGGTAAACGACGCGCTGAAAGCTCTGATCTCCGACCCGTCCGCTCTGCGTTCGTATCATAAGATACTCACAAGGTCGGAATTCCTTGACGACAGCACATACACAGCCGTAACGGTTTACGGGTTCAAGGGCGGGATCCCCTCCGCGGGCGCGGGAATGGCTCTTCGCCGCAACGTCAAGAACACGGCTTCGCGTTCCGCGCTGTTTGTTTACAAGGGCTTGATGGCGGCGATATTCCAGAACGGAACCGACAACGAGATCAAGAGTTTCTGCAAATGTGCGTGTGACGCTTTTGAGGATAATATTTATATAGGTGTATCAGATCCCGTTACGGGGATAGCCGGTATAGCAGCCGCTTATGAGCAGTCGGAAGCCGCGCTTGTCTCGTCGATACTCGGAGAAAAAGAAGGTATCGGCTGCGGAGTTGCCGGGGTCGTCCGGCTCATAACCGGTGTAAAGGACAGAAAGATACTGCGGGAATATGTCAAGGAGCAGCTCGGCGTGATCATCGAATATGACCGGGAACACGGTACAGACCTTGCGCGGACGCTCAGGATTTATCTCGAAAACAACAGCAGCGTAAACGAAGTCGCGTCTATTGTGAAAGTCCACAGAAACACGGTCAACGGCAAGATAAGAACGGTTCGTGAGCTTATAGGGCACGAGCTTGACGACGTGAGCAAAAGCCGTCTGATACTCGCGTATCTTGTCGGTGATGTACTGCGGGTCTATGACGAAAAACTGAATCCGAAAGAAGCGTGATCTGTATGATACAGCTCACGCTTTTGTATATTTACTCTGCCGGATTAAACACTGATGATCGGTGAAAAACGAAAAATTTCAAAAATCCCCTTGACAAAAGTACAATAGTGTGATATATTATAATCATATTAAACAGATATGAATTATATGAAAAAGGAGAAACATCATGCCGGTAACTGTAATTATACCGACAACGCTTCGTATGTTCACGGAGCACAGGTCGGAAACAGAACTTGAGGGCAGGACTGTCGGAGAGGTGATAACCGCGCTTTCAGACGAGTACCCCGAGACAAAGAAGGTGCTTTACGGCGAGGACGGGCATCTCCGCGAATTCATCAACGTGTTTGTGGGAGCCGACAATATCCGTGACCTGCAAGGCTATGAAACTCCGGTAAAGGACGGTGACGAGATAATGCTGATACCTGCGATCGCGGGCGGGAGCGGCGATACAGTAAACGATGAACACCCGTCGGTACTCGGCGACAGAACAGGTGACAAGCTTACGAATGACGAGATCAAGCGCTACTCGCGACACCTTCTGCTAAAAGAGATCGGGGTTAAAGGACAGCGCCGTCTCAAAGCCGCGAAAGTTCTGATCGTCGGAATGGGCGGGCTTGGGACGCCGCTTGCGCAGTACCTCGCGGCAGCGGGCGTCGGGACTCTCGGGCTTGTTGACTTTGACGAGGTCGAGGAAAGCAATCTTCAGCGGCAGGTGATACACGGTTCACGTGATATAGGCAGACCGAAAGTTGCAAGCGCAAAGGACAGTATAAAGCAGATTAATCCGCTCGTAAAGGTCGAGACGTACAATGTCCGCCTGACTGCCGGAAACGCGCAGGAGATCATTTCGCAGTATGACGTTGTCGCAGATGCTTCGGACAACTATCAGACACGTTACCTTGTAAACGACGCGTGCGTGCTTCTCGGAAAGCCCGATGTATTCGGCGCGATGTACCAGTTCGAGGGTCAGGCGGCTGTTTACTATGCGAATGAAGGACCGTGCTATCGCTGTATGTATCCGGCACCGCCGCCGGCGGGACTTGTTCCGTCCTGCGCAATGGGAGGCGTTGTGGGCGTGCTCCCCGGTATTATCGGCACGGTACAGGCGAACGAGGTCATAAAGCTGATAGTCGGCGGAGGAAAGCCGCTGATCGGGCGTCTCGTGATGTTCGACGCGTGGCGTATGCGCTGGCGGGAGCTCAGACTCCGTAAAGATCCGGACTGTCCGATATGCGGCGCGCACCCGACGATCACGGAGATCGAGGACTATGACTATGAGGACTTCTGCGGCATCAAAGCACAGGAGGAAGAAGACGAGGAAGTTGAGGGCATTGAGCCGAAGAAGCTCAAACGCCGCATAGACGCAGGCGAGAAGATAACGATAGTTGATGTCCGCGAACCCCATGAACGTGCGATCGCGAAATTCCCGGGTGCGCTCGTCATTCCGATCGGTCAGCTTTCGCGCCGACAGGACGAGCTCGACCCGTCTGTCGATACGGTCTTTGTCTGCAAAGAGGGAAAGCGCAGCATACTTGCGGTTCGAACTCTGCATGAGGCGGGATACAAGGGCGCAGCCTACAATCTCGCGGGCGGCACCAACGCATGGTCGCGCGAGGTTGACAGCACATTCCCGCAGTATTGAGAGAGCGGGGAAAGAGAGGAAGCCCTTTTTGAAAAAAGGGTTATCCTCTCTCTCCCCGCACCCCTCACTCTCTTTCCCGAAAACTTTATTTGCTTCGCGCTGAAAAAAGAAATTTGTGTGAAAACTATTGCATTTTCAAATTAAATGTGCTATAATACAGCGTATAGCATACCTATTATATAGGTGTGAAATATAATCTACATTCTCCGACAGACGGGGAAGCGGAATCATCAAAAACAACAGGAGGCAACAAAATGGCAACCAAAGACGAAGAAAAGATCATAGCTCTCGGAGCCGGTGCGGCGTATAATCTCGCCGACATTAACAAGACCAAGCCGCAGTATGCGGCACTTACACCGAAGTACCTGACAAAAGTTCTCGAATTCAAGGGACTTGATTCCGGTATCTACCGCGTGAACAAGGTAAAGGAGGGCGACACGCCCCTTGATGTGCTCTGCAGCTCGGAAAAGAAGTCCAATATAATCCCGCAGGGTTATGTTGAGTACGAGGAAAAGCCCCGCGAGTACCGCCTTGCGAACATCTCCACGATCATCAATGTACATACCGCTATAGACGATGTTTACAGCTCACCCTTCGATCAGGCAAAGGAACAGCTTTCGCTCGCTATCGAGAGCCTTCGTGAGCGTCAGGAGAGCCAGCTCATCAACAATGACGACTACGGTCTGCTCAAGAACATAGCGGATAAGCAGCGTATTCAGCCTGTTTCCGCAAGCGGAGCGCCCACACCGGACGATCTCGATGAGCTTATCACGAAGGTCTGGAAAGACCCGTCCTTCTTCCTCGCTCATCCGCGTGCAATAGCGGCGTTCGAGCGTGAATGCACCAAGCGCGGGGTTCCTCCGACAACAACGAATATCGCGGGCGGAACGTTCATTCTCTGGCGCGGTATCCCGATCATCCCTACCAACAAACTGCTTGTTGACGGGGTCAAGGAGCCCAAGGGCAAGGGCGGCAAGACCAACATTCTTCTCGTCCGCACCGGCGAAGCAAAGCGCGGCGTTATCGGTCTGTATCGGCGCAACCTCAAGAACGAGCAGGGCCGCGGTCTCGCAGTCCGCTTCCGCGGCATCGACGACAAGGGAGTTGCATCATATCTGCTTTCGCTCTACTGCTCGGCGGCTATACTCGCTGACGACGCTATAGCTGTGCTCGAAGACGTTGAAGTTGGTGAATACTATGACTATGATTAACGGCATACCGTCCGAGCATGATCTCGAACAGCTTGCGAACTCGCTTTTTCCCGATTTTGACGCACAGCACTGTGCCGAGGGTATCGGAAAGCTTGTGACGGCCGGCGACACTTCGGTAGTGTTTGAAGCTTTGCGGAAAGCCGAAAGTTATGGCGGCTATGAGATACCTGCGGAGAGCTTTGTCGGCGGATTCTATCCCGAATATGAGAACCTCGCCAACGAACTTATGAACGGGGCGGGCAGCGAAAGCATACCCTATGTCGGTTCCGCAAACAAAGTGGTTTCCGCAGCTCCGGCGGGTTACTCTCCCGCTGTAATGTCCGAAGCGCAGGCGGCTGATTATATCCCGCAGACCGCACAACAGGCGGCGGCTCCCGTTTCGGCGAGCAATAACGTTGTTGTCGGAACAAAAACGCTCGGTCAGATACGCGATGACTTTCCGATACTCAAAGAAGTCATCAACGGACATCCGCTCGTGTGGCTCGACAACGGCGCTACTACTCAGCGCCCGCAGGCTGTCATAGACAGACTTTCGTACTACTACACTCACGAAAACTCGAATGTTCACCGCGGCGCTCATGAGCTTGCGGCGCGCTCGACCGACGCTTATGAGAACGCGCGTCAGATAACCGCGGACTTCCTCGGTGCGACCAGCAAGGACAACATCGTATTCGTCCGCGGCACGACCGAGGGCATAAACCTTGTGGCAAACGCGTATGTGAAGCCGCTGCTGCAGCCGGGCGACGAGATAATACTTACCATTCTTGAACATCACGCGAACATCGTTCCGTGGCAGCTCGTTGCTCAGGAAACAGGGGCAGTCATTAAAGTTGTTCCGTGCGATGAAAGCGGTCAGCTCATTCTGTCGGAATACGAAAAGCTGTTTACGCGCAGGACGAAATTCGTGAGCGCAACGCACGTTTCCAATGTTCTCGGAACTATAACTCCCGTTGCGGAACTTATAGCGACCGCGCACGCGCACGGCGTTCCGATACTTATTGACGGTGCGCAGTCGGTAGCCCATATCCCTGTGAACGTAACAGCTCTCGATGCAGATTTTTACGTTTTTTCGGGTCACAAGATATTTGCGCCTACCGGTATCGGTGCGCTTTACGGAAAAAAGGAACTGCTCGAAGCAGCGAGGCCGTATCACGGCGGCGGCAATATGATTAAGGACGTGACTTTTGAGCGCACGATATACAATCCCGCGCCGAACAAATTTGAAGCGGGAACCGGAAGCATCGCGGACGCGGTGGGTCTCGGTGCTGCGCTCGAATACCTGAATGCTGTCGGAATGCCCGCGGTAAACAAGCACGAGCACGAACTTCTCGTTTACGGAATGAGCGAGCTGAAGAAGATACCGGGTCTGCACCTTATCGGTACTGCGGCAGACAAGGCGAGCGTGCTTTCGTTCGTACTTGACGGTCACAGCAACGACGAAGTGGGTGCGCGCCTCAACGAACTCGGTATAGCTGTCCGCACGGGTCATCACTGTGCGCAGCCTGTTCTTCGCCGTTTCGGACTTGAAGGAACGGTGCGTCCGACGCTTGCTCTCTACAACTCGTTCGAGGACATCGACGCACTCGTAAGAGGCATAAGAAGCCTTTGACAATGCACGACTGCGATGTCCGATCCGGGACATATCCGGATCGTGACGAGACTTCCCCGTTTTAAAAAGCGGGGAAGTTTTTTGCTTGTTTTCTCTTGACAAACCGGTAACGATGATGTATAATAAATCATAGCGTTTTGATAAGAATTATAGAATTAATAGGAGATAAAACAATGTCTGAACTGCTGAAAATAACAGCCCTCAAAGTCGCTGCCGAGGAAAAGGAAATACTGCACGGCGTTGACCTTGCTATAAGCGCGGGCGAAACACACGTCATTATGGGTCCCAACGGCGCAGGAAAATCCACGCTCGGAGCCGCAATAATGGGAAGCCCCGAATATACCGTAACAGGAGGGAGCATAGTTTTTGACGGGGCTGATATAACGTCGGAAACTCCCGACAAGCGAGCGAAACACGGTATATTCCTGTCTTTCCAGAATCCGACAGAGATACCGGGGATAACGCTTTCGTCATTCCTGCGCAGCGCGTATGAGCAGGTGACCGGCGAGCATATAAAGCTGTTCGCGTTCAGGAAAAAGCTTCAGGAAGCGATGGATGTACTGCAAATGGACAAGGCTTATGCCGACCGTGAGCTCAATGTCGGATTTTCCGGCGGTGAAAAGAAGAAAGCCGAGATACTGCAATTACTCGTTCTGCGCCCGGAACTCGCTATACTCGACGAAACGGACAGCGGGCTTGATGTTGATGCGGTAAAGACAGTATCCGCCGGTATAAAAGCGTACAAGGAACAGACCGGAGGTTCGCTGCTCATAATCACACACAACACGAAGATACTTGAAGCGCTGAACGTAGATAAAACGCATATCATCGCAGACGGACGTATCGCAGCCGAAGGAGGCGCGGAGCTTATCGACGAGGTCACTGCGAACGGTTTTGACAAGTTTATCTGACGGGGGCGCAAAATGAAGGAAAAAACTCTGGTCGCGGACATAGACCGCGCATTTTACGATTTCCGCTATGATGAGGACGAGAAAAACTTCCTCGAAAGCGGCATAACGCCCGAAATAATCCGCGAAATATCTGCGGAAAAGGGTGACCCCGAGTGGATGACGGAGTTCCGGCTGCATTCGCTTGATGTGTACAACAGGCTGAAAATGCCGCAGTGGGGTCCCGATATAAGCGGACTCGATATGGACAGGATAGTTGCCTACATCCGCCCGCAGAAACGTATGCAAAGCGACTGGAACAGTGTTCCGGATGACATAAAGGAGACCTTTGAGAAACTCGGTATCCCGCAGGCGGAGCGCGAATCTCTTGCCGGTGTCGGCGCGCAGTACGACAGCGAGCTCGTCTATCACAACGTCCGCAGGGAGGTCGCGGAGAGCGGGGTCGTCTATACCGACCTTGAAAGCGCGATGCACGACGAGCGCTACGCGGAGCTGATACGCTCGCATTTCATGAAACTCGTTCCGCCGACGGATCACAAGTTTGCGGCGCTGCACGGTGCGGTATGGTCGGGTGGTTCGTTCGTGTATGTTCCCGCGGGCGTGCATCTCGAAATACCGCTGCAATCATACTTCCGACTGAACGCAAAAGGCGCGGGTCAGTTCGAGCACACTCTGATAATCGTTGAAGAAAACGCCTATCTGCACTTCATCGAGGGCTGCTCCGCGCCGAAATACTATGAAGCAAGCCTGCACGCGGGGTGCGTTGAACTGTATGTCGGAAAGAACGCTACGCTGCGCTATTCGACTATCGAGAACTGGTCGAAGAATATGTACAATCTGAATACCAAACGCGCGGCTGTCGAAGAGGGCGGCAAAGTGGAATGGGTGTCCGGTTCCTTCGGCTCACACGTTTCATACCTCTATCCGATGAGCATACTGAACGGGCGCGGTGCACGTGCCGAGTTCACGGGAATTACTTTTGCGGGTGAGGGGCAGAACCTCGACACCGGCGCGAAGATAGTCCACAACGCCCCCGAAACATCGTCGTACATGAACACGCGTTCGATATCAAAAAGCGGTGGAATAAGCACATTCCGCAGTTCCGTTGTCATCAGCGAAAATGCGGTCGGAAGCAAGTCCGCGGTATCGTGCGAATCACTGATGCTCGACAGCGTATCGCGCTCCGACACGATACCTTCCATGGTCATAAAGACCGACAAGGCGGATGTGGGACACGAGGCGCGGATAGGGCGTATAAGCGACGAGGCTGTGTTCTACCTTATGTCCCGCGGACTTGACGAGAACAGCGCTAAAGCCCTTATTGTAAGCGGCTTCGCGGAGAACGTTTCAAAAGAGCTCCCGCTCGAGTACGCAGCCGAAATGAACAACCTCATAAACATCGAAATGAAAGGAAGCATCGGGTAAAATGTCAAAACTAAACATACTTCCTTTGCCGACGTTCAACCGGCTCGGCGTGAATTTCACCGAGCGCGATACAGCGTTTGAAACAGAAACAATATCCGTTCCGGAAGGATCGGAACGGCAGATAATACAGTTCAGAGAGACGGACTGCGAAACATCGGTCACAGTCGGTAAGGGCGCAAGGCTGAACCTTGTACAGGTGTTCACGGGCAGGTGCGCGTCCGTGCTGAAAACCACTGTTGCCGACAACGCGCAGTTCGGACTGATACAGCTATATCTCGGCGGCGATAATGTAAGTGAGATCATAACGGAACTCAGCGGGTACAGATCCGGATTTACCGCCGAAATTGGTTATGATCTCGGGTACGGCGACGTGCTCGACCTCAACCTTGTCGCAGACCATTACGGGCGCAGAAGCACATCGGAGATAACTGCTGACGGCATACTCCGTGCCAACGCGCAGAAAACGTTCAAGGGCACGATAGACTTTAAGAACGGCTCTTCCGGCGCAAAAGGCAGTGAAAAAGAGGACGTTATCCTGCTGAACGAATCGGTCGTGAACAGGACAGTTCCTGTCATACTCTGCGCCGAGGAAGATGTCGAAGGTTCTCACGGTGCGACGATAGGCCGTATCGACGAGCAGCACATTTATTACATGAGATCGCGCGGCATTCCGGAAGAACAGATATATGAGATGATAACGCGTGCAAGACTTGAACGGATAATAAAAAAGACAGGCGATAAAGACACACAGAAACGCATATACAGCATACTCGGGTGGGGTGATGATGATGAGTGAGCGTAACTACAAAGCGGATTTCCCCGTGTTTGAAACGTATCCCGACCTCGCGTATCTCGATAACTCCGCGACCACACAGAAGCCCCGTTCCGTCCTCGAAGCAGTTTCCCGCTATTACCGCGAGGAAAACGCGAATCCTCTGCGCGGACTGTACGAGCTCGCGGTAAAGGCGACCGACGCATATGAGAATGCGCGTATCGCTGTCCGAGACTTTATCGGCGCGGCGAGCGAGCGCGAGATAATCTTCACGCGCAACGCCTCAGAGAGCCTGAATCTGATAGCATACAGCTATGGCAGGGCAAACATCCACGAGGGCGACGAGATACTTGTGACCATTTCGGAGCACCACAGCAATTTTCTGCCGTGGCAGATACTCGCGAAGGAAAAGAGCGCACGGCTGAAATTCCTCAAATGCAGCGAAACGGGAGAATACACTCCGGAAGCTCTGCAAAAGGCATTGTCCCCGCGGACGAAGATATTTGCCATAGCGCAGATCTCCAACGTTTTCGGGCGGCTCAATCCGATAAAGGAATTTGCGGAGATATGTCATAAAAACGGCACTCTTATCGTCTGTGACGGCGCACAGAGCGTCCCGCATATCCCCGTGAACGTGCGTGAGCTTGATGTTGACTTCCTCGCATTTTCGGGACACAAAATGCTTGCGCCGATGGGGATAGGCGTATTGTACGGCAGGGAAGAGCTGCTCGAAAAAATGCCGCCGTTCCTGTACGGCGGTGAGATGATCGAATATGTGACGCTGTGCGGTGCGACATTCGCAGAGCTTCCGCATAAATTTGAGGCGGGTACGGTGAATGCGGGCGGAGCCGTCGGACTGCACGCGGCGATAGACTACATCAGCACGCTCGGATTTGACGAGATCGAACGCCGCGAGAACGCGCTTACCGTGAAGCTGTTCGGCGAAATGCAGAACACCCCGCACGTTCACATCATCGGTTCCGATGATCCCGCCGATCATCACGGCATTGTGACATTCACGATAGATGATGTTCACCCGCACGACGTTGCAGCGATATTCGACGAAGCCGGAGTCGCGGTCCGTGCCGGACACCACTGTGCGCAGCCTCTCCACAAATACCTTAACCTGCAATCAACAGTCCGCGCGAGTGTTGCATTTTATAACGACGAGCGTGATATTGAGCGGTTCACGGACTGTTTAAAAACCATACGAAAGAGAATGGGATACAATGAGTAATTTTTACAACGAGATACTTACCGACCATAATCTGCACCCTGTCCACAAGAAAGAACTGACCTGCTGTACCTGCACGCGCGACGGTGTGAACCCGTCCTGCGGCGACGAGATAACGCTGAATCTGATGATAGAGAACGGCGTTATCGCGGACGGCTCGTTTACAGGGAGCGGCTGTGCGGTATCGCAGGCGTCGTCGGACATAATGCTCGATCTTGTTATCGGAAAGAGCACAGACGAAGCGCAGCGCCTGCACGGGTTATTTATGAAGATGATACGCGGAGAGGCGGACGAGACCGAGATCGGCGAACTCGAAGAAGCCGGAGCGCTGTCCGACATATCACATATGCCCGCACGTGTGAAGTGCGCTATGCTCGGCTGGAAAACACTTGCGGCAATGCTTGAAAACAATTCATGATGCAAAAATGCACAATGCACAATTGTGGTGCGGCTTTGCCGCATATCCGAATTGTGCATTGTGCATTTTCAATTGTGTATTTTAAATGTAGTACATCGGCTGTGCAGAGCTGTCCGCGGCGATCCTGTCCGCAATATCGCGTAATGTTACACTGTCGGTGAAGTTCCGGAGATAAGCGCTCATCTTGCTCCATAAGCATTCCGAGACCGCGTCGGCGATGCGGGAATCCTCCTTGGCGCTGTAATCGGCAAGTACCGTACAGTCGAGCGCGTTTATCACGTCCCGAAGCGTTATCTTCTCCGCCGGACGTGTGAGGGTATAGCCGCCGTGCGAGCCTTTGACGCTTCGTATGATGTCCGCCTGCCTGAGCTGCGGGAGTATCTGTTCGAGATATTTCGCAGATATGTTCTGGCGCGCGGATATGTTTATCACCGTCACGACGCTGTTGTTTGAGTATATGCATATATCGACCAGAGAGATTATCCCGCATTCGACTTTTGATGATATTTTCATTTTACGCTCCTTTTTCCTTATTTTGTTCCGGAACAGATAACTTCGACTGCTGTTCGCAGCGCAAGTGATAGTATTCCTACTGTTTTAATAAGTATAACATTTTTATCCCGTTTTTTCAATGGTCGTAATAGATAAAAAACATATAATCCTACTAAGTTTATATGTTTAATATGCAGAAATGAGTCAAATCCTATTGACTTAGTATGAATAAAGATGTATAATATAGCAAATAAAGTCGCTGCGGTATCTTTGGTCTCCGACAGCGGGTAAAGATACAAAAACGCTTGTTGAAAAGTCGGTGATACAATGGAGTTTAACACAGCTTTACTGCACGGTAAAGCTACGGATGACAAATTCGGCGCTACCCAGACGCCGATATATCAGGTAAGTGCGTTCTCGCACGACAGCGCCGAAACTCTCGGAAAGGTGTTCGCAAACCGTGCGCCCGGGTTTTCGTACTCTCGTATCGGAAATCCCACCGTTGATGCGTTTGAGAAGCGGATAGCGGCACTTGAGGGCGGTATAGGCGCGATCGCGTGTTCGTCGGGAATGTCCGCGGTGACAATGGCGCTGCTGAATATCCTTCATGCGGGTGACGAGGTGATCGCCGGTTCCGGTCTTTTCGGCGGGACGATAGACCTGTTCGGTGATCTCGCCCAGTTCGGCATCACGGCAAAGTTCGTTGCCAGCGTGACCGCGGAAAATGTAGAGCCGCTCATAAACGAGCGCACAAAGGCTGTATTTGCCGAGCTTATCGGCAACCCGAAGCTCGATGTCGTGGATATAAGAAGCGTTTCGGAAGTGTGCCACGCAAACGGCATTCCGCTCATAATTGACAGTACCACCGCAACGCCGTACCTCGTCCGTCCGTTTGAATACGGCGCGGACATCGTGGTGCATTCCGCGTCGAAGTACATCAACGGCGGCGGCAACTCGATAGCCGGTATCATCACCGACAGCGGCAGATTCAGGTGGGACAGCGGGAAATTCCCCGCGTTCGACGGGTATAAGATATTCGGAAAGTTCGCATATCTCGCGAAGCTCCGGAACGGCTTCTGGCGTAATGCCGGAGCCTGTATATCGCCGTTCAACGCATATATGTGCAGCGTCGGGCTTGAAACGCTCGGACTGCGTATGGAGCGCATCTGCGATAATGCGAAAGCTCTCGCGGAGCATATACAGACGCTTGACGGCGTGACGGTGAATTATCCGGCTATTGAAACAAGCCCGTATCACGATCTTGTCCGGTCGCAGTTCGGCGGCAAGGGCGGCGGGATACTGACTGTCCGCGCGGGCAGCAAAGAAAAGGCGTTCCGACTGATAAACTCGCTGAAATACGCGCTTATCGCCACGAACATCGGTGATATACGCACTCTCGTTATTCACCCGGCAAGCACGATATACCTGCACGCGGCGGACGAACAGCGCGAGAAGGCAGGCGTGTATGATGACACAGTCCGCGTTAGCGTCGGAATTGAAGACCGGGACGATCTCATAAAAGATTTTGAAAATGCGATAAGAAGGAGCAACGAAAATGGCTGATTTTAACATAACCGACAAGGTTGACATCACAGATGTCAACTGCCCGATAACATTCGTAAAAACAAAGGTCGCACTTGAAGAGCTCGACGACGGCGACATTCTCGAAGTGCGTCTGAACGACGGAGAGCCTGTGCAGAACGTTCCGCGCAGCTTGAAGGAAGAAGGGCACAAAGTGCTTGAACTGACGCAGAACGACGACGGCACATACCGCCTGATCGTTCAGAAAGTGGGCGATTGAATGGCTGAACGTATAACGACTGCCGATTTCAACGGAAAAGTCCTGAACGCGGATATTCCCGTTCTCGTGGATTTCTATTCCGATACCTGCGTTCCGTGTAAGATGCTTTCACCGGTTCTGTCGCAGCTTGAGACTGAGCTTGCCGGTAAGCTGCTGATCTGCAAGGTGAATGTCGGCTATGAGCAGGAACTTGTGGATAAATACGATGTCCAGGCTTCCCCGACACTGATATTTTTCAAGGACGGCGAGGAAGTATCCAGACTGCGCGGAATGACGCAGAAAGCAAAAATAATCGAGGAATTTGAGAAAATCAACTGATCTTTGTCCGCAGCCGATGAAACAGATCATAACGTATCGCTGCGGCAGAATAAAACAAGGAGAACAACTATGAAACTTACAGTTGCAGGAAAGAACAAGGAATACGCCGACGGTATAACTGTCGCTCAGCTCGTTGAGCTTGAAAACGTCGAAACGCCGCAGTATGTCACTGTTACGGTGAACGACGAATTCGTCGAAAGCGGCAGTTTTGCGGAAACAACGCTGAAAGACGGTGATACAGTTGAATTCTTATACTTCATGGGCGGCGGCAGCGCGACGCTGCATCAGTACCGCAGCATTGATTAAGGGGGAGAGACAATGGCATTTACCAACGAACAGCTCGAACGCTACTCCCGCCATATAATCCTCAAAGAGGTCGGCGCAAAGGGTCAGAAAAAGCTCTCACAGGCAAAGGTGCTCATCATCGGAGCAGGCGGACTTGGAGCACCGGCGGCTCTGTATCTCGCGGCTGCGGGTGTCGGAACTATCGGGATAGTTGACGCGGACGAAGTCGATCTCTCCAATCTCCAGCGTCAGGTCATTCACACTACTGCCGACATCGGAAAGCCGAAAGTGCAGTCGGCGAAAGAGACTATGGAAGCGATAAACCCTGATGTGACCGTGAACACATACCACACTTTCGTGACGAGCGAGAATGTGCTCGATCTCATCGGAGACTATGATTTCATACTCGACGGGACAGACAATTTCCCCGCAAAATTCCTGATAAACGATGCGTGTGTAATGGCGAAGAAGCCCTTTTCCCACGCGGGGATAATCCGCTTCAAGGGTCAGCTCATGACATACGTTCCCGGACAGGGTCCCTGCTACCGCTGCGTATTCAAAAACCCGCCGCCGAAGGACGCTGTTCCGACCTGCAAACAGGCGGGAGTTATCGGCGCAATGGGAGGTGTGATCGGTTCGCTTCAGGCGATGGAAGCAGTCAAGTATATCGTCGGTGCGGGAGATCTGCTCACCGGCTGGCTGCTGACATTCGATGCCCTGAAAATGGAGTGGCACAAGGTGAAGCTTCCGTCAGATACAAGCAAGTGCGCGGTCTGCGGCGATCACCCGACCATAACTGAGCTTGTCGATTATGAACAGGCGGAATGCGATATGAAGAAGTAAACAGTAAATGTAATTCCCCCGCCTGAGGCGGGGGAAAATCAATATCCGGAAATGAGGCAAAAAATATGATAAAATTACGAAGAGAAGACTACGAAACTATCCTCGCCCATGCAAGAAAGGAAGCTCCCGTTGAAGCCTGCGGACTTATCGCGGGGCATATCGACGGTACGGACAAGATCGTCGAAAAGGTGTATATCCTCACCAACACAGACCACGCGGAAGAGCACTTCACCCTTGACCCGCGTGAACAGCTCGCGGCGGTAAAGGATATGCGTGCAAACGGACTGGAGCAGCTCGGAAACTGGCATTCTCACCCGGTGTCCCCGTCACGTCCGTCAGATGAGGACAAGCGGCTCGCCTACGACAGCACCGCGAGTTATATGATACTTTCGCTTATGGACGACACGCCTGTGCTCAATTCGTTCCACGTCGAGAACAACGAAGCGACGAAGGAAGAGCTTGTGATAGAATAAGAGATCCGCTCGTGAATATCATTCACGGGCGGATAATTCTTTGCTCTTCCTGCCGTTGACGGGAAGGACACAGCAGGAACAAAACCCCGTGAGCTGTCAGCTCACGGGGTTTTACTGTGATCCGGTTACTTTGTGACTCCGCCTTCAACAACAAGGCTGTTCTCATAGTCAAGACCGTAGGTATCGACGAGTGTAGCTTCGTAATCGGCGTGGAAGAAGTTCTCGCTTCCGAGCGCCCTGATCTCATCGTTGAGCCAGTTAAGAAGCGTTTCGTTGCCCTTCGACACCGCGGGCGCGATAGTGTCCTGCGAGCCGAGTTCCGGTATGCCTACCGTATATCCCTTGTTCTGGAGCGCGAATGCGATAACTTCTGTATTGTCGTTTGCCCATGCAACACCGCTTCCGTTCTCGAATGCGTTCTTTGCGTTTGCGTAGGTGTCGTACTTCTGAAGCTTGATGTCAGGATTGTTTGCTGCAAGATAGGTTTCCGCCGTTGTGCCGGAAATAACGATCACCTGATCGTCCGCACCGATCTCATCAAGGCTCTTTATGATACGGCTGTCGGGAGAAACAACGCCAAGCGCCACATTCATGTACGGAAGAGCGAAATCCACCTTCTGTGCGCGTTCTTCGGTAACTGTGAAGTTTGCGAGGACTATATCGACCTTGCCGGTTTCGAGGTATTCAACGCGGCTTGCCGCTTCCGTGCTTACGTAGTTGATATTAACGCCGAGGTCTTTGCCTATGCGCTCCGCGAAATATACATCATAGCCCTGGTATTCGCCATTCTCGTCAACATAGCCGAATGGGTTCTTATCGGAGAACACGCCTATGTTCACGGTGCCGCTCGCCTTTATCTCGTCGAGAGTACGGTAAACGACCTTGGTGTTCGCGGGCTCGCCGGCGCCGGCTGCCGCGGTTGTTCCGGCTGTGCTTGCCGAAGCGTTTGCGGAGCATGACGCAATACCTGTAAGTCCGAGTGTGAGCAGCAAACCTGCTGCGAGTGTTTTTAATCCTGTAGTTTTCATAATGATCTTCCTTTCTTTACGGTGTATTATATATTTTCTGTCTTTTCTCTCACCTTAGGCGGGAAAAGTTGAACACCCTATCTGACATTTTCGTAAGTGAATGTGCTGAGGAACTGTTTTGCACGCTCTGATGCAGGAGCGGTGAAGAACTGCTCCGGAGGTGCTTCCTCAACTATCGTACCGCTGTCTATCATAATGACGCGGTCTGCAATTGCCTTTGCGAACTGCATCTCGTGCGTGACTATCATCATCGTTCGTCCCTGCTTCGCAAGGTCGAGTATGACTTCGAGCACTTCTCTCACCATTTCGGGGTCGAGCGCAGCAGTCACCTCGTCGAAAAGCAGGAGCTCCGGGTGCATTATCAGCGCCCGCACGATAGCGACTCTCTGTTTCTGACCGCCGGACAGTTCCCGCGGGAGGCTTTTTTCCCTGCCGGACAGTCCGACGCGTTTAAGCAGCTCGCGCGCTTCTTCCTCGGCTTCCGCCTTTGGACGCTTCTGGACCTTGCGCGGAGCGAGAGTGATGTTGTCTATCACGTTCAGATGCGGGAACAGGTCGTAACTCTGGAACACCATTCCCACCTTGCTCATTATATCCGAAGTTTTCGGGCTCCTGACTATATTCTCGCCGTCGATAAGTATCTCGCCGCCCTGAATATCTTCAAGAGCGTTTATACATCGCAGAAGCGTGCTCTTGCCGCAGCCGGAGGGGCCGAGTATGACAACGACCTCGCCTTTCTTTACGGTGATGTTTATATCTTCAAGAACAGAGCTGTCGCCGAAACGCTTTGTGAGATGCTTTACTTCAAGTAACTCTGACATTCCGATCAACTCCATTTCTTTTCAAGTTTTCTCGCAAATATGCTTGGTATGAAACAAGCAATGAAATACAGCACGAATACGAACAGGTAAACTCCGAACGCGGCGTCGGGTGCAGTCATGCGGTTCGCTTCGATTATCTGCTGCGAGACTTTAAGGACTTCCACAACGCCTATCATCAGTACGAGCGATGTTGTCTTTATCATTCGCGTGATGAGGTTGATCGAGAGCGGTATAAGCCGCCTTATCGTCTGCGGTATGATAATATACATCTTCGTCTGTATGGGCGTGAATCCGAGCGACTGTGCGCTTTCATACTGGTGCTTCGGTATAGCCGCAAGCGAGCCGCGCACAAGGTCGCTCATTTCGGCAGCGCCCCACATCGAGAACACGATGACAGATGACACTTCTCCGGACAAGTCCCAGCCCCACGCTTTTGTTGTCCCGAAGAATACAAGGAACAGCAGTACGAGCTGCGGCATTATGCGGATAAAGTCGAGATAAACGCGGAGAATGGCTTTGATAACAGGATTTTTCCCTGCCATGAGCACGCCGAGGATTATGCCGAGCGGTATGCTTATGAGCACCGCTGTCGCGCTTATCTCAAGCGCCGTTCCGAGACCGCCGAGAAGTCTCAGAAAGTTTTTGCCCTTGAATATGACTTCAATTCCCCACATTCGGCGCTACCTCTTTCTCTGTATTCCTACGGTTCTTTTTCACCGCGCTTTGTGTTTTTTTACTGACCTGACCTTTACCGGAATTACTGAACCTGTGTTCAAAGTAAGTTCCGAGAAGCGACACGGGCAGCAGTATTATCAGATAGAATATCACAAGCAGGAACAGGCTTTCAGTTGTGTTGTAGTAAAGCCCGATAAGGTCTTTCGCCGTGAACATCAGATCCATTAAGCTGACAGCTGAGAATACGCTTGTTTCCTTCAGCAGGAATATCACGTTTGCCGTGAATGGCGGTATGCTTGTTCGTACAGCCTGCGGGAGAACAACATAGATGAATGTCTGGAGTTTGTTCATCCCGAGCGATTTCGCGCTTTCGACGTGTATCTTTTCGACTGCGTCAAGTCCGCTTCGGAACGCTTCTGCCATATAGCTTCCGCCGAGGAACGCGAGTCCCGCTATCCCGCAGACTGCCGGATCGGTCTTTATCCCGATCTTCGGCAGCCCGTAGTATATGAAGAAAAGCTGGATAAGAAGCGGTGTGTTGCGGGAAAGTTCGATATAGATCCTGACGATCTGTCTTGCGACCGGCACTTTATAATACTGTACCAGCGAGCAGATAAGTCCGGTCACTATAGATAACGCGATACCCGCGAGCCCGAGCCCCAGAGTGAGCAGAGCGGCGTTCCCGAACAGCGGTAAGTATTCCTGTAAAACCTGTATGTCCATGTTAACCTACTAATCATAGTTGAATAATATGTTTTCTTGCTATGAGCATATAATACACCTGTTTGCCTACTTTGTCAATAGACTTTTGCTGATTTTGTAACAATGTACATAACCTGTTCGGAAGAGCGAAAAGAATTTAGATATAAAGCATAGTATAATTGTAGGATAACTGCAACCCCGAAAAAAACAGACCTTAACAATGAAATGACATTGTTAAGGTCCTGATCCGTCTGTGACCGTGCCGCCCGTTGCCTCAGGTGTCTGTCGAATATGATGTGGCGGAAATCCATAAACAGATATGTCTTTCCTCCTGCGCGTACTATCTCGGAGCATTACAGCGGACCTGTGTGCAGGTCGAACGGTCTTACAAGTCAGAACCGATGTTTTTGTCGGACTCCGATCCTGCGCTGTAGGTGATAAAGAACCTGTGCTTTTTCCAGTCCTTGTATATCATATTCTCAATGTCTCCGACCGATGCGCCGTCAAGCAGCCGTGCAGCCTGTATATCCGCATTGAAGTACTTTGAAAGCTGTGCCGCAAGCTCTGTTGCGGTTATAGAGGTCAGCCCGCAGGATACGAGGTTTTCTGTGACACCGGGTGCTGCGGTCCCGAGAGCTTTGCTTACGACCTCCGCTATCTCCTCCTCGAAAACAGTCAGAGGACGCGATGTTTCCTTGTCGTTATCCGGCTTGTTTCCGTTTAAATCGGGGACGGGCAGAGCGCGTTTGTCAACCGTCAGATCCGGGTTAAGGGGTATCCTGTCGAGCTGCACAGTGACTGCGGGTATCATATAAGCGGGCTTGTGTGCCCCGATAAAGGCGTTAAGAGCGTTTATACCGATCTTCCTGCCGGAAATGATGTATGCTGCAATGAACTTGCCGCCTTCGGGCGAGTCAAAAGCCTGTACGGTAACATCGGTGATGCCGGGATATTCGAGTATAACGGCTTCTGTTTCCGTAAGTTCGATGCGGATGCCGTCTATCTCGACCTGACTGTCATTACTGCCGATAAAGTCGATGCAGCCGTCGGGAAGCATACGGACCATGTCCCCGGAGCGATAAGCGCGGCTGTAACGCGGATCATCCGAGAACGGATTCTTTATGAAAACTTTCTCTGACAGCTCGGTACGGTTCAGATAACCGCGTCCGACACCGCGCCCTGCGATAAGAAGTTCTCCGGGAATAAGCGGCGGAAGTCTGCGCATATCCTTATCGACCACATAGCACTTGCAATTGCGGATCGGCTTTCCTGTAGGAATACGCCTGTAAGGCTTATCCACAGGCATATATGCCGAGAAAACAGTACATTCGGTAGGTCCGTAACAGCTGATCAGTTTCGTTTCGGAGGGTCTTGGCGTTACAGGTGCAAGCTTCTCTCCGCCGGTGATCAGATACCGCAGCGTTTTCACCGAAGCCATAGTGTAAAACCGGCGGGCAGGACGGGACGGCATAAATGAGTGGGTTATGCCCCAGTTGTTGAACGCGGCTTCCACGGCAGGCAGATCGGGACGGATATCATCGCCGACTATGTAAACGCCGGCTCCCGAGGTGAGCGGAACATACAGATCGATAATGTGACCGTCGGATCCGTATCCCGCGTAAGCGGACATACGGCAGGTCTCGTCAAATGCGAAACGTTCGCGGTACCAGAAGCAGAAGTTTGAAATATTTCTGTGCTCAAGCACCACACTTTTTGGCACGCCGGAGGTGCAGATCAGAATAAATCTGTCCTCCGGAGCAGGGTGCGTGCTCATGCGTCTGCACCGCGGCAGTGACGGTATATCTTTTGTAAGCAGCACAGGACCGTTGTATCCGGGCACGTTCTTCAGAAGAGCCTCGTCCGCTATCAGCAGCCTGCATTCGGCATCCTTCATCAATAATTCGAGCCGTTCCGACGGATATGAAGGGTCAAGCGGCTGATATGCGGCGCCGGCTTTCAGTACGCCAAGGGACGCTATCGGCATATACTCGCACCGCGGAACCATAACGGATACCGTGTCGCCTGTGCCTACGCCGTGCGAGCGCAGGTATCCCGCTATACGCTCCGTAATGTCGTCTGTCTGTGCGTAAGTATAAGTTCTTTCGTTGTAAATGATCGCTCTTTTGTAGGGATAAGTTGCTGCCGCTTTACGGAACATTGACACTATATCCGTCTCGGGATAGTCTGCATCTGTGCCGTTGAATGAATCCAGCTGTGTCGCTGTCGCTTCATCAAGGAGCTCTATGTCTCCAAGCCGTTCCTTTACGGTGAACTCTGCTGCGGTTCTTTCCATACAGGCTATGAACCTTCGCACGAAGCCCTCGCTGAAACGGTCGCTGCTGTACTCACAGTTGAATATAGCCCTTCCGTTCTTGACGAACAGGTCTATATGAAGCGGCGTTCCGGTCTGGTTATTTGTAAGCGGGATCATCTGCGCATTTTCTCCGCCTATCTTATCGAAAACGAATCTGTCTCCCTGATAAGCGAACATCACATCTGCGGAGATGCCGTAGGTGCGTGATATTTCGGCAAAGGTGAAAATGTCGCGGCTCATGCTGTCCACAAGCTGGCGCCCTGTGTTTTCTACAAAGTCCGTGATCCGCTGTCCGGCCGCCAGCCGGCAGTACACCGGAATGGTCTTGGCCATCATGGTGACAGTACGGCTTGTACGCGCATCGCCTCGTCCGTTGTAGACAGTTGTGTAAAGCGCGTCGTTTTTTCCGTTGAAGGCGCCGAGCACATAAGCAAACACTGCGTTGAAGAAGGCGTTTGTGTGCAGTTTGTTCTTCTGAATGAAATCAGATACAGCAACGAGGTCAATGTCGGAACCTGCCGTGAACGTGCCGGAAGAACTGTGATCGGAATTTGCGTCCCCGTCCGGCAGCATATCTGGATCAACTCCCGACAGCAGACCGCTGTAATACGATCTGGCATCATCATACCGTTTTGTCTGACGCAGTTTCTGTTCGTCCCCGGCAATCTCATATCCGGTATAATTCTCGGGGGAAACGGCTTCACCGGCGTAAGCGGAGTTTATATCGTCAAGCAGAACAGCCATACTGCTTCCGTCGCAGACAATGCGATGCAGCTCAATGAAGAGATAATTTCCGACAGTCGTAGTATATATCTTAGCGCGATAAAGTCTTTCGTTCAGAATGTCAAACGGCGTGACAAGATCTTTGGGAAGCTTTTCCGTATTCACCGGCTCCACCACGGGTACAAATCCGTCCTCACGGCGGACGCGGAACTCACCCTTGCCGTCTCCGAATACTCTGGCGTTAAGATACGGGTGAGCCGCTATCGCTGCCTCGACAGCTTCCTTGAGGCGTGTTACATCGACCTTTTCGGAAAGCCGGAAAAGGAACGGGATATTGTATATCGTTGTATCACCGTGTGACATGGATCCGGCGAGAATATCCTTCTGTGCCTGTGTCAGTGGATAGTCTGTCTGTATCTCATAGGTTTCTGCGATGCTTTCGTCGGAAAGAAACGTTTCAAGAGACCGTATCGTCGGATGACTTCTCAGATCCTGTATAGTAACGGGCTTGCCGAATGCTTTATACAGCAGCACATTGAGCCTTATCGCGCCGATCGACGAAAGCCCTGCGTCAAAAATGTCATCCGTTGTCTCTGAGCCGGAATGACCGGTGACTTCCGCTATACAGTCGGATATTTTCTTCTGCACTTTGTTCTGCGGAGGAGCGGCATCATTTTTCCCGATCTCAGGTTTCGGAAGCTCTTTTATGTTGACCTTCCGGTTCTGATTCAGCGGTATGCATCCGATCTGCATCGTGACAGCCGGTATCATGTACGGCGGCTTGCGTTCCGCGATAAATGCGTTCATTGCGGAAATATCAACAGTTTCCGGTGATACCACATAAGCGGCTATGTATTTCTCACCGTCGGACCCGTTTTCAAATACCTGAACAGTGGCATCTGTAATGCCCGGAAATTCACGGATAACGCCCTCTGTCTCTGTAAGTTCTATGCGGAAGCCGCGGACTTTCACCTGTCTGTCATTCCTGCCGATGAAGTCTATATCTCCGTTCGGAAGCAGACGGACAATGTCGCCGGAACGATAAGCGCGCTCAAATCCCGGCTTGTCACAGAACGGATTGCGGATAAACGCTTTCTCCGTAAGGTTGGGACGGTTGAGATAGCCTCTGCCGACACCGCGCCCGGCAATAAGGAGTTCGCCGGGTATCAGCGGAGGAAGCCTTCTGCCGTTCCCGTCTGTGACATAGCATTTGATATTGGCGAGCGGCTTTCCTATCGGCACCCGCGCATACTGCCTGTCAATACGCTTGGCAGTACATATTATCGTGCACTCGGTCGGCCCGTAAACGTTGAAGAGATCGGGACCGTCTTCGTTCAGAGAAAGCGGGACAAGCTTCTCTCCGCCGATCGACAAGTATTTCAAATCAGGTATGTCTGCAAGGGAATAGAATTGCCTGCCGGCCTGTGTGGTCATGAAAGCATGTGTGATGCCGACGCGGTTGAACCATTTTTCCGCTGCGAACAGATCGAGCCGTATCTCTTCTTCCGCTGTGCAGACACACGCACCGGTCGTGAGTGCGGGAAACTGCTCCATAATGTTTGCGTCAAAACTGTAGCTTGCGTATGCGGCAACTCTTGAGTTTTCGTCGAGATGATAGAATTCACGGTACCACGAACAGAAATTGGCTATGTTGCCGTGTTCGAGCATAACGCCTTTGGGCTCGCCAGTTGTACCCGACGTGTAAAGCAGGACGAACAGGTCGGAAGGGTCGGGCGTATCCTTTATCTTCCCGCAATCCGGAAGCTCCGGTATGTCCTTTGTGAGCAGAACATTTCCTTTGTACTCTTTTACGCGCTCAAGCAGTGATTCGTCTGCTATCAGCAGTTTACAGTCTGCGTCCCGCATCATAAACGACAGTCTGTCCGGAGGATAACCCGGGTCGAGCGGCATATATGCCGCTCCGCTTTTCAGTACGCCGAGTGAAGCCGTGGTCATGTATGCACAGCGAGGAATGAGTATCGACACCACATCTCCGCGGCCTATACCGAGCGAACGGATCTTTCCTGCAATACGTTCGGAGATCTCATCTGTCTGTGAATATGTGTATGACTCGTCCTTGAATATAACGGCAGTATTGTCGGGCGTTTTTCCGACCTGAGCGCGGAACAGGGAAACAATGTCGGCAACGGGATAGTCCGCCTCGTTGCTGTTGGCATCGTCCATAAGCCTGAGCGATTCGTCGCTGACAAGGTTGATATCCGCAAGTTTTTTGTCCTTACAGAGCCCTGAAACTATGTATCCGTAGATTTCCGCCATGCGCTTTATCGTGTCTTCGGTGAACTTCTCTGCGGCGTACTCAAAGCGCAGACCGTAAACCCCAGATCTCTGTTTCATTACGTAAAGGGACAGAGAAGCCATAACACTGTCGGAACGGTAGATCTCAACGGGAATATCGTTGCCGTCTATAGATACTCCGGAGAGCATATCGCCCTGATATACGAAAAAACAGTCCGGATGTATGCTGTATTCCACGCACAGCCCGGCAATATCGGCTCCGTCATGTGCTGCAAGCTCATGGAACCGGTTCTGCATATCCGACATGAAACCGATACAGTCCGTATTGTCGTCAACTTCCGCAAGCACGGGTATGTTGTGCACCATCATACCGACTGTGCGGCGGAGCACGGGGTCGTGTCTTCCGTTTTCACCTGCGAAGAACAGCACGTTCTCCTGATTGCAGAACAGTCTCAGCATATAAGCGTAAGCGCTCATGAAAAGGCTCGCTTCCGTGATACTGTTGTCGGAAAGAACGGAGGACTGCACATTGGATAAAGAGGTTTCATAAATGCCGGATTTTCCTGCCGGATTCTCCAAAGACGGGTCATCGTCGGGATAAAGCTCAGTGCTGCCGTCCAGATGATCCAGCATCCTGCGGTAAACTTCGGCATCTTTATTGAGTTCCGGAGCATTTTCCGCTTCATACTGCATAAGAGTAAAACCGCTCATTCCTTCGGCGGGAATGTCCTCGCCGTTGTATGCTGCTGCGATATTATGTGCGATTAGTGATACAGACGTTCCGTCAGCTGCGATATGATGCAGGACGCACACGAAGAACAGACCCTCATTGTTCTCAAATACTGACGCACGGGCAAGCGGTCCGTTTTCGGGGTCAAGCGCGGTGTTGAGGCTGTCGGCGAGCTTTTTACGGTCGGTGATCTCTGTTTTTTCGATGTTCACCTTTATTATTCTGTCGGTCGGGACTAACGAGGGCACGCCTTCGATCTCTTTCACTGCGGAAGAAAGAATCGGGTATCTCGCTAATATATTCTCCGCTGCGGTACGGAGTTTTTCTGCGTCCGCATTCATGCCGGCAGGCAGGAACAGCCCGAAAGTGTTGTTGTATGCCGTTTCCCTGCCCTCTGCACGGCAGTCGAGATATACTGTGAGCTGTGAATTTGTGAGCGGGTATGACGAAGCGGGTTTTCCGACATAGTAAGCGAGTGCGGAGCTTTCGTTCTCTGTCAGAGCGAGCTTTTCCGGCGTGTGCGCTCCGAACACAGCCTTCGCAGAAACAAAAATCCCGTTTTTGCGAAGCTCGTTCTGTAGCATCATTACTTTTATTGAATCTCCGCCAAGCGCGAAAAAGTCTTCGGTCGTGCCGATGTCCGACAGCCCGAGAACTTTTCCGAACGCCTCGCATATATGCTTCTGGCGCTCGTTCTCCGGGAGCTTGTATATTGCTTGCTTTCTTTTCGGTCCGGGCTTTGGGAGAGCGCTGCGGTCAAGCTTTCCGTTTGCGTTGACGGGAAGCCGGTAAAGCCGCACAAACCGTCTGGGTATCATATAATCTGGCAGCAGCGCCGCAAGCTCGCTGTGAAGTTCATCTTCGTCGTATCCTGTCTCCGAAACATAGTAGCCCACAAAGAACACTTCTCCGGACTCATCCTCAAAATCCCTGACCGCCGCATCGGAAATACCGCTGATACGACGCATCGCGGACTCTGCCTCTGCCGGTTCCACGCGCTGACCGTTGATCTTTACCATACGGTCAGCGCGTTCAATGTAAACGATGTTTCCGTCCGGAAGTCTGCGTCCCAGATCATGGGTCCTTAGCATTACATCATAACCGTCCATGTCCCTGAACGGATTGGACACGAAGACACGGGCAGTTTCTTCCGGAAGGTTCAGATAGCCTTTCGCAAAATGACCGGTAAGGCAGATCTCGCCCTCTTCGGTTTCACAGCCGTTTTCGTCGAGAATATAGGCACATACGTTTCCGGTAGGCTTTCCTACCGGTGTGTTGTCGTAAGCGCGGTCTGTTCTGAACTGCAATCCTCCGCCCATAGTCTCGGACATGGCATATCTGTTGTATATCTCAAACTTGTCCGACCATACTCCACTAAGGCGTTCACTTCCCGTTATCACCTTGCGGAGCGAGCTGCCTGACGGCTCGAAATACCGGAGCACTTTCGGGCTGATAAAGGAAGCGGTCACATTATGATCCGACATAAAACGTGCGAGCATATCGGGGTCGCGCATGGTGTCGGCAGGTATCAGCACGCAGGTACAGCCGTTTGCCATACCGACGAACAGGCTCCATGTTCCCGCCACGAAATAAAACGGTGCTCCAAGACCGAAAATATCGTTTTCGGTGACTGTTGAGTCTATCTGTTTAAGGAGGGCAATCTGGTCGATGATAACACCTTTGGGGGAGCCTGTGGAGCCGGAGGTGTAAACCAGCATTGCTGTATCTTCACTGTTCAGGGTTTCCGGATCCGTTATCGGGGCGTAATTACCCGTGTCGGCGAAGAAATCCGGTGTTAAGACGAGCTTTGCGGAGCAATCCTTGCATATATATTCGATCCTTTTACGGGGACAGGACGGATCCAGAGGCGCGAAAGCCGCTCCGAGCTTCATGACCGCAAACATAGCGGCGATCGCGTCGATGCTGTTCGGCATCAGGAGAACCACGATGTCACCGCGGACAACGCCTTGACCGCGCATCTTCGCGGCTATGCGGCCCGCGTATGAATCAATGCCTGAGTATGTGAAGCGCTGTTCTGATGCGGGGTCAAAAACCGCGATCTTATCGCCGTGTCGGGCTGCTTCCGCCATGAAAAGCGAAAGATAGGTATTTTCCAACATAAAAAGAGAACTCCTTTTATATGATACGTTATAACCTTTTACAATAAATTTACAAATACTATTAATAACATACATTTTAAATATATCACAATATATAAGTGCTTGTCAACATAAACTGCTCGTTGTTTTCCCGTTATTTGTTGAAATTGTACATCCCGACGTACTGAACAGACACATGAGGTCGCAATTCCGGTGTTTTTACAGATATAGCCTTTGTCAGAGCGTTGTGCGGACAAATAAAAATTGTTACGGAAAAACATTGACAAACAAAAAAAGTATGATATAATACTTAGCAGTATTCTTGATGAACGGGAAGTTTTTATGAGCCAATATACCAAAACCATGAGTGAGGGCAGTGAGTTCAGGCATATAATCCTGTTTACTCTGCCGCTGCTGTTCGGCAACCTTTTTCAGCAGTTCTACAACATCGTCGATTCCATCATAGTCGGCCGCTATCTCGGCAAGAACGCGCTTGCCGCAGTCGGAGCCACCGGCTCTATCACATATCTGTTCTATACTCTGTGCATAGGTCTGTCGATCGGTACGGGGATACTTATTGCGCAGCATTTCGGCGCAGGCAACGAGAGCAATGTAAAGAAGCTTATCGTTAACTCTGCGTATGTCATCGCGGCTTTCGGTGTCGTTATGACGGTCATCTCCGTTATATTTGCGCCCGATCTTCTGCGGCTCCTTGAGACCCAGGAAGAGATTCTTGACGATGCGGTAGGATATATGCGGATAGCCTGCTCCGGAACTCTTGCGGCTGCGGCGTATAACTGGATAAACGCGGTCATGCGTTCGCTCGGGAATTCGGCTATCCCGCTTGTCTTCCTTGTCGTTGCAAGCGTTGTAAACATCGGACTTGACCTTCTTTTCGTCGTTGTTTTCGGTATGGGAGTTGGCGGCGCGGCACTCGCTACCGTGATCGCCCAGGGTGTTTCCGCCGCGGGAAGCATCATCTTCGCCTTCGCAAAATTCCCGCAGTTCAGATTTGAACGCGAGCATCTGCGTTTAGACCCGAAGGCAGCATGGAACTGTATAGTGAAGGGTGTGCCGATCGCTTTCCAGAACGCGTTCATTTCCGTTTCCATGATATATCTCCAGAGAACGGCGAACACTTTCGGCGTTACCGTAATGGCTACATATACTGCGACTATGAGGGTTGAACAGCTTATACATCAGCCGTTCCTGTCGCTAAGTACGGCGCTTTCCACATTTACCGGACAGAATCTCGGCGCAGGCCGCCTTGACCGCTGCATACGCGGTTACAGGATGTCAATGATAGCAATGGCGGGATTTGCGGTATTGATGCTCGGTGTATTCATGCTTTTCAGCGGCAATATCGTTGGCTTTTTCGTTGAAGAGCCCGAAGTCATAGCAATAGGAGATACGGCTCTTAAGCTTACATCGTGCTTCTATCTGTTCCTCGGGACCATATACGTCACTCGCGGATTGCTCAACGGTGCGGGAGATGTTAATTATGCCATGATGAACGGTATCGTCGAGGTCATAGGGAGAATAGGTTTTGCGACTGCGCTTTCTGCTATTCCGGAGGTCGGCTGCTGGGCTGTCTGGGCAACGTCAGGACTGACATGGTTTATTACGGGACTTATGAGCTTTATCAGATATAAACACGGTCGTTGGAAGGAGCATGGCATAGCCGTAAGCAAGTAAAAATTCGGAATGCGCCGTACGAATGGCGTGCGGTTACGGTTGCTTATACGGTATGGCGGTAAAACTGACTAAAATGTGACATACGGAGTAACGGCGTATGCCGCTTTGAACTGTTGCTTAAAATAATGCGATGCTCCGGACAGCGGGGCAGAGAGTAGGACTCTGATGAAAAGCAACATACGGCGAAACGACGTATGTCGTTTTGAACGCGTTTCGGATTGATTGCTGTTCTCCGGACAGCGGGGCAGAGGGCAGGCTTTTGATGAATGAGACATACGGCGAAACGGCGTATGCCGCTTTGAACTGTTGCTTAAAATAATGCGATGCTCCGGACAGCGGGGAAGTGAGTATTACATAGATGAATGTGACATACGGAGTAACGGCGAATGCCGCTTGACAAAAGGGTGGTTATGTGATATAGTAAATAAAACGATTACAGGCGCCGGACGCGCATAAATAACAGATGAAAGGATATATTTATACAGGAGGGTCTCAACTATGAATTATGAAGAAGCAAAAAGCAAAATGTCCGCTTTGGGTCAGGAGCACATCTTCAAGTATTACGATACGCTTTCCGATACGGAAAAGGCAGCACTGGTAAAGCAGGTGGAAGAAACGGACTTCTCTGTGCTTGCCCGCATAGATAAGGGCGCAGACGAAAACAGAGGCACTTTCTCTCCTCTTGCGGCTATGCAGCGCAGTGAGATAGAAGCACGGGAGAAGGAACTGCACGACGCAGGCGTAAAAGCGATAAAAGAGGGCAAGACGGCAGCTATGCTGCTCGCCGGCGGAATGGGAACGCGTCTCGGTTCCGACGACCCGAAGGGAATGTACAATATCGGCATAACTAAGCCGGTTTACATCTTCGAGCGGATCATAACGAACCTGCTCGATGTTGTTAAAGAGACCGATACATGGATAAGACTTTTCATTATGACGAGCGAAAAGAACCACGACAAGACGGTGGCATTCTTAAAGGAAAAGAATTTCTTTGGCTATCGTGAGGACAAAGTCGTTTTCTTCAAGCAGGATATGGCGCCGGCGTGCGACTTTAACGGCAAGCTCTATATGGAAGGCAAAGACCGCATCTCCACTTCACCGAACGGCAACGCCGGTTGGTATTCGTCAATGGTGCGTGCGGGACTTGATAAGATACTTACTGAAGAGGGCATAGAGTGGATAGATGTCTTCGCAGTGGATAACGTGCTTCAGCGTATCTGCGATCCCTGTTTCGTCGGTGCTACCATCCTTGCGGACGTTTCCGTCGGCGCGAAGGTAGTGCGCAAAGCGGCTCCGGATGAGAAGGTCGGCGTTATCTGCCTTGAGGACGGAAGACCGTCTATCGTGGAATACTACGAGCTTTCTGATGAGATGATGAACGCTAAGGACGATAAGGGCGAGCCTGCATACAACTACGGCGTAATACTCAATTACCTGTTCCGCGTTAAAGAGCTCGCGGCGGTAACTGATGACAAGATGCCGCTTCACGTCGTAAAGAAAAAGATTCCGTATATCGATGAGAATGCCGTGCTTGTGAAGCCCTCGGAACCCAACGGCTTCAAGTTTGAGCAGCTCGTTCTCGATATGATACATCAGCTTTCGACCTGTCTGCCTTATGAGGTCATAAGAGAAAAAGAGTTCGCACCGATAAAGAATCCGACCGGTATCGACTCTGTCGAGAGCGCAAGAGAGCTCTTGAAGCAGAATGGGGTAGAGCTTTAAGGCTCTGTTCGCAATGGAGAGATAACCGAAGAGAAGTACGACAACCGGCGGTATAATTATCTGAGAGAAGCAATCGGGATTACTTAAAAATAACAAAAAGGCATTACCGACCACAAAAGTCGATAATGCCTTGATTTTTTCTAACAACCTGCAAACTAACGGCTGAAGTTTCTACAACAGTGCTTTGCGGTTTGATATCAATTCGAGCTGCGATGCTCAACAAATAGCATGGAGATGGGTATGCTTTTTGTCTCGGGGCAATTTAATTTATTCTCTTAACACACCCAAAAAGGCAAAGTCGTTTATTCTCTCTGCCCCGCGCCATGGCGCTTTTGTTTAAGCGGTCAAACTGACCGCAGGCTTTTCTTGAAAACGGCGATCGTTGATTATTCGAGGCTTTGTAGCATCGAATAATCAAAAAACCTTGCATCGGAACTTTTAAATTCCATTGCAAGGTTTTCATTATACTATGGCTCCGGGGATATTTATTTTGCCCATTCGGAGAATAAATTAAATTGCCCCGAGACATAGTATGAAAAGCTTGCAATTTGAGATCGAAAAAACCATGTAAATTTCAGATTATGAGGCATTGGTATATTTCATAATAAAAATCTTAATAATTATATTTTACCACATCGAGCAATTACTTTCAAGACTTATTTCACATTTTGTAAATAAAGTTTTGAGTAGCCTGTCGATATGACTGACTGCCTAATTTTGTACAGAACGCGGTTTATAGTATGGTCAAATATTTACGGGTTTACGATACATTTTCAAAAATATCATCATCAGCCGGATATTCCGGCTTTTTTTATATCCGTCACATCATTTCCGTTCCTTATACCGTTTCCGCAAATCCATTCTCCGTATAATACAGCTCCTCAAGCTCGCCGAATTTCTCTATAAGTTCCATCGGCAGATCCGTGTGTTCGGAAACGTAACGGTAAACGTTCTCCGATTCGACACAAGGTGCATTTTCAGGATCCACTTTCCCGCAAACGAAATCAGGGTTCCTGTAACCGCTTATACCTATCTCGGAAAGATACCTTTCCTCATTTTCGAGATAGTCGTACACTTGTCTCTGAGAGCTTCCACTTTCTTTGGCAATGTACCGTGCCAGATCGTCAAAATCAAGTTCAAACATAGTTTTTCCTTTCAGTTATCGAACGTTAGTTAACATCCATCTCAGGCTTTCAAGAGAGTTGATCAAGCCGTCCATACCTTCCGAAACAGTTACTTCTTCGCCTGCATCGACTCTTTCACAAAAGCGCAGGGACTTGTTCAGGTGTTCCTCGCAGTTGAACGCTCCCATCAGCTTTTCGTAAACGCTTTCTGCGATCTCGTTCTCGTCGGGAATACTCTCACGCAGAGCGTTTATCATATCTTTGATAAGATCCCTCGTCAGATGTCGAACGCCGAAGACCCCGCCTATTGCCTTAAATACCGTACCTGTCTTGCCCCAGAAATCGTAGCTTTCAAAGTGATCGATATCATATACAAGTCTACCCATTTTTGAATTGTCGTTTATCCCGTCAAAATCAACATCAAAGGCTCTTTCAGGCATAATATCGAAAGACTCAAAATGTTCTATAATATCTCCGGTCATTGTCCTGCCATATGCGTTGCAGAACGCGACAAGGCTTGAAATGCGTTCTCTGTACTTTGCGTCAAGTGAAAGCCTGTAGGCAAGCAATTTCATTTCAATGCCATTTAATTCTTCGTCCAATTTCACTTCAAGTTTTTCTTCTTCGTCCTTAATGGCTGCGACGATAACCCCTATCGGATCTAATTTTTCGACGAAACAGTAGCATTCGGTCAATAACTTGCGGCATCATTCCTCTCAGAACGCTTACGTTGATTTCAAGCATCTTGTCTTCTGTTTTGATTTCGTACAATTCCTTATCGGAGACAATTTTGGAGCTTACTTCATCAACCTTTATAATAACAGGCTGGATCATTCCTTCTTTGTGGCATATCGCGTATCCTGTTCTGTTATTACCGAGATAGATCGCATCAGAAGAAGATAGACCTACTGTATTGGCGATAATCTCCTGATCGTCCTTTGATACTATTCGATGAATGATTTTATTTGATGAGTTCTTGATAACATCCGGCGATATTTTGCTCGGTATCTGTTCGGCAACAATAACACCCTGTCCATATGAACGCATTTCTGCGAGCATATTTGTGAAATGCTCAACAGCTTTGCCTTTAGGATTGCCAAGTTCCTCCGTATGCTCGGAAGAAACATTCTTCAGCAAGCGGTGAGCTTCTTCAATAACAAGTAAATGCTGTAAGCCGCTTGTATAGGAGATCTCCTTCTGCACTTGCCTATATTCATTGATATACATAATCAACAAACCGAGTGCAAAAGCCTTGTCTGCATCGTCTGAAAGTCCTTCAAGTTCAAAAACGACGTTGTTTTTGAGAAGCTCCTCGAAATGTTTCTTTGGCAATTTCAAAGGATTTAATTCTGTCGATACGGTATATAGTCGGGAAAATATCATCCGGATTCCGGAATTCGTTTCGTGTCTGTGTATCGTCTATAAATGCTGTCAGATAAAAATAGAATTCCGAAAACATAATGCCTACAGGTTTCACTCGCCGATTAACAGATTTCCCGTCAAGACGCTCATAACTTATATCCATATACCTGTATTTGTATATAGCTTCGCCGATATCCCACAGACTTTCGATGAAGTGTTTCCCATGATGTGGTTCTACATAATGAAATAATTCATTGGCTATGAGCATTTTTACCATTTGCTGCTTGGAATGTGGTACACAGTTATATATTAACTTTTCAATGATCGGCGAAATGTCACTTTTGCAGAATGCACGGCTTTCGAGCAGTATCTTGCAAACCGCAAGGATCTCACTGTTGGTAAGTGTTGTTTCGTCTTTGCCTTTAAGATAATAGCCTTTCAGCTTTTTATCATAGACTATTTCTTTTTCGTTGCCGCCCATAGCAGCACGTTCTGCGAGGAATGCCCGCAGGTCTTCTATATCATTTTGTATGGATTTTGTGGATTTGCCCGAGCGTTTAGCTTCCTCGGCTTTGTTGATGACCTCGCCCTCGGAAAGCCGTAAATATAGCTGCAGCACTCGACTGTACTTGTTTTCTGATATAAGTGAATCACTCATTTTTGACTCCATAATTTATCATTCGGCATATTAAGACAAATTTTGTCTGTTTTGTGCTGTCTTTAATTATACACAATGCCATGGAAACTAATCTTCCATATAAAAAAGTGCACAGCATATTAGAACTGCGCACCAAAAACGCAAGCTCCAATTGTTGCCACACAATCATCTTCTATACTTAAGCTTTCGTATAGTGAAAAGAGCCTGTGTTTTTATTAAATAAAAACACAAACGAAAGCTTAAAAAGAAATATTTGATTATGTGGCACTATAAGAATAGCATATTTTACCATAAATATCAAGACTTTTTTGTGCTTTTTGTACAGTGTATACATAAAACGATGCTCGCGTTTGTTAAATTTAACAATAGGGCAAATCGCACTGATTATTCTGGAAAAAGGCAGTAGGCATGCAGTCGTATTTCGCCTTCCTTCAAGTATATATTCTATGAATATAACAGACAAGGGAGGTGCTATAATGAACAAAGGCATTTTTATCAATCTGACAATGATTATTACTGAAATATTGTCGGAAATCATAAAAGCGGTTTCCAAAAATGAGAAGCTGAATGAAATAGCGAAAAAGAGCCAAGTTAAGAAGTTTCATCGTCGTATATAAATATAAAAACAGGCAGCGCTTCCCGCAACGGGAGGCGCTGTTATGCTTTTATATTACAAATACAGTTTATGAAAGGAAGTATAAAAATGAGTGGAAAACAAATATGTCAATACTGCAACCGCGTACTTACTTCGGGTACAGTTCACGAATTTGACGGAGTTATCATGTGTGAGGATTGCCTTGACGAGCATACAGTCGTCTGTGAACGTTGCGGTGAAAGAGTGTGGGAAGATGATGTTGTAACTGATGATGATTACACCTTGTGTCAGGGATGCTATGATGATTACTACACACGCTGTGAGGAATGTAATGCGATCATCTCGAACGACGACGCTTGTTACGACGATGATGATGTACCTTATTGCGAAAGATGCTATGATCGTTGTTGCTGCGGAGCGATACATGAGTACGGTTACAAACCCGAACCGATTTTCTATGGCGCTGGTAACAGATTCTTCGGCGTGGAGCTTGAAATTGACGGTGCAGGAAAAGACGGATATAACGCTGAGAAAATACTTGACGCAGCCAATGACAACGATGAGAGGATATATATAAAATCCGACGGTTCTCTTGACGACGGCATGGAGATCGTAACTCACCCGATGTCGCTTGACTATCACATGAACGAGATGCCATGGGTTGAGGTATCTGATAGAGCTCTTGATATGCGATACAGGAGCCACAACACGGGTACTTGCGGACTTCACATTCATGTCAACAGAACTACATTCGGAGAAGAGCGGGAGACGCAGGACGAGTGCATCTCCCGTATTTTGTATTTCGTAGAGCATCATTGGGAGGAACTGCTGAAATTCAGCCGCCGCACCGAATCTCAGATGAACCGCTGGGCTGCTCGTTAAGGCTACAAGAACAGCCCGAAAGAAGTCATGGAAAACGCCAAAAAGCATAGCATTGGACGCTATGCGTGTGTGAATATCACGAATTATCACACGATAGAGTTCAGAATGTTCAAGGGAACGCTCAAGGTAAATACGATATTGGCGACTTTACAGCTTGTCGATATGATCTGCGATATGGCAGTGAATATGTCGGACACAGAGATATCCAAGCTGAGCTGGACTGACTTCGTGATACAGATACCGACGAACAAATATCCTGAGCTCATAATGTATCTGAAAGAACGTCGTCTTTATGTGAACGAGCCTGTCGAAATGAACGTGAACGAGGAAATGTGAGGTGAGATCATGTGTGCAATTTTCGGACTTATAGATTACAAAAACGCGCTGTCTGCAAGAGCAAAAGAAAAGATATTGAAAGTTCTGTCAAGGGAATGTGAAGTCCGCGGCACTGATGCTACGGGCTTCGCTTTTAATCACGGCAATCATCTCACTGTTTACAAGAGACCTTTGCCTGCCCATAAAATGAACCTGCATCTGCCTGAAAATGTTCGGGTGGTAATGGGCCATACACGGATGACAACACAAGGCTGCGAAAAGCTGAACTACAACAATCATCCATTCTCGGGGAATGTGGAAGGTCATCATTTTGCCCTCGCTCACAATGGCGTTCTCTACAATGACGAGGAAGCACGTCTAATATATGACCTGCCGTCAACAGGCATACAGACTGACAGCTATGTCGCGGTACAGCTTATCGAAAAGGCAGGATAACTGGACTTCGACAGCCTTAAATTCATGGCGGAAAAGCTTATGGGTTCGTTTGTGTTCACTGTGCTTGATAATGCGGATAATATGTACTTTGTTCGAGGAGATAACCCGTTGAAGATATATCATTTCTACAAGCACGGGTTTTATTTGTAAAGGCAAAGAACTTCGGGAAACAGTTACTTGAAATGATACAGACCGAGGAAATAGAAGAAGCCATCGAAAAGAAAGCAAGTTAAGTATCATCGCAATAACGATGGTATTTGAGAAGAATAAATTGTTGATAAAATTCCCCCTGAAAATAATTAAATACAGGGGGAGTTTTGTCGCAATACTTATCGCAAAATCTATGTCTTGCAACTCATACTTGTTCATCTATAACTATCCCCCAATCCGTTACTCCGCGGCTAAGCCAATAGTCACGCGACATATCAAGCAAGTCAGCAGTTGTAGGTCGTGAGAGCAGTTTTCTGAAAATGCACTCCCGAACCATAATGTCACCGTCAGATTTGGTGCATACAAAATCAGATGAATAATCGGTATCATTAAGAGGAACATTGCACCGTATCTCAACTATATCGTCCATCTTCTGCAAGATATCAGCATAGGAATATTGTACAGCATCATAGGTACGGCATACACCGTTGCACTTTTCTATGATGCGTTTCTCACAGCGTCCCTTATATTTTTTCTTTCTCATGCAAGCTCTCCTTAAAACAGATGATTTATATTGCTCTTATTCAAAAAAATTTTCTTGCTGCCAAGCGATTTGCCATAATGATTTATTTCCCCAAAAGTTTCCCCAAAAACTGATAAGCAATGAAAATTGGGGAAAAACCGGTAATAATTCCCATTTTCACAATTCACATTTCGCTCAACCAAGCCATTTTCGTCTTTATCCCATTTTCCAAAACCAGAAGCATCCAAAAGACACCATGTCTCGGGGCAATTTTATTTATTCTCCGAACACCCCCAAAAAGGCAAAGTGGTTTATTCTTTCCGCCCCGCGCCATGGCGCTTTTGTTTAAGCGGTCAATTTGACCGCTGGTTTTTCTTGAAAACGACGATCATTGATTATACGGTGCTTTGTAGCATCGTATAATCAAAAAACCTTGCATCGGAACTTTTAAATTCCATTGCAAGGTTTTCATTATACTATGGCTCTGGGGATAATTTATTTTGCCCCTTCGGAGAATAAATTAAATTGCCCCGAGACAAGAACGACCGATAAACGTTCTCCGCAGTCTTTCGGCTGCGGAGTTTGTTTTTTATATAGTCAGGTATTGCGGAGACAGAAAACGATCTCGGAATTATTCCCCAAAAGGTCTTGATTTTGTAAAACAAGATCAAAATAAGATCACGAAATCGTATCTATGCCCGTCAAAGGCTCTGTTAAGCCGAATTATCGGGGCTGATGGTTATTCCCACTCGCAGAAGAAGGTATCGGCTTAAACAAATATGCTAAGGCAATTTTCCCTGTGGTGGTACGAAATGATAGATATTATCCTGACTCTTTAAGTTATTTTGACTTTTGCTATCAAAAATCTATCAGTATAATGCTATCACTTTTGTGATATTTCCTGGAACAATTTCATTATATCATATTCCGGGAATAATATCAAGTAGTTTTGTACATTATTTCAGTTTCTTTATTTCGTCAACATTGATCTTTGCAATTGCCGTTAGTTGTGTTATGGCAGTTTTGCGAAGAATCTGCAGACGCTCGGACTGAGGCTTGCCTTGTTCGATCAGGATAGCGTTATAGCTTTCCATGTTTGCAAGCACCAGCAGATGATTAAGATCTGAATGGTCGCGGACATTGCCTTTCTTATCAGGATTTGCATCGCGCCATTGCTTGGCTGTCATGCCAAACAATGCAACATTCAACAGATCAGCCTCGCTTGCATAAGTAAAACCTATCTGTGCAGGTGTGAGTTCGGGCGGGATAAGATTATCTTTTATAGCGTCTGTATGTATCTTGTAGTTTAGTTTTGATATTTCTCTGTTCAGATTCCAGTTCAGCGATAAACGACTGTTTTCATCGTTTTTCAGACGCTTATAGTCTTTTATGATATACAGCTTGAACTCTGCCGATACCCATGAAGCAAATTCAAATGCGATATCCGAGTGTGCATAAGTGCCGCCGTATCTCCCGGCTTTTGAAACAAGACCAATAGCGTTTACCCCATCTATCCATTTCTGAGGTGACATAGTAAAGCTGTTAAGTCCGGCACTTGTTCTAAACCCGTCGAATTCGACGGGTTTAAAATCGGGATTGTGCATTGATTCCCACAAACCGAGAAATTCAAGTGTTTCACGGTTACGAAGCCAATTTTTGATTACGTCATTCGGATCATCGCTCTTATATCGTGCAATATCTGTGAGCGATATGAACTCGTTTTCAAAATCCTCGGTATAAATACCGATCTCATAACCATTGGCATTTATTACATCTTTAATTGCTTTTTTCGGCATGTCTGATTCATCTTCTTTCAGGAAACGAAATTACACATAATTGTTTAATCAACCTGATTATATTATAACATAAAGGTATTATCGTGTCAACAATTTCAAAACGAATACTATATGATGCAATATGACACTTAATTGAATTGAATAATTCTCTTTATCTTTTCCAAAGGATATGGAGCTTCCTCTGCAGTGTGAAATTCCACGGTTGTAATAGTAGCTAATGTTTCCTGATTATCCGGTCCTACTGGAACAACAACGAGATCCCCCGTAGAATAACCGTCATAATCACTTAGATAACAGTAAGTTCGGTCACTGTTGTCAAATTTAACATTACAAAAAGTGAGATCAGATTTTCGACGCTTCTCTTTAAGATATAGATGTTCATCAAAAATCTCTCCAAATCCGTATAATGTCAAAAAGTCTCTAACGCGATCTATGAATTCAATCCAATATTCAGGTAAACTGTTTTTGTCAAAGGTTCCAGTAACGACCCGGTTTTTTCCATGCTTTGGAACAACAGTAATCGCATATTCCCTGATTATTTCAGAATCATCAATAGCATCGGGATGATTACTTTTAATTTTTGAAAATTCATCAACACTAATATCTTCCAGGAAAATGGATATTTCATTTTTCAAATACAAAGTATTTTTTACTTTGCGACCGGAACTTAATTCTCTTGTATATTCCAGCGTTTCAGATAATCGGTCAAGCACAAGTCTTTCCTTACATTCTGAAAATTTTGTATTATTATCTGCTTTACTGTAAAGGGTACTTCTTTTGGGTTTGCTGAGATAGTCAATTGTAAGATTAAATATATAATTGGGATTTCCATCAAAGACAAACAAGTAATCACATTCTAAACGTTTGCGTATTAATTCTGACAAACCAACAAGCTGTGGATCTAGACAGATATAGCCTGATATTTTATATTCGGCGCCTTTGGTGTTTGTCAATGTTACATTCCACATTGCTCCATCCCCGATAGGCGGCATACGTCCACCTGTCAGGGATTTCTCACAAGTTGCGATCTATATTATTGTTCAAAACGGAGATTAAAAATGAAATTTGTGTGAACCTACCGCAAAAATCGCCGATTATTTTCCCTTATAATAGAGGGATATATAATTCGGCGGCTCAACATAAGAGCGATAAAATGATCTCGCCATTGGGCATAACGCCGATTTTAAATGAAAATTTTGTGAAACTACTGCAAATCCGGCTTTGAAATCTTAATATAGGTGAGGGAAATTTTAAAAACCGGGATGTCGGTATACGTATTCCAAGCTCTTTGAAATCGGCAAAATAATACACAAAAAATTATCTGCCAAAATTCCATAACCGAGCAACTTATATGAATTTTCAAAAAACTTGCGATAAGCCATTGCTAACACCCTATAAAAATCGCGTTTTTTTATCCTTATATATGAGAGGATATTTTTTGAGCACGTTTTTTGTCTCTCATAAATATTGAGGTCGATATAAATATCACCAGACGCCGCATCTCCTCAAAGCCTTGTCTTGTATATTCATACGAAATGTTTGAAAAGGCCAAAAATGCGGCGGGTTTAACCTTTACATTCGGCGAAAAAATGTCCTTTATTATGAAAGGTATTTTTTGGGAACACGATTTCGTATCTCAAAATCATCGCGACCGGTATAAAAATCACCAATCACTATCTCTCACAAACGCCTTGCCCTATGCATCTGTACGAAATGTTCAGAAATGTTTGAAAACCGGCCGCCCTTTGCCTATCGTTTTCGGCATTTTCGTTCCCTTATTATGAAGGGGTATGATTCCGAACACCAAATCTCAGCGTCGAAAGTCTGCCGCTTATCATTCACATGTTGCACAACCTCATATCAAATCTGGCGGCGCTGCATAGTCATCTATACAATTTTGTTTAAGAAGCGGGACAAAACCGCTGTTTAAAAGCCTAGATATATGAGAGGGAAAATATTGAGATCCGGCATTTGATGATCGCTCAGACTGAATTATGAATTGCGATGTCGGGGGGGGAAAACTGCATAAGCGAGTCCTTAACAGGAACGCTTAACCCGACATACTGTACAAACTTTCTGAAATCCGTGAAATTATTTACCCGTTAACCTTAATATTTCGCGAAAATTTATCCTTATTAGTGAGAGATATTTTTCAGATCGCATATATGCCGTACGGAAAACTTGTCGCCCATATCTTCAAAATATACAAGTCTGCCCCCATATTTTTTGTTGATGACAGAGAATTAATGATTTTCGCCGTAAAACATGTCCGATTTTAGGCAATTTTCGTAGGGACTTATGAGGGGACTATTTTTTCAACGTCAAGGAGGTGATCCCAATGTGGAATGAAGTCGGTGGCAGGGAGACCGCAAATATTCAGAAAAAGTCGGTATCCGTATACCGACTATAAAAAGTAACTTTAGCAAGCAGAGAAAGTGTACGTACACTTTCTGAAATTTTTAAGGACCCCCATAAAAATTTCGCGCACTTTTCGGAACTAAAAGTGCTGAACTCACATAGGCTTCGGCCGATGCATGAAGCCGCAGAAGGCGCTACCTGCGCCGCAAAGAAATACGGATAAAGCCATAAGGCTAAGCCAAAATGAAATGATAAAGGAGATATGAAAATGCCAATCTTAAAGTCAATTGCGATCCACGACAACGTCAAGGCAACGCTGAGGTACATACTAAATCCAGATAAAACGGAAGGGCAGTATCTCTGCAACTCCCATAATTGTTTCTCTAATGCCGAGGACGCTTACATGAACATGAAGTACATTTATGAACATTTCAGCAGTCACCGATTTAACGAACCCCTCGCAAAAGTGGGAAAGAACAGAGTCAAGGCTATCCACTACATTCAGTCTTTTAAGCCGGATCCGAATCTCACACCTGAACTGGTACACCGCATGGGTCGCTCGTTCTGCCGCATGGCTTTTGGCGACAACGTGCAGATGGTTATTGCAACGCACGTGGACAAGGGACATCTGCATAACCACATCCTGATCAACACATACGGCGCTGACGGTCACAAGTACAACGACAACTATACTACACGCCGGGAGCTGCGAAAAATCTCGGACGGGGTGTGTCTTGTTTTTGGTGTGCCGGTGACCGAAGCCAAATGTAAGAGGGGTATGTCTTATTGCGAATGGAAGCATAACAAACAGGGTACATCATGGAAAGAACGGATACGCCGCGAGATCGACACGCTGGTGCTGACATCAAAGAATTTTGATGAACTTGCCGGTACACTCGAAGAAAAGGGCTATGCGATTCGGTATGGTGAGCGTACCGCGATACGCGCCCCGGGGCAGAAGTATTTCACTAATCTGAAAACTCTCGGTGATAACTACACCATTAATAATCTTAAATCCCGTATTCAGTGGAAGGACGATATGGGCAATGCTTCCCGTGATGATGTGTATAACAAGGGTCATGTGCTGACCATGTGTTTTGCCGGCATCATATCTCAACTTGCAAAGCGCGTGGTTGACGGAACTAAACGTGAAAAGAAGCGCGATGAAGATTTGCCGTACCTGCCGCATAATGACCGCGATGTTTTCCAGTTATGCGCGCAGCTATCACTTATCAACCGTCTGAATATTCATTCTATAGGCGAGGTCGAGGCGAAAATAGAGAAAACCCGAGCAGAGCATGATAAGGCAATCGCCGAATTTAATGCGATCACGGAAGAACACCATAAACTCACAGATTTGTCTGACCAATGGGATAACATCTGCGAGCTTGAGGACAAGCCCGATAAAACTCTCGCGGACAGGATGAAACTCTCACTTGCGCGACAGTCGCTTTCCCGTCACGGAATATCGAGTCCCGATGATGCCCGCCGCCTTGAATTGCGGAAGCGGGAATACGATGAACGTATTTATGAACTGCAAAGAAAGATTGAAGACAGCGATAACCTCGCGAAAGCACTGCAAGAGATTGCGGACACCTACAACGGTATCTCAAAGGGCGACTACGTCGACAAACTTCTGGAGCGTGAAAATGTGCATGAGGAACAGAGGTTGAAGGAATCCACACCGGAGAAACAACAGAGTGAGCCTGTGCAGAACTCACCCAATAAACTTAAGCGCAGATAAATCTACAACGCTTTATCGACGACACATCACGCCGCCGCGTTTGCGTTTATAGACTTGATGATATTCTTTATATCGAGCCAGATCGTCATATCGGTAAACACATCGGACAATGATCCCTTGTCAGTAAACGGCGATTCCTGCATAACGGAAAAATCTTTCATAATGCCATTCTTCACGATATAGTTTATGATCTGCTTAACGAAATAGCTTTGCTTATCGTCGAGGTTTACATCATCAAGATATTTTGAGAACGCATCATTAGCAGCTTTCATATCAAGTCCGACTATCTCGCGCACAAGTTCGCCGAGTGGTTTATCGCTGTACTCTCTGACATAGTCATCATGCGTTCCGAGCTCTGACCAGAGTATCTTTTCAAGCTCCGATATATCATCCTTCGTCAGCGGTTTGTTTGTATGCAGTTTAGCTATAACATCATTATCCATGTGCTGACGGATATAGTAATTCACCTTCATTCTGTAATTCTGCAAATCATCGTTTTCAAGATCGGATTCATGGAATTCCAATGAAAGAATATCGTCTGTAAAATCAGTCTCAAAAATTGGTTTACGACCGCGGGGGATATATTTTATCAAATCTCTGATCTTCACACGGATAAGTTCAAAATCACTTATACCGGCATTATCCACATAGCTGGTGTTGAGTATCTGATTTATAAAATCTTTTTGCGCAAGCACCTCCGGGATAGTCGAAACTGTTGACAATGCTCTGACTTTGCCCATAAGGTCTTTGATTCCACGAGTGTATTTCTGTACGATGATCTCCGCGAGTTCAATAGCATACATAAGCGCGTCAAATCTCACAGCGTTGATCTCATCCGTAAACGGCAGTATCAGCGGCTCGACCTCGCACTGGAGCTGCTGGATGTCAAGCGGAGTTAATGCATCAAAACTGCTCTTGTCGGAAAACTTCTCAACATACCGTAGGTGCAGCTTTACGGCGAAATTCTCTCTGTTCAGCTCGCATATCTTTGCAACAACATCGTCGATAAGACCTTTTCTGAACGTCGTCAGTTCCTCTGTCTGATACTTGATATCCTGTAATTTGTAGATCATATTGACCTTGAGGTCAAATATACGCTCCTGCACAGAAAGCGTGGTCAGAACATCTCTGCCTTTGCCGTTCATGCGGAAGAACTCGAAATTTCCGCAGAAATCAAAGATATAGAACATCTGCTTGTCGGTTCCATCGATGAGCCCAGGGCAAAGCCTTGTTCCGCGTCCTATCATCTGCCAGAATTTCGCTTTGCTCATGACCTTCTTGAAGAACACAAGATTAACGACCTCGGGAACATCAATTCCCGTGTCGAGCATATCAACGGAAACCGCTATCTGCGGCAGTTTCTTCGGGTCGGAGAACTCGTCTATCAGGCTTTGTGCGTAATTAGTATAGTTGTCGATAACGCGGCAGAATCCCGGTGGATAATTCGGGTATTCCTTGTTGAAATACTTGTATATCTCCTCCGCGTGCAGGTGATTTTTCGCAAATATTATCGTTTTGCCGAGCTCATTACCGAAGTCTATTTTTATGCCTTTGTCAAAAAGGATATTAAATACTTTCCGGATAGTATCAGTATTGAACACCCACTCGTTCAGCGCGGAACTCTCAATCTCTTCGGGTATCTCTCCGTCCATATCAGCGAAAGTATCTTCGTATTCCTCCTTATCCTCACCAGAAAGGTCATCGTAAACGATACCTTTATCGAGGAATTTCAGCGTAGTCTCGACACTCACGAAATCAACGAGATAGCCGTCCTTTACAGCCTGCGCAAGTTCATAGCCAAATGTCGGCTCGCCGCTCGGAAGCTCGAAAATACCGTATGTATTCTTGTCGATCTCGTCCTTCGGGGTCGCCGTAAGTCCGACAAGGTGCGCGTCGAAATATGTGAATATATCCCTGTACTTGTTGTATATGCTGCGGTGCGCCTCATCGCATATTATAAGGTCGAAATGTCCGACCGTGTACAGCTTCCCGCCATCCTCGTCCTTTGCGCTGTCGATGCAGTTCATCATCGTCTGATATGTCGAGAACACGCCTCTCGCGCCGTAATTTTCCTTGTCCTCGCAAAGATTGACTACGGACAGATCGGGCATCAGATTGACGAACGCACGCTTTGCCTGCGTGACAAGGCTGTTTCTGTCCGCGAGGAACAGCACATTCTTCACCCAGCCGTTCTTTATCAGAACATCAACAAGCGCGATAACAGTTCTCGTCTTGCCGGATCCTGTCGCCATAACGAGCAGAGCTTTTCGTAAGTTATCCGCACCAAATGCGTGACATACCGCCTTTACCGCTTCCTTCTGATAGTACCGACCCGCGATCTCCGCATTCACCTGCACATTATCGAGCTTGGTGCGCATCATCATCTTGTTGAACTCTTTTTCGAGGTCGCGCTTCGAGTATATGCCGCTCACGCTGCGCTCGGGATAATAGCGGTCATTCCAGATGTGCGTATCAAATCCGTTGGTGAGGAATATGATCGGGCGCTTGCCGAACTTCTGTTCGAGAAGATCAGCGTACAGCTTCGCCTGCTGTCTGCCAACGGCTATATCTTTGCACGCTCGCTTGGCTTCGATGACAGCGAGAGGCTTTCCGTCATTCCCGAAAAGCACATAATCCGCGAAGCCCAGCTCGCTCTTGTTCGGCATACCTTCGAGCGGGAATTCATTCACCCAGTCCTTCCCGAGCGTCCAGCCGGCGTCGATAAGCATAGTGTCGATATATACGCGGCGGGTTTCGTACTCAGAAATATCAAGCGGCTTCGGAGAGTATGTCGGAGCCTGTACTTTTCGCTTTTCGGTGAGCTGCTCTTTCAGCGCCGCGTTCTCCGCAATCAGCTTTTCAATGTCAACATCGGGGAACACTCTCTGCGGTGCGGGCTCATCCGAGGCAGTCAGAAGACTTGCATCAAAGCTGCGCTCCTCGTATTCCTCCGCGTACAGATACGCGACCTCGTCGAGAAGATAGAACAGGTTTTCGAGCGCGAGCTCTGCCTGTTCGGGCTTTATCGCCTTCGGGCTGTGCGCGGCATTGTTTCCCGCAACACGGATAAAGTCAAGGCGTTTCAGCGTTTCCGCGCCGATGATCTCCCTGAACTCCGGCGTTCCGACAAGCGTGGCGAATCTGTCGTCATAGGGCTTTTTAAGATCAGCGTCCACCGAGTACATCCATTTTACGGCAAACTCTGCGGCTCTGCGCACAGCAAGAACACACGACGACGCATCGACACGGTAGAGCTTTTCCGCGGTCGCCGCGACATCGGAGAAAGTATCGAAATCTTTTTCGTTTTTAAGATAATCGAAGTTGGTCATATTATCAGAACTTTCTTTCAGAGATTTTTTTAATTTTCTTATATCCGTCTGTACCGTCAATTTCGAGCATCGTATATTTCTTTATATATTTCTCTAAACTTAACTTAATTTGAAGCGGACAATATGCAGTTAAATAGTTTTGGTTAATAAGAGAATATACTTTTTGTTTGTTTTCCAACAAATTATTAGGAATAGTAAAATTGGAACTAAACACGATTTCAAAAGATGTACTTATTTTTTGCACTGTTTCTTCATCAAATTCTTTAGTTATTTGTTTTAGCACTTGTTCTTTATAACTACTTATTAAATTAATAGCATTTGAATTATCCATTTGCCTAATTATTTCTGCAGTCTCGACTGTATTTATTGACTGTTGAGTAAAATAGAAATAATTGTTTTGCAAAGTTTTCATTAAGATTTGTTGCTCTTGAATCTCTGAAGCATAGTTGAACAGTTTACTTATAGTAGCAAAGTCTTTTGAAGACATCTTTTTTACAAAATAGTGTTTGTACTTGCTCCAATAATCTTCCTTAATTAAAGGCTGAGACTCATAGAATGCCGTTGAATTTAATTGTCCATTAATAATATACGAATCTATCTCAGCAATTCCATTTTGTATTTCATCAATCTGCATTTTAATAAGTGATGCTGCATCACTTACTTTTTTACGTTCTTGCAATATGTAAACAATTAATGCGGAACCTGTTACTATTACTAATAAAAGATTGACCCAGTTTTCTGCAAAAAAATTTAACATTGATAATTCTCCTTTCCTTTATCCGAAACATTTCTGCATCAGCATCTTTTTAAGCATTCTTGCCCTTTCACGAACATTTGTCATAGCAAAATTTCGATTTGTCGGTCTGTAATATAATTTTTGAAAAGGCTTCTTGTGTTTTTT
>CAMVNQ010000021.1 GCA_947168885.1 uncultured Clostridia bacterium | reverse complement strand
GTGCAACTATCGAGCGCCTCATATACTCACATTCCAGATCTTGCAGTTCATCTTTGTTGCGTGCTTTCGGCGTAGTAATATCTTTACTGATGTTGTTATAATCCAATGTTTCCAAAGCGGAATCCAGCAAATCCTCCGGATCGCAGGCAAAGAATGAAAAGCAATAATCAAGCAATCCTTCTCCTATGGGGAATGTAATCAGCAGCCCTGCAAAGGGATTGAACATAGTCCTGTCATCTTCGCTGTACTGTGCGTTCAGATGAAAAACATCGTTATAAACATAATCGCCGTTAAACTTTTTCGTAATATCTTTGTGACTGACTATCGGAAAGAACCAGTAGTCATCATCATTTTCCGGAGTTCCTATGCGCTTGCCGTCATCATCAATTAAATGCGGACGAAATATTGCATCTATCAGTCGCTGCTCAGGAGAATCGAAATTTTTGAGACGCTTGTACTCGTTGCCTTCTTCGATAAATTCATAATCATCGTCAACATCTATAGTAATAGTCCGTGCAGCGGAATCAATATGCACATGATTATAATAACCGTTGAAGGTTATGTTTTTCTTGTTTCTGCGAATGAAGTCATATTTTTCTACCGGAGTCATTTCGTAAGTTTCGCTCATTGAAGCCTAAAACCTCACTTTTGATTTTTGACAATATGGATTTTGCCCAAATCTCGAAATCCATATCGTTCTAATAAATATGATACCAAACTCTTGATTTTTTGTCAATACCGTGCGATAATATATTTGAGCTCAACGAACATAATGTTCCGGAACATTTTCAAAAAATTATAATCACGGAGGAGGAAACCAAAATTGCTATTTACCATTTTAGTGTCAAGATCGTATCCCGAAGCGCCGGTGCAAGCTGCGTCGCCAAAGCAGCTTACATTGCCGGAGAGAAGATCAAAAACGAGCGAGACGGGGTCACACATGACTACCGACGCAAGCATGAAGTTGTTCATAAGGAAATCATGCTGCCTGCGGGAGCTCCCGAACTATTTCGGGAACGCGCCGTGCTCTGGAATGCTGCGGAACAGAAAGAAACTCGCAAAAACAGTCAGACTGCGCGAAGCATTGATGCAGCACTTCCACGAGAAATATCACGGGAGGAGCAGATCGACCTTGTTCGTAAATTCTGCGTTCAGAACTTTGTCACAAAGGGTATGTGCGTGGATTTTGCAATTCACGACAAGGGGGACGGAAATCCCCATGTACACATTTTACTGCCGACCCGTCGTATAGATAAGAACGGGTTCACGGTAAAAGAGCGTTCGTGGAATGACAGGGCGATACTGGAGCAATGGCGTGCATCATGGGCGGACTGGTGCAATCACAAGCTGTACTTCGTTTCCGATGAGCGTATAGATCACCGAAGCTACAAGGATCAGGGCATTGACAAAATTCCTACAGTTCATCTCGGTGCTGGAGCCTGCGCAATTGAGAAAAAAGGGAAAAAGACAGATCGCGGGCTGCTGAACTTGCAGATAGAGATAGAAAACACGAGCAATGCTCTTACAAGCATGAAACAGGAAATGGAAAACAACCGTCAATTTATTTCTGAGCAGAAAGAACAGCATTGTCAAGAATATTTCGGTTGTTCGCTGTCTGAAATCTGCCATGTTATCGAAAAAGACGACTACATCTCTTATCTTGCAAAGGAAATGGAGAAACGAAACGAAAACACGCTTCTCGCAAAGGTGGATGACGATCGCACAAGAATGACTATTGCAAAAAGAAATACAGAGATGCTTGATGAGATAATGGACGAGATGCACAATGCCAATGAATATGTTCACAAGCACAATCTTTATCCTACCGGGTGGAGCAATATCTTGAGAACTTACAATGAACTCAAGCAGCAGGAAGAACAGCAGAAGCAACAATCCATTGAAAGTCCTGAACCCCCCAAGCCTGTTGCGCCGACTAAATCCACCCGCAAGCACAGTCTGTAATTTGTTTGCCCGGTCATTTTTTCGCCGCTCCTGCGGCGTATACGCGCGGCTGTAGCGCGTTTTTCGTGGCATCGGGTAGATGCCTTGTTATTCAAAGGTCGAGGGAATATGTCCCTCGCGCACACAAACGCGAAGCGTTTGTATAAGTGCGCCCTCCGGGGGCGGTTAGCTACTTGGTTTTTCAGATTACTTTCACTCGATATGAAAAGTAGCTTGTTTCACCAAATGGGTTAGTTGCATACCGCCCCCGCCGCCGACCACTGTGTTCTCCGGTATTTTAGCCGGCGTACCGGAACCGCAGTTACGGCAGCTTCGGGGTTCGCACTTTGCAGATAAAGAAAACAGACAAAAATGAGGGAGGAACCACACAATGACAAAAGAACAGAAGACCGAAGCTCTGCGCACGAGTATTGCCAAAGCGCAGAAAAGACAGCGCGAGCTGATGTCCGAGGTCGATAAGACCGAGGCGAAGCTCGCAAAGCTCGAAAAGGAACTCAGCGCCGAGCTTGACAAGCAGAAAACGCAGAACTGCCGTAAGATGGGAGAACTTATCTACGAAAAATTCGGAGATGACATTACTCCGTCTGAGTTTGAGGAGATGATCGCGTTCATTTTCCTCAACGACGAGATACGGGAGTATGTGGAAACCGAAAAGAAAAAGCGGAAGGCGGCTGAGATCGCTATCGTGAAAGGTACAGAAATATGCGATACCGCACCGGAGCCGCTGCCGCCAAAAAATGAAAAATCGAAATCCTTAAATAGTATCATAGACGATATTATTAACGATTCCGATGATAACTATGATGTGGACGATGAAGAATAAAAATAGAAATATCGCTGCATTAAACAGAAAAGATAAGTTTGGGAGAAACATGGGAGTTGCATTTTGCACGAAAGGAGCTTAATGAGAAGAAATGAATTACTCACAACGACCGCCGTAGCAGGTGGTAAGAAACATTCAGCTGAAATAAAAGTGACAATACACTTACCTGATAATGTTTCTGATACCGCTAAACAGCAGAAGATCAATCGTCTGTATGATCTTCTAAAACCGAAGCATGGTCGGGAAGATGAAAAAATTGTTGCATAAATTAAAATTCTATGCTTTAGCACTTGAAATTTTAAGCCGATAGTGCTATACTAATATTATAAAAGTATCGCATTATCGGCTGTCTATTTTTATGGAGGCTGATAATATGAAGAAAATCACAGCAATTTATGTACGCCGTTCAGTAAGCGATAAGGAAAAGGGTAATAATTCTCTTTCTATAGATTCGCAGAAAGCCGACTGCATACGATTTTTAAAGAACGGAGGAAAAATATCTAAGGACAGCTACAGAATTTATTGTGATAACGGAAAATCCGGAAAGGATATTGCTCACCGTCCGTCGTTTCAGCAGATGATGTCGGATGCGCGTGAAGGTCTTATCGACAGGATAATTGTGAAAAAGTATGATCGTTTCAGTCGTAACATGCGCGAATATCTGAACATTACAGATGAACTCGACAAATATGGAGTAAGCGTTATTTCTCTTTCCGAACCGTTCAACACGGAAACCAAAGAAGGCAGAATGATGAGAAACAATCTTCTGAACTTCGCAGAGTTTGAGAGGGAAACGATAGCGGCGAGAGTAGCGGACGCATATCTTACCCGTTCAACTGAGACAGGATTCTTTCAGGGCGGAAAAGAGCACATGGGTTTTAAGTCGGAACGCAGGACTGTAAACGGAAAAACAGGTTCAGTACTTGTACCGAGTGAGCAGAGCAATGTTATCATAACAGCTTTTGAAATGTACAAAGAACCGTCGATGTCACTTCAAGGTATCATCAATTATTTCAGAGATAATAATATTGATACTACGAGGAAAACACACAGAAAAGAACGAAAATACGCTGCTATGTGTATATCAAGCTTGGCACATCTTTTAAATAATCCAATTTATGTAAGAGCGGACGTTGAGGTGTACAAATACTTGGTAAGCAAAGGATATCGTATCATTGATGATGTTGAAGCATTTGACGGTATTCATGGACTTTTCACGCACAGAGATCAGGACGGTGGTCGTTTTATAAAGGTCGGTTATCATGAAGGACTTATCAGTTCTGAAACATGGCTGACCGTGCAGGACAAGAGATCGCACCACATGAGTTATCCGTCAAACAGGACTGCTGTTACATCTTGGCTTATGGGACTTGTCAAATGTGCTCACTGCGGATATGCAGTTAATACATATCCTCACTGGAATAAAAAGCACACGATCAAGTGGAGATATTTCAAGGATTCCGGTGCGTACAATGCCGTAGGATGTGTAAAAAAGACTCTTGATATCCGGCCGGACGATTTGGAGAGAGTTGTTTTTGAAGCGATGAAGAATAGGCTTGATGAACTCACGATAATAAAAAGAGAACAGGAGAAGCCTGACTTCGAAATCGAAAGTATCAAAGCTGATATAGCAAGAGCTGAAACCGAGATACATCAGCTTATGGATAAGCTCGCAGAAGCCGATGAGGTTCTTTTCGATTATATTCAGAAGCGTATCAAGGAGCTACACTCCAAAAAGTCCGACCTTGAAGAAAAGCTCAATACCCGTGAACGCAAGAAGAAAACAGCCGATACAAGTCCGTTGATCGAACCTCTTTCAAGGTGGGACGAATTGACTAACGGTGAAAAGAACGAGGTAGCTGCCACTATGATAGATATCATAAAAATATCGGACGAGACCGGTGTTGACATCCAGTTCAGTATTTAAACTCAATATGTGCTGCTATACCGGCATCTTCGGTATAGCAGCAATCTTACAAATGCTTTAATGAAGCGCTTTTAAGTCATTGGTACAGTGTACCTATCGGCAACCCCTGTTCGAGAGTAGTGATCCCCAAGAGCGAAAGCAAAGAGAAAGCAATTTATTCCCTTGACGATATAAATAAGCTGTTTTCTGTCATTCAGGTTGAAGCCGTAAAGTTCAGAGCATACTTCACGCTTTCGGTTTACAGCGGATTCCGCCGCGGGGAGATGCTCGGGCTTGAATGGAAGGATATAAACTGGGACACCAATGTTATCAGCGTCCGCAGGACTTCCAATTACAACTCGGTGAACGGCATTTACACCGATACGACCAAGACGAAGACTTCGCAGCGTTCTTCCAAGTTCCCGCCCGTAGTTATGGATCTTCTTAAAGAGCTTAAAGCGGAACAGGACACGGAACGCGAACGCCTCGGAACACAGTGGGTAGAAACGGACAGGCTGTTTACGCGGTGGAACGGTGAGCCTATGGGCAACAGCACACCGTACAACTGGCTGAAAAAGGTTTGCGAGCGCAATGACATACTGTTCTGCGATCTTCACAGCCTACGTCACTTTCACGCGAGCTTACTGATTTTTGCAGGAGTTGACCCCATGACGGTTTCAAGGGATATGGGACATTCCAGTCCGAGTACAACGACTTCTATCTACTGTCACATGTTTCAGGAAGCTCAGGCAAGGACCTGCGAAGTGCTCACAAATGCGCTTGTATTCAGCAATCCCGATATCGCGAATACGAAGAAAACGGCGTAAACTATATTTATTATAGTATAGCACTCAAAACAATGACCATTTAATGACCATGCGTCATATCTCGTAAATAACAAACCCTCACGCAAGGCTTTGTTAAGCCAAACGTGAGGGTAAGAGATTGGTCGGAGCGACAGGATTCGAACCTGCGGCATCGAAGTCCCAAACTTCGCGCGCTACCAACTGCGCCACACCCCGAGGAAGTATAATAAAATATTATACACTAAAAAACAGACGGTGTCAATGGTTGAAAAGCGGTTTTTCAAAAAAAGAGAAAAAATTTTAAATACCTGTTTACAAATTGGTAAAAATGTGGTATTATTTATATAGTGCATACCTGTACGGTCAAAAGGATATGCAATGCGATAAACCATGCAGAATGGGTCGCTTAAAATTAAGGAGGTTGTTTTCCAATGGCAAGACAAAAACTTACAATGGATGGTAACAACGCTGCCGGACACGTTTCATACGCGTTCACGGAAGTAGCGGCGATCTACCCCATTACCCCGTCGTCCGTTATGGCAGAAGTAACGGATTCATGGGCTGCGGCAGGCAGAAAGAACATCTTCGGTCAGGAAGTACAGATCGTTGAGATGCAGTCCGAGGGAGGAGCTGCTGGTGCAGTTCACGGTTCTCTTTCGGCCGGTGCTCTCACAACTACCTACACCGCATCACAGGGACTTCTTTTAATGATCCCGAATATGTATAAGATAGCCGGTGAGCTTCTTCCGAACGTTATCCACGTTTCGGCTCGTGCTCTCGCTTCTCATGCACTTTCGATCTTCGGCGACCACAGCGATATTTACGCATGTCGTCAGACGGGCTACGCTATGCTCTGCTCCACCAACCCGCAGGAAGTTATGGACCTCGGCGCAGTAGCTCATCTCTCTACAATAAAGGGAAGAGTTCCTTTCATCCACTTCTTCGACGGTTTCAGAACCTCTCACGAGATCCAGAAGATCGAAGTCTGGGATTACGATACACTTGATAAGATGGTAGATAAGGACGCTGTTGCGGCATTCCGTAACAGAGCTCTTAACCCTGAACAGCCTGTTCTTCACGGCTCGGCTCAGAACCCTGACATCTTCTTCCAGGCAAGAGAAGCGTCCAACACATACTATGACAAGATCCCCGAGATCGTTACAGAGTATATGGACAAGGTAAACGCTGAGATAGGCACAGATTACAAGCTCTTCAACTACTATGGCGCTCCCGATGCAGAGCAGGTTATAGTTGCTATGGGCTCTGTAAACGACACTATCGAAGAGACTATCGACTATCTCGTAAAGCAGGGCAAGAAGGTAGGTCTTGTAAAGGTAAGACTGTACAGACCTTTCGTTTCCTCCGCGTTCGCGGCAGCTATCCCCTCCACTGTAAAGAAGATCACTGTTCTCGACAGAACAAAGGAACCCGGCTCTATAGGCGAGCCTCTGTATCTTGACGTTGTAGCTGCCCTCAAGCAGGAAGGCAAGTTCCAGGACGTTCCCGTATTCACAGGACGTTATGGTCTCGGCTCCAAGGACTGCACACCGGCACAGATCATTGCTGTTTACAACAACACCGATAAGCCGCGCTTCACGATCGGTATCACAGATGATGTTACAAACCTCTCTCTCCCGATCACTGAAAACCCGAACACAACTCCGGAAGGCACAACATGCTGCAAGTTCTGGGGTCTCGGCTCCGACGGTACTGTTGGTGCAAACAAGAACTCTATCAAGATCATCGGCGACCACACCGATATGTATGCTCAGGCTTACTTTGAGTATGACTCCAAGAAGTCCGGCGGTGTTACTATCTCGCATCTGCGTTTCGGTAAGTCCCCGATCAAATCGACATACTTCGTAAACAAGGCTGACTTCGTTGCATGCCACAACCCGTCGTACATCGACAAGTACGATATGGTTCAGGACGTTAACCCCGGCGGTTCGTTCCTTCTCAACACCCAGTGGACAGTTGATGAACTCGACGAGAAGCTCCCTGCTCCCGTTAAGGCTTATATCGCAAAGAACAACATCAACTTCTATATCATCAACGCTATCAAGGTAGCGAAGGAAATAGGCCTCGGCAACAGAACAAATACTGTTCTCCAGTCCGCATTCTTCTCCATTGCAAATATCATACCTGCAGATCAGGCTATCGATTACATGAAGAAGGCTGCATACAAGTCCTTCGCAAAGAAGGGCGACGATGTCGTTAACATGAACTACGCTGCTATCGACAAGGGCGCAGGCGAAGTTATAAAGGTTGACGTTCCCGCTTCCTGGGCTGACGCTGAAGGCGAGCTTGCTAAGCACCACTTCGAGGGTGACAACAAGTTCCTCATCGACTTCATCAACAATGTACAGGTACCCGTTAACGCTATGCGCGGCAACCAGATACCCGTATCGACATTCGTTGACATCGCTGACGGTACATTCCCGCAGGGTACTGCTGCATTTGAAAAGCGCGGTATCGCAGTTGACGTTCCCGAGTGGATCCCCGAGAACTGTATCCAGTGTAATATGTGCTCGATGGTTTGCCCGCACGCTGTTATCCGTCCGTTCGCTCTGAACGCTGACGAAGCTGCTAAGGCTCCCGAGGGCATGAAGATGAAGGATATGACCGGTATGGCGGGCTATAAGTTCGCTATGGGCATCTCGGTACTTGACTGTACAGGATGCGGCGTATGTGCAAACGTATGTCCGGCAAAGACAAAGGCTCTCGTAATGAAGGGTCTCGAAACACAGGAAGGCGAGCAGAAGTACTTCGATTACGCTATCAAGACTTCCGACAAGCCCGAAGTTCTTGAAAAGTTCAAGCCCACAACAGTCAAGGGCTCTCAGTTCAAGCAGCCGCTGCTCGAATTCTCCGGCGCTTGCGCAGGATGCGGCGAAACACCGTATGCTAAGCTTGCTACACAGCTCTTCGGCGACAGAATGTATATCGCGAACGCTACGGGATGCTCTTCTATCTGGGGCGGCTCCGAGCCTTCGACTCCTTATACAACCAACAAGAAGGGCAGAGGTCCTGCTTGGGGCAACTCCCTCTTCGAGGACAACGCAGAGTTCGGTCTCGGTATGTTCCTTGCACAGGATACACTCCGCGGCAGAGCACAGCAGCACTTAAAGGCTCTTGCTGAAGAAGCAAAGCCCGAGACAAAGGCTCTCATCGACAAGTACTTCGAGACAGCTAACGACGGCGCAGCTAACCTTGCTGCTACAGAAGAACTCGTAGCTGCACTTGAGAAGTGCGATTGCCAGAATCCCGAAAAGCTCGAAGTTCTCAAGCTTAAGAACTACCTCTCCAAGAAGTCCAACTGGATCCTCGGTGGTGACGGCTGGGCATACGATATCGGTTACGGCGGTGTTGACCACGTTCTCGCAAGCGGCAAGAACGTAAACGTACTCGTATTCGATACAGAGGTTTACTCCAACACAGGCGGACAGGCTTCCAAGGCTACCAACATCGGTGCAGTTGCACAGTTCGCGGCTGCTGGTAAGGCAGTTAAGAAGAAAGACCTCGCGGGCATAGCAATGAAGTACGGTTATGTATATGTTGCTCAGGTAGCTATGGGCGCAGACAGAAACCAGTGCATCAAGGCGTTCGCCGAGGCAGAAGCTTACGACGGACCTTCGCTCATCATCTGCTACGCTCCGTGTATCAACCACGGTATCAAGGGTGGTCTTACCATCGCTCAGCAGGTTGAGAAGGAAGCAGTTGAGGCAGGTTACTGGCATCTGTTCAGATTCAATCCTGATGCAGAGCAGAAGTTCTCGCTCGACAGCAAGGCTCCGACAGGCGATTACAAGACCTTCATGATGCGTGAAGTTCGTTACAACTCGCTTGCACGTGCTAACCCTGAGAGAGCTGAAAAGCTGTTCGGTATCGCTATTGAGAACAGCAAGCAGAAGTATGACGATCTCGTAAGACTCGTTGATTACTACAAAGCATAATGCTTGAAAAAAATAACGGGCTGTCCGAAAGGGCAGCCTGTTTTTTATGCTTTTATGAATCTGAGAGCTAAAACCTCGTAAGCTTCCGGTGCAGGCTATCGCCTGCCGCAGGTCCGGGCGGCGTTAGCCCGGGACTGCCTGTCAAGGCGCGCGTAAGCGCTGATGACCATGCAGAAATGAGCCGTTCAAGTGACCATGCCGCATTCGCAGGGCTGGTAGAGGGGAGCTGCATGGGTTCGATGCCGGTAAGTGGAAGCTGATATTTCCGGTAAATACGGGTCGCAGTTCCGCCGTTAGTAAATACAGCGGTTATATCGCTTCCTTTCAGTATAGCGGCTATATCAGTCGGGATCACGTTCCTGATACTCGAATCTGATGAGCCGGCGATGTCACACTCTGCGATAACATCCCATATCGCTATCCCATTGTTGAGAAGAAGTGCTTTTTTCTGCTCAATGGTCTCGGGAACAGTGCTTTCGGTTATCTCGGCAATGACCTTCCAGAAACGATTCTGCGGATGTCCGTAGTAAAACTGCTGCTCGCGTGACTTCACTGAAGGAAGGCTGCCTAAAACAAGAATTCTGCTGTTTTTGTCAAATACCGGGTCAAAGCCGTGTACTACGTGTTCGTATTCCATAGTGTATCTCCAAAAAAAGTCCCTCTGCCGCGGTCAGGCAGCAGAGGGAAATATTATTAAACGGAGGTTGGATTAGCTGTTTACCTTGAATCTTGCTACCTGATCCTTGAGGAGTCTGGACTGACCGGAGAGCTCTTCGCAGGAAGCAGCAGTCTCTTCCGCGGTAGCGGAGTTCATCTGAACGACCTGAGAGATCTGCTCGATACCCGTGGTGATCTGGCGGATAGATTCTGTCTGTTCTGCACTTGCGGCTGCAATATCGACGATGAGCGAACCGGTCTCGGAGGAGATCTCCTTGACTTCCTTCATCGACTCTGCCGTAGCGAATGCTATCTTGCTGCCCTTATCAACAGCCTCGATAGATGCAGTGATGAGGGACGATGTGCTCTTTGCAGCTTCTGCGGACTTGTTGGCGAGGTTACGGACTTCATCCGCAACAACTGCGAAGCCCTTGCCGGCATCGCCTGCGCGCGCAGCTTCGACTGCGGCATTGAGTGCGAGGATATTGGTCTGGAACGAGATGTCTTCGATTGTCTTGATGATCTTTTCGATCTCCTTGGACGTATTGCTGATCTCGGTCATAGCTTCTACCATGCTCTGGATCTCGCCGTCCTGATATGTGATCTTCTCTTCGGACTGTTTGGAGAGGTCGCCTGCCTTGGCAGCGTTCTGAGAAGTATTCGCGATCTGTGTTGAGATCTCTGCAATAGTAGCGGAGAGCTGCTGGATAGCGGAAGCCTGTTTTGTTGTACCGTCTGCGAGAGACTGAGAGCCTTCAGCCATCTGGTTGGAACCGGAGAGAACTTCTTCGGAAGACATATTCATCTTGCCGAGCGTATCGCCGAGGTCGGATTCGATCTTATGAATGTTGCGTTCTATCTCTGCGAAAACGCCGGGATAATCAACATTCGGAGTCTGTGTGAAATCACCGTCTGCCATAGCACCTAGTATAGCCGAAGCATCGCCTACAACAGCGTTCATGCCATGCTTAGCGTTTCGCAGTACTTCAACGAATTTTCCGACTTCATCAGAAGCGAAGTTGTATGTAACGTTTGTTGTGTCGAGCTGACCCTTGAGCATCTCATTTGCGTACTCTTCGGCGTATCTGAGCGGGATAGTGACTCTTGCTCTGCAGAAGAGGAAGATGAATATAGCTATACCGGTCGCACCGACAACACCTATAATGATCGCCATGACTGCAACAGAAGTGAACTCGTTGTTGGCTTCTGTTGCTTCAGAGCCTGCAAACCACGAACCGATAAGGTTGTTGTTGAGGTCATACATAGGAGCGTAGGATACGTAATACGGCTTGCTGTTGATAACGGCTGTGCCGTGGTATTCCTGTTTGCTGTCAAGAACGGTCTTCTTGATAGCGTCGCCCATAGGTGTTCCGACAAGGTTCTGACCGAGAGTTGTGGAATATCTGAGATTGTTCTTGAATACTGTAACGTCGCATTCAACGGTTTTCTTTACCTTTTCCATCCACTCGTTATCCTTGAGGTCAAAACCTACAAGGCCTACGGAAGTGATGTCGTCCTCTTTGAATGTGGAAGAGAAGATAGCACTCATAGAATCGCCTTCGCAATAAATACCCATGAGTCTGTTGCCGGCTGCAACATTCTTGAAATTGATACCGGAGTAATTCGGGCAGTTTGAACTCTTGTATATAAAGTTACCGTCAAGATCGGTTATCATGATGAAGAACTTGCCGTTTGTGTTGATAGCGTTCCATTTGGTGGTGATGCCCGCTTCGTTCTTGTTTTTGCAGTCCTGACCGATACCGTCCGTTACTTCCATTCTGAGGAGGTACTCGGTGAGCAGTTCCACCTCGTTGTCAACGGTAGTCTCAAGGACTTCCATACCGATCTTTGCTCGGTTTGTCAAAAGGTTGTTGTTGTAGGCTGAAAATGAAATGAGCGATGTAGTGATCAGTACTGCAACGACTACAACGATAACTATGGTCGTTATGAGTACGATCTGAATGCCAAGCTTCTTGTTTTTCATGTTTTTTTACTTTTTCCTCCGAATCCAACAAAATTTCTCATAAAGTGCATTAATATTATATAATCAGACACTTTATTGCATTTTAACATTAATATATAAGATTGTCAACAAAAAGAGAAAAATCATCAGATAACAGACAATATTGACATAATTATGCTTTGTTTATGTTTTGCGGACCCTGTCTGCAAACGAATTCAGCAGAATTGTTCGTGGTTTTGAAACGATATGAATGAAAACGGCGTAGTGTATATACTGTCCCGGCTTTGTGAATTTACTGAAATTTCCGCAAATAAAATGAGCGATAACGCTGAAAATAATGCTGTGAAAAGAAAGGAGAACGAAAATGAAACTTACGGAAAAAGAATACGGTGTTCTCGCGAAAAAGCGTTCGCCGAACAGCCGATTATATAAAACTGTTCCGGTGGCGTTCGCTGTCGGTGGAGCAATATGCGTGATAGGTCAGTTCCTTACGGAACTGTACAAAAGCACAGGTCTTGACGTGTCCGCCGCAGGTACGCTTACCTCCGTCACGCTTGTTTTCATGAGCGCTGTCCTGACGGGATTCGGGCTTTATGACAAGCTTGCGAAACACGCTGGTGCGGGTACGCTCGTTCCGATAACAGGGTTTGCGAATGCGGTTGTATCTCCCGCACTTGAGTTCAAGACAGAAGGCTATGTGCTTGGTGTAGGCGCAAAGATCTTCATTATAGCGGGACCCGTTATAGTCTATGGTCTTGCGGCTTCTGCGTTCTACGGGCTGCTGTTGTTCATATTCGGACAAGCGTAAGAAAGGAGACAACATGAGCAGATATATAAAGGGCGGAACGGTAATAATGGAGACGCTTCCGTCGATAGTATCCTCCGGAACGGCTGTGGGAAGAATGGAGGGCGAAGGTCCTCTCGGGAGCTGTTTCGATTATGTGAGCGAGGATTCGGGCTTCGGCGAAAACACATGGGAAAAGGCAGAGAGCCGTCTTCAGCAGCACGCTTTTGAACAGGCACTTCTCCGCGGCAGCATCGCCGAGAGCGATATAAGCTTCGTTTTCGCCGGTGATCTTCTTAACCAATGCACCGGATCGGCTTACAGTATGCGCAATAACGGGCTGCGGTTCGTGGGAATGTACGGAGCGTGTTCGACAATGGCGGAAACACTCTGCATGGCGGCAATATTCGCCGATAACAGTGTCGGTACACTGTGCGCCGCCCTTACGTCATCGCACTTCTGTTCTGCCGAGCGTCAGTTCCGCTTTCCTGAGACATACGGCGGTCAGCGCCCTCCCACGGCACAGTGGACAGCTACGGCAAGCGGCTGTGCCGTTGTGGGAGCGCATTCCGAAGCACCGTTCATAAAAGTGGCTACCGTAGGAACAATAATTGATATGGGTATAAAGGATGCGAACAATATGGGCGCGGCTATGGCTCCAGCAGCTTACGATACGCTTAAAACACATTTTGCCAATACAGAAACACAGCCCGGAAACTATGATCTTATACTTACCGGTGATCTCGGGTATGTCGGAAGCGAGATACTTCGCGACCTTTTTCTTCAGGACGGAGTGACTCTCGGTGACCGGTATAACGATTGCGGGCTTATGATATTCGACAGGGAAAAGCAGGATGTTCACGCGGGCGGTTCGGGGTGCGGGTGCAGCGCTGCGGTACTCTGCGGACATATTCTCCCGCGGGTGAAGAAGGGAGAGCTGAAAAATGTGCTTTTCGCGGCAACGGGAGCGCTGATGTCGCCGACACTGGTTCAGCAGGGGGAGAGCATACCGGGAATATCGCATTGCGTTCATATTTCATCGAGTTGTGAATAAGGAGAAAATATGGAGTATTTATGGGCATTTTTAACGGGGGGAGCGCTGTGCGCTATAGGTCAGCTTCTTATCGACCTGACATCGCTGACACCCGCACGCATACTTGTGACTTACGTTGTTTCCGGGGTGTTCCTCGGGGCAGTCGGCATATATGATCCTCTCGTCGGATTCGCCGGTGCAGGAGCGACAGTCCCGCTCACCGGTTTCGGATATCTTCTCGCTAAGGGAGTGCGGGAAGCGGTAACGGCAGACGGGCTTTTAGGCGCTCTTACCGGAGGACTTGAGGCCTGTGCGGGAGGTGTGACTGCGGCGGTACTCTTCGCACTCGTGGTCGCGATTTTGTTCAACAGGGGCGACAAAACTGCGAAAATAGCGGGATAGCAAGCACTGTACACATCGAGGCTTGATGTGTACAGTGCTTTTATTTCTGCTAATTATTGATTTTACGGCGAGATTATGGTATAATTGTTTCTGACAAAACCGCAGGGGGTGCCATAATGCTGAAAACCATAGATTTTGAGTCTTTGAAGCTTACGATAAGCAATGCAAGATCGGACAGGCAGGAATATGAACTGCTCAGAACGGAGAGAGGTGCTTCCGCTGCGTATTACTGCGGATTCTGGCATGTAAGGGACGATGTGTCCCGTGAGGACTGCCTGATAAAGCGTGTTGAAGGCGGAGATGAACTTTACGGGGAGATATGCGCTCTGCTGCAGAACTGCAAAGTCGCTTCGTGGGACTGTTTCAACAAGGGAAACAAGTATGTTCTTGACGGTAAGCAGTTCACTCTTGACGCGACCATAAACGGCAGCAGGATACACGCTTCCGGCGAGAACAACTTCCCGAAAACATACCGCGATTTTCTGACGGCGATAAGAGAGATAATCGACAGAGATGAAAATAAAGATGAGATCTGACGCACAGAACAGTGTCGTTGCAGCGCTTCTGTCGGCTGCGCTTTCAGTGGCTTCCGGCTGCGGAGGAGCACCCGATGTCAACGCGGAAACTCTTGCTACGGCAACAACAACTCCCGCTGCCGAACAGCCTGCTGCAGGGACGACAACAGCGTTTTCCACGACAACGACGTCTGCGGCAACTGCTCCGGAAGTACAACCGGACAGCGCTGTTTTTCCGTTCAGGGCGGGTGTCTGGCTCGACAGGTCGGGGTTGTATCTCAATAACGGGCGCGAAAGCTCCGGCATCTACTTTATATTCGGGACCGGTGGAAGCGGCCGGACGCTCGGGCTTGATACAGGAACGGGACTTCCTTTTGCTGCCGAAATGAACGGCGACGATGTAATGCTGCATTTTGGCTCTTCCGACGACAACACTCCGGTGCGGTTCAAGGTGATCGACGAGAACACGGTGGATATGACGTTTCTTGATGACAACACGACCGAGCGGCTTACCTTCGTTACGGACGATACCGGAAACTTTACGTTCTACCCCGAGGAATTCCTTATCGAGCTCGCAAAGCAATACTACGCGGAGCGGCATGACGGTCACGTCCCGACAAAAGCGGTCGCAAGCTCCGAGGATGACAATACCGTGCTTATCCAGCTTTACGACGACGAGAGCTACAGCCTCAACGCTACGAGCGCTTGGTATTTCATTGACCGCTTCACCGGAAAAGGAAAGGACATAGACGGGCGGGAGATAGATTTAACGAGCGTTTCCGGATCGCAGAACAGCAGTTCGTCGCCTATAACGGGCGTCTGGTGGCTAAAGGACAAGGACTACGGCGGCGAGATATGGGTCATACAGGACAATAAAGCCGGCTATGTGACCGAGCTCATCAACGGCATCGGCTACGATTTTACATACGAGATTTACGGGAGCGCGGTCGTTTTCAGCTATCACGGTACGACCGCGGAGGGCAGCGAGACTTTCACCCTCGGCGACGGCGAGATTGTCATCGATAAGTCGCGGAAGCTTACTTTCCTTACCGGTAAGTCCGACGGATTTGTTGTTTACTCGAATGTTGATCTTGCAAATAAGGCGGCGGAATATTATGCTTCAACGCACGACGGACATTTCCCTGCGAAGGCTGTCTATAGCATAGAAGACGACGACCTTGTGAGGATACGGCTTTTAAATGACGACAGCCGCAGTTCTGATGAATTCAACGATTGGTACTTCTTAATAGAGGACGAAAAAGATGAAAGCGGCTGGTCATATACCGAGGTCGCGCGTTATACCGTGGACCGCTTTACCGGAAAAGGAAAGGACATAGACGGGCGCGAGGTCGATCTTACAACAACGGAAGAAACTGCGGAAAATGCAGCCGCAGATGAAAACAATACATACGGAGGATAAAACTATGGGACTTTTTGACAACATCGGAAAAACCGTGTCACAGGCAATGCAGGGCGGCGGCAACAAGAGCGTCGATGTGGTATTTTCCACGCTCCCCGATACCTATGAGCAGTTCATTGCTCTTCCGCAGGCACAGCTTTCGACGCCGTTCGATACCGCGGCTATGGTGGTGCTCGCGCTCTGCTTCTATCCACAGGACCCCGATCTTTCTATGAAGATGTACAACTTCGTGAGCGGTCCGAGACAGATAAACCCCATGGAGTACAGCTTCATAAAGGACAGGTTCCGCGATTATGACTATGTTCCGCGTTCTTACTTCAAGGGCGCCGTTCCTTCAAATGACTACAAGCCGTCCGAACCTTACACTGTAACGGTAAGCGAGAACCCGTACAGCTATCAGAATGAGGGCTACGCGAAGATGTTCCTTACCTCCGGCGGTGCGGACAGCCAGCGCTTTGTGCAGCTTCGCAAGGCGAAAGATGACAAGTGGTATCTCTGGGAGCAGTTCATTCTCGTCGGCATCAGAGAGCCTTCGTCTGCAAGTCCGTGGGCATAATGCATATCTGCGATACCCCTGCAGAAAGCAGGGGTGTCTCTTTGTTTTGGCGAATGACGATCTTACGTCGGGTATAGGGATTCCGATATTCCTACCAATATAGTAGAAAAATATTTTATATATAGATATTGATTTTAATAAAGTATTATGTTATAATATAAAATAATTTTGTTTGTCGGAAAGGAGATATCATGAAGACTTCATATAGATTCATTTCCGCGGCGGCAGCCGTAATATTAGCGTTTTCGGGCTGTTCTCAGAGCGGTAGCGATACAAATACGACTTCCGGTGAAACGTCCGTTTCGTCGGAGGAATCGCAGACAGGAAACGATACATCGTTCTCCGTGACCTCACAGAACACAGAGACCGGCACATCGGCTTCCGGAACAACAGGTTCCTCTTCCGGAGAGGTAAGCACCGCTACAGCAGGAACGTCCGAAACCTCCGGAACAACGCAGACAGCGGGAACATCGGAAACGGCCGGTACCGCGGCATCACAGACAGTGGCCGAGGCTACACAGGCGACCACGACTGCTGCACAGACAACCGCGGAGCAGACTACAACGACCGCAAAAAAGATCTCCGATCTCTCGCCGGACGGCGGCTATGAGGGAACGAAGGGCACGTCTGATTACAATTACGGCGAGGCGCTCCAGAAATCCATTATGTTCTACGATCTTCAGCGCTCCGGCGACCTTCCTGACGACTTCCGCTGCAACTGGCGCGGAGATTCCTGCCTTAAAGACGGCAGGGACAACGGTCTCGACCTTACCGGCGGTTTTTACGATGCCGGAGATAACGTTAAGTTCAACCTCCCGATGTCATACTCTATGTCGCTGCTCGCCTGGTCGGTTTTCGAGGACAGGGAAGCTTACGAAAAGAGCGGTCAGCTCAGATACATACTTGACAATATCCGCTGGGGCAACGATTACTTCATAAAATGTCATCCCGAGCCGAACGTTTATTACTATCAGGTCGGAGACGGAAACGCCGATCACAGCTTCTGGGGAGCGGCAGAAGTCGTTGAAACGCAGATGAACCGCCCGTCCTACAAGGTGGATCTCAACAACGGCGGCTCTACCGTAGCTGCGGGAACTGCGGCTTCGCTTGCATCCTGCGCGGCGGTATTCAAGGACACCGACAAGGCGTATGCCGATAAGTGCGTAAAGCACGCCAAGGAGCTTCTCAGCTATGCCGAGAAGGTAAAGACCGACAAGGGATATACCGCGGCAAACGGTTTCTATCAGTCCTACGGCGGTTTCAATGACGAGCTTTGCTTTGCGTCATACTGGATATACAAGGCTACCGGCGAAAAGGATTATCTCAAAAAGGCTCAGGATCTTTTCGGCGAGGGTGACCCGAAATGGGCGCTCTGCTGGGACGACAAGAGCTGGGGAAGCGCTGTTCTGCTTGCTAAGGAGACCGGCGGCGAGAAGTTCATAAAGGCTGTTGAAAAGCATCTTGACACATGGTGCGACAGTCTCCCCAAGACCCCGAAAGGTCTTGTCTATATCGACCAGTGGGGAGCTCTCCGCTATGCGACGACAACGGCGTTCGTGGCACTTTCCTATGCCGACAGCGGTAAGTGCAGTGCGGACAAGGCTGAAAAGTACCGTAAATTCGCGAGATCGCAGGTGGATTATGCTCTCGGAAGCAGCGGCAGGAGCTTTGTGATCGGCTATGGCAAGAATCCCCCGCAGAATCCGCATCACCGCACCGCGCACGGTTCTTACGCGAACAACATCAACGAACCCGCAAACACGCGTCATACGCTGATAGGCGCTCTTGTCGGCGGTCCGAACATGGACGACAGCTATCCGGATGACCGAACGAATTACCAGAACGGTGAGGTGGCTACCGACTACAACGCCGGTTTCACAGGGGCGCTCGCCAAGCTTTATAAGCAGTACGGCGGTCAGACGCTCAAGAAGTTCGGCGCGATAGAAACTCCGGACGAAGAGCTGTACACCGACGCGACGATCAATGTGAACGGCAGTGACTTCATCGAAGTCAAGGCGGTTGTCTGCAACAAGACCGCTTTCCCCGCGAGAAATACGAACAACCTGAAGCTCTGTTACTTCTTCGATATTTCCGAGATAAAGGATGCGGGAGGAAGTGCTTCCGACATAGTTGTCAGCACGAACTATATGCAGGGCGGTACGGCGAGCAATGTACTCTGCTGGAACGAAGCAAAGAACCTGTATTATGTGGCTATCGACTTCACGGGTGTGGACATTTATCCTGGCGGACAGGACAGCTATAAGAAGGAAGTACAGTTCCGTATCCGCAATAACAAGGGCGTCTGGGACAACTCGAACGACCCGTCGTATATCGACATAGGACAGGTGTCCTCCGGAACTATGACAAAGGCACGCAATATGGCACTCTATGAGGGCAGCACCCTTGTTTTCGGTACCGAGCCCAACGAAAAGAACACCGGCGATGCGATAAAGAATATCAAACTCAATACCAATAACGGAAACGGCGGCAGTGACGGCGGAAATTCCGGTAACAGCGGCGGCGGATATACAGGCTCCGGAACGGTCAATAATGAGCCGGCAGTGCAGGTGTCCGACAAGGGTACCGTAAGCGTGTCACTTGAACAGCAGCAGGCGAGCGGCAAGGGCAACACTATTTCCTTCTCGCTTAAGATAAAGAATACCGGAAGCACCGGCATCGACCTTTCAAAGCTCACGGCAGACTATCTCTTCACCAACGACGGCGGCGGTGATATAGTATTCGAGTGTGATTACGCCGACATTCAGGGAAGCGCTTACAAGGCGTGCACAGATACTATAAGCGGAAGCTTCTCGAAGGCAAAGGGCGACAAGGCTGATACGAAGTGTACAATGAAGAGCTCGGGAGTTCTTCCGGGCGGTGATACGCTCACGATAAATGTGCGCATACATAAATCCGACTGGACGGAAATGGATCTCGGAAACGATTATTCCGGTGCCAACGCCGACCATATCACGGTTACATACAACGGGAAGAAGCTATGAATATAAATGATATCAAAGAAGACTGGCGTATGACGGGGCAGGACGAATATCTGCTCGGCGTTAGGCTCGTGCGCAGGAAGTACGACGGCGACGACCACGCGCACTGCGAATTCTGCTGGCATAAGTTCATGAAGAACGCGGAAGGCATTATGGACTGCTCCGCGGAAGGATATGTCACGGAGGACGGTAAGTTCTGGGTGTGCGATAATTGCTATAAAGATTTTTGTGAGCCGTTCAAATGGTTCATCGGATAAAAGGAGACGTAAATGGCTGATTTATTCATAAGCCACAGTACTAAGGATAAGGAAACTGCCGACAAGGCGGTCGCGTATCTTGAAGAGCGCGGCATAAGCTGCTGGATAGCTCCGAGGAACATCGTCGCGGGAAGCGACTGGGCGGCAGCGATAAGCGCAGCTATAACATCTGCGAAGGTATTCCTGCTGATATACAGCGAGAACAGTGCCGCTTCCGAACAGTGTGCCCGTGAGATGAATCTTGCGGAGACGATCGAAGGCCTTTTCGTGGTTCCGTACAAGACAGACAATGCGCCTCTGACCGGAACGTACCAGTATTATCTTACCGGTGCGCACTGGATATTTGCAGACGCAAAGAAGAACAGCTATAATTTCGATGAGTTGTTTACTATGCTTTCCGGCATTCTCGGAAACGCGAGCGGAAATACCGCGGACAGCACATATACCGACACCTTCAATGTCAACAAAGTAAGCGTGTCTGTACCGGATGTGAAGCCTGTTAAAAGCGGCAGAAAAAAGCTCATTTTTGTGGGCGTGGCAGGCGCGGCGGCAGTTACCGGTATTATCGTTGCTGCTGTGCTTCTGTCCTCGGGAGTCGGAAAGGTCGTACCGCCTGAGCCGGAAGCGCTGACCACGACGGGTACGACAGAAAGTATCACAGAAACGGCTGACGGCGGCGCTCCGTCCTACGGAACGATAGAGGACTATTCGCTTACATACAACAATGTTGTTATTGAGGGCACATACACCGGTGGACTTAATGCGTCCGGTCAGCCCGAGGGAAGCGGTGAAGTCAAAGGCACCTATTCTGTTCTGAATGTCAAGTTTACCGCAACGGTAACAGGTGATTTCAGCAATGGTATGCTCAACGGTTCGGCGAGTATAATTCTTACCAGTGCAAGCGGAAGCCGAGAGAAGCATGAAAGCGATTCGATCGTGAACGGAAGAGTGAACGGCATTGAACGGTCCACGATAACATTGGAGAACGGAACGGAGACTACAACCGAAGTCGAAATGATACACGGCATTGCAAACGGTACCGGAAAAGGGAATATTAAGTATCCCAACGGTGACACGGAAACGTTTGAGCTCTGCTATGCCGACGGTATGATCAACGGCGAGGGTAAAAGCGTTTACAATTATACCGAGGGTTCCACGGAATATGGTTTCAAGACGCGTACATATATCGGAATGTACAAGGACAATATGAAGTGCGGGAAGGGTTCGTTCACTCTCGAATACTACAGCGGTGTAACAGAAGTATATGAGGGGGAATTTGACGGAGATGATTTTGGCGGACAGGGAACACTCATGTTCACCTATCCCGCCTCTGCCGACGGTGAGGCTCTGAAGACCGTTGTATCCTCCGGCGTATTCCGGAACGGCACAATGAATGGTCAGGGACAGCGTACCGATGAGTATGTGAGCGGAGAACGAAAAGTATATGAAGGAAACTTTTCGGGCGGTATGTATGAAGGCGAAGGAACTCTGACTGCTTATTATGCGGAAGAGGATGAGAAGAAGACCGACGTATATACGGGAGAATTCAAGTCAGGCTATTTTGATGGAAAAGGAAAAAAAGTCACGGAATACAAAGACGGTGATTCTGAGATCATTGAGGGTGACTGGATAAAGGGCGAAACGAACGGAAGTATATATTACGAATGCATTTATGCCGAGCCTAAAGGCGATGCCGGGATGGTGCGTGAGTCTTATTCGGGATATGTGAAAAACGGGATAAAGAACGGTATGGCTATGCAGAAGCTTTATCTTGCGGACGGTACGGTCATTTCGATAAACGGCGAATGGAATGACAACGCTCCGGCCGATGGATGTATCGTATCGGCTCAGAATGCGGAAGGTGACCTTATAAGATCCGGCCTATGGAAAAACGGAACTATTGAATGGCAGCAGGCAGACTGATCTGCCGTGACGATCACAGTGTGTTCCCCGAAACAGGGATAACATATTACTGACAATTAAGTCTTATTAATCTAAAGGAGAAAGATTTATGAAAATATCCGAGATCTTCAAAAACAAGGGAAAGACAGTGCTTTCGTTTGAGGTGTTCCCGCCAAAGAAAACGAGCGGCTTTGAAAGCATACGCTCCGCGGTGGATCAGATAGCGGTATGCGCTCCCGACTACATCAGCGTTACCTACGGCGCAGGCGGGAACATAGCTAATACGTTCACACGCGATATTGCAGCGCACATCAAGAATGACTGCAAGATCGAAGCAATGGCGCATATAACCTGTGTCAACAACACGAAGGAGGAAGTGCTTACGGTGCTTGACGGGTTTGCTGATGCAGGTATCGAGAACATTCTTGCACTTCGCGGCGACATAAACCCAGACGTTCCTCCCAAGACGGATTTTAAGCACGCGAGTGATATGATCTCGTTTATACGTGAGCACAGCAAATACGATCATATCGGCATTTCCGGAGCCTGCTATCCGGAGGGCCATACCGAGGCGCAGAACCTTACCGAGGATATTCTCAATGTCCGCAAAAAGATAGATGCGGGCGCAGAAGAGCTTATCACGCAGCTCTTCTTTGACAACGAATTCTTCTATGAGTTCCGCGACAAGGCAAAGCTCGCAGGGATAAATGTACCGATCTCTGCGGGTATAATGCCCGTAACGAGCAAAACACAGATCGAACGTATGGTGACTATGTGCGGTGCAAGCTTACCGCAGAAATTCGTGCGTATGATAACCAAGTATGAGCACAGACCCGATGCCCTTGTCGATGCCGGTATAGCCTATGCTGCCGACCAGATAACCGACCTCCTTGCGAGCGGTGTTGACGGGATCCACATTTATACGATGAACAATCCGTACATCGCGAGAAAGCTTGTTTCGATGATAGGTAAACTGCTTTGACGGGCGTTAAGAACGAAGCGCTCCGCTATCTCGGCTATCGCGGAAACCCGCCGGACGAAGCGACCGCTGCACTCATAGATAAGGGATATAACGAGCTGTGCGATACGGTCTCGCCGCATTACTGCCACAAGATAACAGCGAAAGAAGAAGTCGCGTCACTTCTGAAAGGAAATGATATTGCGAAGCATCTTGAAAAAAGCGAACGGGTGATCTTTTTCGCTGCTACGCTCGGCAGCGGAGCGGACAGGCTCATACGCACGGCGGAGATAACAAATATGGCGTATGCGCTTGTGCTTGACGCGCTTGCGAGCGCTATGACGGAAGAATTCTGTGACAGCGCGGAGCAGGAACTTAAGATACGCTGCGGCGGTCATTTCACATGGCGCTACAGTCCGGGCTACGGCGATTATCCGATAGAGCTGCAGCCCGACATAATACGATTTCTCAACGCGGACAAGCTTATCGGGCTTACGGCAACGGACAGCAACATACTTATACCGCGAAAATCGGTCACTGCGGTGATAGGCGTTTCCGAACATGAGCAGGACAGCGGTGTAAGAAGCTGTACGACGTGCAATCTGCGGGAAACGTGTAAATTCAGACGGAGCGGTGAGAACTGCGGCAATTGATAATGTGTTCATAAGAAAGGACAAACGAATTGAACGACAAAGTAAAAAAACTTCTTGAAAAAGAATATGTTATACTCGACGGCGGGTTCGGTACAGAGCTCCAGAAGCGCGGAATGAAACCCGGTGAGACCTCTGAAATAATGAATTTTCAGCGCGAGGACGATGTTTACGCGATACACCGTTCGTATATCGAAGCGGGCGCGGACGTCATCAACGCCAACACCTTCGGAGCGAACAGGCTGAAGCTTGCGAAAACGCAGTACAGTACCGCGGAAGTTGTCAGAAAAGCGCTCTCCATAGCGAAACGCGCTGCTGAGGGTACAGATACGCTTGTAGCACTTGACATAGGACCTACCGGTCAGCTGCTTGAACCGGCAGGTACTCTCGCTTTTGAGGACGCTTACGATATTTTCAGGGAAATAATCGAAGCCGGAAGGGAGCTTGCCGACCTCATACTTATCGAAACGATGACCGACCTTTATGAGATAAAGGCGGCTCTTCTCGCCGCAAAGGAAAACAGTGACCTTCCCGTGTTCACATTCATGTCATTTGAAAAGAACGGCAGAACGTTCACCGGCACTCTGCCTTCCGCAGCGGCTCTGACTCTGACGGGAATGGGCGCGGACGCAGTGGGCGTGAACTGTTCACTCGCACCGGACGAGCTCTATAATATCGTTGCCGAGATGATCCGCTATACCGATCTTCCGATAATGGTAAAGGCGAACGCGGGTCTTCCCGATCCGGCGACCGGCGCGTACAGTGTTGATGCGGAGAAGTATGTGAACGACTGCATTAAATACACCGAAATGGGAGTAAAGATATTCGGCGGATGCTGCGGCACTTCGCCGGAGTACATAAGCGGACTTAAAACGATGCTCTCATCTCATACTCCCGTTGTCCGCGGAAAACGGGAGGGCATTGCGAGTGTGTGCAGCTATGCGAACACTGTTGATATAACCTGCCCTAAGATAATCGGCGAGCGCATCAACCCGACCGGCAAGAAGCTCTTTAAAGAAGCTCTCAAAAACAACGATATAAACTATATCCTGAATCAGGCGCTTGAGCAGGTAGCTGCCGGCGCGGACATTCTTGACGTGAACGTCGGACTCCCAGAGATAGACGAAAAAGAAATGATGGTGCGTGTTGTAAAGGCTCTGCAGGGTATCACAGACCTGCCTCTTCAGATAGACAGCACCAAGCCCGATGTCATAGAAGCGGCACTTCGCGTTTACAACGGAAAGGCTATCGTCAATTCCGTCAACGGCGAAGCGGCGGTCATGGAGCGCATACTTCCGATAGTGAAGAAGTACGGTGCGGCTGTTGTCGGTCTTACCCTCGACGAGAACGGTATTCCCTCGAAAGCAGAGCAGCGTGTGGCTATTGCGGAGCGCATAATGAAAACGGCTATGGAATACGGGATCCCGCGCGAAAACGTGTTCATCGACTGTCTTACGCTTACCGTAAGTACAGAGCAGAAAGCTGTTTACGAGACACTCAAGGCTGTCCGTGCTGTAAAGCAGGATCTCGGGCTTCACACGGTTCTCGGCGTATCAAACATCTCATTCGGACTTCCGACCAGAGAACTTATCAACAGCACATTCCTGTCAATGGCGATGGAATGTGGTCTTGATCTTCCTATCATTAATCCGAATATCACCGCTATGTCCGGCGCTGTATTCGCGTACAGGGTGCTTGCCGCGCACGATGAAAACGCTGCGAAGTTCATAGAGCGTTTCGGCGGTGAGACAGCGAAGAAACCTACTGTTCCGAAAGCAGAAGTGACCCTTTCCTACGCGATAGAAAAGGGGCTTGACAAAGACGCGGAAATGCTTACGAAACAGAAGCTCGAAGCGGGCGCGGATTCAATGGATATCGTCAATAACGAGCTTATTCCGGCGCTTGACCGTGCGGGTGACGACTTCGGTAAGAACAAGATATTCCTGCCGCAGCTCATACTTTCCGCTAATGCGGCGCAGGCGTGCTTTGCGGCAATAAAAGCGGCAATGAGCGGTGAGAACCGCATAAGCAAAGGCAAGATCGTGCTTGCGACAGTAAAGGGCGATATTCACGACATAGGAAAGAACATCGTAAAGACACTGCTCGAAAACTACGGTTACACAGTCATTGACCTCGGAAAAGATGTTCCGGAGCAGAAAGTCGTTGATGCGGCAATAGAACACGACGTGAAGCTTGTGGGACTGAGCGCGCTTATGACGACTACTCTCGGTGCTATGGAGCGCACGATAAAGCTCCTGCGAGAGAGCGGTCATGACTGCAAGGTAGTGGTCGGCGGTGCTGTACTCACGCAGGATTATGCGGACGCGATAGGCGCTGACTGCTATGCGAAGGACGCGAAGGACACGGTAGATTTCGCGAAGAAAGTTCTCGGATAAAAGCTTACTGGGGGAGACGCAGAATGAAGATCGTCCTTATCCACGGACAGAACCACAAGGGTTCTACATATCACATAGGACGCAGTATCGCCGACAAGATCGAAGGCAAAAACGAGATAACGGAGTTCTTTCTTCCGAGAGATCTTGAGCATTTCTGTCTTGGCTGCTACAAGTGTATCGAAGATGTCGCGGCGTGTCCGTTTTACAGCGAGAAAAAGGTAATTATTGATGCGATGGATGCCGCCGATATTCTGATCTTTACCACGCCGACGTACTGTATGCACGTTTCGGCTCCGCTTAAAGCGTTCTTTGATCTTACATTCGATATGTGGATGGCGCACCGCCCGAAGAAGTCCATGTTCAGCAAGAAAGCAGTCATTGTATCGACTTCGGCGGGCGCTTCCCCGAAGTCGGCTATGAAAGATGTTCAGGATGCGCTGTTCTATATGGGTGTGCCTGAGATCATAAAATACGGTCTTGCGGTACAGGCTATGAACTGGGATGGGGTCTCGGCAGAAAAGAAGGCGGTAATAGACAGGAAAACGAGCGCTGTCGCAAAAAAGCTTTCTTCCGGAAAAAAGCCGTCTGTCGGAATAAAAACAAGGTTTATGTTCGGTATCATGGGAATGCTCCAGAAAAAGGGCTGGAATTCTTCACCTGTCGAGACGGAGTACTGGAAAGGGAACGGTTGGCTTGACGGGAAGAAGCCGTGGAAATGACAAAAAACAGCACGGACGAACCGTGCTGTTTCTGTTATCCGATGTAACTCTGACCAGCGAGGCAGTGACCTGCTTTTCGCTGATGACCCGATACGGATCGGGTGCAGCGTCACGCTGCCTTACTTGAGTTCAACCTTAGCGCCAGCCTCTTCGAGCTTAGCCTTGATCTCTTCAGCTTCTGCCTTAGCAACGCCTTCCTTGAGAGCCTTAGGAGCAGCCTCAACGAGCTCCTTAGCTTCCTTAAGGCCAAGTCCGCAGATGTCCTTAACAGCCTTGATAACGTTCATCTTGCTGTCGCCGAACGAAGCGAGAACTACGTCGAATTCTGTCTTCTCTTCAGCTGCTGCGCCTGCGCCGCCTGCTGCCGGACCTGCTGCAACCATAGCTGCTGCGGATACGCCGAATTCTTCCTCAAGTGCCTTTACTAAATCATTGAGCTCAAGAACTGTGAGCTCCTTAACGTCTTCTACGATCTTTAAAACTTTCTCTGAAGCCATTTTATTTTCCTCCTGTAAATGATATTTTCGTAAAACTGGTTTTCAAGCCGGGATACCGCAATTATGCAGCAGTATCTTCGCCTTCTTTTTTCTTTGCGATCTCGCTTGCTGCGATCGCGAGTCTCTGCATAGGAGACTGGAGCATAAAGAGAAGCTTGGAAATAAGAACTTCCTTGCTCGGGAGCTTTGCGTACTCCTCTACCTCCGCTACGGAGATAGCTTCCTTGCCTATGAAACCGATCTTGATGTTGAACTTGTCGCCGGAAGCTTCGGACTGCTTGAAGAGTATCTTCGGTGCCGAGATGATGTCACTTTCGTGGATAGCAACAGCTGTTGTACCCTCAAGGTGCTCTTCGATACCTGTGATACCTGCCTTTTCCGCAGCTCTTCTGAGAAGAGTGTTCTTTACTACGAAGTAGTCAACGCCTGCTTCTCTGAGTTCCTTACGGAGCTTTGTGTCGTCTGCAACGGAGATACCCTTGTAATCAACGATAACGCCGCCAGCCGCATTTTCGAGCTTCTTTGCGAGCTCATCAACATAAGCCTGTTTCTGCTGAAGGATCTTTTCACTTGCCATCAGGTTTTTCCTCCTTTTTGAAATATTGCTGTCAAAAGCGGGGAAAATATGAAACCCCGTTCTTTTCGCAGAACGGGGGAATAATCAGAATATCTCCCATTCCTCGGCAGGCGGTTACCCGTTAGCACTGGACTTTTAAGCCCGAGTGACCTGCTGTCTTTAGAACAGCGAGACTATTATACCACGATGAAAAGCATTTGTCAAGTATTTTTTTCAAAAAATATAGCTGATCCCAAATCAGGTGCTTTATTGTCATTCATTACAAAATCCCGCGCAAGATTTTGTTGTAAATGAGAATTGATTTTAATGCTGAATTTAAGGTAAAATACAATAGTATATATGTATTTCATTATGGAGGCTTCTCTATGAACAACGTCAAATGGCTCGACAACGCGGTATTCTATGAGATATATCCACAGTCATTCAAAGATACGAACTCCGACGGCATCGGAGATTTCAACGGTATCATCGAAAAACTTGACTATATAAAAGAACTGGGCTGCAGCGCGATCTGGATGAATCCGTGCTACGACTCGCCTTTTCTCGACGCGGGATATGATGTGCGGGACTACTACCTTGCTGCGCCGCGCTACGGTACCAACGACGACCTGAAGCGGCTTTTTATGGAAGTCCACAAGCGCGGTATGCATATCCTTCTCGACCTTGTTCCCGGGCATACTTCGTGGGAGCACAAATGGTTCAAGGAATCCTGCAAAGCAGCAAAAAACGAATTTACCGACAGGTATATATGGACGGACAATACATGGGAGGCGCCGGAGGGCATGAACGCACTCATCGGTATTTCCGAGCGCGTGGGTGCCTGCGGAGTGAACTTCTTCTCTCACCAGCCTGCGCTGAACTACGGTTATTACAAACCTGACCCTGAAAAGCCGTGGCAGCAGCCGACCGACTCCGAGGGCGCAAAGGCAACTCTCGAAGCAATGAAGGATATAATGCGGTTCTGGCTCGGAATGGGCTGTGACGGATTCCGCGTAGATATGGCTCACTCTCTCGTAAAGCATGACGAGAACGGTAAAGGCACCATTAAGCTCTGGCAGGATGTAAGAGCGTTCCTTGACCGAGAGTTTCCGGACGCGGCAATGGTGTCCGAGTGGGGCGAGCCTGACAAATCACTGCTCGGCGGGTTCCACATGGATTTTCTCCTTCACTTCGGTCCGTCGCACTATAACGACCTGTTCCGCTGTGACAAGCCGTTCTTCGGCGGAAACGGTGACGCTTCCGAGTTCGTGAAGAAGTACCTCGAAAGCCGGAAAAAAGCAGGGAAGAACGGGCTTATCTGTATTCCTTCCGGCAACCATGATATGACGAGACTCGCTAAATATATACACGGAGACAGGCTTAAAATGTGCTTTGTTTTCCTGCTTACAATGCCCGGTGCGCCGTTCATCTACTACGGTGACGAGATAGGCATGAGATATGTTGAGGACATTCCGTCCGTCGAGGGCGGCTACGAACGCACAGGCTCCCGTTCTCCTATGCAGTGGGACGACACCGTGAATGCCGGATTCAGTGCCGCGCCTTCGGACAGACTGTATATCCCGACAGATCCCGCTTCCGACAGACCCACCGTGAAATCACAGGAAAACGATGAAAACTCGCTGCTGAACGAGGTTAAGAAGCTTACATCGCTGCGTACGGAGCATACCGCCCTTCAAAGCCGCGCAGACCTTGAGTTCGTTTACTGTGAAAAGGACAGATGTCCGCTCGCATACATACGATCGGACAAGAAAGAGAAACTGCTCGTGATCCTTAACCCGTCGGATAAAAAGGTTTCATTCGCTTTTGACGGAAAGATCGGAAAAGCAGTATATCTGCTCGGAGAGACTGCTTCACAGCGAAGCGGGAAAATAACGGTTCCACCCTGCACCGCAGGAATATATAACATAAAAGGAGAAACAAAATGACAGTCATTATAATCACTATCATCGTCTATCTGCTTCTTATGGTAGTCATAGGTGTTATCTTCTCGAAGCAGAACAATGATGTCGGAGATTTCTACCTTGGCGGAAGAAAGCTCGGCCCTATTGTTACAGCAATGAGCGCGGAAGCGTCTGATATGAGCAGTTATCTGCTCATGGGTCTTCCGGGACTTGCGTATCTCTGCGGATTTGCGGAGGTGGGCTGGACGGCTATCGGTCTCGCAGTTGGTACATATCTGAACTGGCTCATCGTTGCCAAGAGACTTCGTGTTTATTCGCACCGTATAAATGCGATCACGATACCGGAATTCTTCTCGAAGCGCTATCACGAGAACAAGAACATTATACTCGGGATCGCTGCGCTGATAATCCTCGTTTTCTTCATTCCCTATACTGCGTCCGGATTCTCTGCCTGCGGAAAGCTCTTTGAGCAGCTCTTCGGCTGGGATTATCATCTTGCGATGATAATAAGCGCTATGATAATCATTCTTTACACAAGTATCGGCGGATTCCTTGCGGCAAGCACGACCGACCTTATCCAGAGTATAGTTATGACCACGGCTCTCGTGGTTGTGCTTATCTTCGGTATAAGCAGCGCGGGCGGCGTTGACAATGTTATCGAGAACGCAAAAGGTTTAAGCGGCTATCTCACTCTCTTTGAGAACCACAATACGGACGGTTCCGCTTCGCCCTTCGGATTTATAAGCATAGTATCAACACTTGCATGGGGTCTCGGCTACTTCGGTATGCCTCATATCCTGCTTCGCTTCATGGCAATCCAGGATAAGAACAAGATCAAGACATCACGCCGCATAGCTTCTGTCTGGGTAGTTATCTCCATGGGTGTTGCAGTATTTATCGGTGTTATAGCGAACGCTCTCTCCGCGCAGGGAAGCATTCCGCAACTTACAACAAGCGCTGATTCCGAGACTGCGATAATCAAGATGGCGTTCCTTATGAACGATAACGGCGCTGTTATGGCGATATTCGCAGGTCTTATCTTCGCAGGTATCCTTGCCTGCACTATGTCCACCGCGGATTCGCAGCTCCTTGCGGCATCGTCGAGTATGTCCGAGAACGTGCTTAAAGGCGTTTTCAAGATAAAGCTATCAGAGAAAGCATCAATGCTCGTGGCGCGTCTCGTGCTTGCTGTAATTGCTGTTGTCGCAGTTATAATCGCGTGGGACAAGGACAGCTCGATATTCGGAATAGTTTCGTTTGCCTGGGCGGGCTTCGGTGCGACATTTGGTCCGATAATGCTTCTGGCACTGCTCTGGAAGCGCTCCAACAAGTATGGAGCGATAGCGGGTCTTGCAGCGGGCGGAGTGATGATCTTCGTCTGGAAGTTCGTTGTCAGACCGCTCGGAGGCGCGTTCGACATCTACGAGCTCCTTCCCGCGTTCCTCATAGCGCTTCTTGCCGATGTTATCGTATCGCTCGCAACGAAGGCTCCCGAAAAAGAAGTTACCGACGAATACGATGCATATATTGCAGAAGTGAAGGGTAAGTAAATAATTCGCCCCGTATGATGCGTCATACGGGGTGTTTATGTTACCCGATGTACTTGTCTATGAACCTGAATACCGCGCTGAAATATGTATCGGGGTCGTAATACACAGACTGTCCGTGTGCGGCTTCTTCGATGTACAGCAGTTCGCCGTTCGGGTGAGCGTCATAAAGGCGCTGCGCCATTTCGGGAGCTACGAATGTGTCGCCTTTGCCGTGTATGAACATTATCGGGAGCGGCGACTTTTTTACCTGTTCGAGTGAGGAAGCCTCGTCGTAGGAATATCCCGCGATAAGTTTCGCGAAAAAGCTTGCCGTGTACATTAGCGGAAATTCGGGAAGTCCCGAATATGCTTTCATGACATTTGCGAATTCGTCCCATACCGACGTATAGCCGCAGTCCTCTATTACACATTTCACGTTCGCCGGGAGCGGCTCACCGGAAGTCATCATAGCCGCCGCGCCGCCCATGGATACGCCGTGCAGGATTATATCGGCTTCCGGGTCGCGTTCTACGATATATTCTACCCATTTCACTATGTCGAACCTGTCGAGCCAGCCCATACCTATGAACGCCCCCTCGCTCTTTCCGTGACCGCGAAGATCGGGCATCAGCAGGCTGAATCCGTGTTCGGCGTAGATACGGCCGCAGTTGCGGACACGCTCTCTTGTTCGCTTATAACCGTGAAGCAGTATCACCCAACGGTGTTCGCCGCTGTCGAGCATATCCGCATACATAACGGCACCGTCGTCCGCGGTCATATTCACCTCGGTGACACCGGCACTTTCGAGCCAGACTGCCGTTTTTGCGGTCATTTCAGATAAGTTGCGTTCTGTGCGCTCCGCTACGGTCTCGCTGACTTTTCGCGGGGCGTCCGGTATGCTTTCCATGCCGTCGAAACTTCCTATCGCGAAAAATACAAGCCCGACACTTAGCAGCAGTTCGAGCAGGATAAGGCTTGCGACGGTTATTATTACCGCTTTCAGTATTTTGTGTTTTTTCTGCATTGCAATATCAGCTCCTTGTCAACAGAGACATTATATCACATATTCCACCATTTGTCGATAGTGATATTCAGGAAAGTGCGTATGTGACCGCGCAGCAGAACGGCAGAGAATTATTTATCGGAAACTCAGGTACCACGATTTGGTAAAAGTGCACAAAAAAATGATAACCTGTTGAAATCGGTGCAGTTATATGATATAATAAATATTAATGTAGATGTTTCACACCGGAGGTGCGTATCCAGTATGAAAATAAATGAGAAGGTCTCAGGCGCTATGCGCGCGATGTTCCGTAAAGCGGCAGCAGGTCCGCTTCAGGATGATGATTATAAAGAGATATGCGAGGCTGTCGGTGTCGCAAAGCTTTATTATGATATGGATCTCGGTGACGCGGGGCGCTACCGTAATCAGAAGACCCTTGAGCGCGTCGTTCCCGGCAAAGAGATTGACAATATGATCGTGCTTTATGACAGCGGTGCAAAGACCGGTGCCAGAAAGATGTTCACGTATTATTACGAAGGTCGTGAGTTTGTTCACGCCTATATCGACCTGTACGAGGATTTCCCCGATATAGAGCCGGATATCGAGCTTTATCAGTTTCTCGCCGACCTCATCTATCTTGTCGGAAGCCGTGAGAATATGCGCAGTATGCTTGATTTTGCTGAGACATCCGACCCGCAGAGCGGCATACCGAATGTTTTGTACGTTACGAGAAAGTTCGGTGAGATGCTCAAAAGGGGAAGCGGCGACCGGTATGCTGTCATTTACTTCAATATCCAGAACTTCAAGTACGTAAATGAAATGGCCGGGTCGAAGTGCGGCGATGAGGTAATAGTAAAATATGCACGAAGTCTGATGTCGCTTTTTGAAGATGATGAATGCATCTGCCGTATGGGCGGTGACAATTTCTCGGGCTTTATCAAAAAAGAGCGTCTTGATGACGTTTTGAATGTGCTGAACAGCCGTACTATCGGAAAGGTCGAGACTGCACAGGGTCGCTCGTTTGAGCTATCTGCATGGATAGGTATTTCCATGGGTCTGCCGGAAGATATGCGTCCTTTCGGTTCCCGTCTCAACGAGGCGTCTTTGTCCTGCAATATCGGCAAATACCGTCTGAAGCAGAATATCGTATTCTTCTCGGAAGAGCTCAAGATGATGATGAATCGCGGAAGGGAGATCCTTGCGATGTTTATGCCCGCCGTGAAGAACCGCGAGTTCATCCCGTTCTTCCAGCCAAAGGTAAATATGAAGACCGGCGAGCTTGTCGGATTTGAAGCGCTCTGCCGCTGGATTCATGACGGACGATTCATTTTCCCGGATCAGTTCATTCCCGTTCTTGATAAGGAGGGGCTTATCCACGAGCTCGATATGGCGATATTCAGAGAGACCTGCAGCATAATAAAGGAATGGAAGGACAGCGGTCTTAAGCCGCCGCGCATATCGACGAATTTTTCACGTAAGAACCTTTTCGTTCAGAATATTGAAAAGCTCATATACAATACGATTATCGACAGCGGCATAGAAGTCGGCGACATAGAGATCGAGATCACCGAGAGTGTACAGGAAGCCGAGACCGCGCGTCTTATCGAGTTCGTGCGCACCCTCAAGAACTACGGGATACATATCTCGATAGACGATTTCGGAACAGGTTATTCTTCGCTTATGCTGATACATAATATCGACGCAGATACACTTAAGATCGATAAGAGCTTTGTCGATGCCATACCCGGAGATCATAAATCCGAGGTGCTCATAGAGAGTATCATAAACATTGCGAACAACCTCAATATGTCCCTTATCGCCGAGGGTGTCGAGACCGGAGAGCAGGGAAAAGAACTGATGCGTCTCGGCTGCCGCAACGCACAGGGATATTATTACAGCAAGCCCGTTGAAAAGAAGACGGCTGAGGAAATGATACGCACAAAACCGTTCAGACCGGTTTTGTAAACAAAACCACCGTATGAAGTATCACACGATACCATATACGGTGGTTTCGTCTATTCATTCCTTGCTGCTATCCTGCTTACCGCGCGGATAAGCGAGTTCACTTCGGTCATTGTGCTGAACACGGAGGGGGAGAAGCGCACTGCGCCCCTGTCAGACGTGCCTATCTTAACGTGAGCCGGATAGGCGCAGTGAAATCCGCCGCGAAGCGCAAATCCCGCTTCGCTTAACATCTCCGAGGCTGTTTCTGCGGGCAGGTCGCCGATGTTGAACGGGATAACGGGTGCAAAACGCTCGTCAAAAGTATCACTGTACAGCCTTACCGAAGGCTGTTTTTTCATTCCCGCAAAAAAACGTTCGCAAAGCATACGCTCATGTCTCAGTATCGCGTCCGTGCCTTTCGATGTTACGAAATAAACTCCTGCGCCGAGAGAGATCGCGCCGGCAGTGTTTATTGTACCGCTCTCAAAACGATCGGGGAGAAATTCCGGCTGGGAAAGCTCCTTCGACAAACTTCCGGTTCCGCCCTCGACAAGCGTTTTAAGTCGGTATTTTCCGTCTGTTACAAGAAGACCTGTACCCATAGGTCCGTATAGCCCCTTGTGTCCCGCAGCGCAGATGATGTTTATGCCGCTGCCGAGCTTTATAGGGAGCACTCCTGCGCCCTGCGCCGCATCGACGATAAAGCATACTCCCTTTTCCCTGCATATATTTCCTATTTTTTCAACGGGCAATATCTTTCCTGTGACATTTCCTGCGAGGGTGCATATCACAGCTTTTGTCCTGCGGTTGATAAGGCGCTCGAAGTTCGCGGCGGTCTCATCGTCGTCGTCACTTGTCGGAGCAAGAGAATATGAAACGCCGGTGCTTCGCGATAGCGCGTAGAGCGGACGTAGAACGGCATTGTGTTCTATGTCGCTCGCCACGGCGTGGGAGTTCTCGGTCAGCACGCCTTTTATCGCGGTGTTGAGCGCGAATGTGCAGTTCGGCATAAATACAGTGTTCTCGACCTCGGCACCGAAAAATCTCGCACACTTCTCCCGCGCAGCATAGACAGCGTCCGATGTTTCAAGCGACATCGCGTGTCCCGCGCGCCCGGGATTGGCGCCATATCTTACCAGCGCCCGTGACATTGCCGCGATGACTGCGGGCGGCTTCGGATATGTTGTTGCGGCGTTGTCGAAATATATCATATCGTTGAGTTCCTTTCGGAGTATTTCCTGTCATCTGCGGGGCGGTCCCGCCGGACGATGGGGATGCATAGGGCGCGGCTCGTGAGGATACGGCGGCGGTGGCGGGAACGGCATACTGTCTCCGCAGTGTATCCCTGTACTGCGAAGAAGCCTGCATACAACATCGGGGGATTCGTTCGTCCTTATACCGAACGTACACCCCATACGTCCCGAGCCGGTTCTGACTACCGAAGCTCTTATACGGTTCCGTGCAAGGATATGCACGGCTTTTTTTGCTTCTGTATATGATCTTAACGGAATTATCGTGCTTTCCATAAATAAATCATCCTTTCCTGTGCAATAATATATTGCGATACTTTCGGGAATAAATATTCCCATAGATATATTATGCGGCACGGCAAAGATGTGACAATGCCTGCCGCGGAACGGAGAATTTATGAAAGCTGTAATTCTGGCGGGAGGAGAGGGAACGAGACTGCGCCCTCTCACCTGTGACCTTCCCAAGCCACTCGTACCGCTATGCGGAAAACCTGTGCTCTATTATATCCTTGAACTGCTCGACAAGTGCGGCTGCACAGAAGCGGCTGTGGCTGTGAGATACCGCGGGGAACGCATCGAAGCTGCACTCGGAGACGGGAGATACGGAAACATCCGCACGTTCATTTCTTATGAGGACGAGCCGCTCGGGACAGCGGGCTGTGTAAGAAAGGCGGCCGCAGACTTCGATGACGACTTCATCGTCATAAGCGGTGATGCTATGTGTGACTTTGACCTCGCGGCTATGTACAGGCACCATAAGGACACGGGCGTTGCGGCGACGATCGCGGTAAAATCCGTGGACGATCCGCGTGAGTACGGTGTCATCATCGGCGAAAACGGAATGGTGAGCGGATTTTCCGAGAAGCCGTCCTATATCAACTGCCGCAGCGACCTTGCAAATACAGGCATATATATCATCTCGCCCAAGGTACTTGAGCTTATCGCGGACGGCCGCCCCGTCGATTTCGCGAAGGACGTGTTCCCGGAGATGCTTGGCAGGGAGATGCCGCTCGGGTATTATGCGGAGAGCGGCTACTGGTGCGATATAGGAGATATTGCGGCATATAAGCGCTGCACCTCGGACCTGATAAACGGGAAGATACGTGTCGAGCCTGCGGAACGGCTTATCACACAGAACAGTCATATAAGCCGCACATCGTTCATTGCGAAAGGAGCATATTTCTCGCCTAAAGCACTTGCAGCGGGCTGCACATCGGTAGGCGCGGGTGCATACGTTTCGGACGGTGCGAAGCTTAACAACGCAATTGTTATGGACGGGGCGTTCGTCGGTGAGGGAGTTACACTGAATGATTGTATAATATGCCCGAACGCGCGTATCGGTGAGGGTGCCGCGGTCTATGAAGGGGCAGTGGTCGGCGAGGGAGCTGTCATAGGCGAAAACGCGGTCGTGAGCGGCGGGGTGCGTATATGGAACAATAAGCGCATCGAAAAGAACGCCTCTGTCACGAGCGATGTGAAATATGGTTCGGCGGCATACCCCGAAATGTCGGAAGAGGGCATCTGCGGCACGACAAATACCGTTATCACTCCCGAATTTGCTGTGCGGACGGGAGCTTCCGCAGCCAAAATATCGGATACCGGCATTGCTGTATCCTATGCGGACGGCACTGCTTCGGAAAGTCTCGGAAAGGCAGTTGTCAGCGGCATATCAAGTGCCGGCGGAACGGCTTACGACTGCGGAAACGTACCGCTACCCGTACTCGCTTACTCGGCGAAACTGCTCGGTGCGGATGTCATAATACACGTAATGGCGAAGGCGCAGACAAAGATACCGATATATGCGTCCGGGCTTCTTCCGCTCAAACGTGGGCGGGAGCGCGTCTTTCAGGGAGCACTTATGCGCGGCGAATATATGACCGCCGGCTGGGACAGCTTCGGTCCGATACACGAGGTAACCGATGCGGAGATGATGTATAAGGCTGTATGCGCGGCTTCTTCACGATTCACTGTTCCTTATGACGTTCGCGTTGTTTCACGCAATACACGGTTCCGCGATATCTGCTCACGATTTGCCAAAGCTGTTTCCGGCGGTAAGGACAGACTGACCGTAAATATCGGTGAACGCGGAGACGAAGCGGAGATAAGCTGCGGAGAAGCGTTTCTTGACCGTATTTCTATGACGCTGATTGCCTGTGCTGACGCTGCTGAGAGAGGTGAGACAGCGGCACTTCCGTTCTCTTTTCCGCAGACAGCCGAAGAGACTGCCGATATGTACGGCGGAAGAGTGGTACGTTATTTTGCGAGTTCTATGGGCGACCGCGACGACGAAGCGCGGAAGATCGCCGCGGATCAGCTCTGGATGAGGGACGGTTTTCTGCTGGCGCTGCGCGTGCTCGGGTTTATGGCGCGTCACGCAGTAACACCCACGGAGGTACAGGGTCTTATTGCGCGTTCTTCGACCGAGGGCAGGTTCATACGGCTGAACTGTCCGCCGCAGCGGGTGCTTGACCGGCTTAAAGCCGTCCCCGAGGAGAATGAGGGCGCTGTCATAGCGTCTGATGATAAGAGAGTGTTCCTGCGGCCGGATAAACGCGGAACGGGACTTTATATGTTTGCTGAGAGTTTCGGGAGTGAGACGGCCGCATCTCTGTGTGACAGCGCGGAGAAGCTTATCAAGGACGCGGCGGCTTCATTGAAACGGGACTGACAAATCCCGATTTGTCGCACTGTATAGCGCTTCGTGACTGCGCCGATAACTTTCGCTTGACTTTTATCCCGGAATGAGTTATAATTAAAAATGTATTACTTTGTGCTTATGGGTACGCCCGTTGGATAATATAACAGAAACACTGTAGCTGCGTAACGCTCTTTACTCATATATTTCCTGCCAACGCGTTCGCTGCTGATGAAAAGAGGCAAAATGGACATAAATAACAATAATCAGAGACAGTCTGCGGCAGCTAAAAAGCGCACGCCCGCAGGCAAGTATATCATGCCCGGGAAGCAAGGCAAACAGTATGCCAAGCAAAGCGGCAGGAATGTAAAGAAAAAGGCTCCCGCACCGGCAAAAACGACTCGCAAAAGCCAGAAACAGAATGCGCCCAAGCGCGAGGAACGCACACAGGAGATACTTCGTACAGATCGTCGGAACTATGGCCGCACTGAAAGCGGTTCATCTGTTGTACCGTCTGCTTCGTCGCGCCCCGCAGGCGGCCGGAAATCCGCTCCGCTGAAGATAATCCCCCTCGGCGGACTCAACGAGATCGGCAAGAACCTCTATCTCTACGAATGCTGCAACGATATGTTCATCGTGGACTGCGGTCTCGCTTTCCCCGACGACGATATGCTCGGTATTGACCTCGTAATACCGGATTTCACCTATATTATAAAGAACAAGGATAAGCTGCGCGGCGTCGTTCTTACCCACGGACACGAGGATCACATAGGAAGTCTCGCATATCTTCTCAAAAAGGTCAATGTGCCGGTTTACGGAACTCCGCTTACTCTTGGTCTCGTCAAAGGCAAGCTTGAAGAGCACGGGATCCTTTCCCAGTGCACGCTCAACGTTGTTCAGCCGCGTCAGACCGTGAAGCTCGGCTGCATGGCTGTCGAGTTTATCCGCGTAAACCATTCGATACCCGATTCCTGCGGCTTTGCAATATACACGCCCGCGGGCATCATCATACACACAGGTGACTTCAAGGTCGATTACACTCCTATCGAGGGCGGTATCATCGACCTCGCGAGATTCGGTGAGCTTGGCAACAGAGGCGTACTTGCGCTTCTTTCCGAGAGTACGAATGCAGAACGCCCGGGCTTCACTATGTCGGAAAGACGCGTCGGTGCGACTTTCCGTAACTTCTTCTCACAGGCGGAGGGCAAGCGCATCATCGTTGCGACTTTCTCCAGCAATATCCACCGCATTCAGCAGATAATCGACAATGCCGAGATGACAGGACGCAAAGTCGCGGTCTCGGGCAGAAGTATGATAAATGTGCTCACCACGGCTATCGAGCTCAACTATATACGGCTTCCGAAGGGAATACTCGTCGATATAGACAAGATCGGAAAGATACCTCCGGAGGAGCTTGTCATAATAACCACCGGAAGCCAGGGCGAGCCTATGTCCGCGCTTTCGCGTATGGCCAACAACGAGCACAGACAGGTCACGATAACTCCTCAGGATCTTATCATAATCTCGGCAAACCCTATCCCAGGCAACGAAAAGCTTGTCGGCAGGGTCGTCAACGAGCTTATGAAGGCCGGTGCAAGCGTGGTTTATGAAGCTATGTACGATGTTCATGTTTCGGGACACGCTTGTCAGGAAGAGCTCAAGATGATGATCTCACTTACGAGACCGAAATATTTCATACCGATACACGGCGAGTACAAGCATATGTTCAAGCACGCGGAGCTTGCAAAACAGCTCCACATTCCGGAAGAGAACATCTTCATAGCAGGAAACGGCACTGTCATAGAGACAGACGGCATAGATATGAAGATAACGGGACAGGTGCCGTCGGGACGCGTTCTTGTTGACGGACTCGGTGTCGGCGATGTAGGTTCTGTCGTTCTGCGAGACAGAAAACATCTCGCGCAGGACGGACTTATCATAATCGTTGCAGCAGTCGAAAAGGCTACCGGCAAGATCATCTCCGGTCCGGACATAGTTTCGCGCGGATTTGTCTATGTGCGTGAATCCGAGGAGCTTATGGAAGAGGCGAGAGAACGTGCAAGAGCCGTTATGCAAAGGGATGTCGCACCGAATATGCGTGAATGGTCGGGCCTCAAAAACGATGTCAAAGACGCGCTCAGCGGTTTTATTTTCTCGAAGACGGGCAGGAGCCCTATGATACTTCCCATTATTATGGAAGTGTGACAGAGCAATAATATCATTACCGGATTCGGCAGGTTAAAGAAAAGGGGTGGTGTAAGTGAAGAACAATTTCCGTGACGCAGGGCTCGTTATATCTATTATCGCGCTTCTGATCTCGGCTGTGGCTATGCTTATCTTCTCTTACAGCGCGTCCCTTCAGGCGTTCTGCATTTTTGCGCCGATACTTTGTATCACCGGCGGATTCACGATTGCAAAGCTAATTTCGGTAACACGGAAGAATTTCCAGTATTTCGCAAGGATAGACTCGGAGATAGACCGTATGGAGCGCGTTTCGATGAACTTCATGCCCCTCGCTATCGCCATAGTTGACAGCGGAAGCAGACTTGTCTGGTTCAACAAGGATTTTTCCGAAAGATTTACCGAGGAAGCCGTTTACGGAAATTCTATCGAGATCATCACCAAGCTTCCGCTCGAAAAGCTTCTCGGGCGCGAGGGGTACTATGAGATAAAGTACAAGAACAACTACTACAAGGTCTATGCCGACGCTCCCGACGAAAAGGAAGCAAAGGACGTATTCATGATCTACTTTTCCGACATAACGAGGATGAGGGTCCTTGAAACGGAAAAGAGAATGTCTCAGCCTGTGGTCATGATCTTCGTCATAGACAGCTATGAAGAGCTCTTCGGCGGAAGCTCCGAAAGTGAGACCGCGAAGATAACGGTACAGATTGATAAGCTTCTTGAGGATTTCATAAGCAGTACCAACGGAATACTCCGAAAGTACAATCGTGAGCGATTCTGGGCTGTTGTCGAGGAACGTTATGTACGAGCTATGATAGATGACAGGGTAAAGATACTCGATAAGGTGCGTGAGATACAGGTAAACGACCGCATAAGCGTGACTTTGTCGATAGGTATCGGACGTACTGCAAAGAGCATCGCAGAGAGCGAGGAATTTGCGCGTCAGGCCCTTGATATGGCGCTCGGCCGCGGCGGTGACCAGGCGGCAATAAAGAACGAGAACGGCTTTGAGTTTTACGGCGGTGTATCAAAGGGCGTTGAACGCCATACAAAGGTAAAGACCCGTATCATCGCGAATTCGCTCATTGAAGCTGTCGAGCAGGCTGACGATGTTTACATAATGGGTCACAGAAACAGCGACTTTGACGCAATAGGCGCGTCAGTCGGTCTTGCGGGGGCGATAAGGCGCTTCGGAAAGAACGCATTCGCTGTCATAGACAAGCAGACCACGCTTTCAATGCAGCTTTACAACTATATTTATGAAAAGGAAAAAGCGTATCTGTTCGTTAACGCTTCCGAGGCGAAGGAAAGTTTCGGCGAGAACTCCCTGCTTATCGTTGTCGATACACATAATCCTGCGATCGTTGATGTTCCCGAGCTTCTTGAACGCGCGACGAAGGTTGTCGTTATCGACCACCACAGAAAGATGATAAACTACATCGACAAGGCGTCGATATTCCACCACGAGCCTTACGCGTCAAGCGCCAGCGAAATGGTAACCGAGCTTCTCCAGTATTTCGGAGATGCCGGAAAGATCTCGTCGGTGCAGGCGGAAGCGCTGCTTGCGGGTATAACACTTGACACGAAGAACTTCACACTTCGCACCGGTGTCCGTACATTCGAGGCGGCAGCGTTCCTGCGTAAGCTCGGAGCCGATACCGTGAACGTGAAGATGCTGTTTGCGAACTCGGTGGAATGCTACCGGCAGAAATCAGAACTTGTGGCGTCGGCGACAGTATATCGCAACTGTGCTATCGCGGTAGCTAACAAGGTCATGCAGGATATGCGTGTTGCAGCTCCGCAGGCGGCAGACGAACTGCTCGGTGTTACCGACGTTAAAGCGTCATTCGTGATTGCCAAGACTTCCGGCGATGAAATAGCGCTGAGCTGCCGTTCTCTCGGAGCGATAAATGTTCAGCTCATAGCCGAGACGCTCGGAGGCGGCGGTCATCAGACGATGGCGGGCGCACAGTTCCACGAAAAGACGACGGATGAAGTTGTTGAGATACTTAAAAACGCGATAGACAAGTATTACAGCGAACTGAATTCGTAAGCATATAACGCATTTAAAAGCTGTTTTCCCGCAAAGCGGGATATGATCGTAAATATATGTGTCTGCCCCGCCTACGGCGGGGTAAGCACTGAACGGATACAATAAACAGGAGGCAAAAAAACATGAAGGTAATTCTTTTGGAAGACGTAAAGGGAACAGGCAAAAAGGGCGAGATAAAGGAAGTCAAGGACGGATATGCCCGCAACTGTCTCATAAAGCAGAAGCTTGCTGTCGAAGCGACAAACGCGAACCTCAACATACTCGAAGGTCAGCAGGCGCACGCGCAGCATAAGATAGACACAGACACCGAGAACGCGAAGCATATCGCATCCGTGATCGAGGGCAAGACCTTTTCGACAGCGGTGAAGGCCGGTGCGAACGGAAAGCTTTTCGGTTCGGTAACGGCTAAGGATGTTGTGAAGCTTATCAAGGATGCTCACGGACTTGATGTTGACAAGAAAAAGATTGTACTCAAGGAAGATATAAAGACATTCGGAACGTTCGAGGCGGAAGCAAGACTATATAATGGTGTTTCCGCAAAATTCAAGATCCAGGTGACAGAGCTTCAGTAACGGGGAGAACAAATGGCTGAAATTGAAATAAACGACAGCAGTCTCCCGTATAACCTTGATGCGGAACAGATCGTGCTCGGGTCGATACTTGTCGAACCCGAACTGCTGACACAGGTGACTGATGTGCTCACACCGGAGCACTTCCATATAAAGATGCACAGCAGCATCTACGCGGTTATGCAGAAGCTTTTTGTGGGCGGAGAAGAAGTCAATATCGTCACGGTCACAGAGAACTGCATACGCCAGAGCGTGTTCGATTCGCAGGAATCGGCGAGAACATACCTGTTCAAGCTTTCTGAGATGTCGGTGGAGAAGTCGTCGATAGACAGCTATGCCGAGATACTTGACGAGAAGTTTCTGATGCGCGAGCTCATACTCGCGTCGAAGGACATTTTCGACAAGGCTTCGTCGGGTACGGAAGAACCGACATCTATGCTCGACTATGCGGAAAAGCGCATCTATGACATTCGAAACGAAAAGGACATAAAGGGACTTCTTCATATAGGTCCGACGCTTCGTCAGACGCTGAAGGACCTCGCTTACCTTGCCGAGCATCCAGAGGAAGCCAACAAGAAAGGTATGGGTTCGGGCTTCCCGTCGCTTGACAAGGTGATATACGGTCTCAACCCGTCCGACCTGATACTTATCGCGGCGCGTCCCGGTATGGGAAAAACATCGTTCGCTATGAACGTAGCCGTGAACGCTGCCCGAATGAACAGAAATAAGAAAGTAGCCGTGTTCAGCCTTGAGATGTCGCGTGAGCAGCTCGTGTCGCGTATGCTTGCGTCGGAGGGCAGGGTCTCTTCGAGCGCTCTGAAAACGGGTATAATTGAATCGTCGCAGTGGCGCGGGCTTACCGAAGCCGCAGAGATGCTCAATGTTATCGAACTTTATGTTGATGATACGCCGAGCATAACCATAGGCGAGATGAAAGCAAAGCTGCGCAGACTCAACGGGCTCGGACTCGTTGTGATAGACTATCTCCAGCTCATGTCCACCGGTCGCCGCGACGGCAACCGTGTGAACGAAGTCTCGGAGATAACACGAAATCTGAAGATACTCGCGAAAGAACTCAACGTTCCCGTCATCACTCTTTCGCAGCTCTCGCGCGGTCCCGAATCAAGAGAGAACAAGCGGCCGATGCTGTCCGACCTGCGTGAGTCCGGTTCTATCGAGCAGGACGCGGATATTGTCCTTTTCCTTTACCGCGATGCATACTATACGAAGTCAGAGGAGAACCTCGACAGCTGTGAATGCATTGTTGCGAAGAACCGACACGGTGAGACTGCTACTGTGAACCTGCGCTGGGACGGTCAGTTCACAAGATTCAGCGATGTGGAGCAGAGATATGGAAACTAAAGTCCGTTATGCGATAGAAAAGTACGGTATGCTCAAAGAGGGCGATACCGCGGTCGTGGGACTGAGCGGCGGGGCAGACAGCTGTGCACTGCTGCTGGCGCTCCTTGCGCTTAAAGACAGTCTCGGGATAAACATTGAAGCGTGTCACATAAATCACAATCTTCGCGGTGAGGAAAGCGACGGTGACGAGCTTTTTGTCAGGACGCTCTGTGCGGAAAGAGGCGTGCCGCTCACGGTTTTTTCGATAGATGTACGCGGTGCCGCGCAGAAGCACGAGAGCACAGAAGAGACTGCGCGGAAGCTTCGGTATGAGAAGTTCGCGGAGATGTGCAGGAACGGCAGAAAGCTTGCTACCGCACACACGGCGAGCGACAACGCGGAGACGGTCCTCATGAATATGATACGCGGAACAGGTACGAAAGGGCTTGCGGGGATACCGCCGGTAAGGGATATGTTCATTCGTCCGGTGATATTCTGTACCAGAGAAGATACCGAGGAATACTGCCGGCAGAACGGTATAGAATTTGTAACTGACAGCTCGAACCTGTCCGATGATTATACGCGCAATCGCATACGGCATAAGCTGATACCTCTGCTTGAGGAGTTCAATCCTTCGTTTATAGCGGCGGTAACACGAATGACCGAGGCGGTGGGCGACGATTCGGCATTCCTTGACGAGTATTCGGAGCAGGCTGCACAGAAATGTGTGCTTAAAAACGGGTACGACAGCAGGAAACTGAAAGAGCTTGCACCGGCGATACTTTTCAGGATAATCGCGAGGGAACTGAAAGATAACGGTGTTGAGCCGACGAGACTGCGTGTCGGACAGTGCTCACACATCATAGAAAAGGGAATGGGAAAGGTAAATCTCTGCAAGAACAAGTTTGCGCTTGTCAGAAAAAAGATATTTTATGTAGATACGCAGATACAACATTATCGTGAACGTTCTTGATACCAATTTTTCACATTATTTAATATAATTTTCATTTTTTCAACATTTTATGTGTTGATTTTTTCATAAAGATGTGATATACTTATTCAATGGTGCGTTGTTAGCAGCGCACGGATTGGGAAAGAAACGATATATTTCGATGGTGCTGATCAACGTATCCTGCACAGAAACGGGAGAAAAAAGATGCATAACGACGTTGAAAGGATCCTTTTTTCGGAGGAAGATATAAGAAAAGCGGTAAATGAGCTCGGAAAGCGCATTGCGGACGATTATAAAGGAAAAAATCCGCTTATCGTGGGTGTTCTTAAAGGTTCGTTCATATTTATGTCAGACCTTGTGCGTGCGATAGATCTTAGCTGTGACCTTGATTTCATGGTCGCAAAATCTTACGGAAACGCCGCAGTCTCTTCAGGGACAGTCAAGATAATGAAAGATGTTGATGCCGATGTGACGGGGCGCGACGTGATAATCGTTGAGGATATTCTCGATACCGCAAGAACGCTCGCATCTGTAAAGGAGCATCTTTCCTCAAAGGGCGCGGCATCCGTGAAGATATGCACTCTTCTCGACAAGGTGACAGCGGTAAAAGCTGCCGATGTTAAGGCTGACTACAAGTGCTTTGATGTAGGCAATGAGTTTGTTATAGGCTACGGGCTTGACTATGCGGAAAAGTACCGTAATCTTAGATACATAGGCGTTCTTAAAAGAGAAATATATGAGCGCTGAGGCATAATAATGTAAAGAACATATTTCGGAATGGCATTGTGTTATTCGGAAAGGCGGTTTAAATGCAGTCAAACAAGATCAAAGGCATAATAATCTATATCGTTATCATTGCGCTCCTTGTGTGCGGTCTTATCGCGATACTCAACAGTATCGCTCCGTACAGCAGCGACAGCAAGGTGATGGCGTGGAATAAGACTTACTCGGAGCTTCTCGACGAGTATGACAAAAAGACTGTAAAGTGGTTCGAACTCGACCTCGGAAGCGGTCAGCTCGACTTCCGTACAAAGGATCTCGGCGACGACTCAAAGTATCGCTACGCGGTACCGAATGTAAGTGTATTCCTGAGCGATATCGACGGCTATCGTGAGGCTTACAACAAGGACAACCCGAGCCAGAAGCTTGAATTCGATTATCATCCTATAAAAGACAATTCTTTCCTCATAAGCTTTATCCCGTATCTAATACTTATCGCGCTTATGATAGGCTTCACATTCATCATCATGCGCCAGACTACGGGCGGCGGAAAGATGAGCCAGTTCTCACGCGCAAATACACGCAACCAGCCCGCAAACGGAAAGAAAGTCACATTCGCTGATGTGGCGGGCGCGGACGAAGAGAAGCAGGAGCTTGAAGAGATCGTTGATTTCATGAAGAATCCCCGCAAGTATCAGGAGCTCGGCGCACGCATACCGAAGGGCGTGCTGCTTGTGGGACCTCCCGGAACAGGTAAGACTCTGCTTGCAAAGGCTGTGGCAGGTGAAGCGGGCGTTCCGTTCTTCTCCATAAGCGGTTCGGACTTCGTTGAGATGTTTGTCGGTGTCGGTGCGTCCCGTGTCCGTGACCTTTTCGATCAGGCAAAGAAGCATACTCCGTCTGTAGTATTCATAGATGAGATAGATGCTGTCGGAAGACAGAGAGGCGCAGGTCTCGGCGGCGGTCACGATGAACGTGAGCAGACACTTAACCAGCTCCTCGTAGAAATGGACGGCTTTACCGAGAACCAGAACATTATTGTAATGGCAGCGACAAACAGACGCGATATACTTGACCCCGCGCTGCTCCGTCCCGGCCGTTTCGACAGACAGATCGTTGTAAGCTATCCCGATATAAAGGGCAGGGAAGAGATACTCAAAGTCCATACAAAGAACAAGAAGCTCTCGCCCGACATAAACCTCGCGACTATCGCGAAATCAACTGCGGGATTTACCGGTGCAGATCTTGAGAACCTCGTGAACGAAGCCGCACTTCTTGCTGCGAGAAAGAACAGAAAGGCTATCGTGCAGGAGGATGTGGAAGAGGCAGCTATCAAGGTAGTAACGGGTCCTGAAAAGAAATCGAGAGTCGTTACAGAGAACGAAAAGCGACTTACAGCTTATCACGAGGCCGGTCACGCAGTCTGCACATACTACTGCCCGACACAGGATAGGGTTCACCACATCACCATTATACCGCGCGGTTCGGCAGGCGGATTCACGATGTCGCTTCCCGACCACGACAAGAATTACAGAAGCAAGACGGAAATGGAAGAAACGCTCGTTGTACTGCTTGGCGGACGTGTTGCGGAGAAGGTCGTTCTTGATGACATATCGACCGGAGCATCGAACGATATAGAGCGCGCTACGAATGTTGCGAGAAGCATGGTCACTCGTTATGGTTTCAGCGAGAAACTCGGACCTATCGTTTACGGCACAAACGATGCTGAGGTGTTCCTCGGACGCGATTATTCGCACGGCAGGAACTATTCCGAAAATATAGCTGCTGAGATAGACGCAGAGATACGCGAGCTTGTCGAAACGGCTTATGAGTCGGCAAGAAACATTCTTGAAACTCACCGCGACTGTCTCGAACGTGTTGCACAGTACCTCATCAACAATGAGAAAATGGATGGCGATCTGTTTGAAAAGCTCATGAAGAACGAGTATGATGCGCCTGCCGCGACTGTTGAAGCTGAGCCCGTGGGCGACGGATTTGAGGGAAACGACAAGACTCCCGGAACCGAAGAATAAATCAAAAACTCCGATACTGTAAAGTACCGGAGTTTTATTTTGTATCAAAGCTCTGTGACTATCTCTTTGACAGGCTTTCTCTTCGCGTGGCGCTCGGAGGGCTCCATAGCGATACCGCTTACGGGGAGCAGTCCTATCATGCTGTATTCCTTTGTTTCCGGGTACAGCTCGGCGAGCGCGTTCACATCGAAATGACCGATCCATGTCGAACCGTAGCCGAGGTCATGTATCTCAAGCATCATGTGAGTTATCACGATAGCCGCGTCAACATCAGCAAAATTCTTCCCGTCTGACGGGCGCACCCATGAGTGCGTCGGATCGGCGCCTATCGCGAAAATCACTTTAGCGGGCTCGATGAACTTCATTTTCGTGCAGGACAGCAGCTTTTCGCGTGCTTCATCGCTTCTGAACACCCAGATCTTTATGGGCTGGTAGTTCACGCCTGTGGGAGCGGCGATACCGGCTTCTATGATCTTGTCGATGTGCTCCTGCGGTATTTCGCAGCCGTCAAAGCCGCGAACGGAATAGCGTGCTTTTGAGAGAGAGAGAAAATCGTTCATAAAAACACTCCTTTTAATAAATAATGTTTACAATGATAAATCAGAATTTATCTAGCTGTTTATACCTTGCATACTCATATAATCTTCTCTGAGCATACCGTAGATATTATAGTTACAATAAACCGAAACCATTTTTCCTTGACGAACTGTTCCTTCTTTTATAAAACCACATTTTTCCATAACTTTATTTGAAGCAACATTTCGTACATCCACACGTCCGTTCAATCGGTCCATTTCTGTGTTCTCAAATATAAACCGCAGCACTTCCTTCAAAGCTTCCGTAGTAATTCCCATATTCCAGTACTCAGGATTAACTCTGTATCCTATATCGCCCATTCTGGCATTCTGGATATTAAATACTGCAATCATACCTATCACTTTATTGGATTCTTTCAATACAATTCCCCAATCAAAATCAGGAGAAGGTTTCCTTTTTACCCAAGGGCGAGCGTCAATAAACAGAAGTTCAGGATTTTTCTCGCCCTTGCTTGCTTTTCTTCCCCAATATGTATAGATTTCTTCTCTCCCAAGCCACTCTTTTAAATCAGCTACATCGTTTTCGTTAAGCGGACGGATAATCAATCTGTCGGTTTCAAGAATTGGTTTATCTGTTTCATAATCTTTTACCATTGTTGCCTCCGCCAAATCCCGATTTATCGTACATTAGTAAATTATATCACAATGCCTCGCAAATGTCAATAATCAGCCATGTGACCGTATATTGCAAAATTTTTTTCAAAAAACTATTGACAACGGAGAAAAAAAGTGATATAGTATGTTTAGCACTCGGAGAGAAAGAGTGCTAACACTCAGAGATAAAAAGTGCTAACACTCATAAGAAATGACTGCTAATCGACCTGCTTCGGAAAGGAAAGCAGCTCCGACGCTTCGGAAAGAGGGCGATGAACTTGGAAAGAAGAGCATACAAGATACTCGATACGATAGTAGATGAGTATATCCGTACCGGAGAACCTATCGGCTCCAAAGCTGTACAGGAGCTTCTCGACATTCAGGTCTCGTCCGCGACTATAAGAAACGAAATGGCGGCGCTTGAACAGCAGGGGCTTCTTGAACATCCGCACACCTCGGCGGGACGTGTCCCGACTTATAAGGGACTTCGCCTTTATATAAGCAGACTCGCCGAAAAGCAGATACCCGAAGCCGATAAGCAGAGGATAGACAGCATCTTCGAGGATATGGAGGGCATGACCGATGAGGTCATAATAGAAAATGCCGCAAGAGCCCTCGCAGATTTTACAAAATGCGCGATAGTCTCGGCAAACGATTCCGGAAAATTCTCCGTTATCACAAAGGTCGAGGTTATACCCACCGGACGCAGGATGTACGTTCTTATGATGATGACTTCCGGCGGCGGAGTAAAGAACCGCGTCTGCAGACTTTCGTTCGACCTTACGCATGAGCAGATGGACTTTTTCAGAAGCTTTGTGAACGACAACCTTCAGGGCGTGAACCTGAACGAACTTTCCGATTCGTATATCGACAATCTCTCGGCTGCGCTCGGAAGCTATATGATAACGCTTTCGCCGCTGCTAAAGGGAATCGCGGAACTTTCCGCCGATATGGTCAGCGAGAGGGTGCATATCGAGGGCGAGGAAAACCTTATAGAATGCAGCGAACTCAAAGGAACAGAGATCGCGGCAGTGCTCCGTAAGAAGGAAGCACTTACGCAGGCGTTCGATAATACGTTCTCCGGAATAAACGTTCTTTTCGGTAAGGAAAACGATACGTTCGTCATCTCGAATTCGAGCATGATAACCGGTACGTTCAGTAAGGACGGAGAAAATGTCGGAGGCTTCGGAGTCATTGGTCCGATGAGACTTGAATATAAAAAGATCATTCCTTATATAGAATATTTCACCGATAAAGTTACCGATCTTCTCTCAAGAGAAGGCGGCAGTTCGGAAGGAGATGATTTTACCGATGAAAAGGAGGAAGACGAAATTGAGTGAGATAAAAGAAAAACTCAAGCATGAAAAAAATGAAGAAACGGAAGTGACCGAGGAAAAGGCTGCAGAGGAGTCGCAGGAGACCGAAGCTTGTGAAGCAGAGGTGGTCGAAGAGTCCGCAGTCGATGATAAAAAGGATGACGAGGTCGCTAAGCTGAAGGAACAGCTCATGCGCAACATGGCGGAGTATGATAACTACCGCAAGCGTACAGCCAAGGAAAAGGCGGAGCTTATGCCCGACATAACAGCAAGAGTCGTAAGCGATTTCCTGCCGGTGCTCGACAATCTTGAAAGAGCACTTGCGGCGGAATGCAGCGATGAAGGCTACAAGAAGGGCGTACAGATGATATACGATTCGTTCATGGCAACGCTTGAAAAGCTCGGCGTAGAGAAAGTTCCCGCAGAGGATTTCGATCCCGCTATGCATCAGGCTGTACAGCAGGTACAGAGCGACGACCACGAGAGCGGAAAGATCGTGAACGTGTTCCAGAACGGCTACCGCATAGGTACAAAGGTAATTAGATTTGCAATGGTGTCTGTAGCGCAGTAGCATACCGGATAAAGAATTCTGGTACCGCGTTCGGCAATGATCGAATTGAAACTTCAAAACAAATAAATATAAACAGGAGGCAATTATTATGAGCAAGATAATAGGTATCGACTTAGGTACTACCAACTCGTGCGTATCCGTTATAGAGGGCGGCGAGGCAACAGTCATCACCAACAGCGAGGGCAGCAGAACAACACCTTCCGTTGTCGCTTTCACAAAGGACGGCGAAAGACTTGTAGGTCAGCTCGCAAAGAACCAGGCTGTCACAAACCCCGAGAGAACGATAATCTCGATCAAGCGTCACATGGGCAGCGATTATAAAGTGGATATAGACGGCAAGAAGTACACTCCGCAGGAAATATCCGCTATGATACTTCAGAAACTTAAGACAGAAGCAGAGAGCTATCTCGGTGAAAAGGTAACTGACGCAGTCATCACTGTACCTGCTTACTTCACAGACTCCCAGAGACAGGCAACAAAGGATGCCGGTCAGATCGCGGGTCTCAAAGTTCACAGAATAATCAACGAGCCTACAGCTGCGGCTCTTGCATACGGTATAGACAAGGAAAACGACCAGAAGATCGTTGTATATGACCTTGGCGGCGGTACATTCGATGTATCCGTTATCGAGATAGGCGACGGTGTTCAGGAAGTTCTCGCAACAGCAGGAAACAACCACCTCGGCGGCGACGACTTCGACCAGAGAGTTATCGACTTCCTCGTAAATGAGTTCAAGAAGTCCGACGGCGTTGACCTCAGAAATGACAAGTTCGCTATGCAGAGACTTAAGGACGAAGCGGAAAAGGCGAAGATCGCACTTTCCAACTCAACTTCCGTAAATGTGAATATCCCTTATATCACTGCGGACGCAACAGGTCCGAAGCACCTTAACGTAACTCTTTCGAGAGCAAAGTTCAATGAGCTCACAGCAGACCTTGTAGAAGCTACAATGGGACCGCTGAAGCAGGCGGTTGCAGACAGCGGACTTAAGCTCAGCGAGATAGACAAGATACTTCTCGTCGGCGGTTCGACACGTATCCCCGCAGTTCAGGACGCGGTCAAGGGCTATCTCGGAAAAGATCCGTTCAAGGGCATCAACCCCGATGAGTGCGTAGCAATGGGTGCAGCTCTCCAGGGCGGTGTTCTCAACAAGGAAGTTACAGGACTTCTTCTCCTTGATGTAACTCCTCTGTCTCTCGGTATCGAGACTCTCGGCGGCGTGTGCACGAGAATGATCGAGAGAAACACAACTATCCCGACCAAGAAGACACAGGTTTATTCGACAGCCGTTGATAACCAGCCCAGCGTTGATATAAACATCTTACAGGGTGAGCGTGAATTCGCGAAGGACAACAAGTCGATAGGCACATTCAGACTCGACGGAATCGCTCCCGCTCCCAGAGGCGTACCGCAGATCGAGGTAACGTTCGATATAGACGCGAACGGTATCGTCAACGTTTCCGCAAAGGATCTCGGCACCGGCAAGGAGCAGCACATCAGCATCACTGCTTCCACTAACATGAGCAAGGAAGATATTGACCGCGCGGTAAAGGATGCGGAAGCTTATGCTGCGGAAGACGCAAAGAAGAAGGAAGAGATCGATGCGCGCAACGAAGCGGATCAGATGGTATATCAGGTCGAGAAGTCTATGAACGACTTCGGCGACAAAGTATCACAGTCCGACAAGGATGCCGTTAACCCGAAGCTTGAAGCACTCAAGGAAGCTCTCAAGGGCGACAATATCGACGCTATAAAGAGCGCAAAGGACGAGCTTCAGAAGGCGTTCTATGAAGTGGCACAGAGGGTATATCAGCAGACCGGAGCACAGCCGGGAGCTGCAGGTCCCGATGTTCAGGGCGCGGGTACAAGCTCTATGGGCGGCAACCCCGGCGATGACAACATCGTTGATGCGGATTATAAAGACGCAAACTGATAATGTATAATGGCAAAGTGCTGTCGGACAGACGCCCGACGGCACTTTAGCCAATTCACAATGCGCTATTCACAATGCATATAAATTGTGCATTATGCATTATGGATTGTGCATTTTCCAAAGCCAAAGACTTTGGAACTGGAGGTAAGTATGGCGGAAAAACGTGATTATTATGAAGTCCTCGGGATACAGAAGGGCGCCTCGGAAGAAGAAATAAAGAAAGCATACCGTCAGATGGCGAAGAAGTATCACCCCGATCTTCACCCCGATGACCCCGATGCTGCGGAGAAATTCAAGGAAGTCAACGAGGCTAACGATGTACTTTCCGACCCGCAGAAGAGACAGCGCTATGACCAGTTCGGCCATGCAGGCGTTGACCCGTCCTACGGTGCGGGAGGTGCCGGCGGCGGATTCGGAGGCTTCGGCGGTTTCGGCGGATTTTCCTCGGGCGACGGCATAGACCTCGGAGATATTTTCGATTCGTTCTTCGGCGGCGGTATGGGATCGCGTACAAGTGCGAACCCGAATGCTCCGAGACGCGGTTCGGATATTTCGACGAGCTATACGATAAGCTTCATGGAAGCCTGCAAGGGCGTTTCGATAACCATAGATGTGAACCGTTCGGAAACATGTGATACCTGTAACGGCAACGGAGCAAAGCCCGGTACTACACCAAAGACCTGTCCGGACTGCAACGGTACAGGAAAGATACGCTTCAACCAGCGTACTGTCTTCGGAAATATGCAGTCAACGCGCACCTGCGGAAAGTGCGGCGGCAAGGGCAAGACAATTGACACGCCGTGTCAGACCTGCCGCGGAACCGGACGCGTTCAGAAGAAGCAGTCCATAACCGTGAACATACCCGCCGGTATCGACGACGGACAGATACTCCGCGTCGCAGGGCAGGGAAATATGGGTCAGAACGGCGGTCAGAGGGGCGACCTCAATGTAAAGATCTTTGTAAAGAAAGATCCGCTTTTCGAGAGAAACGGGTTTGACGTATGGACGGAGATACCGATAACATATTCACAGGCGGTGCTCGGCGACGAGATAACTGTGCCGACTATCGACGGAAACGTAACATACACAGTCCCGGCGGGAACTCAGCCGGATACTGTATTCAGACTACGCGGAAAGGGTATTCAAAAGCTTCAGAGGGAAGGACGCGGCGATCAGCTTGTAAAAGTAACGCTTGAAGTACCGAAGAACCTCAACAAGAAGCAAAAGGACGCTCTTATAGCTTTCTCCGAGCAGCTCACCGAGAAGAATTATGAAAAGCAGACGGGATTTATGAACCGTCTCAAGAAGTTCACCGATGACCTTAAAAAAGGATTCGGAATGTAATATAAGGAATAGCGTTTTAAGGCTCTCCTGCCGCGCGGTGGGGGAGCCTTGATAAATATTACTTGCAAGCGTCTGTTGTTGAGGATACATTACTTAAAAATGATAATATCGTATTGTTAAAATGACCAAAAAGGCATGGTGGTTTTAAGTCAAACTTACAAAATCCTGCTAAATCATTTACAAGACGTGATTTTTGTGATATTATATATTAAATGGGTGAGCTATGCTCTGACCCGAGTGTATCATATTGAACTGGAGAGTGTTAACAAATATGAAGATCAAGATCAAGCTTATAATTATTGCTTCCTTACTGCTCATTGCGACTGTGACGGGATTCAGTGTATTGCTGAATATACAGCTTACATCGTCCGCACAGGGAATATTCGAGAGATATCTTTCGGATGTCGCAGTTGTTCAGGCGGCAAGCCTTAACACCTACGCAAATGATATTGCGGACAGGTTTGATGTGATTACATCACTTCCCGAGGTGCAGACATTTACGTCCGGAAGTTTCAGATCAGGAAGCAGTGAGTATGAAACAGTAAGCAATACTCTCAATGCTCTCACTAAGTCCGGAACTCTTACAAGCGCCGTAATCTATGATGAAGCAAAGAATGTCGTTATAGCAAGCGGTTCAAGTGACAGCGTAACGAACGCATCCGGTATATGCAATACTGAAGCTCCCGAGAGAACTCCGGTCATTTTCACTGAGGAGGGCTCGAAAAAGGAATGGGGAGTATCCGTAAGAGGCAGGATAAACAAATTCTTCGTCGGACTTGTATTCAAGAACGACGGTATTGCAAACATAATCCAGCAGTCCAAGGGCCTTATATTCGTAGTTGATCCGCTCAATTCTATTGGCGTTACAGGTCAGACATACGGCGGAAACTATGATGCAGGTACTGCTTCCACACAGTTCGCTGTGTATAAGGACGTTGCTGCAAATGCTGCAGCAGTTCCCGCGAGATACGTTACAGACGACGGTGAGATCATAGCTTTCGCTGCTTCATCCGAGAGCGGCTGGAAAGCTGTAGTAAACCAGGAGAGCATCAAGGCTGTACAGTTCTCCGTTCCTGCTTTTAACAGCGTTGTAGGTATAGCGGTAGCAATGGTAATAATCTGCATTGTTGCTACTATTATAGGTATAATAATCGTAACAAAGCCTCTCTATAAAATACAGGATATACTTATAAAGATCAGCAGAGGCGACCACGATGCACGTGTTGATATTATGTCAAGAAACGAATACGGCGATATTGCACGAGTATTCAACGATATAGTCGATAATATCATCGTCAGTGAGTCGCGTTACAGAACGATCATAGATATGTCCGACAATATCATCTTTGAATGGAACCTTGCTACAAAGGAAGTATCGTTCTCCAACAACTTCAACAAGAAGTTCAGCTACCGTGCTCCGTCAGACCACTTTGCGGACAGCTTCCTTATCAAGTGTAAGGTGCATCCCGAAGACGCGGACAGATATACTTCAGATCTGCAGAAGCTCGAAAAAGGCGAGAACTTCAAGCACAACGAATATCGTATAAAGAATATCTACGGCGACTATATATGGGTACTTATCCGTACATCATCGATCGTTGACCAGGAAGGAAAGACTGTCAAGATCGTCGGCGTTATCGTTGATATAGACCGTGCAAAGAAGAGTGAGAATATTCTGACAGCACGTGCTTCGTTCGATTCTCTCACAAATGTATTCAACCGTGAAACTATTGAAGTTGCGATCAATAACGAGATCGAGCTTATCGCAGCAAGAAAGAGCGAGTTTGCTATCCTGTTCGTTGATATTGATGATTTCAAGTTCTACAACGACCAGTACAGCCATGCTACCGGTGACCAGGTACTCCGCTTTACAGCAACTACCATAAAGAATGCTGTAGGCGACAAGGGTATGGTAGGACGTTATGGCGGTGATGAGTTCATAGTATGCATCAAGGATTCGGATAATCATGATCCTGCGCTTGTTGCAGAGCAGATACTCAATACCCTTAAGGAAGGTTTCGACAGCGATTCCGGTGACCATCTTACGGTTAATGTATCGATCGGTATCTCCGTTATCAAGGATAACACCAAGCGTGTTGAGGAGATCATTGGTCAGGCGGACGACGCAATGTATAAGATCAAGAAGTCCGGTAAGTCGAACTTCGGTTTCCTTGAGAGCTGATAAATATGATAAAGAACGCGCTGCTCAATTGGCAGCGCGTTTTTTGTGCTAATTTGTGCTACAGCAATGTCGGTGTGTAGTAATAACGCGTAAAAGCTAATATCAGGAATATTACAGCAGGGTTGGTGAATATCGCCTAACAGGCTGGTAATAATAGTGGTGTAAAATGATGTAAATGTAGAAAGCGGTTTTACCCCCTTGACAAGTAGTACGTGGTGTGATATAATAAATGCATTCCACTTCGCAAAGGAATGTTGAGGCGGTGTCGAAATGAAAAATTTTTTCAAAAAATTTGAAAAAAAGACTTGACAAACCGAAAAGAATGTGGTAAAATATTAAAGCTGTCAGATGAAAAGACAGCAGGCACCTTGAAAATTGAACAGCAGACAAGAACGAATTAACGACCCTTGAAATTCA
>CAMVNQ010000020.1 GCA_947168885.1 uncultured Clostridia bacterium | reverse complement strand
GGATCAGCCGAGCCGCAAGCGGAGGGCTTGGGATCAGCCGAGCCACAAGCGGAGGGCTTGGGATCAGCCGAGCCGCAAGCGGAGGGCTTGGGGTCTGCGGAACCGCAGGCACTGTTTTCGGAACCAAATTCTGCTACTCTTTTAAGCATTTCACTCATGATGAAAGCCTCCTTGAAATTATTTCGGGTACTTTCCGTTCCCGCTGATATAACTATATCATACTTTTCAGGGCTTGTGAAGTACGCACTTTTTTGTGGGATAGTTACAAAAAAGTAAGTATTGGATAACTGCGCGGAAAAGTCTTGAAAAAATTATTTAAATATGCTATAATATTCAAAAATGAATGTTACATTCAAATTTAAACTATTGGAGGATAATCGCCATGATAAAAAAAGAAGAACTGCCGGAATGCCCTGTGGCTACTACCGTACAGCTCATCGGAAATAAGTGGAAACTGCTGATACTGCGAAATCTGCTTGTCCGCCCGTGGCGGTTCAATGAGCTGATGAAGTCGCTTGAAGGCATCAGTCAGAAGGTTCTCACCGACAGCCTTCGCTCGATGGAATCCGACGGCATCATCACACGCACCGTTTATCCCGAAGTACCGCCGAGGGTGGAATATGCGCTCAGCGAGCTTGGAGAAAGTATGCGCCCGATACTTGACGCTATGCAGGCTTGGGGAAACAATTACAAAAGTCGTATCTGATGTTTATTTAACAAGCGGGAATACCAGCATTACTACATAAGCTGCTGCCCGCTACGGTGCAGACCGAAAGAAAATCGCTCTCTGAGCCGCTTTTGATATGTGGGTAGAGTAATATCATTACCCGTGCATTTTGAACGGCGCAGAACGCAAAAACAGCGATTTTCCACCCGGATTCGCCTATTTCGGAGGTACCCTGCACCCGCTGTTTTTCTCCCAATTTTAATTTGCTGGCACGGTGAACGCTTCGTTCACCGTAACTGTTGCATTTCGGTGCCATTTCGCCATTAATAATGCCCTGTTAACAGGAGCATTTAACAGTCACATAACATTAGCCATATATCCATACTGCGGAATAGACAGTAGTGATATTCTCCCTGTTAGCAGGGCAGTTTTCAGCTGAATAAGAAACTTTTGAAAAAGAATACCAAACCTCTTGACTTTGACACTTAAAAGTGCTATTATGTAAAAGCGAGGAAACCAACCATGTATTGAAAGGGGCGCAGACTATGACAAAAGGATTACCGCAGACAGTGACTGAGAACGGAATAATCTACCGACTGGACAACGCAACACAGACGTATCTTCCGGATTAGGAACTGCCGGAGCAGAAACCTATCGGGAAGTACGGACTACTCCGGCTCGATTACTTGAAGAAGAATCGCAGGGCGACCTATCAGTCAATGCTCCTGCGAGGAACTCTGAACGCGCACTTGTCGGACACAGACGAAGCCGCACACCAACGCTTGAATGTGATGTTGCCAAGACTGGCGAAGTCGGCAGGCGTGACGGAGCGTCTGAAATCCGAGAACCCGATGAAGTGGGTAGGCTTGATGAACATATTGAAAGCACAGGCAGAGGAAGTGATACGCAACGAGCTGATCTGCTGCTAACGATGCGGCCCCGAAACAGGGCGGCATCGGTCATTAAAAACACGAACAAAACGACGGCGACGGTCAATCTCGCTGCCGTTTTTCCATTTTCGTAAGATAAGCACAAAATGCCGTCTCCGATACATATCAAAAGAATATGTCACGGCAGTGCCGTGTAAGCAGTATGTACAAGGAGGATTCCATTATGGAAAACAACAAGCGCAGAATGCTCACCATAGCATAAGAAAAGGGCTATGTCCTCCGTGACCATGTACGGAAGGCATAGCCCTTTGATGATCCATAATTACAGCAAGTTATAACCCAAAAGTTAAAACCATATAACCAATCGAAACTTCTCAAAGCCCTCTTTTCATGGTATAATACACTCAAAGAACTTCGATCTGGGGTGTTATGAGCTGCTGAAAGAAGAATGTGACGGAGCGACAGTTACAGAAGGCTTCAACGGAAACAACACCGATTTGAATGAAGTAACGAACTGGCTGAAAGGTCAGGGATATATCAATGACTAACGGGAGGTCAACTATGGAATATGTACAGCTTAACAACGGGATCAAAATGCCCATGCTCGGCTACGGCGTGTATCAGGTGACAAAAGACGAGTGCGAGAGATGCGTGACCGATGCGCTTTCGGTGGGCTATCGCCTGATCGACACCGCACAGAGCTATTTCAACGAGGAAGAAGTTGGTGCAGCTATCGCAAAGTCAGGTATTCCGAGGGAGGATATTTCCCTGACAACTAAGGTCTGGGTGGAACATTACGGCTATGAGGAGTGCAAGAAGTCGGTCTACACCTCGCTTGAAAAGCTGAAAACCGACTATCTCGATCTTATGCTCCTGCACCAGCCGTTCAGCGATTATTACGGCGCATACCGTGCATTGGAGGAGCTTTACAACGAGGGCGTTCTCCGTGCGATCGGCGTGTCGAATTTCTACCCTGACAGACTGGTTGACATTGCCAGCTTTGCGAATATCGTGCCGATGGTAAATCAGGTGGAAACTCATGTCCTCAATCAGCAGAAGGTCGCCAAGGAGTACATGGACAAGTACGGCGTACAGTGTGAGGCGTGGGCGCCCTTCGGCGAGGGCAGAGGAGGTCTGTTTGAGAATGAAACGCTCATAAATATCGGCAAAAAATATGGCAAGACCGCTGCTCAGGTCATGCTCCGCTGGAATATCCAGCGAGGTGTTGTGGTACTGCCGAAGTCCACACACAGAGAGCGAATGATACAGAACATCGACGTTTTCGACTTCACGCTCTCTGATGAAGATATGACAGCGATCGCCGCTCTCGACACGGCGACAAGCGCATTCTTCTCGCACTACGATCCTGCAATGGTGGAGTGGTTCGTGAAAATGGTCGAGGAACGCAAGAAGAACAATCGCAGTGAGAAGGAAACAAAAAACTGGTGATCGAAAAAAGCAAGTGTGAACCTTTGGGTTTATGCTTGCTTTTTCTGTTTTTGTGTGATATAATAGAAATAGAGCTAGAAGGTACTGGTATAAATCGGAATTTGACAAACTGTTAGAATATTTTGACTTACGGAGGAAAATGATGAAGGTAAAGGATGCGTGGTATTTTAACTATACCCAGAAGGAAAGTGAGATTTTGCAACCGGATATGGTTGTACCAAAGTCCCATGTGGGGATTTACTGCGAATTTGAAGAGTTGGCGTTTCCGGTATCCTTTCATATTTTGGGGATATGTAAAGGAGAGGCGGTATTTGATAAGGACATCACGGTTTTCGGGAACGGGGACAATGTGGATGTTAGTTTTCAAAAAAGCGGATATGGAGCAGTGTTTAAAATCCGTGAAGATAAAGATTGTGAGCCGGATATGTTACGGGTTATCTATGAAGTGGGAGGTAAAGAAGAAACTTTTGAAACGGAATGTAAGTATTATACATTTTCGGGACAGGTATCGGATTTTGACGAAAAGCCTTTTCCGGCGGTTGTGATGTTATATCGCTATGGTTTTGATGCCTCGCCGTTTATTATGGGCACATGGACGGATTTGAACGGACGATATAGTCTTCGTGTGCCAGCCGGGAGCTATAATGCCATGTATTCAGATGATAATACCTATGGAATTAGCTCTCTGGAATGCTGGGGCTGGAATATTATTGCGGACCGGGATGAGGTTATTGATTTAAGAATCGGCAGTGGTGAGGTGTATTCGTTAAATGTGAGTGTAAATAATGGGGGTATACAAACGCTGTTTCTTACCTTTCGTCCGATGGTTTATTTCAAAAAAGAAGAATACGACACTGTAGTCGGCGAAGAAAATATCCATATAACGGATATTGCACCGGAAATTGCAAAAGAAGATGTTACGGTTTATGTAAACGGAAGAAAGACAGAAGTGATTTCCTTACAGAAAATATATGAGGCTTCTCTTGACGGGCTGTATTTGCCGATGTATATGGTGCAAATACCCAGAGAGCTGTATGCGGATTGCCTGGATAAGCAGACTATTGTTTTGGAATACGATACAAAGGACCGCGGAAACGGACGTGCTTGCAGCAGAGGCTTTACGCAGTTTTTTTATAAGGATGGATTTTGTACGAGATGAAAGAATATTCTGATTTATCTTAGAAAGGAAAACCTCATGTATAACCACCAGCTCGACACGTTCATTGTTGTCGCAGACAGCGGCAGCTTCAATAAAGCGGCGGAAGCACTGTTTATCTCGCCGCCTGCGGTCATCAAGCAGATCAATCTGCTTGAAGACAGTCTCGGCGTCCGCCTGTTTACACGCACGCACAGAGGATTACAGCTCACAAAGGCAGGACAGTCGGTCTATGAGGATGCGCGGTATATCATCGCCTATTGCCGTGAATCGGTGGAGCGGGCGAAGAAAGCCGATGACACACAACCCTCTGTGCTTCGTATCGGTACATCGACCATGACACCCGGACAGACCATTGTGGATATGTGGACAAAGATCAGAGAGGAGATCCCCGACATCAAATTTCAGCTTGTCCCCTTTGAGAACACGCCCGAAAACGCAAGAGAGATACTCAAAAACATGGGAAAGAACATTGACATCGTGTGCGGAGTTTATGATGAACGGGCACTGAAAAACTGGCAGTGTGCGGCGCAGTTCGTATCAGATGTACCTATGCGCTGTGCAGTATCGGTCTATGATCCTCTTGCGAAAAAAGACAGGCTGACTGTGGAAGACCTGCACGGCAGGTCGATCATGCTGATCCGTGAGGGCTGGAACGAGGAAACGGACAGGCTTCGCAAATGGCTCACGGAAGAACACCCTGAGATCAACATCGTGACATTTGATTTCATCAATCTCTCGGTGTTCAACGATTGCGAGAACAGCGATCATGCCCTGATGTGTATTGATATGTGGTCGAATGTCCACCCGCGGCTGAAAACGCTGCCAGTGGACTGGGACTATTCCATGCCCTTCGGTCTGCTTCATGCACCGAAACCGAGCAAGACCGTGAAGCGGTTCCTGAATGCGGTGAAAAAGCTGAATAAGTAATAACCCAAAGGTTAATAGGTCATAACAAACGGAGACTTCTCATGAGGTCTCCGTTTTGCTATAATATAGGTAAAGAAAACCGAAACGGAGGTATTGCTTATGAAACATACAATAAAAATCATGATTCCATTCCTGATGATCGCAGTACTGCTCACAGGCTGCGGAAGTCAGGTAACAACAGGTTCAAAAGCTGAAACAACACAAGCGACAAAAACAGAAACGACTACGGCAGTATCAGAACAAGAAAAGGAATCAGTGCAGTCATGGGCAACAGGACTTGACCTCCAGAATCGGGAGCAGAAAAATGATATTCTCATCGCTTATTTCACCCCGGCGGAAAACAGCGGCGTTGATGCAATTTCCTCTGCAACACTGACCACATGGAATGGTGAGAATATGGGTGCTGCGGAGGTTCTTGCGAACATGATCCACAATCATACTCGCTCCGACCTGTTCTCTATCCGCACGGAAGTCGATTATCCGCTGGAATATAACGATCTTGCGGATTATGCAAAGGACGAGCAGGACAACGATGTATTGCCGGCACTGACTTCGCATATTGAGAACCTCGATCAGTACAGCACGATCATTGTGGTGTTCCCAGATTGGTGGTACACCATGCCGCAGGCTGTTTACAGCTTCTTTAACGAATACGATCTCGCAGGAAAGACGATCATTCCTTGCTCCACGCACGCAGGAAGTTATCTGACAGGCTCTCCTGCAACGATCAGGGAGCTTGAACCCGATGTAAAGGTCATTGATGACGGCTTCACGGTCGCTGCGAACAGAGTCACGACCGCTGAGGACGATGTGACCGCCTGGGCGGAAAAACACGAATTAAACTGAAACAACAGGAAGAGAGGAATCGTTATGAATCAAAGAATCATCGGTAAAGATCTGGAAGTCAGTGCAATTGGTCTCGGCTGTATGGGAATGAGCCACGCTTACGGTAACCAGTGTACGCCCGATGAAGCGAAAAAGCTCATCGAAACAGCGATCGAAAAGGGCTGCACGTTCTGTGACAAAGCGGAGGTCTACGGAGAGCCTGACTGTCCGCACCACAACGAGGAAATGCTCGGTGAAATATTGAAGCCGTACCGCAACAAGATCGTGCTTGCGACAAAATTTGGTGTGAAGTTCGATGTGTCTGCACCGACTGTCAACAAGCCTGTGATACCCGATTCCCGACCGGAGCAGATACGCAAGTCAGTTGAGGGAAGTCTGCGCCGTTTACAGACCGACCATATCGACCTCTATTATCAGCACAGGCAGGATCCCGATGTGCCTGTTGAGGAGGTCGCAGGTGTCATGGCTGACCTGATCCGAGAGGGCAAGATCACCCATTGGGGACTGTCCGAGGTGAATGAGGAGATTATCCGCCGTGCCAATGCGGTCTGCCCCGTGACAGCAATTCAGAACCGCTATCATATGATGTACCGGGGTTATGAAGCACTTTTTCCCGTACTGGAGGAATTGCAGATCGGATTTGTGGCGTTTTCGCCCCTTGCAAACGGTCTGCTGTCGGGTGCATATTCGCAGAACAGCACATTCAGCGAGCAGGGCGATTACCGCAAGACAATGCCGCAGTTTCAGGTGGATTCTTATGAGAAAAACAGAGCTTTATTCTCGCTGATACAGCGATATGCAGAAGATAAAAATGCTACTTCTGCACAAATATCCCTTGCGTGGCTGATTTGCCAAAAGCCCTATATCGTGCCGATCCCCGGAACAAGAAAGATTGGCCGCCTGACAGAAAACCTTGGTGCTGCCAATGTGGTGCTGACCACACAGGAGATCGCTGAGATCGACAAGGCACTGATTGATATGGAGATGTCCGATGTGTTCGGAGGAGCGAAGGTCGTGAAGAAGTGATAACCCAAAGGTTTACAGGTGATAACTGATCGGAACTTCACAAACGGTCCCGGTCATGTTATAATAGTGATACAGAAACACATAAGGAGGTATCCCACATGAGCAAGAAGCTGGTACTTTACTTCTCGGTTTACGGCACAGCAAAGAAAGTCGCTGAGGAGATCGCAAGGCAGACGGGCGCAGACCTGACAGAGATCATTCCCGAAACACCCTATGACAGCAACCGTGATAACTACAATGCACTTGCCGCTTATGCAAAGAAGGAACACGACGAGGATATGCGCCCTGCGAGCAAGAACAACATCAATATCGCTGACTATGATACCATTTTCATCGGCTATCCCATGTGGTGGTACACCTTCCCGATGATCATTTACACGCTGTTTGACAAGTACGATTTCAGCGGAAAGACGATCATTCCGTTCAATACGCACATGGGTTCTCACGACGGCGGTACTTATGATACCATTCGTGAGCTTGAACCGAATGCGACCGTTGTGATGAACGGTCTGCCTGTTGAAATGAAAACAGCGGAAACAGGTGCAGCAAAACAGGTCGAAAAATGGCTGAAAAGTCTGAACATATAATATATATTTAAGGAGGATATGATTATGGAATTCGTAACACTGAACACAGGAGCAAAAATGCCGCTGGAGGGCTTCGGCGTATTTCAGGTGCCCGATCCTGCCGTATGCGAGCAGGCAGTCTTCGATGCGATCAAGACAGGCTACCGTCTGATCGACACAGCACAGGCTTACATGAACGAGGAGGCTGTCGGCAAGGCTGTCAACCGTGCGATTGCTGACGGTAACGTAAAGCGTGAGGAGCTTTTTATCACTACTAAAGTGTGGGTGTCCAACATGAAAACTGAGGATTCCGCTTATGAGTCTGTAAAGACCTCTCTTGCAAAGCTGGGACTTGACTATGTTGACCTCATTCTCCTGCACCAGCCTATAGGCGACTATTTCGCAGCGTACAGAGGCATCACAAAAGCCTACAAGGAAGGACTTGTCAAGGCGATCGGCGTTTCCAATTTCTATCCTGCTATACTCGCAAATCTCTGTGAGAATGTGGAGATCATTCCTGCGGTCAATCAGGTAGAGCTGCACCCGTTCTTCCAGCAGGAAAATGCCCTTGCGACAATGAAGGAATACGGTATCGCACCCCAGGCTTGGGGGCCGCTTGCAGAGGGCAAGCACGGCATCTTCTCTCACCCTGTTCTCTCCGAGATAGGTGCAAAGTACGAAAAGACCGCCGCTCAGATAGCCCTCAAATGGAACACGCAGCGTGGTGTTTCAATTCTGCCGAAGTCCGTTCATGTGGAGCGTATGGAACAGAATATCGACATCTGGGACTTCACACTTACCGATGAGGATATGCAGAAGATCGCAGAGCTTGACCTTGGTCACAGCGAGATCGTTGACCATGGTTCACCCGAATTTGTCAAGGGTCTGAACCGTTGGAAAGTATAATCTTTAAGATATGCGGAAGCCATGCGGCACAGCAGCAAAGAAATGTTCGTTATCCCCGAACCCTATGTAACGGTGAAATTTGAGCATATCTTTGAGAAGAATTATAGAAAGCAGGTTATGACTAACATGATAGTGCGCCAATAAACCGTAGACTATTGGCGCACCTGTAAACCGTTTCACACAAGTTCATTTCAGCGTTATGGCGCGCGCCGAAATCAGCAGATACCCTATTGGGATAGCATATAGCAGGCGAGAAGTACTTTCCGAAACAGTGCGGATATCTACAGCTCTTGTTCCGGTCCGCCGGATATTATTATTATATCACCATTCCGCCATTTCTGTCAAGCAAATCACCGCTTCCGGCATTTTATACTAAAATTTCCGGTTTTTTGTTAAAATTTCGTGTAACTACTTGAAAAAATAAAATATATATGATATAATCAATTGATGTCTTTGAGAGACATATCGATTATAACGAAAAGGATTGTATTATATTGAAACAAACTTTCTACAAAAGTGATAACGGCGATCTTAAGTCGATTCTTGGCAGTTTATCATCTGCAAATCTTATAATAATGATCTCCAACGGCGATATGTTTGAAAAGCACGTTGCGGAACTTCAAGCCAGATATCCTGACATTCCGAGCATCGGCACCACCGGTCATTTCTACAGCAGCACGCTTCGTGAAGGCGGAGTAGGGATAGTTGCATTGTCCGGAGTAAGGGCTGCTGCGGGTATACTGAGATCGGTTTCGACTATGCCTATGAAAGATATCGGTGAATTTGACAAAAACGTCCACAAAGTCGGCGCTAACAGCAACAACTCTGTATGCATAGACTTTTGCACCGGCAATGACGCTATGACTATCGCAGCTATGAATACGGTGCTGAAAAAATCCGGGATCTCCCTTATGGGCGGGACTGCATTCGACGGAAAGGTATCCGTGAACGGTACCGTATATCAGGATGCCTGTGCTTATGCGATAATCAGGAATGAATCGGGCAAGGTAAAAGTATACAAGGAAAACCTGTACCGCCCTATGGACAACAGACGCTTTATCGCGAGCGGCACCGACAGAAGCAAGTATTTTATCGGTGAACTTAACGGCAAGCCTGCAAAAACAGTATATATGAACGAGTTCGGCATAAACGAGCGCGATATCTCAAAGCAGACCTTTTCCAATCCGTTCGGAAAGATAACCGGCGATGAGATATGCATAATCTCACTGAAAGAACCTTCCGGGAACGGACTTTGCTGCTATCGTCAGGTCAACGATTCTGATGTCCTTTCCCTGCTCGAGATCGGCGATCACACAGAGATCACGGCAGAGACCATCGCAAGGATCCGTTCCGATTTCAGCAATATCTCAGGGGTGTTCGCGGTAAACTGTGCTTTCAGATATCTCTATTTCAAGGAGCATAACTTCCTCGGAAACTATCTCAAATCTATGAGCCAGCTCGGAAGTTTCTGCGGATTCGTCGGAAACGGCGAACATTATAATGACCAGTTCATAAATCAGACTATGAGCTGTGTAGTATTCGGATAAGGCGGAATATAAATATGATATCTTTCGGAAAAAATAAGAAACAGTCAGAAAAACCGGATTATTATCCGCTCGTCTGCATCTCAAACAGCATTAAGGATTCAAAAAAGGAACTTGCCCGGAAAGAAGTCGCTTCACTTGATGAACTGCGGGGCATACAGGATGCTTTCGATAGAGTGCTTCAGATGGACGACGAACTTAAACAGAAGATGTCGCACTTCGGCGATGTATTCAGCTCACTCGGCAATTCCGCTACTCAGTTTGAGAATGTAAAGAATGACATTGCTTCTACAGTAGATGACGCGCAGGCACATATGGAAACTCTTAAAGCAAGCTCGGAAGCCGTGAAAAGCGATTTCAGCGAGATGAGCGATATTTTCAGCGGTCTTGTCACTTCAGTAAAGGAGATCGCGGAATATACAAAGACTATCACCGGTATCGCGGATCAGACAAATATCCTTGCCATAAATGCGTCAATCGAGGCTGCAAGAGCCGGAGACGGCGGAAAAGGCTTCGCTGTTGTCGCGATCGAGGTGAAGAAGCTTGCGGAACAGATAAAGCTTATGGTCTCGGAAGTCGAGAAAGCCATTGATAAAGTCAATGCCTATACGGGAAAATTCAATGACAGTATCTCCAAAACCACTGAGGCACTCGATAAGAATATGCAGGATCTCGAATCCGCAAACAGCACATTCGATAACATCAACACAGCCGCAAGCGGTGCCGATACTGTACAGGATCAGATCACAAAAGCGGCAGCCGATGCAAATACCGAGCTTTCAGATGTAAACGGAGCTTTCGAACGTATTAGTGAGCAGTATCGTAATGTAAGCTCTCATATTGAACGTGCAAATGCGCTCGGTACCACAAAAAGCGTACTTTTTGAGAACATAGACAATATGACAGAGCAGATAGAGCCTATCGTAAAAAGCTTCTGAACTGTATACAGCAGGATGATCCGGCGGACAGACTTAACTGTCCGCTGTTTTTTTCAGAATCTGTACTGAATATCTATCATAGAACCGTCAATTATGACATTGCTGATGCAGACACTGAGTGCCTGCTTTATGACGGCTGGCACGAAACGTCTGTGAACCTGTGGAAAGCTCCGACTGAAATATCAGACAGACTGACCACAAATAACCTTGTCCTTGACAGTCTGACCGCACTCCACAAAAAGCGTGGTGACAGCGTGAAAATACTTTTTGACTGCTCCTATCGTGATGATACGCTGATGCGGTATCAGTCATATATCGACAGCGGAAAAATGGATAAGACAAAAGAGCTTGGCGATAACTTCCAGCGTGATCTGAAAGAAATGGTAAACGGGTTGCAGACAAATATCCCCGATGTGGGCATTTATATCTGGTGCTGCGGAGAAGATACAGACACTCATAATACCCAGCATACAATCATATCTGCAAATGTATTTGACAAGCTCGGAAACGATCGAAGTGTCGGAGAGTGGATATATGATGTTGTGAACGGCGATGTCAAGACCTACGGGCTGGAATTGCTCGATAAAACATTCTGAGATGAGGTCAAAAATGAAAGCTGAAATGAAACGAGGGCATAAGGTTTTGAAAATCATCGGTATCATTCTACTTATCCTTTTCGCTGTTGGGCTGATATTTTTCATCAAGGGTAAGATACACGAACGCCGTCCGTGGTACGATGATAATTATTTCGATGACTTCAAAACAGATGCAGTGCTTGAAAAGAAATATTCCGCCAGGGGCAGCTTTGAGACCGCCTGCACTGAATTCAAGAGTGATAACAGCAAGATAGACACGATCAGGGTGTTTTATCCTGCGGAGCTTGTTGACAGCAATCAAACATATCCGATGATCGTTTCCGTTAATGCAAGCGGGACACGGGCAAGAAATTATATGGCTGTACTTGACAGGATCGCTTCATGGGGATTTATTGTGGTTGGTAACGATGATCCGCAGTCCGGCACAGGCGAAACAGCATCGGAAACACTTGAATTTATCCTGAATATCGGTGCTGACAGCGAATTGTACGGCAAGATAGACAAAAATAATATCGGTATCATGGGATATTCACAAGGCGGTGCCGGAGCGTTATGTGCAGTTACGAATTTCGATAATGGAAAGCTGTATAAGACGATATTCACAGGCAGTGCAGCTTATCCGTTTCTTGCACATAATATGGGCTGGGATTATGATGTAAGCAAGGTCATGATACCGTATTTTATGACTTCGGGGACAGGAAAAACCGATGATGCAGATGTTCCTGATATTACAAAGAATTTTGCAGGCGTATGCCCACACGAAGCAGTTGTCACGAATTATAACAGCATTTCTGATGATGTTGAGAAGGTTCGGGCAAGAGCAACGGGTGCGGAGCATGAGGATATGCTTGTTCGTTCCGACGGGTATATGACCGCTTGGATGCTGTATCAGCTCTGCGGTGATGAGGAAGCATCCAAGGTCTTTGTCGGTGATGATGCGGAGATACTGCATAATTCAAATTGGCAGGATATTGAGAAAAATGATTGAATCTATTCAGTAAGAGGCTCAGGATATTGCTTCCTGAGCCTCTTGCTTTTCGGACGGTTAGTTTCTGCTCCGCAGGCTCGGACGGCTCTGAGGGGAGTTTCCGTTCGTGTGAGGGGGCTGTCAAGCTGAGGTCGGCTCTGCGATCCCGTGTTCCGCTTCATACTCACGCACACGGCGATAGAAGGTATTAGCCGACAACTCCATTCTACGCATAAAGTCCCTGCCCGTATGTCAATGACCTTGACACTGCTTTGAAGCAGTACACCGAGGATCTTGGATTCGAAAAAAGACATTCTATAGATATCGGATAAACCTCCGGAACATAACGATCGGATGATACATATGATAAAGAATCTCAAAAACAATATTGTAATAATTGAATTGTTTTTTGCACCTTTTGATCGTATTCACTTGAAATATCCGTTCCGATATGCTATAATGCTATGAGACGCGAATCATACGCCGCATCGGAGAACGGTCCGCAACCCTCAGCGCTCTTCATGCCGGGCAAAGCACAGGTGCATAACTGCGCCCGACAGTGCAGTGAACACTGTCACATTCCGTGTGTGATCCTGCATTAACGAGCCTGCAAAACCGGCTATGCAGAAGCATGGCAGTAATAAAGGATCGTGTTTTGCATTTGTGCAGTATCAGCGATCATAAGGAAAGGATAACGATTATGAAGAAACATATCAAAACTGCTGCCGCAGCTGCTCTTGCTGTAATGCTCGCTGCGGCGAACTGCGTGCCGGCATACGCTGCAAAGAATTCTTTGACAGCCGACGACATCGTGAAGGCAATTTCTGCCTATGACAAAAAAACAGACAAGATCCTGCGGGGCAACGGTTCGATGCAAACATCGAAAAAGCGTATGCCTGTTGTGGACACTTCCGACCTTCCCTCCAAGTTTGACCTCAGAGATGTGGACGGAAAAAACTTTGTTTCCCCTGTAAAGCTCCAGAACCCCTGGGGTACCTGCTGGAGCTTCGGCGCGACCGCAGCGGCAGAGACGAGTATCGCCTATGAGCTCGGTCACGACTATAACAAGGAGACCGGCAGCGATGAAGACGCTATGTACAATCTGTCGGAAAAGCATCTCGCGTGGTTCTCTTATACGGCGCTCCCGGAGGATTCGGAGGAATATCCCTCCCAGTCCGGAGAAGGATATCATTTCGTTTTCAATGATGATGCCGGTCCCGATTTAATATCCAGAACAGTCTATAATCACGGCGGTTATATGAACTACGCCACAACAATATATTCCTCGGGAATGGGTCCTACTCTTGAGGAAATAGTGCCTTACAAACAGACTGTTGACAGAGAATACCCGGTCATAACGCTTTATGTGTATGAAATGGAGCGGTATGGTGACATTTCATGTACCAAAACAGAATATGATCCCTCGGAAACAACTATCGAAGAACTCAGAAAAGAATTGACAGAAAAGGGTTACAAGGAAGATACCGATCCTCTCGCAGCAGAGCAGATATACAGCCTTGTCTCGCAGGGCATAACCCATCTTGATGTGGATAAGGAATCAGCGGATCAGCTTCCCGATGATGTCATGAAGCATTTCATAGCTTTCGAGGACTATTCCACCGGCGATTGGACTCTTGACGAGAGCAACCGCTTCCTCAGCCTCTATACCCTGAGCGACGGAAATATGCTGCCGAGTCCCGCACTCGTTGGCAAAAACGGCGAGTACATCTTCAATCAGACCGGTGTTGATGCTATAAAGTCCGAACTTGTCAACGGCAGAGCAGTTTCGATATTGTTTCAGGCAGACCAGTCTCAACCGGGTGAAACGTTAGAAGCCAACAATGAGACCTTTATGCGCTTTATCGACAAGGACGGCAATCCCACAAGCGACCAGTTAGCTGAACACTGGACGCATTACACCTACGACAAGGAATACGACCCCACCGATAAGAATTCCGTGAACAAAAAGATCGAGATCAACCACGCAGTGTGCATTGTCGGCTATGACGATGATTTCCCGAAGGAATACTTCAATGATCCTAAGGGCACTATCGGCGGCAACGGAGCTTTCCTTGTAAAGAACAGCTGGGGCGCTAAGAAAGAGGACAAAGACGGATCTGTGATAAGCACATGGGGCAACGCGGGCAGCGGTTACTTCTGGCTCTCCTACTACGATCAGAGCCTCGATGCCCCCGAAAGCTTTGACTTCGATACCGAGAAGACCTTAGCACAGCACAACATCGATATGTATGACTTCCTCCCCAACGGCGGACTTAACTCTATGTCATTTGACAATGATCTGTACATGGCGAATGTATTTACCACACAGAATAACTGCAGCGTTCGCTACATAGGTCTTGAGACCGCAGATGCGAACATCGACGTTGACTATAGTGTATATTTGCTCAATGATGACGCAGTGAGCCCCGTTGACGGCGAACTCATCGCAGAAGCTTCCGAGCATTTCAACTATGCAGGCTATCATGTTGTTGATATCGGCAAGACCTGGTATCTCCCGAAGGACGTGAAGTACTCCATCATAGTAAAGGCTGATGCAGACGGCAAGAGCGATCTGTTCTATAATTCGGTGTTCAACGACTATGATTATGACCAGATCCCGTATGAAAAAGATGACAGCTATGATTTTTATGTAAATGGTATTGTAAATTCCGGTGAGAGCTTTGTGGGAACAGACCTCTCTGACCCCGGCGCATGGACGGACTGGTTCGAGATCGTTACCGAGCTGAGCGAGCGCAGTCTTAAACTGAGCGAACACGGACTGGCATACGACAACTTCCCGATAAGAAGCTACCCGCAGACCGAACCGTTTACGATAATCCATCTTGACACCGATTTTGAAAAAGAGATCTACCATGCAGGTGATATCCTCAAAGGCATTGTTATGGTAGAGAACAACAGCGGTTATGATTTTACCGGCCTCGACGACTTTGACATCAATGTTACAGTCGGCACCGGCGAAGAGACCATCAAAATTGCTGATATAAGCTCACTGAAGCCCGGTAAGGAAGAGTACTACACCTATGAATATACCGTAACTGAGGAAGACGTGGCTGCAGGCGAATTTACAAGCAGAGTGAACGTTATGTTCAAAGGCGAAGAGATAGATTACGGCGCTCTGTTCGAAGAAACACTCACATTCACTGTAAAGACCGGAAGCGGTTCTTCTTCGGTAGATGCTGCGACCGACAAAAACCCGGCTACAGGCAATGAAATATACTCGGTCGCAATACTTGCCGGCGCAGCTGCAGCAATAGCTTTTGCAAGCAGAAAACGCAGATAAACGTCAGTTTCACGGACAAGGAAAATAAGATCATCTCTGTTTCCGCAAGTGGAATGTGTGAGGCTCTGACACTGAGAAGCAAATTCTTGATATTTGCGTATCCGACAAGTGCACAAATGCCTGCTTTGGATCTACCGATACGACTAAAACCAAGAAGTCACAGCGTTCTATGAAGTTTCCTGATCTTGTAATGGACTTGCTTTCAGATTGGAAATCCGAGCAGGAGCAGCAGGCAATACTTATGGGAAGCAAGTGGGTCAACACTGACAGGCTGTTTACAAAGGACAATGGAGAACCGATGTTTCCGACCATGCCGTATAAATGGCTCGAAAAGCTCTGTGAAAGGAACGAGTTACCGTTCTACGGCATTCACAGTATTCGTCATTTCTACGCAAGCTCTTTAATCAATGCCAATGTCGATGTGGCTACGGTCTCTAACGCATTAGGACATAGCGCTATTTCTACGACAACCGGCATTTATCTCCACGCTTTTCAGGAAGCAAACGCAAGAGCAAGCGAGGCTATCGCCTCGGTACTCAACTTTGGTCCGAAAAAAGAAGATACGGCAAAGGGCAATAGGGAAGATATAGCAAGTTAGAGCAAGCAAAACCGAGGTTTTTATGGACAAAACACCCCGGGTATGGACAGGTATGGACAAACTATGGACAAAGCCCCTTTTACCGAGAAATAAGAAATCCGCGAAACCGCTCTACAAGCGGTCCCACGGACTCTAAACGGTGGTCGAGGTGACAAGACTTGAACTTGCGGCCTCTGCGTCCCGAACGCAGCGCTCTACCAAACTGAGCCACACCTCGATATGCTTTACTTTACGTGCGCAAAGTAAAGATTTACAATCTGATATTCTACGGTCTGGTGCGGATGACGGGACTTGAACCCACACGACATTGCTGCCACTGGCACCTGAAGCCAGCGCGTCTGCCAATTCCGCCACATCCGCGAATGCCATATCAAAGACTGTAAGTGGTATTATATCACATTTTTTCAGAAAAATCAAGTGTTTTTTTAAAAAATATGTAATTTTTTTTAAAATCACGAAATGAAAGGTGAAAGATGAATAAAATATGGCTGTCCTGACCCAAGTCAGTTTTCATCTTCCTGTCCAAAAGAGTTCGCCGATACCGGTCATAATGCTCAAAATGCTTGACAAACGGCGGGATTTGGAATATAATGTAAGTTATGACATTATGCATTCTGAAAGGAAATCAATGACATGACAGATAAATTTGTGACACGTTTTGCACCGAGCCCCACAGGATTCATGCACATTGGCAATCTCCGCACTGCGCTGTACGCATTTCTGCTCGCGAGAGCCAACAACGGCAAGTTCATCCTCCGAATCGAGGACACGGATCAGGAACGTCTTGTCGAGGGTGCAGTTGACGTTATCTACAGCACTCTGAAAATGACAGGAATGGACCACGACGAGGGTCCGGACATCGGCGGTCCGAACGGTCCGTATGTACAGAGCGAACGCAAGGATATATATATGAAGTACGCGAAGGAGCTCGTCGAAAAAGGCGGAGCCTACTACTGCTTCTGCTCGAAGGAGCGTCTTGAAAAGCTTCACGAGGACGGCGATCTCGGCGCAGGCTATGACCGTCACTGCCGCGATCTCCCGAAAGAGGAAGTTGAGAAGAATCTTGCTGCGGGAATGCCTTTCGTCATCCGCCAGAAAATGCCGCTTGAAGGCAGCACAGGCTACGACGACAGCGTTTTCGGTCACATTGAGATAGAGAACGCCGAGATGCAGGATCAGATACTCATCAAGGCGGACGGCTTCCCGACCTACAATTTCTGCCACGTAATTGACGACCACCTTATGGGAGTCACCCATGTCGTTCGCGGAAGCGAGTACCTTACTTCCACGCCGAAGTATGTTCTCCTGTACGACGCTTTCGGCTGGGAGCGTCCGGTTTACTGCCACCTTCCGCTTCTTATGGGCAAGGACGCGGACGGCAATATCAGCAAGCTCTCGAAGCGCCACGGCTCGGTAAGCTTCCAGGAGCTCGTGAAGAACGGATATCTTCCGCAGGCGATAATCAACTATATGGCATTTACCGGCTGGTGCCCGAAGGACACGAACGAGGAATTCTTCACGATAGACGAACTCACAAAGGTATTCTCGATAGACGGTATAAGCAAATCTCCTGCCGTATTCGATTACGAAAAGCTTCTCTGGTTCAACAGCCACTACATCAAGGAGATGCCGCTCGACGAGTTCATTGCGAAGGCAAAGCCGTATTACAGCGAGGAATTTGCTGCCTTTGCAGACAACGAAAAGCTTGCGAAGCTCGTGCAGACCCGTATCTCGGTATTCCCCGAGGTAAACGAGAAGGCAGAGTTCGTAAAAGGCTTGCCGGACTATGATACCGAGCTCTTCGTGAACAAGAAGAACAAGACGACGGTTGAGCAGTGCGCGGAGATAATAGAGTACGCACTGCCGAAGCTGAAAGACGTTACCGACTGGAGCAACGACGCTCTGTTCGAGCTCCTCAAAGCGATAGCCGAGGAAAAGGGCATAAAAGCAGGCGCGGTCATGTGGGCGATACGCATAGGTGTTTCGGGACTCGCGGTAACCCCGGGCGGCGCGACCGAACTTATGGAGATACTCGGAAAGGACGAAAGCATAAAGCGCCTTGAAACGAGCCTTGGGAGAATAAAGTAATGACATACCGGAAATATCCCGACGATAAAGCTGTCGATGATGCTGTCGCAAAGAAAGAGCCGCTTATAATAGCGATATCGTTTGATGAAGAGACAGCGCTTATGTCGTGGCTCGACGACAGCGTTGAGCACCACATACTTTTGCAGCACTTTGACATCGACCCGAGAGATATAGACAAATACTGGCGTATAGTTGTCGATAACGAGACAGCGGAATGGACGTTCGTCTGCCCGCGGGATTATAGAAACATCACCGACCGTCAGAAGCGCATAACAGCGTTTTACAATGACGGTATCACAGCGATATCGAGGGTCATATCCGACCTCGGCTATTTTGCCGATATTACGATACCGCGTCGCTATCGCAGACATTTTGACGCTATCGGAGACGACAGCACCTTTTCACCGTATATGTGACTTGTGTGCTATTCTATGTACAGAACAGGTGCATTATTATTAAGTAATATATAACCTACGGAGGAACAAAGATAATGGGTAAAGACAAAAATTTCGTCCCGCATGAGATACCGCGTCCGGAATTTCCGAAGCGCGCTATCATCACGGGCGGTATGCCTTACGGCAACAAAACGCTGCACTTCGGACACGTCGGCGGCGTATTCGTATTTGCTGACGTTTACGCGCGTTTCCTGCGCGACCGCATCGGCAAGGACAACGTGATATTCGTATCGGGAACCGACTGCTACGGCTCGCCTATCGCCGAGGGCTACAGAAAGCTCGTCGAAGCCGGCGAGTTCAAAGGCGAGATACGCGATTTCGTCCGCCGCAACCACAACGCGCAGAAGGCGACTCTCGACGACTACATGATAAGCCTCGACGTTTTCGGCGCATCCGGACTTGACCGCACAGCCGAGATACACAACGAAGAATCCGATCTTTTTATCCGTAAACTTTACGAAAACGGACACCTCCGCCGCATAAGTACCAAACAGTTCTACGACGAGAAAGCGGGCTGCTTCCTGAACGGCAGACAGGTCATCGGAAAGTGCCCTGTTGACGGCTGCCAGTCCCAGAAAGCGTATGCGGACGAATGCGACCTCGGACACCAGTATATGCCCGAGAACCTTATCGACCCGAAGAGCACGCTCACAGGCGAAACTCCCGTGATGAAGGACGTATATAACTGGTATTTTGATCTTCCTGCTTACAACTCACTTATGAAAGAATATGTAGAGCGCATACAGAAGCAGAAGAACGTGCGCCCGCTCGTAACAAAGACGATCTCCGAGTTCCTCGCCGACCCCGTTATCCACATCAAGAACGAGCTTCTCGACAGCTACAACGCAGTCAAGGATCAGATGCCCGTTCACGAGTTCATCGAGGAAAAGAAAAAGCCTTCGTTCACAATAAAGTTCAACGAGCTTGACAGGACGTCAACAGGGGGCTCCACTGAGCGCGTCACGGACGACGCGCCTACAAATGAGACCCCATTAGACGAAATGAACAAGGCCTGTGAAATACTTTCCGCGAACGGAATCCGCTTCCGCACCGGCAAAACTCTCGTTCCGTTCCGTCTCACCGGTAACATCGAATGGGGCGTGCCCGCTCCCGTACTTGAGGGCGAGGATCCGTTAACCGTATGGGTATGGCCGGAATCCCTCTGGGCGCCTATCTCGTTCACGAAAGCCGCTCTCGAACGCAAAGGTCACAGCATGGACGAATGGAAGGACTACTGGTGCAGCAAGGACGCGACGGTATATCAGTTCATCGGCGCCGACAACATCTATTTCTACGGCGTTGCGGAAATGGCTATGTTCATGGCTCTGCAGGGCAAGGACGGCAACGTTTCCGACCCGCCCGACGGTGAGATGCAGCTACCCATACTCTGCGCAAATAACCATATACTGTTCATGAACACAAAGGCTTCGAGTTCCGGCGATATAAAGCCCCCTATGGCGGACGAGCTTCTTGACTACTACACCGCAGAACAGCTCCGTATGCACTTCCTCGGTCTCGGTCTCGGTCAGCGCAGCGTAAGCTTCAACCCGAAGCCCTTCGACCCGACAGCAAAGCCGGACGACCCCGATCCTGTCGTAAAAGACGGCTTCCTGCTTTCCAACGTGTTCAACCGCATCATCAGAACTTGCTTCTACACAACACAGAAATACTTCGACGGAATGATGCCCGTCGGTGAGATCGACGAACAGGTGCTTGCAGACGCGAAGAAGGCGATACTCGACTACGAGCGCTTCATGTACCGTTTCGAATTCCACCAGGCGACCTATGTGCTTGACAGCTACATCAGAAAGGCAAGCAAGTACATGGCGAAGAACCTCGGCGATGCGGACAGGAACGAAGACAACGAGCTGCGCAGAAAGACGCTCATCAACGTGTTCCACATGATACGCACGGCGGCGGTGTTGCTGCACCCCATGGCGCCGAAGGGCACGGAAATGATACTTGAGTATTTACAGCTCGGCGATGACTTCTGGAGCTGGGACAAAATATTCGACAGCATATCGTCATTCACCGGCGGTGAAGACCACAAGCTGAAATTCCTCGAACCGCGCGTTGACTTCTTTACGCGCCACCCGTCACAGTTCGCTTCCGGCGACAGCGAAGAATAAACAACAAAGCGCCCCTGCGGAGATTTCCGCAAGGGCGCTTTTTTCGGGCGTATCAGCCCATACCGCTTCTGTTATTATAATCGGAGAAGTCATGTATAAGTCCGTCGGGGTGAACAGTCTTAAGGCGATGACCTTCGTCTTCATGATCCTGACCGATACCTTTTGTCTCGGGACACCACGATACCGTTTTCCCGTCGGGATCGGTAATATATACTATGCATTCCGGTTTCGTAGTCCGATAATCATTGCACTTGAGGATTATCGGCGCGCCGTTACCGCTGTAAAGAACGTTGCTCTCATCATCTTTCATCTTCACCTCGACCTTGCAGTCGTTGCTTCGCGGTATTATGAAAAAGATATTCCAGCCATCTTCGGTCTGAACTATGTTTTCCTCCGGATAGCCTATATACAGTCCGAATTCTTCGCCCGTACCGGTGCTGTTAAGAATGTCGATAAGGTGCTTCTCATTCCCCTTGAGATCTTCAAATCCGTTATCAAATCCGACAAACCGTACACCGAAGAGCGCGTCCTCGGACTTCATCAGACGGCGCTGATAAGCGAACGAACCTGTCTCATAGGTCTCGGGCTCGTCCGGGTCGGAAGGCGTACCGTCCTTGAACTGCGTAAGATCGACGGGGTTGCCGTTCTGGTCTTCTCCCTTCGCGGTCTTTTTATCTATCGTGTAGATCGTGGTGATCGGGTTTACGCGGTCGCCGGCAGGGGGTACGTTATATACCGATGTTACCGCGGCATCTGTATAGAAATGCTCGTAATTCGGGTACTCGGGCTTGATGCCGGTGAAATACTCATAGTACCTCTCGGACATATCCACTATCATCATATCGGTGTATTCCGTCTCTTCTTCCTGCTTTTTCGACGGAGCTATGTACGGCGCGATCGACACCTGCTTGATAGCTTCAAAATTCTTCGTGATGTAGAATTCCTTGATCTTCGTTATATCAAGCTCGCCGAATTCAATTATATCCCGAAGAAGTACAGGAACGGCAACTATGTCCTCCCCTTCCCCGGACGGAAGCGTGGGAAGCTCCGGATCGGCAGCTTTTCTGACATCAACATGGTATTCGCCGTATATCAGGTCGTCCTGGTTGAGCGAGTAGAACACCATCTCGTTTTCCGCATCGCTCTCTCCGAGCATAGCTTTGTCAACATAGAGTATGAATGCCATATTTCTGCCTGCTGTCGCGTTCATATCCATTAACGAATCCGGCACGTTCTTCATCACCAGACCATAGTCTTCATGTGTGAAAAGGTCGCTCGGCTCCGGTACAGAAGAGGTCTCTGCATCTGTCTCGGCTGTTTCGTCCGCTGTTGTTTCCTCAGTTGCGGCAGTTTCTGCTTCTGTAGTCTCTTCAGTGGTCGCTTCTGTTGTCTCTTCAGCGGTCGTCGTCTGTTCAGTCTCTGCCGCCGTCGTTGTGGTCGATGCCGTTGTCGTGGTCTCCGACGCCGCGGGAGCTTTGTTCTGTGCACAGCCGCCCGCAAGCATTACAGCAGCGAGTGCTGCCGCAGCAATCTTTGTTTTTTTCATAGATCTTATCTCCTTTGTCAAAAAAATCAAATAATAACAGCCCGATCAGATGACCGGACTGTCTGATACTTACTTAGCAACTGCGTCCTTGAGAGCCTGTCCTGCCTTGAAAGCGGGAACCTTTGTTGCCTTGATCTTGATCTTCTTCTTTGTCTGGGGGTTGATACCTGTTCTTGCAGCGCGCTTGCGAGCCTCGAACGTACCGAAGCCGACGAGCTGAACCTTTTCACCCTTTGCAAGAGTTTCTGTGATAACAGCGGTGATAGCTTCGAGAGCCTTGCCGGAATCTTTCTTCGTGAGTTCTGTCTTTTCAGCAATAGCCGAAATGAGTTCAGTCTTTGTCATAATTGAGTTACTCCTTATCAATGTATTTCCCCCGACATATAGTAGTTCGTCGGAGATCAACTACATTATATAACATTTTCCGCCATTTGTCAATAAAAAACTCGCAAATAACGTGGATTTGCAGACTTTTTTGAGGCATTCCCGCAGATGTTCACCTATTTGACATTCTGCTGTACAAAAAGCTGACGAAAGAGCAAAAGATACCTTTCGCAAAAGCGGAAACGTTCGGAACGTGTTTTATATTTTACGAAATATTTCCGCTCAGCGACGAAACGACATCTTCAAGACTTGCGTCGTGGTCAAGCCCAAGCGCATCAAGCATTTCATTTTTGTCCGCGCCTTCTGATTTAAGTATATTCTTCGCACGTTTCTCGGTGATGATCTTAAACGCTCTCTCATAATCGTCAGGAGTTAAGTTTTCTCCGAGTTCATCGGAATCAGAATCATCAAAACTGATACTGCTGTTATCGATACCAAGACGTAAAACAGCGACCTTTTTTGCCTCATCAATCGTAACAACCGGAAACTTACGGATGTGGTACTGCGATTTTTCCCTGTTCGTAAGCTCGACATGTTTGGATTCTTCAACGATGCGAGCGGCTTTATCATTGATATATTCGTCTACGACATTTTGTTTATTTCCTTTTAAAGCTTCACTTTCATTTGAGGCTCTGTTTTTATCGACAGCCTTTCCAATACCCTTTGATAAGTTACCGATAAGCGATGAACCGGCTCCGATGTATTTTAAAACACTTCCTAACAGCCCTCCGCCAGGGTCCAGTATTTTTGATAAACCTGACAAAACGCCGCCCAAGCCGCCAAAGATACCACCGACCAGATTACCGACATTTTTCCGGGACTCACCGGCGCGTGCACTGTGCATATCCGCAGCCTGTTTCATAGCGTATTTCCTTGCTTTAAGGGTATGCCGCCGTTTTCGGGCAGCCTTCGCAGATTGGGACGAACGATCATTTGCCTGCTTTTGTTGTGCAATCTGGTCTCTTACATCTTCAAGCTCCTGATCAAGATCTCTTCTTGGCGCATTAGGGTTTTGATGTGAGGATCCCGATGAAATAGTTGACGCATTACCGACTATGTCACCATGCGCTTTCTTTTCGTCACTGGAGGCCTTGAAATCCAACCCGCTTCCGATCGCATCCATTACGCCTTTAAGTACACCGAATCCGCCTTGGGCTATAGTTGCTTTTTTAGAATTATCAGCACCCTCCGAACCATCATTGGTCAAACCTAACAGGCTTCCCGCCATACCGGATAAACCGCCGATCATACCTAAAGCGCCTGATGCTGTTTTGGTATTCGCAGCTTTTCTTGCATACCGGCTCTTGGTGCGTCCTGCACGGTACATACTTGTACCGGATTTTATAGCAGAAGTCACAAAACCGATTGCACCGCCGGCCATACCGGTTATGCCGGCTGCTTTTTTGGCATCGTCATTATCCACGAATGAGGAAATGTTTCCCGCAATACCGGACGCAATACCGAGATAACCAAGCCCGTCACCGAACTTATCCGCTGTTCCTGCTTTGGAAGACTCTTTTTGTCCGACAGCGTAATTTCCTTCATCATTTGATTCGTCAGCATTATTTCCGTTTCCGGGTCTGTGCTGAGTAACCAATTTTGCCTTTATCAGTTTATTGCGGGCACCGCCGCTTAACGCTCTTTGCAGTTGATCATCGTCATCATCCTCTTCTTCAATGTCGGATTCCGACGAATCATCGTCAACATCATCGTCATCATCCTCTTCTTCAGTGTCGGATCCCGACGAATCTTTATCTTCGCCGAGCACATCAGTATCGACACCTCCGGATTTGTCTGCCGGCGGTTTTCCATCTGCGTCTTTTTTAGGAGATTGTGGAATTGGGGCATCTTTATTTATCGGCGCTGAAACACCACTGCTTTCAGACGCAGATGATGTGCTGCCTTCCGGGTCAGCATTACCCGTAGCGGTAGTATCCGGCTTAGCCGCCGGTTTAGATTCTGATGCCGGCGAAGAGCCTCTCCCCTCGCTATTAAAACGCACATGCGACATACCTTATCCCCCTTATGACATAGCCCAAAACACATTTATTGCTTACTTTTCAGCAACAACACCGGAGGCTTTTACATAACCTGTTCTTCCGTCGAACTCGCACTTGTACCAGTCGCCCTTATCGCCCGCTTCTGTACCTGTAATAACTACCTTTGCGCCGGCTTTTAGCTCCGCTATGACTGCTTTACCAAAAGACGGACCTGTTCTGAAGTTCACGGGTCTGCTGACAGTACCGTTCTTTGTATCAGATGCTGTATTCTCCGCACCGTCCGCTTCAACGGCATTTACCTCTTCCATAGGTTCGATGTTCATAGGCTCTTCGGATACGGCGATATTTTCTTCCGCAGGTTCAGAGGTCTCAGCCGCTGTCTCTTCTGCTATGATCTTTTCCTCGGGTGCATCGGATTTTTTGCTTTTCTTCGACATATCTGTTACTCCTTTTTATAGATTTATCAAGGGGTGATTACACAATAAGACCGCTCGGCAGAACGGTCTTATTGCTCAGCATATAGCTTATGGGAACCTCTAAAAACTCATTTGAGAGAAAAAGAGCTACTTGCACCGATAGCTGCGTCAAGCCTCCTCACCGTGCGCCAGCACGCTTTCGGAGCCTCTCCTTGCTCTCGGCACAATTATCTCATTTTCTCTTTTCAAAGCGGTTTTTAGAGGTGCCCTTATGAAACTCTCGTCATACCCTCATGGGCGATCTCTATGGATTCGATTGCAACTTCCGAAGCGGAAGCGTTGAAATCCGGAGCAGTGTATCTCATCGGCCATGCATTGATGACCTGCCATGAAGCTGCGGGGCTTTCTTCTTCATCAAGAAGTGTTATGGTGATGGTCTTTCTGTCAACCGCACCGTTAACGCCCGTTATCATCCAGTCATATATCGCTGTGGAATCAACGAGACCCTGTCTTAACGTAATGTTGCCGTATCTCTTGAGACCCGGGATTTTGGAAGGCGTTGTTTCCATATCGCCCTCTCTGTATTCAACTACGTCGATCGAAGCGTCAAATCCGGTAGCCTCGGAAAAACCGCCGGCATCTATACCGTCTATCTCGACCTTATACCTAAACCGTGTATGTGGATAAATCATAATATGTTAACCCCCTTCTTATTATTCCGAATCGCCGGTCTTCTGAGTGATCCTGAAGATCACAAATTCGGCAGGCTTAACGGGTGCAACACCTATCACGCATACAAGACGACCGTTGTCTATATCGTCCTGACTCATGGTGCTTCTGCCGATGTTAACGAAGAATGCCTCATCAGCAGAGGTTCCGGCAAGGGAGCCGTTTCTCCACATTCCATTGAGGAATACGCTGATAGTTCTGTGTACTCTTGTCCAGAGAGCCTCATCATTCGGCTCAAATACTGCCCAGTTCGTATTCGCCTTGATCGTCTCTTCGAGGAAGATGAACAGACGGCGAACGTTGACATACTTCCAGCTCGGATCGCTCGATACTGTTCTCGCGCCCCATACTCTGATGCCCTGACCCGGGAATGCACGGATAAGGTTGATGCCCTTGGGGTTGAGTATATCCTGCTCACCCTTGTTGAACTGTGTATCAAGACCTACGCATGCTCTTACAACTTCGTTTGCGGGAGCCTTGTGAACGCCTCTTGAGTTGTCGCTTCTCGCGTAGATACCCATGATAGAGCCTGACGGCGGGATAGCTATATTCTTCTTGTCGAGCGGGTCGAATACTGTGAGCCACGGATGATAGAGAGCCGCATAGCTCGAAGAGAAAATATCTCTGTGTGCAGCGATCTCATCGACCTTCTTTGCGGTTCTCGGAACATCGAGAACTGCGAATCTGCTTGCAAGGTTCTCACAGTGTGCAACGAGTGTGAGCTGAACGTTCGGGTCAGTGATACCCGGAACAGCCATAATGGAAACGACGTCGTTGTCGAGGAAGGACTGGATACCAGTTCTGTTGCCGGCACCCTTGTTCTCGCCGATGAAGTCGCCCGCGGAAAGATCGGAAGCGGAACCGTTGCTGCCGCCCTTGAATTCTGCGGTAACTACAGTCTCGTCCTCTGTGCAGAGTGTACCGAAGGGATAGCCTATCTCGTTGGAGCCCTTGTACTCAACGCTTATGAGTTCGGACTTGGCTGTCTTCTTGGAGATGTAGTTTGGGGACTCGATATTGAACGAAAGGTTCTCATAAGTCTCGGTAGTATCGTCGTATCTTACTTCCATGGAGATCTCACAGGTCGTGATAACCTTTGTGGGAAGGAGATTGTTGTCTGTGATGTCGCCGGCGAAGCTGTTTACGAATGTAATGATGTTATCCTGGTTCTTCTCAACCTTGTTGTATTCGATAGAGTCGCCGTCGCTGAACGCAACGATGTCACCGGGAGCAAAGCCTGCACCGTTCTTTACTCTGTACTTTCTGTCGCCGAGAGACTCGAACGCCTGGGTCTTCGCCTTGGACGAAGGAGTTATCTTAAGGCCGATGCTGTCGCCCCAGAGACCGGGGTTCTTTGCAACGAATTCAAGGTCGCCGACTTTAGCGGAAGCACACTTGGCGCTTGAAGGAGCAACTCTTGAAATGAACGCGCGTGTACCGCCGTTGATGAAGAAATGCTCTACCGCGTAAGCAAGGAAGCGGTACTCACCGAACTCATTCTCGGAAAGGAAACCGCCGTATTTTCTTCTGAAATCGGCAAAGTTTGTTACGAGCTGCGGAACGCCGCCCACAGGGCCTTTTTCAGCGAGTCCGACAAAACCTGCCGTACTTGTTCCGACGCCCTCCATGGGCTTTCCGCCGGATTCAAACTCCTCGACATATACACCGGGAGATAAATATTCTGCCATAAAGATCGCTTTTACCCGTCATGCGGATAAAAACCGTTCCCCCTTTCAGTTCTCGCTGCGCACATAAAAGCGCAGGCGTTTTTTATTACCTCTTAATTATAACTTATTATTATAATCAAAACTATAACCCAAACTATAATTTCCACAAAACGACGTCGGTTTTCCTGCCAAAAGTGGTAAAAAGCAACAAAACAGCCTTCCCGCGTTTTGAGGGAAGGCTGTGCGGTATTCTATAATTCATGTGTCCTCAATAACTGCCTTTCGGCAGTTATTGTTCCAAAGTCCTCAAAGAGGACTTTGGAAAGCCTTAAAAATACGCTTTCAGCGCCTTTTTAAGGCGGACACATTCCTTGATGTCAAGCTCATTCCGCCCTGTGGGCGGACAAAAGTGCAAGGAAAATTTGTATATTTCAGGATTTTCCTTGCACTTTTGCAACCGTTAAAAGTCTTCAAGCTGCGCTATGAAGCTTTTTCACGGTTGATGAGCAGACATTAATTCTTCATCGTCAACAATACCGTTATTGTTTATATCGCCGTTATCGTTGTTATTATCGTTCCCGTCCTCATTGTCCGCGCCGTCTGTGAGCCCGAGAGCTTCGAGAAGCACGTTCTTCTCTTCACGTTCTTCTCCCTTGTCATAAGTCCTGCGGCGCGCCTTTCTTATCCTGTACATGAAACGGTCGCGGTATTCGGTCTCTTTCCGGACGCGGTTTTCAAGCACCTTCAGCTTCTCAGGATCATCGTTAGCGGAACCGCTCCTGCTGCGAAGCTCCGAAAGCTCTGCCATATCCTCCTCAAGCCGCAGAAACGGAGCCGCGCTTCGCTGCTCTTTCGACACCCGCTTCTTCGCCAGACGCTCGAACTCACGCACAACGCGTATGTCCGACTTGTTCCGGTCTGCACGGAACGCAAAGGCGCCGTCCCTGTCGGAAGACTGGTTCGTGTAGAAGTCGCCGAAACTGTCGATCCTCTTTTTGCGCCGCGGGCCCTTCATCAGCTTGCGGTCGCTGTTTAGCGTAGGCCTACCCGGTTCCTTGAGAGAATTGACCGAGATAAGCATCTGCCCGTATTTGTCAGAACCGACCGAAAGATTGTCAAACGAGTTTTTAAGTCCCATTACCTCGTAATACTGTTCGTCCTGCGGGTTTGGCTCATACCCCTCGACTTTCTTCTTATCCTTCGGTTCATTTTCCCTGACATGGACAATGCCCTCGGATAAGTTCAGCTTTTTATCGTAATCGTCGTATCTGTCTGCTCCCGCCATACCGCACCTCACTCGTCGATATAATAGAAATATTCGCCGGCTTCCGCCTTTGTGAACGCCTTTCCGCTCTTGGAATACTCGTTTTTCAGCGCGGCGATTATATGCCGCATACCGACAGCCTCACTGCCCTCGCCCGCCGCGAGGAACGCGCTGTGAAGAGCTATGTTCTTGATGCTGCTTCCCGAAAGCTCGAAATTTCTGACAAGGTAAGCAAAGTCGATGTTATCGAGCGGAAGCTTTTCCGGAAACGCGCGTATCCACATCTCACGGCGTCTTTCCTCGTCCGGAAGCGTGAAACTTATCAGCATCTTCATACGGCGCTTGAAAGCTTCATCAAAGTTCTGCACAAGATTTGTCGCAAGAATGACAATGCCGTCGTACTCCTCTATTTTCTGGAGCAGAAACGCCGACTCCATATTGCTGTACTTGTCGTTGGAATCCTTTACCTCGGTGCGCTTCGAGAAGAGAACGTCAGCCTCGTCGAAGAACAGAACGACCTTGCTCTTCCTTGCTTTCTCGAATATCTCGTCGAGGTTCTTTTCTGTTTCGCCGATGTACTTGCTCACAACGTTGGCAAGACTTACGCGGTAGATGTCAAGTCCGAGCTCCGCTGCGATTATCTGCGCTGCCATGGTCTTGCCTGTTCCGGGAGGACCCGTGAACAGCATCGAAACACTCTTTCCGTAAACTATCTTTTCAGAAAATCCCCAGGTATCATAGACTTTATGCCGATAGCGCACCTGGTCACAGGCGGATCTCATCAGGTTCTTGTAGTGCGCGGAAAGAATAAGGTCGTCCCAGCCGAAAACGCGGTTTATCTTCACCGCCTTGCTTCCGGGATCGGGGTTTATAGAACGGCAGCAGCCGTTCTTTATATCCGTTGAGGAAAGTATGTCGTTTTCCGAGAACGTTTTCGCAAAACGCAGCGCTTTTTTTATGCCACCGACCGTAAAGCTGAATTCGCTCGCAAGCTCGGAAATATCAACGGTATCGTCGGTCTTATAAAAGCGTATCTCGTTCTCCCAGATGCGGTACTGCTCTTTGATCGCGGGCAGCCCGATGTTCACCGAAATTGTCTCCGCAGATGTGAGTTCGGCGATGTTTTCGCGGCATATCGCAACAACAGTCCCGACATTCTCCGCGAGCGTATCGGCGAATCTCACAAAGTCCTCCGTGTCGGCGTTTTCACCCTGTACAGCTATCGGCACCGCGTCAAGAAGAAGAAGCTTCGTCGCAAGCTCGTCCATTTTCCGTCGGTCATAGTGCAGGTCACAGCGCAGCCCGACATATTCACAGCCCGCCGCTTCGAGAGCGCGCTCCGCCGCCGTTCGCCGCCCCGAGCCTTCCTCGCCGGTGACCGCGATTATCCTTACCGGATCTATGACTTTTGTGCATATCGCCGCTTTTATCTCGTTCTCTGCGCGGACATTTTCGGAAAGTTCAATGTAATTCGTGTCATAGTAGTTCTCGTAAACGAACGCGTCATCGTCAATGTCACCGTCGGCTGTGAACCTCGCCGCGAACGGTTTCAGCTTCATCACAGCGTTGAATCTCGGTTCAGCCCCCTCAAAAAACATCCCGAGCGAGCTGTTTTCCGACAGCCAGCCGACAAGCGGGAAAATATCCGTCACACCGAAGAAAAGCTCACATACCGCTTCGGGCGTAATGCTCCCCGCCGGTGTGCCGAACAAGCGGTGAACGGTCTCGGCGGCGCGTCGGCTGAAATTCACCAGCGCCCCGAGCACGATCGTAAACCTGATTGCATCTTCCCTGCCCCGCATAAGGTCGCCGAGAGGCGTCCCGTCAAGTTCCGGAAAGAGAGCGGTGATATTCCCGACGCAAGCCTTGTTATAGCCGTTCTTCTCAAACGAGACCAGATAGTCCGTCAATGCCGAGAATACGGGATCATATTCCTGAAACACCGTTTGTCTCACCCCTCACTGTCATTCGCGAAGCCCGAAAGGAACTCGTTTTTGAGCCACCTGCTCGGCGTTATTCCAAGCTCTTCGTCTATCATCTTCGCGTATTCTTCGTATTTCTTCTTCGCCTTGTCGGGCTTGCCGAGGGCGAAACAGCACATCATATAGCTGCACACTATCTGTTCGGAGAACGGGTCTGTCTCCGATGCGTTTTTCAGCAGCGTAAGCTCATGTTCTCTGTCGCCGCTCTCACGGCACATCTCCGCGAGCATTACCGACGCGCTCACAAAACATCTGTCGTAGTATTCCCTTATCTGCTGCGAGCCACGGCTGTCACTCGCACCGAGATATCTGCCCCAATAACTGTCGAGCACAGCCGCGTGCGCCGAGAGCCGCTTCTTGTCGAAATTCTCCGACGCTTCGCACACCTCGATTATATCGCGGTCGTCCTCGACGATCATTGACATATCGAGCATATAGCACTTGTTGCGGTATATTATCACGTTCTCAAGCCCGAACGGAGCCAGCTCCCTGCGAAGCCCGTAGATTATGTTGTGAAGCATAGCCACCGCGTTTGCGGGCATATTGTCGCTCCAGAGCATATTGAGGAGCTCTTCTCTCGGAACGGGCTTTCCGCCCTTTTCGAGCATATACGCAATAAGCTCGATGCTCTTGCGGCTCTTGCACTGTATCTCTGTATCGCCGACCGTAAGGCGCAGTGTCCCGAAGCGGTAGATGTGAAGCTTCCCGCTGTCATCGCTTCCGCCCGTTATAAGCGCGAGGGTGTCGAGTTCCTTCTGATGAAGGAACGGAAACGGGAGCGAGTTCGCTTCGAGATACTCACAGGCGTTCTTCACGTTCGCCGTGTAAAGCTCTCTGTTGCCTTCATAGCGCAGAAGTCCGTTGTAAAGCTTTCTGCATACGCTGTAACGGTTCTCCTTGCCGAACATACTGTCAGCCATATTGTACGCGGCTTCCATTTTTGAGATCTCGCCGCAGTAGTAGTAATACTGCGCCAGGATACCGAGCACTTCCGGGTCTTTGGTTCCGCGGTTCTTCTCGATGATGTCACCGCAGTACCCTATGAGCTCGAATTCGTAGTTTTCGAGGAATTTCTCGCCGTGGCTCTTCAGTATGCGTTCCGCTGCGGCTGCATTGCCGCTTACATCAAACAGCTTTATCGCCTCTGCAAAGCGCTTTTCCTTTATGTAAAACGCGGAAGCGCGTTCGATAACTCCCCGTTTGCGCTCTGACGGGAGCATACCGGAAAGCACCGCTCTCATGACCTCCGGAACGCAAAGAGCGCCGTCGTCCGTGCGGGACAACACCCCGCGGTTCACAAGTCTGTCCGCCCTTGCCGCGCCGTCACTTATACGGAACACTGTCTGCGCGAATCCGTCGTCCTGCGCGTTGATAAACGCGGTAAGCATCAGATACTCTGCGAGATCGCCGCCTATCCCCGCAAGTATATTGCATTCGATGTATCTCCCGAGAAATGTGCGCTCGACGCACTTCGTTATTTTCTCGTCAGAAACGGCAATTCCGGCAAGCTCCGAAACTCCCGCACACCAGCCGTCGGTGAATGCGTACAGCGTATTGACGTAAATGTCGTCATACTCTCTGCCGCAGAGTTTAAGATACTCCTCTGTCTCAGCCCGGGTGAAGCGCATCTCATCTTTGCCGTAAAGCGCCGCGCTCCCGTTCATAACGAAGCTCAGCGCAAAAGCAGGTATGCTCCGTCCGGTCATAAGGAGACGTATCTTCCCGCTTACCGCAGCTTCGCACAGAAGTGTCATAAATGCCGATGCTGTTTTGTCGGTAACAACATCGGCATCGTCAACAAGAACAAGTCCGTCACGCGCGGACATATCTTCTATGAAACGGCATACTGTCTCATACCCGCCGCAGCCGGAGAAACCGGCGGTATATTCCCCGAATATCGCGGCGATACGTTCGGGGCAGTCATCGTACGCCTTAAGGGATATGAGAACGCTGTCTGCGTGCTCATGGGAAAGCTGTGCGAGATACGCCGACTTTCCGTAGCCGGCACAGCACGCAATTACTCCGGGACAGGTCTTTATCGCGGGGCGTTCCCTGTGCACGAGCCGTCCGGAAGCGCCGGAAATGTATAGTTTTCTTGGTTCGTTCAAAAGCATATCATTCATTCGCCATTAAGCGCCGCCGCTTCTTCCGCGGTCGCGTCATCCGGCAGCACAAGCGCTGTCTCCCTTTAAAACTGGATTATTTCCGATTCTTCGTTCAAAAGCCCGGACACCGGCTTTTCTCCGCTTAATACCGGAGCCGTTATGCCGGCAGCTTCCGCAGCTGTAGATTCCGCGGTACCGTAAGCTATGGAGATGATCTTCAGGAGCTTCTCACGGTCTATTGTGTCAATCGCGATAAACGAATACCTGAACTCAAGGTCGCCGCTCTCGTCGTCGAGACAGATGCTGCCAATATCAAGGAACCGGTTCATATACGGAACAAGCGCGGCAATATCCGTTCTCTCCTTTCCTTCAAGCCCCGACCATACCGTCACTGTGACAAAGACTGTAAGAATATCGTCGTAATGCGTGATGATGACGTTTCCGTCCTCGACTTCGCTTCCTTCGTCGTAATTGACGGCAAGTACATCGCTTCCGTCAACGTCCTCGACCGAAGCATCGAGTCCCGCTTCCGTGAATACACCGCAGAGCTCGTTTATTATTTCTTTTGCAAGCACATCACTCATATTCAAGCCTCCCTCGCCTCTCCGACAAGTGTCTCGATATCCTCGCCGTTAAGGTAACGGTCAATGTATTTTCCCTTGTTCATGACAGTAGCCTCCATAAGACTTACAGTCCTGCCGAGAGTATCGGTCACAAGCGACACGTCGAGTTCCTCGTCAAATATCATGCCCTGCGTGAACAGAACGGAGTTTCCTTCTTCAAAGATACGGAAAGCTCCGATGTCAAATCCGCTGTTGAGTACCGCGATAAGTCTGTTCACACCGTCGAATTTTTCCTTTTCAATATCCGCGAAGAGGAATATCGTGACCTCGATGATAATAATTCCGTCACGAAGCGGCTCTATCTCGAACTGACAGCCTATCTCCCCGTCATCGCTGAACGGTGACTTCACCGAACACAGAAGCACGGGGCCGTCTTCCGATTCGATAATTTCCGCGCCGTTGACAACATCACCGACGGAAGCCATGAGCAGTTTCAGATAACCTCTGATCGCATCGTTATCCATATATTTCTTTCCTCCGTTTATTTTCCGAGATAACCGAAGTCATTGTCGGTAAGTATCTTGCCGTATTTTGAGAAGTTGAGCTTCACAGCCTCGATAATGTGGCTGTTGCGCAGACCCGTCCCTTCTGCCGCAGCAAGATAAGCGGCATTGGTGAGTATTTCCTTGATATTGCTTCCCGAAAGCTCAAAGTTTTCGGCAAAGAACTCGAAATCTAACTGCTCGTCGGTAAGGGCACCGGCGGGAAGTATTTTTTTCCAGAGTCTCAGCCGCACGTCCGGCGTCGGGAACACGAAGTTCACCATGAATTTTATCCTTCGCTTGAAGGCATCGTCTATATTATTGACATAGTTCGTCGCAAGTATCGTTATTCCCTCGTAATCCTCAAGCTTCTGGAGAAGGAAAGCTGTGTCCGCGTTGGCATACCGGTCGTTCGCGTCCTTTACCTCCGAGCGCTTGGCGAACATTGAATCCGCCTCATCGAAGAACAGCATAGCGTTGATGTTCTTTGCCCTGTCGAAAAGCGCCGAGATGTTCTTCTGCGTCTCGCCGATATACTTGCTCGAAAGCTGCGACAGGTCTATGCGGTAAAGGTCGAGTCCGAGTTCGTTCGCCATAACCTGCACAGCCATGGTCTTTCCCGTTCCGGGCGACCCGTAGAAAAGTGCACACAAACCTCTGCCGTAAGGCGATTTTTTTCTGAATCCCCAGTCTTCATTAACCACGCTGCGGTATGTGACCTGGTCGCAGATCATCTTCATCCTGCGCTTCTGCTCATCGCTTACCACAAGGTCGTCCCATGTGAACACGGCGTTTATCTTTGTCGCGTAGGAACCGAGCTGGTTGACCGACTGCTGACGCACGCTTCGCGACACAACGTCTTTGGTTATTCCCGTTCCCTCGGCGTTCGCGGTATACTGTGCTATGTTTACTGTCTTTCTGATATTAGCGGGGGTCAGGATATACTGGTTCGCGTAAAGAGAGGTCTCCTTGCAGTCCGGAAGATACCTGTCCCAGAACATCTTTCTTTCGTTTGCGGTCAGCACAGGCATCTCGACGCTTATAAACTGAATGTCCATACCGACAAAATTGTCGTCCTTTTCGGGAGTTATCCAGAAGAAGAAGCCGAATACCGATGATATGTATTCTGCTGCACGCTTTACCTTGTCCGCGAGGGGAGAGCGCTTTGTCCCGCCTTCATTGTCCGATTCGGTGAGCGGAGCATCCACAGTGAAGCACGGGAACGCTCCGAGAAGCATCATCTCTGTATAGACACGGTCTATGTCCTCGCGTATATTGTCATACCCGCAGAGTATCATCTTGTACAGATCGACATCAAGAAGCCGGAGCCCAAGAGACGAGACTGCCATATTGGCGGCATATTTTCTTCCGACGCCCTTGGGACCGTAGATATTGAAGGCAAACTTCGCACCGTTACTGAAAGCATTCCGGACAAAGACATCGCGTATAAACGCACAGTCCTTTTCACGCAGAGGAACATGATCCTCCCTGACGGACACGGGATAGAGCCTGCAGTATTCCTTAATGGCAGGATCGATGTCATTGCTGCCGAGGATATACGAAGCGACCCTTGCTGAAAGCATAAGTCTCTGTGCACTCTCACCCCTGTCGCGGCGCTTCTGGCTTTTGTCACAGAGAAATCTGCACAGACGAGAATCGCCGCTCAGGAACCGTGCATAGCCCTCGCTTCTGCCGAATATGTATTCGTACAGCTTTACCGCAAGCCACTTTGTCGGATAAAAATCACTGGCGTTATTGTGCAGATAAGTATATACAGCCTCATATTTTCTGCTGTACTCGCTTGACAGGGCAAGCAGCAGCGCAAATCTTTCGAGGTCGTTCAGATCAAATTTGGCGCACACGATATCAAAGTGCGAAACAAAATCTTTTTTTATTCCGCGCCTTTTTCTTGATTCGATATGATAATACGCATTTTCGATCTGCTCATGTGCCTCTTCCGAAAGCCCGTCTTTCATATCCCCGCGTCTGCCGGAAAGCAGCAGATCTCCGAGGTCACTTGACGACACGGACATACCGAGAGCGGAACCGGAAGCCGCGCTTTCGGGAAAATCATTTCCCGAAAATCCCTTGGCACCGGAAACAAGCGTGAAACACAGATCAAGGAAGGAGAAGAGATCGTTCAGCGTCTCATCGTCGGATGTGTACGGAAGGAGCAGATCGTCAAACCTGAAAAACGATCCATAAAGTCTGTTTATGTCCATAAAGACCTCCCGTTATCCGAAATATCTGAATCCAAGTATCGTGGTATCGGTCGGAACAGGCGCGTCGCATCTGAAACTGTCCAGATCGTTCTCAAGCTCCTTTATCGCCTTGTCAAGATCATAAACATTTCCCGTTATCCTGTTCATAACGTTGGTAAGTCTTTCAAAGCCGTACTTGTTGCCCTTGGGGTCGTTCATCTCGGTAACGCCGAAAGATGTCAGGAAGAACACACTTCCCTGATTAAGCTGAAGCGTGTTCTGCTCAAACGAAACGCCCCGCATCTGGCCGAGGGTGAACGGAAGCTCTGCTTTCGCGAGCGCGAAGTTCTCGCCCGGCTTTTTTATCAGTATCGGCGGCATACCCGCGTTAACGTATCTCATAACGCCAGTCTTAAGGTCGATGTCCGCGATTATCGCGGCGACTGTAAGCCCCTTGTCTTTCTTCTCTATGCTGCAGAGCTGGTTGTTGGTCTCAGAAGCTATCTTGTACGGATCAAATCCCATTATCGAAAAGCACTTGATATAGGACACCGAAAGAACGGAGAATATCATGGACGCAAGGTTGTCGCCGAGAGACTCACCGACAACGATCACAAGCCTGTTTGTGTCGGTAAAGAAGTAATTGCAGAAGCTGCACTTGTTGTATTTCGTATGATTGAGACTTGCGCACAGGTCAAAATCCGAGCGTTCCGGGAAAGCCGGATAAGACAGTTCGCTTGAGATGACCTTTCTCATCTGGTTCGCAACGTCATAATCGACACGGTGCCTTTCCTGTGTGGAAGTTTTTACCGCAAGGTTCTTGGTATAGTCTATCGTCCGCTGTGCGAGAGAGTTGAAATCGTCTGCGATCTGCTCTATCTCATCGTTCGTATGTATTTCCGTGATAGGCGTGAATGAAAGTGCCTCCTCGCTCGAAACGAACTGATTTATGTGTTCGGAAATAACGCGGACGGGTTTAACTATACTGAGCCTTAAGAAGATGAAGATCACAACGCCGAACACTATAAAGTTGGCTACCGAATCTATGATGATGAAATAATTTTCGGCAAAGACTCTCCAGACTATGCTCTTTATATCAGCCTCCACTCCCGCGACCGCACAAACGGTGCCGTCAGCATATTTTACCGGCTCGAATGCGACAAGAACAAATCCTGAAGAATTTGCGACTAGCCGATTCACTATCTGTGTCTCACGGGTTTCATATACTTTTTTTATCGTCTCGAAAGCCTGAGACGCACCGTATTCCTCACCAAGCTGGTATTGCTTATCGTCATAGTCAGGAACATCAAAAATTATGGTCATATCATTCACAAGTTTGCCGTTTTCGTCACGCTTCGCTTTGTAAAAGAAAACATCGTTGAGACCATAGTCATATCTGAATTCAATTAATCTGTCGTAGCATTTATTGTAATAGTCATCGGCACCGTGTTCCAGCCAACGGTCGATACTCTTGCCGATATTCTGATACTCGGCTAAAAGCGTATTGATCTCATCATCGTCCATGCCCTCTGTCTGTTCGGGCGTAAGGTACAGCAATTCTTCCCTTGCTGCCCGCGCGATGCCGACCAGATCTTTCTTGCTCGATTCGATCTCGTCCTCGATAAATCCGATAATGATTGTGAACGATGTCGAAAGCATAACGACCAGAAAGATGATGATCATACTCAGTATAAGCTTGCGTTCGAGCCTGACCTTTTTTGCTTCTTTAACCAATAATAACACCTCGTAAACGGATCCGGCAATAGATCACTGGATCTCAAGATATTGTTTTTCGTACTCGTCAGCCGTTCCTGCTATGCAGCTGTCACATCTGTAAACATACTGCTTTGCGGCGGCATCGTTTCTGTCAAACTTGAGAAGCTCTATGAAGTATGTGCGCGCTTCGAGATATTTGCCTTTCAGGAAAAGGTCAACGCCCGTCTCAAAGAAGAACCTGCTTCTCATCTTACTGTATTTTGTATCGGCAAGATCGCCGTCATATACATCAAAAATATCCTCTGCCACATCGGTCGCAGTATGATATATCTTTCCGAGTCTGCGGCTGTTGTACCGCATCTGAAAATCGGGCAGCCGCGTCGATACATCGCTTGTTATAAGAATGCGTGAATTGTATTTTATCGCGGTCTCACTCAGAAATACCGCGGTGTCCATAGTTTCCGACATAACAAGCGGCATATCGAAACCGCTGTATCCCACAACTCCCACGCATATCGTTCCGTAATCCAGACCAATGCTCAGACCTCTGAACAATGGCTTGCGCTCTTCAAGTTCGGCTTCCTGACAAATCGTGATCGCGCATTTCAGAGCGTCGTCACAGCCTCCCTCAAACACAGCGGAGATACCGGACCTTGTAACGCACACAAGCCTTCCGTTGTGCTTTCCGAGCGCGTTTCCGACATCCTCTGTCTGCATATTGATTATCGAGATAAGTCCCGCGTCCTTGTTTATCATGACCTTATCTCTGAAAAAAACAGTCGATATATTCATTATGACCGCGTCTGTCTTTTCCGTTACCCCGGGATTCGATGTCAGGACGCGTTCTTTTTTTCCCGCTTTGTTATCTGTCTTTTTATCTGCCTTTTTTTCCATTTATGCTGTATTCCTTTCGAATCCAGAAACCTTTACGGCACCATTATGTTCGTCGTGCCGGGGTTGGTGATCTGTATTATACCGCCCCAGTTGCACATAAGCTTGCTTGTGTTGTTTAGCGCCGGCTGTCCGCCTATGAGAACGGTGGGGCTTCCCGGCATCCACGGCGCTGTGGTGACCGGTATGCACGGCATAGGCGTAAGCACGCCTAACGCCGCCGCTGTCGCAGAAGCCACCGCAGGGTTAGCCGGACACGAGCACATACCGAACGGCATAACGTTCACCATAGGCTTGTTATCCATTATGTTCGCAAGCGGCATTGTCGTTATAGTTCTGTTTTGCGGGAGAACATTGAACATCGCAGGTGCCATTCCGAATGAGCACGCGAGCATTGCTCCGCCGCAGACCGCAAAAGCCATTTTTACCGCTCCTTTCGGTCAATTATTTCATAAGATCGGTCTTTATGTAGTTCGACCCGGATATATCTATACTTTTTACTGTTGTCTTTTTGCCGTTCTGCACTTCGCAGATCATCTCCGATCCGCCTGAGCTGTTTCTTAGCAGAAGCATGAAATCCCCGTCCGCGTCAGTCATGCATTCCGACACCGGAACTATGACCGTTCCTATCTTCGGATAAGCGGCTTTAAGCCCGTCAGAAAGCAGATACTCGCTCCTCTCGCTGTTTTCCGCGGAAAGAACGCGTATGTACTCGCCTTTCCCGGCGGGAGATATTATTTTCAGCAGCTTGCCTTCAATATTTATACCGTCACCGTGATAAATTCCTATTACGCTGCTTTCATTTTTCACGTCCGAAAGCAGTTTGTAGGCAGAAGCCCTGTCTGCCGAATATATCCTTACCGCCGTGTCCGGAACAGCCTTTCCCTCTATCCGCACGGTATCCGGCGGCACTGGATAAAGCCTGTTCGGAAGAAGCCTGACAGTGATGTTCTCCGCCTTGCCGGAGCTGACCCTGCACTGCACTTCGGTATGCGCATAGAAGCCGCCCTCTGCGTTCAGAACATATTCGCCCTCGGGAAGATCGACAAATATGTTCCTGCCGTCGTCCTTTTTTATCGGCGGCTTCTGACCGTCGATCCACACCCTCGCGCCGCTCCCTTTAACGGGCTCTCCGGTAAGGTCGTCCGTAAGCAGCACCGAGACAGAAAGGCGCATGACCATACGGCGCGACACTGATCCCAATCTCTCCAATCAAGCTCACCCCCCTCGGGTCATTCGCGGTTGTCGATCTGACCGATAGTGAAATCGGTCTCGGATACTCTCGTAATGCTCTTGACACGTTCGGATTCTATCTCTACCGGATAGACCTTGTAGAACACCGAAAGCTTATACGGCTTATCGGGTATGTTCCAGATACGGTGCTTTTCCTCGTTGTCGAGGTCGAGCATCTCAATGCGCGGCTGATACTTCATATTCGCGAACGCGTTGCCGTAAAGCTCCGGCTTGAATACAGGGTTGCCCTCGATTATCTGCATCATGCGCCCTATGATCTTTGCTTCCTCAAGCGACCGGAACTTGATGTCGCTCGACGAGTACGCGGTTATCATGTAGTACAGGTCAAGATAGAACGACGGCGCACGCAGCTTATCGTTCCCGACAGCTATCCTCTCTGTCGTGTCGATGTCGTTGTTCCTGCGTATGTCATAAAGACATATCCCAAGGCTGACATCGCCCTTGTCTGAGGGGTGACAAACGCCAATACCCTCCGTATTCGGGATAATGTCGGGTACCATCCCCTCGCGGAGAAGTTTCACTATCGCGTCGCCAATATCCGAAACTATATTGTAATTAGCCATATCCACCGTGCCTTTCGGTCAGTCCTTCTTCCTGAGGTTTTCAAGAGTCTCCTCATCGGTTATCTCATCGCCGTTTTCGTCATAGAATGTGCCGATTCCATATTCGCCGAGCTTGAAGGTCCCCTCGAATTTCAGTGCACCCTTCGGATAGAACTCACGTCCCTTGCCGTCATACTTGCCCATATAGAAGCCGCCGTCATAGATGAGCTCTCCGTTATTGTCGAAAAGCTTTCCGTTGCCGTGATATTCATTCATATAGAACTCGCCGTCGTATAAGAGCTTTCCGTTCGCGTACAGCTTTCCGTTTCCGTGATAGTCACCCTGATAGAATACGCCGGAATAGATCAGAGCGCCGTTTTCATACAGCTTTCCGTTGCCGTCGTAAAGACCCGAAGCGAAGTTGCCGTCATATACAAGATCGCCGGTCTTTTCGTCATAAAGCTTGCCCGCGCCGTTGTAAACGCCGTTCTGAACGCTTCCGTAGTAAAGCACGGTCTTTCCGTCCGAACCGTATATCGTCGCAACACCGTTGGAGACAGATCCGTTTCCGTCCATATAACCCTGATTTACGACCTGACCGGACGCGTCATAGAACGTTCCCTCACCGAAGTACTCTCCGTCCTTGAAACCGCCTTCATAAATGAGTACACCGTCCTTATAGAGCTTGCCCTTGCCGTTATACTTGTCGTTCAGGAACTCACCGTCATAGATCAGCGAACCCGTCTTGCTGTCGAAGTCCTTGCCGGTGCCGCTGCGCTGACCGTCCTTGAAGTCGCCCTCATAGATCTTCTTTCCGCTTGAGGTGTCATAGAGCTCGCCCTTGCCGTCATACTTGTCTCCCAGGAACGTGCCGGAGTAAAGCATCTTTCCGTTGCTTCCGTAAAGCTTTCCGTTACCCTCATATTTATCATCCTTGAATGCGCCGTCGTATATAAGCGAGCCTTTTGTGCTGTACTGTTTGCCGGTGCCGTTATGCTTGCCGTCCGTGAAGTTTCCGTCAAAGATGAGTTTGCCGGTCTTTCCGTCATACTGCTTGCCTGCGCCGTTGTATCTGCCGGAAGCAAAGCCGCCCTCGTAAACAAGTTTACCGGTCTTTCCGTCATAAAGCTTGCCGTTTCCGTCATATATGCCGTTTTTGACATCACCGGAATAAATGAGCTTGCCGCTCTTGTCGTAAATATTCGTGGAACCGTTGACGACTCCGCCGCTGGAGATACTGCCTTCCATGGCGACATCACCGTTTTCGTCGTAATATGTACCCTGACCCTGCGGATTGCCGTTCACAAAGTTGCCGTCATAGTAGAGCTTGTCGTTCTTGTAGAGTTTGCCGCTTCCGTTGTATTTGCCGTTGATGAACGCGCCGTCATAAACGAGCTTGTCGTTGTTGTATTCCTTTCCGTTACCGTCGTACTTGCCGTCGTTTACCTCGCCCTCATAGATCCTCTTGCCGTTCTTGTAGAAAACGGCATTTCCGGTCTTTTTACCGTCCTTGAAGTCACCCTCATAAACGAGATCTCCGTTTTCATACAGCTTACCTGCGCCGTTGTATTCGCCGTCGGTAAACGCGCCGTCATAGATGAGCACGCCGTTCTGGTAGAGCTTGCCGTTTCCGTTGTAAACTCCCGCCGTGAACGCGCCGTCGTAGAGTATATTACCGGTCGCGCTGTCATAAAGAACGCCGTTTCCGTCATATTTTCCGTCAGCTATGCCGCCGACATACTGAAGATTGCCGTTGTCGTCGAACAAAGTCGTCTTTCCGCTTACAACATCGCCGTTGCCGAGCTTGCCGTCAGAAAGGACATCGCCCTTTTCGTCATAGAACGTACCCGTTCCTATCGGCTTTCCCATGGAAAAGCCGCCGGTATAGTAAAGCGTGCCGTTCTTATACATAGAGCCGTTGCCGTTATAAAGACCGTCCGTAAAATCACCGCTGTAAAGCAGGACACCCTTGTCGTAAAGCTTACCGGTGCCGTTATAGTTGCCGTTGACGAATTCGCCGGCATATTTTACGCTGCTTCCGTCCATGAGAGTCCCGAAGCCGTTGTAGCTGCCGTTATTGAAGTTCCCGTCATAAACGAGCTCTCCGTCGGTATAAAGTTTTCCGTTTCCGGAAAACATATTCGCCTTGAAATCTCCGCTGTACTTTATCTTTCCGCTGTCGCCGTCGTAAAGCTCGCCCTTGCCGTCGTATTCGTTGTTCACGAAATTGCCGCTGTACATGAGCTTGCCGGACTCGGCGGAATATGCCTTTCCGACACCGTTGAACGCACCGTTCACAAAGCTTCCGTCATATTCCACTACGCCGCTCTGCTCGTCGTAAAGCTTTCCCGAGCCGTTATACACGCCGCTCTGGAACTGACCGATATACATCGTTTTTCCGCTTTCGTAGTACCTCGTACCCTCGCCGTCGAAAATATTGGCGTTGAAACCGCCGGAATACTGTACATTCCCGTCCGGATAATAAAGCCTTCCATAGCCGGAGTATTCGCCGTTCTTGAAGTTTCCGGTATAAACAAGGTCGCCCTTGTAATTGTATAGCGTACCCTCGCCCTCAACACTCCCGTTCTCAAGGCGTCCCACAAAAAGGACGTTCTCAAGCTTAGGGCTGTCGTAAAGGCAGACCTTTCCGGTATATCCGTTGACATCCTCGCTGTTGACCCACATATCCTTAGTAAAGAACCACTGTACGAGCAGCGGGATACCGAATCTTATGAACACGATCGTGAGAATAATGAGTATTATCACGATCGCATACACAAGTTTTTTAGCGACGAACCTGTCTCCGATTATAAAATACTGGCTTACGGCATTAGGCTTCGAGGTAATTCCCTTAGCCTCTTTCCTGATGTCCGTAGCGACCTTGCTGACGATATTCTGGGGATTGAGCTTTCTCAGCACCATTCGGCCGAAAAGCATTATCGGCGTCAGGAATATTCGTTCAGCCTTGCGCAGAAACAGTTTGAAAGCACCAAAAAAATCGAACATATTTCAATCTCACCTGTTCTTATCTATCGTTACCGTTCCTATGCTGTCAAAGGTCTTTGACTGTTTGGTGGAGCTTCCCGATGTGTTTATCGTGAATATCAGATATACGACCGCCACCGCAAGCAGCAGGAACATAAGCACCCTCTTTATTACAGCCCATAAGCTCTTAAGCTTATCCCATATCCTGTACCATATCGACTTCGGCTCCTCGTCGCCGGCGTCTCTTTCGATGAGCCTTGTCATCATCATATAGTATCTGCTGTACAGCTCTATCATATTTGACCCCGCGAGGTCGGGCATCTCATCGAAGAATTTCATAAGCTCGTCGGGAACTTTTCTTTCTATCTCCCGCGCGAACATGAGCCGGAGCAGCATCTCTGTCCTCTTGATAGCCGCGCCGTCTCTCATAACTATTATATCCTCGATAGGATAGTTGAAGCTTACCGAAAGATCGGCAGCAACAATTATATTTCCCGTGTCCATGCACTTGTCAAGAAAGTAATCCGGAATATCGAGGAGCACCGCACGTTCGAGTATCTTTCTGCAGAGCTCAAGACGTTCCTTGAGCGACATGGGCTCGGTATCGTTCTTGTCCGCAAGGGTCACGCCCTGCGTATATTTCATTACGATGCAAAGCATATCGTCGTAAATGAAGTGTTCAATATAATCCGTGAAAACGGACGGATCGACCGTTTTTGAAAGCCAGCTCACAAGTTCGGGGAAAAGCGCCTTGTTCTTGATGCTGATGATACGGCAGAAGCCGCCGTTAACACTATCCGTGCATATATAGCAGTTATACTCGTCCGTGGTCTTCTGAACGCTTGTAACGGGATATTCGTGACCGTATGTGTATATTACCAACAGCTTCGCCTCCTTTGCTCATGATTATTTTTTTACATTTCCGATAGCGCGCGAAGCGTGCACCGAAACAGTGAATTGTGCATCGTCTGTTCGTTATCCTCTTACAACTACCATAATAGATGCCTTGACCTCGGGATATACCGCACTCTGCGCCACGACCTCATAAACGCCCTCGGTGTTGGGAGCCGTGTACATACCGTTCGGGTCTATCTCACCGCCTGTAACGGGAGATACCGACCAGCGCACCGTCTTGTTGGTCATATTGCTGCAAACCGCTTCGAGATACTTCGTCTCACGCGGCTTGATTATCAGGGAGTTCGGCTTTATCGTTATCTTCATATTGCTCTTCTCGGTGACTTTTTCATCTACGTCGCGGAGAGCTGTCCACTTAACGTCAATATAGTCCTGAAGCATAGTTGATTTCGTAAGTATGCCGATAATGAAGCTTCCCTTCGACGGGTCAAGTTTAGCCGCGACCTCATAGGGAGCTTCCTCATCACGGAATACGGACGGGTTGCCGTATATAGTACCGGAATCCGTCATAGCGCCGAGCACTATCGTGACACTTCCGAGACCGAGACCGTGGAATATCTCATCTGAATAGAAGACCTTGTTCTTGAGACTTCCGGCGTTGAGATTTATCCGGCACACACCGCTCGTTATCTCCGTGTTTCTGGCGCCGCTGATCTGCGGCTCGAAGTGTGACGAAGAGGAAGAAGCAGCGCTTTCCGTACCGTAAGCGGCTCTGTTCTTACCGATAGCGCTCAGCAGAGTATTGTTTGCAACATACTGACCGAACGGGACGTTGATTATCTCGTCGATTATCGAGGAGCCTACCGAGTTCACAAGACCTATCCTCGCGAGGTAAAGTCTCTGACCTACCGTGTTGCGCAGCTCCGTATCCATGCTGTGGTCATAGCTGTTCTCAACGAAAGCGTCGTAAATGTTCTTGTCTGTGATATTAACGGACGACTTTCCGGAGAGTGTTCCCTCTGCCGGGCTCTTGTCGTAAGCAAGACGGAACGTGAGCGGGTCCGGTGTAGCCGTACCCTCGGTATTGCTGACATTCGTCGCTTTAAGATCGTATGTGAGAGAATACTTACCGGTCTTGTCAACAAGCGTCTCGTCAAAGTTCACCTTTATTACCGAGCTGCCGTCCGCCGCGCTGTTAAGGCAGACGAGCTGTATGTCATAGGAAAGCGCCGCGAACTGCTTTGAATAAGTCTCTATCTCGACTCTGAACGGGAATGAGGTGTCGGGGTTGATGAACCGCGGCATAATATGACGAATGCGCACCGTTCCGTTCCAGAATACCGTAACAGCTTCCTCATAAAGCAGATCCGCGCGCGCAATATTGTCCTCGGGTTCGTTCGACGTAAGATAAAGGTTGTATCCTTCTATGATCCTGTCCGCGTTCGTGCCCGCGCTGTCGGGAACTATATTGTGCGCATTACCCTTTTCGCCTTCGCTGTATTCAAGGCAGAGATAAACATAAGCATTGCTGCCGCTGCTCAGAGCCGCGTCGTAGCCGTTGAGCATCGAAAGCTTCTTTGTTACCGGCATATCAACGACTATCTCGCGTCCTGTCGAATCGAACGCAAGTCCGCTCTCTACCGAGATAGTAAGGTCATCTATGCGCACGACGTTAAGTCCGCACACAACGCCGATGCCGTGAACAAGGCGGTTCACAAGCCTTCTCTTGTCGTTGAGGTATTTCTGTTCAAAATTGAAATCCTCTACGCTGAGCAGCTTGCCGTAAAAATACTTGTTTCTTTCAAAAGGATAAAGCTGTGTGTTTTTCATAAATGCTCCTTATTTTTCTTTGCCTTCCCCTATAACGGAGAAGGTTATTCTTGATCTTCCGTCAAGCGCGGCATTTCCGGGCTTTCCGAGATAAGTATTTATACCGAGATATGAATATTGTCCGAGGAATATATACGGTTCGAGGACCTTAAGCTCAAAATCGACCGTGACCGGTATGAGCTCCCGCGCTATACGCCACAGCACACCCTTGTCGTTGTCCGTCTCTATTACCTCGCTTCGCACAAGAATGAATATCTTGTACGGGTCGTTTCCGTACATAGGCACGAGCGTCCGGTCGTAAGCCGAAGTTCCGATATGCTCGCGAAGTGAGAAGTTCTCGATGATGAAAGGCCGCTCTCCCGTGTAAAGCTCTATGGCTTTGGAAAGACATTCCCGCGTTCCTCTGCTCCGGTAAAGACTCACCGCCGTAAGCAGCAGCTTTCTGAGCTTCTCTTCCTTCCAGACCGAACAGTCCGAAATATCGAGCCAGTCTGCGAGCCATTCAAGGAACCCGCTCTCCGCACATTCCGGGTCGAACCTTCCCGAAATATTTTTTATCTCTTCCTCGACCTCGTCGTACAAGGTCTGGAAGATACCGAGATACCGCTCAAGAAACCCGGTCTCCTGATCGCTCTTGCGGTATATCCGCGGAAGACGGTCTATCCATGACTCCGCCGGAAGATAGAGCCGTATGTCGTTTATTACCGCAGGCTTTCCGCTTATACCGAACACCTCGACATATATCCAGAGATACTGACCGCTCACATCGTGCAGCAGCGCGTCGCGTGCGCCGTTCACCTTCTTCTTCTCGAAGACGGAGAACATCTCTGTTTTTTTGTCGAGACTAAGGCTTTTGTCGCGGAACACCTCGTCTGTCCTGTATGTCTCACCCTTGTATGAAAACTCCTTGCTGTCGGTCGCATAGACCGTGACGCGAAGTTCGTCCGCGGACATATTCTCCGCGTTTATCAGCATTCTGTGCCACACCGTTCCCCTGTCTCCGGAATCGAACACTCTCGTCATGAAGCGCCCTATACCCGAGATCTTTTCCGAGGAAAACCTGAGTGAGTTGCCGTAAACTTCCATATTCTCACATATCCCGCGCTTGAACTCGTAGGCGTTGTTCAATATGAAATACTTCAGCTTTTCTCTCATTATGGATCGAGCTCCTTATAATACGGAAAAATTCCGTCTGCCGTAAAGCCGGAGATCTCCGGCTCCGTAAGATCACATATTTATCATTATTTCTGTATCGGTAAGATATGCCGCTACGTTCTGCCCAAGAATCAGGTCGCCCTCGCGCGTTCTCTCGGCGTCGCTTCCCTCTGTCTGCATGGTAAGCACGTTCACGGCAAGTACGCAGTCAAGACTGTCTATAAGCTCATAAAGCTTACTGTAGATTATCTCGGCGCCGAACTCGTCCTTTATCGCGCCGAAGAAATCCGTGACAGCCCTGTTCACCGCTTCTCTCGGGTTTGAATAGTTCCTCGACACCGTAACATCGGCATACACGGATATTTCCGCGTATTCCGGACGCACTATCCTGAACTGTGAGCCGAGCATACGCCGCGGTTCTATCGCCGCAAGTATGTTCCTGATATACCGCTCGCTCGGGATACCCATTCCGTTCTGCGAATACGGCTTTACCACCGCGGTCGTCACTATACCGTCGTTGCGGTCGTTCCTTATGACCTTGCATTTCTCGATGCGAAGTCCCTGCGTCGTACTTATGCACTCTTCACAATCATCGTCCGTTACTATCGTCTCCGTCGTGCGAAGAAGCTTCTTCGCTTTAATGAAGCAGTCCTCTATCGACTCTTCGTTCTGACCGTCTGTCGAAGCACGAAGGTTTTCGACATATATCTCATCCCTGTTGAAACCGGTTATTTCGTTTATTTTGCCCTTTGTGACACAGCCGTCCGCTCCTTTAGTGAGCGAATAGCCTATGATGAAGATATCTCCGTCCGGTGCAATTCCGTTTATGCAGTTGCCGAAAGTCAGTATCCCGTTCTCGGTATCAAGGGTATAAACGAAGTCATCTGTTCCCGCCGATGAAAAATCCTTTACCTTCTTCCACTCGACATACTTGCCGCCGCTGTCGGGAAGCTCACTCATGATAGCGAATGTCTCATATTCGAGGTCGTGTGTATCAAGATCGTACTGCTGGAACGGAAGTCCCGTGCCGCAGCCTATCGCGCCGTCGGCGATGAAGTCGGACATAACGTTGACCACACGCACACCCTCGGATTTCGCGCCGCCCGGAACAGAACAGATCATACCGCCCGTATCCGGATCTATCCGTTTTTCACAGCTCCTTACCGGTGTAAACAGACCGTCTCTGCCCTTGAGGAATATCCTTGTGTTACCGATCGCCGCGAGTTCTGTGAACAGACGGATCTCGTCACCCGCCGGAAGATCGGTGTATTCGGCTTTGGTCTCTCTTTGTGTTACCGGAAGGAGATTGAAGTATATGTTCTTGATGACCGGCAATGCATCATATTCGCCGCCGCTTATCGTGAATCTTATGTAGTACGCCTCATGCCCCGCCACAGAGCATTTGCCGTGGGCACGCACGGGGCTGAAATATATCCTTCCCGGGAACAGGAAGCCGAAAGTCTCGTCAATGCGCTTTACCCTGTGCCAGCTTACCCCGTCAAAATAATCTATGTCCATATCAACGAGCGGGACGAAATTTCCGGGGTCGGTCACCGGATTTCTTGCGATACCGTCCTCACTTGTGATGTCAAACCATATCGTGTGGACCTCGTTCGCTGCGAGAGGCTTGTCAAAGCCTATGTAAAAACTTCCGTCATCCTTCTTCGCGAAAGGAAGTATATGAAGGTTACCGCCGAAGTAAAACTGGTCGCGGGCTATGACATTCTTTTCCTCGCCGTAATCACACACGCAGACATCTATCGACGAAGCCGAGATGTACGTGCGCCGGTCTGCCTCGAAGCATATATCTCCGGCATAAAGCTTGGTGCCCTTGACAGCCGTTATGTCGTTTTCGTACAGCACCGAAACGTCCGTGACCGAAGGTACTTTTGTGCGCCTTTCTATCCCGAGAAGTTTAAGATACTTTCTTATGTTCTCGGGGCCAATCTTGTTTATGTAGTACTGCTGGCTTTCTTTGAGCCACGCGAACATCTCAAGCATCGTGATGCCGGGGTCGTGATAGTTGAAATCCGTCCATTCCGGATAGATGCTCACGATCATATTGCGCGCGTTGTCAAGTATATCATCAAAATATTCGTTATCAAGCTGAATATCGGGTAACAAGCTATCACCTCCGTTCGTCATTACTGCCCTTCGTTACTCTACGGTAACGGATATATCATGTTCGCCGTTTTCCGGCAATATGTAGCTGTAGTTTCCAATCGTATCGCTGTCTATCTCTTTCATGCCGCCCGGACCGGAGACATACATCGTGATATAAAGCTTCCGCACATATACGACGTTCTTGAGACGAAGGACCGCGCTTCTTATCTGCTGTTCGTTCGGCACCATGCCGAGTCTCCAGACATTGTCGCCGTCCTGCCCCGCAAACGAGGCGAAGTAATCCTCAAGGCACTTCTCCACGCTCATTTTGAGCTCGAAGATGCCGTTGATATGATCGGTCTTTATCTCTGCGCCGACGTTTATCTTCACAAAGGTCGGTTCGGTTACGTAAAGGCTGTCTCCGGAAACTATGTTCCCGGGAAGTCTCCCGCGCAGATAGTTCTTTATGTCCGTGCGTATCCTGCTGAACTCAGAGTGCTCCTTTTTGAGGACAACGAGCGTGACCGCGCCGCGCTCTCTCAGACCCGAAGCGTTCCTTCCGGCCACACAGCGGAGCTTTCGTATATTTCTCGAAGCGTTGAACGTGATGCTTTCAAGGTCTCTCGCCGTGATAGCCTTTCCCTGTGTACGGAGCATCACAGCGCTGCGCCTCATAGCCTCCTCCACGGTCTCCGCGTCACAGCCGCCGTAGAAGCGCTTGGGATTGTCAACTCCCGAAACGAAACCGTAAGAGCGTTCAAGAGCTGTGATACCGCCCGCGCTTACGTTCGTTCTTTCGCCGCCGCCGGTCGTATAGACTACTCTTATGTTGTCTATGTCCGAAACGGGCGGTATGCGACCCTTGCGCCCGTTGCCGAAAGTGAACTTTCCGGCGCTCCGGTCAACGGTATAACAGCGTGAGTTGTTGTCCTCCATAGCGAAGGAGTTTACCTCTTTCCACTTCACCCATATCTCCGCGTCAAGTCCGCCGCTTCCGGCGACCCTTATGACGCGTCCCTCTGCCTCAAGAGCCTCGGTTTCACTGTCCGTGATCGCCGCAAACTCGTTGACATAAAGGTCAAGATCGAGTACGCTCGCGGCTGCAAGAGCAAATTCCGCGTTTTCGGTATATATGTTCATGGCAAAGAATTCTTCTCTGTGGCTGTCAACATTGACCGCGCGCACAGCGTTGAAAACTATCCTGTTTATTATCGGTGTGCCGCAGCGCTTCGTCTTGTACAGCGACTCGGTATCCGACACCGATACCCAGTACAGATCCTCACCGAAAAGCCTGGTACGCCTGAATCCGTGGTTGTCGAGGAATACCGTAAGCCCCACTTTCGTGAAGCTCTCGGTCTCGTCCGCAAGATTCATAGGGCTCCAGCCATTCGCCGTCAGGTATCTCCACCGGAGTTTCGGGTGTGACGAGAGAGGATCCTCCTCCACATCCCAGAGAATGCGCATAGGTCCGTTGTCGGGCGGAGCATTGAACCCGAGATATACGGTCCTTGCAGAAGCTCCCGCGCATCTGAACGGAACGAAGCCCTCATGATCCGACGAAGACGTCGGGTCAAAACGCCGTTCCTCGATATTGTTGTAAGTAAGAATATCGTTCACACGGCGGCCGTTGTTTTCATAATGATATTCAAATGAGATGTTGCGCACGAACGGCGACATATACCAGCCCTTCGTCTTGTAAAGGTTCTCTGCCTTGAGCACACGTGCCCTTATGTAGCAGCCCTCATGTGCTCCGACGAACACCTCGCTCATATCCTCCGGAACAGTGAACGTGATGCTCTTGAAGCTGCTTGTAACACCCTGTACGATATTGAAAAGGTCGGAGTATCTGCCGTCGTTGAAAAGTCTGCTCCAGCCGTTTCCGTTGAAGTATTCCCAGATAACGCTCGTTATCGCTATCTTATAGGATTTCGCCTCTTTGAAATCCTTCTTGTTAGCTATCCATTTCCAGTTTATGCCGTCCTCGTCGAGCTGATTTTCTATCGGAGTCTCGACGACGCTCATATCAAAGCTCATGGTTATCTTCGCGCCGCGCTTGCCGAGCACCTCGCCACAGCCAAAATAAACCTCATTGAAGAGCTGGAAACGCTCTCCGAAAGGAAAGAACGCATTTATGTCATATTCCACATTTCCGTCGGTAACGATCTCCGGGGCTATCGACGAACCGGACGGAAGCGCCTCTATGTGCGAGAATGAGAAGTTCTCAAATTCCGTAACATCTTTTACCGTAAAGCGGATGTTCCAGCCGTCCGCGTCTGCGGTGACCGCGGGAAGCTTCGCGTCCTTGACGAGGATCAGCTCGCTGCCGCTCACACGGACTTCGGAGAAGGGCACAAAGCCTGTCTCCTCACCGGCGTAGTATTCAATATTTGCTGCACTTACGGAAGAGAACGCAGCGAGACTTCCGTTTCCGACAAGAGTACCGCTCGTCCGGAAGAACCTGAGCGCTATGCTGCCCTCAGTCCTCACGTCGAACGCGAACGGGTGCGAAATGCGCATAGTATGGCTCTGGAGATTGACCTGCGGAAGCGTGAAAAGCCCCGTCTTTTTATCTGAGAAATCCTCGTACTCGCCTATAAAATCTTCCTTGTCGTCGGCGCAGAATATCTTTACTATCTTCGCTGGAGAAACAAGTATGTCATCGCAGGTCTCAAAGTGCATCGTGTCGCCTTCTCCGACATAAGATGACATAACCGCGCCTTTTTCTATCGGCGTGCTTCCGACATCGTCCGCGGAAAGCGAGAAACTCACATATCCCTCTGACGGTGCGGCGGGAAGAAGCGTCGCGTCCACCATGTTGAAGAACGCTATCTTGTTTTTAAGTGGAGTCCCGTTTACCTTTTTAAGCGTCCCGACAAGCATATCCGCATACGCGAGCGCAAGAACAGCGGCAATATCCGGATTTCTGCTGTCCATTATCCATTCCGGAGTATAGCTCTTCGATCTTTCGAGCATCTGCTGAACTATATCGTTCTTGTCTCTGTTATCTACCTTGACCAACTGTTCTCACCCCACTTCCGCTTTTATTCCGGTAATTATCTTTCGGTGTCTCCGTAACCCTCGTTTATGTAGAACGGATAAACAAGGTTGAACGGGTTGTTTGTCGAACGCACCACATAGTTCACGTTTATCACGAGTTTTCCCGTTTCATCGGACGAAGACACGATATCGACATCTATATCCCTTATCCTCGGCTCCCACATAACGAGAGCGTTCTCCACCTCACGCTTCATCATCATAAGCGTGGTATAGTCCGAACCGCTGAAAACAAACGAGTTTATTGAACATCCGAAGTCCGGCATCATAGGGCGTTCTCCGGGTGATGTGCCTAATATGAGCCGTATCGACTCCTGTATATCTTCCTCGTTCGATGAAGTACGGACCTTGCCTGTGTTCGGGTCAACGCAGACCGGAAACTTGAATCCCGTACCGAGAAAGCTTTTATTATACATCTGCGGTGTCTCCCTTCATAAGATCAGTTTATCTTCACCATTGATCCCTTGACTTCGGTGATAGCGCTTGACTGCACTTTAAGCGACGCACTCGCCTTTACCTCGACGTTCGCGCCCTCTATCTTCGTTGTTGTCCCTTTCGCGTGGAACGTCTGGTCCGCCTTTGCTTCGACCGTTCCCGCAGAAAGCGAGATCTTCTTGCCGCTTCCGTCGAAAACGCCCTTTACTCCGCCCGCGTCGAGAGTTATCTTCTTTTCCGCCTTTATGGTTATCTCGCCGTTCTTGGAATCTACGGTTATCGCGTTTTTGCCGTCCTTGTCCTGCAAGATCATATTGTCTTTTTCTTCGTCAAGTATGATCGTCTTTCCCTTTGCGGTCTTTATCTCAATTTTCTGCTTGTCACCGGTATCGTCTATGGTTATCTCGTTGTTTCCCTTTGTTATGAACTTCTTGGTCATATTCTTCTCTGTGACCGCTTTTTCGGGCTGAGGGTTCTTGCCGCTCCATAAGCTTCCGATAACGATCGGACAGTTAAGATCGCCCATTCTGAAAGCCACAACGACTTCGTCCCCGACCTCCGGAAGCGCGAACGCACCGTACTTGTTGCCGGCGTAAGGTGTCATCACCGGTATCCAGCCCGTTACGTTGAGTCCGCTTTCTCCGAGGAAAAGCTCGACCTTCACTTTACCGGGATCGTCCTTGTTATAGTTTTCCTTTACCGTTCCGGTAACAACTCCGTTGATGACTCCGCTGACATCTATCCCGGAAGTGTAACCTGCCATTTCTCCGAAAAGGCTCATCTGTCCCTCCGTATATAATGGATCACATCCAGCCCTTCGCCTCGAACGTCGTTCTGAAGGTCGATTCGGTCCAGTAATGCGTGACCTCGTTCAGATAATACTTTTTATCCGACATCTCGTCGGTATTCTCCACTTTAAGAAATCTTCCGGGAACTATCTCCGGAAGTCCGATAAGCTCACCCTCCGCAAAACAGCTTCCTCGCTTCATCCGTTCCGCGATAGCTCCGGCGCGGATCTTCGCCTTTTCCTCACTGTCCGCGTCAGGGTCTATGAAGAACTGCTGCTGTGCCGGTGTAAGTACCGAAGTCTGGCTTTCCGAACTCTTCACCGTCTGCTTTGAAGATATGCTTTTGGTGTTGGTCGGGTCATATCCTATGACCTCGATCTCCGTATCGAGATATTCCGCCATGGTGTTCAGCCGTATGAGCTCTCTCCCGTAAGTCACCGACATTATCGGGGTCTTGTTCTTACAGGGCTCTCTGAAATACGCTTTATCGTAAAGAATGAAGAATTCCCGGTCAACCTTTCCGTTTTTAAGGAGCTCGTTCTTCACAAAGTTATAGTCGCTCGTGCTCTGCGACACCGGCGCCTTGAGATTGTCCGATGACGCCTGTGCCTCTATGCTGCACAGCTTGGAATATCTTCCCATGACCTTCTTGACTATATCGGAGTAGTTCTTGTCCTCATAAAGCTGTTTGCGCACCCCGCTCGTCATCATTAGCTTGCGCGCGTCCATGAGCTTCACCACAATGGCGGGAATATCGTCGAATTCCGCTCCTACCCCGGCGATATAGCCCTTGAACACCGCCGTTGTAGCAGAAAGATAACCGATCTGTATCTCAAGTACCGTACCGAGCTTGAAAAGACCTTTTACCTTCTTGTCGAAGCTGTGCTTTTCAACATCGTATATATCGACCACCTTGAAAACCGCCATTCCCGCGCTGTCGAGCGAGAGTGTGATCGTAAGCTCGCTCACCGTAAGATCGTTTTTTGATATGATGTCCGAGCCGTTTGACATTATCTTCATGGCGGGCACCATGAAATTACCGTATTTGTTTTCAAGGGTCTCATATTTTGCGGTAGCCGTCATAAGGTCTGCCATATAGATCCACCGACCTCCCCGTGGCTTATGAGTTGTTTATCGAAGGCACTCTGAGCACCTTTCCGACAGGTATGTCGAGAGGATTCATTATCCCGTTCGCATCGGCTATCCTGCGCCATTCCCGTACATCGCCGTACTCATTCTGCGCCATGTTCCAGATATTGTTGTCCTCGGTCATGGTCCGTGCCTTTGTACGGTCCGGAGACATTCGCGGACTTTTCTGTTCCGTAAGTACTCCGCTGTATCCCGCTATGGTGAGATCAACTATCGCACGCAGCGGTTTTCCCTTTTTATCGAACATGGTATAGGTGACACCAACGTTCTCGGCAAATCCCGAAAACATTACCGCTCCCCAGACGAACACAACGCCCGTCGGCTGGTGGGATTCGCCGTCGATTATCGTAAGTGCGCTTATCTTGTTTATCGTCTTGGTGATGTCCTTATCTTCACCGCCGCCTGTGATCGCCGCGACCGCACCGGAAGCAAGACCTGCGAGCGACGTAAGATCATCGCAGTCGAAATAAAGCTTCACATTCATAGTCGCCATAGGACGTCCGCTGAAGTTGACTACCGGTTCGTCCTTTTCGCGTCTCGACTTTTCGGTGTATGAGCTGCGCTCGGTTATCTTGTATTCGGACGGATTGAACTGAACGGGGAGCTTCTCGGGGCTTTTGCCCGCGATAACAAGCATTGCTTTTTCGCTCGAAAGCTTTTCCGCCACAGATACGGCAGCTTTCAGAAGTGTCGATGAAATACCCATACCGTTCTTCCTTTCATACTTTCATCTGAACCGTCACTGCCCCGCAAAGCGCGACCTGTCAAGTCTCATGCGGCTGCGGAGCCGTCTTATCATTTCCTCTGATATTGCGTCCATATCGCTCGATTTGAGCGTCACGGTCTCGATAGTACGCTGTTTTTCGCGTATCTCTTCAATAAGCTTGCTGTTGACAGCAACTTTCTCGGCTGTCTCTTCAATAGCCGCCATAGCCTCGCCTATACCTCGCGTCCCGACATCGAACGAAGGAACAAGCCCCGCGTCACCGCCCTCGATGAGGTTGCCGAACTGCTTCACAAGGTCGCTCGTGCTCGGCTGCGATACCGCCGGAGTCGCCGGAGCCGGTGCCGAAGCGGGTATCGGCTCACGATAGCTTAATACCGTCTCGTCCGGCATCATTCTGTCCATTGGCACGGTGTATGTTTCCGCGCTTACGGGGAATCCGGTGCTCTCCTGCGCACTGTCCGCGCTTTTCTTCGCGGACATTTTCCTGTCATTGATTATCGCCATTCTGTGCTTAAGGACGGAAAAGCTGCGTTCTTTCGGTGCCGAAAGCCTGTTCAGAGCCTTTTTCCCGTTCGTCTTTATTTCGGGGAGCTTTTCCGGAAGTATCACCCTGTCAAGCGTATATACCGGCAGCAGCCGAACGCTTTCCGACACCTTGTTTTCCGGAAGAAGCGCCACGGGCAGCGAGTATTCATTTACCGCGGTGCTGAACACGAAGTTTCGGGCTGTATCTGCATAACCACGCCCGTCTGCGATTTCTGAAGCTGTGCCGCGCTTTCCCGTGCGAGTGCCGGGTGCGTTATGCGCACGTTCGTATCCCGCTATCTTTTCAAGCGCTGTTCTCACGATCTCGCCGGAGTATATTCCGCTGCGAAGGATCGCAGCCGACGGGTAAGCATTTGCAGGCACGCCGCGGGACGCATTGTGCACTCTGAGCGCGCCGTAAGATCCTGCGGCATCTGCGACGGTGCGGACACCGGCCACGTTTGTGCCTTGTATGCCGCGCATCTCTGACGGCGCGTATATATCCTGCTGTATAACCGTATCCTGCGTGTTCTGCGTCAGGCCGGTGTGTGTCTGTATGTTATTTATATTCCGTATATCTGTCCGGTAAACCGGAAACTCACGATTATCGGCAGCACGGTTATTCGTTATGCGGACATCTCCGGAATCTGCCGCGATGATCTGTGCAGCAGGAGTATTTTCCGCCGGCTCTGCCGGAATAAGCCGCGCCGTGTCATAGAAATTGAGTACGGTCGGCATATATAACGCGTTTTCGACATTCTCCGCAACGATCTTCTCCGTGCTGCCGCCCGCTATACCGTGATACAGAACGTTAAGCCTTGCCGAGACCGTGTCTCCGCCGTTTCCCGATGCTTTTACCGCTTTCGCGATATTGCCGTTTTTGTCCTCCGAAAGGAGCTTCAGCAGAGTCATTTCCGTCTCTGTCACGGTGAATTTTCCCGCTGCTGGAGCAGTCAACGCGCGAACTCGGTCGTTGCTTTCGGCAGACTTTACGGATGCGGTCTTATCCATACCGGACGGCTTTATAATGCTGTCCACAAACTTTTTCACCACACTGCGTATAGTCCTGCGTTCTGTCTCAGAAGGCGCAGCTGTATGCACTGCCGGAATATCCGCTTCCGCCGATTTCCCTGCGGGAAGCGTAACATTCACCGGTTCGGAAGCACTGCTTCCAAGCTCCCTCACGATGAGCGACAGTACCTTAGTCCGCTCCTGCGGGCTCATCCCCGCGAGCATCTGTTTTGTATCTAACCCGGCGTAGCTGTGACGTTCGGCATATACCTTCGTCACAGCAGTGTCATATATTCTGCGCTCATAGGGGTCAGACACCTTTTCCGAGGCAAGGAGAGAAACCGCATAAGACACAGCTCCGAAAGAAGATGCAGGGCTGTTCAGCAGTCCCGCAGCCGCACTTCCGACCGCCGGTACCGCGACCGGAGCAAGAGAGATACGCTTGTGTATGTATCTGTTCTTGATACTTGAAAGATACTCCGTGCCGCCCGAAAGGAACGAATTCATGACGAGAAGGCTTATCTCCGGAAGCTCGCCGGCTCTGCGAAGATCTTCATTCCCTATGCCGGCTATCGTTTCGGCAAGCGTCGGTGTGCTGTCGCTCCGCTTATCCGCCGCTGCTTTCTGTGAAGCCTTGTCGTCGGCAGCATTCTCCGTCCTGTATGTTAAATTCCTGTTGTCGTAGCTGTAATGACTGTCGCCCGCATTTATAACAGTTTCCGTGTTTACCGCCGTGGTTCCGGTCACATTCGTCACCGGCGCGGGAA
>CAMVNQ010000019.1 GCA_947168885.1 uncultured Clostridia bacterium | reverse complement strand
TCAATAATTTTGCGAAATACGAAGCTGTATTTTGCAGTATGTTAATGACTGTTAAGGAGTAATATAATGGATGCAAACCAGAATTTGACAGCGGAAATGATTAAAATAGACCCCTATAATTATACACTATCCGAGATGGTGGATGTAATTGGGGAAACCGAAGCAAAAAAGCTGTTTAAATCTATTTATAAAGGCACATCGAAATTAAGTTATCAAACTATAAAGGTGAAAGATGTTTTTAATGGTGGCGACACAAGAAAATATGCGTTCGAATTATGTGACCATTATTGCATTGAAACTGTTTGTATTCAAAGAAAAACCGGTACTACAGTGTGTGTAAGTACAATGGTAGGATGTCCCGTTGGATGTGTTTTCTGCGAATCTGGGAAAAACGGTTTTATCCGTAACTTAACTCCATCCGAAATTGTTCAGCAGATTGTACTACTTAGAGAAAAAGTCAATCGAATTGTTTTTATGGGGATGGGTGAACCACTGTTCAATTATGATAATCTGGTTAAGGCGATACATATTCTACGTGATAGGGATGGATTGAATTTTCCTACAGATGGAATCACAATTTCAACAGTCGGGCCGCTACAGCAACTTAAAAAAATAAGAGAAGAACATTTGAAAATACAGTTGACTCTCTCGCTTCACGCAACAGATCAGAGAACTCGTGACATTGTCATGCCCCATATGAAAGGACATGATATTAGAAAAGTTGTGGAAACCGTACTTTCTTATTCCGAAAGGCACAACAGAAAAGTCACTATAGCGTATTTGCTTATTCCGGGGTTAAATGATCGTTCAAGCGATGTAAGACAGTTAGGAAAGTGGTTTAGAGGAAAGAATGTGTTGATTAATCTTCTTCAGTATAACGAAACATCGAATAGTCGCATTAAACGTCCAAACAAGCAGCAGTTAGTTGCGTTTAAAACAAGATTGGAGGATGCTGGCTTAGAGGTTAAGCTTAGAGAGTCCCGTGGAAATAGAATCAAAGCAGCTTGTGGACAACTAGTTAGCGAATACAACAGGCAGGGAAAGAAAACAGCAAATCGGACTGTAAATGGAACTGAGAATTCAAACGGAAGCGTGCGAAAATCTTCATTTACAGGAAGAGCAAGTTCGAAGAGACATCCTTTTGCAAAACACAAAAATGTTGGGAAAAAGAGAAAGCATGAGTAAGCTAGAACTTTATAATATATATGCTGGTTATGAAGAGAGCAAGCCTGTTCTTAAAGATATTTCTTTTTTTGTAGAGAAGGGTGAGTTCATAGTCCTTCTAGGAACATCAGGGTGTGGAAAGACCACTATATTGAATCTCATCGCTGGGATGATTCCAATATCAGCTGGAGAATTATACATAGATGGGGTTAAATCAAATGATACTCCACCTCGAAAGCGAAACATAGCCATGGTGTTTCAAAACTATGCATTATACCCTACAATGACGGCATATGAAAATATTGCTTTTCCATTACAAAATATTAAGAAATTCCCATTTGATATTATTAAGGCAGCACGCCTTGATGGAGCAAGTGATGTAAGAATATTTTTTAGATTATGCATCCCATACTTAAAGCCAGTTTTTATATCAGCATTCATTATCACTTTTTTTGAATCATGGAACTCCATTCTAATACCTGTCGTTATTATCCAATCGTCAGAAAAGTTTACCAATTCCATTTATCTAAATTCAATTGGATCTATATGGTTTAGTGATTATGGTGTATTGATGGCTTCTCTTCTGATATCTACTCTACCTACATTAATATCCTTCCTTATATTTAGGCATTACATAAAAAGAGGAATATACTACCATGATAAATGATTATTATCCCCAAAATCGATATTCGCCAAATCTATAACCGTTTCAATTAAAGTGAATAATAACCATATACCCTCGGAAACGCTCTGTAAGCGTTTCTGAGGGCTTTTTCTTTTCAGCGGTTAGTTTTCCGCTCCGCAGGCTCGGACGGTGCTGTGTGGCTTTGACCTTCGCCTGACGGTCAAGCTGAGGTCGGCTCGGCAATGCCGTGACGGATTTCATACTCACGCACACGGCGGTAGAAAGTATTTGCCGACATATCCATTCTCCGCATAAAATCCCTGCCAGTGATATTCTTCGACTTCCATTCCCCATAGAGCTGCCCGAACCTCGTCCAGTCGGTGGGGAGAGGTTTCCGTCCCGTGTACTTGCCCTGTGCCTTAGCAATCTCGATGCCCTCACGCTGTCGCTGTTTGAGCTGCTCACGCTCCAACTGAGAGAGGGCAGCAAAAACGGTCAACATGAATTTGCCCGTAGGCGTATCGGTGTCAATCTTCTCTTTGTGGCTGATAAGGGTAACTCCTTTGTCGGTGAGGGTGTCGATGATATTCAGCAAGTCCTTTGTGGAGCGCCCCAGACGGCTGATGCTTTCCACATAGAGGGTATCTCCCTCACGCACATAGTCAAGCATAGCCCTGAGTTGAGGGCGGTCTGTGTTTGCTCCTGACAGCTTCTCAGAGAAAATGCGGTCAACCTGATAGTCGCACATGATCTCCTGCTGTCTCGCTGTCTCCTGATGCTCGGTGGAAACTCTGATGTATCCGATTTTGCTCATAATATCGTCCTTTCTTTATTCGAGTGTGTCTTTCTTTCTCTGCTGGGTGAGCTTCTTCTGTCTGTACTTTTCACGCTCACGCTTCATCTGCTGTTCGTTGATGTACTGGCGCACCTGACGGGTGTATTTCTTCGCCGTTTCACGCTTGGTGAGGAATGTGGTATGCTCGACATTAAGCCTGTTCCACTTCGATTTCAGCCTGTTGGACTTCTCCAAAAGGTCAAGCATTGTCGGCTGTTTGCCGTCAACAGCATACCTTTTGATATGCTCCTTGATGTATTCGACTGTTGCTTCATAGTCCTCGATCGTGGCGGCATTTTTCTTCTTGAAACGGCTCTGCGACCAGCCCGATTTGCCCTGATACTCCTTGTAAACAGGCTCCAGCTCATCACGGTGCTTCATCTTTGCAATGAGAGTGTCGATAGCTGTAAACTTCTTTTTCAGGTCGGCAAGCTCAGTTGTGTGGTCATCGGAGTGAGGTGTATTGAAGAAGAATCCAGACAGCTCGCTGAATGACATAACGCCACCAGCTTCAAGGTCTGCGATGATTTCGTTTGCTCTGCCCATACCTCTGATAGCTTTCCATGGATCTTCTTTCTTTTCAGGTGCTTTACTCTCCGTAGGTGTGGGCTGTGGTATCGGGGTAGGCAGTTCAGGTTTCGGCTCGGTGGGCTTTGCAGAAGATGCGTTAAGCATATCAAGCTGTGCCTGCCGTCTTGCTCGTCGGGCTGCAAAGAACTTCTCAACCTGTTCCGCAGCAGCTTTTCTCTTTGCGGTTTCACTCGTTTCCGTGATAGTTTCAGGCTCAGCAGACTGTTTCGGCTTTGTCGGTGCGGTGACTGTCTTTGTCGGCTTCGGCTCATGCTTGGGAACAGCAACAGGCTTCGGCGGTTCGATAAGCATATCGGGAGTGACATTCGCCGCTGACAGCTTTTCCTGTATCTCCGCAATCTGCTCGGTGATGCTTTCGACGGTGAATCCATCGCCCAGCGTTTCGGCTCTTGTGAACCTCTGCTGACCGTCACCAGATAGCTTGAATTTCAGCTTGTACTTGTTCTTCGGAGTGTAAACATACTCGATACCGCTGGCGGTGCAGTTTTTGAGGAAGTCCGCAAAGTCACGGCTGTAAAGCATAACCTCTGCAATTCGGATGCGGAGCTTTTCTTTCCACGACTTGCCCTCTTGTTGCTTCAACCGTTCAAGGTAAGATACGCCCATGCCCTTCGGGTCGATGAGCGATAAACCTTGTTCGGCACATATCTCGTCGGATATTTCACGCAGCTCAGACCATGCTCTTTCCGACTTCCTGCCCTGATTATGCTCAGTGGTGAAGCTGAGTCCGTTATACAGATTGGTGTTGTTAAAAATGATATGGCAATGCAGGTGGTCTTTATCGTTGTGGACAGCGATAACATATTGATAATCGCCTTTCAGATAACGGTCGCACAACTCCTCTCCGATCTGCATAGCCTGTTCGGGCGTGACTTCACCGGGGGCAAAGCTCTGAATCATGTGGTAGGCAAGGATTTCGGTTCGTCCTGTGCCTTGCTGTCGGACGGCTCGGAAGTCCTCGCTTGCTCCTGCGCTGTCGGCTCGGCAAGCATAAGAGCTGACATATAAACCGTTGATGGTCTTATCTCCGTTTGTGATGTAAGCGATCGCTGCGCTGACTGTTGCCCTGATCGTATGGATAGAAGTGTATGCCAAATTTCATTAACCCCTCTCTTTATCTCGGTAATATCCTCGGCATAGATGTGACCTGTGCTGTAAAGTCGGACAAGTATCTGATTGATGTTCGCTCCAATGCGTTTCATCAGACGATTGCATTCGGCAATTTTGGAACGGTCGGGAGTGAGATCAACCCTCACACGAACACAATCTCGGATATACTCCGTCTTGTTCTTGTACCCGTATTGCTCACACTTTGCTAAGATGTCCTGCATTTCCGATTCCGTGAACCTCACGTTAAGGGTGTAAGACTTCTTCTCCCTCTTGCGTTTCAGGTACTTGCGTTCATCGTCCGTAAGCTGGCTCTCGTCCTTGTTGGCAAGGCACTTGTCAAGGTCGGCTCTGACCACTTGGTCAAGTGCGTGGTTGATAGCACCCTCATAGGTCATACCCTCGAACTCCATAGCCTTGTGTTTAGGCGGTCTGCCACGCTTCTTTTTCTCGGTTTCCATATTGGTGTCTCCTTTGTTTTAATTTCGGCGTAAGCCGATTATTTTCTGACCGCTGTGCGGTCATTTCGGGGCTTGGGGTGTCCCCAACAAGCATTTGGTATTTTCGCTCGCTGTGCGGCGCAAAATACAATGCTTGTTATTTTTGTTGCGCTGTCGCGCATATTTTCCAGCCTGTGGGATTTGCATATCTCGCAGGCTTTCGATGCTCCGTCATCGAATTTGGAGCTATGCGACTTCAATCTCCGCCGCTTGTGTCGGCGGTTATATTCGCTCACGCTCCTGCGTGATGCTCTCTATTATCATCACACTTGAAATTGTAATCTGGTACGGCGCAGTTATCGTGCTGGGAGTGCGGCAGTCTGGTGAAAATATCCCTCAAAAGTTATTACCAAAATAATCTTGGCTTCGTTAAGCATAGCCTGCCAAAAATTCTAAAGATTTTCGGATAACGTATTTGTGCATAACGGAGAATATCTCGGCGGTACTTAACGAATGGCTTAAAACTTTGGTATTGATATGTAGAAGGTCATAGTTTCTCTGTATCATTAGTGGTAAAAGTGAAGCCAAACACACTGGAGCTTTTTGAAATTCCCCATAACATTCTGTCGAACGCAAAACTCTAATGAAACAGAAAGTTTGAGCGCAATACCAGTAGACAAACGGCTTTATTGCGCGCTATAATATTATCGTGGGGTATGTGAGTATCCTGCAATATCAGATGAAGTGAGGTGAAATGAATGCGCGGAAATCTGAACGACAACCAGGCTAAGATCGACAACGCTGACAAGGCGGTGAGAGCTGCCCTTGAACGCAAGCGTAAGATCATTATGCAAAGCAAGCAGATCGCTTACGATATGCTCTCCGAGCTTTACGGTAAGGACGGGCAGGAGCTTGTTGACGCTGTTACTGCGGAGCATACGCTCATCGGTAAGCTGACCGCAAGTGGTATGACCTATGAGCAGATCAGTGAACTGGCTGACGATAGTTCTGCTAATGCTGACAACAAGTCGGACGATAACTCAGACGATGATGTTGCTAACGGACAGACTTCGTTCTTTGATAAGAAGTCTAACCCCTATGCGGTTTAAGATATAGACCGACAACAAAACGTTAGCTGTGTATGGGACGACACTTGCCGTTCCGCACAGCTACAATCAAACACAAACAAAAAGAGGGGCAGATAGAGAAAGCAATCCCCTCGCTCTAAAGCATAGAGATAGAGAAGCTAAAGGAGTAACAAGCTATGAAAAACAGAACAATGCAGGAGATGAACGAGCAGTACAAGGACTGTCCCGTTCAGGTCAACACCTATGAGGTGGACGGACGCACATACATTGTGCATAGTCACTTTATTGGTGATCGTGACATCAATGATGTGATGTATCAGTATGCGGAGAATAAGGCGATGAGCGAAATGCTTGGTCTTGTTCCGAAGGCTGTTACAGCGTAAAAATTTTTCCCAAAACCTATTGCCTTATTCCATAAGGTGCGCTATAATAGTCTTATGGAATAAGGTCGCTTTGGGAGGAAAGGAGTTATTGATGTTACCAAAGCAGACCGAATACAAAGTTGGGATGTATATGCGCCTTTCAAAAGATGATGAAAGAAGCGGCGAATCCCTTTCGATAGAAAACCAGAGAAAGATACTCACGGAGTACATTACACAGCAGGGCTGGACGCTCTATGACGAGTATGTAGATGACGGCATTAGCGGAACTACGTTCGAGAGACCTGGTGTCCAGCGTTTACTCGACGATGCCAAGACGGGAAGAATAAACCTGATACTCTGCAAGGATTTGAGCAGATTTGGTCGTAATTATATCCAGGTAGGACAGTACACAGATTACATATTCCCAATGTATAACATTCGCTTCATCGCTCTCACGGACAACGTGGATACTGCAAATTCCGCAAGTTCGGGAATGGACATGATGCCGATAATGAATGTCTTTAACGAGTGGCACAGCGCCAACACGTCCAAGAAGATCAGGGCGGTTGTTGAATCGGGAGCAAAGTCGGGCAAGTATAGGACGACATTTGCGTCCTACGGGTATTTCAAGGGCGATGATGAAAAGCGTACACCTGTGATTGATCCCGTTGCCGCTGCTGTTGTACGCCGTATCTTTGAAATGAGGGCGGCAGGCTACAACATGAAGCGTATCGCCCAAGTGCTGAATGATGAGGGTATCCTCACTCCCGATGATTACAGATACAGCTTGCTGAACAAAGAAACGCCACATTACAGTCTTCACCTGTGGAGCGTGGAAACGATAAAGCGTTTACTTCGCAATCAAATTTACATCGGCAACCTTGCCCAGCTCCGCACGACTACGGTTAGCTACAAAAATCACAAAGTTATCCGCAAGGAAGAAGATGAATGGGTGATCGTTGAAAACAATCACGAGCCAATCATCAGCAGAGAATTGTGGGATAAAGTGCGTGAGATTGAAGCGTCCGTAAGTACGGGCAAGATGACAAAGCAAGGCAATACACTTCCGCTGACAGGTCTGTGTTATTGTGCGGACTGCGGTTCAAAGTTCAAGCAGGCTGGTTCTGCCAAGCGTAAAAGCACCGTTACGGGTTATTCCTGCGGACAGTATGCGAGATTTGGCAAGAAATACTGCTCCTCACATTTCATAACCGCACACGCACTTCAGGATATTGTTCTTGCCGACATCAAGCGTCAGATCGACTTTGTGATGAACGATGATAGGGCAAGAGAAAAGTATCTTGCAAGAAAGCAGGGGCTTTATGCAGAACAACACAGCGGTGACAAGAAAAAGCTCCGTGACATCAACAAACGTATCGCAGAGCTTGACAGGCTGATCGCAAGTGTGTATGAGGACAAGGTTACAGGCAAGATGCCCGAAGATATGGCGTTCTCCTTGCTCGACAAGTATCAGACCGAAAAGAAGTCTTTGCAGGCTGAGAGCGATGAAATGCAGAAGTGTACTGATATGGCAAAGCAGGACGAAGCCGATGTAGACGAATATATCCGCCGTTTGAAGTCGTATGCAGGTGCTGAGGAGCTTACAAGACAGATGGCACTTGACCTGATCGAGTATATTACGATAGATGAAAATCCGAGAAAGAAAGCTATCCCTCGTGATATTCACATCTACTACAAGCTGATCGATAAGCCGCTGAAAAACAAAAATAATGCCCTCGCTGAACAAGCAGGGGCAATCAAAAAATGATCGATTGATACTCAAAAGCTATTTTGTTGGATTGAAGATTAAAAACTACCCATAGTTCACGCTTACATTTTCGGAGTTCTGCGAGAAACACGGCTTCCGCTTCTGCGATATTCACAGCCTCCGCCATCTTCATTGTTCGCTTTTAATCAATGCGGGCATAGATGTGGTAGCTGTGTCGGGCGATTTAGGGCACTCTTGCGTCGGAACAACTTTAAATCTGTATTCCCATATGTTCCAAGAGGCAAAGGCTCGTAACTGCGACGCGATCACGGCAGCTCTCTCGTTCGGCAAGAAGGGTGACGACATGGACGAGAACGAGAAGAAAGCATCATAAAATCTGACGGAATTTACGAAAAATTTTCTGAAAAATCAACATCTGCCACTTATTTTTCTGAAATAAGTGGCAGATAAGTGGTAACAGCCAAAATCCGAAAAAAGCAAAACCCGCAAACACGCTCTACAAGCGCATTCGCGGGATTAGGTGATGGTGACCCGTACGGGAATTGAACTGTAGTTTTGGGGAAAATCAATGCATAACGAGGTCGCTGAATACTGTAAAACAGCGGATTTGACGCTGTTTATCTTTTCGGTTAACATCTTAAAACAATTAGATTTTTACAACTTTAATGGACAAACAATGGACAAGACTTTTGACATTTCTGCTAGTGTGCCTGCGTTCGGATCAACGAACGTGGGCCTTTTTATTTCAACTTCTTTATTTCTTCTATACTTATCTTCGCAATAGCTGTAAGCTGTGATACTGATGTATTACGGAGTATCTGAAGCCGTTCGGATTGAGGTTTGCCCTGCTCGATAAGGATAGCATTGTAGCTCTCCATGTTGGCGAGGACGAGCAGGTGGTTGATGTCGGAATAGTCTCTGATATTACCTTTCTTATCGGGATTCGCGTCTCGCCACTGTTTTGCGGTCATCCCGAACAGCGCTACATTCAGAAGGTCAGCTTCACTTGCATACGTAAATCCTATCTGTGCAGGAGTAAGTTCGGGCGGTATGAGATTATCTTTAATTGCATCGGTATGTATCTTGTAGTTGAGCTTTGAGATCTCGCGATTCAGGTTCCAGCTTAACGAAAGGCGGCTGTTTTCATCGGATTTAAGCCGTTTGTAGTCTTTTATGATGTAAAGTTTGAATTCTGCCGAAACCCATGAAGCAAATTCAAAAGCGATATCGGAATGAGCGTAGGTACCACCGTAACGACCTGCTTTTGATACCATTCCGACAGCGTTAACGCCTTCGATCCATTTCTGCGGTGACATCGTGAAGCTGTTAAGACCGGCGTTCATTCTAAACAGGTCGAATTCGACCTGTTTAAAATTGGGATTATGCATAGATTCCCACAGACCGAGAAATTCTATAGTCTCACGGGAACGGAGCCAATTCTTTAGAACATCATGCGGTGCATCGCTTTTGTATCTTGCTATATCGGTAAGTGAGATGAACTCGTTTTCAAAATCCTCGGTATAAATGCCGATCTCGTAGCCGTTGGCATTTATAACGTCCTTTACGATCTTCTTTGCCATAGAGTTACTTCCTTCCTGACAGATCATACTTTTATTATAACAGGTATATTCTGTGATGTCAAGAAAATGATGTGTCGGATTTGTAAGCTCGCAGCTTACCACAAGACCAAAAAAATAAGTTATAGTTATTATGTCCCTTTTGACTTGCGCGAAATACTTTCGGCGAGCCGGTAGAAGTTCTTCCGAACCTCGGGGGACTGTTTTCGCAGACTCTTGATGCACTTAGCTTCCTCGTCTGTGAGCTTTATGTCCGGTGTAGGACTGTCATCATGACCGATAAGGTGATCCACCGTCGTATGAAGCACATCGGCAAGCGCTATGAGCGTATCGATATCCGGTTCAATCGATGTTCGTTCGTATTTATAAACTGCTTGCTGCGTGAGCCCGATAAGTTCAGCAAGCCGTTGCTGCGACAGTCCGTGCTCTTCACGCAGAGATTTTAGATTTCGTACCATAAAAACACCCCTGTAGATTATTATACCAAAACGGGAGCGTTTATCAAAAAGAAATTTGGTTGTTATTGACAAAACAAATATGTTGTGATATAATAAGGTAACAGCGAAATGGGGCTCAAGAGGTGATATATATGAAGAAATGTCCGTACTGCGCGGAAGAAATACAAGACGAAGCCATATTCTGTCGCTTTTGTCAGCATGATTTACCTAATATAGAAACTGTTGATAATACCCAACAAGAAAACCAAATAGAAGGCATTTTTAGTGAAATAAAAGACTTTATGCATGACAAAGAAGGCAAACAAGAGCTAAAGAATATGGCATATGAATTCGTGGAAAGTGCTTTTTCTAATGATTCGCCTGCGACCCCTGCGGAAAACAATATCATTAAAAAATTAAGATTAGCCTATGATATTATAGACGCAATTTATGTTTTGTCTGTTTTTTTGCCGTTTGTCACTGTTTTTACAGTAAACAAGTCACTGTTTGACTTGGGGTGGTGGTGGATAATTGTATTGGCGGTTATTATCGGGCTCCCTTACGCCTTCTTTGAACAAAAGAATTATATTGTTGCAACGATTTTTTCAGTAATTACGATCGTCTTACCTTTTCTGATATTCGGGTGGGTAACTAATCCGGAAATAAGCGCAGTCTATGGAAAGGGATTTGCGTTTTACCTTATGCTGATATGCCATTTAACTGTAATCGGCATCTGCATTGCTGGAATTGTCGCTGGTAACAAAATGTCTAGTAAATAAAAAATGGAGGGAATTTATAATGAAAAAGTGTCCATATTGTGCGGAAGAAATACAAGATGAAGCTATATTTTGTCGTTTCTGCAAACATGATCTTACAAATGCTCCAAAAGTTAAAACAAAGAAATGCCCGTACTGTGCGGAAGAGATACCAGAAGATTCGACTGTTTGTCCAATATGCAGCCATGCCCTTCAGAATGCATCAGCGCCCATGAAAACTGAAACATCAGTCGATAAAACATTGCCAACGGGTAATAACCAGTCAATGGCAGTTGAACCAATCAAAGCACCTGTTCAGATAAACGGTGCCATAAACGGAGATACGATTGAATTTGACCCGCCTGTAGTAATAAAGGGAATCGAGTATGGTTCATTCCAATTTGATACCAAGGATGCTAAAATAGACAAAAAAGACAGAGCAAAAGCCGTTCGCTATGCTGTGGAACAGTTGTTCAGATACCACGGTTTTTATCGTGTTCGTATGGATGGTAAAGACGCTAATATCAATGATCAAATTTCAAGTGATTTTGAGGATATGATATACTGGCAGTATGCGCTTCCTCAAAAACGGTTTTATCCTACTATGGACGATATTATTAATAACAATGTCGTTGATATCGATGACGATGGATTAACTATACAAACCCGAACACTAAAGGTGATACAAGAAAATTCTTCTTATGATATAAACAGTCTTCGGAATAAGGTAAAAGAAGAAAAAAAACAGTATACCACTACAGGAACATCAAACAGAACAATTAGTCAATTACAGAGTAATAATCAGGCACCTAACAATCAAAAAAACATTATTATGGAAAACACGGAAAAGGATGTTCCGTTATCCAAAGATCCCGATGTAATATGGCTGCTATCTCCGGATGGTATCTTTGGTATTGGCGGACTTGCTTATATAATTTCCGTATTTTTCCCCATGTGGACAGTAAGTTTCCTTGGCATTTCTACATCAAAATCGATGTTTGAAGACGGTTGGTGGTGGATTTTGGCTTTTATAGCTTTGGTTTCAGTACCGTCAGGTTTCTTTGTAAAGAAGCACTATATAATATCTGCACTTATCTGTATTGCTCACCTGATTCTTCCTTTTTATTTCTTTAGTAAAGGAATAAACTCAGATTACGAAGCTTTGGTAAATAAAGGTTTTGGATTCTATTTAATGATAATAGGAATAATCATAATGATTGGCGCAAGTATATACGGACTTGTTCAGAAAATCAGGAAGAAATGAGGAGACAAGATTATGAAAAAGTGTCCATATTGTGCGGAAGAAATACAGGACGAAGCCATATTCTGTCGTTTCTGTAAGCACGATCTTACGAATGAGCCTAAGATCAAAACAAAGAAATGCCCTTACTGCGCGGAAGAGATTCCGGAAACAGATTCTAAATGCAGTATATGCGGGCATGAGCTAAATGCTGCCAAACCTGTTACTTCAAATTCTGCACCAATAGAAAATAAATCCGTTGTCCCGGTCAATGTACCAAAAGTTCAAGCACCGGTCGTTACGGAAAAGAAACCGACAGAGAACGAAATATCCGGCACTGTCGAGGGTAATGTCATACAGTTTGACAAGCCTGTTCTGATAGAGGGAACGACATATTATAACTATGCTTTTATCGGCGACAGTAAATATGGCACCACATCGTTTAAGGAAAAAACAATAAATGAAAACTATAAGGATATAGCCGCAAAATTTGCAATAGAGCAGCTCTTCCGCAAGCACGGCTTTTATCGTGTCCGTTATGATGGCATAAATGCAATAAAAAGAATGCAGAATAGTCCTGCATACAAAGACCTTTCTTTCTGGACATTTGCAATACCGAATATCGGTTTCTTCCCTACGGAAAACGAAATAATCGGAGACTGCGCAGTAACTGTTGAGATCAACGGCGAAAAGAAAAGGGAACGCGCCCTCAAGATATTGGAAGAATACTCTACGGTAAAAACTTTAGACATTCAAGGTATTGTTGCCGACGAAAAAGCCGAGCGCCGCGAAAAGCAAAACACATCCGGCGGTACAGGTATAAGCGCTCAAAATAATACAATACCGACCAAAAGCAGTATGGGTGCGGCAAAACCTATAAACAGTACATATAACTCCAATAATTATGTAAGCTCCCGAAAAATGATACTGACCCCCACGGAAAACGTGCTTATCATAGTAGTCGGTGTGCTGACATTGTTAGGCGGAGCCGGAGCTATACTTTCGTCTTTATCTATGACCGGATTCAGATTCTGGTTTTATCTTATTTCCGGAATTATCTTTATTCCCACGGGCATCGGCGTTCTGATGAAAAAGCGCCCAGCTGTAGCGGTGCTTGATGCTGTTTATCTTCTTGCGGCCGCAATTAGTGCAATACTGTTTGTTATATCGCTTATAGGGTCGGTTTATGCCTCGTTTATCTGGTTATTGATAGGACTTATACCGCTTGCTATATGTATTCCTAACTGCATAATGATCAATATTATTTATAAAGGAACGAAACGCGAAACACAGGCAATGCGCGCAGGGAATGCAGAACAATATCAAACGGAACCCCAAAAAAGAAAAAGGATCTCCTTACCGGTACTGTTTATCATTCTCGGTTTGATCCTTGTACTTGCTATAATAATTGTACCGACATTAGTGGGGTATTTTTCTGCTAAATACAGTGCAATCCCCGAAGGAAATTATTTCGACGAGTATAAATATAAAACCGGGATCGGGTCATTGTTATATCTTTCGGATCCGGATTGGGACATAGAAAGTAATGATATGGTCTCGGTAACTATGTATGAAGATGGAACGGGATTGTTTTATCACTCAAAGGATCATGCTATAACCGAGAAAGGTTGTATAAATAAAACAGAAAACGGCATTGAGTGTAAATATGACAGTGGCAAGAAATTTACGTTTGATTCAATAAATGCAACTGAAGATCTGACAGAAATAGACTTTAAAATTATTGATAACGACTCTGTTGTAAACTATCATCTCTATCTTTATCTTGCAAGTGATGAGAATGGCAATATTTTTGAAGGTGTAAGTTATAATGATCTTCACGGGACGGCTCAAAACAATGAGACTACCGTTGTTGTAACAACCTCAACCGCAGCGACAACCACTGCTGTATCGACAACTGCTGCGCCGATGACAACAACAGCTCCTATTATTAAGAAAAAAATACCATCCGGAACATACGATTTAATAAAATTAGAGCTTGAATCAGGGAAAGTATTGATTTACGATGATTTCTGGAATAATATATCTTATTATAATTACAGACTTGGTTTGAGCATCGATGAAGATGGCCGTGGAATACTGTATGGAATCTCTGAACTTGATGTATGGGATGTTTACGTTAAAGATAACGGAACAATACAAATAGGTTCTGATACAATGAATTATGAATTATCCGGTTCCAGTGGCGTCAGAATAAAGTGGACTGATAACTCAATTTATGTGTTTGAACGTAAAGGCGATGCGCTGATATTTGATGATGTAGTTCCCACATATTCAAACGAGGAAATGTATAATAATGTTAAGAGTTCACATCAATATGATACCGATTATAAGAGTTTGTGGTGTGAAGGAATGGATGAAATGTATCTAAATGGAGAGAAGTGTAGAGATACATATAGCAATTTTTCCATTACTCTATATTACACGTCTGATGATCATAACAGCGGAGAAGGTACAGTATTTACTATGGGAGTAGGCTATGGCTACTGTGAATGGGCGTATATGCGAGGTTCCGGAGACTATTACATTAAATGGTATCCAACTCATTTAGATAACGGTCAGTATTATGAATTTATTGGATGTCACGTCTCCAACAATTTCCCGGATTTTGGAGATTATTATGGTTGATAGTAATATATAATCAAATTTATGATTATATAAGATAAGTTAAGTTTTCACGCTGTCAATATCCTGAATCCGTTATCATAAAGCTTTTCGTTGACATTAAAGATATTCCCGTGCTTGTCGATGACGGAAATGATGATCGCGTCACGCTTGCTTCGTGCATAAAGCGGAGAGTACCCAGCGTATTTCAGCAGTCTATCGGTATCATCAAGTCCGAGTTGCAAGCCGAACGCGAACGCTATCAGCTTATCACGGGACGGCAGGCGCTTTCCGGAAAGTATCTGGTAAGCGTAGATACGGTTAAGTCCGCTGCGTGCGATAATATCAGCCTTCGAGTCGCCGGAAGCGTCGATCAGATCATTAATATACTTGTGCAGAGGTTTCTCAGAAAACTCTGCACTGTTTTTTTCGAGGAAATCCTCGATCTCGCCGGTCTGCTTTATCTCGTTGAGCAGCTCGTCGGTAGTTTTTTCAGCCATAAGATCACCCTTTTTCATTATACAGGAAACCTTTTGCAAAGTCAATTAGCTGACAGCTTACAGCTTGACTTTTTCTACGGGAAATGCTACAATAAATGAAAAGGCGGTGAGATAATGAAGCTTACGGAGCAAGGTGTATTACATACGTCCGAACGAGGCGCGATAGCGCTTGTGACCGATGAAAACGGGCGTGAATATGTACGCAAAACGGGCAGCTTCAACACAGAAACACTGTCAAGGATAGCGGCAATCGACTCGCCGTTCATTGTTCGTATGTACGATTGTTCCGACGCCGAAATAGTTATGGAGTACGTTTCGGGAACGCCTCTTTCCGCTCTTGCAGTTCCCGCGTCACAGCTTCCTGAGATCGTTTGCGAGATATGTGACGGGCTTAGCGCGCTTCATGATGCAGGCGTTATTCATCGCGACATAAAGCCGTCGAATATTATGCTCACTGACTACGGACATATAAAAATAATCGACTTCGATGCAGCACGTGTAAAGAAGCCCGAAGCCGAAAAGGATACATCTTTTATTGGTACTGACGGCTTTGCTCCACCCGAACAATACGGCTTTATGCAAACCGATGAGCGCAGTGACATCTACGCTCTCGGCGTGACGATAAAGCTACTTCTGAAGGAAAACTATGACAGTTCATTTCTCCGCGCGGTAGCAGAAAAGTGTATGCGCTTCAACCCCGACGAGCGTTACTCGTCCGCACAGAAAGTTAAACACGCGGTTATTCTTCGCCGCTATCATGCAGTTCCGATAGCCTGTGCTGCTGTTATAACAGTCGTGGGAATTGTGCTTGCTGTAACATTTATGTTTAGCAGGACAGATGCTATTCCGGTATCGGAAACGACCGAGCAAACAGTTGGGATTATTACCGATGCGACTGCGGAGACAACGACTGTGCCTCAAACGTCTGAGATAACAACAGCCGAACAAACAGTTATTACCACGGCGTTTGCAAAGATCACGACCACACCGCAAACTACCGAAATGACCACAGCCGAGGATACTGCAAATCCAGAAATACCATTTCTCCCGAAAGGCTTTCCCGCGCTTCCCGACGGTGTTACAAAGGTTGATGATACCGAACACGTCAAGAAGATCGAATGGGAGAAGTTAGCTCAGGATGATGCCAGTGCACTCATTGATAACATCACAAAATGGCTCGGTGAGACCGCAAAGGTAGATGATAGATCAACACGAATGGGGCGCACGATTCAGTGGAAATGCAGTAATAATACTTTCAGCGGTTACATAATATTGCTTTATGTTGAAGACACAGAAAAGTATAGCGCTTTTCCGCAATGCAGGATAAGTATTGCGGAAAACAAGTGATCCGCTATCCTTCAAAATTTTAATTATATATTATCACTATGAATGTCTGCGATATGCGTAGACCCGTTAATTACGGTTCATAGGAAATTTCCCGCTGTGGAGCTCATCCGCAGCGGGCTTTTTGCGTTTTGAAGGAGGACGAAAATGAGTAAGAAAACAAATGAACCCGCGTACTTCTGCGAGTACTGCGGACGAGAGCTGACAACCGAAACTGTCTGCGAATTTGACGGCGTGATGATGTGCAGCGACTGCATGGCTGAACGGACGGTTCACTGCGACTGCTGCGGCGACCGCATCTGGAACGAGGACGACTACGGTAATGACAGCATCTGTCTCTGCGAGACCTGCCGCGACGACAACTACACGCGCTGCAACGAGTGCGACACACTTATGAGCAACGATGACGCGTACTACGATGACGACGATGTGCCGTACTGTCGGAGCTGCTACCGCAACTGCTGTAACGGGGCTATTCACGAATACAGCTACAAACCCGAGCCGATATTCTACGGCAGCGGCACTCGTTACTTCGGTGTGGAGCTGGAGATCGACGGCGGTGGTAAGTACAAGGATAAAGCCGAGATGATACTTGATACTGCGAACAGCGGTGACGAGCTTATATACATCAAAACTGACGGTTCGCTCAACGACGGTCTGGAGATCGTCACGCACCCCATGACACTGGAGATTCACAAGAACGAAATGCCATGGCTCGAAGTCGCAGATAAAGCGTTGCGGCTCGATTATCTCAGCCACAAAACAAGCACCTGTGGACTGCATGTCCACGTCAATCGTACAACATTCGGTAAAACGCGGGAGATGCAAGACGAGTGCATTTCCCGCGTTCTTTATTTTGTGGAGCATCACTGGGCCGAGTTGCTGAAATTCAGCCGCCGGACGGAATCACAGATGAACCGCTGGGCAGCGAGATACGGTTATAAGGATAGCCCCAAAGAGACATACGAGAGCGCGAAGAAAAAAGGGTTAGGCCGCTATGCCTGCGTTAATCTCACGAACCGCGACACTATCGAGTTCAGAATGTTTCGCGGGACGCTCAAGGTCAATACGATAATCGCAACTCTGGAGCTCGTGAACATTGTATGCGATCTCGCAGTAAAGTTCAACGACAACGAAATATCACGGTTGAGCTGGACGGATTTCGTTTCGAGCATACCTGCAGGCGAATATCCGGAGCTTATCATGTATCTGAAAGAGCGGCGGCTTTACGTCAACGAGCCCGTTGACGCTGACGAAGAGGAGGTGTGATTATGTGCGCAATATTCGGAATGATTGACTACGAACATCGGCTCACGACAAGAGCAAAAGAGAAGATACTCAAAGTGTTGTCTAAAGAATGCGAAATCCGTGGAACCGACGCTACAGGCTTCGCGTACAATCACGGCGGGCATATTTCGATATACAAACGCCCGCTTCCGGCACGCAAAATGCACTTGAAACTGCCAGATGGTGTGAGCGTGGTCATGGGTCACACACGCATGGCGACACAGGGCAGTGAGAAGCTCAACTACAACAATCATCCGTTCCCGGGAAAGGCAGGAGATTGCCGCTTCGCACTGGCACATAACGGTGTGCTGTCAAATGACAGGCTGCTTCGCAGAGAAAAGAAGCTGCCGGATCCAATAGTTCAGACCGATTCGTATATCGCAGTTCAGCTTCTTGAACAGGCGGGAGCGCTCGACTTCAACAGCATCAAGGATATGTCGGAAGCGCTTATCGGCTCATTTGTGTTTACGATACTCGACGACTGCGATAACATCTACTTCGTGCGTGGGAACAATCCGCTCTGCATTTACAACTTCCACACCCATGGATTCTACCTGTACGCGAGCACAAAAGAGATACTCGACCGGACGCTCCGACAGATCGGAATGTCGAGAGCCATAAAAACCGAGGTAAAAACGAGTCTCGGAGATATACTGCGTATCAACTCTTACGGTGAGATCGAGCGTTCGGATTTCTCTGCTTACGATGACATATACTCGTTTTACTTTCCTAAAACGCACAATAGCCTGTGCGATGATTTCTATATCGAACAGCTCAAAGAGTTTGCAAGCTGTTTCGGCGTAGATCCGGAATACATTGACTTACTGCACGACAACGGCTTCTCTGCGGACGAGATAGAAGAGCTTCTGTATGAACCTGATGAACTCATGACGTATGCAGAGGTCTTGGAGTACGGCGGGTGGTGCTGATGTCCGGAAAAGTGTACTATTACGAACGATGAAAAATCGGCGTTTTGAACGTCCGAAAAATACCTATTCGCACTTTTCGGCTATGTCCGCAATTACTGACACTTTAACGAACACAAGGAGGGTGAACTAATGAAAGGAAGACTGTTCGGATATGCTCGTGTCTCTACCACAGACCAGCATCTTGACCGACAACTCGAAGCCTTGCGGAACTACGGCGTAGCCGAGCGAGACATCATCACCGATAAATTCTCCGGTAAGGACTTCAATCGCAAGGGTTATCTGACTCTGAAAGAACACATTCTCCGCGCCGGGGATATACTTGTTATCAAAGAACTCGACCGCCTCGGTCGTGACTATGAGCAGATCAAGGTCGAGTGGCAGGAGCTTCAGAAAATGGGCGTGGATATCGTGATCATTGATATGCCTATTCTGAACACAGCAGAAAAAAGCGACCTCGAAAAATCACTTATCGCAAACATCGTTTTCGAGCTTCTTGCCTACACAGCCGAAAAAGAACGACAGAAGATTAAGGTCAGACAGACTGAGGGAATCAAGCTCGCACTTGCAAAAGGGATACATTTCGGCAGAAAGAAAACCGAGATCCCCGATAATTTTTATTCCGAATGCAGCCGCTGGCTTGAGGGAGAGCAAACGGCTGTCGAGGCTATGCGAAAGACGGGCTTGAAGAAGACTACATTCTATAAACTTGTGAATGAGAAGATGCCGGAGATCGTTCAGAGATGCTGAAATAGCGGGCAGCGCTGCTGCCCGTTATTTTTTGTCAGAGATGAGGCTCCTGTATCGAGGAGCATTTATAGCAATTTCCGTTATATCGCTCTCACTTTGTGTATGTCCGTTATTCCAAACAGCATAGATATACTAAATAATACAAAAAGACAGCTATTAATAATAACATATCAGTAAATACTTAATGAAAGGAGCAAATTACTATGTTCAACGAATACAGAGACCTGCTGACAGTTGCAGAGGTCTGTGTTATGCTTCGCATCTGCCCGAGCAAGGCTTACCGTATGCTTAACACCGGCGAACTGATTGGCTTCAGGAACGTCAGAGAATGGCGTGTGTTGAAGAGCAGTGTAATTCAATATATATCAGAACATATTAATAACGATGTACATCAATAAATGAACGGAGGAGTTTATCATGTTCCAAGAATATTCAGATGTAGTAACTATCGATGAATTGTGTGATATGCTAAAGATCGGCAAAAACAAAGCTTACGAGCTGCTGCGCGGCGGAATCATAGGAGGCTTTAAGGAAGGACGTATCTGGAAGATACCCAAACACGTTGTAGTGGATTACATCATGAAGCGCAGCAGATGACCCTTGGAGGAAAACACAGCATAACCGTCAGGGCACCTGACGGTTATGTGCTTGGGCTAATAGGTTTTATAGCACTAATAATCCTTTAAAATAACGATTATAAACTATATCTCAACTAACATAAAATTAATTTCAAGGATCAGCCGTTACCTTTTATGGTATTACTAATGGCTAATCCTGCGGAAATAATCTATCATGAAGGAGAGTATATATGTATACCAATAACACTGGTAAACTGAATAGTAGATATACTACTAATAAGCATTATAGAGAATATAGTAATTCTAAACTAATACAATTTAAGATCAATAATGAGCAGTATAAGAGATTACAGGAACGAGCCGATGAGCAGCACCTTTCGGTAAATCTCTATTGCAAGCAGCTCGTTCAGTCAGGCATTAACGGAAATATCGGTTTAACCCCCGAGCTGCTTGTGACTCTGACCGGAATGTACAATATGCTGCAGGTGCCACAGGATAAGTGGAACAGTGAAATGCACAAGAATTTCAGAGAAGGGATGGACAGCCTTTATGGTAAACTTTTTTGTGGTCAATAAACCATATACGGACATAGACAGCATCTATGATGTAACAAACTACATCCTCCGAGATAAGCGTAAGCAAGGCTTTGCCATGAACAGATATTCAGGTGGTATGGGTATCAATGATATAGCGAGTGCAGGAGATGAATTTCTGCATATAAAAAGATACTTTGGTAAGTCCTTTGGTAGGCAGATCAAGCATTTCTACATCACGTTCGAGAAGAAGGATCGCTTCACACCCCGGATGGCTTACGATCTCGGGATGTTGATATGTCAATATTACTATTGTAAATTTCAGATCATCTTCTCGGTACACGAGGATACCGATCACCTTCATATACATTTTGCAGTAAACACCGTAAGCTATAAGGACGGGAGCAAACTGCACGAGGGGTATGAGGAATATTATGCTTTCAGAGATTATGTTTATAAGTGCGTAGAATTTATTAGAAAAATAGAAAGCAACCTCATTATTCCGACAGTATAATCTGATACGGCGAATACATTTTGCAGCGAAACAGACACTTTCGAAAAAAATAGTTCAAATTATGTACCAAAAACATTGTGATTTCACAATAATTTTTGTATTTTTTTCGCGAAAGTGTCGGTTCAGACTTATTCTCATTATGATTCAGTTTTACAGGAAATGTCAGAACGAGTATGAGCATGAAATCTTTTGTCGTCAAACGGAAACATTATTGAGTGCTTGACATAATATGGTCTTGATACTTTGATAAACTGACCGAGAAAATCATCTAACCGATCTTGTATACAAAAAATATTGTCATCATAAAATAATTTCAATATTTCGTCAAAAATATGATTATTAACGGGCTTAAAATCAACGCCTTCTTCCTTTTTATATTTACCTGTCAAAATATCATATCTAATCCTTTGTAATAAGCTTGATGCAATGTTCAGTTCATTTGGAGATAATGTTTTATTTATAATGCTACTCTTAATCGTATGAGCATCCGCTGACCAATCAGCTAGCTCAAAGAACAAGTAGCAGCATATAAATATTGAAAGACCGTCCGTGTGATTTCCTAGCAGAGTATTTGAAAACCATTTAAGGTTTCCCATATTATTTTTAAAATTCTTGGTGAAGTTATTGCGGTAGGAATCAGACAAGTCAGCTTTCGAGCAAAAATCTTTGATATCGCTTATATTATCGCTGAAGAAGGCATCAAAATCTATTTCGTTAAGTCCGGAACGATTTATGTAAACAAATGGTAAGCTATATCTTTTAAGTTTTATATCTGTATCTTGCTTTTCTGCAATTTCTTCGACGGTATCTGTTATATAAGCCTTTATTTCCTGATTCTTAGCCTCAATAAAAGTAACAGGAGTATTCATAAGCTCGCGGGCTATTATGTTATTTAACTTAGGACATTTATATTTTGCAGTCAGTTTGGCTGATAGTTTATATAACCCATATTTACACTTGAAATCAAAGAGCAGAATTTTAGAATAAAACTTTTGCAGCACATCAAGCTTGCTGTCAATTTGCTTTATATTGATCGACACAACTTCTGAGATTATTCTTGAACATAGATCTTGGGCATCCTTTTTTCGATTTATGTCGGATAAATAACGAGGGAGTGCAAGTATAAGACTGATGTTATATAAACAGGTATAAATATGATTTAATGCTTGCTGACAAGAAATAAGAAACAAACAATCAAGCCCTTGTGAAATATCATAAAGGATCTTACCCGTTATATCTCCTTCGTCGTTTATCCCTGCAGCGGAATAATCTCCATGATATGCTGATGACGGCTTGTGATGTTTAAAGTGGAGAATGATGTTTTTATTGTATATTATTTGTAGACATTCCAGATAAGCAACAAGGCTAAACATATCGGCACGCTCAAGCGTGCCTTTTCTGTTTTCTCTCAAAGTACCGACCAGTTCTTTATAATAAACTACTCTGTCATCGCTGACCTCACATTTTAAAGCAGCTTCATTAAAAAATGATCTCATCAGCTTTCCACAATATTTGTTTATAAAGATACCGGGGCTGGCTGCGCTTCTTAAATCTGCAAGCAAGTTTTTGCTATAATTTCTGACAGCGGGACATAGAGGAGAAAACTCCAACGCCTTGTACTCTTCTCTGATATAGTATCTTATGAGCCACCAATTTATCCACGATTTCTTTTCCTCCAGAAAAGCCTCTTGACAGTCCTTATAGTAGTCATTGATAGCCTTTTGTATTATTTCAGAGATGTGATTAAAACTACGATCTTTATCTGCTTTTAGGTCTTCTTGCATTCTCGAAAGAACAATTCTGGATTCTTTGTTTATATTTATAAGAAGCGCTAATGTTTTATAGGGACCTCGTCCGTTTTTGACGGCTTTTTCCAGCATATCATCGGACTCAAATATATCGATAAATGCACTATTTATATAGAGAGGGGTCTTATATAAGGTTACATCAAGATTCTTGAAGACTCCACTTAACCCGTTTTCGGCGTATGCTTTTCTAACCGTCATAACAGTAGTTGGTGTTGTGGAGTACATTTTTGCAATTTCCTTAACAGTCATTTGTGGGCTACAGGTTACATCGGATGAAAGTAGTATTTGTGCTCGCGTTTTGTAACGTTGGCTGGATTCATTGCTGTCAGATATAGCGACAAGCCATTTTTTGTCGTCATCTGTTAGTTTAATCAAATATTTCGAGTTCTTCATAATTTATGTCTCCATTAAAGATAATAATCCGAAAAGCTTTTAAATGTTAAGGCAAATTGGGACAAAACGCGAGTATTTAGGCATCAGCGAAGAAATAAAACGGAAAGAAAACCCGGAAAAAAATAAAACGGGTTGTGATATCATATAGTCAAAGAAAAATTATCGGGAGGAACTTAAAATGAATAATTCAAACCAATTAACAGGCATTGCTTCGCTCGAGGATAATCTCGTTTTCATTTCAAACGACGGCTCGTATATGGCTGAAATGTGGATAAAAAACAGCGTTCAAGGCGCTGTTCGCTTTATGATGACAAACTTCGGCTTAATACCAACGATCGACCCTCAGCAAACGAAAAACGTTAGTGTTGGAAAGATTTTCGCACACGGGTCGGTTTCAATAACTGCGGCGTTTCGTTCCGAAAGAACGGGTGAACTTAAGGCTACACTGTGCGTCCGTTCGGCGAATCCGTCTCAGCCATGTAAGTATCTCGATGTGTCAATAGACGAGTTCTATTTTTCAGGAACAAAATTGCGTGATGCGCTGTTAAGGGCAGGAATGGATTTTGTTAATAATGCTTCATACGGTCGAATCTTAAGATTCCTGAGATTCGCATACAGTTCAATTGATAAAGTATCACTCAAGAAGGAAGGCTTTTATATGGATGAGAACAGACTTTTAAATTACTCTAATGCCGAAAGCACTCTAAAAACTCTCCCTTCTCACAGCACGGCAGAGCAGCTGTTAAACTTGCAGGATGGAGCCAAAGGGAGCTTATTTCCATACTGCCTTTGGGCTCTCGATGAGGTTCGTCATATTACGGGTTATATTCCGCCTATGTTGGTCGTTGTTTCAAGCAATCCGATAGAAATTACAAATGAGTTCGGAAGAGTTATGAAAGTACAGCCATGTGCGGATCCGCTTAAGCTCGATTCTCACGTTTGTTATGAGCGCCCTCTTGTATGTGATCTTTCGGGCTTGAGCGACTACAAGAAGCGTTCTGCAGCACGGATTTTATCACAGTTATCGGAAAGAAATACGGTTGTGGCAGTCGTAAGGGATGCCCGAATTATTTCTGACGAAATAATCGATGGCAATTCAGTTTACCTGCCACTTTCAGAGATCAAATTAACAGATTCAGAGGCGATTCGTGCGATTATTGTTGATGCATTTCTTCATTCGTCCGACTTGATCGAGTGCCTGAAAAAATGTGGGAATGCTGATTCTTACGAAGAAATCGAAGAACGGTTTGTGAATGCCCTCATGTGCGTCGCAGATTGCGTACTGTCAAGAATACAGGATGACGATAAAAGTGTTCGGAAGCTGATTTCCGAGTTCAAAAAGTATATAAAGAACAATCTCGATAACATCGAAGCCACAGGAAAGCGCATCTTGCGCGAGTATCTCGCTGGACGCAATTATGCCGTTTCCGAAAAGAGCAAAGTTGACGAGATTTTTTATAACTCGACCGGCGTAGCATACAGTGGTGCATCGCTGTACCTGATGCCGCCTGCTATGAAAGAAGCTGCAGCAAGCGGAGGCATCAGTTGTGAGAGTCTATGTTCAGACCTCAAAGGAGAAGGCGTTCTACACGCACCGGTAAAAAATCAGGTAAAGATTTTTGCCAACGGGTTTGAAGGTCGTGCCTACAAGATCCTTCAAGACAAGTTATATGAGCCTTTTCAGCTTCGTTTCCAAACGAGAGACCTGATCGGAAGGAAACCGCAACTCAAAATATGTATCGGTGAGGCAGAAGGTGTTCCGCTTTATCTTAATTCCTCAGAATGCGCGGCTGACGACAATCTCAATATTGCTGTTTTGGGGAACTCGGGTTCCGGAAAAACATGGTGGCAGCGCAACTATGCTCTTGGAGCAGCCGCTAATGGCTGCGTGGTTATAACGCTTTGTGTGAAGTCGCTACGCTACAAAATCCTTATGCCAGATGCCGATACAGTTGACCTTAAGCGTAGTATGATCAATGATTACGGTGTTTGCATTAGTGACATTATTGACGTTGCGGTATGTTCGGGAGAGTTTTTTGAGGAGGAGAGCGATCTGCTTATAGATGTAAGCAAATCTTGTGAAGATATGTGCGTAAGTGACATCATAAGTGCGGTCGAAATTCTAAAAAAATTGCTCCCCGACAGCGATATTTCAGAGCACTTGAGGAATATACTTGATGACCTTTATGACAGAGGTGTGTTCGAGAACAATTCGGATTTTCTGTCTCATCTGTATGCAGGCAACACAGTCAACTTTGTCGTAGAAGACCGGGATGTTTTTAATACCAAAGATCAAAGATCTGTTATTGATCTGCTGATTGAAAGGGTAATATTGATGAAGCAGAACGGTATCATTGATGCGCCGGTGTTCTTTATGATCGATGAAGCGACTAATTTCGATCTTTCGCAAAACAGCGGAATCGTAAAGCTCATTCTTCGTCAGGGACGTAGTCTTGGCATCGCTACAGTTATAGCAGCGCAGAGCTTTACGGCAGAAAATGCGCGTAATATCCGGCACGCTCTCAATCAATGTGGAACCTTTGTTGCGTTCGATATTGCAGATGATTCCGAAGTACTGCGCCATTTTGGCGTAAAATCCGATGATACCGAAAGGCGTAATATGATTACTAACAGGACGCGCTATTCGTTTCTTGCCCAAGGTGCTCTTGCGACAGAAACAAGCTCAGTAAACTATCCTGTGTTCGGAACGCTTTCGGAAAAGCAACTGAAGGTGCTTTTCCGAAAGACAGAACAGATAAAGTAAAATAGTTTAATTATATACCATATTGGTGAAGCGTATGGTATAAAAATAAGGAGGTCTTAACTATGACAACAACCGAAAAAGCAATCATCATTGCAAAAATTACGACCCTGCTCGACGCAGAGCTCACCGTCACCGACATCAAGTCGGTGGCTCCAACCGACGAAAATCAGCCAATCGAGATGCTGACCCTTGCCGAATGCGCTGAGGCAGTAAAGGGCTTATCCCGTAGCACCATACGTAAACTTGTGATCCGCGGAGAGATACCTTCACTCCGCACGGGGGAAGGGAAGAGAGGCAAGATTCTCGTGAGTAAGGCTGCTCTGATGGAGTACATCAATAATTTGAAAAAGTCGGCATGAGCCGTAAGCCGCTCTCGTTAATGCCGAGGGCGGCACTTTCCTTGACATTTTGCTTATATTATAGTATAATACCTGTTGCAGCAGATGTCAAGGTCTGTAAAAGGAGGAACAGACAATGGCAAGCATAAGAAAACGCGGCGACTCGTATCAGATAAGGGTAAGCTGCGGCTACGACAGCATGGGCGAACAGGTGGTTCAGACCATGTCATGGAAGCCCCCGCAGGGTATGACTGAAAAGCAGATCGAGAAGGAACTGCAGAGGCAGGCTGTCCTATTTGAGGAAAAATGCCTTAAAGGACAGGTTACGTCTAATGTTAAGTTCGAGGATTTCGCGGAGCAGTGGTTCGAGGAGTATGCAAAACCTAATCTTCGCAACACATCGTACGAACGTATGAAGCAGCTTCGGGATAGGGTTTATCCGGCTATAGGGCATCTGAGGCTTGATAAGGTCACAACACGCCACATTCAACAGTTCATTAACGATCTTGCCCTTAACGGAAAGAGCAAGAAGACAGGTAAACCATTGTCGAGGAAGACAGCGGTACATCATCTGAGCTTTATCAGTGATGTATTCAGCTATGCTGTACGAATGGGTATGCTGAGTGACAATCCCTGTACCAGAGTCTATGTGCCGAAGGGAGAGAAAAGAGAAAAGCAGATCTATACCCTTGATGAGATCAGGCAGCTCCTGCAGCTTCTTGAGACGGCTCCGACAAAGTACAGGACGTTCTTCACTCTGGCAATTTACAGCGGATTCCGTCGAGGGGAGCTCCTCGGACTGGAATGGAAGGATATAGACTGGGACAACGGTGTAATAAGTGTCCGCAGAACAAGTAATTACACTGCCGGAAAGGGTACATACACAGATATCACTAAAACAAAGAAGTCGCAGCGTAATATGAAGTTCCCTGGATTCGTGATAGACTTGCTGAAAGCATTTAAAGCTGAGCAGGATGCTGAAAGGAAACGTATAGGTACTAAGTGGGTATATACCGACCGCCTGTTCGTCAAGTGGAATGGGCTGCCGATGAATAATAACACCCCTTATTTCTGGTTCTCGGAGTTCTGCGAAGCTCATCACTTCCGCTTCTGTGACATACACTCCCTGAGACATTTTTTCGCAAGTTCACTTATCAATGCCAATGTTGATCTGATGTCTGTATCAACAGCATTAGGTCACAGCACAGTCTCAACGACGAGCAATATCTATTTGCATGCCTTTCAAGAGGCATCAGCAAGAGCTTCTGATGCGATCGCAGCAGTATTGGACTTCGGTGACAAGAAGGATCCTGAGGAAGATAAAAAGGACTCAGGCAGCACAGTTGCATGAAGATATGAATAGCGCGAACAAGATAGCATAATGGACAAGTAATGGACAGATCCAGATTTATGGGTAAAACAAAATCTCGGAAATGCCTTTAAATAGGCACTTCCGAGACCTGACCTTGGTGACCCGTACGGGAATTGAACCCATGATTCCGCCGTGAAAGGGCGATGTCTTAACCTCTTGACCAACGGGCCGAATTTGGTAGCGGCAAGTGGACTTGAACCACCGACACCCTGGGTATGAACCAAGTGCTCTAGCCAGCTGAGCTATGCCGCCGAATTCGTGGTATGAATTATTATATCACACAAAATTCGATTTGTCAACATCTTTTTGAAAAAATTATGAAAATTTTTTTGAAAAAGGAATAAATGCCGGAAACAGAGCGTTTGAGGTATATTGTCCGGTGTGAAATACTATTGTTTTTTCGGGTTATAGCCCTCTTGATTTTTGCTTTAAGATAGTGTATAATGAAGAAAACGCATCTTTTACCGTACCGAAAGGACTGATTGTCATAAAAAAGATAGGTATTATAATGAGCATACTTATGGGCGTTACGCTGAGCTTTTTCATGTCGCTGCTGGGAACGCTCATATCCGGTCATTTCACTTTTGTGTCATGGCTCATAAGCTTTGGAATAAGTCTCGCAATAAGTCTTTTCATCGGTTTTGTAGTACCTATGCCGCGCATTGAGGCTGCGGCGTGCAGGAAAGCGAAGCTTCATCCCGGGACACTCCCTGCGACACTTCTTTCCGCGCTCATCTCGGACACGATATACACGCCGTTAATGACGGTAGTAATGGTGCTTATCATGGTCGGTACAGCGACTGCCGGCATCGACAAGGGCATCGCCGGTGTAGACGGTGAGATTGCCGGTGTGCAGTCTCAGATCACTTCGTTGCAGTCTGAGCTTGCTTCGCTCGGCGACAGTGACCCCGAAAAAGCAGACGGGTTTCAGGCACAGATCGGCTCACTTCAGGGAAGGCTTGCGGAGCTCGACGGGCAGAAAGCGGGAATGGAAGCTGCGAAGCCGCCTATGGGTAAATCGATCCTCATTTCGCTTCTTGTATGCTATCCCGCGGGTTATGTGTTAATAGTCCTTGTTCAGCCGCTTTATCTTAAGATACTGCTTAAGAAGCTTGGACCTCCGCACGGAACTCACGGCGGACAGCGCTCTCCTGCCGGTGCTCCGCCGGACGGTATGCCTCCGCGCGGTGAGTGAATATAATGGCTAACAAAGACGTGCGGTCGGTATGGCTGTACGTCTTTTATTCGTCTGTTGCAGCAGAATTTGCACATATAACTAATTTTTGCGCACCGTTATGTGAAATGTTGACAAAATATTCTGTCATATGATATAATTATTGCGTGAAAGTCTGTAAAAAGGCTTTCCTATGTTGTAAAACACGCTTTCAGTGCCTTTTACAACGGACACATCTCTTGATGCCAGGCTCATTCCGCGCTGCGGACGGACATAAGCGCAGATCGTTTTCGCGCTTTGTTCTGAAGCAGAATTACGGTTGATGAGCAGACGTTGATAAATGGAATATTACGGAAAGGCAGGGGATAAGAAATGCTGCTTTATTACCAGATCTCGCTCTATATCGCGACTACGCTTTCGGGAATATTCCTTTGGAAATGGAACAGATACATTTCCGTGAGCTATTCCGTTGTTTTCCTGCTTATCCCTATAATCAACCTCGCGTATATGCGTGTTGCAGTTGCGGAAGCATACACCGAGGCTATACTTGCGAACGGTCTTGTCTATCTGCTTTCCGGCTTTATCCAGCTCGGAATGATGTCTTATATATTCTCGTTCTGTAAGCTGAAATTTCCGCGGTTTATAAGTGTGCCGCTGTTTATCGGAAATGTTGCTGTCGGCATGATAGCTCTTACAACGAACCTGAATCATCTGCTCTATACCGAGTCTGAACTCGTTCTTGAAAACGGAGTCTCGCATCTTGTGAAATCCTACGGCCCCGCGCATACCGTGTATTACGCAATGGTCATAATCTATCTGCTTATAGATGTTTCCGTGCTCGTGTTCAGTTTTACCAAAAAAGACGTTTCAAAGAAGAATGCTATAATTCTGTGCATAATCTATGTCATCGACGTAATGTCGTTCTTTATTCCGAGAGTTTTTCAGATACCCGTCGAGACCCAGCCGATGGCGTACAACCTTACACAGATCGTCATGCTTGTCCTGAGTGATCGCCTTAGAATGTATTCGGTAGAGGAAATGGCAATAGACTCTATCACGCAGGAGGGCAAGATAGGCTATGCTCTGTTTGATAAGTCGAGAAGCTATCTCGGCTGCAGCGGACCGGCTATCGAATACCTTCCCGAACTCGGAGAACTGTATATCGACGGACCGCTCAACAGGGGCGACCCGCGCTTTGATCTTATACACCGGTGGTTCGACATGACCGACATCAACGGGCACGTGTCCGAGTTTGCTATGGAACGCAACCATGTCTCATACCGTATAACGGTGACGTATGTATATTTCAAGGGAAAGAAAAAGGGCTATCAGATAAGCGTTTATGACAATACCGACGAGCGCAGATATATCGAGCTGCTTCAGGAAGACAGGCGTTTCGCGGAGACGGTCTCTCAGGCGAAGGGCGACTTCCTTGCCCATATGTCCCATGAGATAAGGACTCCTATCAATGCCATTCTCGGTATGGACGAGATGATACTCCGTGAAAGCGGCGAAAGGCAGACGCTCGAATATGCGGAGGATATCCGCAAGGCGGGCAACACCCTGCTCGGACTTATAAACGATATACTCGATTTTTCGAAGATAGAGGCGGGGAAGACCGAGCTTATTCCTGTTGATTATCAGCTCTCGTCCGTGCTTAACGATCTGTCGAATATGATAGCGCCGCGCGCTGCGGAGAAGGACCTTGAATTCGTGGTCAAGGTCGATCCGTCTATACCCGATACCCTTCACGGCGATGAGATACGCATAAAGCAGATAATAACGAACCTGCTCACGAATGCGGTAAAGTACACGAATGAAGGCACAGTTACCTTAAGTGTGGAGCATGAGCGCTTCGATAACTTCGTTTACCTCAAGGTGAGTGTACGCGATACAGGTGCCGGCATAAAGCAGGAAGATATAGACAAGCTTTTCATAGCCTTCGAGAGGATCGAAGAAAAGCGCAACCGTTCAATTGAGGGCACCGGTCTCGGAATAACTATCGTTCAGCGGCTCCTTGCTCTCATGGACAGCAGACTTGAAGTTGACAGCGTTTACGGAAAGGGATCAAATTTCCGCTTTGTTATAAAGCAGGAGATAGTCAAGGACGAGCCGATCGGCGATTACTCGAAGTCGCTTGAAAGATCCGTGGATGCCCGCGGAAAGTATCGTGAGTCTTTCAACGCGCCGGATGCGCATATACTTGTGGTGGATGATACCGAGATGAATCTTGTGGTATTCACAAATCTTCTGAAAAAGACCCGTATTCAGATAGATACCGCTATGAGCGGCGATGAAGCGATAAAGCTTGCGCGAGAGAAGAAGTACGACATTATCTTTCTCGATCACCGTATGCCGAACAAGGACGGCATCGAAACTCTTGCCGAACTCAAAGCCGATGCGGACAGCCTTAACCGTGAGACCCCGTCCGTGTGCATCACCGCGAATGCCATTTCCGGAGTTCGCGAGAAGTATATTGCCGCAGGTTTCAGCGAATATCTCACAAAGCCGATAGATCCCGCGCGCCTTGAGTCGATGATAGTCGCTTTCCTGCCGGAAGAGCTTGTAAAGCCCGCTTCCGACGACGATCACAGCCCCGCACCCGCAGCCGCGGTCAGCAGTGGCGCGGAAGAGCAGAGGGATGAGCTCCTCGGAATATATCTTGGAAAGATACAGTCCGGTGCCGATGAGATAGAGATGCTGTATAACAACGCGGATTGGGCAAACTACACCATAAAGGTGCACGCACTGAAGAGCACGTCGCGCCTTGTGGGTGAGACGGAACTTGCCGATCTCGCGGAGAAGCTCGAAAAAGCAGGCGATGACGGCGATCTTGACCTTATTCACGCAAGTACACCCACACTGCTCGCAATGTACCGCGGGGTAGGGGAGAAGTACAGCGCTGCCGCTTCGCCCCGGAAAGATGAAGCACCTAAGCCCGAAGCTACCGAGGCGATGATGTACGATGCGTACGATGATCTGCGCGTTGCGGTGTCTGACCTTGATTACGACGGACTCTGCGGTATCCTCGATGAACTTAACGAATACTCCTTCCCGGATATGCATAAGGAACTTATGAAAGCGATAAACGCCGCGGCAGACAACATTGATTGGGGCGAGCTGAAAAAGCTTCTCGGTCAATAATGCTGTTTGTGCAGATTTAATGAATTTGTTAGTCAAAAATGATGATATTTTCATAAATCTATTGAAATTTTCCAAAAATGTGGTACAATTATATTTGGGTAGGTGTATTGCTGCCCGAAACGGACTGACTGAACGGTCCGAGCAGCTCGTAAAGAGCTTTAGACAGGAGGAGCTTATCATGAAGATATTATATGCCGCAAGTGAGGCGCAGCCGTTTGCAGCGTCCGGCGGACTTGCAGATGTAGCGGGATCACTCCCGAAAGCGCTCGTTGAGGCTGGTCACGAGTGTATGGTGGTCATGCCTTACTACATCAATACGGTCAAGCCCGAAGTGCGGGAAAAACTCGAATACATCACGAATTTCTATGTACCGGTAGGCTGGCGCTCCCAGTACTGCGGTATCTTCACAACGGAACTGAACGGTGTCAAGTATTATTTCATCGACAATGAGTATTATTTCAAGCGTGATTTCGGCCTTTACGGATATTACGATGACGCAGAAAGATACGCGTTCTTCTCGAGAGCCGTTCTCGAAATGCTCGAGCATCTTGAGATCAAGCCCGATATAATCAATTCCAACGATTGGCAGACTGCCCTTATCCCGATATACTACAACATCTACTATAAGTATCACCACAATATGTGGGGAATACGCAATGTGTTCACGATACACAATATCGGCTACCAGGGACAGTACGGACTTGAACTCACAGAAGAGATCTTCTCGATACCGAGACATTTAAGCTCGATCATCGAGTATGACGGCGACGCGAACCTCATGAAGGGCGCTATCGAAATGGCGGATAAGGTAACCACTGTATCGCCGACTTACGCTAAGGAGATACTCAACCCGTGGTTCTCGCACGGTCTCGACCGCTGCCTCAATTCGAAGCAGTACAAGACCTGCGGCTTCCTTAACGGTATCGACACCGATATGTACAACAGCAAGACCGACAAGGATATCCCCGCGAATTTCAGCGTCGGCAAGATGGCAGGCAAGAAGACCTGTAAGGAAAAGCTCCTTGAAGAAGCGGGGCTTCCCGGCGGCGATTCCCCCGTTATGGGTATAATCTCCCGCCTTGTTGAGCACAAGGGCTTCGACCTTATCAAGTGCGTCCTTGACGACGTAGTTTGCTCCGGTATCAAGGTCGTTGTACTCGGTTCCGGCGACAAGCAGTATGAAGACTACTTCTACTATATGCAGAACAAGTACCCCGAGGCGGTAAGCTTCAAGTGCGGCTATATCCCCGCTTACGCTAAGCGTATCTACGCCGGCGCCGATATGTTCCTTATGCCGAGCAAGAGCGAGCCCTGCGGACTTGCGCAGATGATCGCGCTTCGCTACGGAACCGTCCCGATAGTACGCGCTACCGGCGGCCTTAAGGATTCGATCATGGACTACGGCGATGAGAGCGGTGAGGGCGTAGGCTTCACATTCCAGTCCTACAACGCGCTCGATATGCTCGGAGCTATCAACAGAGCGAAGGAAGTCTATGATGATCAGACGAAGTGGAAGAAGCTTGTCGAGACAGGTATGAAGAAGGACTTCAGCTGGAAGCAGTCCGCAAAGCTCTATATCGGACTTTACGAGGAACTGTGCAGCTGGGAGAGCTGATGCTGTCCAGTGCAAAGGTATGAGCGCCGCGCATCCCGACAGACAACATTGAGGTGCGCGGCGTTATTTCTGCTGAATTCGGAGATAACAATGAAAGTAACGATACTCGGCTGCGGTTTCGGCACCGCGCTCGCCGTTCTCTGGAACAAGGCGGGTCACGAAGTTACCGCGTGGTCGAACAGTGAGGAAGAGATAAGCGATATACTCCGCCATGGTGAGCATAAACGACTGCTCCCGGGCGTTGCGGTATCGAACAGGATAGGATTTACAACAGACATTGGATGCATAAACGGCGCCGATGTGCTTGTGTTTGCAATACCGTCGCCGTATGTTCGCAGTGTCGCAAAGAAAGCTGCTGCGGTGATAGACAAGAACACAATCGTACTTAACGTCGGAAAGGGCTTTGAAGAGGGCTCGGCAAAACGTCTCTCTCAGGTGATCTCCGAGGAGATACCGGACAACAAGCTCGTCGTAATGGGCGGCCCGTGTCACGCCGAAGAGGTCGGACGCGGAATACCTACCACCGTCGTTATGTCGTCCGAGGATATGTCCGCCGCCGAACAGCTTCAGGAAGCTCTTCAGACCGAGACATTCCGTATCTACGGCAACAGCGATGTTGCGGGCTGTGAGATAGCTTCGGCTCTGAAGAACCCGATAGCATTGTGCTGCGGTATCGTCGAGGGGATGAAGCTTGGCGACAACACGATAGCGTCACTTATGACCCGCGGTCTTGCCGAGATAACAAGGCTCGGTTCGGCTATGGGCGCGAAATGGGAGACTTTTACGGGTCTCGCGGGTGTCGGTGACCTCATAGTTACCTGCACCTCAAAACATTCCCGCAACCACAGAGCTGGAATACTCATCGGCGAGGGAATGAAAGCCGCGGATGCCGTCGCGAACGTCGGGACTGTCGAGGGCTATAACTGCTGCAGCATAGCGTACAAGCAGGCATACAGTATGCACGTAAGAACGCCGATAATCGACGAGCTGTATAAGGTGTGCTTTGAGGACAAGGCTCCCGCCGAGTGCGTGCATAACCTTATGATGCGTCCGCAGACACACGAACGCGAGCAGTACTGGAACAACTGAATATATCGGAAAACGCAGCATGAAGCTGTTTTTCCGCTTATAAATGTAAACGATTTAACTTTAAGGAGGAAACAAACAATGATAACGAATATCCCTCAGGTGAAGCTTGGTATGGTAGCGGTTTCAAGAGACTGCTTCCCTATAGCTTTGTCTGAAAAGAGACGTGCTGCAATAAAGGCAGCCTACAAGGGCGAGCTCTACGAATGTCCTGTGACGGTAGAGAACGAGAAGGATATGCTCAAAGCCGTTGAAGATGTGAACAAGCAGGGCTGCAACGCTCTCGTGGTGTTCCTCGGCAACTTCGGCCCCGAGACTCCCGAAACGCTCATCGCGAAGGAATTTGACGGTCCTTGTATGTTCGTGGCCGCAGCTGAAGGCGACGGTGACATGATAAACGGCAGAGGCGACGCTTACTGCGGAATGCTCAACTGCTCGTACAACCTCGGAATGCGTCATCTCAAGGGCTATATCCCGTCCTACCCCGTAGGAACAGCCGATGACATCGCTGCTATGATCGCTGACTTCGTTCCGATCGCACGCGCGTACATAGGAGTAAAGGACCTCAAGATCATCACTTTCGGTCCGCGTCCGCAGGACTTCTTTGCCTGCAACGCTCCCATAAAGGGTCTTTATGAGCTTGGTGTAGAGATCGAGGAAAACTCGGAGCTCGACCTTCTCGTTTCGTTCAAAGAGCACGCCGGCGACCCGCGTATCCCCGAAGTATGCGCTGATATGGCGAAGGAAATGGGCGAGGGCAAGTACTACCCCGAGATGAGCGAGAGAATGGCACAGTTCGAGCTTACGCTCCTTGACTGGGCAGAGAACCACAAGGGCGCGCGCAAGTATGTTGCATTCGCCGACAAGTGCTGGCCGGCATTCCCGTCCCAGTTCGGCTTCGAGCCCTGCTATGTCAACAGCCGTCTCGCGAGCCGCGGAATACCGGTATCCTGTGAGGTGGATATCTACGGCGCTCTCAGTGAGTACATCGGTATCTGCATCTCCGCAGACACTGTTACTCTTCTCGATATCAACAACTCCGTACCGCAGTACATCTACGACGAGGACATCAAGGGCAAGTACGATTATTCTCTTACCGATACATTCATGGGCTTCCACTGCGGAAATACTCCCGAGTGCAAGATGTGCGCTGACAGAGCTGTCAAGTACCAGCTCATTCAGCACAGACTTCTCGAACCCGAGGGAAGCGACCCCGACTTTACAAGAGGTACTCTTGAAGGCGACATCGCTGCGAGCGATATCACATTCTACCGTCTCCAGTGCGATTCCGACGGCATTCTCCGTTCGTATATCGCAGAGGGCGAGATACTCGACGTCAAGACACGTTCCTTCGGCGGTATCGGTATCTTCGCGATAAAGGAAATGGGACGCTTCTACAGACACGTCCTTATCGAAAAGCGCTTCCCGCATCACGGCGCTGTTGCGTTCGGTCACTACGGAAAGCTCCTGTATGAGACATTCAGACTTCTCGGCGTTCAGGACATAGGCTTCGCACGTCCGAAGGGAATGCTTTACAGAACAGAGAACCCGTTCTGCTGAAATCCATAAGGTATCACGGATAATTCGGAGATATGAGCATATCATATCTCCGAAAGGCTGTGATACTATGAATATGATCGTGTGCGGCAGCGACTGCCGTTACCAGAAAGACGGTTACTGCTGTCTTGAAGGCAGAGCCGTCATAACCAACGCGGTGAGTTCGCCCTGCTGTTATTATGAGCAGAAGGAGAACTGCGCCGGTGACCCCGGTAAATTTCCCCCTGAAAGGAAAGGGGGATCTGTGTGATATTCTGAAAGGAGCGTTAAACCCAATGAAGACATCTAAAAAAGCCGTTTCCGCGATCCTCGCGTCGATACTGCTTATCGGAACGGCGAGCTGCGGAGGCGGCGGAAGACCTGCGTCAACTACGGCAGCCGCAGGCGGCGGTGATACGGCTGCAACAACAGAGGCAGCACCTGCCGTGACCGACGACCCCAACAAGGAGTTCGACTTAGAGAAGAACTATGACGAACTTGCAAATATCGAGGAAGTCGATTCCAAGAACGAAGAGGGTGCAGGCAAGCTTTACGAGTCCGGCAAGAAGGCGGGCGTGCTCAATGCACTCTGCTACTACAAGTTTGAGAACGAAGAGCCTGAGAACCGCATTCTCGATCTCTATGCCGAGCGTTTCGGCGGCACGGTAGAAGTAAATATGTGCTCTTTCGGCAACTATTCCGAAAAGCTCGGTATGCTTCTCGCTTCCGGCGATTCTCCCGACCTCATAAGATATGAGTGGACCATGCTCCCCGGTCTTATGCTTGAAAACAAGTTTACGGCACTCGATGACTGGCTCGATATTGACTCGCCTATCTGGGCGGAAATGCGTGACCAGATCGACTACTATCAGTACAAGGGCAAGCATTTCTACTTCCCGCAGGAAAGAAAGCCGGGCTATGGTGTAGTTTATAACACGGCTCATATCGAAGAGATCGGCGCGGAAAGACCTATGGATCTCTATTTCCAGGGCAACTGGACATGGAACGAGTTTGAAGACATCATGATGAAGTGGAAGGCAAACGATCCGAGCAATGTCGGCGTTGCTGTTGCGGCAAGCTCCGCTATCCACCTTATCGCTACGACAGGTACTCCTACCGTTGAGTACACCGGCACCGATATCATCAACAACGTAAAGTCCCAGCCTGTAACGAGAGCTATGGAGTTCATGGATAAGCTCAGCAGAGCCCGTCTTATCCATAACGCAGGTGACATCGCCGATATCGACTACATCGGACCCGATAACCAGCTCGCATGGACTTCCGGAAAGCTCATGTTCTTTATCATGGGACCCGAGTGGGCAACAAAGTGCGGTCAGCAGACCAACTTCCAGAACAATCTCGAAGGTACGGTAGAGTTCGTTCCTATGCCGCGTGATCCCGAGGCTGACAAGTATTACCTCATGGGCAGTACATACGGCTATCTTGTTCCTGCCGGCGCACCGAATCTCCAGGGCGCGGTATCGTGGATACTCGCGGGACGTATCTACAGAACGGATCCCGACGTTATTGCCAAGGAAGACGAAATGATCCTCTACGACGGCCCGTATTACTACGGCAAGTGCACAAAGTGCAAGCACGCTTTTGACTCCGAGCGCGGTGAAGAGAACGAGACTTGTCCCGAGTGCGGCGAGCCCAGAAAGCCCAAGTTCAAGATCACATATTCGCCCGAGCAGCTCCAGGTAGCGAAGGATGTATGCGATTCCTCCAAGTTCACATTCGTATATGATGACCACAGAGGCTTCGGTACAGACTGCATGAACCTGTTCTGTGAGAGCGCGGACAATATGTTCGATACACCTCTGCACGGAAACGCTGTATTCTCCGAGCAGGTTGAGGCGTTCTACAATGTGGCGGAAACTTATTTTGACAAGTACCGCAAGGCATTCAGCGAATAATAAAAATTACACAGAGGAAAGCTCCCCATATCCGGGGAGCTTTTTTCCGGAGGCGGCAATGAACACACCAATACACGATTTTCTGGAAAACTACGCAAAAAGCGGCACTGTCCGTCTGCATATGCCCGGCGGAAAAGGGCTGATGTACCCTTATGACATCACCGAGATAAGCGGTGCGGACGAGCTTTATGACTGTGCCGGCATCATTCGTGCGAGCGAACGAAACGCGGCGGCACTCTTCGGTGCGTCGGATACCTGTTATTCCTGCGGGGGCGCGACGCTTGCCATACAGGCTATGCTTTCTGCCGCTTGTGAGGTCACCGGAAAGCGGAAGATCGCGGCAGGACGCTTCTCGCACAAGAGCCTCGTAAACGCGGCTATACTGCTTGATCTTGATATAACATGGATATATCCCGAAGAGTTCCTCGGCTGCGCGCTCTCTCACGACGCGGTGGAAGCCGCCATAGACAGCGATACCGCTGCCGTATTCGTTAATTCGGTGGATTATCTCGGCGGAGAAGCTGATATTGCCGCGCTTTCAGAAGTCTGTAAGAAACGCGGTGTACTTCTGCTCACCGATAATGCACACGGTGCATACAAAGTCTTCACCGGAGACCACCCTCTGCGGCTCGGTGCGGATATGACTGCCGACAGCGCCCATAAAACGCTGCCCGCTATAACGGGAACGGCATATCTTCACCTTGCCGACAGCGTCTTTTTCGCTCCGGCGAAAGCGGCGATGTCTCTTTTCGGGAGCTCAAGTCCGTCGTATCTTATGCTCGACAGCTTAGACCTTTGCAATGCGTACATATCGGAAAAGCGCACAGAAGCACTGCGGACGGCAGATCTGGTCAGTGAACTTAAACGAACGCTTGCTGCAGACGGGGTCGCGCTTCGCGAGAGTGACGCAATGCGTATAACGATCGACGCGAATGCACTCGGATACACGGGATATGAGCTCGCGGCGCTCATGCGTGAAAACGGTGCGGAATGCGAGATGAGCGGAATGAGGTACGTCGTGTTGCTGTTCTCCGTTGTTCAGCCGGAGCACGACTTTGAACGCACCGCAGAGATACTGCGCGATATTCCGCGTAAAACTCCGCTTGCGCCGAAGACAGCCCCGGTGTTCAGACCGGAGCGGAAGCTGTCGCCGCGTGAAGCTTGTTTTGCCGCAAAGAAAAGTGTTCCCGTAATGCAGGCTGTCGGCCGCATCTGTGCGGAAGTGTGTTCGTCGTGTCCGCCGTGCGTTCCGGTCGTTATGCCCGGAGAGCTTATCGGTGAAGCGGAAGCAACGTTTCTCGCGGACTGCGGCGTTGAGAAGATGCCGACAGTTCTGTGACAGTACAAATTTTTGTCAAAAATATTGCAAATTGCTCTGTTTTGGTATATAATATTAAACAGGTGATAAATAATGTGTCCTCAATAATTGCCTTTTGGCAGTTATTGGCTGAAAATCTGCAAAACAGATTTTCAGATGTTGTTTAAATGCGCCTGCGGTGCATTTAAACAACGGACACATTCCTTGATGTCAAGCTCATTTCGTCCTTCGGACGAACAAAAGTGCATGGAAAATCCTAAAATATATAAATTTTCCTTGCACTTTTGCAGCCAATAAATTGCTTCAAGCTGCGCTACGAAGCAATTTATTGGCTGATGAGCAGACATTAAATAACGGTATTGCCTGATTTGTGATAACAGCGGCAGTATAATTGCTGCTGCGCTATAATAACGATCAGAAAGAGCAAAATGAAAAAGATCTTAAAATATATATCAGGTTATTTCAAAAATCTAGATAAAGCGCTTCTGATACTGTGCGTACTGATGAGTGCGTTCAGCGTGTTCCTGCTCTATACGCTTGATGCGAACGGCATAAGCGGTCAGGTCAGTTCCCGCCAGTGGAAGATAAACGCTATTGCCTCTGTGATAGGTATTTTCGCTGCACTCGTGATAGCGGCGATAGACTATAAACTGATAGCGAAGCTGTGGTTCATTTACGCGCCTGCTTCGCTCATACTTGTGCTGCTTCTGTTTACCTCTCTCGGGCGAGGGGTCGAAGGTGCGGACGATATCGGCTGGCTCAACCTCGGTATAATCCAGTTCCAGCCGTCCGAGCTGCTCAAGATCGCGTTCATCATGACGTTTGCGCTTCATATAAGCAAGCTCGGGTCAAGGCTCAATGAGCCACTCAATATGCTGCTGCTGTGTGTTCACGGCGGCGTTCCGATATTCATTATCATGAAGCAGGGAGACGACGGTTCGGCTCTGGTATTTATCTCGATATTCCTTGTGATGCTGTTTTCGGCGGGTATATCATGGAAGTACATCGCTGCGGCGATAATTGCCCTGCCGGTACTCGGCTGGCTTGCATGGACGAAGCTTATGCAGCCGTATCAGATCAAGCGCATACAGATACTCTGGGATACGGAGATGCAGCAGGAAGAGATGCTCGGCATATATATGCAGCAGTATCTCGGCAAAAAGGCACTCGGCTCGGGGCGGATAACAGGGCTTGGCATATTCGGAAGCGACAAGTACACCTATGTTCCGGAGATAGACACAGACTTTATCTTTGCGTATATAGGAATGACGCTCGGTTTCATCGGGTGCATCATTACGGTGCTGCTGCTTGCGGTTATATGCGTTAAGGTGCTGTCTGTCGCGTCTGGTGCCAAGGACAGTCTCGGCCGCCTTGTCTGCGTCGGCGTGTTTGCCGTGGTGTTCTCGCACTCTGTCATAAACATAGGAATGGATCTCGGCGTGCTTCCGGTAATAGGAATACCGCTTCCGTTTATAAGCGCGGGCGGCACTTCGGTCATATCGCTCTATATGGCGATAGGGCTTGTAATGAGTGTCTATTACCACCGCCGCATAGAAGAGCATATGTTCTATAAAGAGAAGATCGAATAAGATGCAAAATTCACAATGCACGATCAATGTATCGTCTTCGGCGATGCATCTGAATTGTGACAATATGAGCGTGAATGTGCAGATAGTTTATAATATATTTTTTCACAATTCAGATATGTCTGCCGCAGGCAGACCGCCACAATTGTGCATTGTGCATTACAACAAAAGGCCGGAGGATAACAAAAATGGCGACAAAACCAATCATCGCAGAGATCGGACAGCTTTACAGAGAAGATACGCTCGCGTATCAGAAAAAGCGCTATAAAAGGGTCATAGACCTGTACAAGAACAGTTTCTCGTCAGACGGCGCGGATATACGCCTGTTTTCCGCACCTGGCAGAGCAGAGATAGGCGGCAACCACACCGACCATAACTGCGGAAAAGTCCTTGCCGCAAGCGTCGATCTCGACATTGTTGCGGTGGTCGAACCTACCGACAAGCCTGTCGCGATAATACGCTCCGAGGGTCACGATGAAGCCTGCATCAACATAACCGAGCTTGATGTCCGCGAGGAGGAAAAGCTCACCGCGACCGGCATCCTCCGCGGTATAACGCGCGGATTCAGAGATCGCGGACTTGCGGTCGGCGGTTTCAATGCATATACCGTGTCAAACGTCGCGAAAGGCTCAGGACTGTCTTCTTCCGCAGCGTTTGAGGTACTCATTGCAACCATATATTCGTACCTTTTCAACGGCGGCTGTGTTGACCGCATAAAACTTGCGCAGATAGGTCAGTTCGCGGAAAACAAATTCTTCGGCAAGAACGGCGGACTTATGGATCAGACCGCTGCATCGGTCGGCGGATTCGTTGCCATAGATTTCAAGGACATAGACAGCCCCATAATCGAAAACATCGGCGTCGATTTCGAAAGCTTCGGGCACGCACTCTGCATTATTGATACCAACAGCCACAGCGGCGACCGCATCACCGAATATGCCGCGATACTGGAAGAAATGCATCAGATAGCCGATTATTTCTCGGTGAACAGCCTGCGCCAGATCGTAAAGCAGGATATTATCCTCAACATAAACATACTCCGTGAAAAGTTTGGAGACAGGGCGGTGCTCCGTGCTATCCATTTCTTTGAGGAAAACAAGCGTGTCGATAAGCTTGTGAATGCGCTCAAACGCAACGATTTCCAGGCGTTCCTCGCTTCGATAAATGAAAGCGGAAACTCTTCGTACAAGTATCTCCAGAACGTCTATTCGAGCAGCGACGTGACACATCAGGGATTGAGCGTCGGTCTGAATATAGCTGAGTACGCTCTTGACAGAAAGGGCGCTTCTCGTGTTCACGGCGGAGGTTTCTCCGGCGGTATCCAGGCGTTCGTGCCGTTTGAACTTCTCAAGCTTTTCAAAATGGAGCTTGAAAAGGTGTTCGGAAACGGCTCCTGCCATGTACTTAAAATACGACAGATCGGCGGCTGTGAGATAGATAAGTCGTCGATCGAATAAGGAAGAACAATGACCGAGATCGAAAATGTAAAAGCTCCCGTTAAAACCATACTCGCGGCTCTCGACACCGGCGAATATGACGCGGAGAGCTCTATGGACGAGCTTGAAGAGCTTGCAAAGACCGCCAACGCCGAGGTGCTTGCGCGCGTGATACAGAAGCGTCCTTCCGCAGACAGCGCGACTGTTCTCGGTGAGGGCAAGATCGACGAACTCGCCGAACTTGCGAAAAGTCTTGAAGCCGAGCTCATAGTCTTTGACACCGAGCTGACCGCAAGTGAAATACGCAACATAGAAGACATAGTGAACATACGCGTCATCGACCGCACCATGCTTATCCTCGATATTTTTGCAGCCCGCGCCGTATCAAACGAGGGCAAGCTTCAGGTCGAGCTCGCGCAGCTCCGTTACCGCCTTCCGCGCCTTATGGGTATCGGCAGGTCCCTGTCGCGTCTCGGCGGAGGTATCGGTACCAGAGGACCCGGCGAAAAGCAGCTTGAGACTGACCGCCGACATATACGTCACCGCATAGAGAAGCTTGAGGACGACCTTAAAGAACTTGAACAGCGCAGGAGCTTTTCGCGTTCGCGCCGCAAAAAGGACAATGTCCTCACCGCGGCTATCGTCGGCTATACCAACGCGGGAAAATCCACGCTTCTGAACCGGCTCACCGATGCGGGCGTTCTCGCAGAGGACAAGCTTTTTGCGACGCTTGACCTTACGTCGCGTGCTGTCGAGCTTCCCGACGGACGAAGCGTGACGCTCATAGATACCGTCGGACTTATACGCCGTCTTCCGCATCATCTTGTCGAAGCTTTCCGCTCGACGCTTGAGGAAGCGGCGAATGCGGATATAATACTGCACGTTTCGGACATTTCCGACCCCGAGGCGAAGGAAAAGACGCAGACGACCGAGAAGCTTCTTGCGGAGCTCGGCTGTGCGGAAATTCCCGTTATACACGTGCTGAACAAGTGCGACACCGTTGATTACGACATTCCCGAGAATGATACGACAGTCTGCATTTCCGCAAAGAACGGCGACGGTATTGACAGAATGCTCGGACTTATCGCGAAAAATCTTCCGGAAAGCGCAAAGCGTATGAAGCTTCTCGTCCCGTATGACAAGGCGGGATTGCTGGCCGAGATACGCGCGCTCGGAAAGGTGATCTCCGAGGAATACACCGAAAACGGCATCGAAGCCGACGTTCTCGTGGACATTTCTGTTGTGCACAAGGCGGAGGAGTTCGCTGTCAGCAAAGAATAATATGCAGAAGATACTTGGATATGTGAGAAAAGCCTGTGAAAGATATGCAATGATCTCGGACGGCGATGTTATAGCTGTCGGTGTTTCCGGCGGCAAGGACAGTATCGTGCTGCTCCGTGCGCTTGCCGCGTACAGTCGGTTTTCGGAGCAGCGCTTCACGGTAAAGGCGCTTAGCGTGGATATGCGCTTCGGAGGCATCGATACAGACTTTTCGTATATCACGGAGATGTGTGCACAGCTCGGCATAGAGTACCGCATACTTCCGACAGATATAGCGCAGGTCGTATTCGATGTCCGGAAAGAACCGAATCCGTGTTCGCTGTGCGCCAAGATGCGGCGCGGTGCGCTGATAGATGAAGCAAAGAATATGGGCTGCAGCAAGATAGCTCTCGGACATCACAACGACGATGTGGTCGAGACATTTATGATGTGCCTGTTCAACGAGGGGCGGATAGGCTGTTTCTCACCGGTCACGGAATATCCCGACCGCGGGCAGGCTCTGATACGGCCGCTGATACTCGCGCCGGAGAAAGATATATTGGCGTGCTGCCGCCGAAACGGAATTACGCCGTTAAAACCGCTTTGCCCCGCGGACAAGCATACTTCCCGCGAGGAGATGAAGCTGTGGCTCCGCGAACGGGAGAAAAACGACAGGGGCTTTAAAGACCGCATTTTCGGTGCGCTTGAAAGAAGCGGCATAGACGGCTGGAGAAAGTAATCCGTGATTGTGAGTTAAGCATTCTAAAAAAGGGGGTCGGATCGTGGAAAAGAAAAAGTTTGATATTGACGACCTACTCGGTGAAGATTATATAGAGGACGAAGAAGAATACGGCTACGAGGATTATGAGGAATATATAGAGGACGATATATACGGCGATCACGGCGAATATGACGAGTTTGACGATGATGACGACGAATTCGATGAGTTCGTCGATACGCCGCCGGTAATGCCGCAGAGACCGCCCGTGAGGGAGAACGGGTTCGGTGCCCCGAAACAGGAAATGCCTTCTGTGCAGGAAAGGACACCGGAGAAGACCGCGGTCCCTGTCCGTATGATACCCGCCGATGAACCCTCCGGACCGCCGGTCGAGTTCTCAAGCGAGCCTCCCAAGGGCGACAACACGGTCACGCTTGATGTTCCGCTCTCGGTCATGGAGATAATCGACATACTTAAGGAACACACTTATACGAGCTACCTCGTCGGCGAGTGTGTCAATATGATGTATCTCGGCGAGCGCGTAATGGACTTCGATATTGCCTGCAACGCATCTCTCGACCGTATAATCGCCATATTTGACGAGCGTTTCAAGACGCGCGAGGACCTGCTCTCACGCGGCGAGCTCATCATTATAAACGGAGGAATGGGTATATCCGTTGCGCCGTACCGCTCACGCATCGACGGGAACGGCAGACCGATATACTGCAAAACGATCGACGAGGATCTTCACCGCCGCACGTTCACATCGGAGACCGTGGCGTATAATCCTTATGCGGGTATATATGACCCGTTCGGCGGACTTGCCTGCATATCAGAGGAAAAGACAGTACTGAAAGCCATCGACGAAGAGATCTACGAGCGGCTTGAAGACGAGCAGTCGAAGCTGAAGAAAAAAGCCCGTGAGCAGGTGCCGAAAGTCGTTATCCCGGCGCTTCGCGACAACCCCGAGACAATATTGATAGCTATGCAGAAATACGCGCGCGGGGAGGCCGAACTTAGCGAATACACGCTTAAGAACATCAACGACAATGCCGAGCTGACCGATATGATAATGCCGGCGGAATTGTCACGCTACTTCAGGCGTATAATCCTCGGGCGAAGGATAACCGACACGCTGCTCAATTTCAAGGAGGTCATCTTCCGCATTTTCCCTGTGCTCCGCGCCGAATACGATTTCGACCAGAAGAGCGATTATCAGGAATACACGCTTTACGAGCATACGGCAAAAGCTGTGGGATATGCGTTCCCTGACTATGCGGTGAGACTCGCGCTGCTGCTCCATTCGATAGGCAAGTATGACTGCGCTGCCGACCGCGGCGATTATATGACATACTACGGTCATTCCGAACGCGGCGTTATGCTCGCACGCGATGTGTTTGAGGACTATGAAGCGGACGATGCTCTTAAAGAGCGCGTACTGTTTATGATAATGCATCACGATGACCGCATTTCCCCCGAAAATGTCGTTCGTTATACCGAGTTTTGCGGTATGGAATACACGCGGCTTCTTCTTCTTATGCAGTCTGCCAATATCCGTGCGAAAAGCTCTGACCCCGTGAATGAGCGTGTATCATCTACGCTGCGTCAGCTCGCGGATAACGTGACGACGCTCGGAAGTGTTCCGCGGGCCCAGACCCGCAAGACCGCCACGATAGACGGACTTCGCAGCATAACCGATATGCTGGGCAGAAACGGGATATGACACGGCTTTCATTATCCGTTCCCGTAAGCCGCCGGCCGAAATAGCGTCTGCTAACTTATTTTGCCGAAAATGTAAAATATCTCTTGCAATTTCAGGCAAAATGTGATAGAATATATCTGTAAAAAATTTCTTTGAAAGGAAGTACCCAAAATATGTTAGTATCTGCAAAAGATATGCTGAACAAGGCTCGTGACGGCAAGTACGCAGTCGGTCAGTTCAACATCAACAACCTTGAATGGACAAAGGCTATCCTCCTCACAGCTCAGGAGCTCAACTCTCCCGTTATCCTCGGTGTTTCCGAGGGCGCAGGAAAGTATATGTGCGGCTTCAACACCGTAGTAGGCATGACAAAGGGTATGATCGAGACATTAAAGATAACTGTTCCGGTCGCTCTTCACCTCGACCACGGTACATTTGAGGGCGCAAAGGCTTGCATCAACGCAGGTTTCTCGTCTATAATGTTCGACGGTTCTCACCTCCCGTTCGAAGAGAACTTCGCTAAGACCACAGCTCTCGTAAATACCTGTGACGTTCTCGGTCTCTCTCTTGAGGCTGAAGTCGGCGCTATCGGCGGCGAAGAGGACGGCGTTATCGGACAGGGCGAATGCGCTGATCCCGACGAGTGCAAGAAGATCGCTGATCTCGGCGTTACAATGCTCGCAGCAGGTATCGGTAATATCCACGGCAAGTACCCCGCAAACTGGCCCGGTTTAAGCTTCTCTACTCTCGAAGCTATAAAGGCTAAGGTAGGCGATATGCCGCTCGTACTCCACGGCGGTACAGGTATCCCCGCAGACCAGATCAAGAAGGCTATCTCTCTCGGCGTTGCGAAGATCAACGTTAATACCGAGTGCCAGCTCGCTTTCCAGGAAGCTACAAGAAAGTACATCGAAGAAGGCAAGGATCTGCAGGGCAAGGGCTTCGACCCGAGAAAGCTTCTCGCTCCCGGCTTCGACGCTATCAAGGCTACAGTCAAGGAAAAGATGGAACTCTTCGGTTCTGTCGGCAAGGCTTGATCGGTCTGAAAGGCATAATACAGGATCACACCCCGCAATTCGTTGCGGGGTGTTTTTGTGTCAGCTTTTTCCTTCCCGCATATAATGCAGTGTGGGGTATGCTCCACACAAAACATCAAGGAGGAAAAAGCAATGGCATCATTCACTAATCAGGCGACCCTTTCATATAAAAACATCACCGTAAGCTCGAATATCGTCACCGGCGAGATAGCTGAGGTGCTTTCTGCGGCAAAGACAGCGGTTTCCGGCTCGTACAGCGCCGGTGAAACGCTCACCTACGCCGTATCTCTTGTAAACAGCGGCACTGTGCCGCTCACCGATGTTACGATAACCGACGATCTTGGCGGGTACGATTTCGGAACAACGACGCTCGTGCCGCTCACGTACGTTGACGGCTCGGTGCAGTATTTCGCGGACGGTGTTCTGAGACCCTCGCCCGCTGCGACCGGCGGAACGACGCTCGTAATATCCGGTATCACTGTTCCCGCCGGCGGCGACGCAGTCATAATCTATCAGGCAGCCGTAAACGAGTTCGCACCGCTCGACGCTGGTTCGGAGATCACCAATACAGTGACCGTTGACGGAACGGGAGCCCCCTCTGTTACCGCGAGTGCAACTGTTCCTGCGGCAAACGAAGCTCTGCTTTCGATAAACAAAGCTTTAAGCCCTGCCGAGGTCGCAGAGAACGAGCAGATAACCTACACGTTCCTGATACAGAACACAGGCAATACTGCGGAAAGCGGAGCTGTGATCGGCGATACGTTCACCCCTGTGCTTAAGAGCATAACTGTCGGAATCGACGGTGCTGCCGCACAGACAACGGACTTCATTTACAGCGAGACGACTGGTGAGTTCGAGACGAACACGGGCGCGTTCACCGTTCCTGCCGCGCAGTTCACACAGGACCCGGTTACAGGAGCTTATACGGTTATCCCGGGAACAGCAACGGTCACCGTTACAGGAACGATCTGAAAACAGTATGTCAGACATTGCCTTCTCCCGCTTATGCGGGAGGAGACAATGTTTCCTGCTGTAAATTTATGAAGGGCACCTCTAAAAACCGCTTTGAAAAGAGAAAATGAGATAATTGTGCCGAGAGCAAGGAGAGGCTCCGAAAGCGTGCTGGCGCACGGTGAGGAGGCTTGACGCAGCTATCGGTGCAAGTAGCTCTTTTTCTCTCAAATGGGTTTTTAGAGGTTCCCTGAATATAATACTCAGAAAACTTTCTGAAAAGTGTTGATATTTTTCTGAAAATATGGTATAATATTATCCGTGAAGTGTGTTTCGGAGAGGAGAAAGCTATGATCAACATTGCTGTCGACGGACCCGTAGGTGCGGGAAAAAGCACAGTTGCGAGAGAATGCGCAAAACGGCTCGGGATAATCTATGTCGATACAGGTGCTATGTACCGCGCGTGTGCGTTGTTCTGCGTCAGAAACGGCGTTGATATAAAGCCGGAGAACGAAGCGGAAATAGCAAAGCTCCTCAACGACGGTCTTAAGCTTGAGATAACGCTTGTTGACGGCGTTCAGCACGTTATTGTAAACGGAGAGGATGTCTCCGAAGCGATAAGAGAGAACAGCATCAGTATGGCGGCAAGCGCAGTTTCGGCACTCGCGTCGGTGCGTGCCTTTCTTCTCGGACGACAGCGTGAGCTTGCGGCGAACAACAGTGTAATAATGGACGGAAGAGACATAGGTACGGTAGTTCTCCCGAATGCTGATCTGAAAATATTCATCACCGCGAAACCCGAAATACGTGCAAAACGTCGATATGACGAGCTTAAAGCCAAAGGCACCGACATCACATTCGATGAGGTGCTCGCCGATCTGAACAAACGCGACTATAACGATATGCACCGCAAGGAAGCTCCACTCGTACAAGCAGAGGACGCAGTGCTCCTTGATACATCGGAACTTGATTTTGAGCAGACCGTTGCGCGTGTGACCGGACTTGCGGATAAGCTCGGAAAGCTTTTATAAGGACAGGCAGATAAGCTATGTATATGCTTTTAAGAAAACTTCTTTCGATAGTTTTCCACATAAAATTCAAGATAACGGTCATGCATAAGGAAAATATCCCCGACCTGAAAGGCGGATACATAATAGCCTGTAACCACCTTTCAAACCTCGACCCTCCTATGGTAGCAACGTTTATACGCGGGAAATTCTCCTTTATGGCAAAGGAAGAACTTTTTCATAAGAACGGCTTTGTGACCTTCGTCATCACCCACTGCGGGGCATTCCCTGTAACACGCGGCTCCGGCGATGATGCTCCGATACGGATGTCAGTCGAGGCTGTGCAGAAAAACAGGATACTTGTGATCTTCCCCGAGGGAACGCGCTCAAAAGACGGTACTCTCGGAAGAATGAAATCCGGTGTAATACTTATCGCTTCGACAGCGAATGCTCCTATCCTGCCGGTATGCCTGCGCTACACCGGCAAGGGACGCAAGCACGTTACCGCGAATATCGGTAAGCTTATCCCGCCCGAAGATGTCCACATTGACGAAGATGACAGGCATAGTATGCGTAAATCTGCAAAGCGTATAGGCGATGAGCTCGCGCGGCTCCAGAAAGAGATCTATGACGCTGCGGGAGAACCTCTCCCCGAAAAGAAAAAGACCGAGGAGCCCACAAATGATGCAGATAATAACGGCTGAGACCGCGGGATTCTGCTTCGGTGTGAAGCGCGCCTGTGAGATAGCGGAAAAAGCCGCATCAGAACGCGGAACGGTATATACTCTCGGTCAGCTCATACACAACAACGACGCGGTCGAAACACTTCGGAAACACGGTGTGATACCTGTTGAAAGTCCGGAGGAAGCGAACGGCTGCATAATAATACGAAGTCACGGCGCGGCAAGAAGCGTTTATGACCATATCGCAGAGCTCGGACTCGTATGTATCGACGCGACCTGCCCTTACGTTGACCGCATACATAAGATCGTTGATGAAAATTCACGCGACGGAAGCGACACTCTCGTCGTCGGCGATAAAAAACACCCCGAGGTAGTCGGGATCCTCGGTTTTGCCAACGGAGACATCAGAGCAGTCAACGACGAAAATGAACTAAATGAACTCATAAAATCGGATAAAAATTTCGGTGCAAAATCGCTAAATGTTGTGGTTCAAACTACGTTTGATATGTGCAAATGGACAGATTTACAAAAAATTATAAAAAAACACTATACAAACGTAAAAATTTTTGATACAATATGTAGAGCTACTATTAACAGGCAGGAAGAAGCTGCTGCTTTGTCACAGCAGTGTGACGCAATGATAGTCATCGGCGGAGCACACAGCAGTAATTCGCGGAAGCTTGCCGATATATGCGCGGCGAATTGCCGGACATTCTTCACCGAGAACGCCGCACAGCTTGAAAAAGAGCATAGAAGCGCTCTTATAAGCCTAATATCATCTTATAACGATGTTAAAATAGGAATTACAGCAGGAGCTTCGACCCCTGCATATATAATTAAGGAGGTTCATAATATTATGAGCGAGATCATCAAAGATGAAGCTGTAGACGCAGAGTTTATGGCTGCCATCGATCAAATGCCCAGAGTGAGGGCGTATGCAGGGAACAGGGTCAAGGCTACCGTTGTTGCTGTAAATAAGACGGAGGCCGTTGTAGATATTGGTATCAAGCAGTCGGGTTACATACCCGCCGAAGAGCTCTCCGCAAATCCTAACCTTACGCCTGAAGATGTTGTAAAGGTTGGCGACGTTATCGACTGTATCGTTACTAAGGTAAACGACGCAGACGGTTTCGTGTACCTCTCCAAGAAGCAGGTCGATGCACAGGCAGGCATGGAGAAGATACTCAAGGCCAAAGAAGAGAACAGCACTGTCAAGGGCACAGTTACCGCAGTCGTTAAGGGCGGTGTTATCGTAACAAGTGAGGACGGCGCAAGAGTATTCGTACCCGCTTCCCAGTCCGGTGTACCGAGAAACGGCAAGCTTGAGGACATCCTCAAGAAGGAAGTCGGCTTCAAGGTAATCGAAGTAAACGAGGGCAGAGGCAGAGTTGTCGGCTCTATCAAGGCTTCGGAGAGAGAAGCTACCGATGCTGTTAAGGCTAAGTTCTGGGAAGAGCTTGAAGTGGGCAAGAAGTTCATCGGCGAAGTAAAGTCAATGGAGAGCTATGGCGTATTCGTTGACCTCGGCGGTGTTGACGGAATGGTTCACCTCACTGAGCTCACATGGAACAGAGTAAAGCATCCGAAAGAGGTAGTTGCTATCGGTGACAAGCTCGAAGTTACAGTAAAGAGCTTTGATCCCGAGAAGAAGAGAGTTTCTCTCACAGCTAAGAAGCCCGAGGATAACCCGTGGACAAAGTTCATGAACGAGTTCGCTATCGACGATGTAGTAAAGGTACAGATAGTTTCTATCACACCTTTCGGTGCTTTCGCACAGATCATCCCCGGTGTTGACGGCCTTATCCACATCTCGCAGATCTCTCTTGAGAGAGTTACCGATGTATCTAAGGTTCTTTCCGTAGGTCAGATAGTTGAAGCTAAGATCACAGAGATCGACGAAGAGAAGTCGAGAGTAAGCCTCTCCATAAAGGCTCTTCTTGACGGCGGCGATGCTGCTGATGACGAAGAGGAAGCTTCCGAAGAATAATTGAATTGCTCAGGTTCCTCCGGTTCTGTCCGGAGGAACTTTTTTATCTGTCTGAATCCAAAAACAGCAGATCCGGAACTTCCGAATCTGCTGTTTCTTTCTGTACTGTAAATGACGTGCTTATCAATACATTCCGCCCATACCGCCCATGCCGGCAGCAGGAGCAGCGGGAGTCTCTTCCTTGATGTCGGTAACGAGGCTCTCTGTGGTGAGCACCATAGCTGCTACGGATGCCGCATTCTGGAGTGCAGAACGTGTTACCTTCGCAGGGTCAACGATACCGGATTCGATCATGTCGGTGTACTCGCCCTTGAATGCGTCGAAGCCGTATGTCTTCTTGTTCTTTGTGTTCTTTCTGATGTTCTCGATAATAACCGAGCCTTCGAGACCTGCGTTTGCCGCGATCTGACGAACAGGCTCTTCAAGAGCACGGAGAACGATCTTCGCACCGGTCTTTTCGTCGCCGTCAAGCTTTGCTATGAGCTTCTCAACCGCTGCCATAGCATTGATGAGAGCTGTACCGCCGCCCGCTACGATACCCTCTTCAACGGCTGCCTTTGTTGCCGCGAGAGCGTCCTCGATACGGAGCTTCTTTTCCTTCATCTCGATCTCTGTTGCTGCGCCGACCTTGATAACTGCAACACCGCCGGAGAGTTTAGCAAGTCTTTCCTGGAGCTTTTCCTTGTCGAACTCGCTTGTGGTAGTCTCGATAGCGTTGCGGATCTGGCTTACTCTTTCCTTGATGTCTGCCTTCTTGCCTGCGCCGTCAACTATTGTAGTATTTTCCTTAGTTACTGTAACCTGCTTTGCTGTACCGAGCATATCGACCGTAGCGTCTGCAAGTTCTATGCCGAGGTCGCTTGTGATAACCTGACCGCCTGTGAGAACAGCTATATCCTGTAACATTTCCTTGCGTCTGTCACCGAAGCCGGGAGCCTTAACCGCAACGCAGTTGAATGTGCCTCTGAGCTTGTTGAGGATAAGGGTGGTAAGTGCTTCGCCCTCGATGTCCTCTGCGATTATAAGGAGCTTCTTGCCGGTCTTTACGATCTGCTCAAGAAGCGGGAGAAGATCCTGAATAGCGGATATCTTCTTATCTGTGATAAGAATGTACGGATCGTCGAGTTCCGCGATCATCTTGTCGCCGTCTGTTGCCATATAAGGCGAGATGTAGCCGCGGTCGAACTGCATACCCTCAACTACCTCGCTGTATGTCTCGGCAGTCTTGCTCTCTTCGATAGTGATAACGCCGTCAGCGGATACCTTATCCATAGCGTCCGCAATAAGCTTACCAACGATCTCGCTGCTGCTCGATACGGTAGCAACTCTTGCGATGTCGTCGCTGTTCTTTATCTTCTGCGCATTCTTCTTTATTTCCTCAACGGAAGCGTCAACAGCCTTTTCGATACCGTTCTTGAGTACCATGGGGTTAGCGCCTGCGGCAACGTTCTTCATACCTTCACGAACGATAGCCTGTGCAAGAAGTGTAGCTGTTGTTGTACCGTCACCGGCAGCGTCGTTTGTCTTTGTGGATACTTCCTTGACAAGCTGTGCACCCATATTCTCGAAGGGATCTTCGAGGTCTATTTCCTTAGCGATAGTAACGCCGTCGTTAGTGATGAGCGGAGCGCCGAACTTCTTGTCAAGAACAACGTTTCTGCCCTTAGGTCCGAGTGTGATCTTGACTGTATCAGCAAGCTTGTCGATACCTGCCTGTAATGCCTTGCGGGCTTCTTCGCCGTAAATTATCTGTTTAGCCATGATATATCAATTCCTTTCTTCTGTCTGTTATTCTACGATAGCGAGAATATCGTTCTGGCGTACTATTGTGTACTTTTCGCCTTCAAGTTTTACTTCTGTGCCGGAGTACTTGCTTATGAGCACTTTGTCACCGACTTTTACTTCCATCTTGATCTCCTTGCCGTCAACGACACCGCCGGGGCCTACTGCACATATCTCAGCGACCTGGGGCTTCTCCTGTGCCGAGCTTGTGAGGATTATACCGCCCTTTGTGGTCTCCTCGGCTTCAAGGAACTTGATAACGACTCTGTCTGCGAGCGGCTTGATGTTAAGTCCGCCGGTCTTTGTCGTCTTAGTTGTTTTTGCTGCCATTTTGATGACCTCCTATGATAAATAAAATTATTGACAAACTCAAATGTGCTTTTTAGCACTTCGCTTGATTGAGTGTTAGCACTCATATCTTCCGAGTGCTAACCGATAATCATATTATAGTCTTTTGCGGTAAAAAAATCAAGTATTTTTTTGCAATTTTTTATTTTTGTTTATCTTCTACAAATACACGGCGATTTTATACGCTTGCGTTGTTACAAATGACAAATATGTGTCATATTCCCACCGACGGCGGGGATATGACACGAAAGACGGACTCTGTCCGGAAATTATCAGCACTTAGCGCCTTTGCTGCCCTTTGAGCCGCCGAATGACGCATTTTCAAGAATATTCGTATCGAACGAGAAGGTTATAGACTTATTCTCGCGTGAACGTTTGAGTGCGAGCTCTATGAGCTTATCAAGCATAGCTGTGTACTTGACTCCAACGGGCTCCCAGAGATAGAACGAGAGGCTTCCGGGAATTGTGTTGATCTCATTGAGATATATCTTTCCTGTCGCCTTGTCGAGCATGAAGTCGATACGCGCCACACCTGCGCACCCGAGAGAACGGAACGCTTTTACCGCGAGCGTGCGTACTTCCTCGCGCTGTTCGGGAGTTATATCCGCGGGGATCTTACGCTTAAGCGAAGCCATACCGCTCTTTCCGCCCGAGGATTTTGTACCGCCGACATATTTGTCCTGATAGCTTAATATCTCGTCGTTAGCGATCGGTTCTTCGCACTCGCTTGCTTCGGCATCTTCGTAGTCACCGAGTACCGAGCAGTTTATCTCTTTGAGCTCTGTTACTGCGTTTTCGACAAGTACCTTTATCGCGAATGTGAACGCATAGTCAAGTGCGTCTTCAAGCTCCGCACGGTCTTTTGCCTTGCGGATACCGACGCTTGAACCGAGGTTCACAGGCTTCACGATAACAGGGTACTGCGTTCTGCTCTCGATGAGCTCTATAACAGCGTCGTGCTCTCTTGTGAACTGTTTTACGTTCACTACCGTCGCGGGGAGCACAGGAATACCGTTATCAGCGAAAACGCACTTCATAGCGTATTTGTCCATGCCCAGAGCGCTTGAAAGCACATCACAGCCCGCATAGGGTACGCCGAGCGTCTGGAGGTAGCCCTGAAGTGCGCCGTCCTCAACGTTCGTGCCGTGAACTATCGGAAGCGCCACGTCTATCACCGCGGCGATGTTGTTTCCGAACTTCTTCATAGGGTAGTTCAGAAATTCAACTGTGCCGTTGTTCCCGACGGGAAGCACTCTCGTGCTCTCCCTGAGAAGCGCGGGGATATTGTGGTAAGCTTCGATGCTTCCGATTTTCTCGCCTATGTAGAATTCGGTGTTTTTCGTAATATAAACGGGAATGATGTCATATTTTTCTTTGTTAAGGGATCTGCAAGCCTGAAGCGCGGAAATGACCGAAACTTCATGCTCGACGCTCTTGCCGCCGAAAAACACACCAACTCTGATTTTCATAAAACTGCCTTCTTTCTTGTAGTTTGTTCTTGGGTTTATCTTTAGTCATCTGACATTTATATCGGGCACCTTGATATCCGGAATGGTTATGTCGGGGACTTCTATCTCCGGCATATTTATCGGGTCGAGACTTACAGAATATGTAATGCTGGTGTGGGGAACCGCTGTCTCAGCTCTTTTCTTCGTTTCTTTCTTTTCACTTGCCGTATCCGCAAAAACGCATATCATCATCAGGATGAAGAAAATACCGAGTATAGACAGACCTACGATTAAACCTGCGAGACAACCCTTTGTACCGCGGTTCACAAGCTTCGAGTCATTTATATTAAACTTGTTGAGCCCTTTGTTTTCGAGTTCCATACGCTCAATGTCGAGCTGCTGCTTCTTCATTTCAAGCTCGTTCAGCTGGCGCACGCGTTCCTTTTCCTTGAGAAGCTCTTCATCGGCAGAATAGTAACCGCCGCAGTGAGGGCAGGTTCTGTTTTCGGCCGTTTCTATCTGCGAACCGCAGAAATCACAGTAAATCTTCATTGTTTTATCCTTCCCGTTTTTTACATCTTTGACTTATCTAACTATCATTCCGACTCTTATTATAACATAGATCAGAATGCAGGCAAGTACAGCTCCGACGACTATCTTTCCGATAACTGCCAGATTGCTTTCTTTCCGGCGATTCTCGAATTCCCTCATTATCTCCTGCTCTTTCAGCTGCTTCATTTTTGCGTCAAGGTCGCCGAGCAGAAGTTCACGTTCCTGACGTTTCTGTTCGGTTTTAAGCTCATCGTCGTTTGCGTATGAAGCCCCGCAGTTAGGACAGGTAATATTTGTGTCGGTATCTATCTGCGTCCCGCAGTAATCACAGTATATCTTCATTACTTTTTATCATATCACCATTTATCAGAAGTTATCCGGGAGGTCATTTTCGAGCAGTATCACGCGCTTCCTTCCGGGCTGTATCGAGTAAGCACTCTTCATAGCTTCGTTCAGATCCTTAGCTACGATTATATGGTTCTCGGGGAAGCCCTTTGCGAGCAAGCCCTCCTTTATAGGCGGAGCCTGTCTCTCACCTACGAGTATCGCTATGTCACAGCAGCTTGCCGCGTCCGCTCCGAGCTCCTTGTTTAGCTGATATTCGCGCTCACCGAGCTCTATCATTCCCGGGGTCGCGACGATACGAAGCGCGTCGAACATCGAGAGAGTTTTAAACGCCGCTCTCGCACCGGCGGGGTTGGAGTTGAACGCATCGTCGATGATCGTTACGCCGTTACCCTTGTCGATGATCTCCATTCTGTGCGGAACGCATTCAAGTCGTTTTACCGGATATACGAGTTCATCGAGCGTTATCCCGAGTTCATGCGAGACTGCGATAGCTCCGAGGATATTCTGTACGTTATGCTCTCCGAGGAGCTTTGTGGTGAACTGCTTTTCTTCGCTCCCGTGGTGAACGGTGAAGGTCGTGCCTTTCTCGGTGACCTTTATGTCGGACGCGGTGTAGTCCCATTCGCCGCCGTTTATGCCGTAGGTGATATGGTTCTTGTCGATGGGCTTGCTGCGTATAAATTCATTGTCGTAGTTTAAGAATACGGTTCCGTCGGTGACAGCGTCGGCGATCTCGAACTTTGTCTTTATGATGTTCTCTACCGAGCCGAAAGTCTCCAGATGCTGCTCGCCGATAGACGTGATTATTGAATGCTTCGGGTGAACGATGTCGCAGATCTCCTTGATCTCGCCGACGCCCTTTGCCCCCATTTCGCAGAGGAAGATCTCGTGTGTCGCGTTGAGGCTTCCGCGTACGACCTTCACAACGCCCATTGTGGTATTGAAGCTTCCGGGTGTCATGAGCACGTTGTACTTTGCGGAAAGAAGCTTTTCGAGGTAGAACTTGGTCGATGTCTTGCCGTAGCTTCCGGTGATGCCGATGACTGTCGTGTTCGGAAGCTCGTTGATAATGCGCTTTGCGTCGTTGATATAGTAGTTGTTGACTGCCTTTTCGATCGGTTTGTTTATGAAATTGGCAACGCAGGGCATTAATACGCACAAGATCGGCAGAAGCGTGATAACTGCGAAATAAAGCTTCGTTTCGTGAAGGAAAATAAATGAAAGCGGGCAGACAGCACCGTAAATAAGCGTCGTTGTAACGCACATTCTTATTACTCGCGGAGTGAACACGAGCTTCTTCTTTGCGGGCTTTTTAAACCCGAGTATCGCAGGTATCGTGCCGGCAAACATCAGGACCGCACCTATGTACGGAAGAAGGTCGCTTAATGTCCATACGATCTCGTCGCCGCCGAAACAGTTCCCAATGCCTGCGTAGAGCGCGATAAACGCGAATATTACCGGAAAACATACACGTATCAGGTATTCTCTGCCGTTCTTCTTGTGCCATTCAAAATGCTCGTGCGCGCTGTACGAGTTGAGCTGGAACATATGCATATAGTGTATAAAATTTATTGTGAAGACGGCGAGCGTAGCCGCGAAAAACAAGATGTGAGCAATAACTGTCATGGTGACCTCTTATTATTTATAATACGTCCGTGAGTCGGACACAATAATTACGAATTACGGATCAGAAATCGATCCCGAGGAATGACGAGAGCACGCGAAGGAATATGAACTGCTGCTCGATGAATGCGAAGTGCCCTGCGTTGTCGAGCGTAACGAGCCCCGCGTCGGGCATTTCCTTTTCCATTCTCTCACCGTCGCACAGCGGCGCGGCATCGTCGTTCCTGCCCCAGATAAGAAGCGTTTCGGGTGTACATTTCGGCAGCAGCGCGGACAAGTCCTCATTTACCGTGTTGACGAGCACCTGTCGCATCATCGGGCTCGCCGCTTTGTAATCCGCGGAGCCGTGCTTATTGCGCAGGTTTTCGAGTGCGTTCGGGAAAAGTGTCTTCATCGGCGCGCTTGAAAGGAACTTCTTTCCACGCTGATAAGCAGCGGCTTTCTTCTTCGCTTCTTCCGAAGGTTCGTGGCGTATGCCTGCCGCGCCGGTGAGTATTATCTTTGTAACTTTAAGCGGCAATTCGTCTCTTGCCATTAGCTTGAGTGTCACGCGTCCGCCGAAGCTGTGCGCGAAGATGATGCAGCTCGAAACCCCGAGCTTTTCGCAGAACGCGAGTACAAAGTCGGCATAGTCGTCAACGTGCCATGGTTCAGGCGGCTCGGCAGAAGCTCCGAACCCCGGCATATCCGGCGCGAGGACGCGGTATTTCTCCGCCATTTTGTCTATGACCGCCGAGTAAAGATCGACGCTCGTTCCCCAGCCCTGAAGCACGAGAACGGTGTCACCCTCGCCTTTGTCGATATAGTTCGTTGAAATGCCGTTTATGTCTGTATTCATCATATCCTCCGGGCTTTTTCGGGAAAATCGCATACCAATATATTATACACCCATTTACCGTATTTTGTCAAGATAAAATGCCGCGTGTCCGCGAACCCGTAAAATGTATTTTCCCCCGCTTTGGGGCGGGGGAAAATACGGTCATAAGCGCTTTTTTCAGCCTGCTTTGCCGCCGTCATTACTGTCGGTGGCAGCCTGCTGTTTGTTTTTCTTGTTCTTTCCCATTTCTACTGTCCTTTCGGTCTGTAAGAGAGTTCATATATCACCTTTCCGGTGATATGATTAGTATTATCCATGCTGCCGGTAATATACATCAGCCGATAAGTACTGACAGAAGTGCTATGAGTACGGATTTATCCGCGTTCTGTCTGTAAAGTATGTACACGAGCGCGAGAATGAGCATAGTATCGTTGTCAATAGCGGGAAAGCCGGACATATCACGTTTCTTTCGCTGTGCATTTTTCCGTTTCTTGTTCCCCGCGAAACCGTTCTCCGTCTTTCGGTATGCTGTCCGAAAAGTCCGGAAAGTCGGTGGTATCCGGGTCGTTGTCGCTGTTCGCGAGTTTTTTCATCATCTCGGTGCTCCGGGTCATCTCTTCAAGTATCTCTGCCGCTTTCCTGAGTCCTTCACCGCTGTATTCACTGTTTATTATCTCCTCGGCAGTATATACGCCGTACTTGTCGCCGAAGTCATCGGTTATCTGCTCGTCGCGCTTCTGTTCATCGCTTGTCTGTTCGTCGGGTACGTTGACATCAGTCTTCGGGACATCGGTCAGCTCCGACAGCTTATCTGACGCTTCCTCCGTGAACTGTGCGGCTGCATCAGGCCGGTCATCAGGCTTTGGCTCATCGGGCTGCTGTTCGGCGGGCTTCTGCTCGGCGGGCTTCGGTTCCGGTAATGGGTCAGGCGAGCTGCTTTTTTTCATCATCGCCAGCGCTTCATTCATGTACTCTTTCTGCCGTTTTTCAAGCTCGGACGTGCTTATGTTCTCTTTCTTCCATTCCATAACAAGACCTCCGTGAATGTTTTGATTATGTTGTATCTCCCCGCTTTTGCGGGGAAATACATAGTATCATGCTTTATCCGAATAGCCCGTTTTCGCCGAGAAGCGGCAGTACGCTCATGAGCTTAAGTATCATTTCCGCCCGGTCGAGCTTACGGCGGTTATCTTCGCGGAGAAGCGGGCGGAGAGCCCTTAACAGGTCGGTGTACTTGTCATTTTCGCCGAGCTTCGACATTATATCAAGTATCTTAAGCAGGGTATCCGGGTCGATGCCACCGTCGTTTTCGCTGTTTTCTCCGCTTCCGCCGTTCCCGAAAAGACTGTTCAGGATGCCGGATATATCATCAAGCTCCGCCAAAGCGATCTGCCCCCTCCGACGGTCCCGGCGAGCTACCGCTTCCCGCCCATATACTTTTTCTGTATCTCGTCGGCAAGCTTCTTGTCACGAAGCGCATTGTCGAGTTTTTCGTTGTCCTTTTCGCTGAGATATGAGCGAAGCTCGGCAACGCTGCCGTCATTCACTGCTCTACGAAGCTTTTCCTCAGGTACGCCGAGCTTCCTGCTCGCCGCAGAAATCAGGCTGTTTATATCAATTCCCATAGTTCTCATCTCCTTTCAATAATTATGCCGCGTTACTGCGATTTATTCCGGCAAAATGATCGTGCAACTGCCGGAAAACACTGTGCGAAAGCCTGTTTATCACTATGATAACGTTTTTTCCAAAAATACCAATTTTTTTCAAAAATCATTTGACTTTTTCGTGCATTAATGTTATAATAATTCTATATGGTATAATATTTGCTGCCGTAAGGCGGAAATGGAGGAGAGCAATGAAGATCATTGTTGTTGCTGATACGAATAAGGACTATCACAAGTATAAGGCCGTTGTTGAAAAGAACCTCGACGCCGATATGATAATCCACCTTGGCAACGGAGAACATGAGTTCGCCGATGTCAAAGCCGAGCATCCCGAACTTACATTCTACTATGTCGGCGGAGACTGCGATTACGGAAAGCATAAGATGCTTGAGGTCGTTGAAGCCGGCGGATATAAGCTCCTCTGCGTTCACGGACATGAGCATAACGTACAGGGAAGCCTCGATCCTATCGTAAGCGAAGCCAAATGCCGCGGCTGCAAAGTGGCTCTCTACGGTCATACACATATGTACCGTACAGAATGTATCGACGGCGTATATGTGATGAACCCCGGCGCTATTGACTCGCCGAGAGGTCACAACAAGCCCTCCTACGGCATAATAACCATTGACGGAAGCGGAAAGCTCCTGATGAACATAGTCGCTGTACAGTAAGCATATATCCGTATATCCCCGCCGGAAAGCGGGGATATATACTGTGTGTGCAGCTGTTTTTATTATATGCGCGGCCGCTTTGCGTGGTCACGCGAAAAGGATGAAAAAAGATGAACAAGCCTTATATAATCTGCCTTAGTTTCGGAACATGGCGCAATGAGCTGTGGTTTTCGGCTCCGGATAATGAGTTTGCCGAAAGAAACTGGCAGAACGCTGTGGATATGCTTCCGGAAGTAAGCGAGAAATGCACAAACCCGAACCAGTTCATGTCCGCGGCCGTCGAGCATTTTGAAGAATACGGCTTCACAAGGATCCAGCGGTGAAGCAGTTACTTACTGTCGGCAGAAATTCTGCGGGACAGCGTATCGACCGTTTCCTTCAGAAATCGTTCCCCGCACTTTCTCAGGGTACGATCTGCAAGCTTATCCGCAAAAAGGACATTAAAGTCGGCGGAAAACGCACAGACCCCGCATATAAGCTTAACGAGGGTGACGAGATAAGCATTTTCGCACCGGACGAGCTTCTTGCGCAAAAGGAAAAAGCCGATGTGTCCGACGCACCCGACATTAAGGTGCTGTATGAGGATGAGAACATACTGCTTGCAGACAAGGAGCCGGGGCTTCTCGTACATGAGGACAGCGACGGTAACGTGCGGACGCTTATCGCCGGCATACAGCGCTATCTGTACGAAAAGGGCGAGTACCGTCCCGATGATGAGATGTGCTTTGCGCCCGCGCTCTGCAATCGCATTGACCGCAACACCGGCGGTATCGTGATCGCAGCAAAGAACGCCGAAAGTCTTCGTATCCTCAATCAGAAGATACGTGACCGCGAGCTTACGAAGCTCTATCTGTGTGCAGTAAACGGAGTCCCCGAAAAGCGGGAGGATACGCTTACTGCTTATTTGTATAAGAACGAGGCTGAAAATCGTGTCGTGATCTCCGATAAAAAGACTCCCGAAAACCGCACGATCGTCACGAAATATCGCGTCCTTTCGGTGAACAGTGATGGCGACAGTCTGCTTGAAGTCGATCTTGTGACCGGACGTACGCATCAGATACGTGCGCACATGGCATATATCGGACACCCTCTGCTCGGAGACGGGAAGTACGGGTCTAACCGCGTGAACAAGGAAAAGGGCTACCGGTATCAGGCACTTTACAGCTATAAGCTCCGGTTTGAGTTCACCACCGATGCCGGCATCCTCTCTTATCTTGACGGAAAAGAGTTCACGGCGGAAAACGTGTGGTTCGCTGAAAAATTCGGCAGATAACGCATACATTTCCAGTAATATATCTCTCTTCTGCGGTCACAATAATGATGTGAACGGAGTGAGTGGAATGGATAAGAAAAAAGCGCGCGGAGCTCATTACGAATTCCCGCTGCACGATGATATGTGTCTTGCGGGGGCAGCGAGTACGGGGGACTGCACAGGTCTTGTTCCCGAGGGAAGCGTTGACAGTGCGGACGAGTACGTGCAGACGAATAATCTTCGCAAATACGGTGCGCCGCGTGAAAAAAAGCAATAAAAGAAGCTGTACAGATGCTATGTCTGTACAGCTTTTTTCGGTTTGTCATAAATGCTTACTCAAATATCTTTGATGCAAAGTCGGAAAGAATATCGGGTGCGCTGTCTATATTGCCGCTGTCAGCGAGCTGGGCAAAAGCAGGATTTATCGGGAGTTTCGCGACATTCTTTATGCCGTACTGCGCGGCGATAGAATCAACATGGCTCTCACCGAAGATATAGTGTTTCTTGTGGCACTCGTCACACTCGAAATAGCTCATGTTCTCGACAATGCCGAGGACGGGTATATTCATCATTCCTGCCATTTTTACTGCTTTTTCGACGATCATTCCGACAAGTTCCTGCGGGCTTGTGACTACGATGATCCCGTCAACCGGAAGCGACTGGAATACCGTGAGCGATACGTCGCCGGTTCCGGGAGGCATATCCACGAACATATAATCTACCTTGTCCCATATAACATCTGTCCAGAACTGCTTTATAACACCCGCTATTACCGGACCGCGCCATACGACGGGGTCTGTCTCGTGCTCAAGCAGCAGATTCACAGACATGATGCGCACGCCGTTCTTTGACTGGGAAGGGAAAAGCGCAGTCTCTGTGCCCGTTGCGCGCTCTTTTAATCCGAAAAGTTTCGGTACCGACGGTCCCGTAATGTCCGCGTCAAGTATAGCGGCAGTCTTTTCCTTCCGTCTTGCGGCATTAGCCATAAGCGCGGTAACAAGGGATTTACCGACACCTCCCTTTCCCGATACGACTGCGATGACCTTCTTTACATCGGATAATTCGTTCTGCGGAGCAATAAGACTCTCTGCGGCTCTCGACGAGCAGTTTGCGCTGCACGTTGAGCAGTCATGTGTACATTCTTCACTCATTTTTTAGTCTCCTTTTTGATTGTTTTTCGGCTGTATGAACCATGAAATGATTTAACACAGTTATATTTTCATCTCTTTCCCCACCGACCGCGGGCAAAGAAATACCGGTCATGAAATAATGCGTCCGATCATTATCGGCTGATAAATTCGGGTGAAATGAATTCCACTCCGTTTTTCAGCAATTCCTCGATGAATATCCTGTAGTACCCGGGAAGCAGCTCCTCGGTCTCATCGTGAGCGTGGAGGAGGAGAATGTGACGGCTTTCATCTTTGAGAAGCGGAGCACCGTCACCGGGGTTCTGTTCGTATATCCGCTTCATAACATCGTCAAGCGTAAAGCCGCTGCCCGGGCGTATGTTGTATTCCCCGAAATCGAACGTCCACAAAGTGTCGATGTCCCTGTCGAGCCCTTTCTCCTTCCACCACGGGTAACCGAGCTGCGTGTCGTCCACTTTGTCAAATCTTTTAGCGGAAAGATATTCCTGTATTTTCTCCTTATTGCTGCCGCCCTTGTCGCCGTAAGGAAAACGGAACGGTCTGTATTTCCGCTCAACTCCGGCGCGGTCATAGAACCGGTCAAGTACGTCTTCGTTCTTTTCTATCTCATTTTTGCATTCTTCGAAGTTCAGTTTTGAAAACTCCGGATGTGTGTAGCTGTGATTGCCGACGATAATACCGTGTTTCAGCGCATAGATGAGCTGTTCCGGATATTTCTCCGCCCATTGTCCGACCATGAACATTATGACCGGTATATTCTTTTCGCTGAGATAATCCACTATGTCAGGCGTATTCTTTGACGAAACATCGTCGATCGTAAGCAGTGCCCTGATCATATCTGTCCTCCTTTTAGTGTTTCACGAAACCAATATTACGGCATTACAGATCGTTGATATCCTTAATGTCGTCGTAAATGCCCGAAAGAGCCTTATCAAGCTCTTCTTCAGAAAGCCGGAGCTTCTCGTCACCGCCGGTGTTCACCGGGGTGTCTATCGACGGCTCATGAACGGTGCGTGAGCGCTGTACCATTCCGGTCGCCGCGAGCATCATCTTCGTCGGGACAACCTTTGCCGCCGCCGCTGTGATCTTTGCATATACCGACGGGATTATTACGAGCTGTCCGTCGAACATCTTTTCTATTGCATACTCTGCCGCTTCCATTTCGTTAAGTCCGCCTATCGCGAAATCGGCACCGGCGACCTCGTTGAACTCGGTATTGACGGGTCCGGGGCAGAACGCTCCGATATAGACATTTCGGTGATCGGCGCGGAGCTCCTCGTAGAGCGCTTTTGTGAGCTGCAAAACATAGTTCTTCGACGCATAGTACGACGAGAAGAACGGTCCCGCCATAAATCCCGCGAGTGACGCGACATTCAGGATAAAACCGTAGTTGCGTTTCACGAATTTCTGCAAAAACAGTTTTGTGAGGATATGCACAGCCTTGATATTTACATCAATCATTTTAAGCTCGCTGTCGAGGTCTGTCTCGGTGAATTTTCCGTAAACTCCGAAGCCTGCGTTGTTGATAAGTATGTCAATATTCGCGTGCTCGACTTCTTCATAAAGCAGTTTGCATTCGTCAGGGTCGGAAAGGTCATGGCAAAGTATCTTGACCTTAACGCCGTATTTCTGTGTGAGTTCCTTTTTCAGCTCGGCAAGGCGCTGTCTGCGTCTTGCAACGATAACGAGATTGAAGCCGCGTCTCGCGAGTATCTTCGCGAACGAGCGGCCCATTCCCGAACTTGCGCCAGTAATAAGTGCTATCATTGGTTGTCCTCCCGGATAATGTTTTATTCACAGACAGCAGAGCTGTCTCAGTCCCAATCTACATAATCGTGAATATCATTGATCGTTCCGCACTTCGGACACGGAAGCTTGTTAACTTTATTCAGATCTTTTTCTCCGATCATACTCATATTCTTTCCGCATTTTTCGCATTTGTGAGCATATCTGTGCACAAGCCGGTAATCGTGCGTGAGGTCATAAGACATGACATAGGGAATATAGCCCCATTCCTCAACGGTTTTTATCCCGTATCTTTTTCCGGGAATGGACTCCGGATTATTTGGTGCGTACAGAGAGAGATTTTTATCGACCTCCCATTTGCCGCATTCCTTACAGATGAATAAATATTGTTCGGCATCAACTGCCATATACTGCGCTTCGTTAAAAAAGTTGCGCCATTGCTCACCGTATTTTCCGGCTTTTATATCATCTATAGTTTCTTTATATGTACTCGAAAACCTCAGTCCGCAGCCGAGCCATACATTATAATCGCAGCCGCATCCCGAGCATTTGTAACCATATCCAAGCCCCATGTCTATTCGTTCTCCTTCTTTATCAGCTTTATCAGCTCGTACAGGTCGTCCTGCGTTGAGAGCTTACCACATAAACCGCGGTATTTTGCTGCGTTCGTCATGCCTTTTAGGTAGAATGCCGCCTGTGCGCGGGCTTCTTTCATCCCGATGAACTCGCCCTTGCATTTCACGAGCAGCTCTATCTGCTCCCTCATAACGTTGAGCCGTTCGTCGAGCGTCGGTGCAGGCTGTGCGGGTCTTCCCTCGAAATAGTCATCTATATCGCGGAACAGCCACGGGTTTCCGTAAGCTCCGCGCGCTATCATCACGAGGTCGCAGCCCGTCTCGCGGTACATCGAAACGCATCTTTCCACGCTTGTGACATCGCCGTTACCGATAACGGGGATACTGACGGACTGCTTTACTGCGGCAATCACGCTCCAGTCGGCGGAACCGCTGTACATCTGGGTTTTGGTCCTGCCGTGGACAACTACGGCGGAAGCTCCGCATTCTTCGGCGATACGTGCTGTCTCAACGGCGTTGATGTGCTCTGCGTCCCAGCCGGTGCGAATTTTAACGGTCACGGGAACGTGGGAAGCTTTCACGAGTGCGGTGACCATTTCACCGAAAAGCTTCGGATCTTTCATAAGAGCGCTTCCGGCGCCGTTGCCGGCAACTTTCGGGACGGGGCAGCCCGCGTTGAAGTCGATTATATCGGGGGAATATCGTTCTGCGATCTCAACGGCTTTCGGTACGAATTCCGGTTCTGAGCCGAAGAGCTGAACAGCAGCGGGACGTTCGGCATCGGTAATGGTGAGGAGTTCAGCGGATTTGCGGTCGCTGTACGCGAGTCCTTTTATGCTTACCATTTCACCGACGACATAAGCCGCGCCGAAGCGTTTTGCGGTCGTCCGGAAGGCGGTATCCGCTACCCCCGCCATTGGCGCGAGTGCAGCGGTCTTTTTGATTTTTACGTTTCCAATGTTGATGTAGTCCATATTGTGTTTATTTTTTTATCGAAATTTGCCGCGGACTCGCGGCGGCGACTCCGCTTTTCTGTAGTACAAGTGATAATCTTGTGCTCGTTTTATTGTGGCTGCGCCCCACATATTCCTATTTATCGTTTTTCTCATACATAAAGTCTTTTGCGGATTTCTCGTCAGTGCCGAATTTAAATCCGAGCTGGGCAGCAACGGGAGTGACTATAAGATACACTGCCGCGAGTACGACCGGAAATACCGGTGAGAGCTGCTGAACGTCCTCGACGATAAAGAACGAGGGTGCGAGTGCTCCGAACACAAAGTACGAGCCGAGAAGTATTTCACCGGTGAGTGCGAACGCCCCGAATGTGCAGGCGAGCAGCGCCGCACAAGGTATCAGCATAACTGCCGATACGGCAAGTCCCGTAAATATCCAGCGGTACTTCGGTATGCTTTCGATACGTTTCGCGCGGAGCATCTTTGCTTCTTTCTGACCGTCACGTAGCCCCGCAGTAAACACCAGCGATGCGTAGATGAATACGGTGAAGAGCAGAGCTATATACGGAATATACCATTCAGACAGGAGTGGTGCTATCGAAACGGTCATAATGCCGCCGAGGATATTCCCGAATACCGCGAAAGCAAGCCCTTTGAGCCATATTATGATAATATTGTCACGCTTCATCTTGTATAATCCTCCTTGCCGCTGATGCCGTATATCCTGCCGCTGTCATCGACCCAGCCGGCGTAGTAGCCGTTTACGATGTTATCTACTACTTCAAGAGCTTTTTTCTGTGCCGGAACGGCACGCGCGGCATTGTTGTCCGTTTCGCTCACCTTGCGAACCGCAACATAAAGGTCGTCGGGGCAGGCTTCGTAATACTGTGCGTTAACGTCGAGACCGCTGCCCTTCACACGGAGGAACGGACCGTTCACAAGCTCGTTGTCCGGATAGAGTGCGCCAAGATCGACAAACTGAGAAAGATCGCCGTCGGTGACCGCTGTTGCCGCCGCGGAATCAACGATAAATAACTGCGCTTCGCCAAGCATTATCTCGCTTGATATTTTCGTGACCGACGCGAGTGAATACTGGGGGTCGGGGTTGTTGTCGCTCAGGTCAATGTTATATACTTCAACATGGATATAGCCGTTGTCATCGTAATCGGGGCAGTAAAGTTCAAGTGCCTGCTCGAATTCCTCGGTCTTGTACATAAGGTTCGCAGCGTTCGTACCGTCTTTGGCTATCATAAGTACGCGAATGTCGCCCTGTTTCTTTTGCAGTGTTGTGACGATCATGAATGTAAGCGCGGCAGCAAAGAAAACGCCTGCTGCAACGTGCCATTTATAGTGATAAAAGAAATTTTCGACTTTCTTTTTAAAGCCGTGGACCTCATAGACAGGCTTTTCTTCCTCGTGTATCTCGGATTCTGTCTCGTCTATGATACCTTGTTTCAGCTTTAAAAGCTCACGTTTATCGTCCTGATATGACATCTTATCTCCCTCTGTATCTTTTGGGAACCTCTAAAAACCCATTTGAGAGAAAAAGAGCTACTTGCACCGATAGCTGCGTCAAGCCTCCTCACCGTGCGCCAGCACGCTTTCGGAGCCTCTCCTTGCTCTCGGCACAATTATCTCATTTTCTCTTTTCAAAGCGGTTTTTAGAGGTGCCCTTTTTATAAACAATCTGGCGCGGCGGATGCGTCCCTTCGGGGTTATCCGAATATAAGTTCTCCTATCACCGTGTTCGACACGAGAAACCCTTTGGCTGTGAGCGAAACACGGTCATCATATGTGTTTATGAGTTCTGCGGGGAGCATCTTTGCTTTCTTGCGAAGCTCGTCGGCTTTCCCGAATTCTTCGGCTTCCGTGAACGTAAGTCCCTCTGTGAGCCGCAGCTTCAGCATCGCGTATTCTTCCCAGCTGCCTGCTTTATCGTCGGTGACAGTCGTCTGCTGAATGGGCGCGGCAATGAACCCGTCGATATCCGGCTTTACGCAGAATCGCTTTCCGCCGAAGTATGAATGCGCCGAAGCACCTATCCCGATGTATTCTTCACACCGCCAGTATTTCAGATTGTGCCGGCTGCGGAAGTCCGGCTTCGCGAAGTTGCTGATCTCGTACTGCTCATAACCGAGTGCCGCGAGAGTGTTTACTGTGTGCAGGTAGAGTTCCGCTGTTTTGTCCTCGTCGGGCAGTTCAATGTTTTGTGATGCAAACGGTGTGTTCTCTTCTATTTTTAGTATATATGCGGATATATGTTCTGCGCCGAGCTCCGCGAGCCGATGCGCGGTATCGGTGATACTGTTTTCGGACTGTGCGGCAAGCCCTATCATCATATCCGCAGATATGTTTGAAAATCCCGCGTTCCGGGCATTGATAAACGCGTTCTCCGCCTGTGATACAGTGTGTCTTCGTCCGAGGAACGAAAGCTCCTGCGGCTGCATAGACTGCACGCCGAACGAAAGTCTGTTCACTCCTGCGTTCCGCAGGGCTTCAAGAATATGCGGCTCCGCCATACACGGGTTAGCTTCGACTGTTATTTCTGCGCCGTCCGAAATGTCCGCCGCATCAAGAATCTCTCCGATGTGCCCGTAGAGCAGTATCGGTGTGCCTCCGCCGAAATAGACGGTATCATATCGCTCGCCGTAATGCTTTATGTTCCGTATTACCGCGTCGGCGTAAGACCTTGCTTTTTCGCGGCTGAACCTTACGGAATAGAAATCGCAGTACGGGCATTTTGACAGGCAGAACGGTACGTGGATATACAGCCCGATATTACTCATCATCAAGCTTGAGGACTGCCATGAATGCTTCCTGAGGAACTTCGACCGAGCCTAACTGGCGCATTCTCTTCTTGCCCTCTTTCTGTTTTTCGAGCAGCTTCTTCTTTCGTGTGATGTCGCCGCCGTAGCACTTCGCGAGCACGTCCTTGCGCATAGCTTTTATTGTCTCACGGGCGATTATCTTGCCGCCGACCGCAGCCTGCACCGGTACTTCAAAGAGCTGGCGCGGGATATGGTCCTTTAAGCGTTCGCATATCTTTCGTGCGCGCGGATAGGCGCTGTCGGAAAAGACGATGAACGAAAGCGCATCGACCACGTCTCCGTTAAGCAGTATATCAAGCTTTACGAGCTTCGACGGCACGAATCCCTTGAATTCGTAGTCATAGCTTGCATAGCCCTTGGTGCGTGATTTGAGCGCATCGAAGAAATCATATACTATCTCGTTGAGCGGCAGGTCGTAATGCAGATCGACGCGGGTCTTGTCGAGGTATTTCATATCCTTGAAAACGCCGCGGCGCTGCTGACAGAGTTCCATGATATTGCCGACGTAGTCCGACGGCGCATAGACGTGCGCTTCGACCATAGGCTCATAAGCCTGTTTTATCTCGGTAGGGTCGGGGTAGTTGGTCGGGTTGTCGATGAGCACGGTCTCGCCGTTCATCTTGTCTATCTGATAAACAACGGACGGTGCAGTCGTGATAAGGTCAAGATTGTATTCGCGTTCGAGACGCTCCTGTATTATCTCCATGTGAAGAAGCCCGAGGAAACCGCAGCGGAAACCGAAGCCGAGTGCGATCGAGGTTTCCGGCTCAAAGGTGAGCGACGCGTCGTTGAGACGCAGCTTTTCGAGCGCATCACGCAGATCGCCGTATTTTGAACCGTCGGCGGGGTAGATGCCGCTGAATACCATAGGATTGACACTTCTGTATCCTGCGAGCGGCTCGTCGGCGGGAGTGTCGCATCGTGTTACGGTATCGCCGACTTTCGTATCGCCGATAGATTTTATCGACGCGGCGATGTAGCCGACTTCGCCTGCGCGGAGTTCGGAAGCGGGAACAAGGTTGGTCGCTCCCATATATCCGAGCTCGACCACCTGAAATTCCGCTTTTGTAGCCATCATACGGATCCGGTCACCGACGTGAAGAGTCCCCTCTTTTACGCGGACATACACGATAACGCCCTTGTAGCTGTCGTAATAGCTGTCGAATATAAGTGCTTTCAAAGGTGCGTCGGGATCGCCTTTCGGCGCGGGTATATCGGTGACTATTCGCTCCATTACTTCTTTTATATTGATACCCATTTTCGCGGAGATAAGCGGCGCGTCCATTGCGGGTATGCCTATGACATCCTCTATCTCCTGCTTTACTTCGTCCGGGCGTGCGGAGATAAGGTCTATCTTGTTTATTACGGGAACGACTTCGAGATCCTGCTCGATAGCGAGGTATGTGTTGGCGAGAGTCTGCGCTTCGATACCCTGCGATGCGTCAACGATAAGTATAGCACCCTCGCACGCGTTGAGTGAACGCGATACTTCGTAGTTGAAATCGACGTGACCGGGGGTATCTATGAGGTTGAACACATACGTTTCGCCGTTGTCTGCCTTGTATTTAAGGCGCACGGCGCGGGCTTTTATGGTGATGCCGCGCTCGCGTTCGAGCTCCATATTATCGAGGAGCTGCTCCTCCATATCGCGCTCCGCCACAGTGCTTGTCTGTTCGAGAATGCGGTCGGCGAGAGTGGATTTGCCGTGATCTATATGAGCGATTATGCAGAAATTGCGTATTTCGCCGAGGTAGCTGTTATCGGACATTTTTGTTCCTCCGTTTGTTATAGACATATACAAATTATAGTATATCATAAATTCTCCGATTTTGCAATATCAGGACGAGATTTTTCTGTAAACTATTGCTTTTTTGCGGCGGATATGATAATATAAATAATGTGTCCTCAATAACTGCCTTTCGGCAGTTATTGTTCCAAAGTCCT
>CAMVNQ010000018.1 GCA_947168885.1 uncultured Clostridia bacterium | reverse complement strand
GGAAGTTTTCCGGGCGCCGCACGATGCGGCGCATACGAAAGAAAACTTCCGAAACGGGGTCATTTTTTTACTTTTTTGTCGGGAATCTATATACTCTCGCTTCAAACGGACCGAAGCACATATCGTTCTTGTCGGTCTCGTGATAGTTGCTTATGACGAGCTGGTTGGGCAGTCCGGCATATTCGTCCGGAAAACGGACGTTGACGGGGTACTTCGCGAAGGAGCAGATTATCAGCCAGCGATGCTCACCGAGAACGCGTTCGTACATATAGATCTCGCGTGAGTCGGGAAAGAACTCACGGTAACGCCCGTAAGTAAGCGTGCGGCACTTCTTTTTAAGCGACACGCACTTGCGGTAGAAGTTGAGTATGCTGTTGGGGTCGTTCTCTTCGGTCGCCACATTAACGCGCTTAAAGTTCGGATTTACACAGAACCACGGGCGTACCTGTGAAAATCCCGCATATCGTTTATCGCTCCACTGCATAGGCGTGCGGGACGAATCACGGCTTGAACGGTGTATGCGGCGCATTCGTTCTTCAATGGTATCTTTAAGGTGATACTTGTGGAAGTTCGTATGGCTTGAGATGTCCTTATACTGGTTAATATCCTTGAGGCGTATGTTCGTCATACCGATCTCCTGACCCTGGTAAATGAACACAGTGCCCTGCTGGAAGATGTAGCTGACAGCAAGCATAGTACCGCTTTCGCGCCAGAACCGTTCGCTTCCGTATCGGCTTATGACGCGCGGATGATCGTGGTTTTCGAGATAAAGCGTGTTCCACGCCTTGCCGTAAAGCGAGTACTGCCACTTTGAGAAAGCTCGCTTAAGCTTCTTAAGGTCGAACGGCAGATGTATGTATTCGGTGAAAAGGCAGTCCGCCATCATGTGATCGAACGAGAACATCATATCGAGAGACTTGTGCTTTCCAGTCATGTACATCAGCGCGGTCCTTACGGTCGTGAGAGGGCCTTCGCCTATCTGTATGCAGTCATACTCTTCGCAGACTTTTCTGAACTCGGACAGATACTCGTGGATATGGGGACCGTCCTTATAGTTGAAGATGCCGTTTACCGCGGGAATGAACGGAAGACCATCGGGAAGCCCCTCTTTCTTTGAGATGAAGTTTATTACGTCCTCTCTGAACCCGTCAACTCCCATATCAAGCCAGAAGCGCATTATGCTTTTTACCTCTTCGCGGACAGCAGGGTTATCCATGTTGAGATCGGGCTGTTTTTTCGAGAAGATGTGGAGGTAATACTGCCCGCGCATCTCGTCATATTCCCATGCCTTTCCCTCAAAGAGCGAGTCCCAGTTGTTCGGCTTGTCCCGCCAGATGTAGTAGTCGCTGTACGGGTTGTCCTTGCCTTTCCTGCTTTCAAGGAACCACGGGTGTTCGTCGGATGTGTGGTTCACCACAAGATCCATTATGAGCTTCATGCCGAGCGCGTGTGTTTTGGCAAGGACCTTTCTGAACTGCGACAGAGTTCCGAAATCCGGGTGGATATTCTTATAGTCGGAAATGTCATATCCATAGTCCGCGTTCGGTGACGGATAAACAGGACAGAGCCAGATAGCGTCAACGCCGAGCGACTTTATGTATTCAAGCTTTTTATAGACTCCGTAAAGGTCGCCGATACCGTCGCCGTTACCGTCACAGAAACTTCTCACCCATATCTGGTAGAATACCATCTTCCTGTAATCGCGTTTTATGCTGCGCTCAGCCATATCCGTACCTTCTTTCATTATTTTGCGAGCCTTATAACTGTGCCGACGAATGATCGTTCATATCTTCGCGCCAAAGCAAACCGAACGTTCCTGCGCCGCAGTTAACGGCTATTGCCGGTGAAGCTTTCTGGAAGTATATGCGATCAAACTTTGCCTTGCTTCCGATATATTCCTTTATCCAGTCCATATCGCGCTTTGTGAGCCCGACGTGCGTTACGAAGAGTATCGACTTATCCATTTTTGACGAGTTGCGCAGAACAGAGTCGATGTATTTCTTCCACGAGCGTTTCTGTGAGCCGAAGAATATTTTTCCGACACCCATCTTTCCGTTTTGCAGAACGAGGACAGGTCTTGCCATGAGCGATTTTGTGATGTCCGCAATGCGCTTGTTTATCTGCCCGGCTCTTGCGAGGAAGTCAAGGTTATCTACGATAAAGCTCGTGTGTATATGCGAGCGAAGATCGTTGAGTCTCTTTGTTATATCTGCCGGAGGCAGACCCTTTTCGGCGAGTCTGCACGCTTCGAGCACCATAAGTCCCTGACCACTTGAAAGATGAAGTGTGTCTATGACGGTGACGTTATCAAAGGCGCGCGACGCTTCGGTTGCGATAGGGCAGCCGCTCTGTACAAGCTTGCTCGATATGGATATATGTATAACGTTGTTCGCTATCGAGAGCTGTTTTGCGAAGAATGTTTCGTGCTCCTGAACATTCGGGGCAAGTGTAGTTACCTTATGCGACGGGTCGCGCATATAATTGAGAAGACCGTCGGTCTCTATCTCGATTCCGTCCTTGAACTTGCCCTCCGTCGTGCATACGATATGCGGTATGACGTCAATGCTGTGCTTGTCAAGAAGCTCCTGCGGCAGATCGGCTACACTTTCTGTTGTGATCGCCACGGGTTTCTTGCGCTGGTTCTTGTGCATCCACGAGATAGTCTCTTCAAGTATCTCCTCGTTGTTTCCGGTCACATATACAAGATCGTTCGGAAGCAGGCGGTACAGTTCTTTTTCAAGCTCTTCACCGCTTACCGGCTTCACGAGATAGCCGTCAAAGCCTTCTGTCTCATAAAGTGCCCGGTTCTCGCCGCCAGCGTTCGCAGTTAGTGCTACGATCTTCGATTCACGGCACATACCTCCGACCTGTGCGCGTATCTTTCTGTGGCACTCGATACCGTCCATTTCAGGCATAAGGTGATCCATGAATATGACGTTGTACGCCGTGTTGAGTGTTTTGTTGAGTGCTTCCGCGCCGCCGGAGACAGTATCTATCTTCACCTTTGTCTCGCGAAGGAGTTTTGATACAACAAGAAGGTTTGAGGCGTTGTCATCGACAACGAGTACATGGGCATCGGGAGCTTCAAACTTGCTTGTACGGACGTTTCTCACGCCGAGTTCATGCCTCTTTTCGAGGTCAATGTTTCCGATATGATTTTCGCTTATAACATTCTGCGGTATCTCGATTATGAACGTTGAGCCTTTGGTATAAACGCTGTTGACCGTGATCTTACCGCCCATAAGATCAACAAACTGCTTTACTATCGAAAGACCGAGACCCGTTCCCTCGATGTGGCGGTTCTTTTCTTCGTCAACGCGCTTGAACGCAGTAAAGAGATACGGCATACTTTCTTTCTTGATGCCTATACCTGTATCGGTGACGGTGTAGATTATATTGAGTTCGTTTCCGTTTCTTTCGCCGCACTGTATGGAAAGGGAAACAGAACCTTCCTTCGTATATTTGATCGCGTTATTGATGACGTTTATGAGTATCTGCTTTATTCTGACCTCATCGCCCATAAGTTCGTCGGGGATGTCGGGCGCAACACTGACGTGGAACTCAAGCTTCTTCTCCTTTGCTCTTATCCATAGCATACCTACGATCTCGGAGAGCATATCACCGGGGTGATAGGGTACGGGTGTTATCTTCATCTGTCCTGACTGGAACTTCGACATATCGAGTATGTCGTTGATAAGGTGGAGCAGCATCTTGCTTGCTGCCTGAATATTCGCCGCGTCTTCGGCAACTTCATCGGAGATGTTCTCTTTAAGGATCATCTCATTCAGACCGATGATCGTGTTGATAGGTGTGCGTATCTCGTGGCTCATGCTTGAGAAGAACTGGTTCTGAGACGCGTTGAGAGCCTCGATCTCTTTCTTCTGCTCCTCGGCGCGCTTGTTCTCCGATAAGAACAGCCTGTTCTGGAACCATACCATTATATAGATGACTATTCCGACAAGTATTACCGAGACAAGCGAATCGAGATAGAACATACGGTTGGTGTGCGGAACAATAAGATTTGAATGGAAGTACGCGACATAATATTCTACCCCGGCAAGTACCGTGAGCAGTATTATCATTATCGTGCGCAGCACGCCCGTAAGCAGCAGACCTATGTAAAGATAAGCGAACGAGTACCATATTATCGCGCCGCCGAACATACCGCCGCCGAAGAAGAACGTGACCGGCATGATGATAAAGACGACGCAGAACACTATTATAGTACCCGCGAGCTTCGTCCTGTGTCTGCGTACACATATAAAAGAGATAAGCGGAGAAGTGATGAGGACAGTCCCGAGAACGGCTATCTCTCTTATATCCTCGCGAAGTATGATATCTGCTATGAAAACGAGGAGTACAGCGATCTCGGCAATAGTCGTCAGGAGGATAAATGTGCGCTCCTGAAGGGATCTTGACGGATCGTCGATCATCTTAACGATTCTTTTAAAGATCTTCATTTGCCCCTCCGTTCTGACGTGTCTGCACTTTCGATCTCCGTCGGTGCAAATTCCAATATCTCGATTTCGTCGTTGCTATCGCTTTTTTCGTTTTCCGGCTCAAATTCAAGCACATCGCTCTCCTGCGGGACAGGCATACCGAGCGCGGAAAGAATACCGTCAGAAAGAGCCTTATATTCGCTCATTACGCCGCTGTGCCCGGCGATTATGAAGTCTTCTCTGTTCTCTTTGGCTGCCATTTCGAGCGACTTTGCCTTCTCCGAGAGGTCCATACAGCCTATCATCTTTGATGTGCTCTTTAGTGCATGAACGAAGATCTCATAATTTTTCAGATCTTTGTTGTCGAAATGTTTCTCGATCATAGAGCGCTTTCCGGCGGATTCCGAGGCGAACTGTGCAAGAAGTTCGCGGTAGAATTCTTCGTCGTTCTGGCAGTAATTAAGTCCGCTCGCTGTGTCGATTCCAAGCTTTCCGAGCTTGTCCAGGAACGTTTCTTCTGACGCTGCGATACTCTCCTCGACAGGCTCCGGCTTTGCTGCGGAAGGTTCCGGCTGTTCATTCTTCCGTGGCGGAACAGCAGCGTGCTGAGATGACTCTTCAACGGACTCGAAAGTCACCATAGATACGGGAAGTACTTTTCTCAGAACACGTTCGAGCTCGACAAGCTCGACCGGCTTGCTGACAAATCCGTCGAATCCTTCGGACAGGAACATCTCCTTTGCCGTGCTCACGGCATTCGCCGTAAGGGCTACTATAGGAAGGTCTCCTCTTGCGCGGGAAGGGTCGCTTCGTATCATCTTCATTGTCTCTACGCCGTCCATACCGGGCATCATGTGATCCATGAATACGATGTCGTATCTGTTCTCCCTGCACATCTGGACAGCTTCCTTGCCGGACGCGGCAGTGGATACCAGCATACCGTATTTCTTGAATATGCTCTTCGCGACGGTGAGGTTCATGGGCTCGTCATCGACAACGAGGGCGTGAACTCCGCGGCAGAACATTACCTTGTCGTCCTCGTGCGCGGTATCGGGATCCATATTCAGTATCGCAGCAACAGGGAAGCAGTAGAACGGTTTCTCCAGTATTCTTATCTTAGACCCCTTCGGAAGCTCGAAGCCGCTGTTCGCGACGAGAATTACTATCATTTCCTTTGACAATTTCTCTATAAGTTCGGGGTCGGTAAGGTATTCCTCTTCTGCTACGAAGAGATGAGAGAGTTTTACCGATGAAAGAAGCTTTTTGAGGTTCTCTACATTTTCGACTCTGTGCATCTGAACGCCAAGCCCGTTGACTATGTTGCGCACCATGACGTTGTAATGGTCGCGGACGCTCGGGTTTGCGAATTTCTCGAAATGCAGGAACGCGCCGAGGCACAGGTTCGATCTCTTGATAACGGACATACAGCCCGATTCGTCGATAACCTTCTGCGGAAGGCTGACTCTTACAGTCGTTCCCACGTCGGGGGTGCTGGAAATGGTCATGAATCCGCCGAGAGACGAAACAAAACCGGAGACGATAGCCATTCCAAGTCCGAGACCGCCGCTCGATCTCGTGCGGCTTGAATTAGCCTGATAGAACCTTTCGGAGACGCGTTCAAGCTCTTCCTCTGACATACCGATACCGGTATCGGTGACCTCGATAAAGAGGTTTACGCCATATTCCTCAGCAACTGCGGATATGCGGACATATACACCGCCGTCGTGGGTATATTTCAGACCGTTCATTATGAGGTGGTACAGTATCTTCTTGAGCTTGCTTATGTCCGTGTTCATTACCGCTGGTATCGCGGGGTCAACATCTATGACGAGCTCAAGTTCCTGCGGCTTGAACGGGCGTATCTCGTTCACAAGATCGTTGAGGACAGATGAGAGCATATAGTCCTCATTGTTCGCAACAAGTTTTTTTCTGTCAACTTCGGAGTAATCGAGTATGTCGCTTATCTGGTCGGCAACGCGTCTTCCCGCGTCACGTACGGAAATCATATTTTCGAGAAGCTCGGGGTCGGTCTCTCTGTCCACACAGATACCTGAAAGTCCGATTACTGCGTTTATCGGGGTACGAAGCTCGTGAGAAACGTTCGCAAGGAAGTCGTTAAGCCTGTCTGTCGAATCGGTAAGTATCTCGATCTCTTCGTTCGTCTTGCCGAGTACCTGATGCCACTTGTCTATGATGACCCTTGCTATCCATGCTTCGGTGGTCATCATAGCGGCGTGCATGATTGTGCGGGATATGGAAAGGCTGTCAAACACATATCCGTCAAGAGCAAGGGCAACGACGCCGTAGGCAAGCGTTATATAGTAGGTTATCTGGCAAAGTATCAGAAGTGCTTTTACGCCCGTCATTGTATATAGCAGCATTACAACACTCATTACGGTCGCAAGGTCATAGACGCTTGTCTTGTGTGTGCCGTAGAAGAAGAAAATGCACATCATAAGGATACTGTATATCCATAGCCTCATGTTGTCCGGCACATTGTGTACTATGTGCAGAACCCAGCTTCCCGAAACTGCGACGATGATAAGAACGATAGCCCAGACTTCCCATGAAAGAAGGATGGACTCCGCGATAAGTATCACGGAAAAGATCGTAAAGCTTATCAGCATCATAAGATGCGATGACTGGAACAGGTCGTTTCTTTCAATCTTGTTTTTCATATTATTGTTCCCTCATGTTATAGTCTTTGTCTTCGTCCATCATAGCAAGCATAATATCGGCGAATTTCGGGTCAAACTGTGTTCCCCGGCCATTTTCTATCTCGTATCTTACCGTAGCCTGCGGAAGCACGTCACGGTAGCTGCGTCGGCTAGACATTGCGTCATAAGCGTCTGCAACAGCGATTATCCTTGCTTCCTCGGGTATCCTCATACCCTCCAGTCCGTCTGGGTAGCCGCCGCCGCCATAACGTTCGTGGTGCCATCTTGCTCCCGTGGCGAGCTTTGGCATCTCCTTTATGTTTTCAAGTATCTTCGCGCCCATGACAGGGTGGTTCTTGATGAGCGCGAACTCTTCGTCGGTGAGCTTTGCGGGCTTGTTTATGACTGCGTCGGGAACGCCTATCTTACCGACATCGTGCAGCAGTCCCATCATATAGATGTCGTTCTGCTCGTCAAGCGAGTATCCTGCGCGTTTCGCGATCTCCTTCGAGTACTCTGCTACTCGTCCCGAATGACCGTTTGTGTATGTGTCTTTCGCGTCTATCGCGTCTGCGAGCGATTTTACGACATGAAGGAACAGGTTTCTGTTTTCTCTCGTCTTTCTTTCAACTTCAAAGCTAAGGTTTTTCTGAAGTGTGACAAGCTCTACGATATGTCGCACGCGCAGTGCGAGGACTTCAGGTACGAAAGGCTTCTTGATGAAGTCCATGGCTCCGAGCGACAGACCCATGCTCTCCGCTTCGTTGCTCTCGTCCGATGTAAGGAATACGACCGGTATGTCAGCCGCATCCGTTTCAAGATTTTTGAGCCGCTTAATAGTTTCAAAGCCGTCCATATCCGGCATCTTTATATCGAGCAGGATAAGGTCGGGGGTGTTGTCCTCGACATATTTCAGCAGGGCACTTCCCGATTTGAGCGCGGTAACGTAAAATCCCGCCTTGCTTAGTATCACACCCGCCATTTTAAGGTTTGCGGTATCGTCGTCAACAACGGTGACTCTTATCTCGTCGCTTTTCCTTCCGAAGTCATTTTCGCTCCCGACGAATTCGGTCTCGTATGTCACTGTGAGATCGGAGCCGTAAAGCTCGTGCCAGCTTGATATGATATTGCTTATTACCTTGCCTATAGAGTTTTCGCGAATGTCTGTGAGGAAGATAAAATACTGGTTATATTTGCTGCGCATGAGAATATCTGATTTACGCAGCGATTCCTTTATATGAGTGCCGAAATTATCACACTGGTCACGATAGACCCGATCGTCAGCGTTTTCTGCCTTTGACAGAGTAAGGAGCACCTTGCAGGCTGTTCGCTGGTTTCTGACAATGTAACGCATGACGTAGCGGTAAACGTAGGCGAACTGCTCCTTGTCGAGCTGGAGCGCGACGTTTGGTATCGTTCGCTCGCCGAGTATCGCGGAAAGCGTGTTTATGTCCATATCCACGCCATTCGTGTCGTCTTCGCGCACCGCTCCCGAACTGTAAATGCTGCAACCGTGCTTTCCGTTCTGTTTTACCAGGTAAAGGGATTTATCCGCGTACTTTAAAAGTTCCTCATAGTCTTTCCCGCTCTTCGGAACGAACACACCGCCGACAGACGCACCGAGGGGAATGCTCATATCGTCGCCCATGAGTTTTTTGGCGAAGTCGGTTATAGCGGCGTTAAGACGTTCAGAGAAAAGCTCGGCGGCATTTTCCGTGACCATGTTGCTGCAGAAGACGGTGAATTCATCTCCGCCAATCCTCGCGCATCTGCTTCCTTCCGGAACGAGAGCCGAGACTGCTTCGGCGAAGGCTTTAAGCACCTTGTCTCCCATTTCATGTCCGTAGATGTCGTTGACGAGCTTGAATGAGTCGAGGTCTATCATCATAAGACATCCTGTCTCATCCGCACAAATACGCGGAAATTCTGTTCCCGCGGCTGATTTGTTGAGAAAACCGGTAAGTGCGTCCGTCGAGGCTTCCGCTTTCAGGTTCACTATCTTTTCCCGGCTTGATATAATGTTGTTTATGCGGCGCACGAGCACGTCAGGGTCGAACGGCTTTCGTATATAGTCCGCAACGCCTGCTTCAAACCCGAGCCTTTCCGAACCCGCATCTTCGTCCGCAGTAAGGAATACCACAGGTATCTCATCTGCACCGTTTGCTTCTTCTCTCCTGCGGAAGAGCCTGAGAGTCTCAAATCCGTCCATATCGGGCATTTTTATATCGAGCAGTATCATATCCGGTCGTTCGTTCCCGATAGGATAGTCAAGAAGAGCCTGTCCGCTTTTTAGTGCGGTGACACGCATATTGTTCCTGCTTAAGATATGACCTGCCGTTTTCAGATTAGTTACGTCGTCATCAACAACGATTATCCAGTTTGCCATTTATATTTACCCCTTATTTTGTAGGATTCAGCTGTGTGAACATATACCATACTATTATATCATATTTCATGTATAAAAACAATACAAATTTTCAAAAAAACGTGATTTTTTCAGTAAAAATACACTTTTCTCGTTTCTGTTCAGCCGGAATTGCCTTGAAAACAATCACACCCTGCGGTGTGTAACCACAGGGTGTAATGATTGTTTATAGATTCTTCTTTATAGTGAGGATATTTTTGCCGTCTCTGTACTCATAGGTCATATCGTCCATGCTCTTTTTTACCATGAAGATGCCAAGTCCGCCTATCTCGCGCTCCTCAACCGAAAGCGTGGTGTCCGGATCGGGCTTTGCAAGCGGGTCGTAAGGCATACCACAATCAATGAACGTTATCGTCACTGCGCGCGGATTCTCGGACCGTTCCACACGTATCGTCGCCGGCCCTGTATCCGATCCGTAAGCATAGTTGGCTATGTTTACGAAGAGCTCTTCGACCGCGATGTCTATCTGTATCATTGTTTTGGGCGAACAGCCGCAATCCTCAAGCTCACTGTCAACAAACCCGAGCACGGATTCAAGATTGTCGGTGAGCGATTTTACAACGAGCTCCTTCATACATTGTTCTCTGTTCCATAATAGTTGAATCCCAGCATCGTTATATCGTCGAACTGGGGCGCTTCTCCTACAAATGCGTCAACAGCGTTTTTAACGTTCTTCAGCATATCCTTCGGCTGTGCTTCGGGCTCGCGGTTGAGCGCGTCGAGCATCCTGTCTGTTCCGAACAGTTCATTTCTGCTGTTGGTAGCCTCCGCGACACCGTCGGTATATACGAACAGACTGTCGCCGGGGTGAAGCTCGAATTCGTGTTCTCTGAACCTTATTCCTTCCATAGTCGCAACTGCGGGTGAGTGGCGGTACTCAACAAGTTCAAACTTTTCGCCCTTTCTGCGCAGAACAGGATGTTCGTGACCCGCATTTGCCGCAAGCCCTTTACCTGTGCTTATCTCGATGATCGCGAGCCATACCGTGACGAAGAGTTCGGCTTCGTTGCCCTCACAGAGCTGTTCGTTCGTAGACATAAGTATCTTCGCGGGCGAGAGCTCGCCAAGCTGTGCACGGTTCTTAATGAGAGTCTTGGCAATGACCATGAACAGAGCTGCGGGAACTCCCTTTCCGGAAACGTCCGCCATTACAAGCGCGATATGGTCATCGTCAATCAGGAAGAAGTCATAGAAGTCTCCGCCGACCTCCTTAGCCGGGGTCATGGTCGCGTAAATATCAAACTCTTTTCTCTCGGGGAAGGGCGGGAATATCGACGGAAGCATATCAGCCTGGATCTGGGTAGCGACGTTGAGCTCTGCGCTTATGCGCTCCTTCTCGGCGGTTATCTTCGTGATATTCTCGATGTATTCCTTGATGTCTATCTCCATTCGCAGGAGGCTCTGGCTCAGAAGCTGGATCTCATCGCGGGTTTTTATCTTGTCGAGTCTGTCAGAGATCTCGGCATTGTTGTCGACGAATTTGCCGGCTTCCGCTGCAACTACGCCTATGGGTCTTATCATAGTCCTTATGATGAAGATGACACCGGCAGTAAGCAGTACAACCATAATTATGCCTGATGCTATAAGCACAGTCACTATGTATGCGGTAATATCGCTTTCGAGGGTGAGCATGGGTATCTCTACCGAGATGAACGCTACGACCTCATTGTCGCATACAACAGGGTAGAGCGCGGTCAGGATGTTGCCGAACTGGAAGTTGGAAACGATCTTTCTTGTCGGCGGGGCACAGGTCTCTATAGCCTGCTTTATATCGGGTATGAAATCGGGCATAGCGGTACCCTTGTTGCCCATAATGAACTGCTTTTCCGGGTCAAGATAGCTGTCCATGACATAGAGACACGGATTCCATTCATGTGCGGCGGCCTTTTCCGGAGTATACGACAAAAGCTCTTCAAGGTCGCAGCAGTTCATAAAAATGTCATTCGCGCCCATGCTTATACGAAGTTTATCGACGTACTGCCAGATCTCTTTGTACCGGTTGCTTTCTCTTACTGCGTCAATCTCGCTTGGATCTGCCTCACCGGCGTTATATCTTCTTACAAGATCTGTGTATTCGAGGATCTCCTGCTTGGTAAAATATCCTTCCGCAGCTCTGGCGGTACGGTACGCAACGTCGTTGTAGTGGTTTGTGGTAGAGTCCCAGTATGTCTTTGCACCGACGATTATTGTTGATCCGGTTATCGCCAGAACAATAAGGATCATACCTATAACGAACTTCGGCGTAAGACCGAACTTCATCTCTTTTCGCGTATCCGGCTGATGATTGTTTTCCATTGCTTTTCGGAGACCTCCTTAGTGCAGATGTGTTTTGCTTTTATATTTGAACGTGTTTGTCCCGCGACGGTTTGTTCCATGAATCTGACGTATTCTCCGCCGCCGCACGTGAATACGGTCGGTTCCGAGATCTGACCGAGCTCGCGCAGATCCTTGAAATCGGGACTGTATTTCATTAATGCTTTATCGAACAGTTCAGACAATTTCTCGTCAGACATGATAACGCTTCGTCCATGCGTTATGCTGTCCGTCTGCATGACAGCAATATATCTGCCTGGCATGGTTTCGACCGAAACTCCGATAAGATAGTCGTTTACGTCTATCCCTGAATCGTGGAGACTGAAAACCGCTTTTTCCAGCTGATACATATCTATTTTTTCGCCGGATATGTTAAGCGCCTGTCCTTTTCGGTACTTGAATTCTACCACCGGGCTTTCGCCGATGAAGCGGTCTACCTTTATCACATCACCTATGCGGTAACGGTAAAATCCGGAGAAATTGGTTATAATGATCTCATAAAGCTTTCCCGTTTCGAGTTCGAAGGGCTGATATGTTATGTCCGTTGTTTCGGCATTCACGGGAAGAAATTCAAAAAATCCCGTTTTCGGAACAAGCACATAGGAGTGTTCGTTAAGCTGTACCGGAACACCAATCAGACATTCCGAGCATACATAGCTGAAATAATGTATCGCGGTATCGCCGATATACCGTTTGAGGGCATTGTCTTCGGTAAGGAATGTCTTATTTCCGATGCCGCTCAGAAGAACAAGATTGCTCCAAAGCCTTACCGCAATGTTGTCAAAGCCCTTTGAACACTCACGTTCGATATGGTCGAGCCGCTCTTCTGGCACGTTCAGCGACAGAAGATACTTTTTTACGTTATCCGGTATGCTGATCCCTTCCGGAAGTCTGTGGTGCCGCAGATCGTCGGTGATAGTTTTCCAGTTTTCCTCAAGAAAACAGAAAAAATTCAGCGTTTCATACAGGAAGCTTGCCTCGATCATATCTATACTGTCACAGGCGAGCGCTGCGGCAGCCTTCGCGTACATGAGATCCTTGCTTTCTTCCTGTATCATAAGCAGATCCTTGCCACCGACATATTCATCGACATCAAGCCTGCCTGAATTCAGAAGATAGTCATAATATATCTCCGAGACAAGATACAGAGGCTTTCCCTTGACCTGGGGATATGTTCTGAACGAGCTTATCATCAGGCGTTTGCCATTACCTTTACGGAACAGATTCTTTGAGTCTTCGGTGATCGTATCTTCAAGACAAAGGGATGTGAGCGATTTCGGCACGATCTTGGACGCGCCTGTAGTGCCTGATGTACAGCCGAACTTTTCAACGGAATAAGCGGTAAGAACATTACGCTCTCCGTTCAGCATCCGTGTTACATAGTCACGATAATCTCCATAATCCGTTATCGGTACTTTCTTTTTGTATTCGTCGATATTTACGATGTCTGAGAACCCGTACTTTTTACCGTATTCGGTGTCGCGGTTGTCACTGAGAATAGTCATAAGATTGACCCTGTTGACCTCGTCCGCTCTGAGACAAAGTTCTCTGAGATCATCGGCGATTCGTTCCATATTTGTTTTCTCCGGTTTTATTATGTTCTTTTTCGGGGAATATTATAGTTATAATATTTATTCCTAGAGTGTGTATATGAAGTGTCGCTTCCGACATTTTATTTATCATGTTTATACCCATGAGAAAGTCGTCATCCGCGTCGTTATCCTTGAACGGATCATAGCTCTTTCCCGCATAGTGTATCCGCAGACCGGTGTTTCCGTCGAGTGCAAATGCCCTTAGGTCAAGACTCTTTAATCCGGGAGTCTTAAGGATTATAACGTTAAGGAGCTCTTCGATAGCAAGTCCGAGCTTCATCGTCGCTTTGCTGTCCATGTTGTTCGCGGAGCAGAATGCCTTTATCTTATCAGAAGCGTCACATACTTCTGTCATTTCTGCGGTTATCGAGAAATCGAGCACTTTGTTTTCGCGTTCGAGGTGATCGTCGAGAAGAAGAACTCTGGAAAGCGGATAAGATGTCTTTTGGTGGTACAAATATTCTATGAATGTCAAAAGAGCTATTACCGCTGCGGAGCCTGCTGCCGATAAAGGAAGAAATAGCCAGATCGGTGCGCCGGATACCATCAGGAAGACTGCTGCCGCTATAGGGAGCATACAGTTTCTTGCGAAAGACGAGATATTGGCACAGACGATAAGACCGATCGAGTTGAAGTGGCGCTCCCAGACGCAGCATATCGTCGAGATAATAACGCTTATGCCAAGGCATATCAGGGGAAGAAGAAGATCTTCGCTGACGCTGAAAATTACGCCTATCGGTCTGTTAAGAAGCGCAATGGCGAGAGCGAAAATAGCCGAAAGTATCATACCCGTCCGGACTTCGAGCGCGGTGAGTATGCGTATGCGGCTGTTCTCCTTGGCGGTATGGCAGGTGCTTATCATAGGCGCACCTGCGCGGGAAACGCCTGTTACGATCATGAGTGACAGCTCTGAAAGCGTGTTTAATACTGCCCATACGACCGCACCGCTTTCACCTGCCGCTATGATAACTATGGTGTTGATCATAAAAAGCTTAACTGCGTCAAATAGGTTTGTGAGGGCGAGCGGTGAACCGTATTTCAGCAGCTTGCGCAGCCTTTTCCTGCTCGGTTTGGTGAATCCGAGATGATAATTTGTTTCTTTGTACTGTAGGGCGATGAAACCGTAAATACAGGTCACCAATGATGAAACGACACTTGCTGCGGAAGCTCCGCCAAGCCCCATATTGAGAACATAAATAAACAGAAGGTCAAGAATTATATCCGTTGCGATCATGAGTATAACGCTTATGGATATTGAATGGTTCTTGCCCTCAAGCTGCAGATAATTTATGGGAATATAGATCATTATTGCAGGCGCAGTGCCTATAAATGTTATAAGGCAGTATTCATAGACCTGCTCTGTAAGGTCGCCGCCGGAAAGCAAGCCTGCTATGCTGCGGCAGAATATTATGCCGCAGGCGGTAACAATGACAGAAATGACAGTAGAAAGGAGAAGAGCGTCCTGGAAATAGTCCTGTGAGGACTTCATATTGTCCTGGCCCGCTTTTCTCGCGGAGCAGACAGCGGCTCCGCCCGCTATGAGCGCGCCGATCGTACACAACACAAAATAGACCGGCATACTGAGGTTCACTGCGGCAAGCGCGGTCCTGCCGAGCTTCTGTGAAACAAGTATGCCGTCTATGACCGCGTTTATAGTTGCTCCGAGAACAGAGAACATAACAGGAAAAAGGGTCTTGAAATAGCCCTTTTTCAACAGTCTGTTATCTTGTTTTAAGCCTGAATCCATTATTTTATGTTCAGGATATCAACAAATCCTGTAACGTCGAAGATCTCCATTATAGCTTCGTTTGCACCGGTAATGCACATATCGCCCTGCTTGTTCATTATCTTCTGTGTTGACAGAAGAACACGAAGTCCTGCCGAAGATATGTATTCAAGCGCAGAGATGTCAAATTCGAGATCTGTTATACCGTCAAGAGAGCCCTTGAGGTCTGCTTCGAGTTCGGGAGACGATACTGTATCGAGTCTTCCTTCAAGAGCGACCGTAAGCTTGTTTCCGTTCTGAGTCTTTTTGATGTTCATAGTATTTTTCCTTTCAGATCAGATTATTCTTTGGTGGACACGGAACAATTATCCGTGTTGTACCTTCACTTATTATATCATAAAAACAGACATTTGTGTATAAAATTTTTAAATTTTTTTGATAATTTATATACGAACGGTATAAGAAACGCAGATATGACGCACGGTAGACTGATTCAGCTTTGCTGTGTGTAAATTGCACAAAAAAGTCTTGACAGTACCCGACGACAGTGATATAATAAACAAAAACTGTATTTAGTCAGGTACAGTATTATGTCATTTTGTGTCTGAAAAAGAGGAAATGTTGTATGAGCAGTATATTGGTCATCAGCGACAGCACGAGATGCATCGCGGATATAAAAAAGCTCACGGATAATGTTGTTCCGGTCAGTTCTGCGGACAAAGCGCTTGAAATGCTTCGTAACGGCGCGGATGTAAGCATTATACTTATAGAACGTCCGTCAAAGAGAAGAAATGTGCGTAAGCTTATAGATGCAGTCAATGAGAACAACAACTACATCTACTCTACGGCTATTCTGATAATCACGGACAAGGACAATGTACAGGACGATGTTAAATTTCTCGGCGGAGCGGTGGTAGATTGTCTTGCTTTTCCGATAAATCCGGATATATTTATTAATCGTGTACATAATGCCGAAAGGCTTATAAGCTCGGTGTCGTTCTCCGAATTTTCGCGTATGCTCAAAGTACTCCCCGCCAACATATACCTCAAGGACTCACTCGGAAGATATGTCTTTTCGTCTCAGACCTGGCATCACCTCGATACGCATGGCGACCCCAACTGGACAATAAAACACAAAACTGATATTGATATACGCAAGGACAAGGATAACGCGAGAAAAGCTATGGAATCCGACCGGGCGCTCATAAAATCCGGTGTCGGTACATCTTATATAATAGAGGAAAACGACGATGAGCAGGAGTTTCTTCAGGTCATAAAGGAACCGCTGTTCTTTGCCGACGGAAGGGTAAGGGGTATTATAGCGCTTATCAACGATGTCACAGAGCAGGAACTTATGCGCCGTGAGCTTAAAGAGCGCTCGATACGCGATTCGATGACCGGTGCATACAACCGCAGCTGCTTTGATGAATACGTTGAGAGCATGAGTGACGAGAGCTTTCCGGTTGGGATAATCTCCGCCGATTGTGACCGGCTTAAATACATCAATGATACCTATGGTCACATGATCGGTGACGAGTATATAAGAATGGCGGCGACTCTGATGATGAGCACGCTTCCTGATAAGTGCCGCATATTCCGTACAGGCGGTGACGAGTTCATAGCTCTGATACCTGATTCCTCCGATGCTGAGCTGCGCAGGTTCATGAATGTCCTCAGAAAGAATGTCGGTTCGTTCAGCATAAAGAACAAACCGCTGATGGTATCATTCGGCTGCTCAATGGCGGAGGACTCTGCAAGTCTTCAGAACAGCATAGAGACTGCGGACAGCAGAATGTATGAGGATAAGCGGAAAAACAAGGAATCACGAAAATGATACATGAGAGCGGGAAAGCAGCAGAATGCGCATCCCGCTCATCTTATTTAAAATACAAAAATTTTTAAACTGTACTATTGACATTAGTACAGTTTTGTGCTATAATACATCTGTACTAATTGAATTAATACAGTTAGTGCTTGGTACGAGCAAGCTCTTGTTATTCCTTCGCATATTGCGGAGGAATAACGTTAGAGCGCAGATCGGGGGGATATCTTTGTTTGATATAAGACTTGAAGGAAAACAACCTATTTACGAACAGCTCTGCGAGAAGATAGCGGCACTTATCTCGTCCGGCATTCTTGAGGCAGGGGAACGGCTTCCGACGGTGAGAGAGACTGCAAAGTCGCTCGGCATAAACCCGAATACCGTTCAGAGGGCGTACAACCGGCTTGAACAGGACGGCTTCATATATTCCGTTCCGGCAAAGGGAAGCTATGTGTCGGAAAACGGCTCTGCCGCCGACGCTATGATGAAAAAGGTGACCGAGGAACTGAAAAACGGAATGATCTCCGCAAAGAATGCGGGAATGACGAAGGACGGTGCAGTACAGCTTCTTGAAAGCGTCTGGGCGAAATAAGGGAGGATAAGACAATGATAGAAATAAAAGACTGTGTAATGAGATTTGATGACGTAAATGCTGTGGACTGCATATCTGTCGATATTCCGGAAGGAAGCTGCTACGGGCTGCTCGGCTCCAACGGCGCCGGAAAATCGACTATCCTGCGTATGCTCGCGGGGATCTACCGCCCCGTCTCCGGCTCGGTGAGAATTGACGACGAGGACGTTTACGACAACATAAAGATAAAGGAAAAGGTGTTCTATATCAGTGACGAGACTATCCAGTTCTCTGATATGACCCTCGGCGCGATGAGAAATTACTACGCACTGTTCTACAGGAGTTTCGACAAGGCGCTCTTTGAAAAGCTCGTCGGTGCGGTCGGACTTCCGCTCGACAAGAAGCTTCACGAGTTCTCGAAAGGTATGAAGCGTCAGGCGGTCGTTATCTGCGGTATCGCGTGCAGACCGAAGTATCTGCTCCTTGACGAGGCTCTCGACGGTCTTGATCCGACAATGCGCCTTATGGTAAAGAAGATGATGATAGACGCTATGATGGACAGGGATATGACGATAGTCTTTTCGTCGCACAATCTGAATGAGATAGACGAATTCTGCGACCGCGTGGGTCTGCTGCACTGCGGAAAGCTCGTGTTCGACCGCGAGCTCGACAACGTGAAGGGCGACATCATAAAGGTTCAGACCGCGTTCGACAGGGAAGTTACCGCGGAAGATCTACCGGAGATAGACGTGCTTCATATCGAAAAGACAGGAAGTATAACGTACATCATCGCGAAGGGAGGCAGCGAGAAGATCCGCGCTGCGGTAGAAAAGCATTCGCCTAAGATGTACGATGAGATACGGCTCACGCTTGAAGAGATTTTTGTGTACGAAATGGAGGGACTCGGCTATGACAGCTCCGCTCTCGACAAGTAACACCGGTCTGCGAACCTTTATGTACTACCGGCTCTCGCAGATGAAGAGCCGCTTTATCGCGCTGTGTCTGATGTCGTTGTTTTCGTTCCCGCTTCTTGCGGCGGCGGTCGATATCAACGCTTACGCCGATCTTGAACGCCGTATCGGTATGCGTCCGGATGAGACACACGCCGACCTTGAAGCGCGAGTCATAACATTGAACACGATAGCGGGATTACTGGCGATAGCGGGCTTCGTGCTGCTGTTCGTGCTGTTCTTGCAGGGACTTTTCACAGCGAAGGAGAGTTTCCGTTATCTGTGGAACAAGAAATACACCGATATGGATATGTCGCTTCCGATAAGCACGGATACCCGCTTTGCCGGCAGTGTTATCTCCGGCTTCGGTACCTATTTTCTGCCGCAGCTCATAGCGGTGCTGCTGTCGCTTCTGTTGCTCCTGCCTGCGGACGGCTTTGCCGAGCAGTACAGACAGCTCTCTGCAAACGATGTCAATTCCTCGGATATCGGGAACATCATCGAGTTTTTCCGCAATAATATCGGCTATGTGCTTGCCGCGAACGCTATGCAGTATTTCTTCTCGCTCATGATAATATCGTTCTGCGGAAGAAAGCTCACGGCGAACATTGTTCCTTTCGTCTTCCTGCTCGGAGTTCCGTTCACGACATTCTTCCTCGGCGTTATCTCCGGTGTTAGCTGCTATGGCGTGAACCCGGGCGAAATGATGTACGGACCGCTCTGGGACGCTACGCCGATAGGTATGATACTGTCAGCGAACACGTTTTATCCGTCACAGTACGCCGGAATATTCCATGATCTTTGGTGGCTTCGCGGACTGATGTGGTCGGCGGTTTACTGCACGGCGGCGTACTTTATGATAAAGCACAGACGTGAAGAGCGTGCCGGAAGTGCTTTCGTGTATAAGCCCGGACGTTACGCGACAGAGTTTCTGATAATGCTTGCGTCCGCGTCGGCAGTATATTTACCGCTTCTTACAAGCAGCAGAACAGAGGATTCCGTCTATGGTATCGCGGGACTTATTTATCGGTTCCTGAATATACCTGACGCCGTGCTCATTACCACATGGATAGTGGTTAATCTCATCATCTTTGTTGTGATCGAGCTTGTAAGCCGTGAAAAGCTCAAAAAGCCGAAGAAGCTCGGTCTTGCAGTCGGTCGTTTCGCGGTATCGGCGGCGCTTTCGTTCCTCGTGTGCTTCGGATTCATGAAGAGCGACGGCTTCGGTGCAGCGGGCTACGTCCCCGAAGTGTCCGATGTCGTGAGCGTAGATGTGAACTGCTCTGTACCCGGGCTGCGCAATAATTACGCGAGACTAAGAAGCGAGGACGCGGTAAAGATGATAAGCGACTTCCACCATCGTATAGTCACGGAGCGTCCCGATGACAGCGCGCTGTTTTCATACGCGGACAGGGTAGGCTTGGATTATGAATATTTCTGTTCTTTCAATGTGAACTATGAAATGATATCGGGCGGACAGGTCTCACGCACTTACTATCTCCCCGCGTCATACTCGAAAGACTTATTGCAGCTCTGGTTCGGGAGCGGTGCTTTCGCCTCGGAGTATAATAATATCCCTGACACAGCAAAGGACAGATACGTCTCGATTTCCGTTTATGATACGGCAGATACAGGCATACCGTATGAGAAGTTCGTCGCGGCTCTGAAACGCGATGCCGCGAAGGCAACTTATGAAGACCTGTTCGTGCGCGACAGAGTTGATTGTGTAAATACTCTGATCGTGGTTGGAGATGAGAGCTACTGGATAAAGGTATGGTCGTCGTTCGACGAGACGCTCGCTCTTATGCGTGAGTATAACTGCGACCCGTTCGGGAACATGAACGCCGGAGTCGTGAAATACTATATGTATAAGGCTACGAGCTACGGCAGCTTCACTTCGGCGCGGAAAGCGGAATACAGCACGGACGATCACGGTTATACAGATTTGCGGTATGAGCCGGTCGAATACCGCGAGCTTACCGAGGAGCAGGCGAAGGAGCTGCTAAAGCTCTCGTCGGTCAACACCGTTTACGAAAACAGCAGGGATATCTACATCATCGTGCCCGTAAGCGAACACATCAGCGAATATGACGGGAGTATCACCTATCTGACCGGCACAGGAAACGCAGAACAGTATTATGTGACAGAGCATAACTGTGACACAGCGGTGGAGGTTTACGCGAACGCCCCCGCCGTGAGCGCCGAGGACCTCGCGAAATATCTCGGCGAAGAATACTGACGGGAAAGGAGACTGAAAGATGAAATATTATCTGTATAAGCTGAAAACGCTCAAAGTGCATATCGTCGCAGTATGCCTCTTTTCGTTCGCCTCCTACCCGCTGTTCGGTATCGCCTTCGCTGATTACTCGAAAGCTTACGCTTTCCGTGAGAAATCGCGGCTCTCCGGACTCGATCTTAGCACGCCCGAATTTTTACAGCTCGACAGAGAGCTAAACGATAAGGCATCGACCACGATGTTCATGGCGGTAATTGGGCTTTTCGCGCTTGTGGCACTGTTCGTTATGGGGATACCGATACTGATGAAGTGCTTCGGGTACCTGCAAAAAAAGCCCCGCGCGGATATGGAGATGTCCGCGCCGGTAACTCCCGCGGCACGCTTCTTTGGCAACTTTTTTGCGGGGCTTACGGCGTATCTTGTCCCACACATAATAGCGGCACTCGTCGGCTCGGCGATCATAGGCGGAAACTACGGAGAACCGACCGTGGACTGGGTTTGCGTTGTCATCGGGCGTATGATGATCTACGGGCTTATGATGTGCGTGTTGTTTTACTGCACGACGACGCTCATCGTCGCGGTCTGCGGGCGTACAAGGACTGCGGTGATAACCACGCTCGTTATGAATCTTGCTGTTCCCGCGATAACTTTTGGGGCAGGCGTTCTTTCGTTCAGATTCGGCCTCGGACTCACCGAGGGGCTTGTCGATGAGATGCTCGGAAGGGTAGGTTGGTTCACGCCGCTCGGGCTGCTGGTCAAGTTCTTTGTTCAGGGCATATTCGGCACGAAGTCCGGCGGCGCGGTAGAAATACCGCAAATGCTGCTGTTCCTGCTTTACTGCGCAGTATTCGTCGCTGCGGCTTACTTCCTCGTGAAACGCCGTCGCCACGAACGCACCGGAAGCGCTTATGTGTTCAGATATGCACGCCATGTCTTTGCCGCAGCGGCAGTTCTCGCCGCGACCATGACCATAGCTGCGGAAGTGGTCGTTAGCATGAACGAAAATAACTATCTGTGGCAGGACATTTCGGCTTCGACGGTCGCAGGCATGATCGCCGTTGACATTGTACTCTGGCTTGTGGCAGCGTTCGGCTTCTTCTGTGCGTTCGAGTTCGGCGGGAGCAAGGGCGAAAGGCAACGGAAAAAGCGCTTCATACTGTTCGCACCATTCATTGTAGGAAGCGCGCTTGTGACGTTCCTTTCTGCGTTTACACAGGGCTTCGGCGCAGCCGGCTATGTTCCCGATGTAAGCGAGATACTGACCGCGAACCTCGATGTCCGTGTCGGTGATGTATGGTATTATTCCGACTGCTCGCCGTTTTTCCGTGGCGACGGATATGATAAGGTCGAGCCCGATATGATAACCGAGCTTCACCGCGATATAATATCGAAGAACAGCGCGGGCAGCGGAATGCTCGACGTGACCTATAAGCTCAGAAACGGTGAGAATATCACACGATACTACCGCGTTTCGGACGAGTTCCTCGAACGCGCGTTTGATATGAACAAGGGAACGCAGGGTTTACTGCGGTTTGATGAAGACGATATTATCCCCGAAGACACCGTTACCGTCATTCGCCGATACGACTATAAGAATGAAAAGTGCGCGGAAAACATACCGATGAAAGAGTTCGTTGACGCGTTTAATGCAGACTGCTCCGCTGTTACGTTCGAGCAGGCGAAGAATATTGACCCGCAAAGCGGCAGGAGTATACTGATAAGCTGTAATTATTGGTATGGCAGTCGTAATTCCGATAAGACCGGCAGCACGACCGTCTGGAAGCAGATATTCCCGTTCTACAATAACACGCTCGCATTACTTGAAAAGTACGGACTTTCACAGAACGATATTTTCAGACAATAAAACGGAAGCGTCCCTTCGAGAAGAAGAGACGCTTTTGTTATAGGCAATACCGCACAAATAGACGCACGCATCTTGCTTGCATATTATTCCGTCATCTTGACCAAATTTTCCTTGACTTGCGTCAGCAAGCCTGCGTCAAATTTAGCCAATCTGACGAAAAATCTAACTGCGCAATCTCCGCACGCTCTTTGTGCGGTATAGCCTATATCTTTTGAGTCCGGCGTCACGCCGGCGCCGGTGCAGGGCGGCGTTAGCCCTGCCGCTGTCCGCGAGGACGTCTGTCGGGAACCGACAGACCGGCTAACAATTCCCTGTATAAACGTATTTCAGCTTTTCCCGTGCCACATCGGCGAGCCGATAAATGAGCGACACGTCCGTCGCGTTCCTGTCAGTCATGTGAAACCGCGGAAAGAATCGCGAGATATGGAGCGGTATCTCCGGCGAGAGCGACGCTACCCAGCTGCTCAATTCACGCATCTCGTCCTCGCTGTCATTCTCGTCGGGTATTATCAGCGTTGTAAGCTCAATGTGGCAGTTTCCCGCCGCGCGTTCGATAAAGCGCATCACCATAGCCCTGTCGCCGCCGAGAATTTTGTTGTAATAGCGGTCGGTGAAGCCTTTGAGGTCTATGTTCATTGCATCAATATAAGGAAGCAGCTCGTCAAGCACTTCAAGCTCCGCTGTCCCGTTTGTAACGAGAACATTCATCATTCCGTTCACGCGGACGAGCTTTGCCGTGTCGCGAACGAACTCATATCCGATAAGAGGCTCGTTATAGGTGAACGCAAGCCCGATATTCCCTTGTGTGCGGTATCTGTGCGCAGCCGCAGCAAGCTCCTCCGGAGTGATCGCCTCGGCTCTGTCGGCAAACTTCATTGCGTGTTCCGACCACGAAATATCTGAATTCTGGCAGAACGGACAGCGAAGATTACAGCCATAGCTTCCGACGGACAGCACGAGCGAGCCGCTGTGAAAGCGGGCGAGCGGTTTCTTTTCTATCGGGTCGAGCGCGAGTGACGTTATCCTGCCGTAATTCGCAGCTTCGACTATACCGCCGCGGCACTTCCTCGCACCGCAGAAGCCGGTCTTTCCTTCGGGAATGTCACAGTGACGGAAACAAACATTACAAACAGCCATGCCGCACCTCAAAAATGCCGTATAACTTCAAAGCGCTGGAGTTTCAGCGGTTCTCCTGCCGGAATACCCGCTTTTCGGCGAACTATGTCGATCTGATCTTCGACCGTGTCCACACCGTCGAGGTCGGGAAGCAGAAGCCCCCTCCTGTACCCGTTTGTGACGATCACTCCGTAGCGCTTGACATCGAGCATATCTGCCGACGGTATATCCTCCGGCTCACCGAGAACATCAACGTTTATCTCGAGCAGCGGAAGCTCGTCCGCAGTTATCGGGTCAAAGCGCGGGTCGCGGGTCGAAGCGCTTATCGCGTTTTCGATGATCTCTTCCGCAACGTTGTCACGGGTCGGAAGTATTGTCCCTATGCAGCCTCGGAGCTGACCCTGCTTATGTATCGACACGAAAGCTCCCGCCTGCGTTTTAAGCATTTCCTCCGGCAGTCCGTCGGGTACATCGATTCGTTTTCCGTACAGAATATAGCTTTCAAGCGATCTGCGCGCGAGCTTTACATAATCGTCCGAGTTTTCCGACCTATCGGAAAGCTTCTGCTGCAGTCCGCTCATATATTTGTCAAGAAAGTGACGTTCACTGTCCTCACCGTCCGGTATGAATGTGCACACGCCGTAGCCTACGCCGGTAATACCTTCATGTGAAAGAGCTTCGGCTTTGACGGAGATCCCGTCAAGAGCTCCCGCCATGATCACGAAAGACCTGTGCCCGCATTCGGCAGCCTTTTCGCAGAATGTTTCGTCATAGCCGAAAAGCTCATCGAACTGTGCTGTACCAAGTGTATGCATAATACGCTCATCGTACTCCGAACCTTCTGGTGCAAAGCCGTATGGACCTTCGGCGCGCATCTTGTGCGAAAGATCGCCGCTTGCAACGAACACAGCGCGTGTTCCTGTCTCTTCAACGGCTTCCTTTATTATCATACCCAGTCGGTAATGATCGTCGAGCGGCAGTCCTGAGAGTCCGACGCGGACGATCTTTCCGCCGTTGTATTTCTGACGGATGAAGTAAAGCGGCACAAGAGTTCCGTGATCGAGAGTCGGGTCTTTTTCACCGAGCGTTCCGGCGGAAAAACCGGTTTTATCTGCGATCTCACATATTGCTTTCACAAGCCGGGTATCATACTTCTCGTCGAAACGCTCCTGCGGTGCTCCGAAATTCGCGAATGAGCCGTGAGCGTTTTCGCGCGGTGAGATGTGAAAATAGTCCGCGTACATAAGGGAATGAGGGCTTGAAATTATGATAGTGTCAGGCTTTAGCTCCGCGATGATGTCAGCTGCGCGTTCATAAGCGCGGGTGGTCTTTATTATTGCTGCTTCTCCTCCGCGTCCGACTGCCGGTACGATGAGCGGCGGGTGAGGAACAGCAAATGATGCGAGAATAGGCATAAAATCACATCCTTTAAATAAATTCAAATTTATCTATACTATAAACAAGCAAATGGTATCAGATCTTTTATTCCTACCTTCACTATATTATTTTAATAATAATATCAGGTTTCACCTTAAAATATAATATACAAAAAGGCAGTCACAATGCGACTGCCTTTTTCGTGATCTTATCAGAGCTGTTCGGGATTGCTGAAATCGAATGTTTCAACAGAATCGGAAGCCTCATCGCTCATCGAAACGCTGTCGATATCGTCGGCAGCTTCCTGTATCTGCTCAACGACAGGCTCGGGAGAGTTCTTGATCTCTTCAGCCATATCTATCGCCTTATCGGTAAGTTCGTCAACGTCCTTCTCGATAGCTTCTGCAAGCTCGGAAGCGCCGGTCTCATCAGCAACTTCTTCTGCCTTGCCGGTCACCTTGTTTTTGATGCTGTCGATGCCGGTCTTGATGTTTTCACCGGTGGTCTTAGCAAAATTAACAGCCTTGTCCTTGGTCTCGATAGCTGTCTCTTTGCCCTTTGCAACGGTTTCTTCGCCCTTCGATACCATATCCTTGTAGATGATGTCATCGATGCCCTCTTTGAACTTCTCGGCACCTGTTCTGATAGCGCCGACAGCGAAGAGGGAAGCTCTCTGGAGCTTTTCCTTGGGTGTCGAGTGTCTTTCCTCGACGAATACGTCGGAATCGTCCTCATAAACGTGCTGAGCGCGTTCTTCTTCCTCGGCGTTGCGCTTTTCGATGAGCTTCTTGCCCACATAGAAGCCTACGCCTGCGAGAGCTGCGATACCAATGATTGCGGATATTTTACCCATGTTTATCATTCCTTTCAAATGATCATTTTTTTTGCTGATACTATTATACAATATTTTTTTTGATTTGTAAAGTGTTTCTATGCAAATTTTACCAAAAACTTGGTTTTGCGGGCGGAAAGGCATTATTAGTTAATTTAATGCTTCCTGCGGGGCAACACAGCTATTTCCTGTTTACAGCTTCGAGATAGTATATCGGAAGTCCCTGTGAGAGGAAACGCTGTTCGTATTCCGTAATAATATTCCCTTTGACTTCGCTGTTATGCAGGTCACGGGTGACATACCGGAGCTCGAATCCGCCTTTTTTCAGACTTTCCAGAGAATAGTCGAAAAAATCGCGGTTGTCGGTCTTTTGCAGTATCACGCCGCCGTTTATCAGAAGCTCTCTGTATATCGGTAGGAACCGCTCGCTTGTGAGACGATGCTTGGCGTACTTCGTTTTCGGAAACGGACAGCTGAAATTAAGATAAATGCATTCTATGCAGTCCGCGGGTAAGACTTTCGGAAGATATTCCGCGTTCCCCATGAAATAACGAAGATTTCCGAGCTTTTGCTCTATGGTCTGCTCCATAGCCGAGACTATTACGTTAGGGGTCTGCTCTACGGCTATAAAATTTATGTCCGGGTGCCGTCCGGCTATGGTATTTGCAAATTTCCCTTTGCCGCAGCCAATCTCAAGGCGGAGCGGATTATCGTTCCCGAATATCTCCGCAGAGCTTGTTCTGTCTGCATTCCCGTCGTTATGCACCGCATCAGGCAGCCAGCCGAGGTTTACCGAAGCGCACGCTGCGAGACGCTCGTCGAGGTGCTTTTTCTTTCTCATTCTCATATCCCGAGAAGCCCCTCCTTTTCGAGCCGTCTTATCTCGTTTATCATATCCCGTCCGTAAGCGCCGTCGAACAGCGCTTCATACGCTTCGTCCGGGGTGAACCACGCAGCTTCGCTCAGCTCGCCCGAAAGTTTAAGTTCTCCCTTGCGAACCCTGACCGCGAAAGCGAGCATGAGATTGTCGTGCTTTTCGTAGTATTTACTGTACAGAAACCGTGTTCCGAGCAGTTCAAGCCCGGTTTCCTCGGCTATTTCACGTTTTGCGCACTCTTCCGCGCTTTCGCCGGATTTTATGTAGCCCGCGACGCATACATACCGTATAATGCCGTAACTCTGCTTTATGAGCAGTATCTCGTCGTTTTCTGCGATACAAAGGCATATCACGCACGGGTAGCTGAACGGGAAGAACGGGCGGCTGCATTTTTCGCAGAACGGAACATCGCCCTCGTCACCGATCTGCTTAGGGAACAGCTTTTCACCACATTTCGGGCAGTATTCAAACGTCATCGTATCAGTCCTTGAAGCTGTATTCGCTGAAATCGAAGGTCGCAAAGTAGTCCTTCGGTGTCTCGGCGCGGCGTATGAGCTTGAAGCTTCCGTCTTCTTTGAGAAGCACTTCTGCCGAGCGCAGCTTGCCGTTGTAGTTGTAGCCCATTGAGAAACCGTGAGCGCCGGCATCGTGTATAGCGAGAATGTCGCCCATGTCTATCTTCGGGAGTTCCCTGTCCTTGGCAAATTTATCGCAGTTCTCGCAGAGACCGCCGACAATATCGTAAACGTGATCATGGGGCGCGTCTTCCTTGCCAAGTACGGTGACATGATGGTAAGCACCGTAGATAGCGGGGCGCATGAGGTTTGCGGCACACGCATCGACACCGATGTATTCCTTATAGATGTGCTTTTCGCGGATAGCCGTTGTGATAAGTATTCCGTTCGGAGCGAGCATGAAACGTCCGAGCTCGGTGCAGAGTTTTACATCACCCATTCCCGCAGGAACGAGTATCTCTTCATAAGCTTTTCTTACGCCTTCGCCGATGATCTTTATGTCATTTGCTGTCTGTTCGGGTCTGTATGCAATACCGACACCGCCGGAAAGGTCTATGAAGCTTATCTTCACGCCGGTCTTTTCCTTGATCTCGACAGCCGTTCTGAACAGAATGCCGGCGAGAACGGGGTAGTAGTCGTTGGTTAGCGTATTGCTCGCAAGGAAGGAATGCATACCGAATACCTTCGCGCCCTTGTCACGGAGTATCTTGTAGCCTTCGATGAGCTGGTCGTGTGTGAAGCCGTACTTAGCGTCCTTCGGCGTATCCATTACGTTGCCGGTCTCGCTTGTCTTGAATTCTCCGCCGGGGTTGTAGCGGCAGCATATGGTCTCGGGGATTCCCGTAAGCTTGTCAAGTACCTCAATATGTGTGAAATCGTCGAGGTTGATGATCGCGCCGAGCTTGTAAGCGAGCTCGTAGTCACAGTCGGGTGTCTCGTTCGAGCTGAACATGATGTCGTGCCCCTTTGCACCGACCTTATCAGAAAGCATGAGCTCGGTGAGCGATGCACAATCGAAACCGCAGCCCTCCTCCATAAGTATCTTCATAACGAACGGGTTCGGGGTAGCCTTAACTGCGAAATACTCCTTGAAGCCCTTGTTCCACGCGAAAGCGTCGTTGAGGGCACGCGCTGTTGCTCTTATACCTTTTTCGTCGTAGATGTGGAACGGTGTCGGGATCTCTTTTCTGATCTCCTCTGCCTTTTCTTTGGTGATGAACGGTACTTTTTTTGCCATGACTGATTATCCTTTCTTTTGCTGACTGAATAATTTATTATATTTTATGGAACCCGTTGAACCATGCGCGTTCCTCAAAATCCTTCTTTTTCGGTATTGACGGCTCAGAAACCGCCTTTCCGACGGGAAGAAAGCATACGAGCTCATATCCGTCGGGAACGCCGAGAATCTCTGCCATTTTCCCGCCGATGTTGTCCGTGTCGGTGATATGTCCCTCGTACCAGCAGCTCCGGTAGCCGAGCGCTTCGATCGCGAGCAGCATATTTTCGATAGCTGCCGAGTAATCCTGCACTGCGTAGCAGCGGTCGCGGTACGCGTTTATCCTCTGCGTCAGAACACATATCGCCGCGGGAGCTGTTGCAGCGACCGGCGGATCAAAGACGCTTTTTATCTTCGTGAGAACTCCGGCATCGTCAACAGCTATAATGCTTGTTGTCTGCTTGTTGCAGCCCGACGGTGCAGCGAGCCCTGCCTGCATTATTTTCAGGAGGTCTTTCCTCGGTACAGGTGTCGGCTCATATTCACCGCGATAGCTGCGGCGGGAGTAGATAATATCAAGAACGTCCATATCGTCACACGTTCATATACTTTGCAAGGAACTTTATCGACAGGTCTATCCATGTCTTGCAGCTGTCGCGGTAGAAATACTCGTTCCAGCCTGTTACCTTGTCACAGGTCGATAGTCCGTGAGGCCCCTCGTCAAACATATGAAACTCGACCGGCACCTTGTTCGAGACACAAGCCTTTGCCATTACAAGACTGTTGTGGGCGGGTACGCAGTCGTCGTTAGCGGTGCACCAGAGAAAGATCGGCGGAGTTTTCGGGGTAACGCGGTTTTCGAGCGAGATCCTCGAAAGCGCGCTGTGTGTAGCGTCCTTTCCAAGAAGCACGTCGAACGAGCCCTTGTGCGGGTTGGTTATGCCGCTTATTACGGGGTAGCAGAGCACTGCAGCATCGGGGCGTATGTCCGCGCCCTCGCAGCCGAGTGTATCAAGAATATACGAGTCGTTCCACATCGTCGCGAGACAGCCGGCGAGATGTCCGCCTGCGCTTGCTCCCCAGACGGCGATCTTGTTGCGGTCAATGCCGAATTCGTCCGCGCGCAGCCTTATTTTATACAGCGCATAAGCCGCGTCGCGGAATGCCGCAGGGTATTTAGCATTGCAGGTATAGTATAGAATGAAAGCGTTGTAGCCTTCGGCAAGATAGCGCATAGCCACGGGTTCTGCCTCGCGCTCTGAGCAGTATTCATATCCGCCGCCGGGGAGGATCAGTATAGCGGGGCGTTTCCTGCACCATTCTATACTTTCCACCTGATCGAGCATATAGGCTTTCATTATCACGGTCTTTTCGTTGTTCAGATAAAACGTTTTGATGTTCATTTCGCTGTATCCTTTCATTGTTGTTCCAGTTTTGCGGCGGTTTTCTCAGAGAATTTTACGCTGTCCACGATAAAACGCTCGTGGGTGCCTTTGCCGATCTCGCCTGCGTTGTCATAAGCCGTGACGCTGAACACAAGCCTGCGGCGGTCTATCTCAACGAGCTCGCTTTCGCAGGTTATCGTGCTCCCGACGGGGGAAGCCGAGGTATGTACTATGTCGAGCTTCGTGCCGACGGTGGTCATTCCGTCGTCGAGCTTATCCGCCACCGAATTCAGCGCGGTGTTTTCCATAAGTGCGATCATAGCGGGCGTGGCATATACCCGAAGGGTTCCGCTTCCTAAAGCGGCAGCGGTCTTTTCTTCGGTGACCGTCTCGGTCATTTTTCCTTTTATCCCTGTTTCAAGCATAGTTGATCTCCTTTTAATGCTATACCAATGCACAAACAGGTGTCTTCCTTGACAATGGGTCAAAAATGACAAACCTGAATGTTGCTGCGTCAAATTCCTATTTATAAGTCAGCATCGCAATATTACATTTAATTATACTATATTTCTCTGGATTTTTCAATAAATTTTTTAAAAATAACAAAAAAATTTGTAAAACCCCTTTTCTTTTTTGCAATTATGTAGTATAATGTATTTGTATAATAGTGTCCGCGGGCATAAGCCCGTGCCGGACTGCAAAAACACAGGAAAGGCCCGATATTATGGATAAGCTCAAGGTTCACGTCAATGGAAGAGGTTACTACTTAAAGACAGACAATTCTGCCGAGGTGCTTAATTTCGCCAAAAGGTTCGAGGAACAGATAAACTATCTTTCCACAAAAATGGGTAATGTAAGCGAAGCCGAGGTTACGGCATACGCGGCGCTGCTGCTTATGGGCGATTCGCTCAGCGAACGCAGGAGCGAAGCGGATCAGGCACTTATCGAGGAGCTCAACGGCAAGATAGAAGTCCTTGAAGAACGTATAGATACACTTACGGAGCAGATCTCCGAACATAACGATAAGGAAGGCTCGATAACAAAGGAAAACGCCGAGCTGAAGGCAAAAGCCGATGAACTCGCCGCAAGACTCAGTGAGATAACCGAGAAGCAGGAGCAGATCGCCGGTGCTTACAACGAGAGCTCTCACGCTCTCAACGATACGAAATCCGCGCTCGCTTCCGCAAATAAGATAATCGCGCGGCTCAATACAGAGAAGTTCACCGAAGTGGCGGCAAACGAGGCTCTTCGCAACGAACTCGAAGTTTCCCGCGACAGGCTTGAGGCTGCAAACAAGCAGATAGCCGAGCTTAACGGAAAGATCACGAAAATGGAGATAAACTCCATTGCCGTTGATGCCGACGGTTCTGTTTCTGTCAACGAAGAAGCTGTAAAGAAGCTGAAAAGCGAGAAGGAAGACCTTGAGATCGAGCTTGCTATCGCAAATGAAGAGATAGAAAAGCTTAAAGCTGCGCAGAAAGCGGTAACGGATGAAAACGAGGCCGCAAGAAAGATAGCCGAGTACGAAAAGACTATAAAGCAGCTTGAAAGCAGGAGCAGCGAGATAGATAAGCTCAGAGGGCTTCTCGCGGAGACAGAGCAGTCGATACGTCACAAAGTCGATGAGAAAGAGGATGAAAACGACAAGCTCCGCAATATCCTCAAGAACTACGAAAATTCCTACGGCCTGAGTATTGCCAAGAAAGAAGAAGAGATCATCGAGCTCCAGCAGCAGGTCGAGCGTCTTAAAGGCATACTTAATATGAGAAGTGAGGAAAAACTCAGCGGAAAGTACATACAGACCACGTTTGACGCGGAATCAGAGGCTAATGCCGGCGCGTCGGGCAATCCCGATAAGATCGTATGATCGAAATACTTGCACCATGCGGCGGTGAGGACTCCCTTCCCGCCGCTCTCAATTGCGGGGCAGATGCCGTTTATCTCGGTGCTTCCGCGTTTTCCGCGCGACGAAACGCCAAAAACTTCACCGACGAACAGCTTTACAACGCCGTTCGTGAATGCCATATCTCGGGCGTGAAGGTTTATGTGACAATCAATACTCTCGTTTTTGACGACGAGCTTGAAAAACTTGCCGATACAGCCTCCATGATAGCCGGTTCAGGCGTTGACGGCGTTATTGTGCAGGATCCTGGTGCCGCAAGGGTTATTCACCGTGCTGCTCCGTCGCTTCGTCTGCACGCATCGACGCAGATGACAGTGACTTCCGCCGCGGGAGCCGAATTTGCGCGTAAAAACGGCTTCAGCCGTGTAGTTCTCGCGCGGGAGATGTCGCTTGAAGAGATCAGGCGCGTCGTTGAGAATGTTGACATCGAGACCGAAGTGTTCGTTCACGGTGCTCTTTGTGTCTGTGTGAGCGGTCAGTGCCTTATGAGTGCGATGTACGGCGGCAGGAGCGGCAATCGTGGGCTCTGTGCCCAACCGTGCCGGCTCGATTTTACCTGCGGGGACAGACACAGCGTCTTGTCTCTCAAAGACCTTTCGGTGATAGAACGGCTGCCCGAGCTCGACAGGATCGGTGTTACCTCGGCGAAGATCGAGGGGCGGATGAAGCGTCCCGAGTACGTCGCCGCCGCAGTGACAGCCTGCCGTGATGTGCTTTCCGGAAAGAAGCCTGATACGGACACGCTGCGTGCGGTGTTCTCTCGAAGCGGTTTCACACAGTCTTACTTCGACGGTACTCTTTCGGATATGCAGGGTGTGCGAACGAAAGATGACGTTATTGCGGCGGACGGTGCGCTTTCGGCTCTGAAACGTCTGTACGACAAGCCGTACAAGCGTCATATAGCAGATATTAAGCTTGTTGTCACGGAAGGTAAGCCGGTCACAGCTAAAGTGAGCTCAGAAAACGTGTCATTCGATCTCGTTACGGACATTGTACCGGAAAAGGCTCTGAACCGGCCGATCACGGCGGATGAGATAGTAGTGCGGCTCAGAAAGACAGGCGGTACTATATACGAGATCGGCGTCTGTGATGTAACGGTCGGGGATGGGCTTATGCTCTCGGCAGCATCGGTCAATGAGATAAGACGAAGGATACTCGCGGAGCTTGATGAAAGCTTTATAAAAATATAAGAAGAAGCGAAAGCGTACATATTCTGTAAGAATGTGTACGCTTGTTTGATTGTCTAAAATGCACGGATATTTTCGAACTGCGGGGATAAGGTTATGAAAAGCGCCGAATTTGAAAACTAACATCAAATACACTTGAAATTATCATAAAAACGGTCTATAATTATAGTGTACGAATAGAAGATAAGTTATGAAAAAATGCAGGGAAAGAGCCTGTAAAAAAGTTTTGTGGTGAGATCATGGATATTTTCAACACGTTTTCATTGCTCGGAGGTCTGGCACTGTTGCTTTACGGTGTAAAGCTCATGGGTCAGGGTCTCGAAAAGAAGGCGGGCGGCAAACTCAAAACATTGCTCGCTGCCGCAACATCGACCAAATTCAAAGGATTTCTGCTCGGCGTTATCATCACCGCCGTGATACAGTCGTCCGCTACGACCACGGTTATGGTCGTAGGCTTCGTTAACTCGGGCATTCTCACGCTCGGACAAGCTATCGGCATCATAATGGGTGCAAACCTCGGTACATCCGTCACGTCGTGGATAATGTCGCTTATCGGTGTCGAGAGCGACGCTGTCTGGGTGCAGTTCTTAAATCCCCGCACTTTCACGCCGCTCATCGCTTTTGCGGCAATAATAATCCTGCTCATTTTCAAGAAGGATTCGAAAAAAGCCGATACCGCGACTATACTCTTCGGTCTTGCGTTCCTTATGTATGGTATGCAGGCTATAACAGAGGCGGTTTCCGGGCTTAAAGACGTTCCGGAGTTCGCACAGATAATGGGTATGTTCTCGAACCCGCTGCTCGGCGTTCTTGCCGGTGCGGTGATAACCGCGATAATCCAGTCCTCTGCTGCGTCCGTCGGTATTTTACAGGCAATCTCGCTCAACGGGTCGCTGACCTATGCAAGTGCGATACCTATAATTATGGGTCAGAATATAGGTACCTGTGTAACAGCTATGATTTCGTCGCTCGGCGCGAACAAGAATGCTAAGCGCGCGGCGTTCATACATTTAAGCTTCAACACGATCGGTACGCTCGTCTGGCTTACGATATACTCCATACTCAATGCGATAGTGAAGCCTGCTATATCGAATGAAGCGGTGACGCCGCTCGGCATAGCGATCTGCCACTCGGCGTTCAACATACTCACTATTGTAACACTCGCGCCGTTCAACAGGCTGCTTGAAAAGCTTGCGTGCGCTGTTATCCGCGAAGGCTCGGACAAGGGCGAGTTTGCTCTGCTCGACGACCGTCTGCTCTCCACTCCGTCAATAGCTATCGGAAGAGCGCGTACAGTAGCGGTGAAAATGGCGCATGAGGCGCAGAGATCGCTTGAAATGTCGTTCGGAGTGCTTTTTGACTACAACGAAAAGACCGCGCAGAAGATACGTGACCTTGAAGAGTCCGTCGATATGTATGAGGACAGCCTCGGAACCTATCTCGTCAAGGTAAGCAATCAGAATACATCTGAAGCCGACAGCCACGAAGTATCAAAGCTGCTGCACATGATAGGTGACTTTGAACGGCTTTCCGACCATGCGGTCAATATCGTTGAATCCGCCGAGGAGATAAACGACAAGGAACTCAAATTCTCTGATGAAGCGATAAAAGAAATCAAAGTCATGATAGCAGCGGTAACCGAGATACTTGATATGTCGATAACCGCGTTCGAGAACAACGACCTTAAGACCGCTGTCAGTGTCGAGCCGCTTGAACAGGTCGTGGACTGGCTCAAAGTCCAGATCAAGTCTGCGCACATCGAAAGACTTCGCAAGCAGGAATGTACGATAGAAATGGGATTCGTGCTTTCCGACCTGCTTACCAACCTTGAGCGCATCTCCGATCACTGCTCGAATATCGCGGTCTGTATGATAGAGATAGCACACGACAGCTTCGATATGCACGAGTACATCAACCACCTCAAGAGCGAGGTCACGAAGGAATACGAGAAGTGTTACGAGTATTATAAGAACAAGTACTCACTAGAAAAGATAAGCAAGAACGTCGTTGCTGCTGAAACATAAAGGGAACCTCTAAAAACCCAATTTGAGAGAAAAAGAGCTATCCACTTTATGCCGCTTTGTATGCGCGCGTCCTGCGCGCTTTTGGCGGCAATACCACGGCTTCCTGCCGTGACCGTCTACTGCGTCAAACCTCCTAACCGGGCGTGGTCTCCCCGGCAGCGGGGAGGTGTCGAGCTTGCGAGACAGAGGGGCTGACCGACAGACCAGCCCGGCTTCGTCGGCTTTCCTTGTATCCGACGCAGCTATCTCATTTTCTCTTTTCAAAGCGGTTTTTAGAGGTACCCTAAAAAACGAACTGCCCTGTACATCATTGTACGGGGCAGTTATTTATGCTTTCAGTGTCCGCAGATAGGCTTTCTGTTCAGCAGTGATGCGATAGCTCTCGGTTGCTTTCTGTATAGCTTTATTGTGTGTCCAGTCGTCAAGCTTTCTAAGCTCTATGAACGGAAGCACCTCGTCATAATTCTTTGCGAGAGCTGTTGCGAAATACCACGCAGTCATCATATTGACGTAATACTCGTCTGAACGAAGCTTTGCCGCCATTTCCGCGTACTTCACGTCAAAATCCGCACCGAGGAAAAAACGCATCAGACAGCCTGTACCGAAGCGTATTGTGTATGTCGCTCCGGACTTGTGCCACTTTTTTATCCGATTTATGAGCTCCGTGCGGTTCTTTGTGAGAGCTTTCGGGGCAAGCGCATCGCAGGTCTCCCAGTTATCTACGAACGGAAGGAACTGCTCGACTGCGGCTATACATTCATCGAAATCCTTCATACGGTTGATAAGCTGGGCGTGGATGTAGCTTTCCTCGATGTATCGGTGGGGTAGAGCAGCAAGAAAACTGCTCATATCTGTATTCTTATATTCTGCGGCAAGCTTTTTGAGCTCCGGAGAGCGTACACCGACTATACGCTCCGGTTCGATATTCGGTATCAGTTTCGCGCTGAATGCCGCGTACTTCTCGTCGCGCAGACCGAGTATCCTGCGCTGTATCTCGTTTGTTATGCTCACACTGCACCTCCGGCACTATTCTCGTTAAACGCGGTTTTAATTACTTCTGGCCCGAAAGTTTGAAGAACTTATCGAGTTTATCGAGAAGCTCGGTCTTTTCCACGTTTTTGAGGAAATATCCGTCAGGTTTAAGCGCCACAACGGACAGAACGCTGTTCTTGTCGCTTTTTCCGGTGAGGAAAATGATAGGTATATCCTTAGTGTCTTCGTCGCTGCGGAGCATTTCAAAGACCTGCGGTCCGCTTGTCACCGGCATCTCATAGTCTAGCAGGATAAGGTCGGCTTTGTTCTTGCCAAGCCACTTTATTGCCTGAATACCTGACGTTACGACCGAGATCTTGTAGGTGTCCTTGAGCCATTCACGGACAAGGCTTAAGTAGGACGGATCGTCGTCAACGATGAGTATGCTTTTCTTGAACTCTCCGGACGCTTTCTTCGTGAACAGTTCCTTTGCTGTATTTATGTATCCTTCGTTGTCAAGCGGACGCGTGAAAGTTTTGTATATGAGCTTTTCCGGTATCTGTGAGGCGACCTTTGCAATATCGGGTGCGTCGCCTATGATGATCATGTGCTTGTTCTCGTCGGTGAGCTTGTCGATTAGAAATCGTATTACATCGCGCGACGGAAGCAATCCGGTCTCAAGATACAGCGTAACGAGCGTTGTGCCCGGCCACATCGCGTTTACCGCATCAACGCTCTGGAGAGAAAATCCAGTATCTATGCCGGAATCTGTTATTTTCTTCATGAAGATCTTAAGAAGCACAGTCTCTTTTCCGCCGATCATCAAAATACGTTCTGTATCCATTATCATTAACTCCTTTCAGAGGACAGCTTTTTGATCATCTCTTCCATAGCGTCCCAGTCAACTTTTCTGAAGCTCATTTTAAACTCTGCGAACAGCTCGGCATCCTTTTCGGGCAGTTTATATCCGTCGAGCTGCTCTATGACCATTTCAACACCGTCGTAATCCATCTGCGGTACAAGCTCGTTAAGAGCTTCATACATTTCGTTCAGTTCTTCCACGGAAACAGGCTGCTTTGCGCTTTCATCCGATACTTCCTTACGCAGTCTGGCAAGCTTTTCTTTATAGCCGGCGTACATCGTAAGCAGCTCGTCGGTGTGCTCGTCGATGAATTCCCTGTTTTCTGCTTTTCCCGCATCTTCGAGTGAGAGCGCGAGCTTCGAGAGCTCCGCAGCACCGATTATCCTTGCAGAAGTTTTCAGCGCGTGTACCTTTACGGTGTACAGACGTATATCTCCCTCGTCATACGCCTTTTTTATGACAGCGGAATTATCGTCTATCGTGTCAAGAAAGAGGTCAAGCGAGAAGATGAACGAATCTACGCCGCCGCTGTTCTTTATGCCGTCGGGAACGTCAATCCCGTCCGTTTCGTTGAGCCACAGCATATCTTCGGGTAGCCCGGCCGCGCCCTCCTGCGCGTCTGCAAAGGTGGCTGTCTGTATAAGCTCTTCCGGCAGATATTTCATTATAGCCTTTTCGAGAACGGTGCTGTTTATCGGCTTTTCGAGGTAGCCGTCAAATCCTTTCGATGTGTAGAATGCCTCACCGCCTGCCGCAGCGTTTGCTGTCAGCGCGAATACGGGGAGATCGGGCATCGTCTCACGTATGCGCGCGACTGTTTCAAGTCCGTCCATACCCGGCATCATGTGGTCGAGCAGGACGATATGGAAGCTCTGCTCTCCGAGCTTTTCGAGACATTCTTCGCCGCTGTCCGCGGTGGTTATCTTCATCTTTGTCGCTTTTAGCAGCCCTTTTATTACCATAAGGTTCATCGGATTGTCGTCAACGACGAGTATTTCCGCATCCGGAGCACAGAACTGCGGCACATAGGGTCCGTTCATAAGCGGCTCTTCGTGTTCCGTGAACTCTCCTATTCCGGTTTCATCGACTATGCGCTGCGGAACTGTGAGAATGAACTCCGAGCCTTCGCCGTAAACGCTCTCGCATTTAAGTTCACCGTGCATCAGCTCTGCGAACTGGCGCGATATATCAAGTCCGAGGCCGGTGCCTTGTATAGCGCTGTTGCGTTCTTCTTCAAGACGCTCGAACGCGGAGAAAAGCTTGTCCATATCTTCGGGTTTTACACCGATACCTGTGTCTTTTACGGATATACGAAGCCGGCAGTTGTCGCCGTCTCTTCCGATAAGCGTGGCTTTCAGCGTGAAGCCGCCTTTCTCTGTGTATTTGACCGCATTTGTAAGGAGATTGAGTACGATCTGTTTGATCTTTCCCATATCTCCGTACATTTTTTTCGGGAGGCCTTTGTCTATGTCAACGTCGAATGTGAGCCCTTTCTGGTCGCTTCTTACGCGTATCATCGTAATTACCGCGCGAAGCAGTGAGTCGGTGTCATATTCCTGCTCGACGAGGTTCATTTTCCCCGACTCAATCTTTGAGAGGTCAAGAACGTCATTCACAAGACTAAGGAGCGACTCTGATGCGTTCCTTATATCCATAGCATAGTTCACAACCGACATGAAATACGATTTAGGAACACCGGACGGATCCTCACGAAGTATCATCTCGTCCATACCCATAATGGTGTTTATAGGTGTGCGTATCTCGTGGGACATATTTGCGAGGAAACGTGACTTCGCGGTATTTGCACGCTCGGCTTCTTCTTTTGCCACGCGTATCTGCTCATACTGACGGCTGATTATCGTTCCCTTCATTATGCGCCATACTATAAATCCGACGAGCGCCATTCCTATAACGATGAGTGCTATCCTGACACCGATGAGCTCAAAGAATTCCGGAAGCTTTTTGAGCATGAACGTTTCTTCCTGATAAACGCTGTGGCTTGAGTTGTCGATGAGCTGGACGTGAAGAGTATAGTCTCCGTAGGGGAGGTCGGTATATTCGAGTGCGGAAAGCTCGCTCTGGGTCATAGTGATACCCGTGTCGTTCGCTCCGTCAAGGTAGATGCGGAGTTTCGGGTCGGAGAGGTTATAGTTGAGCACCGAGATGCGTATCTGAATACGTCCTTTTTTCGCGGGGATAACGAATTTGCCGTCAGTGTCCGGCTTTATCTCTTCTTCGTTGCAGTATATCGACCTTACGTCGAGCTTTATATCGCCGCTGTGATTGAAGAAGTTGTTTATGTTTACCTTGCTTACTCCTGAGCGTCCTGCAATATAAAGGTCGCCGTTATCGTCCATAAAGCTTGTGGCGTTGCCTGTCGGAACGCTCGGAAGCCCGTCAACGGTGTTGTACAGACGATAATCTATGGCGCCGTTCGCTATAAGTTCCTGTGCGCTTACGCAGTAAATTCCGTATGAAGACAGGATCCATGCGTTATCGTGCTCGTCGAAATAGATGTCATAGTTATTGGTATAAGGGAAGTTCCGGACGTGGGTTATAACACCGTCTTTCATATATTCGATGGAGTTCGAGGTCACTATCCAGAACACGCCTCGTTTGTCATCGCGCTTTATACGCAGTATAACGTCGCTTGTCAGTCCGTCGTCGCGCCCTATCTTTGAGACCTTGCTGCCGTCGATTATATATATTCCGCCGCCGTCGGTACCGATGTAGATCTTCCCGTCTTTGTCCTCGGCTGCGGTAAGGAACACGGTGTTGCTGATGCCCGAATCTGCACCGACAGTTCTTTGTATCTCGCCGTCCTTTATTATCACAAGTCCGCCGTTTGTACATTCGAGCAGCGAGCCGTCAGCAGCTATTACCGAGCAGCGCGTGCCGTTGTTGACGAACCCGTTGTCCTCGTTATAGCTGATAATTCTGCCGTCTTTAGTGTATCGCACAAGACCGAGACCGTTGGTATAGGTAGAGATCCATAGATCACCATTGTTGTCAGACTGGATGCATCTTATTCTTGTGTCGCCTATGTATCTTGTGAGCTCTGTCTCTGTGTGGCGGCAGGAAGCGTCGATTATCTGGAGTCCCTTGTCCGTTCCTATGTAGAGAAGTCCGTTGTACATATGCGTGCTGTTCACGACTTCTTCTTTAAGGTGAGCTTCCTCCGTAAGATCCCGGAAGTTGCTCATGACTATCTTCATAACGCCTTGTCTTGATGACGAGAACCAGACGTTGCCCTGATAATCTTCTGTCATGGTCTCGATCATGCTGTTGAGCGGTATGTCCTCAAGCAGGCGGAATTTCTCTTCTTCGTCAAGGTAGCCGATCATATTGTTCGACACTACCCATATACGTCCGCTCGCAAAGCCTATGCAGCACACATTGCCTGACGGGGCGATGTCTATGCTGCGTAGTCCGGAGAAGTTGTCCGAAACGCTCCCGTAGAAGAGCTTGTCTGAATCGGTTCCGATGTACAGAGCTCCCGCAGACTTCGGGTCGGCGAACAGAGCCGTGACTTTTCCGATACCGAGATGTTCGCTGTCATAAAACGCGGTGACTCTGTTTCCTTCGATGCAGAAAATGTCGCCGTTACGGGTGTTTCCGTATATCGTTCCGGAAGCGTCGGAGACCATCTGTATTATGTACTCGCTGCTTAGCTGTGGGTCGTTGAGGTTATGGAGGTTCATATCCGTGTCAACATACGAAACACCATTCGTTAGACCTATGAACACCGTACCGTCGGAGCTCTCGGCGAAAGCGCGAATTGTCGATGACGGAAGCCCGTCCTTATAGGTGAAATGGGTGTACTTCGTTTTATCTACGATGACAACGCCATTGTCGTTTGTACCTACCCAGAGACGCTTCTTGCTGTCTTCAAAGAGCACCTTCGCGTTTGTGAGACCGCCGGAAGAATCCTGACGCTCGAAGGTTGAGCCGTCATAACGTATAAGACCGCTGTAACCGCCTATCCAGATATATCCGTCGCTTGTGGCAAGAATAGTGTTCGCGTCAGAGGTCGGAAGTCCGTTGGTTGCGTTATACAGCCTTGAGGCATGACCTGCCGCGCTGAGCTGTCCGGTGACTGCGTAGCCTCCGCCGCTGACTTCACCGACGGTGCTGTTGCTGCCGGATGCGTAAGCTGTGACGGACGTTAGCGATGTTACGGATATTATCAGGGATGCCGCAGCGGAAACCACCGCTTTTAAGCAGCTTTTCATACTCATAGCCGATCCTCCGTAAAGATTTGCTTATCAAACTATTATACCATTTCCCGACCGATAAGTCAATATATATGTGCTGATACGATCAGCCGCCTTTACCGTTCTTTATCCTGCTTATGACGAACTGTGCACAAAGACCCGTGAATGTTCCGGAGATTATACCTCCGAGCAGCAGGAAAGGGAAGTATCCCAACACCGCGAACGAACCGAGACATATCACCGCTGCCGCAGTCTGTCCCGTGTTGTGGAGAACAGCGCCGATAATACTGCACGCCCAGACGGGAAGCTTCGGGAAAAGCCGGGATACCGGTATCATTCCGAGAAGACAGAGCAGAGCTCCTGCAGCGCTGAAAATTATTGTCATGAAGCCGGCAGCGAACACAGCACCGAGTATCACTCTTGCCGTGACGACAAGAGCCGTTTCCCACGGTTTATAGCGGTAAACACAGTAAACCGTGATTATGTTCGCGAGTCCTGGCTTGATACCGGGTATCTCAGTCAGCGGCGGTATCTGAAGCTCGACTATGAATATGATGAGCGCCGCGGCCGTCAGCAGGGCGAGCTCCGCGAGACGTTTTGCAGTCATTTTCCCGTTATTCATATATTATCTCCGCCGGAAGTCCCGATCTGTCCGTATATTTCTCCGAAATGCCTTCTGTTATGAATATTCTGCGGTCGTTTGTCACAAGTATCATATCAAAGCCGCCGTTTTCGTGCCAATATCCGACCGCACGTTCTTTTCCCATAACAAACAGAGCTGTCGAGAGCGCGTCGCACATCAGACCGTCATCGCCTATGACCGTGACGCTTGCAAGTCCGCTGTCCGCCGGCCGACCGGACTTCGGGTCAAGAATGTGGATATAGACATTCCCGCTGTCGTCGGTGAAATACCGCTGATACCCGCCGGAAGTAATTACCGCCTTATCACGCACACCAATGGTCCCGAGAAGATTTTCGGGTGCGAACGGGTCGGCTATACCGACTGTCCAGTCAGAGCCGTCCGGCTTCGCGCCGAGCGCCTGCACATTCCCGCCGAGGTTCACGAGTGCCGACGTTATGCCGAACTCCGATATTCCGGCAATCATCTCACTTCCCGCATAACCTTTTGCACAGGAGCCGAGGTCGAGCATATACCCTTCGGGAAGCGTGACAGTGTTTTCATTGAGCGTGACGCGCTCATAGCCGGTTTTTGCGAGCGCAGCGGCTAATTCAGCGTCAGAAGGAACATGATTTTCCGCTGTTGTAAATCCCCATTCGCGCAGAACCGGGTATATTGTTATGTCAAGGGCGCCGTCTGTTTTGCCGCAAAGTTCAAGAGCCGCGAAAATGACCTGCGCCGTATCGTCCGAGACTTTCGCGGAGCCTGACGAGTTCAGCAAAGCTATATCGCTGCTGCTGTCGGTCACGGAGAAAAGGTGCTCAAGTTCATTTATCCGGTTCGCGGCGGAGTTCACGGCTTCTTCGCTGTGACTTCCGTAAGCTTTTACCGAAACTATCGTATCCATGGCAAAAAAGTCGCGCGATGCTTCCGCTGTACCGCAGGAGCAGGCGAGTATCAATATCAGTGCCGTCAGAACGGCATATCCGGTTTTTTTCACAGCTTTTTTCTCACCGCCTTTACAATGCCGATACTAACAGCCTTTCCTCTGCCGCGGGCAGGGAAAAGGCTGTATGGAGACTATTCTATCACTTATCCGGAGAAAGCCGTTCGACTTTTTCCTCCGGAAGGTACTTTAAAAGCACTTCGTCAAGGTGCTCGGTGTCGAGAGGTTTGGACAGATAATCGTCGAAACCCTCACCGATGTACTGCTCCCTTGCGCTGGAGACCACGTTGGCGGTAAGGCATACCGCAGGTGTGAGACAGTTCGGCGAATTCTTGTCGCGGCGTATTTCGCGGAGCGTTTCGACACCGTTCTTTTCCGGCATGATATGGTCAAGTATTATAATGTCGTACTTCTTCTTTTTCGCGAGCTTTATCGCGTCACTGCCGCTGAGAGCGGTATCGGTGCTTATCTCAGAGCTTTCGAGAAGCTTCGAGAGAAGCATAAGGTTTACGGGTATATCATCCGCAGCGAGAATAGAAGCTTTTGGTGCTCTGAATTTTCTGCGGTAAGCGCTGCGCTTTTTGATAGCATTTTTGTACGATTCTTCGAAGTCGCCGATAGGCTCACGGCTTACGACTTTCTGCTCAATGCTGAATGACAATACCAGACCGGTACCGTTTTCGATCTCTGTCTTAAGCGAGCTTCCCATCATTTTCAAAAAGCCTTCGGCAACGTTTACGGAAAGGCTCTGCATATCGTAGGCGCTGTCTTCATTATTGCCCGGCTGCTTTATGATGTCGGGTGACAGACTTGTTCCGGAGCACTTTATCGTTACATCGAGCATTATGCTTTCATTGTTTTCGGGAATGTCGTGATAATGCACGCCGAGCGTCACGACACCGTCTTCTGTCGAATTGACTGCGTTGTTGAGCAGGTTCATAAGCACCTGATTCAGATGTGTCTCATCGCCGTGCAGCATCTTCGGTGTTTTGCTGTCGATATCGAGCGCGAAACCTATGCCTCTGCTGTCGGTATCTGTCTGTACAATGTTCACGAGCTCGCTTATTGTACCGGACAGGTCATAGTCGGACGTTACCATTTTCGTTTTTCCGGATTCTATCGCGGAAATATCGAGTATATCGTTGACGAGACCGAGCAGAGTTGTGCCCGAGTTGCGTATATGCTCCGAATAGGTCTGTATCTTGTTCTTGTCGGACTCACGCAGTACAAGTTCGTTCATTCCGAGTATGGAGTGGATAAGTGTACGGATGTTATGCGACACATTTGACAGGAATGTGGTCTTTGCCTCATTCGCGGCGACTGCGTGCTCCGAAAGGTTCATGAGCCTGTCTCTTCTGCGTTTCTCCTTATCTATTCCTTCGACGAGCCAGAGAACGTGTTCTATCGTGCCGTCAGGAGCGCGCTCCGAAACGATAAATCTTGCGCGGCTCCAGATCTCTTTGGTGCTCAGGAATTCCTCGGTTATCGTGTTGGTGTTTCTAAGGCGTTCGTTGAGCGTGGAGAGGTCGATGAACTCACGTATTGCAGCCTTCGAGCTTTCATGCGCCATCTGATCCATTACGGCGTACATTATCTCCTGTGCGTTCTCTGTCCTTCCGCCGATAAGGTCGGTGACGTGCTGGACCTTTGTTTTTATCTCGTCGAGCGTATTGTTCTTAAGGTCGATATCATGCATGGCAAAGTAGATGTTTGCAACCGATGAGATCTGCTCGTTCATAAGTCTTACGGCTTCAAGGGTCTCGTCACGTTCGCGCTTTTCGGTGTCTATATCCTCAACAAGAAACATGGAGCGTGCGATCTTGCCGCTTGAAACTCTCTCGGATACCAGAAAACGTGCTCTGCGCCATTTTCTGTCCTGATTCATGTATTCGACGGTTATAGTATTGCTGTATCTGAGCCGGTGGTTTATCTTGGTGAAGTCCACAAAATCGAGTATGGTATGTCTCGTAGAGGGATCGGAGAACTTCGTCATTATGTTCCGGATGATCTCCTGCGGATTCTTGCTGAGTTTCCCGATCATAGCGGCAGCTTCGCTGTTCGACGTATGAATAGTGCTGAACGTGTCTGTCAGGAAGTTTATCTCGTGCAGTGCTATATATATATCCGACAGGGAGGTCAGCTGTGCGTTCAGCTGATCGGAGATGATACGGCGTTTCACGGAGTTGAGCATTATTGCAAGTATTATGACTATGATAAGGAAAGTTGCTGCTGCGGTAAAAACAAACAGCAGATCAAGCTGACTGAGCTCGGCGGTAGCATCCATTACCGAAACGCTGTGCCAGTGATTCTGTAAGTCGGCGGTATAAACTATGTAGTGCTTATTGTTGAAGTTTACCTCCATATAATTAGCGTCGCTTCTGCGGATCTCTGTATATACGTAAGAACTTATCGTATCATCGGAGCTGCTGTAATCCTTGCCTATCTCGCCTTTGTCGGAATGCGCGATAACGATACCGTTTTCGTTGAGTATCATCGCCGTATCGGCGTTTTCAAGCAATGCAGCATTCTCGGTTATTACCTGTATCCGTTCGAGAGAGACATCGACGGAAACTACGCTTACTCCGTCGCAAAGCGTCTTTCCGAGAGCAAGCATGACATTTCCGGTCTGGATGTCAAGATATGGGTCAAGTATGGTAATTTCTCCGGGAGATGACATCGGCTTGATATACCATGGACGCTTGGTCGGCTCAAAGCCTTCGGGTGGGGTCCAACCCGTACCGCTTACAAATCTGCCGTTTATATAGCCGTATATGCCGGTCGAGTTTTCATCTACGGCTGTCTTTATGGCAGTGGACTGGCGGATAAGGTAATCCTGTATCTCGCTGTCCGGTTTGTTTTCCTTTATCATCTCGTCAAGTGCGTAAGCAGAGAGTTTAATGGAATCTATGCTGGTGCTCAGATACTTTTCGAGCAGCTCTGCCGCCTGCATTGCCGACATTTTTCCGTCCTTTATCATGCTTGTGCGCTTCTCTTCGTAGAGCTTCGTGTAGAAAATGAATATGATGCTGACGAAGAACACCGTCACGAGCAGTGTGCCGATGATGTATCTTATGATAAGTGCTTTTTGTTTTCCTGTCCTTCCGCTCATGGTTTTATCCTCCGGACTTATCTTCTGCGGCGGTCGCCGTGCTTCTCGTAATATGACGCCTTGTCCTCATACATCTGCTGGTCCGCACGGTGGAATACCTCCCTGTACTCCTTGTCCTTATCGTGATCATATATTGCATAGCCCATTGACATACTCAGGGGTTTCTTATAGGGCTTTTCGTTTACGTTATCAGCTGCAATGCAGTAATCAAGACGTGAGATGCTGTTCTGTACTTCAGCTTCGGAAACGGTATTAAGTATGACGATGAATTCGTCGCCGCCGATACGGAATATGCTGCCTTTGTCATATACCTTTGAAAGAACGTTCGTGGCATCAATTATCGCCATATCGCCGTATTCGTGACCGAAATCGTCGTTGATGCTCTTGAGTCCGTTCATATCAAATACGATCACCGCGAACGACGCGTTTCCTTCCTTTATCATATCGTTGATGTGTTTTTCGGTGTTGAGATATGATGCCTTGTTGCGCACACCGGTCATACCGTCAAGATACGCCTGCTCCTTTACACTTGCTATCTGGAAATAAAGTTCGTCGTGGAGCGAGAGTATCTTCATGCGTATTGATTCTATATCGTCGTCGCCTTCACTCTGAACCGCGGAATGATGCATATTTTCGCCGGAAATGTTCACGCCGGACATATTCTCTACTTCGCGCATGAGCTTGTCGAAGTTATCGGCGAGCTCGTTGAGCTGGCTGTTGACCATGCGGATACGCTGGCGGTTACGGCTTGTGAGGGTTATAACGATCGCCATCGCGACCAGCAGGGAAGATACAACGGATATTATCGTCGTCCATATCATCGGGGAAATCTTTTCATCGTACCATGATTTGCTGAAATCCACCGCAACAATACCTGCGACTCTTCCCATAGAGTCGAACACCGGGCTGTACGCGCTGTAGAACTCGCCCCATGCGTCAGTATAAGGTGAATCGTCCACCGCAGGCATACCCTTGCTTGCGCTGTACAGAGCATCGGTAAATTCGACAGGTGTTCCGAATTCGGCAGGGTCGAGCGCTGTCGGGTCAATACCGAATGTGAACTGCTTGTTTCCCTCGTCTTTGATGCAGTATATGTATTCAAGCTCGATATTCTGGCTGAATTCACGAAGTGTGCGGATTATCGCTTCGTACCCCGGATCGCCTTTGTCGTTTGGGGTCAGGTCACGCAGCGTGTCACCGTCAAGCATTGATGCCGCGGTATTGGTTATGTCAAGCATTCTGTCGTTTATCTGTGATTTCATAGTCGATGCGGACTGGTAGGTAAGAAGAATGCCAAGCATAGTGTTCACTATGAAAAGTATCAGCACCAGAAGTGCCATATATTTTGATGTCGTATCTATTTTATGCTTCATCGGTCATAAACACCCCTTTGCAAGGATATATATAATAATTATACCATAAATTATGTTAAATTTCAACACTATACAGCAAAATTTTACAAAACGGAAACTTATGTCGGGTTTCGGGCAACTTGCGCGTCGGGTACTTGAAATCGGCTTCGGCTTGTGATAATATAACATACAGAGGGGTGATACAGTGAAGATCTCAATAAACATAGACCCGTCGGTAAAGGATACCGAGATCACGGTGAACTGTGCGGCGCTTACTCCCGAAACGGAGAGCATAATTGCGGCTCTGCGCATTATGGACAGTCAGATGGCGGTCACAAAGGGTGACGAATCCTTCATTCTGGATATTGCAAAGATAGTTTATATCGAAGCCGTTGACCGGAAGACTTTTGTATATACCGAAAGCGAGTGTTACGAAACTAAACTAAGGCTCTATGAAACGGAAGAACGATTGTGCGGGAGCGGATTCCTGCGGATCAGCAAGTCCTGCCTTGTTCAGCTGAGGTATATCCGTTCTATTAAAGCGGAGCTTGACAGGAAACTCCGGCTGACGCTTGAAAACGGCGAGCAGATGATAGTTTCACGGCAGTACGCCGAAGATTTGAAAAAACGACTGGGGGTAAAGTAAAATGGATAAAAGATTCACAGTATTCAGATTTCTTTCACAGGTGTTCATGATATACGGCATAACTACGGTGCTGCTGAACATTTTCTGCATTCTGTTCGGAAAATCAGCGGAAGATTATTCGACCATATTCAGCCTTGCCGGTGCGGGAGTAAGTGTCGCGACGAGCTTACAGTTTCTTTTTGCGGTGTCGCTTGTGATAATACTTCGCATTGTGTTCATGACAGATATGCTGATAAAGAATATGCCGCTTCCGGCGAGGATAACGGCAATGTTCACAAGTGTTTTTGCGGTAATAATAGGATTTGTGATGGTTTTCGGCTGGTTCCCGGCAAACGATCCGCTCGCCTGGGTTATGTTCGTGATCTGCTTTGCGGTGAGCTGCACCGTGAGTGTCATCGTTTCGACCGCGTCGGAGCGTCATGAGAACCGGCGGCTTGAAGAAGCTTTGAAGCGCATAAAGGAGGAAAACTGATATGAATAGATCAATAACTGCGACCGAGATCTGCAAGTCATTCGGAGCCAGGACCGTTCTTAACGGGATAGACCTTGATATACAGAAAGGTGAGATATTCGGGCTTCTCGGACCTTCCGGAGCGGGCAAGACCACGCTTATAAAGATACTGACCGGACAGATCGCGCAGGACAGCGGCACAGCGGCGATCAACGGGAATGACAGCCGTAAGCTGTCCGGCGATGACAGAAAAAGGTTCGGTATAACAATGGATAATTTCGGCGTTTACGAGCGGCTCAGCTGCTATGACAACCTTAAGATCATTGCCGGAATATACGGCGTAGGAAAAGCGGAGATAATGAATGCGCTCAGAAAGGTCGGACTTGAGGAAGCTGCAAAAACTCCTGCCGGGAAGCTTTCAAAAGGAATGACCGTGCGGCTCAAACTCGCGAGAGCTTTTATGTCCGACCCCGATGTGCTGTTCCTCGACGAGCCGACGAGCGGGCTTGACCCCGTTTCCGCAGAAGAGATACACAGGATGATACTTGCGGAGAAGCAGCGCGGCAAGACAGTCTTCCTCACGACCCATACCATGACGGAAGCCGAAAAGCTTTGTGACAACATAGCCCTGCTCAGCGAGGGCAGGATCGTCGAATATGGCAGACCGTGCGAGATATGCCGCAGATACGATCATCAGCGCAGGCTCAGGATACATCTCACGGACGGCAATGATATCGAGATTCCGCATGACAAAGACGCTGCCGATATGCTCTCGGAGCTTATTATCAGCGGCAGAGCGGAAACCATACATACTACCGAGCCGGACCTTGAAACGGTATTTATGGAGATTACGGGAAAGGAGCTTTCGGCATGAAAAACATAGCTGTCATTTTTAAAAAACAGATAAGAGACACTCTTAAAAACAAAATGGTACTCATTCAATTTCTTATGTTCCCGTTGCTTGTTGTCATTTTTGAGAACGTTGTAAAGATAGAGGATATGCCGGAACACTTCTTCGTGAAACTTTTCGCCGTGATGTTCGTGGGAATGGCACCGCTCACCTGTATGTCCGCTATCATAGCGGAGGAAAAGGAAAAGAACACTCTTCGGGTGCTTCTGATGAGCAATGTGAAGCCCGCCGAATATCTTGTCGGTGTCGGTTCGTATGTGTTCGTGATGTGCTCGGCAGGAATGGCAGTGTTCGCTGTTGTCGGCGGTTACAGCGGTACAGAACTCGTCCGCTTCATCGCTGCTATGTCTGCGGGGATAATACTCTCGGAGCTTACCGGTGCCGTGATCGGTATTTTCAGCCGTAACCAGATGACCGCTACATCAATATCCGTTCCGGTGATGATGTTGTTCGCATTTCTTCCGATGCTGTCTATGTTCAACGACACGATAAAGTCGGTAGCGCAGGTGACGTATTCCCAGCAGATAAGTGAACTCATCAACGGCATAGGCGATTCCGGGATACAGGCTGAGAGCCTTATCGTTATCGCAGTAAATTTCGTGCTTGCAGTGATCCTTTTTACAGTCGCGTACAAGCGTAAGGGACTTGAAACATAAGCTGAAACAGAAGAAGGGCAGCGAAGGCTGCCCTTTTGCTTGTTGTGCTTTTACTTAGCGGAGTTCTGATAGCTTTCGATCATTTTCTTGACCATCTGACCGCCTACAGAACCTGCCTGTCTGGAAGTAAGATCGCCATTGTAACCGTTATCCTTAAGCGGCACGCCTACTTCGTTGGCAGCCTGCATCTTGATGTTGTTTAAGTTAGTATTCTTTCTGTTGCTTGCCATTTTGTTTTCCTCCAATGATACACCGGAATGATCCGGTACTGTTTTACTCATTTGCAGACACGCTGTTGTGCCCGCAAGAGTATTATGTCACGCTGCTTTTTCTATATTACAGGAAATTTTTTGTTGTTTTTGGTGCATAAAGCCATACGTTCTGACGGTCTTTTCTTAATACAATTCAGGATCTAAGCAGCCGTTGCCGCACTTGATCATGTACTGCACCGGAAAGCAGCAGGAATGCCACAGCATTGGAAGAGGTATGCTCGTACCAGGTTTCTTTGCGGCGAACTCAGAAAATAGTGATTCGCTACATTACAAAATAGACATACTCCCCGTTGAGCTTTAGTCTGTAAAGAGAGCCTTTCGGCGGTTCGGTGGTTTCAGTGTCGCCAAAGAACAGAAGTTTGATAAATTCATCAAATGTCATGTTCTTGTATTTCTCATATTCCTTTTCGGATATATTAAATGACTTGCTGTTTCCTTTTTTTAATTCTGCTATGAAATCATTGTAAAACTGCTTTGCCTGGGCGAGCATTTTGGGGTCTTCCATTATCTTATTGTACTGCTCGCTGTATTCGTCGACAAATGTGTAAGTGCCTGTTTTTCCGTATGGAATGTCAAGCGTACTTCCTGCCGATGTCAGCATCCAGCCTGTTCTTGACCATTTGTTGTTCATGAACACTTCCGGATAACCGGTGTCGTAAGGCGTCAGCGTGAACGTTTCTTTTGTGTATTTGTTGTTTTTCACAGATATGACAAGTTTGCCGCCTGTGAGCTTCGCTGTGCATTTCCCGCCGAAGAATGTCAGCGCATCATTGTTTACCTTTTTGACGGTGAAACTCATCGTCGCGGTCTTTTTCCCGTATGGAATATTTATCGTGTATTTACCCGGTGCAAGTGTTCTGTCGAGCTCTGTGGTAATACGCTTTTCGCCGCCTGCAAGCATCAGCTCGCTGTCAACAGTTACGTCGGAGATCTTTTTACCATTCTTTGCAATGTATGCCGAAGCAAGGCGCACAGGCTCCGTGCCGCTATTCTTCACTGTAAATTCAAGATTTCCCGAACCTGCGGGAATTGTTTTTTCTGCGGCATTAACGGAGATCGATGCGCCTCTGCCACTGATGTAAAATCCGCCGTAAACCGTCTTGCCAGCGACCTTCATCACGATACGATATTCGCCGTAATTACGCTTTATGTCGGAAATGTCGAATTTAAGTGTGGTGTCGCGATACGCCTTTGCAGTCGTGTTCGCAAGCGTTTTGTCATTTGATACGCTTACCCACTCGCCGTTCTTGCTGTACTCTATGTGATACTTTCCGCCGACCTTTACGTCCTTTGCGGTGTTATTCCAGAAGAAGCAGTAAATGCTCTTTTCGTCGTCGTACCAACGATATGCCGCGGGAAGATAGTATCTTTCAGAATACATACGGAAATCGTCAACGGGAACACTCGCAACGAGCTTTCCGTCGGTTCCCTTTGACCAGTAAACATATCTTCCGCTGTCGGTGTGCTGTAATCTTATTGACTCTTCATGCCGTCCCGCCATAAAGAAATCGAAACGATCCGAGCGCGGGGTGAGGTCGTTCGACATACAGCGCACCTCATACTTCGCACCGTCGGCTGTCTCGTTTTTGGCGGACTGTTTCAGTGCGAAATCAGCGCATCCGTCTCCGTTGTAGTCATCGAACACAAGGCTGAATTTCTCGTGAAAGTTTTCGTTCTGTGCACCATCATCGTCTATGTAATCCACCGGAGAACTGTAGGTGCAGTTGTATCCTTCATCGAAGTAAGCGTTGTCGTAAACAGTGGCCTTTATCCCGTCATTGCCGGTCTTTGCACTGTATCTCGGATATATCGCGACAAAGCCTATTCTTCCGTCTGCCATATAAACGGGAGATTTTGCGGAAATGAGATCTATTCCGTAATAATTGTACGTACACGCATTGTTAAGCTTTTCTACCTGCTTTGTGTCGCGGTAGAAATCGAAAAGCGTATCATAAGCGTTATTCTTTGCGCGGATCCCGTCCAGACCCGATGTAAGACCGCTGCCGCCGCTTCCGTAACCGAGTATGCGGCATACTCCGTTTTCCCAGCGGCATCTTACGACAACGAGGGGACCGCTGTAATAGTTATAGAATTTGTTGTAACCCGAATTTTCCGGCTGTGAGAAAACACTTTCCTTGGTAATTCCCTTTACATCAAATCCAACAGTACAGCAGAACTCGCGTCCGCCGCTTATTATTCCGACACCGCGCACGATATTGTTCTCGGTCGGAAGAGATTTGTTGTTGAAAGTATATGAGCCGAGTTTGTATTCGCCGGTCTCCTTTTTAAGCGAATCGAGCCATTGACCTACAAGTGAGCGTGAGGCTTTGATATAATCGCTGTCGGACTTGGGCTCTGAGCATTTATATGTATATGTTAGCATACGATCCGGGATATCGCTGTATGAGCTTACGGCTCCACTTGTTCCGATGATCTTTTTGCATATCCTGTCAAGAGCACTGTTTATCGGATAGTAATTGCCGTTGATCGAGAAAAAATCAAAATACTTTCCTTTTATACGGGAAACAGAGAAATTGCCGTTGTCGCTGCTGCCGTTTACAGAATATACTGTTTGAAGCTCGGATACATCTGCGGGAAGTATTATCTTACCGAGTGCGGCGGCGTTCACAATTTTTGTGAAGTCCCGTATAACGCTGTCTGAAGCGTTATAGCCGCTGAGTTTCACGTTTTTACCGATTATTGTTGTGCTTGCAGTGTATGACGTTTTCACTGCCGATGACACCGACACGGGAATGTCGGCTGCCGAAGCGGAAACTGCAAATGTCGGCAGTGCAGCGAGTATTATCGCGGCAGCCGCAAACATCGAAATATGCTTTTTCATTATTATTTCCTCACTTTCATTTATAAAGTCTGCGGAATCTATTTTTTATTATACCATTTTTATGCAGTTTTGTAAACAGATAAACTGACCATAAATTGCGTTCTTGCTGTGCTGACAGATCAATTTTGGAATGCAATGCGGGGAAAAACTTAAGGAAACCTCTAAAAACCCATTTGAGAGAAAAAGAGCTACTTGCGCCGATAGCTGCGTCAAGCCTCCTCACCGTGCGTCAGCACGCTTTCGGAGTCTCTCCCTGCTCTCGGCACAATTATCTCATTTTCTCTTTTCAAAGCGGTTTTTAGAGATACCCTTAAAGCGTCCGGCCGTTGACATTTCTTTGGTTATAGTATATAATATCAGTAATACCCGCCGGTTTAAGTTCAGCGGGAAAGGACTGTCACACGGAGGATCACGCCGATATGTGGAAAAAACTTCTTTCTGTTTTCAGTAAACCATATTTTTTCATTTCATTTATCTCACTGGGTATCATAGCCCTTGTTGTCGCCGGACTTACTGATATATTCAGATATAAAACGTCTGACGGCTTATTTGTGGGTTCGCGCTTAGACCCCGGTAGAATTAAATATATGGACATTTCTGAGAACGGAATGATCGCTATAAATGAAACACTCAACAATAACGACGGCTATATCGGTCTTGTTGATATGACGACTGGCAAGGCAGAATATATGATAGATCGCGATGTTCTCGGAGACATCTGCGGTACGCTTTCCCGGTTCGATGTCCTGACCGGGGAGAACGGGAAGGTGTGGCTTCATTGTGTCCAGTGGTCGGATAATATGTCGGCTATAGATGTTGAGGGTATTGTTGAGATCCTTCCGGGCGGACACTCGGTGATGCTGCTCAACAGTATGGATTACGGAGAAGATCCTGATCCGCCGACCAAGGAACCGAGACTCTGCGCGTTCGCGGAAAAGAACGGTGTCATACGTTTCGCGCGTCCGGATATGTTCGGGGTGAAATTCTACAGTGTAGATTCCAACGGCGGAGAACGGCGTATGACCGGCGAGTGGATTCCCGATGACGGTACTTTCGCGGTAAGCGTATTTGCGCTTGAAGATGATTTTCTCGTAGTAATGAGCGACGGATGCGTTTATCGTGTCGGTGCCGACGGAAGCAGGGGAGAGGAGCCGCTTTACCGCTGCACGTCCGGCATCGGCAACGCTGAAAACGGCGACTATATAACCGGCGCTGCGGAACATAACGGTATCATATATGTTTCTGCCGGCTTCAGGAGCAATATTCTGTACCGCCTTGAAAATGGCGGATTACAGCCTGTTGCTGACATCTACGCGCTTTATGAAGGTGAAATTGTACACCCCGATCAGCCTTTTTATGAAGGATTTATGATAGATAAGATAATACCGGCCGGCGATAAGATCTATCTTAATCTCGGCAGTATGACTGCTGTTTATGACGATAACGGATTGAGAAAGTTTGACCGTTCTTTTGAAATGCCGTTCAAGAACGCTTTCATAAGCAACCTGCCTTTTATCGCGGTCATACTGATTGGGATAGGCGCCGTTATGTTTATAGTGTTTATCATCACAGTGAAAAAAAGCCTGCTGATGAAGCAGCTTCTTGTAACAGTCCCTGTTATGTTGGTGATCTCTGTTATAATCTGCCGTGAGGCGGGCAAAAGCATACTTGATATCTACATTATGCATCAGAGCGACAGTGTTTCCGCGATAAGTGATATTTCCTCAATGCTTTTCGATGGTGAGAAACTTAAAGAGCTGATCTCATCCGATGAGTGGAGTGACGAGGATTATTACTTCACCCGTTATGAACTGAACCGGGCGCTGAGTTATAACAGAGGTATGTGGAATGCACTGTATGATCTGCGGTTATGTATCCCCGATGATAACGGCAGAATGCTGATAATGCTCGATTCGCGGAGGATAAGCCGGCCGTTCACTCAAGTGGACTATGCTTTTGATATGGAAATCGTTGAGGACAATTTAACAGATCCCGTTTCGTCTATAAGCACCTTCGCATATTATCCTCTCAATAAGGCTCCCGGTAATATCCTGTCGTTCTACTCCAGCATCGGTAAGATGATCTCTGTAACTCCGGTGGTTGACAGTGATTTTGAAACCGTAGCCTATGTTGTGGCGGTAACCGACGATTGGTATCTCAGCACTGTGCAGGAATATACCATTCAGACACTTATGAATAACATTGCGCCGTATATGATCATTCTTCTGTTGATTATTTCGGCGATCTCCGTGGTAATATCTCTCAGAATAAGGAAAGCGACCAAGACCGTAGTAAGGATAGCCGACGGTGATCTTTCCGTAAGAATAGACAACAATTCCCATGATGAACTTGGCGAGATCTGCCGCCAGTTCAATTACATGGCGGAGAATCTTGAGACCATATTTGACGAGAAGGATAAGAACGAGCATTTCTATTACAAGTTTGTTCCGGAGAAGTTCCGTGAGCTTCTCGGAAAGGACAGTATAACTGATCTCGCGCTCGGAGACGCGGAAAGCAAGGAGTTCTCCGTTCTGTTCTGCGATATACGTTCGTTCTCGATAAATTCAGAGATGATGACGGCAAAGGAGAATTTCGATTTTGTAAATGTGATTTTCGGTATCGCCGGACCCGTGATACGCGAACACGGCGGATTTGTCGATAAGTACATCGGTGACGCGGTAATGGCTCTGTTCGAGTCTCCCGATGACGCAGTACAGGCCGGTATCAGGATCTACCATGATGTCGTGCTCGACCCGTCTGTCGCAGAGCGTCTCAATGTGCGCGACATAAACATAGGTGTCGGGATACATACCGGTATAGCAAGAATAGGTATCGTAGGGGAAGAAGAACGCCTTTCCGGTACTGTCATATCCGATACCGTCAACCTTAGTTCACGCCTTGAATCTCTTACCAAGATATATCATACCGCGATGATTATTTCCAAGGATACAATAGACCGTATGAAAGACCCGGATTCGCTCAACAAGCGCTACATCGGCATGGTGCAGGTCGCGGGCGTCAACGATGTAACCGCGCTTTATGAGATACTCGACTGTCTTGGTGACGATGAGCGTGAAAGACGCACGGCAAACAAGGAAGATTTCAGGGAAGCTGTGCGGCTGTTCCATCTCGGCCGCAGGGAAGAGGCTGTGAGCATACTTAAGGAGATACAAAGATCCGGTAAATCTGACCCTGTTGTCGATATGTACTGTGATTATATAGCGAACATGAGCGAAGAGGATAAAGCGAATGTATTCAGATTTGTGAGAAAGTGACCTAAAGAAATGAAACTTATGATAAAGAGCAGAAACGATCTTGTAAAAGCAATAAAAAAGTACGGATTCATCCCGTTCTTTGCTAATGACATAGAAGGCTTCTCAATAGAGGAGAATATTTCTTCCGAATGCTGGTGGACCGCCGACAGCGGCAGGTGGGATGCATGGGAATGGAAAGGTCCGGTCATTCGCGAAACAGGGTGTGCATACGGTAAATTCTTTGGTAACAAGGCGGCGTACATCAGCCGCGAGTGGTTCCCGGATTTCGCAAACTATCGCCGTGACGGATACGACTTCGACGCGAGGTATGACGACGGGCTTGCCAGACATTCCGATAAAGTGCTGTATGATCTGCTGGACGAAAACGCACCGGTCATATCCAAGACTCTCAAAAAGCTCGGGGATTACCGTAAGGACGGTGTAAAGGGTTTTGACAGTGCGATAACGCGGCTTCAGTCCCAGTGCTATGTCATAATAAGTGATTTCGTGTATATGCACGATAAGAACGGAAATCGCTACGGCTGGGGCGTTGCCGAGTATTCCACACCGGAGAAGTTTATGGGTGCTGATTTCACCGATAATGTCTATCGCCGTGAGCCGGAGGAGTCGTATGAGCTGATTTTTGCGCATCTGCGTAAAAATCTCCCTGCCGCTTCTGACGAGCAGATAAAGCGTTTCCTGAGGTGATCGTTGTTTCAGAACAAAAATGATGATGACCGTAAAGAACCATACAAATATCGTAAAATAACGAACAACAGGCGGAAAACTTGCTGTATAAGCGGGTCTTCCGCCTTTTTCTGTCCGGAATTTTAAAAAATATGTATTGTTTTTTGTCTGCAAGTGTGGTATAATAGTACAGACAACTTTTATTGTTCAAGGAGGGTATTTATGAAAACACTATCTGCTGCGGTAAACGCACTCGACAAGAAGTCACACATCAACCGTGAGATCTACGGTCATTTTTCCGAGCATCTCGGAAGATGCATCTATGACGGTATATTCGTCGGCGAGAACTCGTCTATACCGAATACCGACGGAGTCAGAAATGATGTCATCGAAGCATTCAGACAGGTGAGGATGCCTGTGCTCCGCTGGCCGGGCGGCTGCTTTGCCGACGAGTATCACTGGCGCGACGGTATAGGTGAGAAATCCACGCGCAAGAAAATGGTGAATACTCACTGGGGCGGTGTCACCGAGGACAATTCCTTCGGAACGAACGAATTCTTCAATATGTGTGAGAAGATAGGCTGTGAGCCGTATCTCGCCGGAAATGTCGGAAGCGGCACTGTTGAAGAGCTTGCGGACTGGATCGAATACATAACTTTCGACGGCGTTTCACCTATGGCCGATCTTCGCCGCAAGAACGGCAGGGAAAAGCCGTGGAAGCTCAAATACCTCGGTGTCGGCAACGAAAACTGGGGCTGCGGCGGAAATATGCGCCCCGAATATTACGCAGACCTTTACCGTCAGTACCAGACATACTGCCGCAATTTCAGCGGCAATGAGCTGTTCAAGATCGTAAGCGGACCCAATGGCGACAACTACAACGAGCTTGATAAGATAATGAGCATTGTCGGCGACAGCCACGCTAAGGCAGTCTCTCTGCACTACTACACGATCCCGTCCGGCGATTTCTTCAACAAGGGAAGTGCCACAAAATTCACGGACGAGGAATACTATAATACGATAAGGAACGCGCAGTACATCGGTGAGGTTATTGAGAAGTACAACGCGATAATCCGCAGATACAACAAGGATATGAAGATCTCGGTGGATGAGTGGGGCTGTTGGTTCGATGTCGAAGAGGGAACGAATCCCGGCTTCCTGTTCCAGCAGAATACCATGCGTGACGCTATCGTCGCAGCTGTAAGCTTAAATATCTTCAACGAACATTCCGACGTTGTATGCATGGCGAACATAGCTCAGGCGGTCAATGTCCTTCAGTGTCTCCTTATGACCGAGGGTGACAAGCTTGTAAAGACCCCGACATATCACGTTTTCGATATGTTCAAGACACATCAGGATTCCGAGCTTCTGTACAGCTTCACGGAAAAGACAGAAACGAACGGGATCCCCGCTGTTTATCAGTCCGCTTCTATGGACAAGGACGGTAAGATAACGCTTACCTATGCGAACGCCTCTCTCGATGAAGATTTCGAGATCAAGTGCTCGATCGTGGGCGCTGCTCCGACAAAGGCGGAGTCTCTCATACTTACAGGGGATGTGCGTTCGTTCAACGACTTCGATTCTCCTGAAAAGTTAAAGCCCGCAGAGCATAACGCCGAGATAATCCACGGTGGCGTAAAGTTCACACTTCCGAAGTGCTCGGTAGTCAGCATAGTTCTTTCCTGAAGGAAAATAATGCCGACGAAAACAGAAACGACCGAAAAAGAAAGGTGATAATATGACGATAAAGGATAAAATAGCTAACGGAACAACATATCTTGGTATAGAGCTCGGTTCAACGAGGATCAAGGCAACCCTCATCGACAACACGTTCGCACCGATAGCGGGCGGCTCGTTCGGCTGGGAAAACAGGCTTGAAAACGGTTACTGGACTTACTCGCTCGACGACATTCACGGCGGTGTGCAGGCTTGCTATGCCGATCTGAAGAAGGACGTTTCGGAGAAGTACGGTATAAAGCTCGAAAAATTCGGTGCAGTCGGTATTTCTGCGATGATGCACGGTTACATGGCGTTCGACAGCAGTGACAAGCTGCTCGTACCGTTCCGTACATGGCGAAACACGACTACCGAGGCTGCCGCGACGGAGCTCACCAAGCTTCTCGGGTTCAATATTCCACAGCGCTGGAGCATCTCTCATCTGTATCAGGCGATACTGAACGGCGAGCCGCATCTTTCTGAGATAGCATATATCAACACGCTTGCGGGATATGTGCATTACCTCCTTACCGGAAAGCGCGTTCTCGGTGTTGGTGACGCGTCCGGTATGTTCCCGATAAGCGGCGGTAACTACGATGAAGCCATGCTCGCGAAGTTTGGCGGGGCTGCCGCGTCTCACGGGTTTAAGCAGGATATACACGCGCTTCTTCCAGAAGTCCTCTCTGCGGGTGAGAATGCGGGTGCGCTCACCGAAGCGGGCGCGAAGTTCCTTGACCCTTCAGGAGACCTGAAATCAGGTATCCCCGTTTGCCCGCCCGAAGGCGACGCGGGAACTGGTATGGCTGCTACGAACGCAGTGCTCCCGAAGACTGGAAATGTTTCTGCGGGAACATCGGTATTCTCGATGCTCGTGCTCGAAAAGCCGCTCTCCGGCGTTTATCCCGAGATAGACATAGTAACCACGCCCGACGGTGCGCCCGTGGCTATGGTGCACTGCAACAACTGCTGTTCCGAGCTCGATGCGTGGATAAAGCTGTTCGACGAGTTCGCGAAGCTTTCCGGTCATCCTGTCGACAAGGGGGATCTCTATAAGATGCTATATGAGAATACCCTGAAAGGCGACGCGGACTGCGGCGGTGTAGTCGCTTACAACTACCTTTCCGGTGAACCTGTGACAGGTATTCAGAGCGGCAGACCTATGTACTTCCGCCAGCCGGACGGTAACATTAACCTTGCAAATTTCTTCCGTGCAGAGCTTTATGCTTCGGTAGCGGCGCTTCGCTCCGGAATGGACATTCTGTTCGGCAAGGAGAAGGTCACAGCAGAGCAGTTCACCGGTCACGGCGGTTTGTTCAAGGTCGAGGGTGTTGCACAGCAGTACCTTGCGGACGCTCTGAACACCCCTGTTTCTACGATGAAGACCGCAGGTGAAGGCGGCTCGTGGGGAATGGCTCTTCTTGCGGCATTCATGATCTGCGGAAATGGAAAGACACTTCCCGAATGGCTCGATACTTCCGTTTTCGTCGGAATGGAGAAACGCACGGCAAAGCCGGTGCAAAGCGGTGTTGACGGATTTGCAAAGTATATGGAACGATACAGCGCGGGTCTCGAAGCAGAGAAAAAACTTGCAAATGTGTGATATTGCATAAAAAAACAGTATCTCCCTTCGCTTAAAGCGGGGGAGATACTGTTTTTTCGTTATTCAGGCAGGTAAACGCGTTTGCCGCATCAACCTACCGCCGGCATATTGTCGGGATGCATAAGGTGCTCATAATCGGTAAAGTCATGAAGTGAGTGTGTCGCTTGTCCGGTAACTACCTTTCCGTTTTCCCCGCTGATGCACGGGCTCCATTCAAGCAGCTGTCCATTACTGTCGGTAACTCTAACAAGGACATCGGGCATTATCTCGCTCTGATTGCATTTGAGAAGCACGGGACGCAGGTTGTCATCAGCTCTGTACAGCTCTTCGCCTTCCTTCTGCTCACCGGTGGTCTCATCGTATTCAAGCTTCGTAACGGTGATACCGCCGTGAATGTCTGCTGGGAGAAGCAGATAGAGCTCCTGTCCGCCCTCGGTGGAAACGAAACTGTCTGACGGGAAGCTGCACAGATATGGTACTTTTGCGTCCATGCCGGTTCTGTTGTATATTTCGCGGTATGCGTCCCAGTTCCCATAATAATCGTTCATCTGCGGATAAACATAGCCTATGTACCAGAATCCGAGCATATCGCCGCTCTCGCGGAGAGTGGCGAGCTCCGGTATAGCAGGCATGGAAGAGAAGCTGTCGGGGTAGGGCATATCGGGCCAGCTTCCCGCGAACTGCGTGAGGTCGATCGGATTGCCGTCCATATCGTGACCTTTTCCTGTGTATCTGTCGATGTAGAACCATGTGAGCCATTCGCTTCCGTCGAGCGACACATCTGGATTATAGAGCTTTATACTGATAAGCCCGTCGGGACGAGGGCTTGCGGTCGCTTCTAAAGGAACGGTACCGTCTATGAAGATACCGTAATAGTATTTCGCCATTTCTGCGAGCGATAGGTTGCTGTAAAATACGAAATCTTCGGCAGGACCGAGGTATTTCCATGTTTCGATTATACCGTTGTCCGTCCACTTTACCGTATATTCGTCGTCGCCGTTGATCGACGTTATCTCCATGTCTCTGAAGTTGTCAGCGGCACCCAGTTCAAACTTGCATTTTAGTGCTTCGTCAGGGTACTGCTCATAGCCGAACCCAAGCCCAATCCCCATAGACTGTGAAAGAACTGTGCCGGTGCCGCCCTCGCGGAAGCAGTAATAACTTTCGTCGTAGGTCTGAAGCTCTCCGTTTTCCAGGTGCTCGTCCTTTGCAATCCACACACCGAGCATGAACGGGTGTTTGGCCTGATCGGAGTCATATACCGGTTCGTATGTGGGAACTTCGGTAACTTCGGGCTCCGGCTCGGTCGTTTCTTCTTCGGGTGTTGTCGTTGCTGCGTCGGTTGTTGTCTCCGGAGCTGCGGTGGTGGTCTCCGGAGCCTTCGTCGTTTCGGCTGCCGTCGTTGTTGCAGCGGACGTGGTGTTTGCCGCAGGTGCGTTCTGCGCACAGCCCGCCGCCGCGAGCAATGCAGCGCACGCGATAAATACCGCTAATGTGTTTCTGGTAGTGATCTTCATATTTATCTCCTGTTTATCTCCATGCAAACGGCTTTTGGCTGCTTGTAAGTTTCTTTCCGTTGAGTTTTACGCGGTAGTATGTCTCGCCGCTCCGGAAGTAGATATAGCCGTTTTCGATAACAGCAGTGAACTGACCGCTGTCTTCATCTTCGTCCGCATTTATGGAAAATGTCTGTTTGAGCGTGAATTTCTCTCCTCCGAGCTTTATACGCCATCCGCCTCTCTCTGTGGTAATGTAGATATAATTGCCGTCTATCTGTATATCGAAGCATGCGCTGTCAATGTCGAGCTTTGCAAGCTTTTCGGGCTTGGCGTTCTTTTTCTCCGTAGATATACGGTAAAGCACTTCGTTTATCCCGTCCTCGACCGTTTTCCGCTCGCTTACGCAATAGTACAGATAACCGTCCTTACAGCCCACAAGATGTATGTCGTCTGTATAGCTGTATTTTTCTGCATTATTTCCCGATAAGTACGGGAAGCTTATCTTGCCGATGCACTCGGGAATGGTTTTCGTGTCGGGCATTTTCAGATAGCCGTATTTGTCGTAGGTTAGATCTTCCGGCTCGTCGAGACTTATTCTCCATAGTTTCGCGTACTTGCTCGGCTCATAATCCTCCTCATCGAATTTTTCGTTTTCGTCGATGCGGTACGGCGTGGTGAAGAAGTAGAGATACTCGAGATCCTTCGCAAAATTGCTTATGTACCAGCCTTTCTCGCTGAACAGCGGAATGCCGCGGAAATTTCCGTTCTTATCAACGACCGTTTTCTGGACTTTTGCGTCTGTGAGATATATAAGCTCGCCGTTTTCTTTGCCGCTGTCATATCCGAGATACGAGTTTCCGTCGTCGAGAACGAGCTTTCTGTCCGGTGTGCCGCTCGTATAGACTTTCTCGAACTTCGTGCTGCCGCTCTTGATGCGGTAGGTCTCATGGCTGTAACCGACATCATCAATGAACTCATCAAGGTTCGTGAGGTAGAAGTAGATGTATCCGCCGTACTGCTGAACATCATCGACCTTGTACGACTTTTCGGTAGCACCCTCCGAACGCCATTCTTCCGGGATATACTTGAAGTAGTTGAACTTCCTCAGACCGCTTCCGTCGTAATGACATCTGTACACATTCTCGCGGTCGTTCTCTGCAACCGTCCCGTCGCTGTTATACAGCACCGCGCCTTTCTGATAGTACCACTTATACGGCGTTGTGAACGTTACCGTGCAGGGTGCGCTCTCGACGATGTTATTGCCGGACTTTACGAACGCGGTCACAGCGTAGGTGTACTTTGTATTGGCGGAAAGTTTCGTGAGAGAGTACTGCGTCTTTGTGAGTGTCGCCGTTTCTTCGAACGTGCTGAACGAGACTATTTTTCCTTCCTCGGGTATAACCTGTCTGTAAAGCTTGTATCCGTCCGCGCCTTTTATTGCCCCCCATTTGAGAGCCGCCTTGTCGTGGTTCACGAGCTTGTACGATACCCGCGAGGGAGCCTTAACATCGTTTCCCGGGCCGTAATCCGCGCTCGGCATTATAATTTTGAGATACATATCGTCGAACGTTTTTTTGCTGTCCTTTGCGCGTGGTCTTACACATACCGTGTATTGGGTCGACGGCTTAAAACCGCTTATAATGCATTCGTTCTTCGTGAGCGAAGCTTCATTGTATAATGTCAGCGATTCGTATTTTCCGTAGCTGACCGCGCCCCAAGCGGTGCAAAGATCGTAGCTGTCGGCACCCTCGACCTTGTTCCAGTACAGCTTTACCATATCCGAGCTGAGTTCTTCATACGAAATGCCCAGCGCTGTATCAACTTTTCCCGCGTCATTATCAGCTGCTTTGTATGTAAGATAACCGGGCTCGCCGGTTTTGTCTATGCGTGCGTAAATCTTGTCATCTTTCGCGTCTTTGTCGTATGTCGTACCGTTTCCGCCCTTTATCGAGGTGCAGCCGTCGAATATTTCTTCGAGGAGCCATGTTGTAACATAGCTTTCCTTGACACCCGTCCACTTGTCGGAAACGTATATCGTTTCAAGAGAAGCACAGCCGCCGAACATGTGATCCCAGTATTCTATGCTTTCTGTGCTGAATCCCGTGAGATCGATCGTTTTCAGCTCTGTGCACTCGCCGAACATATAGTCCGCGCTGATAAGTCCGGACGTATCGAACGAAGAAAGATCTATGGTTTTCAGAAGTTCGCAGCGCCGGAACATACTGCTCATATTCGTAACTCCGGAAGTGTTTATTCCGGACAGATCAACGGACTTCAGACCGGCGCAGTCCATGAACATACCTCTCATGCTTGTTACTTTTGATGTATCGGCACGGGAAATGTCAATATCCTCCGCCCTGAACTTCTCAAACATCTTCTCGCAGTCCTCGGGAAGAACTGCTCCCTTTTCGGCGGTAACGTGCTTTACGTCTTTTTTTCTGTATGCCTGAACATCGGCTTTCTTCACATTTCCCGCCTTGAGAGTGAGTGTGGCAGTCTTTGTGTCGAAGCTTACCGTCTTATCCGTGCTTCCTGCTGCGGAAGCGGTAACTGTACAGATAAGAGCCGCCGTGATCACTGCGAAAAGCGCGATAAGTTTTTTCTTCATTTTTATTCCTCCGTTATTTCTTCTTTTCGATGCTGTAACCGAGCGAGATCACGAGTTTTATCGTCTCAAGAGCGGTGCTCCGGTCGTATTCTTTTTCGATCTCATCAAGCTCGTCATACGGCACGAGGCAGGGAGTGGTCTTGTTCGCATCGCTGCGCTCTTTGCCGTACTTCCAGCCCTCTGAGATGCGTTTCTTTGCCCACATCTCGTGAACGTTTTCGGCGATCACCTCTGTCAGAGCAAGAAGTTCGTCATCAAGGATTATATCCGATGTGTCTTTTGGCTCAGGTATATACATATTAATTTTCTCCTGTTATTCTGCCGGCATATATGTTTTTTCAAAAATATTTCTGCGGACGATATAGATGTCCTTGCTGTCGTTTGCGCTCATAGCGAGATAATCTCCCGGACGGCCGTAAAGATAGTGTTCGGGATCCCAGAGCGTGAACACCTTAGTGTATCGTGTGAGCTGCTTTGCGAGTATCTTTGCGCCCCCCGCTGCCGTGCACCCCTTTATCCTGTCCGCAAGCGGTATTCTGATGTTGTTGATGCTGTCGATGACAGCCGGTGGGTATTCCTGATCCATATCGGGAAGTTCATCGCAGGGTACATATTTCTGCTCAAACACATTCTTGTTTATCGGATATACTTCGCCGGAGATCCCGACCATAAGGTATGTATCGGAAGAAGCTCTTAGCGTTGTGTCCGCCTCAAGCATACGGATAAGTATCTCCGTGCCCTCGGGGACGATCTCAAGTGAAGGTATGTAGCCGATAGTTACGCTTAGCTTGATGTAAGGCGACATTCCGGTGATATGGTTGTCGTCCGCTGCATGGTAAATATCGGTGTCCTCGAAATAAGAGATTATTTTCTGGCGTATAAGCTCGGGAACGGGGATGCCGGAAGAACTGTCGGTTATCATACCGCCCGCCTTGTCAGCGTGTCCGCCGCCGTTTCCGATGTTTTCTGTGATGTATTTCACGAACTCGCTCGCATTTATCTGATTGGTGCAGCTCCTTACCGAGAGCTTATAGCCGAAACCTGTGCGGCAGAAAACAACGCAGTCGCTCACGGTATCGACCTGTAACAGCAGGTCGGAGATAAAACCGAGGATATTCGGGTCGCAGGGTTTTGCCTCAACTATGGCTGTGCCTATGTCATTAAGATAAACGCATCCGTTGAGCGCTTCCGCGGCAATGCCCATTTCCTCGCAGGAAAGTACCGAGTTTTTGAGTATTGTAATAAGCGAAGGGTCAAACTTTGCGAAGTCACGGAGATCCTTATCCGCCGCGTGGCTGATTTCGGAAAAACTGTTGGTGTCGGTGTAGAGACCGTAATACAGCGCTGTTGAGAGCTTTATATCACCGGCGATGTCGAATCCCTCGTCGAGAAGCATCTTGTATATAATTGTCGAACAGCTTCCGTAGTTGCTCCTTACTTCGTTCATCGGTGGCATCTCACGCTTGCAGATGTGGTGGTCGATAACGGCGATATTCTTTGCGTCGAAGTGCTGCACGTTGCTCTCGCCGTAAGTGCAGTCCACCGTTACGAGAAGTTCAGGTGTGTGATCGAGCTCGGTGATGTACTCCACAGGGATATCGAGTTCTTTTATCATTATGAGCATATTCGCTTTGGTGATCTTTTTCGGCCCCGAATAGAACAGTTTTGCGTTTATACCGTGAAACAGAAGATATTTATAGACTGCGTAACCGCAGGCGATAGTGTCAGCGTCCGGAAAGTTGTGGCACTGGACAGCAATGTCCTTATATGCCGTAAGTTCGCTGAGCTTCATTTGTTTACCTCCGTCTGATATGTGTTATAGCTGAATGCTTTTTCCAGAAGAATATCCTGTTGCGAATGCAACGGTAAGATTGAAGCCCCCGGTGAAGCCGGTGACATCTATGATCTCGCCGGCAAAATAAAGACCGCTGATAAGTTTGGACTGCATAGTTTTCGGGTCTATCTCCTTGACGGATATGCCGCCGTCCGTGATTATAGCTTCGTCTATCGGGCGGTACGAGGTGATCTCAAGCGGCAGAGCCTTTACTGTTCCGGCGAGTGCTGTCCGCTCCGCCCGTGTGACAGAGTTGCACTGCTTCGTTCCGTCGATACCCGCGTTTTTCAGAACTGCCGGTATCACAGCTTCAGGAAGCAGTTTGCGAAGCGCGTTTGCGAGCTGTATATTCTTTCGCTCGTCGAAATCGCGCATTATCCTCGCATCAAGTGTCTCGCGGTCGAGTGCGGGTTTGAAGTCGATGTATGCGGTGTATTTTCCTTCTGTTATCTCGCCCATTACCGAGCTTGCGCTAAGTACGAGCGGACCGGATATGCCGAAGTGTGTGAACAGCATCTCGCCCATTTCGCTGAACACGGGCTTTTTTCGTCCGCTTTCATGTATGGTGAGTGTTACATTTTTTAAGCTGAGACCCATCATTTCTGCGCACCCGCCGCGTGTTTCAAGCGGTACGAGGGAAGGTTTTATCGCTGTTACGGTGTGACCGAGGGATTTCGCGATTCGGTAACCGTCACCGGTCGAACCGGTCACAGGGTATGAAAGCCCGCCTGTGGCAAGTATCACTTTTGGTGCTGTGAAAGTGCCGTGTTCGGCGGTGATACCGGTGACTGCACCGTTTTCGGTCTCGATGTCTGTTACGCGGTCGGTAATGAGTGTAACGCCGAGTTTTTTCATTTTATTGTAAAGAGCGTCAACGATGTCATAAGCCTTGTCGGAAACGGGGAACACACGGTTGCCGCGTTCGGTTTTCAGCGGCACGCCTTCTCGCTCGAAAAAAGCCATTATCTCTGCGGGCGGGAGCTCGGACAGTGCGCTGAACATGAATTTCGGGTTTTTGGGAAGATTTTTCATGACCGTTTGTGCGTCGCAGTCATTTGTCACGTTGCAGCGTCCTTTGCCGGTGATTGCGAGCTTTCTGCCGACTTTCGGGTTACGCTCGATAACGGCGGTTTTTGCGCCGTACTGTGCGGCGGTTATCGCGGCGAACATTCCTGCCGCGCCGGCGCCGATAACTATAACATCGTATTTTTCGTTTGTTTTCATAATAACCTCACAAATCGGTATTGGGTGCGGAGAATTGATGTATTTTTGTCCCGCGGAGTGCAGGTTCGTTTTCGCCCCGCGGCGAATGCAGATCAGCTGTCGTCATTTTGCGGCGGCGGTGGCGACTTACTTTCTGTCCGTAGGCACAGAAAGTAAGCAAAGAATCCGTACCCGCTCGTGATCAAAGAAGCTCGACTGGTACATTGTACTTTTGGAGTAATTTGCGAATAAAGCACTCACTGAGATCAGACGAGATTTGTGCAGCGAGCTCTTTGAAAACTCGCGGGGATATGTTAAGCGGGAAAGTGCCGATGTATCAGCTTCGCGCGTGTCATCACACATTCTCGCAGTACGTAGGGTAACCGCAGCAAGATAAGTGGAGAGTACATACGCTTTCCACTCGGGCGCTCGCTTCGGCGATTGTCACTTCGATGGGCTTTACGATTGCGCCGTAGTTTAATTGACGGGATTGGTTCCCGCCTTCGTTAGTCTCGTTTGGCGAAAACGTCTAACCTGAAGGAAGCCGTTTTCGCTCCGACCCGCTCCTGCAAAGCAGTCGCTCGCGCGGCGGGATACTACGATGACGGTGTTTGGCAATTTATAACATATCATACAGCACATCGAGTGCGCTGTTCGCTTCACAGTCAATATCCGGCATAACGTATTTGTCGGTGCAGTTCTGGTCTGCACGATAAAAGCGCTTTGTGGATATGCTGAAAAAGATGCCTGCGTTCGGCGTTCTGAATGTGGCTATCTCGCCGTAGCCGTTCGGGTCGTTTCCGGGCGGCTCACCTATGAGCGTACCGAGCCCGTTGTCTTTTATGTACTGCGGGAAGAGCATAGCCGAGCTGAAAGAACCGGACGATGTGAGAATATACAAGTTGCCGGAAAATGTAAGGTCGGAGTATCGCTCGTTCACGGCATAGTTGTTTGAGCGCTCTGTCATGAAAAAGCCGAGAAGCATGGTCTCTGACGCGTATTTATATCCGTCGGTATCAAGATAGCGGATGAACTCGACGGCGGTATGGTCGTTTCCGCCGCCATTGCCGCGCAGATCGACCGCGATATTTTGTATGTTTTTTTCCTTTACCTGTGTGAACATATCTCGAACGGTGTTAACGTACTCGTCGTTATAGATGCATTCTTTGAGTGTGAATACAGCGAGACTCTTTTCCTCGTCGATAGTAAAGCTTACGAACGGCTCTTCGTTCTCGTTGGGACTTTCGGGGTTGAGCTCATAGTATTTTTCGTATGTTACGAAATCCTCGGGGTAGTAGGTCTCCTCCTGGATTTCGCCCTCATCGTTCTCATAGGTGTAGGTTACTCCGTCCTGTACGGAGATGCCGAGATAATCGAGCCCCTGTAACTTTACAAGCTCGGATTTCAGCTGTTCGAGCTCCCAGCTTTCCGCTTCGAAGCTGAACAGGTCTTTCTTCTCTCTGAGAAGGTCTTTTATCGTGAAGCCGTTTATCGCCTTTATCTTCCAGCTTCCTGTCTGCCATTTTGCGTAATGCTTCAGGAAGAGCGGCTTGTTAAATCTCGTATAAGCAGTGGTGTGTGCGTCTCCGAGCTGTGACAGCGCAGTCTCGATATACGCGCAAAGCTCGTTTACGGTAACGCTTCCCGCCTGCTCTATCTTGCTTTCGACATCATCGGCGATCTTAAGTACGTAGGTATGCTCACCGTGGCCTACCTTTTTTACGGGGTGGTCCTTCATGAAATAATGGATCACATATTTGAGATCTTCTATTGCCTTATCCGCCGGTATGACCGTGTCGTAGGGCAGAGTTCTCGGCGCGCTGCGTAAAGTGATGCTGTTGAAGTAAGGATCGATGTAAATACCAAGTACAGCTGAGGCGGCCGTAATGACGGTAAGGATTACGGCGGTGATCTTCGGCGCTTTTTTCTTGTGTACTTTGAAGATCATTACAGTAAGCGCGGCGATAACACCAAGTAGAGTGTATATCACCCATTCCGGTACACTCAGCACGAACAGGTCGAGCGGGAAAAGACTGATAGTAACAAGGCAGAGAAGGATTATTGCGATAAGAATGAATTTTTGCATAATAACTCCGGACAAATTACATTTATTATTCCGATATGTGGAAATATACATCAAAATTATATCATATATAAGGTTTGATGTAAATAAATATGTCACCGGAGCATAGCTTATTGTCGAAAAAATGTTGACAATGCATAAAAAACGGTGTATAATGTTAATAAATGGCGGCAATGTGACCGTCGCCTGTAATCAGTAAAGGGGGCATTTATATGCTTGAAGCGACAAAACAGGAAAAGCTCCGCAGAGAAGGAGCGGAAGAAGAGCTCGTGCAGATGCGGGAAAAGCTCATAGATCTCGCCAATGCGGCAAAAGCGGCAAAGATACCGGTGATTATAACGATAGACGGCTGGGCAGCGGCAGGGAAGGGCTCGCAGATCGCAAAACTCATCAAGTATATGGATCCTCGTTTCTATAACGTAGAGCCGATACGCATACCCAATGAGCTTGAAAAGCGTAAACCGTGGATGCACCGTTACTGGATGAAACTGCCGAAGCAGGGTGAATTCCTTATCCTCGACGGAAGCTGGTTCAGTGATAATGTAAAATCATATATGCACGGCAGCATCGACAAGGACGAGTACAAGCGCCGTATCGCCGATGTAAATACGTTCGAGCGTCAGCTTCACGACGACGGTTATCTTATCATAAAGCTGTTTCTGCATATTACCCAGAAGGAGCAGAAGAAGCGCCTTGAAAAGCTTGCTTCGGATGAATTCACGCGCTGGCGTGTTGATGAGCACGATTTCGTTAACAATAAGAATTACGACAAGATACTGAAGCGCTATGAAAAGACGCTTGAAGCTACCAACACCGAAGCTGCGCCGTGGCATATCATACCCGCCAATGACCGCTTCACCGCACAGTATGAGATAATGCGAATCGTGACGGAAGCAATAGAGGGAGCGTGTGAAGCTAAGGCAAGCGGAAAGCCGTATATAATGCCGAATGATTTTCCTCTTACGAAATATACTCCGCCGAAGTTCGATATGGTCAAGACAAAGAAGCTTGCTGCAATAAACATGAACAAGGAGCTTACCGAGGAGCAGTACCGCGCGAAGCTCAAAAAATATCAGAGCCGCCTGTTCGAACTCCAGAATATATGCTATCAGCGCAAGATTCCGGTCGTTATTGCTTATGAGGGCTGGGATGCCGGCGGAAAAGGCGGTAACATCAAGCGCGTAGCATCATCGCTCGACCCGCGCGGATATGAGGTGAAGCCTATTGCCGCTCCCGAGCCGTCAGAGCTCGCAAGACACTACCTCTGGCGCTTCTGGACACGTCTTGAAAATGACGGTCACTTCACTATTTTTGACCGCACATGGTACGGACGTGTGATGGTAGAGCCTATCGAGGGCTTCACACCGAAAGAGCGGGCGGATATGGCATATCAGGAGATGAATGAGTTTGAGCGCTGGCTCACGGACTGGGGCGCGGTAGTAATCAAGTTCTGGATAAACATAGACAAGGACGAACAGTACCGCCGTTTCAAGGAGCGTGAGAATACTCCGTCTAAGCAGTGGAAGATAACTGATGAGGACTGGCGCAACCGTGAGAAATGGGACGAGTATGAGAAAGCGGTCGACCGCATGGTAAAGCTCACATCTACTGATTTTGCGCCGTGGACGGTCGTTGAGGGCAACGATAAGAAATACGCGCGTATAAAGGCACTGAAAACTATATGCGACAGGCTTGAGGAAAGGCTCGGTCTGTGAAGCGAAAAGTGCCGGAATGACTGCGGACAGTCAAAAAAACGAAACATCTGAAAGGAACAAGTATGAATATTAGCGAATTAAAGGCGAAAATAACATCGGGGGATCTCGATACAAAGCTGAAGGAACTTTACGGCGAAGGCGCGGTCGAAGCACAGAAAAAGCGTTATCTTTCCGCGTGCGATAAATTCTCGGAATTCTTTCCCGATGACGGTGAAGTAAGTGTGTTTTCTGCACCGGGAAGGACCGAGATCTGCGGCAACCATACCGATCATCAGCACGGATGTGTTCTTGCGGCGGCAGTTGATCTCGACGTTATCGGAATAGTTTCGTTTAACGACAGCAACATAATACGCATTCGTTCCGAAGGTCACGAACCCAACAATGTTGATATTTCAAGCCTTGCGCCCGCGGAAAGCGAAAAAGGAACATCGGACTCACTCATACGCGGTGTGGCGGCGGGGTTTAAAAAGCTCGGCTATGCAAACGGCGGTTTTGATGCTTACACCACATCCGATGTGCTTAGCGGGAGCGGACTTTCGTCATCTGCGGCATTCGAGGTGCTTATCGGAACGATAATAGACCGCAGATACAATTCCGGAAAAGTCGGAGCTATTGAGATAGCGAAGATAGGCCAGTATGCAGAGAATGTGTTCTTCGGGAAAAAGAGCGGACTTATGGATCAGACGGTGTGCTCGGTCGGAAGCGCGGTATTCATGGATTTCGCTGATACCGGCGCACCGAAGGTGACTGCCGCAGGCTGTGATCTTGACAAATACGGCTATTCGCTGTTCATCACCGATACAAAGGGAAGTCACGCCGATCTGTCGGATGACTATTCGGCAGTTCCTTCTGAGATGTTAAGCGTAGCGAAGCAGCTCGGCAAGGAATATCTGCGCGCCTGCGACGAGAACGAGTTTTACGCGAAACTCCCCGAGCTCCGTAAAACGTGCAGCGATCGTGCTCTGCTCCGCGCAGGACATTTCTTCTTAGAGAACAAACGGGCTGTTATAGCGGCAAAGGCGATAGAGAGCGGCGCTATGGCGCATTTCCTCGATATTGTCAAGAAATCCGGAAGATCGTCGGCGATGTGGCTGCAAAACCTTTATTCTACGAAAGATCCGCATTCACAGGGGATCACGCTCGCGCTCGCGGTGAGTGAACTTACGCTCCACGGCGCGGGAGCCTGCCGCGTACACGGCGGCGGATTTGCCGGAACTATACAGGCGTTTGTGCCCAACGAGCTTGCGGACAAGTACCGTGAGAGCATGGACTCGCTCTTCGGTGAGGGAAGCTGCAAGAAGCTGCGCATCAGAGGCGCCGGCGGTACGCAGGTGGTGTAACGTAACATATAGGGTAATCCCCCTGTCACAGCGACAGGGGGATTTTTGGCTGATAATGTTATCGGGTCCAGCGTGATCTCCCCGTCAGCGGGGAGGTGTCACCGAAGGTGACAGAGGGGCTGACCGACAGACCACGCTGGCGCGGGTTTGGGGCGCGAAGCCCCAATACCGTCTGTAAAGACATCTGACGCATTAAGCGTCAGATGTTCTGTGCCTGAAATCTATCTGCGCAAGAACGACGGCTATAAACACGAGGGCGCAGCCACAGATCTCCTTGACGCTAAGGCTCTCGCCGAGGAGCAGCCAGCCCGAAAGTGCAGCGAAAACGGATTCAAGGCTCATAAGAAGAGTTGCGACAGTGGGCTCGGTGTGACGCTGACCGAGTATCTGGAGCGTGTAGGCAACCCCGCAGGACATCACGCCGCCGTAGATTATCGGGAGCCACGCCGCGAAGATCGCGTTTATATCGGGCTTCTCGAAGATGAACATACAGGCGAGCATCATAATGCCCGCGGTGAAGAACTGGATGCAGGACATGAGCATTCCGTCGGTGTTTTTGGCATTGAACTGGTCTATGACCATGATGTGCACCGCAAAGAAAAACGCGCAGGCAAGAACGAGCAGGTCGCCTGCCGAAACGCTGAAGTCACTGGATATGCAGAGAAAGTAGAATCCCGCTATCGCTATTGCGCAGCATATCCATATTTTCAGCGTCGTTTTGCGGTAGATTATTACGCCGATTATCGGTACAATAACGATGTATAGCGCGGTGACGAATCCCGCTTTTCCTGCCGTTGTCATCGTTATTCCGATCTGCTGAAGGGTAGAGGCTATGAAGAATACCGCGCCGCAGACTATACCGCCGATCACTGTCGTTTTAAGCGGAGCTTTTTCCGGTGCATCAGCCTTGTTTTTCTGCGGTTTGAGACGGAAAAGCGCTATGACAGGTATGAGCACGACTCCGCCGAGAAGCGTTCGGCTCGCGTTGTAGGTGAACGGTCCGACGTAGTTCATTCCGTCGCTCTGTGCGACGAACGCGAGACCCCATATAATCGCGGTCAGAAGAAGCATGATGCTTCCGCGAACTTTTTTGGACATAAATACTTTTCTCCTGAATGTATTATGAAATAAAAGCAATTATCCCCGCGTGCTGCGGGGATAACATTAAAGTACCTTTGATAAAAACGCTCTGAGACGCGGGCTTTCGGGATTGCTGAAAAACGTCTGCGGGTCATTTTCCTCGGCTATGACACCGCCGTCCATAAACACTACGCGCGATGCGACTTCCTTTGCAAATCCCATTTCGTGCGTAACGACGATCATCGTCATACCCTCTTCGGCAAGCTGTTTCATAAGCTCAAGAACTTCACCGACCATTTCCGGGTCAAGAGCCGATGTCGGCTCATCGAAGAGCATCACGTCCGGGTTCATCACAAGAGCCCTTGCTATCGCTATACGCTGCTTCTGACCGCCGGATAACATATTCGGGTAGCTTTCCGCCTTGTCGGCAAGACCTACCTTTTTCAGCATTATCTCCGCGCGTTCATCGGCTTCTTCCTTTGACATTACCCTGAGCTTTACGGGCGCTATCGTGAGATTTTTTCGTATCGTAAGGTGAGGGAAGAGGTTGAAGTGCTGGAACACCATACCCATCTTCTCGCGCACTTTGTAGAGCTGTTTGTCCGTAGCCGCGATAAGATCTGTACCCTCGAACATTATTGAGCCGCCGCTGGGCTTTTCAAGACGGTTGAGACAGCGTAAGAACGTACTCTTTCCGGAGCCTGACTGACCTATAACCACGACTTTTTCACCTTTTTCGATGTTTATGGTCACGCCTTTGAGTATTTCCAGGTCGCCGAACGATTTTCTGAGATCCTTAACCTCTATCACTCTTTTTCAGCCTCCTTTCAAGCTTCCCGACGAGCGAGCTCAGTCCCACAACTATGATCAGGTATATGAGCGCGACCGCAATAAGCGGAAGGAATGCTTCATAAGTGACGCTTCGTATGATGTCGCCGCCCTTGGTGAGGTCTTCGAGGGCGATATATCCGGCTACCGATGTTTCCTTGAGCAGCACGATGCACTCGTTGGCAAGTGCAGGCAGTATGTTCTTGAACGCCTGCGGCAGTATGATGAACAGCATAGTCTTGGGATAGTTCAGACCGAGACTCGCGCCTGCCTCAAACTGACCCTGATCAATGGACATTATACCGGAGCGGACGATCTCCGCAACATAGGCGCCCGAGTTTATGCCGAACGCGAGGATGCCGACAAAGGTCTTGTCTATGCGCACCGAAGCGAAGATGATGTAGTAGATGATAAGAAGCTGCACCATAACCGGCGTACCTCTTATAACGGTGAGGTATATTTTTGATATGAAGTTGAGTATCTTAAGCTTTCCTGTCTTGTCATGTGTTGCGCGGACTATCGCGACAAGAAAACCGAGCAGCATTCCGATCATAACAGCGAAAACCGTTATAATAAGTGTCGTACAGAGTCCGTTTGTGAGGTATTTCCACCTGTCGTCCAATATGAATGTGTCATAAAGCTTCTGAGCAAATTCGTCCAATTGTTTTTCCTCCGGAAAAAGCGTTTATTTTTGCATTACCCCCGCCGGCGGCGGGGGTAATGCAAATTGTTTTATAGAATTCGGTTATTATGACGTTCTTACAACAATAGCCTGTGTCGATGTTGCATAGCCCTGTGTGAAGTTAACATTCTTGAGTCTGTCTTCTGTAACGGACATACCTGCGACACCTACATCTGCCTTGCCGGTGGTGACCGCTGTGATTATCGAATCGAATTCCATACTCTCGATCTTCAGCTCCATACCGAGCTTGTCACATACAGCGTTCATCATATCAACGTCGATACCAACGACTTTACCGCCTTCCATGCTCTCATAGGGCGGGAATTCGGGATTTGTAGCCATTGTAATTGTTCCGTTTCTCGTTATAGAGCTGTCGGGAGTGAAAGAAACGTGATCTGCCGCATCACCTATCCAGTGGGTAACGATGTTGTCGAGAACGCCTTCAGATTTCAAAGCTGTAAGAGCCTCATCTATCTTCTTGCCAAGATCATCGTTTCCCTTTGCATAAGATATAGCATATTCTTCCTGTGCAAAAGGTTCGTCAAGTATCTTAAGATCAGGGTTCTTGCTTACAAAAGCCTTTGCAGTCTCCATATCGATCATTACGGCGTCGATCTTTGCCTGCTTGAGTGCCTGTATAGCGTCTGCGCCTTTGTTGTACTTTTCAATAGTGGCGTTTTCTATGTCTCCGGCAAAAATATCTCCTGTTGTGCCAAGCTGTACGCCTACAGTCTTGCCCTTGAGATCATCAAGGCTGTTGACTGTGTTCTTTGGAACACTGGTTCCACACGCGGAGATACAGAAGACTGCGGTCAGAAGACCTGCGACAAAAGCTGTTTTTCTCATTTTGTTGTTCCTTTCTGTTCTGTTTTTCTTTATTACCATATAAGATCAGGGAAATCTCTATACTTTAATATTATATCGCAAATAATCCAAAAAAGCAATACAGAAAAAAACGCATTATTATACAATATTTAAGAGAAAAATATTCGTTTTTTTACTATTATCTACAACTTATGAAGTATTTTGCATCGCAGAAAGCGGAATAGAAGAGTTATGATAATTCTCTTTCTTGGCAGCGCACACCTTTGGGCTGATTATTTCGGACAATATGCTGTACGTTCAGTGGTTGCTCTGCTCGGAAGTTATATTTGCGTTTATCTTGGAGCAGTCTATCCTTGTCCATTCCTCCGAGCCGGAGCGAATATCCTTGTCTGCCGCTTCAGTCAGATCGGAGTAATTGCGCAGTATGCTTGCACGGATACGTTCGCTCGGATCATCGCTCGTTTTCATGGCGAGGTATGTCGGGCTTTCCGGATCGATAATGTAGTAGAGATTAATAGTGTCCGGATCGTCTTTCTCGATGACCACTCTGCAGATCTTAGTAGTGCGGGTGCCCATGTATTCGGTGAATGTGTATAGCATACATTCATCAGCTGCCGTGCTGTTGCGGACGTAGGCGTTATATATGCAGAGTTCGCTGTTGAGCGGAAGACTTGAGTTGTATGCATTCGCCGATTTTATCGCAAGCTTTTCACCGTCAGACTTCATGATGTCGGTATTTATGAAAAGGCACGCAGTGAATCCGGCAGCAAATGCTGCGATAACACCGATAAATGGCGCTAAAGTCTTCACTACACCAAGTATCTTAACCTTGATATTGGACTTTTCGGATGAACTGTCATCGCTTCCCGATTTAGCTTCTTCGGTTTCGCCGTCAGCCTTTTTCTTTTTGCCGGATGCCTTTTTCTTTTCAGAAGGTTCTTTTTTCTTCTTCGTTTTGGCAGGAGGTGCTTCTTCGCTGGCTTCCGAAGCTTCGCTTTCTGCCGCAGGAGTTTCGGTGCTTTCCTGTTCTGCCGGAGCCGCCGGGCTCTCTTCCTGCGGTTCATCATCATCATCGGCAAGCAGTGCTTCTATTTGTGCCTGAGACATCTTGCCGCCTGTGAACGCGGGTACAGGCACAGGTGTGGGTGTCTGTGCAGGCGGTTCGGGTTCGGCTTCTGCTTCTCCTGCAAGCATAGCCTCGATCTGTTCTTGCGAGAGCGTTTCGTCGCCTGATTCAGACCCGGCTTCTTCTTCACCCGCAAGCATAGCTTCAATCTGTTCCTGCGAAAGCTTTCCGCCAGTGGGTTCTTCCGCCGGAGCGGGTTCGGGTTCGGGCTGTGAAGCTCCCGCAAGCATAGCTTCTATCTGCTCTTGCGACAGTTTGCCGCCCGTGGGTTCTTCTGCCGGAGCGGGTTCGGGCTCGGGTTCGGACTGTGAAGCTCCGGCTAACATAGCTTCTATCTGCTCCTGCGAAAGTTTGCCGCCCGTGGGTTCTTCTGCCGGAGCGGGTTCGGGCTCGGGTTCGGACTGTGAAGCTCCGGCTAACATAGCTTCTATCTGTTCCTGCGAAAGTTTGCCGCCAGTGGGTTCTTCCGCCGGAGCGGGTTCGGGCTCGGGTTCGGACTGCGAAGCACCCGCAAGCATTGCCTCAATCTGTTCCTGCGACAGTTTTCCGCCCGTGGGTTCTTCTGCCGGAGCGGGTTCGGGCTGTGAAGCTCCCGCAAGCATAGCTTCTATCTGTTCCTGCGACAT
>CAMVNQ010000017.1 GCA_947168885.1 uncultured Clostridia bacterium | reverse complement strand
TAGCTTCAAGCTGCGCTTTGAAGCCGATTCGCGGTTGATGAGCAGACATTAAATAATGTCGTTTTTCGGATAAATCACATTTTTGAGCAAATCATAGAGCTTAAGGGCGATAAAGAGACGGAACAGACAGTCTGCCCGTAGTTTTATCTGTCAGGCGTTATATGTAAAGATGATGCAAAGGAGATAAAAATGAAAAAAGGAATACTTTTTGACCTCGACGGGACGCTCTGGGACTCGTCGGCAAATGTCATAAAGGCATGGAACAAGTGCATTGCCGAGCAGTCAGACCTCGGGCTTGTTTTCACTCAGGAGCAGATGAGAAGCTATATGGGTAAGACTCTCGAACAGATAGCGGACATAATGTTCCCTATGCTGCCGCAGGAGGAGAGACTTACACTTATCCGCAAGTGCACCGCAGATGAGAATGCATATCTTGCCGATCACCCGTCGTACATATTCCCTCACGAAAAAGAGGTAATGGAGGAGCTCAGCAAGGATCATTTCCTTGCCGTTGTAAGCAACTGTCAGGACGGTTATATCCAGATCTTCCTTGAACAATGCGGGTTTAAGAAGCTTTTCGGTGATTTCGAGTCTGCCGGCCGCACCGGTCTCGATAAGGCTGGTAACATAAAGCTTGTTGCAGAGCGTAACGGGCTTGACAAGTGCGTTTATGTCGGTGATACGATAATGGACGGCGAAGCTGCGCGGGGTGCGGGAGTTTCCTTTATCCATGCGGGCTATGGTTTCGGTTCACCGGACAATTATGATGCACGGATAATGGATATAACCGAACTTCCGGACGCGGTGAAAAAGCTTATGTGATAAAAATACGGCAGCTCCTTCGGGAACTGCCGTTGTTTTTATTCTATGGGTGATTTCGTGCGCTTTCTCTTTTTGCGGCTCTTTACGAGAGGAATGCATATCAGCGATATGCCGCAGATTGCGCCGCCGGCGATGATCGCGCCGGTATGGGGGTTGATATTGCCGTTGTATGAGGGGTATGTGTTTTTCGTCTTGTCGTTGTCAACTATTGCCGCATCCGGGGTGTTATTGTTGTTTTTGTCGTCATCTTCGGTAATGATACCGACATCTTCGTCTTCGTCATCGTCTGTCGTGTTATTGATCGGCTTTGTGGTGTCTTCATCAATTGTGGGCACCGTGCCGCCGTCGGTCACGGCGACAAGCATATACGGCGAAAATTCCTTTGCCTCAAACTGAACCTTCTTAACGCCGTTAATATCCTCGATGATATTGCTCTTTACAAGTACGGGAGCGTCGTCAACGATATGATATACCTTTATGCTGTTTGCGTAGGGAAGCAGGGAATCCGGCACGGGTATCTGGAATGTTATCGTTCCTTTCGCGAGAACGCCCTGGTTTTCTTTGCCTCTCTCATCGTAAAGGCTTATGTCGAACGCGTAAAACTGTGCGTTTTCTGTGTCTGTTGCTTCAACAGCGCCCTTCGCCGCGTCCTCTGCCTCGGGAGTATTTGTTACACGCACTGTTGCAGGACCTATGAAATAGTCGCGGCGGGTTATGATGCGTACTTTCTTTCCGCCGACATCCCTCAGATCGCTGTCAACTTTGACATAGGAGTCTTGGTTGGTGCCTTCGTCCTCGATATTACCGCCGTTGTTTGTTGTTGTGTCGTCGCTTATCGGGATCTCTTCTTCATCATCGTCATCATCATCGTTGGGCGCCGCCGCAGATGCGGTGGTCGTGTTCTGCGATGTGGACGTCTGCGGCAGATTCGATGTCGTTACAGTCGTGATCGCCGGCGAGGAAGTGGTAGTGGCTTCCCGGCGCTTATATGAAACGAAAATATTCACATCGGTGCTGCCGACCGTATAAGTACCGCCGTTTACAAAAGGCTCGTTGTTTATCGTCATGTAATCGACGAGATAGTCCGTAGGCGCTGTTACGCTTATTGTGAGCATCTCACCGTTGACAACGTTCGCAGGCGGTATAATGAGATTACCCTTTGACGACTGGATAACAATGTTGTTTACCGTTACATAATAGTTGTCTGCTGAAAAAGTGACTCTTTGAACTGTTCCTATCGGGTGGAACTGTCTTATGCCGTTCCTGTAGGCATAATTATCTGCGTAGGAACCGGAGTATCCCCATATCTCGACGGGTGAGTTCATAAACGCAGTATCGCTTATATTCTGGAGATCATAGGGTACTATGACCGCTGTGAGATTTCTGCAGTTCGAGAATGCCTGTGAGCCGACTTCCTCAAGTCTGTCGGGGAAGGTGAGCGTCATTAGCGAGGAGCAGCCGGAAAATGCGTTAGTACCGATCACCTTCAGTGTGTCGGGGAATGCTATGGTCTGGAGAGACGAGCAGTTCAGGAACGTATTCGCGTCGATAGAGGTGATCGCTGACGGGAGCTTTACCGCGCCGAGTGACGTACAGCCGGAGAAAGCGGACGAACCTATCGCTTTCAGAGTTTCGGGCAGTTCTGCCGCCTTGAGTGTAGTACAATTCGTGAATGCGCCCTGACCTATGTAATTGAGAGTCTTCGGAAACTCGACCTTTTCGAGATGAGTACAGTTCGTGAAGGCGGAATCGCCTATCTCGGTGAGCTTCTGCGGGAGTTTCGCTTCTTTCAGGGAATAGCAGCCTGCAAAAGCGTATTTGCCTATGGTCAGGAGCTCGCTTCCGAAATCCACGGATTCAAGGTTCTTGCAGTCAAGGAACGCGTAATCGCCGACAGATGTTATTGTGTTCGGCATCTTTACCTTTGTGATCTTATCCTTATATATAGACCGGTTGAATGCGTTCGGGCTTATCGATGTAACGGGGTAGGGGTATTTGTCCTTATCTATAGTATCCGGTATTGTGATGTTATAGTCTGTTTTTGAGGTATCGGCGGGTGTGAAGTTGAAGATGGATGCCACGAACTTTCCCGTGTCCTTGTCCACATCTATAACATAGGCGAAGTCACCGTAATATACGGGAGTTGTCGATTGAGCGGAGGCGCGTAAGCCTGCTGCGGGGAAAGCCGTCAGGAATATGAGTGCGGCGATGAACACCGCTGCTATGCGGATAAGAATGCTGCATGAGCTTTTCGGGCATCTGTTTTCCATTTTCATTCTCCAGTTCGGGTCATGATACTGACATTATTATACAATTCTGCGCGTAAACGGGCAAAACTTCACTTCATTATATATCACACTAAATTATACTACAAATGTCGTGATTTGTCAACATCTTGTATGAACATTTTTCACAAAATATGAACGGAAACATTCTGGAGTTTTCTTTTTGTGTGCGTTTATCCTTCACATTTCGGGAAACTTCTTTACGGGAGCTCTTTCAGGTGATCCGATTTTGCCGGATGAATGCATCAATATATTGGGAACCTCTAAAAACCCATTTGAGAGAAAAAGAGCTACTTGCACCGATAGCTGCGTCAAGCCTCCTCACCGTGCGCCAGCACGCTTTCGGAGCCTTTCCTTGCATTTGGCGCCAGAGCAGGATGCTCTGACTATGCCGCCAGAAGAGCGCAAGGATGCGCTTTTGAAAGCGGCATAAGAATTATACTCATTTTCTCTTTTCAAAGCGGTTTTTAGAGGTGCCCTATTGTTTTTTTGCGATTTGTGTTCTTGCACCGAAATAAGTCTGCCGCAGTGCGAAAAATTGTTTTATATTACGAATTTTCCCGGCGGTCATTGACTTAACGATGATAAGCGCATATAATACTATTAAAATAGTGTGTATTGCTGCGTTTGTGCGCGGCGGACTCGGAGGCACAGATGAAACAGATAGAAGACCGCATAAACGGCATTGTAAAGACACTTCTCGGTGACTATGACAACAACAGGGTCATAGATGAGGTAAAGAGCTTTGACCACCCCGACAGAGAGGTCGTTGTAGAGATAATCTACAGCATAAGAAAGATAATCTTCCCGGGGTATTTCCGCAACAAGTCATACCGCGTTTATACCGTGAGAAACAATATATCCATGCTCCTTGAGGATGTGATCTTCAAGCTCATACGCCAGATCTCGATAGTTCTCCGCTATGATGACGAGCTTAAGAACGCCGACGAGCTTACCCTTGCGCAGAAGGCAGAGGACATAACGTTCGAGTTTCTCGGAAAGCTTCCGATGATACGCGAATATATAGAAATGGACGTCGAAGCGTCGTTCGAGGGCGACCCTGCCGCGTACAACAAGGATGAGATAATCTACTCCTACCCGGGTCTGTTCGCTATACTTGTCAACCGTATAGCTCATGAGCTGTTTCTTCTGAAAGTTCCGCTTATCCCGCGTATAATGACCGAGTACGCCCATAGCTGCACCGGTATCGACATACATCCGGGCGCAACTATCGGCAAGTACTTCTTTATAGACCACGGAACCGGCATAGTTATCGGTGAAACGACCGAGATAGGCGACAATGTCAAGATCTATCAGGGTGTAACTCTCGGCGCGCTCTCTACCCGCGGAGGTCAGAGCCTTCGCAGCAAGAAACGTCACCCCACAATCGAGGACAATGTTACTATCTACTCCGGCGCGTCTATTCTCGGCGGAAATACTGTCATAGGCAAAAATGCCGTTATCGGCGGTAATGCGTTCATCACAAAATCCGTTCCGGAGGGAGCGAAGGTCAGTGTCGTAAATCAGGAACTCCGGTTCAACTTCGACGCTCCGGATTCCTCGAAACCCGCAGGCACACAGCACGATACCGACTGGTTCTACATTATATGAAAGATATGGAAAATGAAATGACCCGAGCGGAAGAAATAACGCGCATGATAGTGCGGAGATTCCGTAAGCCGATATGGGGAAAGTTCCTCGAAGGCATCAAGACCTACGAAATGATACAGGAGGGCGACCGTATAGCGGTCTGTATCTCCGGCGGCAAGGACTCCATGCTCATGGCTATGTGTATGAAGCAGCTGCAGAAGTACAGCCTCGTTCCGTTCGAGACGGAATATCTTGTTATGGATCCGGGCTATGCTCCCGCAAACAGGCAGCGAATAATTGAAAACGCCGCGCTTCTCGATATACCGATAAAGATTTTTGAGGCACGTATCTTCGATGCTGTTGAAGTTATAGGTAAGAATCCCTGCTATATGTGCGCGAGAATGCGCCGGGGGTACCTTTATAAGAACGCAATGGAACTGGGCTGCAACAAGATTGCTCTCGGGCATCACTTCGACGATGTTATCGAGACGATACTTATGGGAATGCTGTACGGCTCACAAATGCAGACTATGATGCCGAAGCTTCACAGTGAAAACTTCCCGCCTATGCAGCTCATTCGTCCGATGTACATGGTGCGTGAGGACGACATAATAAAATGGCGCGATGTAAACGGACTGAAATTCCTCAATTGTGCGTGCAGTGTCACTCAGTCGATAGATGTCAACGGTGACGGTGGCTCGAAACGTCAGGAGATAAAGCAGCTTTTGAAACAGCTCCGCGCGACCGACCCGAAAATAGATATGCATATATTCCGGAGTGTCGAAAATGTGAATCTGCGGACGCTCATCTCGTACCACGACGGCGCAGAGTATCACCACTTCCTCGACGATTACGACGAGGGAAAGAGCATAAAAGATGCGAAAAAATAATACGATATACCCCTGTATCGGTAAAAAATTATGCAGGGGTATTGATTTTTTTCTTAAAATAGTGTAAAATTAGTAGGTAATATTTGCCGCATGGCACGAAAAAATCTGAAAGGAAACTGAAAAATGAACATTTTAGTTATCAACGCGGGAAGCTCGTCCCTCAAGTACCAGCTCATCGAAATGACCGACGAAAAGGTCATAGCAAAGGGACTTTGCGAAAGAATAGGTATCGGCGGTCACATCAAGCACAGCACCTTCGACGACAGAAAGTACGAAGCGGACTGTGAGTTCCCGACCCATACCGAGGCATTTGAAAAGGTAGTCGAAGTCCTCACAAAGGGCGATGCGGCAGTTATCAAGGATATGTCCGAGATCGCCGCAGTAGGTCACCGCATAGTCCAGGGTGCGGAAGTTTTCCCGAAGTCCGTTCTCGTTACCGATGAAGTTATCGACAAGATCGACGATCTCCGTGAGCTCGCTCCGGTACACAACCACGGTCACGCTCTTGCACTCCGTGCTTGCAAGAAGGTAGTTCCGGCTTCCGTTCCTCAGGCAGTTATTTTTGATACCGCATTCCACCAGACAATGCCCGAAAAGGCTTATATGTTCGGTATGCCGTATGAGGTATATGAGAAGTACGCGGTAAGAAAGTACGGCTTCCACGGTACATCGCACCGCTTCGTTACAATGAAGTATGCTATGGAGACCGGAAAGGATCTCGCAAATCTCAAGATAGTTTCCTGCCACCTTGGAAACGGCTCGTCCATAACGGCTGTTGACGGCGGCAAGTCGGTAGATACATCAATGGGCTTTACTCCCCTCGACGGCGTTCTTATGGGAACACGTTCGGGCTGCGTTGACCCGTCGGCTGTTACCTTCGTTGCGGATAAGCTTGGCCTTTCTGCTCCCGAAATGGCTGAATATCTCAACAAGAAGTCCGGTTTCCTCGGCGTTTCCGGCGTTTCGAGCGACAACCGCGATGTTGAGGACGCTGCGCAGAAGGGCAACAAGCGCGCTATCCTCGCAGGCGAGATACTCCGTTACGGCATAAAGAAGTATATCGGTGCTTACGCTGCCGCTATGAACGGACTTGACGTTGTTATCTTTACCGGCGGTATCGGTGAGAACGCAGACCTTGTAAGACGTGATGTCTGCCGCGATATGGACTACTTCGGAATAAAGATCGACGAAGAACTCAACTCGACGATACACGGAAAGCTCTGCAAGCTCTCCACTCCCGACAGCAAGACGGAAGTATGGGTAATACCCACGAACGAGGAGCTTCTTATCGCAAGAGACACAAAGGCACTCTGCGGTCTTTGATAAAACGGCTGAATAAAAACTTGCCCCGTGAGTACGATGTACCCACGGGGTTTTTGCATCTGTTATTGCCGGTATCAGTGTATCGTTTTACCGTTTTTGTCTTTGAAAACTACACGAAGGTTGCTGTCAGCACCGCTGAGATTGCAGAATAAGCTTGTCGGCTTTTCGCCGAGCTGTGATGTCATCGTGCTGCCGTTGTCCGAGAATATGAATTCTGTGCATTTCTGGTTGTTGACATAGAACGAAACGCCGTCATGCCAGAAGCACTTCCATATTTCGTCCGCGACCTTATCAACGTTCTCCGGTCCTATGAATTCGTACTTATTGCCGGACTTGGTTTTGAATGAGATCGCCATACAGGTATTGAGCATCTCGGAATCTGATACGAACCATGCAAGTGTCTGGCTATTGTCGCTTATCGTCTCTGTAAGCACAAGATGTTCGTTGGAGTAATAGTCCCTCACAAACTTTTCCATGCCTTCTTTTCCGGTCACTGTCTCTGCTTCGCCGCACGAGCCGGCGATCATTACTAAAGCGGCCAGCCCTGCCGCAGCAGGGATAAGCTTAGTTTTTTTCATTGCTTCTCTTCCTCTTTTTTCTCTGATTGATTTATCCGGTAACACAGTGCCATAAGGCTGTCACCGAGGTGAACGTTCTCGATAACGACATCGGGGATGTTGTCGAGCGAAATGTCATAGTGCGAGAAGTTCCAGAATGCTTTTACGCCAAGCGCTGCAAGCTTTTCGCAGACCTCCGATGCGGCTTCCTTCGGTATGCACAGTATCGCTATGACTGGTCTGCATTTTTCGCAGAAACTTGTAAGACCGGACATAGGCATTACGGTAAGTGCGCCGAGCTTCATGCCGCTCAGCTGCTCGCTGCTGTCAAATACTCCGCACAGCCGGCAGCCGTATTTCGCATAGTCGAGATGCACTGCGAGCGCGCGTCCGAGGTTTCCCGCGCCGATAAGCACAGCCGGGTGGTCTCCGTTCACACCGAGTATCGCGCCGATCTCCTCGCGGAGCTCAGCGACGTTATATCCGTAGCCCTGCTGACCGAAACCGCCGAAGCAGTTGAGGTCCTGCCGTATCTGCGACGCGGTGACTTTCATTCTTTCCGCGAGTTCGCGCGAGGATATCTTGCTTATTCCCTCTGACATGATCTCGCCGAGAAATCTGTAATATCTCGGAAGCCTGCGGATGACCGAGTTTGAGACTTTTTCGTTTTTGGACATAATAAAGCTCCTTTTTATGCAGCCGGGCGTGTCTGCGCAGAGCGTCAAACCGTTATGACCGGTGTTTTGTGCATTATACTGTTGCTTTGAGTCTTTCGTTTATCTCATCGAGGAACTGTTCGGTATTGACCTTTCTCTTGTTCGGGAGAGTAGAAAGAACGAACAGGTCGCCTGTCATAACGCCGTCTTCGATGGTCTTTATCGTTGCAGCTTCAAGCTTCTTTGCGAATTCTGTGAGTTCCGGCGTTCCGTCGAGCTCGCCGCGTTTTTTGAGCGCGCCTGTCCACGCGAATATCGTTGCTACCGAGTTGGTCGATGTCTCTTCGCCCTTGAGGTGCTTGTAATAGTGGCGTGTTACTGTGCCGTGAGCAGCTTCATACTCATATACTCCGGACGGGGAAACAAGCACGGATGTCATCATACCGAGGCTTCCGAACGCGGTCGCCACCATGTCCGACATAACATCGCCGTCATAGTTCTTGCAGGCCCAGATATAGCCGCCCTCAGAGCGGATTACTCTTGCGACTGCATCGTCTATGAGTGTATAGAAGTATTCGATGCCCGCGTCAGCGAATTTCGACTTGTATTCTGTCTCGAATATCTCTGCGAAGATGTCCTTGAAAGTGTGGTCGTACTGCTTTGATATAGTGTCCTTTGTCGCGAACCATATATCCTGCTTCGTGTCGAGCGCGAAGTTGAAGCACGAACGCGCGAAGGACGCGATAGAGCCGTTGATGTTGTGGAGACCCTGTATGATTCCGTCGCTTCCCTTGAACTCGTGTATAAGCTGGCGTGTTTCGTTGCCGTCCTTGTCGGTAACTATAAGCTCAGCCTTCGAGCCGTCCTTCACTTTCATCTCGCTGTTCTTATATACATCACCGTAAGCGTGACGCGCTATTGTGATAGGCTTTGTCCATGTCGGGATGAGCGAGTTGATGCCCTTGACGATTATCGGAGCGCGGAATACCGTACCGTCGAGGATAGCACGGATAGTGCCGTTGGGTGACTTCCACATCTCCTTGAGGTTATACTCTGTCATTCTCTGCGCATTCGGAGTTATTGTCGCGCACTTTACAGCGACGCCGTACTTTTTTGTGGCGTTGGCGCTGTCGATAGTTATCTGGTCATTGGTCTCGTTGCGCTTAACGAGTCCGAGGTCATAGTACTCGGTCTTTAAATCAACATAAGGAAGAAGGAGCTTATCCTTTATCATCTTCCAGATAACGCGGGTCATTTCGTCTCCGTCCATTTCGACGAGCGGTGTCTTCATCTGAATTTTTGCCATTGGTTTTTATCCTTTCTTATTCTTTTATTTCGGTATCGAATATCATCTTTTTGCAGTAAGGGCAGTAATCGGCATCTATCGTGAATGTAGTGAGGCCGTGTCTGGCGGCAGTAATTTTGCCGATTCCGAGAAGACGGTCAAAACCGCCTGTCTTTTTTTCGCCGGGCTTGAATGTGACATTGCTTCTCCCGTCGCCGGACAGGATACCCTGTTGCATTTCTTTTCCGCAGAACGGACATATCATACAAATTCCTCCTCTTTGTGCGGCGCGGTAAAGTTTACGAAACTCACCCGTTCTTCTTTGTATAGTTGAGCAGACCGCCTTCGAGTATCATACCCTTGCCGCGCTCCGAGAGTTCGAGCGTGGTGTGGAAGTGTGTGCCCTTGGTGATGTTCTTGACGAGTATCTTGTCGCCGTGCTTTATTGCGCTCTTTACACCGGGTATTTCGAGTCTGTCGCCCTGATCTATCTTGAGGTAATCCTCTTCATTCACGAATGTGAGCGGAAGAATGCCGTTGTTGATGAGGTTCTGCTTGTGTATTCTCGCAAAAGACTTGCATATTATCGCCTTTACGCCGAGGTAAAGCGGAGCAAGCGCCGCATGCTCACGGGATGAGCCCTGACCGTAGTTCGAGCCGCCGACGATTATCGACTGACCGGCTTCCTTTGCGCGCTTCGGGAAAGTCTCGTCGCATACTGTGAAGCAGTATTTCGAGATAGCGGGAATGTTCGAGCGGAGCGGAAGTATCTTTGCGCCTGCGGGCATGATGTGGTCTGTCGTGATGTTGTCGCCGACTTTGAGCGTTACGCCTGCCGCGATGTTCTCGGCGAGAGGCTGATTTATCGGGAAAGGCTTGATGTTCGGACCGCGGAGTATCTCGACATTCGGTGCTTCTTCGGGAGTTGCCGGCTCAACGACCATATTGTCGTTGATGATGAAGTGCTCCGGCATAACATAGGGAGGCATAGCGCCGATAGTTCTCGGGTCGGTGAGAACGCCGGTTATAGCGGATATAGCTGCTGTCTCGGGAGATACGAGGTAGATCTGACCGTCCTTTGTTCCGCTTCTTCCCTCGAAGTTGCGGTTGAAAGTACGAAGCGAGATGCCGTGGCTGTTCGGGGACTGTCCCATGCCAATGCACGGACCGCACGCGCATTCGAGTATTCTTGCGCCCGCGTCGATAAGATCGGAGAGTGCGCCGCACTGTGCCATCATGTTATATACCTGCTTCGAGCCGGGAGCTATCGCAAGGCTGACATCGGGGTGAACAGTCTTGCCTTTGAGTATATGAGCTACCTTAAGAAGATCCTGCATGGACGAGTTGGTGCAGGATCCTATGCACACCTGATCTATCTTTATGTTGCCTATCTCGTCTATCGTCTTTACGTTGTCGGGGCTGTGCGGACAAGCTGCAAGCGGTACGAGTTCGGAAAGGTCTATCTCGACTGTCTGGTCGTAAACCGCGTCGGGGTCAGCCGAGAGCGGAATGTAGTCTTCTTCGCGGCCCTGCGCTTTGAGGAAAGCGCGTGTCGTTTCGTCGGACGGGAATATAGAAGTGGTCGCTCCGAGCTCCGCGCCCATATTCGTGATAGTTGCGCGCTCCGGAACGGAGAGTGAGAGAACACCTTCTCCCGTATATTCCATAACCTTGCCGACGCCGCCCTTTACGGAGAGTGTCTGGAGCACCTTGAGGATGACATCCTTTGCCGATACCCAGTCGGGGAGCTTGCCGGTGAGCTTTATATTGACCACTTCGGGCATGGTTATGTAGTAAGCGCCGCCGCCCATAGCCACAGCTACGTCAAGTCCGCCCGCGCCGCACGCGAACATACCTATGCCGCCGCCTGTGGGGGTGTGGCTGTCGGAGCCGATAAGTGTCTTGCCGGGCTTTCCGAAACGCTCAAGATGTACCTGGTGGCAGATACCGTTGCCGGGGCGCGAGAACCAGATCCCGTGCTTTTTTGCGACGCTTCCTATGAAGCGGTGGTCGTCGGCGTTCTCAAAGCCGGACTGGAGAGTGTTGTGGTCGATGTAAGCTACCGAGCGTTCGGTTTTCACGCGGTCAACGCCCATAGCTTCGAACTGGAGATATGCCATAGTTCCGGTAGCGTCCTGTGTTAAGGTCTGGTCGATGCGAAGTCCGATCTCCTTACCTTTTATCATTTCGCCGTCAACTATGTGCTCCTTGATTATTTTTTCGGTCAGTGTCAGTCCCATTCTGTTGCCTCCTGTTCCGGCAGTATTTGTCCGCCGGGATTTTTTTAGTTCACAACATATTGTACTATATATATAGCCATTTGTCAATATTTTGACAGTAAAAAATATTGACGTTCTGAGATTTATAAAATATGAACAAATTGCACAATTTCATAGCTTTAAATTTTATGAACGAGTTTTGCGAAACCTATTGACTAAACGGTTTTCAGATGCTATAATCATAATGCGAAACAGTGCGTGCGGGGGTGTATCTTTTGAAAATGCCAAAAAAAATTTGCTCTCTTATAGCCGCACTCACTGCGTTTTCGCTTATTGCCGGATGCAAAAGTATGGAGACTTCCGATACTGCTGTTGCTTCCGCAGCGTCGGAGAGTATTTCGTTCTACCCGGCACAGGATATACGCAACGGCGACTTCGGCGGTATAGCCCTCGAACGCGATGCTGTCACAGCGGCGACTGCCGCCCCTGTTCCCGATCATGCGCCCGAAACAACGGCGGTAGGAAACGATGAAGAAAAAGCCGGAGAGACAAAAAGCGAAGCTGTTTCAGCAGATACGACATCTCCTGTCGCTGTGACAACAAAAACGACTGCCGCGGAAGCAACCGCTCCGGTGACAACGACTCAGGCTCCGGCGACAACGACTCAGGCTCCCGTGACAACTGCAGTGACAACGACTGCGGCACAGACAACAACGACCGTTGCAACTACAACAGCGCATGAAACCACATCGGCAGAGCAGACCACAGTCGCGCCGGCTCCGATAAGCAGCGGAAGCTACGGCAAAAACAGCTATAAAGCGATAAATCACAGCTATGTAAAGGCTGTCTGGATCTCGTACATCGAGCTTTATAATCACCTTTGCGGAAAATCAGAGTCCGCATTTAAACAGGAGTTCGGGAAGATGCTCGACAACTGTGCGGGAATGGGCGTGAATACGGTCTATGTTCATGTCCGTGCGTTCGGTGATGCGTATTATTATTCGTCGCTGTTTCCGTTCACAAAGCATATAAGCGGCACCTACGGAAAAAGAACGGCCTTCGATCCGCTGAAAATAATGGTATCCGAGGCTCATTCCCGGAACATCTCGTTCCATGCGTGGATAAACCCGCTTCGCCTCGGGTCGGGAACGGATTTAGCTTCCGTTTCCGCTGACTATCCGGTCGGGAAATGGTATAACGGCTCTGAAAAGGGGAAGTATGTAGTAAACGTAAACGGGACATGGTTCCTTAATCCGGCTTATGATGCAGTGCGAAAGCTCATCGGCGACAATGTGCGCGAGATAGTATCGGGCTATAACGTTGACGGCGTGCATATCGACGACTACTTCTATCCGACCACAGACGCGTCTTTTGACAGCGCGGCATTCTCGGCGAGCGGGAGCTCCTCTCTCTCCGCGTTCCGCGTATCGAACGTGAACGCGATGGTAAAGGAGATGTACAATGCTGCTCACGAGTGCGGTTCCGCGATATTCGGCGCCGCGCCGCAGGGAAACAACATCAACAACCTGAACCAGCTGTACGCCGATGTCAAAGCGTGGTGCAGGGGCGGCTATGTCGATTACTTTGCACCGCAGATATACTACGGTTTTGAAAACAGCGGTGTTCCGTTCAAGGGGTGCGTCAACGAATGGGCGGGAATAGTAAGCGGCACTGAAACGAAGCTTTACGCCGGTCTGTCCATTTACAAGATCGGAAACGAGGACAAATGGGCAGGCGCGGGAAAGTACGAGTGGCAGAATACGACCACTATGCTGAAGCGCCAGAAGGAATACGCTGACGCGAACGGTTGTTCCGGAATAGCTCTTTACAGCTATTCATATATGTTTGACAGCGGCTATACCACGCCGGCTATGAAAACAGAACTCGATAATCTAAAAAAGTGACTGATCAGACATCTTTTTCTGCCGGCGGCGGAAAAAGCAGAAATAATATCGCTGACCTTTGGTACAGGCCGGCAAAAGGAATGTGAAAATGAAGGAATTTTTCAGAAAAACGGCCGCGCTTGTCGCGGCAGCGGCAGTAACGCTGACAGCTCTGACGCTGTCGGTATCTGCCGAAATAGAGGACGATCTGTCGGATGATACGGATTTCTTCGCACAGATCGTTGATGATGAAGAAACGCCCGTCCCCATGGCAGCGGAAGATATACCTATGTTCACTCTTCCGACCGATATGCGTGCGGCGGTCATAACTCCCGCGGTGGATTTCTTCGGTGAGGATGAACCCGATCCGTCTCTTCTCGCAAACGAACTCGACAACATCTATTCCGAATTTGCGGAGCTCGGGCTTAACACCGTAATAATCAATACGATGAACGGCGGCACGCCATACTATACGCTCGACGCGAACGCTCCGGACTGTGATCCCGTGCTCGCCGCGATATCATCGGCGTATGAGTGCGGCATATCACCCTATGTCGTTTTCGATATAGGGTACGCCCTTTCCGATTCGCGCTCCGGCTCTGCTGCGATAGACACTCTTGTTTCGAAGACACACCGCTTTGCGCTGCGGTATTCCTGCGCCGGTATCATTCTTGACGACTACTATGTCCGCAAGAATGTTTCGAGCTTTGGCGAATACATGGAGAACGGTTCCGGTATAGGCTACGGCAACTGGCTCTACGACTCAGCGGAACAGTATTTCAGCACCGCCGCGGACGTTATAAGAAATACCGACAATTCCATAGCGGTCGGCTTTATTATAAATGATATGTGGGCAAATTCCTCGGTCAACGAGGAGGGAAGCGAGACAAGCGATGCTGTGCAGGCTTTCTACGACGGTCACGCTGATACAAAGAGTTTCATTGAAAAAGGCTATGTCGATTTCGCTATCCTGCGCGCATACGGGTCACTCACATCAAAAGTTCTTCCTTATGAAAAAGTAACAGGTTGGTGGGGAGATCTCACCGATGCTGCGGATATACCGCTCTACATACTGCACCACAATGAGTTCATCGGCACTGATGCTGCCGGCTGGGGGTCGGCAGACCAGCTGCTTAAGCAGCTTTCTGTCGCCAAGGAGATAAGAAGCTACTCCGGAAGCGTGTTCAACTCGCTCGAAAGCCTTGAAAAGGATCCGCTCGGCTCGACGACTGCGCTTGTATCGTACTATAATGAGCAGATAGACGAGAGTTCGCTTTTCGAGGGGCTGAAAATGACATCGCCGTCGAGTCTTACCTTCACGACGACAGAAGCGACTGTCGCGTTTATGGGAACATTCGACAGCAACTTCCCGGTTTACTTCAACAATGAGGAGATACGCCTCAATGACGTCGGCAACTTCTATTTCGAGAGAGAGCTCTCCGACGGCATGAACAAGTTCACGATAAGTCACAAGGACAAATCATATACATACAGCATCACACGCAAGATAACGGTTCTCAAATCCATAGGCGCGACCATTTCCGACGGCAAGAGCCTTACCGTTGACGGAGGCACGAAAATAACCCTTACTGCGCGTGCGTACAAAGGCGCGAATGTTTACGGTACTCTGAACGGCGTGACTGTTCCCATGACAGCGACGGAGAGCACCGACGAGGAAGAGATAAACTCTACCTATACACGCTACACGGGAACGTACACCGCTCCCGAAGGTATTGTCGGACAGGCGCAGCAGCTCGGCTCGATAAAGATCTACGCTTCTTATGCGGGCTACAGCATGGAAGCCGCGGGCGCGACAGTTACGGTCAACGCGAAGCCTGAACCTCCGAAGCAGGCAGAAGCCGTAATGGCAACGGACGCTTCCGATATAGGCAGCGGTGAGGTGCTTGCTACTCTCGGCGCGTCACACGTTGCGGGCGAGACCGTGAAGTTCGTCAAGGTGCTTGCGGACAACACAATAGTTTATGACGGAAAGACCGCGGACGATATTCCGTCGCCGCTGTTCTCTCAGCTTCCTTCCGGAACGAAGGAAGTTTACCGCTCTACGTCCGGAAACTATTATGTCACCGAGTCCGGAAAGCGTATCGCGGCAAGCGCTTCTTCTCTCGAAGAGGGAACTGCCGTAACGCAGAACGCGCTTTTCGTGAAGTCGATAGGCACATCCAACGGCAACAGCTACATAAAGATGAGTCTTGACCACAGGACCGGCTTTAATATGCGCCTTGCGGGTAACAACTACTATACCGCCTGGGACGGCGATTATAACGTCAAGGATTTCACAGCCACACACCTTTATATAACCTTCGAGAATGTAACAAGCGTAACGGCACTTCCGTCGTTTGAACATAACCTTGTGTTCAGGTCGGGCAAGTGGGATACCGTCACGGAGGACAACGGCACGAAGTTCCGCCTTATCCTTGAGCTGCGTCAGCCCGGGACTTACTTCGGACACGCTGCGAAATACGACGCGAACGGCGACCTTGTGCTGTCGTTCCCTGTTCCTGTGAACAGTCTCAGCGGTCTGACTGTCGTTATCGACCCGGGCCACGGCTACGGCAAGTCTGCGGCTGTGCTCGACCCAGGTGCTATCGGCGAAGTTGTCGAGCAGGAGGTAGTGCTCGAAATATCAAAGGAACTGGAAAAACAGCTCAAGGAAGCCGGTGCGAACGTAATCCGCCTGAAGACCGAGAGTGAGTTCCTGCTTACGAAGGAAAGACCGATATATGCACGCGGCTATGGCTGCGATATATACATATCCGTTCACGCCAATAAGGCTCTCGGAGATGCGAGGGGTGCTGAGGCGTACTATTTCACGTCCTGGTCGGAGCCGCTCGCGGCAGAGATCTCGAAGGGCATAGCGTCGTATTATCAGACGAATGTTTATACCGACGGAGCGGACAGAAACAGAGGCGCGCGCTACAGCTATTATCACGTTACTCTTCAGCAGGATTTCCCGTCAGTGCTTGTTGAAACAGGATTTGTCGATAATATCCAGGACGCGGTCGGACTTGCGTCGCCGACTCATCGCGCTGGAATTGCCGCAGGTATCGTCAAGGGCATAAAGAACTACATAGCGAGAAGTACGATCTCTTATGCGGCAGAGGGCGTATCCTCTGCGGGAGCGAATACGGTCGCTGCGTCTCTTCCGGAAGAAACGACCGCGGCGGTGACTGAGGCTGCTCCTGCGGAAGAAGCGCCTGCTGCTGATACTACGGAAGCCGAGAAAGAGGACGAGGAGGAAGAAGAGATCGTAGTCGTTGACGAGAATGAGGACGAAGAAGAGCCGATAGTTCCCGAGACCGATCCCGAACCGACAAATACGGACACGACGACAGGGCTGACCAATACCGACAGCGAAAGCGATGATATTGACGACCTTTATGATGAAGACTGAGACGTTTTGAAAACAAATATATCCTTCCTTGTATGCGCAGGGAAGGATTTTTTGTGCCGTGATACTGCGGTCTTGTGTTAAACCGAAAAAATTTTTTCAAAAAAGGGGTGACAAACAGATCAAAATGTGATATAATAATTTCGGTTGTGCTTAAAGCATAAATCTGCAAATTTGAAAGGAATGGTATCATAATGCCGGCAAGTATTGTAGTAGGAACACAGTGGGGCGATGAAGGAAAGGGTAAGATCATTGACATCATCGCGTCAAAGGCAGATGTCGTTGTACGTTCACAGGGCGGAAACAACGCGGGACATACTGTTGTAAACGACGGAGAGACGTATAAGCTCCATCTTATACCCTCCGGTATCCTTTATAAGCAGACCCTTTGCTGCATAGGCGCGGGCGTTGTTCTCGACCCGAAGGATTTTATCGGCGAGCTCGACAGCCTTGGCGAAAGAGGTGTGTCTTTCGATAATCTCAAGATCGACCCGAGAGCTCACGTTATCATGCCGTGGCATATAACTCTCGACGGTCTTTCCGAGCAGTTCCGCGGCAACAGCGACATAGGAACTACAAAGCGCGGCATAGGTCCTACATATATGGATAAGTATGAGCGCTGCGGCATAAGAGTCTATGACCTTATTCACCCGGAGATCTTCGCGGAAAAAGCTCGTTCTACCGGAAAGCTCAAGAACGAGATCATCACCAAGGTCTATGGCGGTGAGGCACATGACATCGAAGCTATAATAAAGGAATACACCGAGTACGGAAAGCGTATAGCAAAGTATGTCGATGACGTTTCTGTTATTGTATATGAAGCTGCCGAAGCAGGCAAGCAGATAATGTTCGAGGGCGCACAGGCTACGCTTCTCGACATAGATTTCGGTACTTACCCCTATGTAACATCGTCTCACCCCGTTTCCGCAGGCGTTTGTGTCGGCACAGGCGTAGGTCCCATGATAATAAGCGATATAATAGGTGTTGCGAAGGCTTACACCACGCGTGTGGGCAAGGGACCCTTCCCGACAGAGCTCAACGACGAGACAGGCGATACTATACGCAACAAGGGCGGCGAGTTCGGAACAACGACCGGCAGACCGAGAAGGACAGGCTGGTTCGATGCAGTAATCGTCCGTCACTCTGTACGCGTGAACGGGCTCACGAAGCTCGCGATAAACAAGCTCGATACGCTGAGCGGTATCGGCGACCTCAAGATTTGTGTGGCTTACGAAAAGCCCGACGGCTCGATCATAAAGGATTTCCCGCCGACACTCGAAGAGCTTGCCGACTGCAAGCCCGTATATGAGACGTTCCCGGGATTCGATGACGACGTATCGAAGTGCACAAGTTTCGATGAACTGCCCGATATATGCAAGAAATACATTCTTAAGCTCGAAGAACTCTGCGGCTGTAAGATCGCTATGGTCGGCATAGGACCTGACAGAAGCCAGATCCTCGAAAGATAATGAATATTCTTTTTGTAGGAGACGTTGTCGGGCAGAAAAGCGCCGAGTTCCTTATCGCCGCTCTCCCGCAGATAAAGCGCGAGAACAGCATAGATCTTACGATAGTGAACGGTGAGAACTCCGCCGACGGGAACGGTATAACACCGTATTCCGCAGGCATACTGCTCGACGGCGCCGACGTTATAACCACAGGCAACCACTGCTTCCGGCGCAGGGAAATGAACGAGCTCTATGAGACGAGCAGCGTCATAGTGCGTCCCGCGAATCTCGGAGAAACCATAGGGCGCGGATATACCATACTGGATATGGGAAAAACGCGCGTAGCGGTCATAAACCTTATCGGAATGGCTTTCATGGAGAGCTGTGACAACCCGTTCCACTGCGCGGACAGGCTTCTTGCGGAGATCGATACCCCAAATATCATCGTTGACTTTCATGCGGAGGCTACCTCGGAAAAGAAAGCAATGGGCTTTTACCTCGCAGGAAGGGTCACGGCTGTCATAGGCACACACACCCACGTTCAGACCGCCGATGAGCAGATAATTGGCGGACATACGGGGTACATCACCGATGTCGGATATACCGGTGTGCGTGATTCTGTGCTCGGTGTGGACAAGGATGCGATAATAGCGCGGCTTACGACCTATTATCCGCAGAAACATACATATCCGGAAGGGGATATAATGATAAATGCCGCAGTCATTTCAACAGACGGAAAAAGCGGGAAATGCACAGGCATAAAGAGAATTTACATGGTTTAGGCTTTATCGGCAGAATAAACTGTCGGTTGCATAAAAAATAAAAGGGAGGAAATTGGAAATGGACGTTATCAAGGTTTCGGCAAGAAGTGTCCCGAAGTCAGTTGCGGGAGCCATCTGCGCCGTTATCCGCGAATGTGGAAAAGCAGAAGTCGAGGCTGTCGGCGCCGGCGCTGTCAATCAGGCAGTAAAGGCAGCGGCTGTTGCGAGAGTTTTCCTTGCGGAAGAGAATATTGATGCAGTCTGCATACCTACGTTTGAAGAACTCGAAGTTGCCGGTGCTTCAAAGACAGGCATGAAGCTTACCGTCGAAAAAAGATAAAATAATAAGGAAATACTATTGACAAATTACGCTTCGGGTACTATAATTATGTAAATTATATTTACGCGCTCGAAGCGATATTTCGTTTCAGGCACAAAAAGGAGGTAAATCTATGTCACTTGTCGTCGAACATCTCTCCAAGAAATTCGGAGAGAAGACAGCCGTTGAAGATCTTTCGTTCACGATAAACGAACCCGGCGTGTTCGCGTTTCTTGGCACAAACGGCGCCGGTAAGAGCACATCGATACGAATGATACTCGGAATGCTTACAAGGGACAGCGGTACCGTAACATGGAACGGTGAGCCGCTCAACATCATGAAGGAGCGCGTGGGCTATCTTTCCGAAGAGCGCGGACTTTATCCGAAGTACAATATCCTTGAACAGATGTATTACTTCGCGTCTATAAAGGGCGTAAAGAAAAAGGATGCAACGCCTGCGATAGACTACCTTTTCTCAAGACTTAAGATCGAAGAGTACAAGAAGATGAGGGCAGAACAGCTCTCAAAGGGCAACCAGCAGAAAGTACAGCTCGCAGCCGCGCTTCTGTGCAACCCGAAGATCATCATTCTTGACGAACCTCTGAGCGGTCTTGATCCCGTAAACGCCGACCTCTTCAAGAGCATTATCCGTGAGGAACGTGATAACGGAAAGTACATAATCATGTCGTCACACCAGATGGAGACTATCGAAGAGTTCTGTGAAGACCTTGTTCTTCTGCATCACGGCAAAGTTGTTCTTCAGGGCAACCTCAATGAGATAAAGAGAGCGCGCGGACGTGAGAACCTTACTGTCAAGGCTGACAAGCCGTTTGCCGATATAGCGGCGGCGTGCGGTATGACGCTTGTTGAGGAGACACCGAACGGCTCGTCGTTCAAGGTCGGGTCTGAGGAAGCTGCCGGAAGAATGCTGAAAGAAATGATAGACAAGGGCATAAACATAATAAAGTTTGATCTGAGAGAGCCGTCACTGCACGAGCTGTTTGTTGAGAAATGCGGGGGTGATGTAAATGAGAACTAAGGGATGGAAAGAAGTATTCAAGTTTACGTTTACGCAGCAGGTCAAGACGAAGTCGTTTATCATAAGCACGATCGTCATTGCGATCATAGTCGCTCTTATAGCGTTCCTTGCGGATTTCCTGCCGACGATATTCCTTCAGGGCGAGCTTGATAAAGCCGAGCGTGCCGCAAGAGGTGAGGAGACCTTCACTGTTGATACTTTGTATATAGACAATGAGACCGGATATGACTTCAAATTTGACGCTGTTGCAGGCGCGGCCAATCTCAAGGTGCAGAATATCACCGCCGACGAAGCTGCTGCGAAGATCGGTGAGATAGCGGACACCAAGGAAAGAGTGATCGTGTCCGTTATAACCTTTGAAGATGGAAGATTCTTCGTTGATTCGAAGTATTCGGGCGGCGAAGCTGATATATCCAAGGGCGACTGTGAATCCATAAATATGATCATAGCGAACGGTGTCAAGGTCCAGTACCTAATGTCGCTCGGCGTTCCGGAAGATCAGGTAAAGACCGCTATGTCCGATGTTTCGGCAAGACTCAGCTGTGCAGGCAAGGAGGAACTCAGCGGCATTCAGATGATGCTCAACTCGGTAGTACCGATGATCTCTTCGATCATACTGTTCATTTTCATCTTCTCATACAGCCAGCTTGTTGCACAGTCTGTTGCTATCGAGAAATCGTCCCGTATGATCGAGTATCTGCTCACTTCGATAAAGCCTTTCGCGATAATCATAGGAAAAGTTCTCGCGATGTGCTGCGTATCGCTGCTTCAGTTCTTTATCATAGGTTTCGGCGGTGCTGCGGGATTCATTATTTCTCTCCCGTTCGGAATAATTTCAAAGGCTAATGAAATGATGTCTTCTCTCGGTTCAGAGGCGACAGAGGGAATGCAGGCTGTCGGTATAGTGAACGACCTCGGCAATGCTTTTTCCGGGGTTAACGCAAGCGTAATAATCGTAATGATCCTCTCATTCGTTTTAGGATTCCTGTTCTTTGCCGGACTTGCCGGACTTGCCGGTGCGAGCGTGAGCAAGATGGAGGATCTTTCCTCTGCTATACAGCCGCTTTCGATCATAGGAGTCCTCGGTTTCTATCTTGCGTACTTCCCGCAGATCACCGGAGAGGACAATATGATGACTGTGCTTGCGAGATATATACCGATATCTTCGCCGTTCATTATCCCCGCGGACTATCTCCTCGGAAGAATTGGCATTGTCGAAACGATTGTCTCTATACTTGTGATGCTGGCGGCGGATGTTATCGTAATGATGCTCGTTGCGAAGGTTTATGAGGCAATAATCCTTCATACCGGAAACAGGCTAAAGCTTGGCGATATGCTGAAAATGTCAAAGTAAATACAAGAAATGTCTCCATTTTTGCAGAAATGGGGGCATTTTTTCGGAATTTTAACAAATACACTTGAAAACCTACCGGATTTATGGTATAATAGTGTAAATTCCATTCAAACCGGAAATATCATTACAGAGCTCATTTATGGGGGAGGGCTGACTATGAAGATCTCTACAAAAGGAAGATATGCGCTGCGAATGCTTATAGACATTGCTTCAAGGGGTGATGACGGGTTCATCTCGCTGAAAGAGATCTCAGATCATCAGAACATCTCCAAGAAATACCTTGAACAGATCGTCCCGCTCCTTACAAAGAACGGAATGCTACGCACGAACCGCGGCAACAGGGGAGGCTATTCACTCGCGAAAAGCGCTGACGAGATATCCGTTGGCGAAGTTCTCCGTGCGACGGAAGGCAGCCTCGCACCGGTAGCCTGCCTTGAATATGAGGTGAATGACTGTCCGAGAGCCGATAGCTGTGCCACGCTTTATGTGTGGGAGGGGCTTTACGATGTCATCACAAAGTATCTTGACGGGATAACGCTCGGTGATATTATCGCCCACGGCGGCTCCGGAAGCGATTACTGCATTTAAACCAAAGGGGATAATTTATGTATCTTGAAGACATTCAGATAGGTTCGGAAGTTACCGTTGAGAACATTGTTATAGAGAAAGAAGAGATGCTTGATTTCGCGAAGAAATATAATCCCGTGAAGATTCATACCGACGAGGATTTTGCGAAGAAGACCCGCTTTGGAGAGCTTATAGCTCCCGGTATGCTTTCGTTCCTTTCCGTCTGGGCTCAGTACACAAGCCTTGATTTCGCGGGAGAAGACCTTATAGCCGGAAAATCCACCGCAGTCGAGTGGATGAAACCTGTGTTCGCAGGAGATGTGCTGCGGGGTACGGCGAGAGTCACCGGACTTTCGTTCCGAAATGACCACAACGGAGTTCTCACAGTCGCGATAGATGTGTTCAACCAGAAGGACGAGAAAGTGCTTACGAGTGTCATCGAGTCAATTGTAAAACGAAGACCGAAGGAATAAATACCGGCACCGGCGTGATTTTTATTTCACGCCGGTGTTTTTCTATGCCCTATGTTGACTGAAAACTATTTTATAAAAATTTTACCAAAATTGCAAAAAAACACTTGAAATTTTAAAAAAATATGGTACAATATTTAATGTAACTCTATATTTAATCTGGGATGGAGCAAGGTGGAGACTTTACTGTACTATCTTACCGACATCTGGAACTCGTTGGTAAGCGTTTTTAGGTCGATCACGTTTGTTGATGTGCTCGACATCATATTCCTTGCAGTTATACTGTACTGGGTCATAAAGCTGGTGCGTGAAACAAGAGCCGAGCAGCTTGTCAAGGGTCTTGTCGCTCTCGCAGCAGTCCTTTTCATATTGTATCAGTTAGAGTTCAAGGCTATGCGTGTCATAGGCGAGATGCTCGTTAACGTGGGGCTCATTGCGTTCATCGTAATGTTCCAGCCCGAGCTTCGTCGCGCCCTTGAAAAAGTCGGACGATCAAAAATGATGAAGCCTATGCTGCTTTTTGATACTGCCGCGACGCAGGAAGACCACGACAGAGATACCCATGCCGTTGAGCAGATAAGCCTTGCCTGTGAAAAGCTCTCTCGCACCGCTACAGGTGCGCTTATCGTCATCGAGCGCCAGACAAGACTCGGTGAGCAGATAGAGACGGGTACGGTAATAAACGCTATCCCGAGCGAGGAGCTTTTCAGAAATATCTTTTTCCCGAATACGCCGCTTCACGACGGAGCTGTTATAATCAGAAACGGTATGATATATGCCGCGGGCTGCTTCCTTCCTAAGCCTTCCAAGGAAGAACTCATCAACAAGGAACTCGGTTCGCGTCACCGTGCGGCTATTGGTATGAGCGAGGTGTCTGATGCCATAATCATAGTCGTGTCCGAAGAGACGGGTATGATCTCGATAGCCGAGAACGGCAGACTTGAGCGCGGATTTGACAAGGAAAAGCTCAGCAAGTACCTGAGAAGCAGACTTCTCCTTAACACTTCCGAGCAGAAAAAGAACCGGGATAAAAAGAAGAACAGCAAAGAAAAACGGCCGTCGGGAGAAAAGAAGAAGGGCGGTGACAGCAAATGAACAATGTTTTTCACCGCTTTGCCAGAGGATTTCTTAATAATCTGAAAACTATCATTCAGGCAATTGTTTTCTCAATAGTAATATGGGTATTTATCTCTATTCAGATATTCCCCGATGTTTCGCTGCATATAAGGGATATTCCGGTAAGCTGTCAGCCGACGAACTTCATGATAGATGAAAATCTTCGTATAAGCTCTGTCGATACACAGAATGTCACCATACAGATAAACGGAAAGCGCTATTCTATCAGCCAGCTCACAGCAAGCGATTTTTCCGCAGTATGCGATCTCTCAAAAGTGTATGAGGCGGGAACGTTTGATGTTCCGATCAATGTTGTACCGACCGCTGACAATGCCGATATAAACATAACGTCGAAAGATCTCACCGCCAAAGTAAGCGTTGTCAAGATAATCACCCGTGAGATCAAGGTAACTCCGAACACTGACTCACTCATGATAGCCGACGGTATGCAGATAGAGGGCGATGTGACCGTAACACCGTCGTTTATGACGGTGACAGGTGAAGAAAGCCTTGTAAACTCGATAGACCATGTTGAGGCGATAGCTTCCTACGGAGAAGGTGCTCTTGACCATTCCGAAGAACTCAGCGCTTCACCTACGTTTTTCAACGCAAAGGGCGTAAAGATAGCTTCGCCCGACGTTATCTACAGCACAGATGAATTTACGGTGAACGTTCCGGTCTATAAACTGAAGACACTTCCCATTCAGGTCAAATTCACCGGTTCGACAGGCTCTTACGGCTTTGATCCGGCTGACCTTGAATATACCATGTCGATAAACGAGATAACAATAGCTTCTCCGGACAGCTCGATCGACAACCTTTCCGCAATAGACATAGGAGAGATCTCACTCTCCGCTCTTACGCTCAAGGACCTCCAGGGCGGCGTTCAGCTCCCCGTGGAGCTTCCCGAGGGATACAAGAATATCTCCGGAAACAAGACGATAACTGTGACGTTCCCGGAAGCTGACGATTTCGGTCAGCTCGGTTTCACTGTACCTGCAGAGAACTTCACTGTAATTAACAGTCCGACAAAGTACAGCGTAAAGATGCTGACTAACGAGATAGTCGTAAATGTGGTCGGTTATTCCAACTATATCCAGACGATGACATCGTCGGATATCTACGCGACGATCAACCTTCTCGGTATGGACATTACCGAGGGCAAGAAGAGCGTTACGGTAACATTCAGGCTAAAGGGCTCGAATGCAAGCGCGTGGGTAACGGGTGAGGAGTATAAGGTGGATATACTCATCCTTGAGAACAAGGAACCGGAAACACCGGAAATAGTGCCTGCGGAAGCTGAATAAAAACGCCGCGGCAGACGCATTACAGAATATCACACAAAAACGCCCGACAGTCGTTTGACTGCCGGGCATTTGTATCCGTGAATATTATTTGTTAACAATAAACGGAGCGATAGCGCCTGCGAGAACATTCTTCGGTATAGTCTGAAGCCAGATCTTTCCGGGTCCGGTGAGGACTGTGTTGAAGAAGCCCTCGCCGCCGAACAGAGCGTTGCCGATGCCCTTAACGGACTGTATCTCAACATTGACGGTCGCGTCCATTGCTGCGAGGTTACCGGTATCTATTACCATCTTCTGACCTGCCGCAAGATCGTATTCAACGATGCTTCCGTCTATTTCGAGGAATACCATTCCGTTTCCGGTGAATTTCTGGAGAATGAAGCCTTCACCGCCGAAGAATCCGGCACCTGCCTTTTTCTGGAAGTGAACGGACATTTCAACGCCCTCTTCGCTCGCGAGGAAAGCCGATTTCTGTGCAACTATAGAATATGACGGAGATATCTGGATAGGGATTATCTCGCCGGGGAAGCTCGAAGCCGCAGCAAAAAGACCGGGTCCTCCCTTACAGGTATATACGTTCTGGAACATCGATTCACCCGAGAACATTCTTCCGAAAGCCTTTCCTATGCTTCCGCCTGCGTTTGTGGACATTTCCATATTCGGGGACATCCAGCTCATAGCGCCCTGATCTGTCTTCAGTTTTTCGCCGTCCTCAAGATTGAAAATTACCACAGGCAGTGGCGCGCCTTTGATCTCATACTTCATAATTGTTATTCCTTTCATAAAAATAGTAATATAGGTAAAAAACTACCTTATTACCATTTTATCACAAATTGAATAGAATTACAACAGTTTTTGGAAAAAATTTTGGTATTACGAACAAAATCTGTGGTCGCCTATGACTGCGATTACAGGTCGCGAGTAGATGAAGCGGTTATTTGTTTTATCGGGATTATAATAGTATATTGCTCCGCCTGTGGGGTCCCAGCCGGCGAGAGCGTCCCGCGCCGCCGAGTAAGCGCTGTCCGCAACGGGCTCATTGAACTGACCATCGTTTATGGCGGTGAACGCGCCGTTCTGGTAGATAACACCGGCGAGTGTATCGGGGAAGGACGGGTGCTCGATACGGTTGCAGATGACTGCGCCGATAGCGACCTGACCGACGTAGGATTCACCTCTTCCCTCGGCGGAAATCATTCTCGCGAGGAGGTTTATATTCGCGTCGGTGGCTTCGGGGACAACACCTATTGTTATCCCGAGGCGCTTGAGCGTCGCTTCGTCGGCGATACCGGTCTGATTCAGTCCCTGCTGCTTCTGGAACTTCGTCACTGCCTGACGGGTCTGTTCGCCATAGTAGCCGGTGATCTCGCCTTTGAACAATCCGCGTTCTTTAAGTACGCGCTGGATCTCCTCGACCTCGGTTCCCGACGAACCTGTGCGCGAGTACGCGGGGAGGGGTTCTTCGGGAACGGAAGTCCTTGCTACCGCCGCGCAGAGAATTATAGCGGCAAGTACCGCTGTCATTTTTAAAAAGCTGTTCATATCTTTCACCTTTCTTTGTCAGGTTGGTTTCTTTTTGTAATATAATTTTCCGCAGTTTCCGGCGAATTATACCGAGTTTTCTATCAAATGTTACAATAATAAGAAAAACCCCGTAAACTTTTTTGCAGTTTACGGGGGGTTGTTATTCCGCGAACCATGTCGCCAACGTTTTCGCGAATTGCTCCGCTTTGTCTGTGCCCTGCATTATGGGATAAGGGGCTTCTATGGCTCCGTATCGAGCACCGCTGACCGGTATGTTGACGGATTCCGGACTGTCGCCGTACTCGAAGCTTACGGAAGCGGTCTCTCCGGTGTGATTGTTTGCGGCTGTGAGATAGAAGCCGGTATAATTCAAGGTGACTATGTTTGCTCCGTCTGAGTAGTTCTCCTGCTTGTAATTACGGCAGTCGAAGCGCAGAATAATATCCGCGTCGGACGGGGTCGCCACGAACTTGAATATCCGTGAGGCGTGAGAGGATTCAAGGATATTGCAGATCAGCTTTGCGCGGTTTCGCAGCGAACCGAGAGCTTCCTTATGCACGGATTCGTCAAACCAGTCCGATTCGCTTACTCCGCGGACATCATACGACATTGGATCAAAGAAGAAGTTCCTTCCGTTTGTGTTGTTCTTGTCGGAGATTATCGATTCGCTCTCATCGATCAGCAGTACGCGTACATACTTTTTGTCCTCGGGCGAAATATTCGTGAAGTACCCGCCGGACATATACTCGTCATACTCCTCCGGCATCCACAGCAGCGCTGGATAGCCGATACTGCATCCTTCGGTGTAGAATTTTTCCCTGAACTCTTCACCTATGCCATTGTAAACGGATTTGCTGATCTCGGAATAATGATCTCCCGTGACGTTGTTATCATATATCCAGAAATTGTAATCCGCGAATATCTTTTTCGCCGGTGTTTCCGCGAAGTCAAGTATCGCGGACGCGGTGCAGCAGAGTTTTTCCCATTCGGCTTCCCTGCCGGTCGCCTTAAGGGCAGTCATATATCTGTCGTACAATTCCGGAAACTCCTCGCCCATATACTTCCCGTTTTTGGCGGCTACATTCAGGTTAACGAACATATCCTTAAGAGACAGATCGAGCGCAGGGTCTCTTTCTTCCGGTGCTTCGGTCGTGGTCTCGGCGACTTGCGCGGGTGCCGTTGTCGTTTCGGGCATTTCTGTAGCTGCGGCGGTCGATGCAGCTTCGGTCGATGACACAGGCTGCTCCGTGCTTCCCCTGGAGCAGCCGCAAAGCATTATAGCGGCAATAATAAGTAAGGTGACTGTTTTCTTCAAAATAACACCTCCGATAGGTTCCGTAATCTGTATTATAACACAGAGAGCCGGAATTTGTCAATATTGCGATTTGCTCGGAAGCGTCCGTCCGCCCTGCAAAAAATATTTTACAAACCTATTGATTTTTTTATGAATATATGTTATAATGCAGTCAAGTAATCGTTTTCATTACGGAGGAAAAATCATGGAGTACAAGGTAAACAAAATTAACATAACGCCGGCGGAGTGCGCTGTCGATCTCGGAGACGGAAGCGAGCGCGGCGAGTACGTCGATCAGGACTATATATTAAACCGTCTCGGACGTCCGCACAGAGCTATAAGTCTGATGTACTGCTATTACCCGCTTGATAAAGAGTGGCCGCAGCGTATAAGCGAAGCCTGCAAAGACAAGAACGTTTCTTTTGCGTGGGATTATCCTTACGACGACTACTTCACCTATAAGGGCGGTATAAACGGCGACCTCAGCGACGAGCCGTTCAGGTATATGCGCGAGATACGCGCACACGGACAGGACGTTATCCTTACGCTTACGATAGACCCGAACGTTCCCGACGAGCATCTTGTCGCGATCGCGAAGGACCTTTCGACTTTCGGGCGCATGATGATACGCATAAATCACGAAGCGACCGGCAACTGGTTCTCATTCACGAAGCGGGCTACGTATCAGCAGATTGCGGATTTCTACGTTAAATTCCATAATATTCTGAAGGAGCACGCTCCGAACGTCAGCACTATCCTCTGCGCTGGCGGCGTTGCCAAGCCGAAGGACAAGAAGATCGAAATGGAAGCCGAATTTGCGGACGCTGTGCGTGCTACCGACTTCTGGTCTATAGACAAGTATCTTGCACTGCACTGGGGCTGGCCTTTCGATGTCGCGGAGAAAGGCGGAAAGTCGCATATACGCTATGTCGTGAAAGACGTTTATGATATGGGAAAACGCAGTTATCAGCGATTCAAGGAGATCTGCGGCGGCAAGGAAAAGCCCATGGTGCTGAGCGAGCTCAATGCCGACGGCGATGTTACCGGCGCTTATGAGCAGGCGGAGATGATGAAACTCTTCTGCGATACTCTGAAAAATGATCCCGATAAATGGCTCAGTGGCTTTACAATGTATCAGTTCCGTGACCGCGGACGCCTCGGACTTGAGATAGAAGATCCGAATAATCCGAATGTCGGTATCGAACAGCCGCTCATGCGCGCATACAAAGAAATAATCCACGACGACTTTTTCTCGCCGAAGTTTACGGCAGGGAAGAAGACCGAGCTTCCCGTAAAGCTTCGCTGGGGCGGTTCGGAGGATGCGGAGGGGCTTGCTATAAGCATTCCGTTCAGAAAGGATCCCGTGTTCTGCGAGGTCACTTTCGAGGAGGAGCTCAATCTCGTGCTCGAACTCAACGGGCGCTGGTTCTATAAGTCGCCCAAGGTAAAGACGATTGATCTTATGAGTGCGTTCTACGATAACCGGCTCGACGGAGCAAAGACCCTGAAACTGCGGATATTCGCACCTCCCGCTTCGGGTGAGAACACGCCTTCGGACGGCGAGGACTGGCGTATCAACAGCTACACGACAATAACGAAGCTTCCGGATATACGCATAAGATACGAGGCAGCCTCAAAGTCGAAAGACAATTGATATTTTTGCAAAACTCCGGATCGTACCGGAAGCATTTCCGTCCTGTTTGTTACGGATACGCGCCGCAGGGCGCAGCATGACCGTGAATCAATAAAAAAAGTTCCCGACAAAGTCGGGAACTTTTTTTATCCGTTTTTTACCCAAGCATATTGAAATACGAGCCGCTGATGTTTGAAACCTGTGTGATGTTGCCGGCATCGGTGTAAGCGCTTGCGTTCTGGTAAAGATCGGTCTGTGCGTAAGCCGAGAGCTGTTTTGCCTGAGTGTCGATGAAGTCCGCAAAAGAATCATCCTTCTCAAAAGCTTTCTCGATATCGCGTTCGCTTGCAGTGTTGAGCTTCTTCGTGTCGAGTTCGAGTCTGCCGTCTTCGTTTTTGGTGATCCCCACCTTTTCGAGTCGTGAACTGTACGCATCGAGCATCTCACCGATGAACTGTGACTTACCGTTCACAGTGTTGTTCTGTGACTTTTCGACTGTATCCGCAAAAGTGTTGTATCTGCTTACAAAATCCTCTGCTGCTCTGTCCATTTTTTCTCTGCTGCGTTCGCCGGTGGCCTCATCGCGTTTGAGCGCTTCCTTGAGGTTTGCTGCGGAGGCGGAGAGATCTTCGGATTTCTTGTAGAGCTCGTCGTTGACTTTTGAGAGCTTCTCTGTGGAAGTTCTGATGAACTTCATCAGGTAGTTCTCCTTGTCCTCGGTCTCCTGTGTCTTTCCGGTAATATCTGTCTTTCCGGTAATATCTGTCTTTGCCGCATCTGCCTTCTGTGCCTGTTCCGTGACTTTTGTGCGCATAGTCCCGAGTATCGAGTTTATCTCGTCGTTGGGCTTTATCCGCAGGTCGTCGAAGATCTTGCTCATCTGTTCGACGGAGTTGACCTGAAGATCGCCGAACAGCCGTCCCACTGCACTTACCGGTGCGTTCTGCAGCTGTTGGAGAGTCTTTTTTGTCGATTCGTCGGATTTTTCCTTGAGGGTCTCAAGATAAGCCTTGAAAATACTCTGATTCAGATTTTTATCGTCGTCTTTTGACGGTGATACATTAGTGAGCGTATATTCGGTGCGCTGTGCCTGCGTCATACTTTTAAGCGCGCTGTAGTTGAAATTGATGTTGCTCATATCTATACCTCCTTTCAGGAAATAAGGCTGTTCAAAGTTTATATAAATTCAGATATCTATCCGTATGTTATATCGTCAACGGTGCCAAAAACTTTAGCTTTTTTTCGGATTTTTTTAAAAATTTTTGTATTTTGTGCATTTTCGCCTGTATTATATTTTTTATACACCTCTGTTTTGACAAATTTTTCAAGGAAACAGTGGTATAATTTTCATTATGCGGGACGAACAGACGCGGGGAAGAGTCTGTACTTCATATCACCGGAGAATGTTTATGACAGTTTACATCGATGTGCTTATCGTAATGAACACTTACATATCATATTTCACGCTTCGTGCGGTATGCCGGTTACTCCACACTGAGGTGCGGTTCCAAAGGCTTGCCGCGGCTTCTGTGATCGGCGGAATAACATCTCTTGCCGCTGTAATTGACACGGAAATTCCGGTATCGCTGCTGCTGAAATCTGCACTAACGGCGTTTATTGTGCTGACGGCATTCGGCTTCGGAAACTTTCGTCTGTTCGCTGTGCGTTCATTTGTGAGTATAGCTGTCGGTATGCTGATCTGCGGCGCTGCGGTGTTGATACACGAGTTCACCGGAAGCGATTTCATCTTTTCGGCAAACGGATATGTTTATCTTAACATTTCTGCGCTTGTTCTTGTTATCTCTTCGGCGGTGATCTACGGCGTGCTCACTCTGCTCCGACGGATCTTCGACAGTGCCGATGCAGCCGCGCACGTAACGCTCACGATCGAAAACCTCGGGAACAGCGCCGAGATAAGCGCCCTTTCGGACAGCGGCAATTTCCTTCGGGATTTTCTTACCGGACGTCCGGTTATAATCTGCCGCAAAGACGCTGTAAAGCGGGTGCTTCCTCCTTATCTTCGCGGTGAGACACGGGACATAGCCGGCATACGGCTCATACCTATGCGCACAGCGTCCGGAAGTGCTGTTGTCGCGGCGTTTCGTCCCGAGCGGATAACCGTAAGGCTGCACGACGCAGACAAACAGCTCGACGCGCTTGTCGCGGTATCGGAGGACGCATTTGTCAACGAGAGCTTTGATGCTGTGGTGTCGTCGAAGCTGCTTAAATAAAGGAGAGAAGAAATGAATACTACGGTAAAGATCAACGAGTTCATCAGGCGGATAATGGCACGCCGGACTGTAAGCGGAATCTACTACATAAACGGCTCCGATAACCTGCCCGCGCCTCTTACAAAGGAAGAGGAGGAAGAAGCGTTCGAGGGACTCCGGCGAGATTCACAGTCCGCACGCGATAAGCTTATCACGCATAATCTGCGGCTTGTCGTGTACATTGCGAAAAAGTTCGAGTCAACGGGTATCGGCATAGAAGACCTCATTTCCATAGGAACTATCGGGCTGATAAAGGCGGTAAGTACTTTCAGTCCGGACAAGAACATCAAGCTTGCAACTTATGCGTCGCGGTGCATTGAAAATGAGATACTTATGTTTCTGCGAAAGGCGAATCAGTACCGCTCTGAGATCTCTATCGAGGAGCCGCTCAACATAGACTGGGACGGAAATGAGCTGCTTCTGTCAGATGTTCTCGGGACGGAGGACGATGTGGTCAACGAGAATATCGAGAGCGAAGCTGAGAAGAAGCTGCTGCTCGAATCGGTGGCGCGGCTTCCCGAACGCGAGAGGTTCATAATGGAGAAGCGTTTCGGACTTATCGACGGAAAGGAAATGACGCAGAAAGAGGTCGCCGATCTTATCGGCATTTCGCAGAGCTACATCTCGCGGCTTGAAAAGCGTATTATCAAGCGGCTTCGCAAAGATCTGGAAAAGATAGGTTAGGTCTTTACCATTCAGAGACGGCAAAACGATAGTCGCTTTTCACCTGACCTGTCTGTTCCGGCAAAATACAAACACAGCAGGCCGGTCTGTCAGGTCTGCTGTGTTTATAATATATATCGCGAAGCAATACAATAATTCTGCATTGTGAGTTGTGCACTGTAATAAAGTGCATTCACTTAAGGAGATTCTTCAGATACTGCCCTGTATAGGACTTCTTTACTTTTGCGATCTGTTCCGGGGTCCCTGCGGCTATGACTGTACCGCCTTTGTCGCCGCCCTCGGGTCCGAGATCGATGATGTAATCCGCAGTTTTTATGACATCGAGGTTGTGTTCTATGACAATGACGGTGTTTCCGCCTTCAACAAGCAACTGCAGGACCTCTATGAGCTTGTGGACATCTGCGGTATGAAGTCCCGTTGTCGGTTCGTCAAGAATATACACGGTCTTGCCGGTCGCACGGCGGGCGAGTTCGGTAGCGAGCTTGACACGCTGTGCTTCACCGCCCGAAAGTGTTGTGGCGGGCTGACCTATCTTGACATAGCCGAGTCCGACGTCGCAGAGCGTTTTGAGTTTGCGGTATATCTTCGGAACATTCTCGAAGAACTTGCAGCCCGCTTCTATCGTCATTTCAAGCACGTCATAGATGTTTTTGCCCTTGTAGCGCACTTCGAGAGTTTCGCGGTTATAGCGTCTGCCCTTGCAGACATCGCACGGAACGTAAACGTCCGGCAGGAAGTGCATCTCTATCTTGATTATGCCGTCACCTTCACAGGCTTCACAGCGTCCGCCCTTGACGTTGAACGAAAAGCGCGCTGTACCGAACCCCTTCATCTTCGCGTCGTTCGTTGACGCAAACAGATCGCGTATATCGGTGAAAACGCCGGTGTATGTCGCTGGGTTAGAGCGCGGAGTGCGTCCGATAGGTGCCTGATCTATTGCGATGACCTTGTCGAGCTGCTCTGCGCCGAGTATTTCTCTGCATTTCCCGACGTGCGTTCTCGCGCGGTTCAGCGTCGCGGCAAGGTGATTGTACAGTATCTCGTTTATGAGTGAGCTCTTGCCGCTTCCGGAGACTCCCGTAACGCAGGTGAACAAACCGAGCGGTATGTCCACGTCGATGTCTTTGAGGTTGTTTTCCGCCGCGCCCTTTATGGTGAGGAACCGTCCGTCCGGCTTGCGTCGCTCCTTCGGAACTGGTATTTTCTTCTTTCCCGAAAGATACTGTCCGGTGACCGATTCCTTGCATTTCATTATCTCTTCCGCTGTGCCGCAGGCCACAACTTCGCCGCCGTGGACTCCCGCGCCGGGACCTATATCAACGATGTAGTCCGCCGCACGCATGGTGTCCTCGTCGTGCTCAACGACGATAACGGTATTTCCGAGGTCGCGCAGTCTCTTCAGTGTTCCGATGAGTTTGTCGTTGTCGCGCTGATGCAGTCCTATACTCGGCTCGTCGAGGATATACAGAACACCCATGAGTGAGCTTCCTATCTGCGTTGCAAGGCGTATTCTCTGACTCTCACCGCCGGATAGGGACCCTGCGGCACGGGACAGTGTGAGATATTCGAGTCCGACGCTTTTCAGGAAGTTCAGACGCTCCTTTATTTCCTTCAGAATCAGCTTTCCTATCATACGGTCGCGTTCGGAAAGTTCCATTTTATCCACAAAGTCGTAAGCGTCGCCTATGCTCTTCTTGCACAGATCGCTTATGTTTATTCCGCAGACGGTGACAGCGAGTGACTCCTTTTTGAGCCTTTCACCGCCGCAGACAGGACACTCGCAGTCATGCATATACTGCTCGATCTCGGCGCGCGCGGAATCGCTTCCGTCCTTGTAACGGCGTTCGAGGTTGTTTATAACGCCCTCGAAATCTGCGTTCCTGTATCCTCCGCCGAACGAGTCGAGAACATCTACTCTTATGCGCTCACCGGCGGTCCCGTAAAGGAACAGCCCGAGCTGTTCGGGGGTGAGCTTTTTGACCGGTACGTCCAGCGACACACCATAGTGTTTCGAGATTGCGGTGTAGTACATCATGGCTATCGAACTGTCGTCGAGCGAGTTCCAGCCGCAGGCGCGGATAGCACCCTCGCGTATTGTTTTGTTCTTGTCGGGGACGATGAGGTCGGGATCGACGCGGTGGAATACACCAAGTCCCGTACAATGCGGACAAGCGCCGAACGGATTGTTGAATGAGAACATTCTCGGAACAAGCTCATCGATGCTGATATTGTGCTCGGGGCAGGCGTAATTCTGCGAGAAGTGGAGTTCCTCGCCGCCGATAACGTCGATATATACCAGTCCGTCGGTAAGCTTTCCTGCGGTCTCGATGCTGTCCGAAAGGCGCGAATCCATTTCCGGCTTGACGACGAGCCTGTCCACAACGACTTCGATGTTATGCTTGATGTTCTTTTCGAGCTTGATCTTTTCCGAGAGGTCGTACATCACCCCGTCTATGCGCACGCGGACAAAGCCTTGCTTGCGCAGGGAGTCAAGTTCTTTTGCGTACTCGCCTTTTCTTCCGCGGGCGACGGGAGCAAGCACCTGAAATTTCGTGCCCTCGCCGAGTTCCTTTATCTGATCGACGATCTGATCGACAGTCTGCTGGCTTATCTCGCGTCCGCATACGGGGCAGTGCGGCACACCTATGCGTGCGTACAGCAGTCGCAGGTAGTCGTATATCTCGGTGACCGTTCCGACAGTTGAACGCGGGTTATTGGATGTTGTCTTCTGGTCAATGGAGATAGCCGGCGAAAGTCCTTCTATGCTCTCGACATTCGGCTTTTCCATCTGTCCGAGGAACTGTCGCGCATAGGAAGACAGGCTCTCCATATACCGCCGCTGACCGTCGGCGTAGATAGTGTCGAACGCGAGTGATGATTTACCCGAGCCGGAAAGCCCCGTGAATACCACGAGCTTGTCACGCGGTATCACAACGTCTATGTTTTTGAGGTTGTGCTCTTTCGCACCTCTTATCACGATCTTGTCGTTTGCCATTTCTTTTGTCCTTTCGGTTTTCTGTATCTCTGACTAAATAAACACGAACGTTAGGTTCGTGTTTATTGTATCATATTATGTCGTATTTGTCAAGTATGTCCCTGTCAGTCCTCAAATACAGCACCTACGCTCGCATTTCTTACCATTTTTGCGTAGCGTTTGAGATAACCGGTCAGCGGTTTCGGCGGGAGTACGCCCTTTTCCTTACGCTTTGCAATAACGTCGTCCGGAACGAGCAGCTCGATGCTTCTGTTCGGAATGTCTATGTGTATCTTGTCGCCGTCCTCGATGAACGCAATAAGTCCGCCCTCCGCCGCTTCGGGAGAGATGTGGCCTACCGAAGCGCCGCGGCTTGCACCGCTGAAACGGCCGTCTGTTATGAGCGCAACGCTTCCGTCGAGCCCGCGTCCGGCTATTGCGGCAGTCGGGGACAGCATTTCCGGCATTCCGGGACCGCCCTTCGGACCCTCATATCGGATAACTACAACATCGCCTGCCTGTATTGCGCCGTTAAGGATAGCATCGTAAGCTTCCTGTTCGCCGTCGAATACCTTTGCTGTACCCGTGAAATCCATCATTTCCGGCTTTACGGCGCCCTGTTTTACAACAGCGCCCTCCGGTGAGAGGTTTCCTTTGAGGATGGCTATACCGCCGTCTGCACGGATAGGTGAGTCTATCGGGTGGATGACCGTACCGTCAGCACTCTTTGCTTTAGCAAGACGTTCGCGCTGTGTTCCGGTAACGGTAACGGCATCAAGGTCGATCAGGTCTTTCTTCGAGAGCTCGTTCAGGACAGCCTGAATGCCGCCGACTTCGTTAAGGTCTTCGATGAAGACACTGCTCGCCGGGTTTAACTTCGAGATCTGGGGTATCCTGCGGCTCATAGCGTCAATGTCGTCTATTGAAATATCGGCTTTTGCTTCGTGTGCGATAGCAAGAAGATGCAGAACCGTATTGGATGAAGCACCTATTGCCATATCGGTCGCGAGAGCGTTCAGGATATTGCGGCGCGTAAGTATGTCGAGCGGTCTTACGTTCTCTTTTACGAGTTCGACAGAGCGTTCGCCGGCTTCCTTTGCGAGACGGCGCCGTGCAGAGCTTACTGCGGGTTCGCTTCCGTTGAACGGTAGTGCGAGACCGATCGCTTCGGTAAGGCAGTTCATGGAATTTGCGGTGTACATACCGGAGCAGGAGCCGCAGGTCGGACAGGACTTGTTCTCCCACTCGGCAAGCTCCTCGTCGCTTATCTTGCCGTCGGCGTATTGTCCGACAACTTCAAATGTTTCGGAAAGCCCGACACGCTTTCCGCACACCTTGCCCGGGTTCATAGGACCTCCGCTCACGAATATCGAAGGTATGTTCAGCCTTGCCGCCGCGAGTATCATAGCGGGTACGATCTTATCACAGTTCGGTATGAAAACAATGCCGTCGAGGGGATGCGCGGTAAGCATTACCTCGATGCTGTCGGCGATAAGCTCACGCGATGCGAGGGAATAGCGCATACCCTTGTGGTTCATTGCGAGACCGTCACAGACACCGATAGTGCAGAATTCAAAAGGTACACCGCCGGCGTTGCGGATGCCGTCCTTGACAGCCTGACCGAGCTCCCGGAGATGCATATGTCCGGGAATATAGTCGCTTGCTGAGTTGACAACAGCAATGAACGGTTTTTTCATTTCGCTGTCAGTGATGCCGAGGGCTTTAAGCAGCGAGCGATGCGGCAGTCTTGTAACACCGTCCTTCAAAAGATCGCTTCTCATTTTATCTACCTTCCTTTAGTTTCGATTCAGATCAGTTCTTGGAAAATACTGATTTAAAGATACCGCCCTCAACACTCTTTCCGAGCATTGCCGCGCCGATGATCCCTGCATCGTTTCCGAGACTGCATATACATATCTCTGTATTCTTTGCGCTGTTCTTTGAGTATATCTGCTCAGAGACAAGCTTTTTGAGCGGAACGAGAAGGTTGTCTCCCTCATTGCATACTCCGCCGCCGATACATAGGATATCGGGCTGGAAGACGTTGATAGTGTTTGCTATGCCGCAGGCGAGCGCCTTGATATAGCGGTCAACGACAGCCTGACCGACGTCGTCCATCATCTTAGCTGCGTTGAACGCGGTCCGCGCGCTTATCCGACCGTCAGCTTCAACGAGCTGGGCGATCTTGCTGTCCGGATTCTTTTCGAGAGCCTCTTTTGTCATGCGCACGAGTCCCGTTGCCGAAGCGTAAGTCTCGAAGCAGCCGCGCCGTCCGCAGGTACATTCGTATCCGTCTATAACTATGACGGTATGTCCTATCTCGCCGCCTGCAAAGTTTGTGCCGGAGAAGATCCGTCCGTTGATTATGATGCCTGCGCCGACTCCCGTTCCGAGAGTGATTATGACGGCGTTCTTCGCGCCTTTTGCCGCCCCTGCAAGGTATTCCCCGAATGCGGCTGCGTTAGCGTCGTTGTCGATGTATGTTTTCTTTCCGTAAGCCTTTTCGATGTCCTCGCGAAGCGGGACATTTTCCCAGTGCAGATTGTTTGCGTATTCTACGACACCCGTGTCGCAGTTGCACGTTCCGGGGCAGCCCGCGCCTATCCACCTGACATCGTCCATGCCGATACCGGCGTTTTCGGCGGCGAGCTTCACGCTTTCGATAATATCTATTATGACCTCAGAGTATGGTCTTACGTTTCCTGTCTTTATCCTGCTCCGCCCGACGATGTTATATTCCTCGTCAACGACGCCGGTCGAGATATTCGTTCCGCCTATGTCTATGCCGATGTAATATTTCATGGAACTCCCCCTCTGTATCTTTACTGTCAAACCATATCGGTAACTATTACTTCGCCTTTGCCTTTCAGCTCATATTCTCCGTAACCTGCTGGTATGAAGCAGCTCTCGCCCTTTGTCAGCGCAAGGTCGCCTATCGTGAAGTCGCCGTCGAGCACGAGCAGCGAGTTGAACGACGCGTCCGTCGCGCTGAGCAGAGCGTGAGAATGCACATCAAGCTTGTTTACGTTGAAATACTCGCATGACGCGAGCAGAGTTTCGCCATATCCGTCTTTCCGGACAAGTGCTCCCTGCGGTTTTGTCGGTCTTGTCGGCGGTATGAGCTTCGTCACCTCGCACGCCTTTTCAATATGCAGCTCGCGGGGCTTGCCGTCCTTTCCGACTCTTCCGTAGTCGTAGATACGGTATGTCGTGTTCGAGTTCTGCTGTATCTCGGCTATAAGTATGCCCTTTCCGATAGCGTGCAGAGTGCCGCTTTCAATGAAGAACACATCGCCCTTGTGCACGGGGATGTTGTTCGTTACTTCGAGCAGGGTGTTGTTCTTTATGCGTTCTGCAAACTCATCACGGGTGATCTCGTGCTTAAAGCCGTAGAGCAGCTCTGCGCCATCGTCGGCGTCGATGACGTACCACATCTCGGTCTTGCCGTACTCACCTTCGACTCGCATAGCGTAGTCATTGTCGGGATGCACCTGCACCGAGAGGTTGTCCTTTGCATCTATGAGCTTTATCAGGACCGGGAAATACTCGAAGCGCCCGCAATTTTTTCCGAGCACCTGCTTTCCCTCTGCTTCTATGTATTCTTCAAGTGTCCGTCCTGCGTAATCACCGTTGGCGATAACGCTTTTCCCGTCTTTGTGGCAGGAAAGCTCCCAGCTTTCGGCGACCTTGTCCGAATCGGACTTCTTCCCGTATTCGTCACGGAGTCTTGTGCCTCCCCATATATAGTCCTTGCACGGCGCTGTAAGCTTCATCGGATACATACGAACACTCCTCTTATAAACGTTATTTGCGGCAGTTCCCGTGTTTTACGGGAATACCGCGGCTATTCCATTATTATATCACAAAATAAAGGAAATGTAAAGACATTTTTCTGCCGGCGCGATCATAGTCGGCTCTTTTGCTGAGCATACTCGCGCAGCAGCCGAAAAATCCTCCGAATGGTGAATTTACAACGATTTTACAAAACAATATCAAAAATAACTGTACAAAAACGGTACAATGTGGTATTATATAGATATATTATATGTTTACTGCGTTTTTTTCTCCCGCTTTCAACAGAAAATAACAAAGGCCGCATATCAGAGATCATAACACTGCGGCAGCGAAAAGAGGAAACCTATGATATATTGTGTGGAAGACGACAGATCAATAAGAGAACTTATAATCTATACTCTCGAAGCCGCGGGTTTTACCGCAAAGGGCTTTGAGTCGGGCGCAGGTTTTTTTTCTGCACTCGGAAAAGGTATGCCGGAACTTGTGCTGCTCGACCTTATGCTGCCCGAAGAGGACGGTCTTTCCATACTGAAGAGGCTGCGTTCGGGTGCGGATACGGCGGATATTCCCGTTATGATAGCTACCGCGAAGGGAACGGAGCTTGACAAGGTCACCGGTCTTGATCTCGGCGCGGATGACTATCTTGTGAAGCCTTTCGGCATGATGGAGATGATCTCGCATATAAGAGCTGTGCTGCGCAGATGCAGACCGGTGCAGAAACAGCCGGCGGTGACCGACGAACTGCATATTGCGGGCGTAGAGATCGACCCGGACAAGCACACCGTTACTGCGGACGGCAGGGAGATACACCTTACGCTGAAGGAGTACGAGCTTCTTCGCGCGTTTATGAAAAACAAGGGCAAGGCGCTCACCCGTGAGCAGCTCTTTGAGCAGGTCTGGGAAAGCGGTCCCGCCGGTGAGACGCGCACCGTCGATGTACACGTCGGAACGCTTCGCACCAAACTCGGAAGCTACGGAAGCCTTATACGCACGGTGCGCGGTGTCGGCTACCGTATGGAGTCGAGATAGTGAAAAAACGAGAAAAAAGCCCGCAGAAGCTCACAAGCCGCGTATTCAAGCTTATCTGTCTTGCGTCGCTCATTGTTCTTACCGTTTCTGTCGCGGTCATACTCGGTGATACGTACCATTATTTCTCCGATGTGCAGTACACCTCGCTTGAAGATCAGACTTCTCTTATAGCGTACGGCACCGAGCAGTACGGTATCCAGTATCTCGAAGGCGTAGAGTCCGAGGACCATAACGTCATGTGGCTTGACAGCGACGGAAATGTGCTCTTTGATACCACGAATGATGAGCTTGATAAAGAAGAACACGCCGCGTTCATAAAAGCGCGCAGCCAGGGCTTCGGCGACGGTGAGAAGATACTTCCGTCGCTCATCGAAAAGAACGTATATGCAGCCCGCAGACTTTCCGACGGAAGCGTAGTCATCATAACCGAAAAGCAGCAGACCTTTTTCTCGCCGATAATCGGACTTATCCACCGTATTGTAACGATAGCGGTTGCGGCGGTGCTTCTCTCGTTTGTTATTGCGCGCTGGTCAACGTCAAGGATCGTAAAGCCGGTCAACGATGTGGATCTCGAAGACCTTTCGGACGTTGATATTTACGTTGAGCTTATGCCGCTGATCGAAAGGATAAACGCACAGAAAGGCGAGATAAAGCGTCAGGAACTCCAGCTGAAAAGCAAACAGGCGGAGTTCAGGACTGCTACCGACTATATGCGCGAGGGACTTGTTCTCCTCAATAACGACGGAAACATCATAAGCATAAACAGAGCTGCGCTGCGTATCCTCGGGATAAAGCGTTCGGAAGCGGAGAGCGCTTCGCTCTCGACACTCGGGGCGTTCGGGGTGCTTATTGATGCCGCGCGAGCCGGTAAGAACGCGGAATCCGTTATAAATACGGGCGACGCGGACTATCAGGTAAACGAGAGCCCGGTCGTTTCCGAAGGAAAGATCATGGGAGCGGTCCTCTTTATCTTCAATATAACAGAGAGGGAAAAAGCCGAGCTCATGCGCCGCGAGTTCACGGCCAACGTTTCGCACGAGCTGAAGACCCCTCTTCAGTCGATCTCCGGCTATGCGGAACTGATAATGAACGGAATGGCGAAGACGAACGATGTTCCTCGTTTCGCAGATAAGATATATACCGAAGCAAGACGCGTCACCGCGCTTATTGATGACATTATGAAGCTCTCGAAGCTTGATGACGGCGTAATAGATATGCAGCGTGCAGACGTTGATCTCCTCGCGGCTGCGGAATCCGAACTGTACTCGCTCAGACAGACTTTCGCACAGACCGGAGAAGACCGCGGCATAGAAATGACCGTGACAGGTGAGAGCGCTGTGATAAACGCTTATCCGGCGCTGATAGGAACAATACTGCATAATCTTTGTGAAAATGCGATAAAGTACAACCGGGAAAACGGCTCGGTCGAAGTCACTGTTACCGACAGTTCCGATTTTGCCGTGCTTACGGTCGCGGATACGGGCATAGGTATCCCGCTTGAGCACATTGACCGCGTTTTTGAGCGATTCTACCGGGTTGACAAGAGCCACTCGAAAGCCGTTGGCGGAACGGGGCTCGGACTTGCGATAGTAAAGCACGCCGCGAAGCTGCATAACGCTTTGGTGAGTATAGAAAGCGAACCGGACAAGGGAACTGTTGTTACGGTAAAGTTTCCGAAGAAAATCTTAACTTAATGTACGATTCACAATTTTTGAGCGCACTGCTCGCGGTATCGGAATCATGACGAAAAATATAGGCAAACAGACCGGTAGTATGTTCTATCGGTCTGTTTGCTTTTGCTGTGTCTTGTCACAATTCAGATATACTGCCGAAGGTGACTCCCTTTATTGTGCATTGACAAAGAGCATCAGCTATGTAGTTTCGCGGCGAAGATGATCCGGAATACCCATGCGAACGCTTTCGGGCTTCTCATAACGAACACTTTCATAATAACACCTCTACTTACAGTTATTTTTGAGCAGCAACCCCGCCCCGATAAGCGCGGCGGCAAGGAATATCAGCAGAAAACGGTATGAAAGACAGCACAGCCATACTGCTCCGACAGTAACAAGTATTGCCGACAACGCACAGAGTGCGCAGTTCGGACGGTGTTTCCTGCATCTCATACCGGTCATCTCCTTCTTTGCTGCTCCATACAGTCTATTCCGTTCGCGGGAATGTGTTACAAATAAATTTATGGATTTATTAAAGAATTTGAAAATAAAATTATATAAAACTATTGACAAATTATTAGAAACGTGCTACAATGATGTCACAGAAAGAAGGTGAGCCGATGAATAAAAGCGTTTACAGCCTTGTGCTGTCGGACGAGGTGGTCGCCGCGGTCGATAAGGCTGCACACAGAGCGGGGCTGAGCCGTTCCGCATTCATCAACAACGTGCTCGCGGAGGCGGTCTCGTACACCACCCCCGAAAAGCGGATGAGCGACATTTTCGATGAGATCGAGCAGCTCATAAACAGCGATGTTTTCAGGATAATGCCGCGTCCGTCGGAATCTGCGCTCACTCTCCGCTCGGCTCTGCATTACAAGTACAATCCCGTGATAAATTACAGTATCGAGCTTTACCGCGATTTTGACACTGCGTTCGGAAAACTGAAGGTTTCTCTCCGTACTCAGTCAAAGAGCCTTATCGCTGCGTTCGAGGACTTTCTTATGCTTCTCGCAGAAACGGAGCGCGGCTGTATCTCGGAACGTATTACCGGAAGCGTTTCGTACACATTTGAAAACGGACGCTTTGTACGCGCTTTCAGCCGTCCCGCAGAGAGAAATGTGAGCGATGATGACATTGCCGAAGCGCTTTACGGGTATGTCCGTCTTTTTGACGAGCTTGTGAAGCTATATTTTGCAAATGCCGACGACCGCGAAACAGCAAAAAAGCTGATAAATCAGCGCTATAACGCATATCTGAAAACCGCACGGCTCATAATTTAGCGGTGACCGGTCATGATTAGCCGCAAGGCGGCACAAAAAGTTCATTTAAAAAGGAGGAAATGTTATGAATACAAACAAGCTTACACAGAAATCAATGGAAGTTATACAGGAAGCACAGAGCATCGCAATATCGAACTCGAATCAGCAGATAGACACGCTTCATCTGCTGCAGGCACTTCTTTCCGACGAGAACGGCCTTATACCGGAGCTGCTCGTAAAAATGGGCATCGATGCCTCGGCTGTGCGTGACCAGGCGGAGAAGTGCGTATCACAGCTCCCGAAAGTCACCGGAAGCGGCAGACGCGCCGATGAAGTCTATATCACGCCTGAGACGGATAAAGCGCTTAATGCCGCGGAGGAAACGGCAAAGCACATGGGCGACGAGTATATCTCGGTCGAACACCTTTTCATCGGACTTATAGAGAAAGCAAAGGATAAGACGAAGGATATAATCGACCTTTTCGGCATCACAAAGAACAAATTCCTTGATGCGCTGCGGTCAGTCCGCGGTAACACCCGCGTTACCACGGATAATCCGGAGGGAACTTATGACGTGCTGAAAAAATACGGTCAGGATCTGGTCGAACTCGCGCGGCAGAACAAGCTTGATCCGGTGATCGGGCGTGACAGCGAGATACGCAACGTTATCCGCATACTCTCGCGTAAAAGCAAGAACAATCCTGTACTCATAGGCGAGCCGGGTGTCGGCAAGACCGCTATCGCCGAGGGACTCGCGATAAGGATAGTGCGCGGCGATGTTCCGACAGGACTTAAGGACAGAAGCATCTTCTCACTCGATATGGGAGCTCTCGTAGCCGGCGCGAAATACCGCGGCGAGTTCGAGGAGCGTCTCAAATCCGTATTGCAGGAGATAAAGAAGAGCGACGGCAAGATAATCCTGTTCATAGACGAGCTGCACCTTATCGTCGGTGCAGGCAAGACCGACGGCGCTATGGACGCGGGCAACATCCTGAAGCCTATGCTCGCGCGCGGTGAGCTGCACTGTATCGGCGCGACAACGCTGAACGAATACAGACAGTACATCGAGAAGGATGCAGCGCTTGAAAGACGTTTCCAGCCAGTACTTGTCGGTGAACCGACGGTCGAGGATACGATCTCGATACTGCGCGGACTAAAAGAGCGCTATGAGGTGTTCCACGGCGTTAAGATACACGATAATGCGCTCATAGCTGCGGCGACACTTTCAAACCGCTATATCTCCGACCGCTTCCTTCCCGACAAGGCGATAGACCTTGTTGATGAAGCCTGTGCTCTTATCAAGACGGAAATGGAGTCTATGCCCTCTGAGCTTGACGAGCTTTCGCGCAAGATCATGCAGCACGAAATAGAAGAAGCGGCACTCAAAAAGGAGAACGACAGACTTTCCGCAGAACATCTCACCGAGATACAGAAGGAGCTTTCGGATATGCGCGAGAAGTTCAAGGAAATGAAAGCAAAGTGGGAGAACGAAAAGAGCTCTATCACGAACGTTCAGGATATACGCAAGGAGATAGAGCAGGTCACTGCCGACATTGAGAGCGCAAAGCGCACCCATGATCTCAACCGCGCGGCTGAACTCCAGTACGGTAAGCTCCCGGAGCTTCGCAGACGTCTTGACGAAGCGGAAAAATCCGCTGAAAACGGAAAAACCAACACACTTCTGCGTGATGCTGTAACAGAGGAAGAGATAGCACGCATCATCTGCCGGTGGACAGGAATACCGGTGTCGAAGCTTATGGAGGGCGAGCGCGAAAAGCTGCTCAACATGGAAGGCATACTGCACAAACGTGTTATCGGACAGGACGAAGCTGTCGAGAAGGTAAGCGAAGCCATAATCCGTTCGCGCGCGGGAATACAGGATCCGAACAGACCGCTCGGCTCGTTCCTGTTCCTCGGACCTACGGGTGTCGGCAAGACCGAGCTTGCTAAAGCGCTTTCGGAAGCGCTTTTCGATGACGAGAACGGCATAGTGCGTATAGATATGAGTGAGTACATGGAGAAGTTCAGCGTGTCCCGTCTTATCGGAGCTCCTCCCGGATATGTCGGCTACGACGAGGGAGGTCAACTCACCGAAGCCGTCCGCCGCAAGCCGTATGCGGTTGTGCTGTTCGACGAGATAGAAAAAGCGCACCCCGATGTATTCAATATACTGCTTCAGGTGCTTGATGACGGTCGGATCACCGACAGTCAGGGACGTACCGTCGATTTCAAGAACACGATCATTATTCTCACGTCTAATCTGGGCTCGCCGTATATACTTGAAGGTATAAACGAGAACGGTGAGATCTCAGAAGACGCAAGAAAGCAGGTGGACAGTCTGCTCAAACAGTCGTTCCGTCCCGAGTTCCTCAACCGTCTTGATGAGATAGTTTACTACAAGCCGCTCACAAAGACGGAGATCGGAAGCATAGTTGATCTGATGACTGCGGCTCTCGGAAAGCGTCTTGAGGAGAAACAGCTCACGCTTTCGCTCACCGATCAGGCAAAGCGGTTCATCATAGACAACGGCTACGACCCTGTTTACGGTGCCCGTCCTCTGAAGCGGTTCATTCAGCATAAGCTCGAAACGCTTATCGCGAGAGCGATAATCTCCGATACTCTTAATGCGGGGGACACCATAAAAGTCAACAGCGACGGTGAGAAACTGTTCATAGAATGAGATAAGTGTCTCTTCCGGACGGCATCGGCATTGCCGCCCGGGAGGGATTATCCAGAGCCGAATGCGTAAACAGCAGGTCCGGAAATACCGGATCTGCTGTTTTTTTGATGTGTTTCAAAAAAATTACCAAAAACACTTGTTTTATAATGGAAAATATGATATAATATTACAGATTGAATTTATTCCGCGAAAAGAAAGGAACGGACGTATGAAAAAGATCGCAGTGCTCGGTTACGGAGTCGTCGGCTCGGGAACCGTAGAGGTCTTCTATAAGAATAAGGAAGCCCTTGAGAAAAAAGTCGGAGAGGAGCTCGACATCAAGTATATCCTTGAAGTGCGTGACTGCCCCGATGAACGTTACAGAGACAAGTTCACCAAGAATTTTGATGATATACTGGGCGACCCCGAAGTCACGGTGGTCGCAGAGGTAATAGGCGGCATCAAGTATTCCTACGGCTATGTCAAGTCTGCTCTCGAAGCAGGCAAGAGTGTTGTTACCTCGAACAAGGAGCTTGTGGCTTCAAAGGGCGCCGAGCTGCTTAAGATCGCAAAGGAACACAACGTAAACTTCTTCTTTGAGGCGAGCGTCGGCGGCGGTATCCCGATAATTCGTCCGCTCAACCAGTGTCTGTCCGCAAATGAGATAGACGAGATAGCCGGCATACTCAACGGCACCACGAACTTTATCCTTACAAAGATGATAAAAGAGGGTATGGGCTTCGATGAGGCTCTCAGGATAGCGCAGGAGCTCGGCTATGCAGAGCGCGATCCCTCCGCTGACGTAGAGGGTCACGATACTTGCCGCAAGATCTGCATTTTAGCTTCTCTCGCGTTCGGCAGACACGTTTACCCGGACAACATACATACCGAGGGTATCACTAAGATAACGCTTGAAGATGTGAAATACTGCGAGAGCATGAACAGTGTCATCAAGCTTATCGGCTTCGCGTCGAAGCGCGGCAACGATGTGGCGGTCATGACCTGCCCTGCCGTAATCAACGAAGAAAGCCAGCTTTCAGGCGTAAACGATGTGTTCAATGCGATCCTTGTCCGCGGTGATGCTGTGGGAGATGTAGTGTTCTACGGAAAGGGTGCCGGCAAGCTTCCGACAGCCAGCGCAGTAGTCTCCGACATCATCGTGGCGGCGAAGTCCCACGGCACGTCACGCTCGATGAACTGGGAGGACAGTGCACAGGATTTTGTTATCCCGTACAAGAAGCTCGACAATAAGTTCTATATCCGTGCGAAGGCTGACAGAAAGACTGTTGAGGGCATTTTTGGCGAAGTGCGTTTCCTTTCGCGCGACGGTGCTCCCGACGACGAGTGCGCGTTCGTGACACCCGTGATAAACGAGGCGGAGCTTGAAGGCAAGTGCGCTTCACTTGACGTTCTCGGTCTGATTAGAGTGCTCGATTATTGATGAAGCAAGACAGAAAGGACAGATACCAATGGCTGAACCCAAATACAAAAGAATACTGCTCAAATTAAGCGGCGAGGCTCTCGCCGGAGAGAAAAAGACCGGTCTTGATATACCAACGATAACGTCGATCTGCCAGAGCGTCAAGAAATGCTTCGACGCAGGCGTTGAGATCGGTATTGTCGTAGGCGGCGGCAACTTCTGGAGAGGCAGAACGAGCGAGAATATGGACAGAGTAACGGCTGACCACATCGGTATGCTCGCGACGACCATGAACGCGCTCGCGGTAGGCGATGTCTTGAAGGAAATGGGATGTGACGTGCGTGTCCAGTCCGCTATCGCGATGAACGCGATATGCGAGCCGTACATCAGAGAAAAGGCTATGCGTCACTTTGCCAAGGGCAGAGTAGTCATATTCGGCTGCGGCACAGGCAATCCGTTCTTTTCCACGGACAGTGCGGCTGCGCTGAGAGCGGCGGAGATAAACGCCGACATCGTGCTGAAGGCGACCATGGTTGACGGTGTTTACGACAAGGATCCGCTCAAGTTCGACGACGCAGTCAAGTATGAGACCCTGCGTCACAAGGATATTCTTGTCAACGGTCTGCGCGTTCTTGACGGAACGGCCGCGGCGATGTGCATTGAAAACAATATCCCTCTTATCGTTTTCGACCTTCACCGTCCCGACAACATATACGACGCTGTAATGGGCGAAAAGGTCGGTACTCTTGTAAGCAACCAGTCCTGATCAGATCAGATCGAAGAAATCTGGTGTGCCTTACGGCGTGTATAGAAATCGTGACGAAAAACTGAAATACTGCATATAAAATCAATTACGAAAGGAAGTAATACCATGAAAGAAACTATCAATGCTGCTGAGCAGAAAATGGAAAAGTGCGTGAACGCGCTCGAAAAGGAATTCTCGACGATAAGAGCGGGACGTGCTAATCCGGCCGTGCTCGACAAGATAACCGTTGACTACTACGGAGTTCCCACACAGATCAACGCTATGGCGGCTGTATCCGTTGCCGAAGCGCGTATCCTCGTTATCCAGCCGTGGGACGCTTCCTCAATAAAAGCAATAGAAAAGGCGATAATGGCGAGCGACATCGGAATTACCCCTACTAATGACGGAAAAGCTCTTCGCATCGTGTTCCCTCAGCTTACAGAGGAGCGCAGAAAAGAACTCTGCAAGCAGGTAAAGAAGTACGGTGAGGACGCGAAAGTTGCTGTGAGAAACTGCCGCAGAGACGCTATGGATAAGTTCAAGGCCATGAAGAAGAACAGCGAGATCACCGAGGACGATGTCAAGGACGGTGAAAAGAAGATACAGACCTTAACAGACAAATACTGCGAAAAAGTGGATAAAGTCTGCGCGGAAAAAGAGAAAGAGATAATGACCGTATAATGGATGCGAGCCTTTTACCGCGCCATATCGGCATAATAATGGATGGAAACGGGCGCTGGGCCAAAAAGCGCCTGCTTCCGCGCACAGCGGGTCACATACAGGGCGCGAAGGCGTTCAGAAGATGTCTCAGGCACTGTATTGATCTCGGAATCGGCTGTGTTACTTTCTATGCGTTCTCTACCGAGAACTGGAAACGTCCGAAAGAAGAAGTCAACGCGATAATGAAACTGTTTTCCGATTATCTCGACGAAGGTCTTGATATATCGGAGGACGATGTTGTTATGCGCTTCATAGGAGATGTTACTCCTCTTTCGGACGCGCTTAAGAAAAAAATATCAGATTTGCAGTCCGATACCGCGGACAATCACGGTCTGGTCTGCAATATAGCAGTCAATTACGGCGGCAGGGATGATATACTGCACGCTGTAAAGCGGCTCATAAAAGAGGGCGCCGACCCGGAGACGCTTGATGAAGCGGCTTTGTCGGATAAGCTCTATACCGCGGGACTGCCCGACGTTGATCTTATTATAAGACCGAGCGGCGAGCAGCGCATCTCGAACTTTCTCATCTGGCAGGCGGCGTATGCCGAATACGTCTTTATGGACGTTCTTTGGCCGGATTTTTCGGAGAAAGATCTTGACGCGGCAATAGAAGAATATTCAAAAAGGAACCGTCGGTTCGGCGGTATCTGAAAAAGGGTGATACAATGGGAAAACGGCTCATAACAGCGGCAATAGGCGTGCCGGCGGCATTACTTATAATCTATCTCGGCAGTCTCTCGCCTTATGTTATTTCCGCCGTTACGGACATATTTTCGGTAATGGCAGTTTTTGAGGTGATATCTGCTGCAAAATATACGCGGTACAGGAGCATAACGGTGCTTAGTCTGCTGTTCTCGGCACTTCTGCCCATGTTCTTCTGCTACAACGATCTGAGGATATTCGCGATCCCGGTCGCATTCCTCTTCCTTATACTGCTGTTTGCCTGCACTCTTATGCGGCACAAGGAGATAAAGTTTGAGGAGCTCGGGTTCATAGCGTTCATCTCGATATGCATACCTCTCGCGATCTCGACGCTTGCGTTCTTCTGCTTCCAGTGGCCGGAGCACGGCATTTTCTTTGTGATCTATACGCTCGCGACTGCATGGGTGGCGGACGGCGGTGCGTACTTCGTCGGAACATTTCTCGGCAAGCACAAGCTCTGTCCCGAGATAAGCCCGAAAAAAACGTGGGAGGGTTTCTTCGGCGGACTTATCACGGCGGTGATATTCGCGGTGATACTTGGCTACGGATATATGCTCTGGGACAATCTTTTTACCGGAACAAACCACTTTATAGTGAATATACCGATACTTATCGGCGCGGCAGTAATCTCGACCTTCTTAGGTCTTCTCGGCGACCTTATCGCGTCGCTCCTGAAGCGTCAGTGCGGAGTTAAGGACTTCGGTGAGATCTTCCCGGGTCACGGCGGAGTTATGGACAGGTTCGACAGCGTACTTCTCGTTGCGCCGTTCATTTACCTTCTCTGTAAGGCGATATTCCCGATAGCTGATATAATAGCATGAGATATTCCCCCGACCCATCGGGGGATTTGCTCTATCTCAATGTACAATTCTGCCGCGCCTGCACACCTCGTCTGCCAACGCGACTGCGGCGCCGGAATGGTATGCGCTTGTGAAAAGCTGCAAAAGAAATTTACGGAGGGTGACTTCCTGTGAGTGATGAGAAAAAAACGCTTGTCGTACTCGGCTCGACAGGCTCTATAGGCACGCAGACACTTGAAGTCGCGAGAATGCACGGATACGCTGTTAAAGCGCTATCCGCGCACAGCAACTATAATCTTGCGGAAGAACAGGCGCGGGAATTTCGTCCCGAGACCGTCTGCATGACCGATGAAATGGCATACGGCGAGCTTAAAACGCGGCTCGCGGACACGGATGTAACGGTGACATACGGAAAAGCGTCACTCTGCGAAACGGCTGCGCTGCCCTGCGACATGGTGATAAACGCGGTCGTGGGAATGGTCGGGCTTGAACCGACACTCGCGGCGCTGAACGCGCGCAACAGAGTCGGACTTGCTAACAAGGAAACGCTCGTTACGGGCGGAGAGCTCGTAAAAGCAGCGGAAAAGGCGAATAATGTCGATATTGTCCCGATAGACAGCGAACATTCCGCCATATTCCAGTCATTAATGGGCAATTCCGGAAATAAGATAGAAAAAATAATACTTACCGCATCGGGAGGTCCGTTTTTCGGGTATAATAAAGAGCAGCTGAAAACCGTGACTATGGAGCAGGCACTTCACCACCCGAACTGGAACATGGGGAGAAAGATCACTACCGACAGCGCTACTCTTATGAACAAGGGGTTAGAGCTTATCGAAGCGGTGCGGCTGTTTGATGTTACACCGGAGCAGGTCGAGGTCGTGGTGCATCGCCAGAGCATTCTGCACTCTGCGGTAGAGTATGAGGACGGCGCTGTTATCGGCCAGCTTGGCGTGCCGGATATGAAGATACCGATACAGTTCGCGGTGACGTACCCGAAACGGCTCCCGTCGTGCTCGCGGAAGCTTTCTCTGTTCGATGTCGGGACGATGACGTTTGAGCACGCGGATGAAGAGACGTTCGTTTGTCTTGCGGAAGCAAGGAAAGCGATAGCAAAAGGCGGGACAGCGCCGACGATACTCAACGGGGCGAATGAAGCGGCGGTCGCGGCTTTTCTTGACGGAAAAATACCGTTTTACCGCATAGGCGAGCTTGTGTGTGAGTGCTGTGATTCTCTGACGCATGATCAGACCGTGACACTTGACACGATAAACGAAGCGGATAAAGCAGCAAAAGACTTCATAAGGGCGGCGCTGTCGTGACGCTCATAAATACTGACTGATACCGGAGAAAGTATGGATATTTTAAGCAATATTCTCAATGTTCTGATAACGATAATCGTATTTTTTACGATCATACTTATTCATGAACTCGGACATTTTCTTACAGCGAAAGCTTTCAGGATGAAGATATACGAGTTCTCGATAGGAATGGGACCGCGCCTTTTCAGCAAAAAAACAAGAACCACAACATGGTCGTTCAAGCTTCTTCCCATAGGCGGAGCAGTTCAGCTCGGTGAGGATCTTGAAAGCGATGACCCGAATGACTTCCGGCAGAAACCTGTCTGGCAGAGAATGATTGTTATAGTCGCGGGTGCGGTAATGAACCTCATACTTGGGTTCGCGGTCTGCATCGTAAGCATCTGTGCCGACAGTTCTATTGCGACAACAAGGCTATCTGAGTTCTATGATACCGCAGTTTCCGTTCAGGCACTCATGCCGGAGGACGAAATAGTTGAGATAAACGGTATGCCGATCTGGACAACGACCGATATATCGTACTGTTTACAGAATAAGGCGGCACGCTATGACGAACAGCAGGGCGTTGCATACTTCGACATGAAGGTCAAGCGAAACGGTGAGACTGTCGCACTTACAGTTCCGTTTGCCGCTGTCACGGCAGATAATCGGAACGGATACTCCGTCACCATTGATTTCAAGGTCTGGGCGGAAAGAAAAGATGTGTTTACTGTTGTCGGTGCTGCGGGGAAAATGTTCCTTACCGAAGCACGTCTGATATGGATCTCACTGTCTGACCTTATAACCGGAACTTACGGCCTAAACGACCTTTCAGGTCCCGTGGGTGTTGTATCGACAATGGCGAGTGCGCTTGAACAGTCACGGCTCAACATCATGAGTCTCAGCTCGTTCCTGACGCTTGTCGCGCTTATAACGATTAATCTCGGTATTTTTAACCTGCTCCCGATACCAGCTCTCGACGGCGCAAGATTCGTGTTCCTTCTGATCGAGGCTATACGCAGAAAGCCGATACCTGCCGAAAAAGAGGGCTGGGTGCATTTCATCGGGTTTGCGGCGCTTATGATACTCATGCTCATCGTAACGTTCAATGACATCGTGAAGCTTATTGCTCCGCCTCAGTGATTATAAAGAAAGGACAACTACATGAAAAGACATACTATACCTTCTATTGCACTTTGTGCCGCACTGCTCATTGCTGCTTCCTGCGGAAACAGTACACCCCCCGCGACAACGACTGCCGCGCAGACGACACAGGCTGTACAGGAAACAACGACTTCTGTCGCAGTGACCGAAAAAGTCATACCTGACGACGCTCCTTATGTCATAGCCGACGGAATAACCGAACGTATGAAAGCGCTGTCGGTGCTTGTTGACGGGAATAAAGCGAGACTTGCGGGAGTTTTCCGTAAAGCCGAAGCCGGCGAGCCGATAACTGTCGCTTATCTCGGAGGCTCGATAACACAGGGTTCGACTGCTACACCGACGACCTGCTACGCATACCTTACGACACAGTGGCTGAAACAGCGCTTCCCCAAGTCCGACATAACATACGTCAATGCGGGTATAGGCGCGACCGGTTCGTATATCGGTGTTTTCAGGACTGACCGCGACGTACTTTCCAAGTCTCCGGACCTCGTTTTCGTGGATTTCTCGGTCAATGACACTACCGAACATACCGAACGAAATATCGGCTCATACGACGGCGTGCTGCGAAAGCTGTGGCTTTCGGACAGCAAGCCTGCGATAGTCACGATAGCTATGACACAGGACAACGGGACAAGCTTTCAGCAGTACCACAGCGAGATCTGCCGTGCCTATGACATACCTATGATCTCGTATCACGACGCGATAATGGATGTTATAAAGAACGGTCATATCAAGTGGACGGACATTTCCGATGACAACATTCACCCGAACGAGACCGGACACTCTGTCCTCACCGAGATAATAACGTCGTATCTCGGAAGTGTCGCGGACAGCGCAGACAGTATAGATACCACGCACGAGAGCGACTTTTCAACACCATACGCGACTGACAAATATGCGGACGCAAGACTTATAACTCCCGGTTCGCCGGAGGTCGTTAACGAGACCGGTTGGGAAGTAAAGACAGACGAGAATTTCGGTAATTTCGGCGGGTTCTGGCGAGTAATGTCCAAAGACGGCAGCTTTGACGGCACAGAACCGCTCACTTTCGAGGTCAACGCGAAATCGGTCGGAATTTTCTACGGGAAAATGGTCAAGAACGGCGGAAGGTTCGATATTGCAGTCAACGGAACTGTCGTAGATACGATAGATACATCGTTCCGGAACGGCTGGGGCAACTACGTCGAAGCAAAGGAGATCATCGAGTTCAAGGAAGCCGGAAAGAACACGATAGAGATCATACCGAAAAAAGGCGAAAAAGCGGTTATTATGGTATCGGCACTGGCGGTATCGTGAGAGCATATAAAAAGACGGGCTAAAGGCTCGTCTTTTTTGCAAGGCTGTGCGAATAAAATGCAAAAAATCCTTGACAAACATTCCAAAACCTGCTATAATATCATAGTTGACCTTTGTGTCAGCTATCCTTGCTCGCGGAAAGACCGCGGGCCGACAGTCTATAAGGAGGTACAATATGGCTAAAACAGGTGAAAAGTACGAGGCAGTCATTGTTTTCTCGTTAAAGAACGGTGAAGACGCTGTCAAGACTCTCGTGACAAAGTTCTCCGATCTCATCAAGGAGCATGCCGAGCTCATCGACATCGACGAGTGGGGCAAGAGAAAGCTCGCTTATGACATCAACTACGAGTCCGACGGTTACTATGTGGTTTACCACTTCGACAGCAAGCCCGAATTCCCCGATGAGTTCGAGCGCGTTGTAAACATCACCGACGGCATCCTTCGCTCGCTTGTAGTTTTACGCAAGTAAGCGGAACAGGGGGTAAACAATGTTCAATAAGGTAATAATGCTTGGCCGCATCACTCAGGATCTTGAACTCAAGACTACACCAGCCGGCGTTTCCGTCCTTTCGTTCAGTATCGCCGTTGACAGGCGCTTCCAGACAAAAGGTGAGGAAAAGAAGTCTGATTTCTTCAACTGTGTCGCTTGGCGTAACGAAGCAGAGTTCATCTCAAGATTCTGGACAAAGGGTCGTCCGATACTTATTGAGGGTGAGCTTCAGAACAGAAGCTACGTTGATAAGAACGGTCAGACGAGATACATTACCGAGATCATCGTTGACCGCGCTTCTTTCACGGGCGACAAAAAGCCCGATGGTAACGGCGGAAGCTATGCTCCCGCACAGGGTTATCCCGAACCGCCCCCCCAGCATCCCGCTGAGAGCACGAACTCCGCGCCTTCCGCATCGAACGGAAGCTACACAGCAGCGGATTTTGCTCCCAAAGGCGGAGCCGCGGATGATGATTATCCGTTTTAACGAATTTTTACGATCTTGACAAAGGAGGAAAATACAATGGCTGAAAAGAAGGAAATGAACGAGAGACCTGCTCGCCCCGTTAAGCGCGGCAGAAAGAAAGTCTGCCAGTTCTGCGCTGACAGAGCAGAGTTCATTGATTACAAGGATATCGCAAAGCTCAAGAAGTGCATGACAGAGCGTTCCAAGATACTGCCCCGCCGTGTAACAGGCTGCTGCGCATATCATCAGAGAGAGCTTACAGTCGCTATCAAGCGCGCTAGACAGATAGCTCTTATCCCTTACGTATCTGACTGATAAAGAAATCCCCTGCTATGACAGGGGATTTTTTAATGCACCATGCGAAATTCACAATGCGGAATTCTGGTTCGTGCTGCACGCGTTATCTGAATCGTGACGAAATCCGTATGTATCCTGCGTCTTACGCTTCTTCGGCGGCAAGGCGCTTTCTTTCTGCTTTTTCGGTAGCCTGCTCTTCCGCTTCCGCGGCGGCAAACGCGGTTATCGCGTCAATGTTGTCGAAGATGAACTGCTGGGCTTCGGGTGAGTAAACGCAGGCTTTGGTCCATCCGTTTTCGGTCATAAAGCTATAGAGCGTAATGCCGATCTGCTCGCCTTCTGGGGTAGGATTTTTTTTGGCGCGTCCGTTTATTATTATTTCGGTAAGAAGCCCCTTGTCTATAAGCCATTGATTTATGGTACGCGATTGGATCTTTTTCATTTTGTATTCATCTATGACCGAATTAATATTTTTCACAATATTGGACATATATGTATTGCGTTCTTCCGGTTTAAGCGCGAGAGCCTGTTCGTCGGTCAGCGAAAACTCTGCTTTCTCGGAGCGTTTGAGCTTTTCGCGCTGAACCTCGCCACCGTTGTCTATTACTTTCTGTATAATACTCGCTGTATAAAACAGACATCTTGAAATTCTGACGTTGTTCACTACATCGGTATCGGCGACTTCGTTTCCCGTGAGCGGGTCGATGCCGTTTGCGAGGCTTTCTATATATTGTTTCGCTCTTTTCATTATCTCTAAATCGTCCATTTTGCAGCTCCTTCATTCTGTGCAGAAAACATCTCATTCCGCGCGGCAGCATTAAAGTCTTTTGGGAAGAGAGGTCGGGGGTGCAGGGGAAGGGAGAGAAACCTTTTTGTTCACAAAAGGGTTTCTTTCCATGCTCCCCTGCCGGGGTCTCGGGGCAGAGCCCCGAGCTCGCTGACGATCACGGAAGCGATTATGAGCCCGGCAGCGGGTGGAACAAACGCGGTGGAGCCGGGAACAGCCTTGCCTGTATCCGGGTCGGTTATGCCGGATTTTTTCGGTTCCTCGCGGGAATATACAACCTTCAGTGACTTTATGCCGCGCTTGCGGCACTCTGATCGCATAACACGGGCAAGGGGACAGACGGCGGTTTCGTATATATCAGCGACTTCAAGGCGGGTCGGATCAGTCTTACCGCCGGTACCCATGCATGATATAATCGGGACGCCGGAGGCGTTAGCGCACTCTATCAGCGTGAGCTTCGCCGTTACAGTGTCAATCGCATCTGCGATATAGTCGAACTTCGAGAAATCAAATATATCCTTGTTCTCCGGCAGGAAAAACACCTTATGCGCCGTGACTTTACAATCCGGATTTATGTCTTTAACGCGCTCGGCTGCAACGTCGGCTTTATATCTGCCTGTCGTGCTTTGAAGCGCAATTATCTGACGGTTGATATTTGATTCGGCGACAGTGTCTTTGTCGATTATGTCGATAGCTCCTATACCGCTTCGGGCGAGACCCTCAATAATATAGCCGCCTACGCCGCCGGCTCCGAACACGGCGACGCGGGCGGCTTTCAGCTTTGCCATTGCGTCATCACCGAAAACGAGCCGTGTCCGTGAAAAAATCTCCGACACTTGATGCGCACCTCCGGTCATCTGTAATATGAATCTATTCCAAGTATTTCCTCAAGCGTCTTGCCTGATGATGTCACTGTTTTTGCGAGCGACTTTCCAACATAGCGTATATGCCACGGTTCGAAGGAATATCCTGTGTACTTCTTCGACTCGTGCGAAGGATAACGTATAATGAAGCCGTATTCTGCACAGTGTTTTTTGAGCCACTTGCCCTCGGCAGTATTCTCGAAGCTATATTCAAGCGAGTTTACATCTATCGCAAGTCCGAGCTGGTGTTCTGAATGTCCCGGGCGTGCGGATATAAGATCTGCGTCGCTTCCGTACATATTTACCCAGCCTGAATAGACTTTCTGCTGATAACTGTACGAACGGTATGCCGAGATCGGGTAGATATTGAGTCCGTCCTTCTTAGCATCAGCCTGCATACGCAGGAAGGCGGCTCTCGTTGTCGGGTCGAGACCGGGGTCATAGTCCTTTGGCAGGGGATAGCTCTTGTTTGCTATCGGAATGCCGTTCACAAGCGGAATGAAATCTATGTTATCGGTGCTTTTTATGCAGTGCACGCGCATTGACGAGTAAACGCCGGACTTCTGGTCTGTCGCGATAAGCGTGCATACTGACCTGGAAATGGCAGTAAATCTGCCGTCCTTAGTGATTTTTCCGCCGCTTCCGAGCACCGTCCATAATATGTTGGTGTCCTTATCTGCGTCGGGAAAAGAAATGCTGAAATCAAACTGTTCACCGACATATACCATATTCGGTCCGAGAATAGTCATAGAGCCGTTGGATTTCTGCTGTTCATAGGAGTATTTCGGCGCTCTCGACGAGAGTGTGAGCATATACGCGTTTGTACTCGTTACGGCAGGTACCGGCGGTTCTTCGACTTCGTTTTCTGCGAAGAGTTCGGCTGAGATCGGAATCGGGTCGGCAACGGCTATTTCGTCGGGTAACACGATTGCGGCTGCTGCGGAGACGATCTGTTCATCCGGTTCTGCGTCGATCGGTTGTGTATGTATGGTCGCGCTTGCTTCCGATTGTTCTGTTTCGCTCAGCCCGTGGTCTATTATAACTGCATCGGGTGAACTGCAGGAACAGATCATAAGTGCCGCGGCTGTAAGAATTGCAATTTTTTTGACAGGATAAGACATTTATGACTTCCTTCATTTTCTGCGCTTTGCACAATATATTGTTGTTCTGAAAGATTATACCACAAAATAGAATAAATGTCAAGTCATGTATGAATATAACGGAAAAAGTCGGGTTATGTCATGTGACAGTGGTTTTGTCATTTTTCCGTGTCATATTTGGCTGATTGACAATAATTCCTGTAAATGCTATAATATATCCATAGAACGGAGAATGATCATGAAACAATACAATGTTACAGGAATGAGCTGCGCTGCCTGCAGCGCAAGAGTAGAGAAAGCGGTGAGCGCTGTTGACGGCGTTACTTCCTGTTCGGTAAGCCTTCTGACAAATTCGATGGGCGTTGAGGGAAGCGCAAGCCCCGCCGATATAATCAAGGCCGTCGAAAGCGCAGGCTACGGAGCAACAGAGAAGGGCGCGCAGGTGCGCGACAACGACGAAAGCGCACTTACGGACAGGGAAACTCCCGCACTGAAAAAACGCCTTTTCGCTTCGCTTGCAGTACTGCTGCCGCTCATGTATATATCAATGGGTCACAATATGTTCAGTGCACCGCTGCCCCCGTTTCTTGACGGAAATCCTGCCGCAGTCGGCATCACGGAGATGCTGTTCGCGTTGATCGTGATGTTCATAAACCGGAAATTCTTTATAAACGGCTTCAAAGGCGCTGTTCACCGCGCCCCGAACATGGACACGCTCGTTGCTATGGGGTCGGGTGTGTCGTTCCTTTGGAGCGTTTTCGTATTGTTCGACATGACCGCGGCGGTGCAGGCCGGCGATCATGCGCGCGTAATGAGTGATTCAATGGGACTCTGGTTTGAGTCGGCGGCAATGATACTTACCCTCATAACCGTTGGAAAGACGCTTGAAGCATACTCAAAAGGCAGGACTACCGACGCTCTGAAAGGGCTTATGAAGCTTGCGCCGGAGACAGCCTGTGTCGAACGTGACGGGAAAGAAGCCGTGATACCGGCAGCACAGGTGCTTATCGGCGACATCTTCGTGGTTCGCCCGGGCGAGCATATCCCGGTTGACGGGACTGTCATGAGCGGGAGCAGTGCGGTAGATGAATCCGCGCTTACTGGTGAGAGCATACCGGTCGATAAATCCGAGGGCAGCACTGTCTCGGCAGGTACTCTGAACACAACGGGAGCTCTGCGCTGTAAAGCGGTACGCGTAGGCGAAGACACGGCGATCTCACGTATCATAAAACTTGTTGAGGATGCCGCGGCAACAAAGGCTCCGGCCGCAAAGACTGCCGACAAGGTGTCCGGTATATTCGTGCCTACGGTTATCGGCATAGCGTTCGTGACGCTCGTGATATGGCTTATTGTCGGGCAGTCGTTCGACTACGCTCTCGCAAGAGCAGTTTCCGTGCTTGTTATCAGCTGTCCGTGTGCACTCGGGCTTGCTACACCCGTCGCGATAATGGTCGGAAGCGGTGTCGGCGCTAAGAACGGGATACTCTTCAAGACCGCACTTTCACTTGAGGAGACCGGAAAAGCGCAGATAGTCGTTCTTGACAAGACCGGAACGATAACTTCCGGCGAACCGTCGGTGACCGACATAATAACGCTTTCGTCGGACGAGAACGAGCTTCTGAAACTTGCGGCGTCACTTGAAAAATACAGCGAACATCCGCTTGCAGGTGCGGTGATGCGCTTTGCGGCTGAAAAGGGCATCAGCACAGCCGAGGTCAGCGGACTTGAAGCTGTGACCGGAAGCGGACTTACTGCCGTTCTTGACGGAAAACGGCTTTTCGGTGGGAATGAGTCGTTCATATGGGAGAAGGCGCATATACCCGATACTGCCGCGAAACGAGCCGAAGAGCTTGCATCAGAGGGAAAGACTCCGCTGTTTTTTGCGCGGGAAAACGAACTTGTAGGGATAATTGCCTGTGCAGACACGATAAAGCCTGACTCGGCGGACGCTGTTGCACAGCTTCGCAGAATGGGGCTTCGTACACTGATGCTTACCGGTGACAATAAGCGGACAGCCGATGCTGTCGGAAAGCTCGCGGGGGTCGATGATGTCGTTGCGGGCGTTCTCCCGGACGGTAAAGAGGCGGTCGTGCGTGAGCTTCAGAAATACGGTAAGGTCGCGGTTATCGGCGACGGGATAAACGACGCTCCGGCGCTCACACGTGCGGATATCGGTATAGCTGTTGGTGCGGGAACCGATGTGGCAATCGACGCTGCGGACGTGGTGCTTATGAAGAGCAGTATAGCGGACGCAGCGGCGGCGATACGCCTGAGCCGTGCGGTGCTACGCAATATAAAGCAGAACCTTTTCTGGGCATTTATCTATAATGTCATCGGGATCCCGCTTGCGGCAGGAGCTTACATCGCGCTTTTCGGCTGGGAGCTTGACCCGATGTTCGGCGCGGCAGCGATGAGTTTGTCGAGTTTCTGTGTGGTAATGAACGCTCTTCGTCTCAATCTTTTCCGTCTGCACTCGCCGCTTCATGACAAGCTGTGTAAGAATGCGCTGGGCAATGATGTAAAGCTCGTAGTTGAGCTTCCGGCGGAAAAGACGTACACCATTAACATTGGCGGAATGATGTGTCCCCACTGTGAGGCGACCGTGCGAAAGTGCGTAACGCAGTTCCCGGAGGTGGAAAGCGCAGATGTGAGCCATGAGAATGGGACGGCGGTGCTTCATCTGAACGGTGAACTGACACACCTCGACGAGATAAAACAGGCAATAAGAGACAAAGGATACGAAGTGGAATAAAAAAAAGCTCCCCGCGGGGAGCTTTTTTCAATACTGATACAGTTTCTTGTGGTAGATCGAGTGGATCACTACAGGGATAACACCGAGAAGAAGGAATGTACCGACTGCACAGCCAATCGCTATTATAAGTCCGCCGAGACCGCCGTCTTTTTTGTCTGCATCGGTCGTAGCTGCGGCCTTATCGTCCTCATTATTGGTCGTGACTTCGGGCTCAGGTTCCTTTTCGGTAGCCTTGGTTTTTTTCGTTGTTTCCTCGGGTGCTTCCGTCACAGCGGGAGTGGTCTCTTCCGTCTCTGCGGGCTCGATCTCAGTAGGTTCGGTGTCCTCCACCGGTGCGGGAGTCTGTGCTGCGGAAGTGGCTGTTGTCGTTTCGGGTGCGGTATCAGAGAAGAAGCTTGCAGAAACGAAGCCTGTGCCGCCGTTATACTGTATTGCAAGCCAGCCGCCGCTGTAGCCTATTACCGTTACGGGAGCGCCGGCATATACGGTTCCGAATTTGCTGTAGCTTGTATCGGGTCCGTAGCGGACATTTATCACATCGGTCGCGTACATTGTATGAGCGTCGGTCGCATTGTACGACGGAGTTTCAAATTGGGTGGTCTCTGCTGGTTCGGTGGTATCTTCCGGCTCGACGAACGGGTCAGCTTCCGTAGCAGGTGCCTGTGTGGCTTCTGTATCCACGAATTCAATATCCTCATCATCGGGATCGTCGTTCTCCTGTTCGATCGGGATAAGCTCGTCGGGATCTTCTTCCTCGGCATCTTCGCTTTCTATGGTATCGGGTTCCGCGTAAACGACGGCAGCAGTATATGTTGTGAGCATAAATACAGCCGCGAGAACGGAGATATATTTTTTCAGCTTTTTCATGCTTTCATTTCCTTTCGGAACTATATATAGTATTTTATCAACTTACATTATACAACATTTTTTGTCGTTTGTAAACAGTTTTTTGTAATTTTGTATAGAATTTTGTTTAAGCAATACCACACGCTCTTTGTGCGGTATTGCCTTTATCATTCCGCACGGGTGCGAAAGTAGTCTGCTATCATAAGATCGACTACGCGTCCGTAACTCTTTGTACCGTCAGACTGGTCGTTTATCTTGAGATAAACATCGTTCATCGCTTCGGCAACTTCGCCGAAATGTGTTTCGTACTTGTCCCAGAGCTCGTTCTGCATTACAAGCTGATCTCTCGCGTATTCCGGTATCAGCGAATATACTGCGGTGTATTCTTCCGGCGTAGCGTCGGGGTAGTAGGCGTTGAGCATATATATCATCATATCGTACCAGCCGCTGTATGTAAGATACGCGTCGCCGCTGTCACGGCAGGCAAGAAACGCAATATAGTTTGCTTCGTCCTCACGCATGAAACCTGTCATGTGCGAGAGCTCATGACAGGCGATATGTCCAAGCTCTTCGGGAATGTTAATTGTATTGTAATTGGCTTCCATAGACCAGAATGAGAAGATACCCGTTATGTGTCCGTAACACATAAGCTCGGACAGCACTACAGGCTTAACGCCGGAATAGTATGAATCCAGCGGTTTGTAAGTCCCGCCGAGTTTCCGCATTGCAGAGACTGCACGGGCGGACAGATCGTCCGGCTTTACAATATGACCGTCGGCATCAAGCTCTATGTATTTTCCGGCCTCGGCAACATTCGCTATCGTATAGACAAGCACCTCGGCTACCTGCTGCTTTGTGTATTTACCCGTTTGCAGTCCGGCTATCTGTGAGAACGGTTTGCGGCTGTAGTTTATACCCATAGCGAAAACGAAGTCGAAAAATACCACCGAGACCGCAAGCAGCACGGTTGCAAACGATGACAGCAGAAAACGCAGACGCCGTCCTTTCCGGCGTATCATATTCACTATAAAGTAAACAATTGCGAACAGTATAGACAGAACTATGGCTATCAACATGATCTCGCCGACAGAGAACGGGAATATCCCGCTTATATGTGCGAAAACGTTCACTATTACGGGGTATATCGTAAAGCCGTAAAAGTCGGCAAACCCGCTTATAAGGCGCGCGGAAAAAAACCCTGCTGATGCGGTAACAAGCAGTGCACCTGCTATAATAAGCCTTTTTATCGGTATTGCACGTTCTTTCTTATCCATCAGATCATAGTCCTTAGTTTATTATTATCCGCATTAAGGGAACCTCTAAAAACCCAATTTGAGAGAAAAAGAGCTATCCACGCCGTCTACTGCGTCAAACCTCCTAACCGGGCGCCAGCCCGGCTTCGTCGGCTTTCCTTGTATCCGACGCAGCTATCTCATTTTCTCTTATCAAAGCGGTTTTTAGAGGTACCCTTAAAACAGTGACATCTGCACGTTTGGGCACGGAAGATCGTTCAGAAACGTAAAACAGCTCTGCGGGGTGTGCATTATCCCGTGTTCGCCGCAGAAATCGTTGAAAAGCCGCATAAGGCGGTCGTTACGCGGGCTCGGGACTTCGTAGCTGTCGCCGTATGTCCGGATATAGCGTTCTTTAAGTCCCTGAAAGTGTTTATCGAGCGCGTCGTAGAAGTACTCACGGTCGCCCTCGCGGAGCGTTACGCCCATGCCGAATGTGATGATGCCCGTTACGCCTGCATCCGCACACTCACGCAAAAGAGCGCCGACATTCTCGTCGGTGTCATTGATGAACGGCAGTATCGGTGTCAGCCACACGACTGTGGGTATGCCGCGGTCGTGCATTGCGTGAAGTACTTCGAGCCTCCGCCCTGTATCGCAGACGTTCGGTTCGATGAGTCTGCAAAGGTCGCTGTCATAAGTCGTAAGTGTCATCTGCACGACGCACTTTGCGTTCTTGTTTATCTCATCAAGCAGGTCTATGTCCCGCAGTATCATATCGGATTTCGTCTGTATCGCAAGTCCGAATCCGTGACGCAGTATCACTTCTTCGCAGCGGCGGGTAAGCAGCAGTTCTTTTTCGCAGTGCATATAAGGATCGGACATGGCGCCCGTGCCTATCATGCATATCTTCCGCTTTGAACGAAGCGCATGATCGAGAAGTTCAGGCGCGTTCTGCTTGACCTCAATGTCTTCAAACGCGTGGGTGAACCGGTAACATCTGCTTCTGCTGTCACAGTAGATACATCCGTGAGTGCAGCCGCGGTAGATGTTCATTCCGTTCATGCCGCTGTTTGCTGTGAGGATGCTTTTAGCTTCAACAAAATGCATTTTCTTACCCCGAATAACTGTAAAGACGGCACATTATCATACCGTTGTAGAGCTTGCGGTTCTTGTTTGCTTTTTCGCCGAAAAGATCCTCGAACTCGTCTGACGGCGTTATGACATAAATCTGGCTGTCGCCGCGCGGAAGCAGCATCGCCCCCATTGTGCGGTAGATTTCTCTCGCTTCGTCAAGCTCTCCCATTCGCTCACCGTAGGGCGGATTGGTTATGATCTTAACGCCGTCGGCAGGATAGTGGAAGTCGCGTATGTCGCGCTTTGATACCTTTATGTACTGCGAAACACCCGCTTTTTCAGCGTTCGCAAGTGTGAGCTTCACGGCTTCGGGGTCTATATCCCATCCATAAGCCGTGAACGCGCAGTCGGTCCTCACTGCTTCTTTAGCAGCTTCACGGGCGTTCTTCCATACATCTTTCCGGATACAGCCCCATTCCATAGCAGCAAAGCGACGATCCATACAGGGCGCGATGTTTGCGGCTTTGAGGGCGGCTTCGATAAGTATGGTTCCGCTTCCGCAGAACGGGTCGGCAACGGTATCGGTGCTGCGGATATGCGCGAGATCGACAAGTCCCGCGGCAAGGGTTTCCTTTATCGGCGCGGCATTTGAGAATGCGCGATAACCACGTTTGTGGAGCCCTGTACCCGACGTGTCGAGCGTCACGGTCATTTCGTCCTTCATGAGCAGAAAATGTACGGGGAAGACGACTCCCGTTTCGGGAAGCGTCTGAATTTTATACGCACCCTGCATACGGATAACGAGCGCTTTCTTGATCGTACGCTGCAGCGCGGGTATGCTCGTGAGCTTCGAATTGAGCGAGTGCCCTTTTACGATATGGAGCTTATCGGTTTTCCCGGCAAACTCTTCTATCGGTATATTTTTGCAGTTTTCAAACACATCATCAAACGTTTTCGCGGGGAAGCGGGCGAGAACTATGCCGATGCGTTCTGCTACCGAGCAGGTGATATTTGTTTTTGCTATGACGTTCTCGTCGCCGGTGAAATCGGCACGGCCGTCCTTTATTGTAACATTTTCGCCGCCGGCGCGTTTTATCTCGAACGCGAGCGTTTTTTCGAGCCCGAAATGACAGGGCGCAGTAAGTCTGTATTCCATAAAAAACCTCGAATATTGTTATTACGATCTATCTTCTGATATTATACCACACAATGTCGGTTTTTGGCAATAGTTTTGGCGAAATGGAATATATTACAAAATACTTGACTTTTTAGGCGGGGATATGCTATAATTGCAGTTGCAGACTAAGTCAGGTGGACGCGGGGATTTTATCCCTGAGGAAAGTCCGAGCATCACAGAGCAGGATAGCTGTTAACGGCAGCCGAGGGCGACCTTAGGGCAAGTGCAACAGAGAGATACCGCATACTTTAGTATGTAAGGGTGGAAAGGCGAGGTAAGAGCTCACCGGATACGCGGAGACGCGTATGCCATGTAAACCCTATCCGATGCAACGCCGATTGGTTCGGAGAGCTACGCGCCTGCTCGGCGCGCTCCGTTTAAGGCGGCTACATTGCGTTACGCAAGACAAGCTTACCGGCGACGGTAAGATCAGATAGATGTTCACCCAACGACAAAACTCGGCTTATCGATTTAGTCTGTTTAAAAAAAGCGCCTTTGGCGCTTTTTTTAATGCACAATGCAAAATGCATAATTCACAATTTTTGAGCGCGTTTCGCCCGTTATCCGAATCGTGACAAAATGCTATATAATGCAAACAGACCGGCAGGACGTCCTATCGGTCTGTTTATGCTTTTTCAGATGCAGTCGCCGCATTCGGATTTTCTCGCGGCTTTGAAAAGTTTTGACGACTTGGTGACTCTGATATCCTCGATCCCGGCTGCGGTGCAGGTGTGAAGCGTTATCACTCCGCTCGCTATCTGCGGATGTCGCAGGATACGGCGCTCACATGGTCTGCACTCACTGCGCACCACTGCGATGCACGAGAATTTCTCGTCCTCATACGGCACCTCGCCGCCTTTGAGCTGCTTATGCAGCTTCGAGCGCGCCGCTCTTGCGGTGAAATGGCACCAGTCGCCGTCTGGCAGCGGACACTCCGCAATATTGGGGCAGGGGTACGCTATTGCCGCGCCGTTTGCGAGAAGAAGCTTTCGTGCCTGCATTATGTTCCGATAACCCGTCATTGTTCCGGGCTCGACGATCAGCAGCATACCGTCTGTCTTTTCCCATAGCGCGGTTACTGCGCGGGCACGGGCAGTATCTGTGAGTTCGTTGAGCACATAGGCGGCTGTTATGAGATCGTAGCTGTGCGGCAGAGTGCCGTTCGTGATGTCGTAGTCGTACCAGTTCGCCTTTGTTGGTATATCAGCTTCGTCCATAAGCTTTTCGCCGAGTTTGCGCATCGACGGAACACGTTCGTAACAGTCGAGCGTTTCAAGTTCTTCCGCGAGCATTGCAGCAGCCCAGCCCGCCGTGCCCGTACCTGCCCCTATATCAGCGCATGACGTAATATTACCGCCGTAACAGGCGAGCGCGTGTTCAAGGGCGCTGCTCACCGCTGCAAAGGTCGCGGGCATTCGCGTGACAGCGTAAGCTGCGGTCTCAGCTTCGGCCGTTACGAGCCGTGAGCCGTCGGCACGCTCTTCTCTGTATTTTTCGGACACCGCGGAAGCCGCTTTTATGAGCTGTTTTCTGTCGAAGCTCTCAGCGTATGCTTCCGCGGCTGTTCGTAATTCCTCCGGAAACTGCATAATTCCTCCGAAAATATCCCCGTCCGGTCTGTTCTGCCGGACGGGGGAAAGTTCTGATGTTTTTATCAGAGAACGTCCGCGAGCTCGTATATGAGCTTTTCGGACTTCTCCCAGCCAAGGCACGGGTCGGTTATAGACTTTCCGTAAACACCTTCGCCGATCTTCTGAGCACCGTCTTCGATATAGCTCTCGATCATAAGACCTTTAATAAAGCCGTTCAGATCCTCGCTGTGGCGTTTGCTGTAAAGCACTTCCTTGGCGATCCTGATCTGCTCAAGGTACTGCTTGCCGGAGTTTGCATGGTTACAGTCAACGATGACACTCATATTCTGGAGCTTCTTGGCTGTGTACATTTTGTAGATGAGGTTGAGATCTTCATAGTGATAGTTCGGTATCGCGTTTCCGTGCTTGTTGGTATAGCCGCGGAGAATAGCGTGAGCATAGGGGTTTCCGGAGGTCGTGACTTCCCAGCCTCTGTAAATGAACATGTGTGCAGCCTGTGCGGCCGTAATGGAGTTGAGCATTACCGAGTAGTCACCGCTCGTCGGGTTCTTCATTCCTACAGGACCGTCTATGCCGCTTGAAACAAGGCGGTGCTCCTGGTTTTCAACGGAGCGTGCTCCTACTGCGTTATACGAGATTATATCGGAGAGATAGCGGTAGTTCTCGGGGTAGAGCATCTCATCAGCACAGACGAGGCCGCTCTCTTCAACTGCACGGGCGTGCAGACGGCGTACTGCTACTATACCGTCGAGCATATTCTCGGGTCTGTTCGGGTCGGGCTGATGGAGCATACCCTTATAGCCCTCACCGGTGGTACGGGGCTTTCCGGTGTAGATACGCGGAACAATGAATATCTTGTCCTTGACCTGTTCCTGTACCTTTGTGAGTCTGCTGACGTAATCAAGAACGGCATCCTCTCTGTCTGCCGAGCAGGGTCCGATTATAAGCAGAAACCGCTTGTCCTCACCTCTGAAGATCGCTTTCATCTGTTCGTCGCGCTCTTCCTTTATCTTTGCGACCTTATCGGAGAGCGGATAGAGCTCCTTGATAAGCTTCGGGATCGGAAGCTTGCGGTTGAATGTCATTCCCATTGTTTTGTCCTCCTGTTTTTTGTCATGAAATTTAGTTTGATTTATTATCAATAAAATTTTTTATATCAACTAAAAGATTTTATTGCTTTTACCTATAAACAGTTTCAACTGCTAAATCGGAAGCGCATCTTTTTTGCAGGTCATTTGACCTGCAAAAAACTACCGATATTGCATAAATTACATTTCTTCTGCTTTTGCATCGAAGAAATCGGACAGCTTTGTGAAGCTGTCGGTAAGTGCGTTCCAGTCCTTCTCTGACATACTCTGCTTTGCGGACTTTGCAAGCGAGGTCTGGAATGAGTGGTGAACAGAATAGGCTTTCTCGCCTTTTGATGTGAGCTTTACTCTTACGGAGCGTCCGTCAGATTCACATTCGGTCTTTTCTGCGATATCCTTAGCGCAGAGCTTATTCACTGCGACCGTGGTAGAAGGGCGCGTTATGTCGAGAGCAGATGCTATCGAGCTTATTGTCGGACCCTCATTCCCTTTTGTGAGAGAGCGAATGCATTCTATAAGGTTAAGCTCGTTTACGGTAAGTTCGCTGCAATTCTTATTATCCTTGATCTCTCTCGCTTCAAGTCTTATGATCGTATGATAAAGCTTATATAAAGAATTTCCTAACTCTGTATCTTTCATTGCGGATTCTCCTGTGATCTGTCTGTGTCATGCCGATGTAACAGTAATATATATAGTTTCTGACACATATTATTTATTTACAAAATTATTATAACACACCCCTACAAAAAAGTCAATAGCGTTTTTGACAAATATCATAAAAATTTTAACATCGTTTTTACAGTATTGTGAAAATGCTGTAAAAACGCATTAACGCGCGCTTGTTATTTGATTTTGTTCGCTGTACAAATGAATTTTAATTCAAAAATATATTGAAATATTTGGTGGAATGTGGTATAATCGTCGGAGAAGCAACACTGAATTGGTCATTATGACATAAATAACTGTACGAAGACAAGGATGTTGCAGGGAAGTTTTCCGGGTGCTGCACGATGCAGTGCCAAAAAAGAAAACTTCCGAAAGGAGAACGATATATGAAAATAGTCCTTACAGACGCGGATACTGTCACCGCGGGAGATATAAGCTTTTCCGGATTCACGGCATACGGAACGGTAATAAGGTATGATGTTACAGCCCCTAAGCAGGCAGCGGAGCGGGTTCGCGATGCCGATGCAGTGCTTTGCAACAAGACGCTTATCACTGCCGATGTCATGAGCAAGGCGGAAAAACTTAAATATATCGGTATTCTTGCGACAGGCTGTAACAATGTCGATCTTGATTTCGCGAAAGAGCGCGGTATAGTTGTTACCAACGTTCCCGGCTACTCTACCGACGGAGTGGTGCAGCTCGTGTTCTCTTATATTTTCGAACTCTGCGGAAATCTGAGCAGATACAGCGATTCCGTGAGGGCGGGGGACTGGAAGAAGAGCCCTACGTTTTCGTACTTCCCGTACCCTATAACCTGTATTGCCGGCAAGACTATCGGTGTCGTGGGATATGGTGCTATCGGAAGCCGGGTAGCAAAAGCCGCGGACGCTCTCGGGATGCGTGTTATCGTAAACTCGCGCACACAAAAGCCCGGATGTCCGTTCCCGTTCGTGGATATGGACACACTGCTGGCGGAGAGCGACATTATAACGCTGCACTGTCCGCTTACGCCGCAGTCGGAAAACCTGATAAACGAACAGACTATCGCGAAGATGAAGAACGGAGCGATACTCATAAACACATCGCGCGGGCCCGTTGTGGACGAAAATGCTCTGCGCACCGCACTCGACAGTCGGAAGCTCGCAGGGGCGGGACTTGATGTGCTGCGTACCGAGCCAATGGCGGAGGATTGTCCTCTGTTTGGTGCACCGAACTGCATCATAACGCCGCATATTGCGTGGGCGGCATTTGAAACGAGAAAGAGACTTCTTGACATTGCGGAGAAGAACCTTGCCGCGTTTATAAACGGCGCACCCGTTAATGTCGTGAACGGCTGATCGGAGCGTGTAATGGCTAAAGAAGCAAAGACAAACGCTATGCGTTTCCTTGAAAAAAACAAGATAAAATATACTGAACAGACTTACGAGTGTGACGAGTTCGTTGACGGTATAACCACTGCGAACGCTCTCGGACAGCCTCTCGACAGTACATTCAAGACCCTGGTCGCGCACGGAAAGAGCGGAAGTTACTACTGTTTCCTTATCCCCGTGGACAGGGAGCTTGACCTCAAAAAAGCGGCGAAAAGTGTCGGTGAGAAGTCTGTGGAGCTGCTGCCGCTGAAGGATCTTACCGCTGTAACGGGATATGTGCGCGGGGGCTGTACACCGATAGGTATGAAGAAGCAGTTCATGACAGTCGTTCACAGTTCGGCGGAGAGTCTTGACGAGTTTTACATCAGCGGCGGCCGCATAGGGCTTCAGATAAAGCTTTCGCCCCGTGCGCTTGTTGAAGCTATACACGGCAGATTCGACGACATCCTCTTTGTATAATGCATAATGCACAATTGTTGTTCCCATCTGCGTCGGAATATTTGAATCGTGACAAAGATAAAAAAAGCAAAACCTCCCGAAGATACACTCTTTCGGGAGGTAAATTTATTATATGGTCTCGTCACGATTCAGATGACGTGCGAAGCACGCACATTAATTGTGTATTGTTTATTTGTGTTAAGTGGTTGAGTATCTGTTACCGGCGGACTTTATTGCTCCGGAAATTTCAAGGTCGAGAAGCGCTTCGGCAAGCGTTTCCGCAGAAAGACCGGTTCTGGCAATAAGCTCTTCAATACCGACGGGAGCCGAAGCGGAAGCTATTTCGGAGTATATCGCGGAATGTTCCTCGGTATCGAAGGCTATCTCGCTCGATGCCTTTTCAGAGCTTTCGACAGACGGCGCTTTTTCTGTTTTCAAAGGTTCGACGTTTTTTTCGACTTTCGGAGGAGTTTTGGTTTTACGGAATCTCGCTTTAGGCACGGTCTCGCCGACAGGCACACTTTCTTTTGCTTCTGCGCGCTCGAACGCTTTTTCGATGCTCCTTGTGCTAAGATACAGACGAGCACCGTTGCGTACAGCGTTTACAGCACCCGCGTACTCCGCTTTGAAGATGTCGTTCGGCGGAAGGAATAACGGCGCTGATGAATGCTCGGCGGTTAGGAGAGCGCCGCTCTTGTCGCCCGCCTGAAGCACAAGGGTGACGTGCGAGATGCCGCCCAAAATTCGGGAACGGCGAAGGAACGTACCCTGTCCCGCTTTGGTTTTCGGCAGATACTCTGATATGAGAAGCCCGCCGCAGGAAAGAAGAAATTTACGCAGAGAGCGGCTTCCCGCAGGGTAGGTCTGTGAAAATCCGCAGGGAAGTATCTCGATGAACGGAACGCCGGTTTTCAGCGCGTTCAGGCAGGTAAGCTGGTCACAGCCCTCGGAAAGCGTTCCGGCTATAGCGTATTCTCTACCGAGACGTTCGATGATGCGCGGTATCGCGGCTTCGGTAGGCGGAGTTACCGCACGGGAGCCGACGACCGTTATGAGCTTTTTGGATAGCAGGCTCGTGTCTCCCTGAGTAAAAAGCACGCACGGCGGGTTTTCAGCCTTGCGCAGATGTTCGGGGTAGAGCTTGGATTCCCATGTTATGATGCCGTATCCTGACGCGAATATCTTGTCGAGAAGTTTCTCTGCTTTTGCGAGGTCTGTGTTTTCGGCGCGTGAAAGCAGCTCTGCACCGACGAGCGATACGTTCTTTTCTATCGCTTTATAAGCTTTTTCGGCAGTGCCGAACCGTTCTATCAGCTTTGAGATCTCCGGCTCGCCCTCGCCGAAAGCAAGGAGCAGCCATATATAATATTTATCCATGATTTGTTCCTTATTCTATGCTCTCTTTTTTCAGTACCATTTTAATAGCACGAAGCCCCGCTTTGAAGTTGAGAACGAGGATGAATACAAACACGGAGCCGAGAACTCCGTAATATACTGCGTCGTTGTCGTGTACGGTGAATATGATAACACCCATGGTGAGGAGCATTCCGACGTTTATTATCATCTTCCGGAGCCCGAGATCCATGAATACTATCTTATGCGTATCTATCGCGCGTATGATGAATATTATAAGGAAGCTTAAGAAGCTTGCCAGGGTCGCACCGACGACCCCCCAGAAATGAATCATTGCGATATTCATGATGATGTTGAGTCCCGCGCCTATCGAGGCAGTAACAAGTGACCGTACTGTCTTCTGCGATGCAACATAGACGCTTCCCATAAACGTCGAGAAACAGGTATATACTACCGACATTATGATGAACGGAGTCACAAGGTAGGCTTCATAGAACTCGGCGTCGCTGAATATGTGGATAAGCGGCTTTATGAGCAGGAAAAGTGCTCCCGCGATGACATAGACCGTGGACTGGAAGATATCAAATACGTTTGTGTAGAACTTGGCTATCGTGCGGGAGTTGTTCTCGGTTATCGCGGACATATTCCATGCCTGCGAAAAGATGCCGGAGAATATGGATATCATGCTCGGGAAACGGGACGCGGCTTTATATACACCGCTCGCGCCGAAGTCGATCATACCCGATATCATAAAGCTGTCGGACACGTTTATGATCCACCACATTATAGACGTGGGGATCATAGGTATGCAGAACCGCAGCATAGTGCGTACCATATCGCGGTCGTGCCCGAAGAATACTATATACTGCCGCAGATGTGCGGTAAACGTCAGGAAGGCTATCGAGCATATATCCGCGAGTATTACGGACAGAAGATAGCCAAGATTGCCGAGGTTGAACGTAAACAGTAAGAATATATTGAACACTATGTTCATTATCGTCGTCAGGATACCGTCGATAGCGTAGAGTTTGACGTGTCCTATCGAACGGACGAACAGGGCACAGCTGCTCTTGAAGCTTCCGGTTGTGACGTAGAGCACCGTGAGCCATGCGTAGTCGCGCAGCAGCAGCAATACGTTGTTGTCCGGGAAAACGTTTGTGAGAAGTCCGACGAGCGGCACGAACAGCATTCCTGCGACAACGCCTATGAACGTAACACGCAGGCCTATCGAAAACACCTGCTTGTTATCGTAAGCGGTATCTATGCCGAAACGGATTATAGACTCACCTATTGAGAGCGTTACGAGCGCCATCAGCAGCGTTGCGGTATCTATTATGTTGTTTATCTCGCCGTAGCCGGTTTTTCCCAGTGCGGACTGATAGAACTTCATCATGACTATGACGAGTATTTTGGAGCCGAACTGTCCGAGACCGAGTATTATAGTGTTGGCTGCAAGCGTTCTGTAACGGTTCAATTTAAGTCTGTCACCTCTCTCCCCCGCGCTCCTTCCAATGTGTTACCGGATCACGGCGGGGAGCTTCTTAATGTTCTGAAAAAATGTGTAAGTATGTCCGAGCATTCTCTTTCGAGCACGCGGCTGCGGACGAGCGGCGTATGCGAAAAACCGCACTCGAACAGGTTTATCCTCGACGAGCAGGCTCCGCCTTTTTCGTCGAAAGCGCCGTAAACGAGCCTTTTCAATCCCGCGTTAATTACTGCGCCGGCGCACATAGGGCATGGCTCAAGCGTTACGTAAAGCGTACATTCCGAGAGCCGCCTGCTTCCTATTGCTTTTGCGGCAGTTTCGATAGCGTTGATCTCGGCGTGTCCTGTGGGCTTGTTTTCGGTTTCGCGTGTATTATGTGCTTTTGCGATTACGGTGCCGTTTCTGTCTGTTATGACCGCGCCGACGGGAACTTCGCCCTCTGACGCGGCTTTTTTTGCTTCCTCGATCGCGAGGAGCATCATTTCCTCGTCAAAAAGCATTACTCGTCGTTTTCGGGCTTATCGCCGTAGATCTCCTTGTAATTCGCGATGCACTGAGAGATTATCTCGGCAGCAGCTTTCTGACCCTGCACTTCATTTACGGCAGTCTCCTTGCCTTCGAGCTGCTTATAAACGCGGAAGAAGTGCTGCATCTCCTCGAATATGTGCTTCGGAAGAGCTTCTATGCTTCTGTACGCGTTATAGCTCGGATCCTCGAACGGGATAGCTATTATCTTTTCGTCGTTCCTTCCGTTGTCGATCATGCTTATAACGCCTATCGGGTAGCAGGGAACGAGTACCAGCGGGTCGATGATCTCGTTGCAGAGCACGAGGACATCCAGCGGGTCGCCGTCGTCCGCAAGGGTCTTCGGGATAAAACCGTAGTTTGCGGGGTAATGTGTTGATGTGTAGAGAATTCTGTCAAGCAGCAGAAGTCCGCTCTTTTTGTCGAGCTCGTACTTCTTCTTGCTGCCTTTCGGTATTTCTATGACCGCGAGGAAGTTGTAGGGTTCGATCCTGCTGCTGTCAATGTCATGCCATACGTTCATATTGTTTCTCCTTTTATGCAATGTCTTGGTTAAGTACTTTTTTGTTTATGAAATCACAAAGAGCCTGTGCGCTTATTTCTCCGGCGGTGGCTGCCTGCATTTCTTTTTCGCCTTCTTTGCTTCCGGTGATAATTACTACGGTTTTATTGTCCAACTCGTGGATACGGGCGGAAATTATGCTGTCTTTTTTCAATACACGGCAGCCTTCTTCGGACAGATACGCGAACAGCTCGTTTGTGCAGACTGTGGCAAATGTGCCGTGGTCGGTCCTTGGAGCGCTTTCAAGTGCCGCGATCACGGTTTTATAGCTGCCGACAGCTTTTATGTCACGTCTGAATATCCTGAGGTCCGAATGGAACGTTAAAACATACATCAGCAGAAAGCCGCCCAGTGAGAGAAGTATCAGCCACCAGTAATCGATCAGTGCAAACAGCTTGTTCTCGGTAATTATGAAAAGAACGATGAAAAGCACGCCGAACGCCGCGAACAAAAGGGTTGAGATCTGATACTTACGGTTGGACTTCTTCATGGCGTTTATATAATCTTTAATGGTCATCAGTGCCTCCCGTTCAATACTGCGATGCTATTATTCGCGCAGCGTAAACTCCGGACGCGGAAGCCTGAGAAAGCGAGTGCGTTACGCCAGAGCCGTCTCCGAGTGCATAAAGTCCCTTTACAGATGTTTCGAGGTTGTCGTCAACAGTGACCTTTGAATTGTAGAATTTTACCTCGACACCGTAGAGAAGCGTGTCATAGTTTGCTGTTCCGGGAGCTATTTTATCGAGAGCGTAGATCATCTCTATTATGTCGTCGAGCTGGCGTTTCGGTATAACAAGGCTAAGGTCGCCCGGAGTAGCTTTGAGCGTCGGCATTGTGAAACTCTGTGAGAGACGGTGCTCGTTTGTTCGGCGCCCTGCGACGAGATCACCGAAGCGCTGCACCAGAACGCCGCCGCCAAGCATATTCGACAGGCGCGCGATCGACTCGCCGTAAAGGTTGCTGTCTTTGAACGGCTCGGAGAACGTATTCGATACGAGCAGCGCGAAGTTCGTATTCTCCGTATGTAGCGCGGGGTCGGCGTAACTGTGACCGTTGACGGTGATGATACCGTTGGTGTTCTCGTTCACGACCTCACCGTAGGGATTCATGCAGAATGTACGGACGAGATCACCGTACTTCTTCGTGCGGAACACGATCTTGCTCTCATACACTTTTGAGGTGATGTGCTCGAATACCGCCGCGGGGAGCTCGACGCGAACGCCTATATCAACGCGGTTGCTTCTGGTATTGATACCGAAACTTTCGCAGAGCCCGGACATCCACTTTGAACCGGAGCGGCCCGCAGCGGCGGCAACCTGTCCGCATCCGTAGGTGTCCCTGTCGGTCGTGACGGTGAACCGGTCGCCGTTCTTTTCGACTTTTACGACCTCTTCGCGGAAGTGTATGTCGATTTTGTCTTTTATATGGTCGTAGATGTTCTGAAGTATCGTGCGGTTGCGGTCTGTACCGAGGTGGCGGACTTTTGCGTCCAAAAGATGAAGGTCGTAGCGCAGCGCTTCCGCTTTCAGGTCGGTGCTTACGGTGCTGTAAAGCTTTGCGTCCGCGCCGCCCATTCCGAGGTTGACCTCGTCAACGTACTCCATGAGTTCTATTGCTTCGGCGCGTCCGGTATGCATGAAAAGGTCACCGCCGAAGCTGTTGGTTATGTTGTACTTGCCGTCAGACATTCCGCCCGCACCGCCGAAGCCGTTCATTATTGCGCAGGTCTTGCAGTGTATGCAGCTTTTCACCTTCTTGCCGTCTATCGGGCAGACGCGCTTTTCTATCGGGTCGCCGCGGTCAATCATACAGACCTTTATGCCCTTATCGAGCTTAGCGAACTCATAGGCCATGAATACGCCGCTTGCGCCTGCACCTATTATAATAACATCGTAATCCTTCATCGGTGTTCCTCACATAAATATTTCCGCCATTTCCGGGTGCGTCTTGTTGAGACGCAGCGGGCGGAAGCTCTCTGCGTTCACGAAACAGTGCTCGGAACGTCCGGTGATGCAGAGTTTTTCGGTCTCCTTGTCGTATATTTCGTAGGCCACGTTAAGACGCAGTCCGTCGAAAAGCTCTATGCCGCCGCGTATCAGGACGGTCTGGCCGAATTTTACAGGTATTTTGTATTTACACTCAACGCCGAGCACGGGGATCATAACTCCCTCAGCTTCCATGCGGGAGTAGGGATAGCCGCGGTCCGCCATGTAAGCGACACGTACTTCCTCGAACCAGCGGATATAGTTGGAATGGTGAACTATTCCCATTTTGTCTGTTTCATAGTAGAAAGGTGATCTTTCGTATTCAAATGTTGTTTTGCCCATAATGTCCTGCCTTTTTATTTATTGTTATCATCCGAGGAAGTCCTCGATCCTGCTGTCCGGTCCCGGTGGCTGGATACCGAACATTATCTTGTTGTATTTGGCTATTGCGTCGTCGAAGCTCGATTTGTCGTCAGAGCGCTTAATCCAGTAAGCGTCCGCGGGGAGTATGCCGTAAGTTTTCAGTATTATCTCGTACGGGTTGTATTCCGTGAGCCCGAGCCTTTCGAGCTCCATGGGCGTTGTGTACGGGTTGTCCTGAAATACACGCGAGCGGATAATGTAGTAGATGTCTGTAATTTTAAGGTACTTGTCCGGCGGTGTGAGCATAGGTATATCCGTATTGGCGTTATATGAATAATCGACGGTGAAGTCGTCCTTTATCGAGTAGATGCAAAGAAGTGTGTTTGCATGATGAAGCTCGAACTTTATCGGCAGCGGCATATCGAACGGGTCGCTCGATATGGGAAAGTATGTGTGTGCTTTTATTATGTGTCTGTGCATAATATCATTACCTTTCCAATATGATCGGAGCCGGAATGGCATACTTTAAAAAGTATTATAACATAATTTAAATTTTTTTTCAATATTTTTATTGACAATAATACAAAAATATTGTAAAATTATCTGTGGTCGATTTTTATGCGGGCGTTTTTTGTTGCGCCTGTCGGTCACACGAAAGCCGTTTGTTCGGCTCAACGGAATGGTGATAATATGAAAGAACTGCTTGAAACTGGAATAGCAACGGATCTCGGCTACAGCGGGAGATGCGACGCACTCATAGGGAACATAAAGGGTCTTTCCGTTGTTATAAAGGAAAATAACACGACAAAGAGCTATGGCGTTCTTATCTGGGTGAAAAAGAAGAACAGCACGTCGGACGACGAGCTTTATTCGTATCTTTCCGAACAGGTAGCCGCAAAGCCCCATATAATAAAGCATTTCAAGACTACCGGCAGAGGTGCGGCTCTCGCACTCGTCAAGTACAACGATCCTGTCAGAAACATAAACAACATCAACCGTTTTCTCGGCGATCTTTCTGACGACCTTTACGCACACGATTATGTCAACTGCTGCTATGCCTGCGGCAGGACAGACGATCTCGCTATATATGAGAACCGCGGTGCTGTCGTACAGTATTGTTCGGACTGTGCAAACGGTGTTCGTGTGCAGGTCGGCGATGCGCCTGCACCTGAAGAAGGAACGAATGCATACGAACAGGCTGAAAGCGCCGCGCCGGCTTTTGAGAATATGGCAGAGGACGAGCAGGAAGGTTCGCTTGAGGACGTTCTTGCAGAACTTACAGACATCGCGGGAGCATACGGCGGCGATGAAACTGCTTATGACAGTGGGGATACCGTTATAAGCACTTCCGGTGATACAGACGATTTCAGTGAATTTATGGTGGATGACAACGCAGCGGCTGTGGAAGAACCGACAGCAGTTGCTGCTCCGATAGAAGAGTACGAACGCAGAGAAACTGTTGCCGACAGTTCGCTCGACAGCTTCATGTTCAAGGAGAATGAAGCTGCGAAGAGCCCTGCAAACGAACCTGCGTTCGGTGATGCGAATACATATATTGAGGAAGATTCGGAACGAGAGACCGCTGACCTTGATAAGATCATGCATGAACTTGACAATATTGCCGAGGAAGAGCCGGAAGAGGATTATGAGGCGGAAGCGGCTGAAAATGCCAGCATTATAAGCCTTATGGTCGGCTCTGAACAGGAGATTGCCGAGGCGGGAGACTCTGATGTAAAGGTGCTTGAGACTACCGAAATAGGCATGGGCAGTGACATTCAGGTCACTGTTCAGGAAGAGGAAGAGGTCGGCGAGCATGGCAACGTTCAGGTTACCGAGATAATTGATGACAGCAACGAGGGAGAGGATTTTCAGATCGAAGCCCTTAACTCGGATTTCAATATGCCGACTGATACGAAGGGCGGCGAGATACACGCTAACGAGACACCTCTCGAAAAGGACGGAGCTGTTCCGATGGTAAACCCGAACTCGGATTATGCGGATACAAAACCGTCCTCCACACGTGATAAGAATGCGGTAAGGGCTTTCGCTTACGGAAGCTATGATAATGCCAATACTGCTGCGGAGCCTGTACGTTACGACGGGCGGCCGATAGGATATCAGGGTACCGATCCGCGGCTTGGTGACGAGGTAGGCTCGGTGAGCAGGGATTATTCGAGACAGAATGCCGCGAGAATGGCACCGGACGCGAAACCGCTCAAGAAAGAAGGCTACAGAGTCGTAAGCAAGGCCAATCCTTCAAGAATGAAGTCTGTCATGTCCGGTAAGCGCGCATCCTATGCTGCGGCTTCGTATAGCAGTAACGCTTTGGTCGGCACGATAGCGGCACTTCTGTTCGGCGTGATCGCGTGTGCTCTTTGGTGTGCCGTAGGCTATCTGCTCGGACTTATGGGTATGGTGGACAATACTGCGAGAGCTATAGTAATGTCGGTGCTTGGTTTTTTCCCGACGCTTGGGGTTTTCATCGGCTACAGGATTGGCGGGGACTGCTATGATATGAAGGGAATTGTCATAGCGGTCGTCATAAGCATTGCTTGTGATGTGCTCGGCGTATTTGCGGTGCTGATTGCGGGCGAAATGCAGGCTAAGGCAGTGGAGTACGGTTACAGCATCGGCATCGACAAGGCTATGGAAAACATCTCTGCCGGTTTCTCGGATACGGCAGGCGGAGGATTGTTGGTAATGCAGATAGCCATTACCGCAGGCGTTATGCTCGTGTCCCTTGTAGTGGCATTTGCTGTGGCAAAAAAGAAAAGTTGAAAAAAATTCAAAAAAGGTATTGACAATACAAGATGTTTGTGATATAATATAAAAGTTCCACTCAGGAATGGTCGCTAAAGCGGCTGTCGGAATTTATCAAAAATTTTTTCAAAAAAATGAAAAAAAGACTTGACAAATGAAGAAG
>CAMVNQ010000016.1 GCA_947168885.1 uncultured Clostridia bacterium | reverse complement strand
ATTTGGTACAGCTGGTACACCGTTTTTGAAATCATTATTAATATTATGTTGACAGACTATTCAATATGATCCGAAAACAATTCAGAATCGGATAATGATTTTAATTTGATGTCTTTGGTGTCTCAAAACCCGCTCCTGCAAAGGAATTGCTGACACACCGCAGCGTCTTTTCGATGTCTTTTCGATGTCTTTTCAATGTCTTCATAACAATGCAGAAAACGAATTGAAAATCGGTGTACCAGCTGTACCAAAATCCGTGAAACCGCTTTGCGAGCACATTTGCGGGCGTGAGCCGGTGTACCGCACGGTGTACTTTTGCTGTACCGCGCCGTACCGGAACGCAAGAAAGGAAATGCTATGGAAACCAAATATATCTTCGTAACCGGCGGTGTTGTGTCAGGGCTCGGAAAAGGCATAACCGCCGCGTCTCTCGGGCGTTTGCTCAAAGACCGCGGACACCGCGTCACCGTCATGAAATGCGACCCGTACATAAACGTTGACCCGGGTACGATGTCGCCCTATCAGCACGGAGAAGTCTTCGTCACCGACGACGGGACCGAGACCGACCTGGATCTCGGGCATTACGAGCGTTTCATCGACGAAAATCTGTCTGTGAACAGCAATGTCACCACCGGAAAGATCTATCAGACCGTCATAAACAAGGAGCGCCGCGGCGACTATCTCGGAGCCACCGTACAGGTCGTTCCGCACATCACGAACGAGATCAAGGAACGAATCTACAAAGCCGGTGAAGCTGCGGACGCGGACATCGTGATAACAGAGATCGGCGGAACTGTCGGCGACATCGAGGGAACTCCGTTTCTTGAAGCGATACGACAGGTCGGGCTCGACAAGGGACGCGCGAATGTGATATACATTCACGTCACGCTGCTCCCGTTCATCAGCGGTTCTGAGGAGCTCAAAACCAAACCCACGCAGCACTCGGTAAAAGAATTGCTGGCTGTGGGGATCCAGCCCACGATACTTGTGTGCAGGGCGGACTGCGACGTTCCCGACGACGCGAAAGCTAAGATAGCGAACTTCTGCAACGTCCGCAAGGAAGACGTGATAATCAACCGCACGGCTTCATCACTGTACGCTGTACCGCTTATGCTGGAGCACGAAGGGCTTGCGGACACGGTCTGCCACCACCTCGGGCTTGAGAATGAAAAGCCTGACCTGACAGCGTGGACGGAAATGGTTCATCGGCAGGAACACGCGGAAAGACCGCTGAAAATAGCGATAGTCGGCAAGTACGCCGCGCTTCCGGACGCGTACATCTCGGTAATGGAAGCCGTTCGCCACGCTGCATTCGCACAGGGCGCAAAGGCGGAGATAAAGCTCATAAACTCGGAAGAAGTAAACGCGGAAACGGTATCCGATCTGCTGTCCGGCTGCGCGGGGATAATCGTCCCCGGCGGCTTCGGGAACCGCGGTATCGAGGGCAAGATCGAGGCTGTACGCTACGCACGCGAGAACAAAGTCCCGTATCTCGGGCTGTGTCTCGGAATGCACATGGCGGTCATTGAATTCGCGCGGAATGTGCTTGGCTGGAGCGACGCGGATTCCGCCGAGTTCGCCGTAACCCCCCACAATGTGATAGATCTTATGCCCGATCAGAGGGGCGTCGAAATGGGCGGGACTATGCGACTCGGTGCGTATCCGTGCGAGCTTTCGGATGGCAGTCTCGCGCAAAGATGCTACGGCGAAAAGCTCATCTTTGAGCGTCACCGTCACCGTTACGAATTCAACAACGACTTCCGCGAGGATTTCGAGAGTCACGGTATGAAACTGTCGGGAAAATCCCCCGACGGAAAGCTCGTTGAGATAGTCGAAATTCCGGATCACCCGTTCTTCGTCGCCGTTCAGTTCCACCCGGAGTTCAAGTCACGGCCGAACAGACCGCACCCGTTGTTTATTGGGTTAATAAGGGCAGCGGAGCAGAGACCTGACATCCGCGCATGATAACATACGGCTTCGGTGTCGCCGTCGCGACATGGGGTTGATAAGGGCTGCGCTGAAATAGTGTTATTCCCGGAAAGGAGGGAGAGCTATGAAAAACATACTGATCGCCGCAAGGACAGAAAGTGCCTGCAAAGCATACGCGGAAATGCTCGGCAGCGACGTTTTCCGGATCACCGAAATGACCGATGCAGGCTCGATACGCTGTCTCGATATGAGCGCGTATTCTGCGGCGCTGATCTCTCTTCCTCTTGCCGACGAAACGGGAACAGCTCTGATCGAGGAGCTGCACGAACGTTTTGACACACCGCTCGGCGTTCTTGTAAGGCAGGATATGACGGAAACGCAGTTAAAAAGGCTTTCCGACGCAAACGCGTATATCCTGAAAAAACCGGTGTCGCGCTCGAATTACAGACTTGCGGCGGAGCTGCTCACATCGTTCTCCAAAAACAACGCTGATATGAAAGAGCGCATAAAGGCTCTTGAACGGAAAAACAGCGAGATAAAGCTGATGTCACGCGCAAAACTGCTTCTGATGCAGGTCAGCGGACTTTCCGAAGACGACGCGCACAAGCATATACTGCACAGCGCGATGAACAGACAGACCAGCATTGATACGGTCTGTAAGGAAATAATAAAAGAATTGCAGAGGTGAGAACCATAGGAAAATATCGTTACAAACTGCTTTTCGCAGACAGCGACCCGGACGCTTCGGAAAGGTACAGGCGCAGTTCCGTATGGCGGGAATGCGGTTTTGAGACAGCAGGTCACGCAATATCGCAGAGGATAGCGCTCCGGTATATACGGAGCAGCAAGGTCGATCTTGTGGTGTTTCGTGAGAAGCTTCCGGATATGGACCCCGCCGCTTTCACCTCGGAGCTGTCCGGGATAAGGGACGGACCGGTGTGTATAGTCATAGGTTCGGGAGACCCGAAGACGATTCGTGAATGTTTTCTTAACGGCACCGTTGACTGTCTGACCGAACCGGTGAGCGAACAGAATATCCGTGAGGCTCTGCTCCGGGCAGTCGAGCACATAAAAACGACAGAGGCTTCGGGCAGTTACACCGAAGCTGTCGGGGAATATTTTGCCGAGCTTGCGGAAACGGAAGCAGACAGCCTGTTCCTGCAGAAGATACAGAACTACATCTCCGAAAACGAGGGTAAGGTCATATCCACGCAGGACGCGGCAGAGTATTTCGGATTCAACAAGGATTACTTCGGGAGAATGTTCCGCAAGCGTGTGGGAATGACATTCGGGGAGTTCTACAAGCGGTTCCGTATGCGGTACGCGGAGAAGCTCCTGCTTTCCGGCAGGTACAAGGTAGGTGAGATAGCCGGTATGCTCGGCTTCGCCACCGCGGACTACTTTACCGCGGAATTCCACAAATATACGGGCAAGCGCCCGCTTGAAGTAAAGAACAGAAAGTAGTCGGAATCGTGCGGCTGTATGTCTGTTTTTTGCGGCATTTACAAAATTGACTTTTATATAGCTGTATAGTAAAATATATAAGTGATTTTGCGGTTTTATATTTTCGGCAATGGCGTCGGAAAATGCTCGTCGGTACTTTTTACGGGTACACGGACGGCTTTTTTCGGGCGTTTTTTTATTCTCACTGCGGCATTATCGGGCGGGCATTACACAGCCGCGATAACAGGTAACGCCGCAATGCATTAATTTTTGGAGGTAATTCAATATGTCCTACGTTGACGAGATCATCGAACAGGTGATAACAAAAAATCCCGGTGAGCCGGAGTTCCACCAGGCAGTAAGAGAAGTACTCGAATCTATCAGACCCGTGATAGACGCAAATGAGGAGAAGTTCCGCAGAGACGCGCTCCTTGAAAGACTTGTTAACCCCGAAAGACAGATAAAGTTCCGCGTTCCGTGGATCGACGACAACGGCAGCGTTCATGTAAACACCGGCTACCGCGTACAGTTCAACTCCGCTATCGGACCTTACAAGGGCGGTCTGCGTCTTCACCCGTCGGTAAATATCGGAATTATCAAATTCCTCGGATTTGAGCAGATATTCAAGAACAGCCTCACCGGACTTCCGATAGGCGGCGGCAAGGGCGGCTCCGACTTCGACCCCAAGGGTAAATCCGACCGCGAGATCATGAGCTTCTGCCAGAGCTTCATGCTGGAGCTTTCCAAGTATATCGGCGCAGACACCGACGTTCCCGCAGGCGACATCGGCACAGGCGCACGCGAGATAGGCTATATGTTCGGTATGTACAAGCGTATCCGCAACGTATTTGAGGGCGTTCTGACCGGAAAGGGTCTTTCGTTCGGCGGCTCGCTCGCAAGAACCGAAGCTACGGGTTACGGTCTTCTCTACATAACCGAAGAGCTCCTCAAAGATCACGGCATAGACATAAAGGGCAAGACCGCAGTAGTTTCCGGCGCAGGCAACGTTGCTATCTATGCTATCGAAAAAGCTCATCAGCTCGGCGCGAAGGTACTTACCTGCTCCGATTCCACCGGCTGGGTATATGACCCCGACGGAATAGATGTCGCTGCTCTCAAGCAGATAAAGGAGATCGACCGTGCGCGTCTCACCGAGTATAAGAAATACCGTCCCAACTCCGAATATCACGAGGGTCGCGGCGTATGGCAGATAAAGGCGGACATTGCACTTCCCTGCGCTACGCAGAACGAGCTTGATATCGAAGATGCGAAGCTGCTCGTTGCGAACGGCGCGATAGCGGTATGCGAGGGTGCGAATATGCCCACGACCGAAGCTGCTACAAAGTATCTCCAGGAGAACGGCGTTTATTTCGTTCCCGGCAAGGCTGCGAATGCGGGCGGAGTCGCTACATCGGCTCTCGAAATGTCGCAGAACAGCGAGCGTCTGAGCTGGTCGTTCGGGGAGGTTGACAGCAAGCTCAACGGTATCATGGTAAACCTCTACCACAACATCGCAAAGGCGGCCGAGAAGTACGGCTATAAGGACAACTTCGTTGTAGGCGCGAACATCGCGGGCTTCGAGAAGGTACTCGACGCTATGAACGCACAGGGCATCGTATAAAGGTATATACTGTAGGAGGACTTATGGAAAACTTCATAAGCATTGAACACCCCGAAATGCTGATCGGTGAGACAAGAACTGCGGAACATACAGACAATATCGCGAACAGCGAATATTCGCAGGACACCGAAGCGTGGGATTAAACCTTGGCAACAAGCAGTACCGTGTGTAAGATGCACGGTACTGTTTAGCTGTATTTCAGCCAATATTTCATTAAAACCGAAAGGAGAAAGTATGAAAAAAATTCTGGTATGTAAGGAGACCGACCCGCGCGAAACGCGGACTCCGCTTGTTCCCGATGACGTGAAAAAGCTCGTAGGAATGGGATACGAGATCAGAGCGGTCAGAGGTACGGGCAAAAAAAGCGGCTTCAATGACGAAGCTTATGAGAAAGCAGGCGCTGTTCTTGTGGCTTCCAACGAGGAGGGCTATAAGGGCAGCGATATTGTTCTGCGTATAATGAAGCCCGAAAGCATCGAAGGCATTGAGCAGGACACGCTGCATTTAAGCTACCTCGACCCGTTCAACGAGAAGGAACTGCTCGGTAAAATGGCGGCTGCGGGCTTGCAGGCGGTGTCTCTCGAAATGATACCGAGAACCACGCTTGCGCAGAAAATGGACGTTCAGTCGTCTCAGACATCTCTCGCGGGATATGTGGCTGTCGTGAACGCTGCGGCGCGTATGCCGAAGATACTTCCGATGATGGTAACGCCCTCCGGTACGATAAATCCGGCTCGTGCGTTCATTATCGGCGTAGGCGTTGCGGGGCTCCAGGCGATAGCTACCGCAAAACGTCTCGGTGCAAGAGTTGACGCGTTCGATACCCGCCCCGTTGTCGAGGATCAGGTAAAATCCCTCGGCGCGAGCTTCGTGAAGATCGACCTCGGAGAAATGGGTCAGACCGATCAGGGCTACGCGAAGGAGCTTACGCCCGAACAGCTCGCAAAGCAGAAGGAGGGACAGGCGAAAGTCTGTGAGCGCTCCGATATAGTCATCACGACCGCGAAGGTGTTCGGACGCAAGGCTCCGCGCCTTATAGGAAAGGACGTTCTCGACCGTATGAAGCCCGGCGCTGTCGTAGTGGATATGGCAGTCTCCACGGGCGGAAACGTGGAAGGCTCGAAGCTCTTCGAGGAAGTTGTCACCGATAACGGCGTTATAATCATGTCCGGCGATCTGCTCGAAAGACAGGTGCCGTATGATGCGTCGAAGATGCTCTCCGGAAACTTCACCGCGTTCCTCACACACTTCTACAACAAGGAGACAAAGGAGCTCGATGTGAAGCTCGAAGACGAGATAATGAAGGGCTGCCTCTTAACACAGGGCGGAAAGATAATACACGAAAGATTCAAGGGGGATAAGTAAGATGGCTGTAGGTGAAATATTACTTCTCGTATTTGTATTCGTGATCGCGGGATTTCTCGGCGTCGAGCTTATCTCAAAGGTGCCTTCGCAGCTGCACACGCCGCTTATGTCCGGCACGAACGCGATCTCCGGAATCACGATCGTCGGTGCCGTTTCGGCAACGGCTGTGGCTCTGCATACCGACGGACTTGTGGGTGCGATATTCGGATTTCTGGCGATACTTCTTGCCGCGATAAATGTTATCGGCGGCTATATGGTAACAGACAGGATGCTCGAAATGTTCAAGAAGAAAGGAGACGATAAGAAGTGAATTGGGAAAGCATCAGTGTAATACTGACAACGATACTTTATATGGTCTCCGCCGTTCTTTTCATCAGGGGCATAAAGCTGCTCGGAAAGGCAGATACCGCGAGAAAGGGCAACCTTATGTCCTCGGTCGGTATGCTTATCGCAGTAGTGACCGTTCTGCTAGAAAAGAAAGTGACCGACACGCTCTTTAACGATATTTTCAAAAACGCTTATATATGGGCAGCAGCAGCTATACTCCTCGGCGGTATAATCGGCGCGATATGGGCAAAGAAAGTCGAAATGACCGGAATGCCGCAGCTTGTCGCTCTGTTCAACGGCTTCGGCGGTTTGTCGTCGCTGCTTGTTGCGCTTACACAGTACCTTACCGACGGTGAGATAAACGTGTTCTCGTCCATAGCTCTCGGTCTTACGATTGCAATAGGCGCGATAGCATTCACAGGCTCTGTGGTCGCATGGGGAAAGCTGTCCGGCAAGATGTTCAAGAAGAATGTGAATATCCCCGGCAAGAACTTCATAAATGCCCTGCTTGCGCTTGCCGGTCTTGCCGGAGTCTGCATCTATGCTCTCAGCATCGCGGGACTGATTGACGCGAATGCAGGAATGATCGGTGTCATCATCGTTACCGCGGCATTCCTGATACTCGGCTTCACAATGGTAATAGCTATCGGCGGAGGCGATATGCCCGTTATAATCTCGCTGCTCAACGCGTTCTCCGGTCTTGCAGCCGCATTCGCGGGTCTTGCGATAAGCAACTCTGTGCTAGTTGTTTCCGGCTGTCTCGTCGGAACATCGGGACTTATACTCACGCTTATCATGTGCAAGGCTATGAACCGCACGCTCGGAAGCCTCCTTTTCGGCAACAACAGCGCCGCGAAGAAGAAAGGCGCTGCGGGCGAGCAGAAAGAGCCCCGCTCCATGTCCGTTGAGGACGCGTACCTCGTTCTCGAAGCGGCAAGCTCGGTGGTATTCATACCCGGCTACGGTATGGCGGTTGCTCAGGCACAGCACGCAGTAAAGGAACTCTGCGACAAACTCGAAGCCAACGGTGCGGAAGTAAGCTTCGCGATACATCCTGTTGCGGGACGTATGCCCGGACACATGAACGTACTGCTTGCCGAAGCGAATGTTCCGTATGAGCAGTTAAAGACTGCCGATGAGATGAACCCGCAGATGCCCAACACAGATGTTGCTATCGTTATCGGTGCGAACGACGTTGTCAACCCGTCCGCGATAAACGACGAGACATCACCGCTCTACGGAATGCCGATAATCAACGCGTTTGAAGCCCGCACGGTATTCGTGCTCAAGCGCGGAAAAGGCGCAGGATTCTCAGGCGTTGAAAACCCTCTGTTCACCAACGACAACACCGTAATGATCTACGGCGACGCAAAACAGACTGTCTCGGCGCTTGTAAGCGAGTTTGACGAAACATAATATATAAATCAAAAACAAAAGAAATACAGCCCGCGATCGGTTTGTTTATACCGTTTGCGGGCTGTATTACTTTTTGTCTTGTAAAGATGTGATTTTGTTACCAAAAGTATATCTGCACTCTGGACAGCGTGGCAGAAAAATACCGTATGCTACCGGAGTAACATACGGCGAAACGGCGAATGCCGTGGGATTGCGTTACAGAAAGTATATCTGAGCTCTGGACAGCGTGGCAGAAAAATACCGTATGCTACCGGAGTAACATACGGCGAAACGGCGAATGCCGTGGGATTGCGTTACAGAAAGTATATCTGAGCTCTGGACAGCGTGGCAGAAAAATACCGTATGCTACCGGAGTAACATACGGCGAAACGGCGAATGCCGTGGGATTGCGTTACAGAAAGTATATCTGAGCTCTGGACAGCGTGGCAGAAAAATACCGTATGCTACCGGAGTAACATACGGCGAAACGGCGAATGCCGTGGGATTGCGTTACAGAAAGTATATCTGAGCTCTGGACAGCGTGGCAGAAAAATACCGTATGCTACCGGAGTAACATACGGCGAAACGGCGAATGCCGTGGGATTGCGTTACAGAAAGTATATCTGCACTCTGGACAGCGTGGCAGAAAAATATCCCGCCTCAGGTAAACCCGAGACGGAATCGCCGCCGCGCGTCCGCGGCTGGCACGCCATGAAGGATTCGAACCTTCGACCTACCGCTTAGAAGGCGGTTGCTCTATCCAGCTGAGCTAATGGCGCATATAAAAAAATATCGCTGCGAATCGCCTACTAAACAACGAATGGCAGACTTTCTCTTTGATCTGTAAGATAGAAAAGACATCTGCACAACACAATTACGAAGTCACAGCGCATACGCATTGGAGCGGGTGATGGGAATCGAACCCACGTGTTCAGCTTGGAAGGCTGACATTCTACCATTGAACTACACCCGCATTTTTAATGCCTTATAATGATAACACAAAAATCTCATTTTGTCAAGTATTTTTTTTTACAACGAGAAAATTTTTTGCAGGAAACCGGAAACCCCGCCGGTGACTTCCTGTCACCGGCGGGGTCCCGGACAATATCATGAAAAAGATGAAAACTGCAAATTATTGACTGCGGCGGTCGAGTCCCGCAAGAATATCGTCGATATTATACGGAGCACCGCTGTCCGAATCCTCACGGAGCAGAGAATCGAGTCTCGGGATAGAAGTCGTGGTCGTTGTTCCCCTACCCGGGTTATACTGGCGCACGTTCTCTTCCTGCTGCAAGGACGGCTTTTGAAGCGGACGCTGTATGCGTCTGGACTGGGAACCGGGAGCGCTGAGCTGCGGACGTCCGCTCTGACTGTTAGGTCTGGCGGGTGTGGAACGCAGTGATGCCGCGCGGGCTGCAGCGTTTGAGAGTTCGGAGGTACGCTTTTTTGAAAGCTCGTCAAGCACCGCTGTCTTTGCAAGATCGGCGGTCTTTCTCGCGGCTTCGCTGATTATCTTTTCGCTGCGCTCGAACTCCTTTTCCGCCGCTATTGCGGCACCGCGAGTCTTCTGTATATCCTTGACTATCTGTGAGCGTACTTTCTTCATATCCGCAAGCTCGTGTTCTGCTTTCGTCTGCTCGATAGCCTCATTGAGCTTCTTTGACGATAGCGGCATGGTGTTGCGGGGCTGTGTCTGCTGAGGACGGCGGGTCGGTGAAATAAACAACGGCGACTGCTGATGCGCAGCCTGTTGGCGTGCGGCTATCTCGGCATAATCTCCGCGCATTTCCTGTGCCGGTCTTCGCGCGGGGGCGGAGGTCTCACTCATTCCGGTGTCATAGATGCCAATGCTGCTGTCAAGCGAAGCGTTACGGTACGCCCTCGCCGCTTCGGCAGCGCCTCGTCTTTCTCTCACGGGTCTGTCTGCCGCGGGACTGTATGTCGGGACCTCGTACTGTTTCTTTATGGTCTCGATCTCGGGCTGCGGCATTATCCTTCCGGCGAACTTCACGATCTCAAGGATTATTATGATGATGCTCGGCACTATCGCTATCATAAGCATACCGAACGGAGAAGTTGCAAACGATATGAGTCCGCCGAGGAAGTCGGAGTAGCTCATGCCTTTTGCGACGACCTGACTCTGGGAAAGGGTTATTTCGGCGTTGTTCTCGGTGAGGACGCTGAAACTGTAAACACCGTCATAAAGATTGCTCGTTATCACCTGCGCAAGAGCGGGCTTTCCGTTCTCAAGGTTAAATATCACGATGTTCGTGGGCTGAATCTCTGCATTCGGCACCTTGCTCGCAATGACGGCGGTCCCGTCATGCAGGAAGCCGAACGCGTCGGTCTTGACAAGATATATATTTGATCCGAAGATATTCGGGGCTCCGTCGCCGCCCGCGTAAATGACCGCGGTGACGCCAAGGAATATCGCGAGTACGAAAAACAGTCCGCAGATGATGAGCAGGACGGTCTGGAACGCTTTATTTTTAAGGCTCATTTCAAAAAACCTCTCTATATGACACGGGTACAGAAATACCCTGTAAAAGTAATGATCATGTTATAAAAATATCATACACATATATAATACCACAAAATTTTTCTTTTTGCAATACTTTTTTACAACATTTACCGATTTTTTTAATTTACGGCACAATATATTGTATTTTTCCGTCCTCGCTATCGGCGGCAGCCGTATTATTCCGCTCTCCGGCGATAAAGTTTGAAGTATCATATTCCCGTCAATACAGATGTTTTTAATTTTATGCTATGTTTTTTTATAGAATACTTGCAAATACAACAGTTATCTGTTATAATAAGTGTATATATCTTATTTGTACTGGAGTGATCGTTCATGCCTCAGACCAAACCCAAAGACAATCAGGAAGCCCGCGTTACCGTTAATAACACTGATGATAATGCTGTACAGGAAGACAACCACGAGGATCAGAACGATTCTGTCATACAGCAGCCCGCACCGGAGGATATTCTCGGGAACCTCGGACAGGACGACGGCGACGAAGAAGAGGACAACGGCAGGAGCAACGTAAGGCACGACAGCAATAATGCACGCCGCAAAGTCCTCAGAGAGAAACTTGTTGTTGAATATAAGCAGAAAAAAGAAGAAAAAGACAGCGCATCGGTCGATGACGACAACATCACACATACGTCCCGTTTAAAAAATAACGCGAAAGCAGACAGTATAGCCTCGTACCTCGGTTACGGAAGCATCGGCGGAGCCGCGGCATCTGCTCTGGGTCCTTACGTCGCATCAGGCATCACTTACGCCGGCGGCGGTATTGGAGCCGGCATAGGCGCAGGCGCGTTCGGAATTTCGGCCGGCAAAGAAGCTGCCGGAAGTGCCGCGCGGAAAGTATGGGACACGACCAAGAAGAGTGCCAGCACCGTCCGGAACCACGACACGTCAAAGGATGTCTTTGACAGCATCGGTATCACAGGAAACGTGTCCGGAACCATAGGCGCGGGAATAAATCTCGGATCCAATATTTACCGCTCCCGCAGAGACAAGAACAAGTACAAACGACGTGCCGCAAAATACAGAGCCGCTTCAGGCGCATTCTCGGGTGCGGCAGAGATAACCAACGGATTGAGCAGAGGCGGCAACCTCGGACTGTTCGGAGAGAGCGCGCGTGTAGAAGGTTCAGGGTCGCAGAAAATAGGCGGCGCACTCGATATAGCAAGCGGCACCACAAGTTTTATCGCTAACATTCTAAATTACACGGCTAACCGCGCGGAAAAAGCCGACCATAAAAAAGCTTCCGAAGACACGGAAAGATACATGGATCAAAAAAGCACGGAGGCCGATAATGCCCTTACAGCAAGCCGCAATACGATAGGAAAATACAAGAACCGCAAAACTTCCGAGCTGACCGAGGAAGAAACGCAGGAATTAAAGCTCGCAAGAAAGCGCCGTCACACAGCGAAAGCACAGAAATACGCTATGGCACAGGCATCGAAGCTTCACAAACTGCGTTCTGAAGAATCGACCAAGGAGCTTATCGGAATGATAGGCGGAGGCATCGGAATGCTCAGCGCGGGTCTCAGCGGTACAGCAAAGCTGCTCGGAAACACCGGCGGCATCCTCGGGCTGATAGGAACGGGGCTTTCCGCGATCGCGGGTGCAACAAAGACCATAGGCGGTCTTACAGACTATAAAAAAGGAAATGACGAGAAGGAAAAACTCGCGAAAAGCAAACACGAAGTCGTTGATGCGTACCTTGCCGAGAAAGTCGATAAGATCAAACAGCAGGCAAGCGCAATGCAGCTCGATGAAGACGATGAAGCAAATCTCGGCGTGCGCGGCAAAACGATCACAGATGAAGAAGCAAAACGCGCGGCCATTATGCGGCTCGGCGTAGATCTTCCCGACAGCTCGGAAAAAATATCCGACGACGCTTACGATGCCGCATTCAAGAAGCTTACGGAAAAGCGTGCAAACAATATTCTCAGATCCTCAGGCGAAGAAAAGGAAGAAATGCTCGCTATGCTCGGTCTTGACAAGGACGCAACATTTGAAGACGTTTATTCCGCTCTTGAAGCAGTCTGATACCGGAAACGCACACAATACATACAGCAGTCAGCGCCCCCGCCAGACGGCGGGGGCGGATCTATAAGCAGCATAAAAATATTTTTAAAAAGCCTTGACAAATATTAATAATTGTGATAAAATATGTTTACCTCGAAAAGGGGGTTATTTTTTTGTGCGGTTTTCCGGAAGCATACCGCACGTCCCCTGCCGCGTCCACAAGGGGCGCGGGCGCAGAAAACGCCGCATACGGTCCTCCGGAAGCTGCGTGTGATGCACCGAGGGAGGCTTAACCGCTCATCCGAACGGTAATAAAACAGGAGGTGCCAAAATGGCCGGAACGAGAAACAAGATCACGCTCGCGTGCACAGAATGCAAACAGCGTAATTACAACACCAAGAAAAACAAGAAGAACGATCCCGACAGAATAGAAATGAACAAGTACTGCAGATTCTGCCGCAAGCACACGCTCCACAGGGAAACCAAGTAAGGAGGATCGCATAATGGCGAAGGATAAAACAACGGCAGTCGCTAAGGCCGCCGCGGCCGCTTCAGCAGGAAACAAGCCGAAGCGCTCGATCGTCAGATATTTCAAAGATGCAAGATCCGAATTCAAAAAGGTCGTATGGCCGTCAAGAAAACAGGTATTTAACAACACGATCGTTGTAATAGTTGCCCTCGTGGTATCGGGTATTGCAATATGGGCACTCGACACGGGCTTCGGCTCGCTGCTTATGCTCATGCTCGGAAGAAACGGCTGAAATTAACAGTATAGGAGACACACCATGTCAGAAGCTAAATGGTATATCCTGCACACCTACTCCGGTTACGAGAACAAGGTTGCAAACGACATAAAGACCCTCGCGGAAAACAGAAACCTTCAGGATCTCATAGAAGATGTTATGGTGCCGATAGGACCCGCAACGGACGACTACGGCAAGCCCGTTCTCGATAAGGACGGCAACCAGAAGGAAGAAAAGCTTTTCCCCTGCTATGTTTATGTCAAGATGGTCATGACAGACGAAACATGGTATATCTGCCGCAACACAAGAGGCGTTACGGGATTTGTAGGTCCCGGATCAAAGCCTATCCCGCTTACCAATGAGGAGATCGAGAACCTCGGCGTCGCGAAGAAAGCTTCCGCTCCGTCCGTCAAGGTGGGCGATATCGTCAAGATCGTCTCCGGTGTAAGCAACCTCATCGGATTTGAAGGCACAGTCCAGGAAGTTGATGAGGAACAGGGCAAGGTCACAATAGCTCTCATGATGCTCGGTCGTGCAACAAGCACAACCCTCGAACTCTCCGCCGTGGAGAAAGTGAGCGGCTGATACAGCTTTCAGTCTAAATATTTATGTTCTTTAGATTTTTTTGGAGGTAAAACACAATGGCTCAGAAAGTAGTCGGATTTATCAAATTACAGATCCCCGCAGGAAAAGCTACTCCTGCACCGCCGGTAGGACCCGCACTTGGTCAGCACGGCGTTAACATCATGGCGTTCACAAAGGAATTCAATGAGCGCACAAAGAACGACGCAGGTCTCATTATCCCTGTTGTCATCACAGTTTACGCAGACAGAAGCTTCACTTTTGTTACAAAGACTCCTCCCGCAGCAGTTCTTATCAAGAAGGCTTGCGGTATCGAGACAGCTTCCGGTACACCGAACAAGACAAAGGTTGCCAAGATCACAAAGGCACAGGTTAAGGCTATCGCTGAACAGAAGATGCCCGACCTCAATGCAGCAAATGTTGACTCGGCAATGTCTATGATCGCAGGTACAGCCCGCTCTATGGGTATCGAAGTAGTCGATTAAGAAGAAACAGGAAAATTCAGTTTAAAGTGGGAGGTCACTGACCGTTTGACCACAAGGAGGATACTAATATGAAGCATGGAAAGAAATATAACGAAAGCGTAAAGCTCGTTGATTCGACAAAGCTTTACGAAGTAGGCGAAGCTTGCGACCTCGTTTGCAAGACCGCTAAGGCTAAGTTCGACGAGACTGTCGAGCTCCACATCAGACTCGGCGTTGACTCGCGTCACGCTGACCAGCAGGTAAGAGGCGCTGTTGTACTTCCCAACGGTACAGGTAAGACTGTAAGAACTCTCGTATTCACAAAGGGCGAGAAGATCAAGGAAGCTGAAGATGCAGGCGCAGATTTCATCGCTGACGACGACACAGTAAAGAAGATCCAGGACGGTTGGATGGATTTCGACGTTGTTATCGCTTCTCCCGACATGATGGGCGTTGTAGGACGTCTCGGTAAAGTCCTCGGTCCGAGAGGCTTAATGCCGAACCCGAAGGCAGGTACAGTTACCCCCGAGATCGGTAAAGCTATCCAGGACGCTAAGGCAGGTAAGATCGAGTACAGACTTGACAAGACCAACATCATCCACTGCCCGATCGGTAAGGCTTCTTTCGGTCAGGATAAGCTCTCCGAGAACCTCGAAGCTCTCATGGGCGCTATCGTAAAGGCTAAGCCTGCTGCTGCAAAGGGTCAGTACATCAAGAGCTGCGTTGTGACTTCCACAATGGGCCCCGGCGTAAAGATCAATACAGCAAAGTACGGTTCATAAGCCGCACAAAATGCATTTATTCCCCGCATCGCAAAGGTGCGGGGTTTGTATTTCCGGATACGTATTGACAAATCGGCGTTTTAGTGCTATAATAGCTTTATTGAAGTAAGCATACAAAAAAGATAGGCTTACAAAACTTTCTTATCATCTATCCAAAGGAGACAATGTTATGGACACAAGACTGAAGAAGATCGTGACGGCAGCGGTTTTCGCGGCACTTGCCTGCGCGGCAACGATGCTGATACAGATACCGACGCTCACAAAAGGATATGTAAACCTCGGTGACGGAATAGTGATACTCGCCGGCTGGGTATGCGGGGCTCCGTGGGGGCTTGCCGCGGCAGGAATAGGCTCGGCGCTCGCGGATATACTTGCAGGTTACGCGTTCTACGCACCGGCTACGTTCATCATCAAAGGACTTATGGCTGTCATAGCAGCGGCGATAATGTACGCGTTCAAAGAGCGCATATTTATCGGACGCATAGCAAGCGCTGTTACAGCGGAGCTTTTCATGGCTGCGGGCTACTTCCTGTACGAATGGATATTCATCACCGGCTCGCTTGAAGCTTCGTTAGTCGGAATACCGGAGAACCTTATCCAGGGCACGGTAGGCGTTCTCGCGTCGGTAACGGTAATAACCGCTCTCGAACGTACAAAGGCGCTCAAAATGCTGAAATTCAAATAAATGCTCTCCCGCCGCGACCACTTAACGGCGGGATTTTTTTGCTTTCATATTTGACAAATCGCCTGATATATGATACTATAATCATTGGTGATGATAATGAAAAAGACAGAAATCTTTGATACCACACTGCGTGACGGTGCGCAGAGCGAATATATAAGCTTTTCGATCTCCGACAAGCTGAAGATAGCGGACGCGCTCGACAAGTTCGGCGTGGATTATATAGAAGCAGGCAACCCGTACTCCAACCCGAAAGATGCCGAATTCTTCGAGAAAGCTGGCAAAAAGCATTTCAAGACCGCGAAACTCGTGGCATTCGGCTCGACAGTACGCAGAAATACGGCTCCGGAGGACGATGAGGGGCTGAAGGCGCTGCTCGACGCGGGAACGCAGTATGTATCCGTATTCGGCAAGGCATGGAATATGCATGTCGAAACCATACTCGGCGCTACACCCGAAGAGAACCTCAATATGATAAGCAGCACGATCTCATTCCTGCGTTCAAAGGGCAGAACCGTGTTCTTTGATGCCGAACATTTCTTCGACGGATACAAGGCTGACCCCGCTTATGCGCTTGAAGTCATAAAGACTGCCGAAAAAGCGGGCGCATCGGCGATAATTCTTTGTGACACCAACGGCGGGTGCTTCCCGGACGAAATTTCAAAGATCGTCAAAGAAGTGTCCAAAACGCTTAAAACAACTATAGGAATACACTGCCACGACGATGTGGGCTGCGCGGCGGCTAACACGGTGGCTGCGGTAAAAGCGGGCGCGCGCCATGTTCAGGGCACGTTCGTCGGTATCGGCGAGCGATGCGGAAATGCGGCACTGACGACCGTTATACCGGATTTGCAGCTCAAGCTCGGCTATAACATCATTGATCCGGCACGCCTTAAAACACTTTCTAAAACGGCTTGGTTCATCTGCGACGTGATGAATATGACAGTTCCCGTTTTTATGCCGTATGTAGGATACTCCGCATTCGCGCACAAAGGCGGTATGCACGCGGACGGCGTCGCGAAGGATCCGCGCTCGTATGAGCATATCGACCCGGCTCTTGTCGGAGCGAAACGCACCTTCGTCGTAAGCGAGGTATCGGGCAGATCATCCGTTCTCCCGCGTTTGCAGCTTTTTGATAAATCGCTTACGAAATCGAGCAGCGAGACCATCGCAATAACCGAAAAGCTCAAAGAGCTTGAGTATGAGGGTTTTGAGTTCGAGGCAGCCGCGGCAAGTTTCGAGCTTCTCGTTATGAAAGAGCTGGGACGGTTCAAGCCGCACTTCGAGATAGACCACTTCCGCATAATCTCGTCTATGGACAGCATTGACGGCAAGTCACACACCGAAAAGGCAAACGCACTTGTCAAAGTCAAGGTCGGGGATAAGTACGAGATCACCGCAGACGAGGGCGAGGGCCCTGTAAACGCGATAGATAAAGCGCTCCGAAAGGCTCTTGAGGTGTTCTACCCGGAACTTAAGATGATGCACCTCATAGACTTCAAGGTGCGCGTCGTAACATCGAACGACAGCACGGCTGCGATCACCCGCGTTCTCATAGACAGTACAGACGGCGCACGCTCATGGACGACTATGGGTGCAAGCAGGGATATTATCAACGCCAGCGTTATAGCGCTGACCGATTCACTTGAATATATGCTGAAAGACAAGTGATATCCCGGGATATATGAGCTGCGTTAGGAAAGCTCCGCGGAGACGTGACGTTGCCTATAACAAATACAGCAAGGAGGTGAAGCCGTGAAGCTTACCGAAGACAAACTCCGCACATCTATACAGGCGGGGAAATTCGAGAGAGTTTATTTCATCTACGGCAAAGAGCCGTTTCTCATATCAATGTACGCGGACAGGATAATCAAAAAGACCGTCGGTGAGGACGCTCTCGACTTCAATCTCCAGCGCCTTGACGGCTCACCCGACCCCGACCTGCTCTCGGATTACATCGACACTCTTCCTGTGTTTTCCGAGGTCAAAGTCGTCGCTGTCAAGGATTTTGACCCGGAGAACAAGCTTTCGTCAAATGACAAGCGATATCTCGAGATAATCGAGAACGTCCCGGAAACGACGATACTGCTGATATACTGCATCAATACGGCTATCGACGAGAAAAAGGCAAGGACAAAAAAGTTCATCGCCGCCGCAGAAAAAGCCGGAGCCGTGTGCTGCATAGATATGATGAAGGCGCCGAAGATCGCCGAGCTCTGCGTGAAAAAAGCGGCGAAAGACGGGGTCGTTATGTCCTTTGACGACGCTCTCAGGCTTACCGAGCGTGTCGGCGGAAGTATGTCCGCCGCGAGCGACGAGACCGCAAAGCTGATGAGCTATGTCGGAACGGGCGGCACGATAACTGCGGAGAGCATCGAAACGCTTGTTCCGAAGCAGCTTGAAGCCGAGGTGTTCGACCTCGCTGATGCTATAAATGCCGGCAAGCGTGCAGACGCATACCGGATAATAGCCGAACTTTTCGGAAAGCAGCTCAATCCTGTTAATATAATGGCTGCGCTTTCGGGGACATTCCTCGATATGTACTGCGCGAAACTCGCTAAAAACAGCGGACTCAGCGCACAGTCCGCGGCACAGGCTTTCGGATACTACGGCGGCAAGGTATGGGCGTTCACCAAATCTTACAATGCGGCGACAAGGCTTGATATACGCTATCTGCGCGAGACGGTAGGGATACTGTCCGAAACGGATATTGCCCTGAAATCCGTAAAGGTCGATAAACGCATTCTTATCGAGGAAGCCGTCACTAAGCTCTTTATGTGCAGAGACAGACGAACGGGGTGAACGGCGTGCAGGACGACAGGATAAAGCTCGATATGCCGGTAATAGTCGAGGGACGCTATGACAAGATAAAGCTACAGAGCGTTATCGACGCGGTAATAATCACGACCGACGGGTTCGGGATATACCGGAATAAGAAAAAACGTGACATGATACGCAGATACGCCGAAAAAACGGGGATAATAATCCTTACCGACAGCGACGGCGCAGGCTTTCAGATAAGAAACAGCCTGAAAAGCTGCATAGGCTCAGGGAAAGCGGTAAACATCTATATCCCTGACGTTTTCGGCAAGGAACGCCGCAAGGCTAAGCCGTCAAAAGAAGGCAAGCTCGGCGTTGAGGGGATAGACGTCCCGACGCTCCGGAAGGCGTTCGAGGACGCGGGAGTAATGGGCAGCTCCGCTCCCCGACCATTGTGGATAGATAAGCAAAGACTGTTCGACGACGGACTTTCCGGCGGCGAAGACAGCTCCGGACTGCGCAAAGCATTATGCCTGCGGCTCGGACTTCCGGAAAGAATGACGGCAAAGGCTCTTCTCGAAGCGCTCAACGCGCTGTACAGCGAGGAGGAATATTCCGCGGCGCTGAAAGCTGCGACAAAAGGAGAATAATATGGTAGATTCAAAAGAATGGGACTGGAAGAACATACAGAGGGAAACATGGCTGAAGCCGTCGGAGGAAAGCTTTTACTATGCCGAGAAATGGCATGGCGAGGGAAGGACGAGACTGCTCGACCTCGGCTGCGGTCTCGGTCGGCATTCGATACTCTTCGACAGCCGCGGATTCAAGGTAACGGCGATAGACCTGTCCGAATACGGCGTGAACCACCTTCGCGAGTGGCAGAAGAAGAACGGCGTGAACTTCCGCGCCGTTGTCGGTGATATGAAGAAGCTGCCGTTCGCGGACAACTCTTTCGACTGCATTTACTCGTACCACGTTATCACCCATTCCGACACAGAGGGCGTAAAGCAGATAATGAGCGAGATACACCGCGTTCTTAAACCCGGCGGAGAGATATATTTTGACCTTCTTTCAAAAGCAGCATGGCATTTCAGACAGCCCGAATTCCCGCACATCGACGAAAATACGATACGCTTCGTGGGCGGTCCCGAGGACGGCATTCCCCACTTTTTTGCCGACGAGGCTATGGTGCGCGAGCTTCTGAAGGATTTCAGCCTTAATGTGCTGCGCCATGTCGAGACACTGAAAACACCGCTTTATAACGCAGCGGGAACACACTGGTTCGCGGAAGCCGACTGTGTCAAGCCCGAAGTCAAGCCGGATTTCTCCGACGTTATCGGAAGGACTGTGAGCGGTAAGATAGACCGCCCGCTCGGTTCTTCACACCCGCGCATACCGGAAATGATATATCCCGTGAACTACGGCTATGTTGACGGTGTTTTCGCAGGTGACGGTGCTGAGCAGGATATTTACCTTCTCGGCGTGAACGAGCCGTGCGAGACATTCACAGGAAAGGTAATTGCTGTATGGCACCGTTACAACGACGTTGAGGACAAGTGGATAGTTACCCCCGACGGTGCGGATATACCCGACGCAGAGATAGAAAAAGCAATAGCATTTCAGGAACAATTCTTCGACGGTGAGCTGTTCAGATGAAAAAGCTCCTTATGATAACCACCGGCGGAACTATAGCGTGCGGCAGTACGGACAGCAGCGGTCTGGCTCCCGAAAAGAGCGGCGGGGATATGCTGCCGGAACTTGATGACATAAGCTTTGATGTGCTCGATCTTTATGCTATTGACAGCACAGATGCAAGACCTGCGCACTGGAGAATGCTGTATGATGCGGTGACGGAGAAGCTCCCTGACTACGACGGCATCATCATACTTCACGGCACGGACACCATGGCGTACACCGGCGCGGTGCTCGCGTTCACGGTAAGGACCGACAAGCCCGTGATACTGACCGGGTCGATGATACCGTTCGGCGAGCCGCACAGCGATGCCGGGGACAATATCCTGTTCGCCTGCGAAAGCGCGGCCTCCGATAAGATACGCGGAGTATGGCTCGCGTTTCACGAACGCCTTATCGGCGGCGCGGATATCGCGAAGGTGAGCAGCACCTCAAAGGACGCGTTCCGGAGCTACTCGGGACTTGAAATAACACATACTATGCATTTCCCGGACAGCGGTGGCAAAATGCCTGCCGTAATAAAGCTGACACCGTTCACGGCGGCAAATGACATACTTCGCGCTTGTGAGGGACACTGCCGTTTCATCATCGAAACATACGGAGCCGGCGGTCTCCCCTCGGGAGAAATAACGGATGCGGTATCTGAACTTGCAAAAAAAGGGCGCGTTATAATAACGACACCCTGCCTCGGCGGTACCGACCTCGGGCGCTACGAAGTCGGAAGGCGGGCTTGGGACGCGGGAGCACACAACGGCGGCGTTATGTCAACGGAATGTGCTGCGGTTTTTGAGTGGATCTCGGAAAACAACGGCATTGCACCTATAGAATATGATTGCTGTTGATGACGGATTATGCATTTTTGACAGAATACACTTGCAAAAGCAGGAAAAAGGCTTTAAAATGCCGATTTTCCTGCTTTTTTGTTGACAAAAGCGATAAAGGGGAATATAATTGATTTATCACACTGAAACGGAGAACAATGAAATGTCAGAGATAACACTGAGCAACAAAAGCTACCTGCTTGAACAGGACCCGTATATGTACGAGCTTCAGGATGTCCCGAAGCCCGAACTTTTCAGAGAGATGTTCCCATATACCGAGGTGCCGAAGATAGCGTACAACTATCGCCGCGTACCTATGAATATGCCGGAAAAAATATATATCACCGATACCACCTTCCGCGACGGACAGCAGTCCCGCGCGCCCTACACCACCGAACAGATGGTACATATATACAAGCTTCTCCACAAGCTTGGCGGAAAAAACGGGATCATCAGGCAGACCGAGTTCTTCGTATATTCCGAAAAAGACAGGAAGGCGCTTGAAAAGTGCATGGAGCTCGGCTATGACTTCCCCGAGATAACGACGTGGATACGCGCAACAAAATCCGATTTCGCACTCGTCCGCGACATCGGCATAAAAGAAACAGGCATACTCGTGAGCTGCTCTGACTACCACATCTTCAATAAAATGGGACTCACCCGTAAGCAGGCTCTCGACAAGTACATCGGCATTGTTTCGGACGCGATAGAAGCGGGACTTCGTCCGCGCTGCCACTTTGAGGACATCACAAGAGCAGATTTCTACGGCTTTGTCGTTCCTTTCGCAACAGCGCTCATGGAGCTTTCCGAGAAGAGCGGCATACCGATAAAGATCCGTGCCTGCGACACTATGGGATATGGCGTTCCGTACCCGGGCGTTGCGCTCCCGAGAAGCGTTTCGGGCATTATATACGGCTTACAGCACTATGCGGGCGTACCCTGCGAAATGCTTGAATGGCACGGACACAACGATTTCTACAAGGGTGTTGTGAACGCATCGACCGCTTGGCTCTACGGCGCACAGGCGGTGAACTGCTCACTTCTCGGCATAGGCGAAAGGACCGGAAACGTACCGCTCGAAGCTATGGTGTTTGAATACGCGCAGCTCCGCGGCGACTTCGGCGGCATGGAACCCCGTGTAATAACCGAGATCGCAGATTACATCGTCAAGGAAACGAACTATGACCTCCCGCCGATGACCCCGTTCGTAGGCAGGAACTTCAACCTCACCCGTGCGGGCATCCACGCCGACGGACTTCTGAAAGACCCCGAGATCTACAACATATTCGATACGGAGAACATACTCGGCCGTCCTCCGCTTGTGGCCGTAAGCAACGTTTCCGGCCTCGCGGGGATAGCGCTCTGGATAAACAACTATTACCGTCTCCCGCCCGATAAAGCGGTAAGCAAGAAAGAACCGTTCATCGAAAAGATCAAGGAATGGATCGACGCAGAGTACGATGCCGGCCGTGTTACAGTAATAAGCGACGAGGAAATGATCGAGCAGATAAAGAAGTACGGCGGAGACTTTCTTGAAAAAGTAACACAAAATGCATAATGCGCAATTGTGGTTATCGCCTTCGGCTTATCTGCCATGACAAAACAAGACAGTAAAATAACAGACCGATAGAATTTTTATCGGTCTGTTTTCTTTTTATCGGTCACGCCACGATTACGATTCGCGCGCAAAGTGTGCACATAAATCGTGCATTGTGAATTGTGCATTTTACAGGAGTTTTCCGCCGAGCTTTTCAATCATAAGATATCCGACTTTATAGACATCGCCGCAGCCGAACGTTATGACAAGATCGCCGCTTTCGGCGTTCCTGACGACGTAGTCCGCAACTTCGTCGAACGTTGGGAACCATACCGCGCCGTCTATCTTCTCCGCCAGATCTTTGGAATAGATGTTGTAGGTGTTCTTTTCGCGGCTTCCCATTATCTCGGTCAGAACGACCTTGTCCGCGATCTTCAGAGCATCCGCAAATTCGTTCAGAAGCGTTGCCGTGCGCGAGTAGGTAAACGGCTGATGTACAGCCCAGACGCGCTTGAAATTCATCGCCTTTGCCGTCTCGAGCAGCGACCGTACCTCTGTCGGATGATGCGCATAGTCATCAACGAACGTGATCCCGTTCACTTCCGAAAGCTTCTCGAACCTACGCACAGCGCCGTGGAACTCCGATAATCCCTTTACCGCGCTCTCAAACTTACAGCCGTTCTCGACTGCCGCAGCTATCGCCGCTACCGCGTTGAGAACGTTGTGCGCACCCGGAACGTGTATTGCCGCTTTGCCAAGAAGCTCACCCTTGTGCCATACCTCGAACTCGGTGTTAAAATCGGATTTATGGTCGATATTCGCGGGATAATAATCATATTTATCGCTGTTTCCGAACGTCACGAGCCGTGCCTTTGTGTCGGCCGCATTCACCGCTTCGACGGTATTTGCATCAGCGCCGTTATACACGATTATCTTTGTCGTCATAGAGCAGAACTTGGTGAACGACTTCTTCATGTTCTCCATAGTCTTGAAATAGTCGAGATGATCGCAGTCGATATTCAGAACTACCGCCGTATCCGGATAAAGCTTCAGGAACGTATCGACGAACTCGCAGGCTTCACAGACCATAGTGTCGCTCGTACCGCAGATGCCGCTTCCGCCTATGGCTTTGAGCTTGCCGCCGATCACCGCCGTAAGATCGTTCCCGTCCGCTAAAAAGATATGCGTCAGCATCGACGTTGTGGTAGTCTTTCCGTGAGTGCCGCACACACATACCGCATTGTCATACATACTCGTTATAAGTCCGAGCAGCACCGAGCGCTCGATAACGGGAACTCCGCTCGCCTTTGCCGCGATAAGTTCGGGATTATCCGCCATTATCGCGGCAGTGTGCACGATAAGGTCTGCTCCCTCGATATTCTCCGCCCGCTGTCCCATAAAAACGGGAATACCCATATTTCTTACAGCTTTAAGCGTCTCGGTCTCGTTGTTGTCCGAACCGGTCAGATAATATCCCTGCTTATGAAGTATCTGTGCGAGCGGGAACATACCGCTTCCGCCGATACCTATAAAGTGTATATGTTTTTTTCCTATGAGGAAATTCTCCATTGTGATGTCCCCTTTCCAGTGTGCCGACAGCACAAACTTCTCCTTACTTCGGCTCTGCTGCAATCGGCAAGCCGGAGTGAAAGAAGAAGTGTTACTTTACAAATGATTATTCACTGTTTGGTGTTTATTATGCCGCGCCCCGTATAATTGCATGAAAATCGCTTAAAATATCGTTGACAAACCCGAAAGGAAGGTAGTTCAGATGAACATAAGCGATATAAGGATCAGAAAAGTGCTTCAGGACGGGCGGCTCAAAGCCGTTGTCTCCATGACCGTTGACAATGCCATTGCCGTACACGACATAAAAATAGTGCAAGGCGATGAGCGCGTATTTGTCGCTATGCCAAGCCGCCGGGATGAATCGGGAATGTTCCGCGACATCATACACCCGATAAGTCCCGAAGCGCGCGGCGAAATAGAGGATCGTATCATCAACGCCTACGAAAAGTATGTCTCAGCCCAGCAGTCTGACAGCCTTTAACAGCGCGAGCTGGGTCTTTGCATCCTCGATCTCACCGTTCATCACCATTTCGACAGCCTTGTCGAACGGCACGGTGAACGCTTCAAGGAATTCGTCCTCGTCGAGCTTCTGCTTATCCTTGTGCAGACCCTTGGCGAGATACATATGTATCACTTCGCTGTCATACGCCGGTGTGGGATAAAGGCAACCGAGATAGGTGAACTCATCGGCGGTGTTGCCTGTCTCCTCGCGAAGCTCACGCTTTCCGCACTCAAGGTGGCTCTCGCCCCATTCGAGCTTGCCCGCGGGTATCTCGGTCAGCACTTTTCCGTGTGGATAACGGAACTGACGCACCAGATAGACCTCGTTATTTTCGGTAAGTGCAACTATGCATACTCCTCCGGGGTGACGAACAACATCGCGCTTTGCTTCTTTTCCGTTTTCAAGCAGGACGGTATCGCTGTAAACATCGATGACCTTTCCCTTATATCCGAGCTCACTGCTGAGCTGTTTTTCTGTAAGTTCCATTATTCTGTTCCTCCGTCAATATATTACCGCGCCGTACTTCTGTGCGGTCTTTTTAAGCTCATCAGGGTCGATAAGACTGTTGCGGTCTATCAGAGCACGACCCTGATAGAGCATAACCGCAAGCTTCATGCCGATCTCATCGTCGCCGCTGAACATTACGGGAAGTGTTGCCATGTGCGCATTATCCGCGAAATCGAGCACATCATCGGGACTGTTTATCTGTATCCGCAGTACATCTATCCCGCCGGCTTCACACGCCGCGACAAGGTCCTCGCCCATTCCCGCGTTGCATTCTATCGGCTCGGAGATCTCGGTAGTATCATGCTCAAGGAAAAAAGCCGAGCGCTCGTTCGCCAGCATCAGCGACTCTATGTATTCTGTCTCCGACGGCGTCCAGCCTTCTTTTGACACGATATTCTGAAATCTTGTCTGACTGTCACTGTCAAGCCCGATGAACACGTCAGTTCCCGTTTCGAGCAGTTCCGTTATTTCCGAGTCAGTAAGAGAACCGTTTTTCGGGCACACCGCGAGCGGTATCTGTGCATACGGCTTTATGCGCCTTATACCTTCCACGAGCGTATCGTTATCGTCGGCTGTGATACCGAAGCATATAGCACCGAGGCTCTGCATAACGATAAGCGCCGCGTCCGCCGGGAGCTCGTGTTCGGTAAGAAGCTCGCTGTCAACGTGAAGCATCACATATATCGGACAGCCGTACTTCCTGCATTCCAGAAACGACGCGCGCAGATCGGCAAGCAGCGACATTCCGTCGAGCATGAACGCGCCTGTGCTCTCGGTATCGAGCAGTTCAAGCTTCTCCTTGAATATCGCTTTGAGTTCGGTGAACGAGGTCTCTCCGTAGGGAATAGTCATTTCCCCGCTCGGAGCGATGAACGTAAAATTGTCGGTGTTGATCGCTACGGGTCGTAAACAGTCGTCAGTCATTTTTTATCCTTTCTTATTATGTTTTTAAATCTGGACTCGCCGGTAAGAAGCCTGCGTATTCAGCAAGGCAAAACGGCTGCGAGGCAGTGTCTAAGAATTGGCAGAAAGCTACATACGGACTCGCCGCCGCGCGTCCGCGGCTTACATCTTTTCCGGAGCGTCAACTTTGAGCAGATCAAGCAGGTTCTTTATAACGGTCTTAACTGCGCAGCAGAGTGCAAGTCTCGACATTACCACATCGTCCGCTTCACCCTTTATCTTACAGCTGTCGTAGAACTTGTGGAAGAGCTGCGCGAGCTCATAAACGTATCTCGTTATACGCGAAGGATTATACGCCGCAGCTGCTTCATTCACCGTATCGGGAAGTGCCGCTATCTTGCGTATGACCGCAAGCTCCGCTTCGTCGGTATATACGAGCTTCTCGGACGGCACCTTCGTGAGCGTTACGCCTTCCTCTGCGAACTTACCGAGCATACGGCAGATACGCGCGTGTGCGTACTGGACGTAGAACACGGGGTTCTTCGAGCTTTCCTCGATCGCGAGGTCAAGATCGAATTCAAGGTGTGTATCCGGGTCGCGGAGATTGAAGAAGAATCTCGCCGCGTCCATAGGTATCTCGTCGAGCAGTGTTGCGAGCGTTATCGCTTTACCCGAGCGCTTGGAAAGCTTTACTGTCTCTCCGCCGCGCACAAGACGCACCATCTGCATTATAACTATATCGAGCTTGTTCGCGTCAACGCCGAGAGCCGTGAGCGCTGCCTTCATTCTCGCAATGTAGCCGTGATGATCTGCGCCGAGAATGTCTATCGCCTTATCGAAGCCGCGCGTAACGAGCTTGTTGTAATGATATGCTATGTCGGGTACGAAATATGTCGGAACTCCGTTCGCGCGGACGAGCACTCTGTCCTGATCGTCACCGAAGTCTGATGCCTTGAACCACACCGCGCCCTCTTTTTCGTAGGTCACACCCCTGTCCTTCAGCATCTGCACTACCTCGGCGACCTTGCCGCTCTCGTGAAGGCTGCTCTCTCTGAACCATGTGTCATACTTTATACGGTATTTGAGCAGGTCGGTTTCAAGACCCTGAATATTTATAGGAAGCGCGTATTCAACAAGCGCCTTTCTTCTCTCTTCCTCGGAAACGCTCATATACTTATCGCCGTACTTATCGGCAAAAGCCTTTGCGTGGTCGATGATGTCCTGGCCGTGATAACTGTCCTCAGGCATCTCCTCGGTGCTGCCGAAGATCTGCTTATAGCGTATATCAAGGCTCAGGCCGAACTTATTCACCTGATTGCCCGCATCATTGATGTAGAACTCGCGCTCAACGTAATATCCCGCGTATTCGAGAACGGACGCAAGGCAGTCGCCTATCGCGCCGCCGCGTGCATTACCGATATGCATAGGACCTGTGGGATTGGCGGAAACGAACTCAACGAGCACTTTCTTACCATTTCCCATATCGGTCTTTCCATATTCCGCACCGCCGTCTATTGCCACATTGACTGTCTCTGCGAACCAGAGCGGCTTCAGGAAGAAGTTTATAAATCCCGGGCCTGCTACTTCAATACGGTCAAAAAGCGTTCCGTCAAGTATCGCGGCTTCGGAGATAAGGCCCGCCGTCTCACGGGGGTTCTTGCGGAACACCTTCGACGAAGCGAGCGCGGCGTTGCAGGAGAAATCACCGTGTGAGCTGTCCGCGGGCTGTTCGACGGTGAACGGGGGTATCGGCTCTGCGGGAAGCTTTCCGTCGGCGGTAAGCTGTCCGAGCGCATTCATCACGATTTCTTTAACTTCACTTTTTGCTTTTTCTGTCATATTTACTTTCATTTTCTTTTATCCTTCTTATTCTTATATTTCTCGTCAAGTTCCGTGGTACGGTAATGGGTCCAGCTTCAAGCTGGCGCAGGTCGAGGGCGGCGTCAGCCCTCGTGGGGTACGGGGCGAAGCCCTGTCATCACGTCGTCCGATGGGGTTCGGGGCGGAGCCCCGCATAAAGTGCTGTCCGACTTCGGCATCCAGCCCCGCATAATTATTACGCCTCTTCTCCTGACGGAGTAACGAGAATCTCCATTTCGTTCTCGGAAACAAAATCGTTGTTTATATCAATGCTGTATTTGAACCAGAGCCGTCCGCCTACTTCACTCAGTGTATTGTCAATGTCATAGGTATTTATGCCCATTGTGAAATCCCCGAACGGAGTACCGTAAACGCAGTGGTGCTTGACATTCTTCTCGACACAGAGCGTAGAAGCCGCAGGACCCGTCCGCTCAATTGTGATGCAGTCCCCGTCTGCGGTTATGCTTACTTTACAGTTCTCATAGCCTATGCCTTCGTTCTCCTCATAGCCTATGACCAGCCCTTTCTTCGTCCGCCGATAGCTTCCGACCGTAAAGAACTCGATCTTCTCCTCGTCGTCCTCAGACTTGATAATGCTTGTAATATTAAGATCAACCGGTATCATATATCTGAGTCCTTTCACGCGTCTATATCTATCGCAAGTCCTATGAGCCGGTCTATCGCGTCGCTGTATTCATATCCGCTCGCTTTCATGAGTATCATTATCGCGCTCTCGGGTGTGAATCCGGGTATAACCGACACACGGCGCAGAAGGACTCTCTCTCCCGCAAGACGGAACGACATCTTCGCATAACCCTTGAAGCTCATGCAGCGGAAGATCTTCTTTGCCATGGCATATATCTTTTCCCGCTGAGTATCCGTCACCTCGGGATCAACTATGAACCCGCCGGTATATATCGCGGATGAGTTCACGTCGAACTTCTTTACTACCTCGCCGAGCACTGTGGTCTCCATATCATAGTCGTTTCCCATTACCACAAGCTCTATCGTCCTTCCCGAAACATCCTCCTCAACGATAGCCGTGTGGTGGTGCGAGAATGCTATCTTGGCCGCCGCACGAAGCTCATCAGCGTTGCGTGCGATATTCGCGCCGATAGATGTCGAACAGCTCGATGCGGAAACAAAAACGGGATATGTCAGTTTTTTCTCGATCTCCGCGATCTTTTCTCCGATGACGTTCATATCACTTCGCTCAAGTATCGCGTATTTCGGCACATCTACTCCTACAGACGAAAGAATAATGTGCGTAAGTGCTTTATCCATGCAGTACATCGCTGTCTCTGGGTCACAATCGACATAAGGTATCTTAGAGAGTTTCAGAAGAGCCTGTATCCTTCCTCCCTCACCATATTTTCCGTGCAGCACCGACATTACTGCGTCAACACGCTTTATCGCCGTCGAACCGTCGGACATTATCGTGATGATTCCGGCGTGAAGCGGGTCGGGGCTTATTATCGCCGAGCAGCAGTCGCTTGACTGCTCCCAAGTTCCGTCCTTTATCTCCTCATAGCTTCCCGGGAAGTAGAGCCACCTGCCCGCGCGCGTTATACCGATAGGCGTAACGTCGTATTTGTCGGGCGAAAGTCCGTTAAGCAGCGAGTACGCTGACATAAGAGAGACCTTGTGATCCTTTGTCGCGCCGCCGAAAAGAACGGCTAACCTTACCTTTGCCATATCGTGATCCTTTCAGAAATACATTATTATATTATTATACCACATCTTGTATTTTTTTTCAATACTTAATTCAATGTTTTGCGGTTTTAGAAAAAACAATCCCCCGCGGGTACGGGGGATCATATCGCCGTATTCTCACAGGAACAGCGTTCTCTGTCCCGTTAACTTGAAGATCACATCAAGTATCAGAATCATTACGGGCTGGTGAAGCAGGTATATCCACAGACCGTGACGGCCGAGGAACGAAAGTCCGCTGAAATGCGTCTTGTACAGTCCTTTCGGAGCACGTCCGGTCTTGAGATATACACCGAACGACGCGCCCGCAAGGAAGATGAACAGATACGGCAGGAGCGGGAAGTAATCCGAACTCACAAACCCGGAGGTCGAAAAACCGAGCGGGAAAAGCCAGAAATGACTGTAAAGCTGGTCCGGGAGCGGCACGGAGAAGATGCCTTCGATCCCGAGATAGCCGCGCGGGAGATTATATGTCATAACGAAGAGCAGCGAGAACAATATAACGCCGACCGCGCTCGGTATCGACTCGGTGAATTTTCCGATAAAGCCGTATATCATTGCCGCTATGCCGAGGAAATGCAGCACGCCGAAGACTATCGCTTCGGACGGCATAGCTATCGCGGTAACGAACGTGAGCAGCATCGCGAGGAAGAAGTACTTCGTACCGCGCTTGAAGTTGTTCGACGAATAGACCGATGACGCGCCCGCCACAAACAGGAAGATGTTTGAAAGCGGCTGAACTATGCGAAATATTACGTGTACCATATCCGGCATCGCCAGCGCATAAACAAACGCAAGATCGTAGTACAGGTGGTATATTATCATTAGTATATATGTTATACCGCGTACCTCGTCGAGCATACCGACTCTTTTTCCCATATTTTTATCTCCTTGCCGCATATCAGAATGTCCGGTCTCTTCTGTATTTTATGTTCAGGGTGGTTTGACTGTGTTTTCATTATATTTTACCATATAATTACCGCTATTGCAAGCATAAAACGCAAAAATAAAGCTTCCGTACGCATTTTTTGCGTCCGGAAGCTTTACCGGTCTGTGAAGTTTTCATGGCAAGCATTTTATTTGCGCAGTTTTTTTCTGTCCTCGGCTTTATTTCCGGCAGCCATATCCATAAACTTCGTTTTCAGCTTGTCCGAAACAAACACGAATGACGCGCCTACCGCTGCGGCAGTTATTATTTCAGTGATCATGATATGACCTCCTTTTGGATTAGCTTCTGCTAACTATATGTATTATATCACTCTTATACACATTTGTCAATACCCATACGCGAAAAGCCCCTGCGTGGCTTTTATCAAGTCACGCAAAGGCTTTTCCTGTTATCATCCGATCCGCCTATACAGGTAATGCGGTGCTCTCCCGCATTCCGTAAAAACACAGGCATATACCATATCTGTACCTACGGATATTTTTCAGCGATCCTGTCCGTTTTCGATATTGCGCTTTTTTGTGAGATACGCAACCCCCGCCGCTGTAACCGCAACAAGACCCGCTGTCATAAACGGAAGTCCGCCGGTCGCAGGGTTCCTGTTGTTTGTATCCGAAGCGTACATCTCCATTTCATACGCTTTGTCGTCATCGTCGTCCGTCAGATCGTCATCCACATCATCATCATCGGTCATTTCCGCAATACCCGCGGTATCGTCCTCCGGCTCGTCATCATTCACGACTGTATCGTCATCACCCGGTTCGTCTGCGGGATCGCCGCCGGTTATCTCTTCTGCTGCGTCTCCGGCACCGTCAAGCACATCTCCTGCTGCATCACCTATACCGTCGGCTATCTCGGAAACACCGTTCCCGATGCCGTCGAGCACATCTCCTGCACCCTCGCCTACATTTTCGATAACATCTCCCGCCCCGTCAGCCACGCTGTCACCCGAAGGCGCGGCGAACGCTCCGATGCTGAGTGACGAAGCGATATATGCACCGGCAAGAAGCGCCGTAATATTCTTTTTCATAAACGTCCTCCGTTCCGAAAAACCTTGCGGCACACTGCCGCAGTCCGGCAGTCATTCTGTCGGACACATTTATTTTCTGCTGAAAAGGACGATTTATTTGATGAAAATTCTGCCGTAAAAAACGGGAAGCCCGTAAACTGCACAACGCAGTAAAGAACTTCCCGTGAATATTTAGGGTACCTCTAAAAACCGCTTTGAATAGAGAAAATGAGATGATTGCGCCAAATGCAAGGAAAGACTCCGAAAGCTTGCTGACGCAAGGTGAGGAGACTTGACGAAGCAGTTGGTGCAAGCAGTTCTTTTTCTCTCAAATGGGTTTTTAGAGGTTCCCTTTATTTTCTTCCCTTTTTGCGGGCGATCTTATTCGCATACATACGCTCATCGGCTATCTTGAAGCACTGATCCATGTCCTCGTAGTCGTCAACGAAATCAATGAAGAATCCCGTACTCATGCCGACACTGTACGGCTTCTCGGAAGCCGAGTTGTATCTTGCGAGATAGCCGTCGATTCGGCTTCGGTAGAATATCGGTATCGCGTTGTCGTAATCGTAGGTTCCGAAGATTATGAACTCGTCGCCGCCGGAACGTACACAGTACTCGCCGTTGCCGCAGCAGGTCTGAAGCGCTCTCGCCGCCACCGTTATTGCGTTGTCGCCTTCGGCGTGTCCGTAATTGTCGTTTATGACCTTAAGATTGTCAAGATCGGCAACAACCACGAGAAGCCTTGTTCCGCGCTCCTTCGCCGCTTTGAACACCTCTTTCGAGTACATCTCGTAGCCCTGTCTGTTATAAAGACCGGTCATTCCGTCACGCACCGAGCTTGCGAACGCGCGGTTGTACATGAGCTGCATTCTTTCCTGCATTCTCATAAATTCAAGCGACACGCCGAGGCTTGAGATCCACGTATGATAACCGTTCTCAGGGAAAGACTCCTCATCGTTATCAAATCTTACAACGTGATAACCAAGACATCTGTCCTCGAAATGCACAGCGTTGAAGAAGCATGCAACCGGTCTTTCATCAAGCAGCATTCCGGGCGGGTAAAGATCCTCGGAATCAAACATTATATTTCGCTTTTCCGTATCTTTGTACCAGAAGAGCATTTCTTTCATTTCCTTCTGATAACCTTCACGAAGATAATCGTTATCGTCCTCGACGAACAGATCCCAGTCCTTATTGACGCACAGTGCAAGGGCTTCCGCGTTACGGATCAGATAAATGTGCTCAATCAGCCATTGGGCGAATTCGTCGAAGGACTCTGTCGCCATAAGCGACTCCTGCATAAAGCTGCGCCGGAAGTTGTTCTCTGCGTCCTGCTCAAAACGCTTGGCGATATTGTACTCGCGGGCGAAATTGACATCTCTGTGGCAGCCGCAGCTCTCGCCTCTGACAAGGACACCCTCGTCCTTACAGTCAGGCTCGGTATCTTCTCCGGTTATAAGCTTGTGAAGCCGGCAGATGCACCGTTCGCCGGTATATTCATCCGGTCTTGTGCAGGATGTAACAGACGGGTCGTTGGTCATGGACTCGGTACCGAGGTCATAGCCCGCGACCGCAACATCTTCAGGAACGCGCAGACCGTGGCGGATAAGCTCGTCAACGAGAGTTACAGCGGACTTATCATTCGCGCATACTACAGCGTCGGGCTTTTCGATCGTACCGTCGGCGATCTCCTGTGCGAGTTTAGTTGCGCGCATAGTCCAGAAGTCTCCGTATATGATATATCCTTCCTGTATTTCAAGGCCGTGCTTTATCATCGCGTCCTCATAACCCGAAGCTCTTATGTGAGAGATCGGGTACTCGCTTCCGCCGGTAAGACAGTATATCTTTTTATAGCCGTGCTCCTCGATAAGGTGATTCACGACCTGCTCAAAGCCGGAACGGTCATTCGGGAAGATGCCCTCGAATCCACGTGAACCGGCATTGTCAAAAAATACCATGTTGAAATTAGGTATCGAACAGATAATGTCAAGCACTTTCTGACGAACCTTATCTACCCAGAACGAGTAATCTATAAATACTCCGCCGACTATACATTTCGACTTCAGCAGTGAATATATATTCTCCTCACCTGCCTGATGCTTCGACATAAATTCATTCAGAGTGAAGACCGAAAAAACGGCAATATTGTAGTCAAGCTTCTTTGCTTGCCTGATTATTCCGGTAAGGCACTTGCTGTGAAAGAGCCCGTCCGTAGTACCGACTATAACGGCAATTGTCTTTCTCTGTTTCATCTTTCTTCAGCCTTCTATAGATCAATTGACAGTGTCCTTCCGGACGTCTCATACTTTTCGGTTTTTATACCGCATTTTCCGAACATCATCGCTGATGCTTTCACTTCGTTCGTATCGGCGTACTTGTTATCGAGATATACAACACGCTTTATTCCGCACTGGATAATCGCCTTAGCGCATTCATTGCACGGGAAGAGCGTCACATAAAGTGTCGAACCTGTGAGCGACGGGATATTGCTGTTGAGTATCGCATTAAGCTCGGCATGACAGACGAACGGGTATTTTGTATCGAGTGAGTTTTCCGCGCTTCGTTCCCACGGCATTTCGTCGTCATTGCAGCCTGTCGGCATACCGTTATAGCCCACGGAAACTATCTTGTTTTCTGCGTTCACTATGCAGGCACCGACCTGAGTATTACTGTCCTTGCTTCTCTGCGCCGAGAGAAGGGCTATACCCATAAAGTACTCGTCCCATGTGATATAGTCACTGCGCTTCACTGTCTCTTACCTCCCGTCGGATAGGATAATAATACCGTTTGCGGCGGAGCTGCGGACAAAAGTAAAGCAACCGACACTGCCCGATATTATATTCTTATATATTTTAACATATTTTTTTCGCTTTTTCAACCCCTTTTGTTAAAAAATAATATATAGCAAAGCATTTTTCTGCCCGATATATGTTTATAGACAAAAAAATATCCCGACGAAACGTGTCCGTCGGGATATAGCCTTTTTTATTAGCCCTTTACGCTTCCGAGAGTTACACCACCGATGATGAACTTTGAAAGGAAGAGGTAAACTACTACAACAGGGATGATTGCGAGAAGAATTATCATGTAAACTTCGCCCATATCGCCCGCCTGAGAGTTGATACGAGAGCGGACAATTGAGAGCATGATAGGAAGTGTGTAGAGTTCCTTCTTGTCGAGGATCAGGGCAGGTGTGAAGAAGTTGTTCCACGATGCCACGAACGCGAAGATCATCTGAACTGCGAGAGCCGGCTTTAAGATAGGCACACAGATAAAGTTGTACGTCCTGAACTCGTTGGAGCCGTCAACACGCGCCGCTTCTACTATTTCAAGCGGAAGCGTACTGTCGATATACTGCTTCATATAGAAGTAGGTTGACGGAGCAGCGATAGCCGGTATAATGAGAGGCCAATATGTGTTTGCGAGTCCGAGCTCATTAACGAGCTTAACAAAACCGAGCGCGCCTACCTGGGTAGGGATCATCATGATAAGGATGATGAACTTATGTACAAAGTTTCTGCCCTTGAAGTCATATACACATACACCGTACGCTGTCATAGCGGAGAAGTATGTTGTAAGGATACAGGTAGCTGCAGCCACGATAAAGCTGTTGAGCATACCCTGGGGCAGGAAGAAGATGCTTGTATCGTTCCACGCGGTAACGAGGTTGTCGAAGAAGTGCTCTTTGGGGAGAACTTCAAAACCAGCCTGGAGCTGTGCGTTGCTTCTCGTAGAGTTGATGATAAGGAGATAGAACGAGAATAAGCTGAGTATTGTTACGAATATAAGGAAGATATAAGAAACAAGTCTTGAAACGAAAAGAGTTGTCTTATTGCCCTTATCAATAAAGTCCATTCTTTCCTTTGCCATTATTTCTTACCCCCCTTTTTTTCCTTTTTCGGTTCTGTAAATCTGAATACGATGAAGCTGAGTACGCCTGTGATAATGAAGAGCATTATGGAGACTGCACCCGCCATACCGTAGTTCTTACTTGTACCGATATATGCGTTAAGCTGCATTACCAGAGTCTTTGTGGTGTTATTCGGAGTTCCCTTACCGGAAGATATGATCTGCGGTACATCGAACATCTGGAGACCGCCTATAAGGGCTGTGATGACAACAAAGACTATGATAGGCATAAGAAGCGGGATAGTGATCTTGAAGAAGACCTGAGACGATTTTGCACCGTCGATAGCGGCTGCTTCAAAGAGTGACTGGTCGATACCCATGATACCTGCCATAAGAAGGATCGTGGTGTTACCGAACCACATGAGGAAGTTGATGAACGCTATGATCGTTCTTGCCGACCATACGTTGTTGAAGAATTCAAACACCTGTCCGCCGGCAGCCTGGATTATCTGGTTGATAGGGCCAACGTTTGAGAACAGTGTGAAGAACAGCATTGAGAACGCGGATGCCATTATGAGGTTAGGCATATAAATAACGGTCTTGAAGAAACCCTGACCTTTTATCTTCATTCTCTCGCTGGTGAATATTACTGCAAGAAGGAGTGCGAATACGATCTGGGGGATAGCACCCATGATCCACATGATCATAGTGTTGCCCGCAAACTTGAATATCTCGATCGTTCCGCTGCTCTTGGGTGTGAAAAGAGTCACGAAGTTGTCGAATCCTACAAAGTTCGGTCCTATCTGTTTAAGACCGTCCATATAGTTCTCGAAGAAAGCGTTATAAAATGTAAAAAGAAGCGGTATAAGCGAGCAGGTCAAATAGACAATGAAAAACGGCGCGATGAAAAGATAGCCCCATTTAGCATAGCTTATTGACTTGCGCCTTACTGATGCTGTTGTCGAACTCATAAGCCGTTATCCTCTCATAATCAGATTTTGTTAATTAAGAGGCGAAGCAAGTTGCTTGCCTCGCCTCATTAATCAGCAATTATTCGTTTTTATGATCTTTCAGATCACTCACGGAGTCTGAATTGCAGGATACTTCTCGTTTACATAAGCGTAGAAGTTAGCAAGTGCTGTATCCTTGTCGCATGTACCCTGGTAGTAGTCAAGGATGTATGTCTGGAGACCTTCGTTGAGGAGCTGGTCGTAGATAGTAGCGTTAGCCCAAACGATGGAGTCTGTCATACCGCAGAATACTGCAGTTGCGTTCTGGCCGCCGAGGAAGTCGGAACCGAAGGAAGGATCGTTAGCGAACTTCTCGTTAACCTTCTTGTTGTTTGTGAACTGACCTTCGTTAACGATGAGGTTCTCACAAACTTCTTCATTTTCTGTGAATGCTCTCATAACGTCAGCAACGAGAGACGGGTTGTCTGTGCCTGTAGCTGCGAGGATCCATGTACCACCCCAGAAGTGACCCTGCGGTCCCTTGCAGATAGCCCAGTCGCCGGAGCAGCCCTTTTCGGGATCCTGAGCGTTGCCCATGCAGAAGTTGAAGTACCAAGCAGGACCGAAGAAGCACATTGTCTTACCATCCTTGAACATCTGAGCGTTCTTTTCGTCGCCCCAGATACCGGATGTAAGTGTGTAACCGTTCTTGAGGTATGTATCAGCCTGGTCGATCCACTGGTTGATAGCGTCCGGAATAGCAAGCTCGCCGCCTGTTACCCAAGGTGTTGTAGCGTTGTTGGAGAATACACGGTATGTTTCAGCGTAAGCAGCTGTCATGTAGTAGCCGAGCTCCTTAGCCTTAGCAGCTGTAGCATCGAACTTATCCCAAGAATCGAGCTGTGCCTGAACCTCATCAGGATCGTCTGTACCGAGAACGTCCTTAGCTATAGATCTTCTGTAGATAAGAGCGGACGGGCAGCACTGGAAGGATACACCCTTGATCTTGCCGTTGGAATCAGAAGCAGCAGATACTGTGTACTGATACTCTGTGTCAACCTGGGAAAGACCGAGCTGAGAAATATCCATTGTGTAGTCGGAATCTGTGTACTTGAGGATGTAGTCAGCCTCAGCAAGGAACATATCTACCTTGTCAGCGGAAGAAGCGGATGCGTTAGCCTGGAGAGCAGCATCGAGCTTATCCTGATATACGCCGTTATCAGAGGGGTTGATTGTCCAAACTACCTTAACGCCGTTGAGTGTCTGAGCAGCAGCGTCGTAGCCGGGCTGGTACTTCTCGAAGAAGCCCTTGAACTCTTCGTTCCAAGCGTAGATGTTGAATGTGTCACCCTCGTCAGCAGCAGCAGGAGCAGCAGCGTCTGTTGCAGCAGCTTCGGTTGTGTCAGCAGGAGCAGCCTGTGTGTCGTTGTTTGCAGCAGGAGCAGCTGTTGTTGTCTCAGCAGCCTTAGTTGTTGTTGCTGCGGGTGCGTTGTTGCCGCACGATGCAACCGACAGGATAACTGCGGAAGCGAGAAGTGCGGATGCTATTCTTTTCTTCATAGTTCTTTCCTCCAAAAGATTGTGGTCATTCATTATGACCCTCCAAGATTTTCAAATTGCAGTCAGACGCGAACTTAATTTACGTCCCGCAATTTCATTTGTAACTATATCACAAAATTCACAATATTGCAAGCCTTTTTTTCAAAAATTTTTCGGCTAAATTTTGGTAAACGTTTTCAGACAACGTTTTCATAGATTTTTTTTGTACATTTTGACACATAATAATTTTTTAAGATCGTTTTTGCTGCCGCATTTTTGATTACATTCAATTTTCCGTATTATGAAGCCATTCACAGTTCTATCACATTTCTGTCATCTTTATATATGCTTTTATTCTAAAATCAAATAAACAGCTGTTTTCAACATATGTGTTTAGTTAATATCAACGAAATATTTAACATCGATTTTGTAAACGTTTACCCTTTATTTTGTCACTAAATTGTAATACCTTTGTAACCGCTTTTATCTTAATATTTAAGTAAATTATGCGCATTTAGCGCTTATTTTCGCTTAACTGTAACTTTAATAAAACTTTCAACCAAGTTTTCAACAGGTTGCTCTTGTGCAATATCACCGTTTTCCTGTGGACGCAAATTTGAAAAAATGTTGATTTTATTTTCCAAAAATGCTTGAATTTAATCACGAAATATTGTAAAATAAATGTGTAGTTTCTTCTTCAGGACATGGTATTCCGTCGTCAGAAACACACAACATTTTGTTTCCGCCGCAAAAGACGGACAAGATGTTGTATAGTATTATATATTTAAATGGTATAGTCCATTTTCCGCGAAAGGATAAACGAAATGAAAAAAGTCGCAATAATAATGGGAAGTGACAGCGATCTTCCCGTTGTAAGAAAAGCCGCTGAGGCAATCAAACAGTTCGGCGTTCCGTTTGAAATGCACGTTTTCTCGGCACACCGCTCGCCCGCCGAGGCTGCGGAGTTCTCCGAAAAAGCCCGTGAGAACGGTTTCGGAGTGCTTATCGGAGCTGCCGGAATGGCGGCTCACCTCGCCGGTGCTCTTGCCGCACACACCACTCTGCCCGTTATCGCGCTCCCTGTGAAGGCAAAGGCGCTTGAAGGCGTTGATTCCCTGCTCTCATCAGTTATGATGCCGCCCGGAGTCCCCGTTGCAACAGTCGGCATAGACTGCGCCGCCAACGCAGGTTACCTCGCGGTACAGATACTTGCTGTTTCCGATGACGAACTCGCAAAGAAGTTCGCGGACTTCAAGGAAGAACAGCACAGAAAAAATCTGGCAGCAGACGCAAAAATGCAGGAAACTGCAAAAGAAATATAAAAAAGGAAGGACAGCAAAACTATGGAAAAGAAAGAACAGCTCTACGAAGGAAAAGCAAAAAAGGTATTCGCAACAGACGACCCCGATCTCGTCATCGTCTCCTACAAGGACGACGCTACCGCGTTCAACGGCCTCAAGAAGGGTACTATCGAGGGTAAGGGCGTTATCAACAACAAGATGACGAACTATATGTTCAAGCTTCTTGAAAAGGAAGGCGTTCCGACTCATTTCGTCGAGGAGCTCAGCGACCGTGAGACTCTCGTTAAGAAAGTCGAGATCGTACAGCTCGAAGTAATCATCAGAAACGTTGCAGCCGGCAGCTTCTCCAAGAGAATGGGCGTTGAAGAGGGCAAGGCTCTGCTCACACCTATCCTTGAATACAGCTACAAGAACGATGACCTCGGTGATCCGTTCATCAACGATTACTACGCTCTCGCACTCGGAATCGCGACCAAGGAAGAACTCGACACTATAGCAAAGTACGCTTTCAAGGTCAACGAGTTCATGCTCAAATATTTCAAGGAGATCGGTATAGATCTCATCGACTTCAAGATCGAATTCGGCCGCTTCAAGGGTCAGATACTCCTTGCAGATGAAATTTCTCCCGACACCTGCCGTTTCTGGGATTCCAAGACTCACGAAAAGCTCGACAAGGACCGCTTCAGAAGAGATATGGGCGGCGTTGAGGACGCTTACAAGGAGATCAGAAGACGTATCTTCGGCGAATAATTCAGAGGTGCAGCGTTACGCTGCCGCAGTGCAGGCTGCGTAAGCCTGCCGCCGTCCGCGCAGGCAAAATGCATCCGCGTCGGATGATGATAAACGAAAGGTTTGGATAAAATATGGGCGGATTTTTCGGTGCAATATCCCGCAACGACTGCATTTCCGATGTATTCTTCGGAACAGACTATCACTCACATCTCGGGACAAGGCGCGGCGGTATGGCAGCATACTCGCCGGAGCTCGGTTTCCAGAGAAGCATCCACAGCATAGAGAACTCACCGTTCAGAACAAAGTTCGAGAGCGATGCCGCGGGCATACAGGGCAAGCTCTGCATAGGCTGCATAAGCGACAGCGATCCTCAGCCTATCCTCGTCACATCAAAACTCGGACTTTACGCAATATGCAACGTCGGCATAATCACAAATGCCGCACAGCTTTATAACGAGCTGCTTGACAACGGCTGCGCGAACTTTGAGTCCATGAGCAGCGGAAACATCAATTCAAGCGCTCTGATCGGCGCACTCATCGCACAGAAAGACAACTTCACCGACGGTATAAAGTACGCGCAGGAAAAGATACAGGGCACCCTTACGCTCATCATAATGACTAAGGACTGCATAATCGCCGCGCGCGACAAGAACGGCCGCCTCCCTATAATAATAGGAAAACGAAGCGACGGGTACTGTCTGTCGTTCGAGTCGTTCGCGTTCCAGAAGCTCGGATACAAGACGTACAAGGAGCTTCAGGCCGGTGAGATCGTAAAGCTCACCGCCGATGACTGCGTTACACTCGCGGAAGGCACCCCCGATATGAAGATATGCACGTTCCTATGGACTTATTACGGTTATCCGAACGCGGTCTATGAGGGAGTAAATGTCGAGGTCATGCGCGCACGCAACGGCGAGATAATGGCGGAAACGGACATCAAGAACGGGCGGCTGCCGGACGTGGATTACGTCTGCGGCGTACCGGATTCCGGAATACCGCACGCTATCGGCTATGCCAACAAGAGCGGCATCCCGTTCGCGAGACCGTTCATCAAGTACACCCCGACGTGGCCGCGAAGCTTCATGCCGCAGACACAGGCTATGAGAAACAAGGTCGCGAAAATGAAGCTTATACCTGTCCACGAGCTTATCGAGGGCAAGAAGCTCCTGTTCGTTGACGACAGTATCGTCCGCGGAACACAAATGCGTGAGACCGTCGAGTTTCTCTATGAGAACGGCGCAAAGGAAGTCCACATGAGATCTGCGTGCCCGCCGATAATGTTCGGCTGCAAGTACCTCAACTTCTCACGCAGCAACTCTGAGCTCGACCTTATCGCAAGACAGATAATACAGGAAAAAGAGGGCAGCGAGGGCGTAAAGTACATAAACGAGTACAGCGATTCATCTACCGAGCGCGGAAAGCTCCTGCGCGACGAGATATGCCGCAGATTAAAGCTCACATCGCTTGAGTTCCAGTCCCTGCCGGGTACGGTAAGAGCAGTCGGCATCCCCGAATGCAAGCTCTGCACCTACTGCTGGAACGGAAAAGAATAATCAAAGAATAATTATGACAGCACTTTTAAGCCGTCATAAGCGAAAGGACGATCTTATGAAAGACAGTCATTCCGAAAGCTATAAAGCAGCGGGCGTTGACGTAACCGCCGGATATGAGGCAGTCCGTCTCATGAAAGAGCACGTTGAACGTACCCGCGTAAAAGGCGCTATCGACAGCATCGGCGGTTTCGGCGGGCTCTTTGAGCTTGACCCGAAAGAATACGACGATCCCGTACTCGTTTCCGGCACAGACGGTGTCGGAACGAAGATAAAGCTCGCGTTCCTGCTCGACAAGCATGATACGATAGGTATTGACGCGGTCGCCATGTGCGTCAACGATATAATCTGCTGCGGCGCAAAGCCCCTGTTCTTCCTTGATTATATCGCCTGCGGCAAGAACCAGCCCGAAAAGATAGCGTCTATCGTAAAAGGCATCGCGGACGGCTGTGTTGAGTCCGGCTGCGCACTTATAGGCGGCGAGACTGCCGAACACCCCGGTCTTATGCCCGAGGACGAGTACGACGTAGGCGGATTCTCGGTAGGAATAGTCAGCAAAAAAGCAATAATCGACGGCTCGAAGGTGCAGAAGGGCGATGTTGTTATCGGTCTCGCGTCCTCCGGCGTACATTCCAACGGCTTTTCACTTGTCCGCAAGGTATTCGGCATAGACAGCAAAGCTGTGCTTGATGAAAAGCTCCCCGACGGAAGAACTCTCGGCGAAACGCTCCTTACACCTACGAACCTGTATGTAAAACCCGTCCTCGACCTCATAAACAAGGTCACGGTAAAGGCAATTAGCCACATCACCGGAGGCGGATTCTATGAGAACATACCGCGCTCGATACCGGACGGCTTCACCGCAGTCATAGAAAAGGGCAGCTGGGAAGTGCCGTACATATTCACACTCCTTCAGGAGCGCGGAAATATCAGCGAGCATGATATGTTCAACACGTTCAACATGGGTATAGGTATGTCGATAGTCGTTTCCGCGGACGAAGCCGACAAGGCTCTCGAAACGCTTAAAGCGGACGGCTGCAAGGCATATCGCATCGGTACTATCGACAAGACCGATAAAGCTATTATAATAAAGTAAAACAAGGACGCTGCTCATGCGGCAGCGTCTCGTTTGTTTCCGGAAAGCCGCCGTTTTCGGCAGCGGAAAGGAGAAGTACATGACAAATATCGCGGTACTCGTCTCGGGCGGCGGAACGAACCTGCAAGCCCTCATAGACGCGCAGAAACGCGGCGAACTCGGAAACGGGAACATAACCTGTGTTATCTCGTCCAAGCCCGACGCGTATGCGCTCAAACGCGCAAAGGACAACTTCATAAGAACAAAGGTGCTCGAAAGAAAGGCGTATCCCGACATTGCCGCTTACAGCAAGGCTATGGTCGAGACGCTTAAGGAAGCCGAAGCGGAACTCGTCGTTTATGCGGGATTTATGACTATCCTCGACGAACAGGTCTGCAGAGCATATCCGAACAGAATGATAAACGTTCACCCCGCACTTATCCCGTCGTTCTGCGGAAAGGGATATTACGGGCTTAAAGTCCATGAGGAAGCGCTGAAAAAGGGCGTAAAGATCACCGGCGCAACGGTGCATTTCGTTACAGAGGAATGCGACGGCGGCCCGATAATACTCCAGAAGGCGGTCGAAGTACAGAACGGAGACACACCTGAGATACTTCAGAAGCGCGTTATGGAGCAGGCGGAATGGAAGATACTCCCCGAAGCGGTAAGGCTTTTCTGCGACGGGAAGATAAAGGTAGAAAACGGCATTGCCGTAGTAGAAAGGTAAGGTATTAGTATGGAACTCATCAGCATCGAAAAGGAACTTAACAGCCTCGAATACCACGGCAGAGGCATTATCCTCGGCAAATCGCCCGACGGTAAGAACGCGGTCATCGCGTACTTCATCATGGGTAGAAGCGAGAACAGCCGCAACCGCGTCTTCGTCGAGGACGGAAACGGCATACGCACACAGGCTTTCGACCCGTCGAAAATGGTCGATCCGCACCTCATAATCTATGCTCCTGTAAAAGTGCTCGGCACAAAGACTATCGTCACCAACGGCGACCAGACCGACACGATCTACGAGCAGATGGACAAGCAGCAGACTTTCGAGCAGTCTCTCCGCTTCCGTGAATTCGAGGACGACAAGCCCAACTTCACTCCCCGCATCTCCGGTATAGTTCACGCCGACGAGGGTAATATGAACTATGCTATGCATATCATCAAGAGCCTTGACGGTGACCCCGAGTGCACTATACGCAACACCTACGCGTACAGCTGCCCCAAGAACGGCGAAGGACGCTTCATCCACACATACAAGGGCGCCGGCGATCCGCTCCCGAGCTATGAGGGCGAACCCAAGCGCGTTATCATACCCGACCTCTCGCTCGACGACTTCACAAAGCTTGTATGGGACAACCTCAACAAGGACAACAAGGTATCCCTCTTCACAAGATACATTGATATAGAAACAGGAAAATTTGAGTCAAGAATAGTCAACAAGAACAAGTAATCAATTTTGGGTGCAGCGTCACGCTGCCGCGGTGCAGGGCGCGCAGCCCTGCCGCCGTCCGCGCAGGACACGCGCGAAGGCGCTGATCAATGGAGGTATTATATTATGAAAGAATTAGAATTAAAGTATGGCTGTAACCCCAACCAGAAACCGTCAAGAATTTTCATGGAAAACGGCGAGCTTCCGATAGAAGTTCTCAACGGTAAGCCCGGCTACATCAATTTCATGGATGCTTTCAACGGCTGGCAGCTCGTTAAGGAGCTCAAAAAGGCCACCGGTCTTCCCGCCGCGACATCGTTCAAGCACGTTTCCCCTGCCGGCGCGGCAGTAGGCATCGAGCTTACCGATACGCTCAAGAAGATATACTGGGTCGATGATCTCGGCGAGCTCTCTCCCCTTGCCTGCGCTTACGCAAGAGCGCGCGGTGCCGACAGAATGTCGTCCTACGGTGATTTCATCTCGCTGTCCGACGTGTGCGACGTTCCCACAGCAAAGATGATCCAGCGCGAAGTTTCGGACGGAGTTATTGCTCCCGGTTACGAGCCCGAAGCACTTGAAATACTCAAGTCCAAGAGAAAGGGCACATACAATATCATAAAGATAGACCCCGATTACACCCCCGCTCCTATCGAGCGCAAGCAGGTGTACGGAATAACTTTTGAGCAGGGCAGAAACGAACTTGTTATCAACGACGAGCTTTTCGCAAATATGGTAACTGAGAATAAAAACCTTCCCGAAGCAGCAAAGCGTGACCTCGCTATCGCGCTCATCACGCTCAAATATACCCAGTCCAACTCCGTAGCATACGCTTGCGGCGGTCAGGCTATCGGTATCGGCGCGGGTCAGCAGTCCCGTATCCACTGCACACGTCTCGCAGGCACAAAGGCAGATAACTGGTATCTCCGTCAGTCTCCGCAGGTTCTCGGTCTCCAGTTCATCGACGAGATCAGACGTGCAGACAGAGACAATGCGATAGACCTCTATATAGGTGAGGACTACATGGACGTTCTCGCTGACGGCGCATGGCAGAACATCTTCAAGGTAAAGCCCGACGTATTCACTATCGAAGAAAAGAAGAAATGGCTCAGCACCATGAAGGGCGTTTCCCTCGGCTCCGACGCGTTCTTCCCCTTCGGCGACAACATCGAGCGCGCACACCGCAGCGGCGTTGAGTTCATAGCTCAGCCCGGCGGCTCTATCCGCGACGACAACGTTATCGAGACCTGCAACAAGTACGGTATCGCTATGGCATTCACAGGTATCAGACTGTTCCACCACTGATCACCGCTGACGCGGACGAGGAAGGGGCTCCGCCCCTCCCTCGAACTCCCTCTCCGCTTCCTTTGTACGCCAAAGGAAGCGAAAGCGAAAGCCTGACGGCGTGAAACGGAGGAAGTTATGAGTTACTGCAAGGACATTTACCCCGGGCTTATCGGACATCTGGAACTTCTCAAGGGGACGGAAAGCGAGTTCGATGACACAGTCGGTGTGACACGGTTCATGCTGAACGAAAAGCCGTACTGCGAAATTATCGCAGACGGAACGGACGACGCGGCTCTTTTAATAGTGTCAGAACAGGGCAGAAACGACACTTCACTGCTCATGCATGAGGATATGAGCGAGCGTGTGAGCAGCGGAAAATGCACGATACGGGTGAAGCTCACCGGCTCCGTGCCGTATGAGCTTGTACGCGATCTCTGCGACCACGCATATAATATGGTACTGCGGCACTTCCCGAAAAAGGTGCAGCATGAGCTTCTCGAAGATATTTGGCAATAGATCTGTTTCCCCGCATTATGCGGGGAAATTGCATAGAAAGGACAATAATATGGATATTCTCGTAGTAGGCGGCGGCGGACGTGAACACGCGGTAATCAAAGCACTCTCCGCTTCCCCGAAGGTCGAAAAGATATACTGCGCTCCCGGAAACGGCGGCATATCAAAACTCGCTGAATGCCACCCCGTAAAGGCGACTGACATCGACGGAATGGTCGCTCTCGCGGAGCAGCTCAAGCCCGATTACGTTTTCGTGACTCCCGACGACCCGCTTGTAATGGGAATGGTCGATAGGCTTAACGAAAAGGGATTCAAAACTTTCGGACCGCGCGCGAATGCAGCTATCCTTGAGGGCAGCAAGGTGTTCTCAAAAGCTCTTATGAAGAAGTACGGCATACCGACCGCAGCGTATGAGACATTCACCGATGCGGACAAGGCGATAGCTTACATAAAACAGCAGAACTCCTACCCCGCTGTCATCAAGTGCGACGGACTTGCGCTCGGAAAGGGCGTTATAATCGCTCAGAACGAGCAGGAGGCAATAGATGCTGTAAACTCCATGCTCATAGGCGGCAAGTTCGGCAAGAGCGGAAGCGAGATAGTCATAGAAGAATTCATGACAGGTCCGGAAGTGACCGTGCTCGCATTCACCGACGGCAAGACCGTAAAACCTATGGTCTCCTCTATGGATCACAAGCGCGCATTTGATAACGACAAAGGTCTTAACACCGGCGGAATGGGAACTATCGCGCCGAACCCGCTCTATACACAGAAGTACGCCGACGAGTGCATGGAAAAAATATTCAAGCCCACTATCGAAGCTATGCAGAAAGAAGGCAGACCTTTCAAAGGCTGTTTATACTTTGGTCTTATGCTTACACCGAACGGCGCTAAGGTCGTAGAGTACAACTGCCGTTTCGGCGACCCCGAGGCGCAGGTAGTTCTTCCTCTTCTGAAAACCGATCTTGCAGATATAATCGAAGCAATATACGAAGAAAAGCTTGACAAGCTCGATATTGAGTGGTATAATGGCAGTTGCGCTTGTGTCGTGATGGCAAGCGGCGGATATCCGGAGAAATATCCTACCGGGCTTCCGATAAGCGGGTTTGACGAAAACGGTCAGCTTGCGGACGGAAGCGCTTATGTCTATCATGCCGGCACGAAGCTTGATAACGGCACATTCCTCACCGCAGGCGGCAGAGTCCTCGGTGTCACCGCAACAGCCGACACTCTGCAGGGCGCTCTCGACAAGGCTTACGGCGCAGTAGCGAAGATAAGCTTTGAAAATGCACACTATCGTAAGGACATAGGTCAGAGAGCCCTGAAAGGTTAAAGCATTATGCAGCACCGCTGCTTATGCATATAAGGCGAGTTCGCAAAATCCTCGCCGCGGGCGGCCCCCGCAAATCAAAACTACGAAAGGAAAAGAGGGAGAGCTGTACCTTGCTTGCCCTCAGGAAAGGAAAATGAAAAAGAAGGTATTTTTCATCACACACGCGGCAGTGATAGCCGCACTCTACACTGTGCTGACGATTTTTGTCGCAGCATTCGACCTTGCGAGCGGAGCAATACAGATACGCATATCGGAAGCGCTCACGGTTCTCGCATACTTCACACCGGCAGCAATACCCGGACTTTTTATCGGTTGTCTGTTATCCAATCTTATCACGGGAGCAGCGATCTGGGATGTGATCTTCGGAAGTCTCGCAACGCTTATCGGTGCGATAGGAACATACTTCCTCGGCAGAAATGTCAGCAAGTGGCTCTCCCCCGTACCGCCTATCGTGGCAAATACGCTGATCATACCGTTTGTGCTCCAGTACGCATACGGAGTGCCGGACGGAATACCGTTCCTTATGCTTACCGTCGGTGCCGGCGAGGTTCTGTCCTGCGGAGTTCTCGGACTTCTGCTTCTGAACGCGATAGAGCCTGTCAAGAAGTATATCTTTTCAAAAGAGACGTAATACGATCAAAAACGAATACAAAGAAAGGCTGCGCCAAGTATTGCGCGGCCTTTTTTGTTTTATCAGCACGATCACATCATTGAAGGCTTTATGCTGCAAAAGAAAAGGACACAGATATTTTGATCGGAAGTATAACTGTCTATGCTGAAATACGCCGAAAAGACGGCAAATGCTGTGTATTTTATTGTCGGAATTGTTAAATAAAACAGAAAGTGTTGTACAAATTAAACAAATGGGTAAAATTTTGGTTGACTTAACGCAAAAATGTTGCTATAATGGAAAATGGATAGTTATCTGACATCAATTTTGATGTATGGTGAGCAATTTTGAACCGAATATAAACGCCGGACGGAACCGGCGATCAGTGTATAGAACATAAGAACGGACAATATCAACGTGAAAGGAAAGGATCTTAATGAGGAAAAAAAGGATTTTGCCCCATATCGTCGCTCTGATAGCCGCCTTGTTCATAGCAGGGCTGCCGCACGGTATCGGAATACTTCCGACGGACACAGTTGCGGAAGCGACGGAGATCGACGGCATCGGGGCGACAAGAGAACGCGTCCGGCGCGGTGATACATTCGATATCGTTGTGAATGTGCCGGCAACAAACAATACCGCGGATACTGTAGATATAAGGATTGCCTTTGATCCTACGGTGTTCGAGGTAAGATCGTGGAGACCCACGATAAACGGCAGCGATGTAATGTCAAATTTCAGCAACACAGACGGCTTCCTGGCACTTGTTGCTGCGAATGTCTACGCAAATCTTAACAACGGGCTTACATTCACGGCTTCAATGAAAGTCAAGACGAATGCTCCCCTTAGCACTTATGAATTCAGGCTCTCAAGAGCTATCATCGACAACTACGATACGAAATACCGATGGGTTCCCCAGACAACCGGCATAAACGTGAGAGTGTCCAATGAGACAGCTTCAGTTTCGGGAAATGTATCGCTTAGATCCGCAGCACCGATAACCGTCGCAACGGCAGTCCTTCGTGACAGCGAGGGACATTCGGTCAGCCAGAACATAACACTGGGCTATAACACAAGAACAGGTCAATACGAAGGATCGTACAGATTCGACGACGCAGAGAGCGGAGCCGATTATACCATCACCGTAAGCGCACCCGGGTGCAGAGAGCGCACCGAAACATTCAACACGGCATACAGCCTGACAATACTGGATATGCCGGTAAATATGTACGGCGATGTTGACGGTGACGGCGATGTAACGGCTCTGGACGCAACACAGATACTGAGGTTCCTTGCAGGATCACCCTCTGAGATAAAAGGACTTGACGGCATAACGGACGAATATCTCCGCTCTGTCGGCCATGTTACCGCTGGCAGCATACTCACCGTACAGGACGCTACGCAGATCTTAAGGTATCGTGCAGGATTCACTTCGGTATTTGACGGCATTTAAGGACGAATGCGATTTATTTGATGAAAGGAATTAATATCATGAAAAAGAACAGATTATTGGCGATCTTCGCCGCTGCGGCAATGGCGGCAGTCAGCTTATTCAACCCGATAGCTGACAACATCGGATTCAGCGTACCCGCGAGCGCACTGACAACTTCGGACGGCCTTTGGCTTTCGGCACCGACAGATACACCGGACCCCACCGATAAAGGCAGTGCGGATAATAAACAATATATCAACTCGCTCATGCCGGGAGATATAGTACAGCTCAACATAACCGTCCCCGATCTCGGAACCAATCTGAACGGAATACAGCTGAAGATAAAGTATGATGATTCTCTCGTAGAGTGCGTACAGTGGTATCAGACCGGTTGGGAGCGTACCAAGAACGAATACATATCACCTACCACAGGAAAGAAAGCATACCTCTATACGGATGATGAACTCACAATGATAGAATCCTGGCCGGCAGCCGGTGATTATATAGGAAACGGTCACGGTACAGGTGAAGCGAACTTTAAAAGAACAGAGTTCACTGATGACGCTTATCTTACACTCGTATCGCCGACCGGTGAAAACGCAATAGACGCGTTCAATGGCGGTGTTGTGACGCTTTTTGCAAGATTTAAGGTAAAATCCGCTACCACAATAAGCCACCCTGAATTTGAGATCATCGAACACGTTTTTGATGACACCACCGATGCCGACGTATGGGATCCCGCAGATGACCAGATAAAGGCAACGGCAACCATTGCCGGCGTTATTAAGGGCAAGATCACACCTTATGACTTTGACAGCAACCCGCCTGTAACGATCGAAATAGAAACGCCCGCCACTATCATCTGGTACACTGTTCCCGGCGTTCCTTTTGCAGGTCCCGTGACAACAACAGACGGAAACTTCGAGTTCAAGGGTCTTACGCCCGGTTACACATATCGCCTTAAGATAGATAATGTATGGTGCAAAAACTCTACTTACGAAGTTACCGGCGACAAGTTCAAGAATATGACATACGATATCGGCAACTGGGCTATTTGGCTTTACGGCGATATTGACCAGGACGGTATAATAGGAGCTTCCGATGCCACACAGATACTCAGATATGTGGTCGGCAAGAACTCCATTCTTTACGGCACAGGCATCGGGGACGATGTTTTCGATATAGCTGACGTAAACGAAGATGATGTTGTAAACGTGCGAGACGCGACACAGATACTTAAAAAAGCGGCTGGTCTTGCTTCTGTATTCGATGGTAAGCCGTAAAAAAGGAAGGAAATAACTATGGTAAGGGTAAGAAGATTAAAAATATTATTTTTAATCATGTCGGTGCTGCTTGTCGCGGCGTTTATCGCAGTTCCTTCATCTGCGCTCGGTAACGTTGTTGACATCGGTATAAGCCTGACCGACCAGAATCTCGACTATGCGGAATTCGACCGCGGTGATATATTCACAGTGAATATCGACACTCCCGTTTTTCCCGAGAATGCCGACGGTGTCGAGATCAAGGTGTATTATGACGCCAACGCGCTCGAACTTGTTGACAGCGAGTGGACGCCCGGTTTCGGCAACTTTACCGATCTCACAAAATTCAAAGCGCAGGCGATAGGCGCAAGCAAGGATGCCGGCGGCAGTTTCTTCGCCTTTGCAGCTTCCTCCGCCAAAAACGACGATATACCCGTTAAAGACGGTTTCACGCTTTCCGCAAGACTTCGCGTAAAGCCGACCGCAAAGGTCCGCAGCACAGTTCTTACTCTTTCCAACTACAGTGTAGCCTACAACGAAGCAGACGGTGTAACACCTCACGAAATGTGGGCTTCCACCGTTCCTTCCACAAACACAACAGCGACCATAGCCATTACAGGAACTCCCCACGACACAGCCGTAACAGGAGGCGGCATCTCCGCAGATAAGACCATACTCGACCGCGGCGACACTGTGAATGTCAGCATAGCTATCCCCACTATCGCGTGGGACGCAGACGACCCTTCGCTCACGGTAAGCTACGATCCGGCAATATTCGACTTAGTAACATGGGCACCCGCCAAGGGTACAAAGATAACCAATCCGGCATACGGTACATTCGGAGTGAATTTCTCCAATGTTACCGGTGACCTTGACACTCCCACAAATCTTACCGCTGTGCTTAAAGTCAAGGACAATGCGGCAAACGGAAACTGTCGCTTCACATTGATCCCCAACATCAATGAAGGCTCAAATCCGCTCTGGATACCGGACCACGAATATGCTGATGTTACCGTCACCGGTCTCCCGGTCATCGGCGGAGGTATGACAGTAAGCCCCACCAGTGTAAAGCGCGGTGAAAAGGTTACTGCAACAATTACTGTTCCGCCGATAAGCGAGCTCGCAGATCACGGTGAGATACAGATAAATTTCAACAAGGACGCGTTCAAGGTCACCAAGTGGGCTCCCTCTATATCCGGTGCGTATTTCGATAATGATACCGGAGTTATTATCATCGATGCGGATGAAGTTATCGATCTCAGCAGCGGCTTAAAGCTTACCGCGGAGCTTACCGCGAAAGACGATGCCGAGCTCGGACAGTTTTACCCGTTCACCCTTGCAAAAGCCACTTTTACGCGCACGGAAGTCGGCAGAAAACAGACGATATGGCTCCCTGCCGATACGATGAAGTATGCGGAAGTTGAGATTGCCGGCAGCTTTCCTGTAACAGGAAAGGGCGGAATTGCCGCATCTCCCGTATCCCTCGATCTCGGCGATGAGTTCAAGGTTACTGTGACTGTTCCGCCGATCAACGCAAAAGTCGATGCGGTGAACCTCGATGTTTCGTACAGATCAGATATGTTTGAACTTACGAATCTCACACCAAGCGTTTCCGGCCTGACGATAAACAGTTCCGCAAACTCTTTCGGCATCTCAGGCACCGATCTTTATCCGAAGCTCGACTTAAGCAGCGGACTTACGCTCACCGCTGACCTTAAAGTCAAATACACCGCTAAAAAGGGTACTTACGACTTTAACCTTACAAAATCAACTCTTACATACAAAAAAACGGACGGTACAATCGTCTCTGTGTGGACTCCCCTCACAACGAAAGCACAGGTAACGATCAAAAGAGACGAGACCGACTTCCCTGTCAGAAGCGACGGTATTTCGGTGACTCCTTCACGCGTTAAGCCCGACGGCACCTTCACGGCTACTGTAAAGGTACCGGCTGTCCGCGCGACAGGCGAAACGTTCGCAGCAAACGTGACTTTCGACCCCAACGTGTTTGAAGTGCGCTCCGTAACGAGCAGCATCAACAATATCTCTACCGCTTACGGCGAGGGATATTTCTCCGCAAACTTGGATTACAGCACATTCGACCTCAGCAAAGGACTTACGATCACAGCATCGATGAAAGTCAGAAACTATGTGACCACAGGCAGAACATACGACCTCACACTGCTCAACACCGAGCTGACCGGTTATGTGGCTGCAGGCGCACCCTCACAGAAAATATGGGAACCCGCCTCCACTGTTGCGAAAGTAACTGTTCCCTCCCCCGAAGACGATTATCCGGTGAGCGGCGGCGGTATAAGTCTCTCGCATTCAAATCTCTACGCCGGCGACCAGTTCACACTGTACTACAAGGTGCCTGCAATGGATATTTCCGCAGATGCTTTATCGTTCACCATTGATTTCGACGGTAATGCGTTTGAGGTTATTACGTGGGATCCTCATCTCACCAACGGCATACCGACATACAGCACGGGCAGCATCGGACTCAACGCGGGCGGCGGCTCGGGAATCAATCTTCGCAGCGGGCTTACTTTAAGCGCGACCCTTAAGGCAAAAACGAATGCTAATCCGGCGCAGTATAGTTTCCGCCTCTCAAGATCGAGCATTACCTCAACAAGTATCAGCAAAGAGCTCTGGACACCTGTATCGACGACGGTACCGCTTACGGTATTGAGCAAGAACGGAAACAACAGTACCGGCTTTGACCCCAGCAAACGCGACCAGTGGGAGCCCTGGAATCAATGGGATCCGTGGCACCAGTGGAATCAATGGGGATACTGGGATCCGTACAAATATTACGATCCCTATAACCATACTCCGTCAAACAATAACGGGAATTCCAACAAGGACGATTTCGTTTACGACCCCGATGACGATGACCGCGACGAGATTCCGGTAAACGACAAGACCGACGAGATAAACAACAGCTCAACGGGCAATGCCAATATTGAACTGGACGGTAACCTTCGCAACGTAGCGAATCAGGGCATAAAAGTCAAGACAAAGAAGAAATTCTTCTACGGTGATACGATCATCCTGATAAGAAACACTGATATAGCGGATATGAGTGCGGCTGCCGCACTCGGAAGACTGTCCATGACAAACTGCCAGAACTACGCGTTCGACGTGAGTGTCTATGACCTTGCAACAGGAACATATATCCACACTATCGAAGGCGGATATATCGACATCTCGATCCCTGTTCCGACTGTCTTCACCGGTTCGCCTGAAAAGATCGCAGTATATCATACGCAGGACGGTAATCCCGAGTATATCGAAAGCGAGATCGTTTACGAGAACGGGATCAAGAAGGTAAAATTCCGTGCCAACTCATTCTCGCCGTATATGTTTGTTGATCCCACAAGCACAAAGACCGGTAACAATTCGGGCTCCGGCAGCAACTATACCATTATCCCGAACAGCAACACGGGCAGCGATGATTACTACGTTCCCAACAACAACACCGGCAACGGTGGTAATAGCGGCGGAAACAACGGAAATGACGGAACTGTACGTCCCGCAAACCCGAGCACAGGTTCGACGATCGCGCTCATAGTTATCCCCGCAGCAACGCTGGGATGTGTGCTTCTTGCAAAGAAGAGCAAGCGCAAGAGAAGTTCACGCAGATAAAACACATTTTGTCTGTCCGAACGAAACATAAGAAATCTTATGCGGGTCATCCTGCCGATAAGCGGGATGACCCGTTATAAAACTATCGGAGTATTTATGAAACGTATCATCAGAGCAATTTGTGCCGCAGCAGCAACCTTTTCTATGATCGCGGCTTCTGCATTTTCTTCATTCGCAGATACCGCAAACGGAATTTCGGTGTCGGAGACTACACTTGTACAAGGCGATGAATTCACAGTCTCACTCAGCGTTCCGCCTGCGGAGGATGCAGATACCGCGTCGTTAAGAGTGCTTTACGACAATACCGCTTTCGAGGGGATTGAATTCGCTCCCGATGTTCCGGGAAGTTTCACCAACCTTTCGAACGGCATTATGGCCCTCTCAGCGGCTAACGCTACACGAGCGATAAAGCTCGGAGACGGGCTTACACTTACTGCTAAGATGAGGGTAAGGGATAACGCTCCCGATGGTGTATACGACTTTATTCTCGTCGAGAACAGCTTTTGCTACTTAATTGAAGAGACCTGGGAATTTGAAGAGCTCTGGTTCCCTGAAACAACAAAAGTGAGCGTAACTGTAGGCTCTCCCGTTGCCGGTGCGGCAGTCACCGCTGAATCACAGCCCACGGAAACGACGGCCGGCACAGTAACTGCTCCGACAGAGACCGCAAAATCGGATTCCCCATCACCGATGAACTCATCCGACAACGTTTTTATCGTGATCATCATTGTCATTATTGCCGCAGTCGTAGCAGGGATAGTTATCACGATTATTGCGCTATTTAAGCCCAAAACGAACAAAAAATAACTTATTGGCTCATCTGCTCTGTATTGAAAACCAGTGGATTTCAAATTTTTTGCGGTTTTCATTGACAAATGCAAACTGATGTGATATAATATTAGCATTGATTAAATCACATAGACTTTACTCATTTTCCAGTATTTCATATGCTGGTGCTGCTCAGTCGGTAGCATTTTCGGCGTCCGTTGCCTGTGGCAGATGAAGGACGATGAAAATGGCGTAGCGGTCGAAAAAATATGAGCTTGCGAAATATTTTTCGGAAACCGCAAGTGTAAAGCTCATTCGTAATGCTCAGGTCTCGGACTGGTTATAAAGCGACCACGGCACGATGTCGTGCAGAATTTGCCAGAAGGCGCGCACGAAGCGCGCAAATAAAAGCAAATTCGAATCAGCTCGGATCAAACATAGACTTTACAAAATTTCACAATTTAATATGCTGGTGTAGCTCAGTCGGTAGCATTTTCAGCGTCCGCTGCCTGTGGCAGATAAAGGACGATGAAAATGGCGTAGCGGTCGAAAAAATTTGAGCTTGCGAAATATTTTTCGGAAACCGCAAGTGTAAAGCGCATTCGTAATGCGCAGGTCTCAGACCGGTTATAAAGCGACATCTGTCGGATCAAATCATATACTTTACAAAATTTAATATGCTGGTGTAGCTCAGTCGGTAGAGCAGCGCATTCGTAATGCGCAGGTCTCGGACTACCGATAAAGCGACGCATCAGTCGGATCAAAACGTAGACTTTACAATTTTTCTAAAATTTAATATGCTGGTGTAGCTCAGTCGGTAGAGCAGCGCATTCGTAATGCGCAGGTCTCGGACTACCGATAAAGCGACGCATCAGTCGGATCAAAACGTAGACTTTACAATTTTTCTAAAATTTAATATGCTGGTGTAGCTCAGTCGGTAGAGCAGCGCATTCGTAATGCGCAGGTCGGGGGTTCGAGTCCGTTCACCAGCTCCAATTGAAAGCCCGCTTGGTTGTCACAATCAAGCGGGTTTTTATTGTATCATGTGAGTATCTGACACCTTGGGTTGAACAGGGAACGTTGTGGCTCAGTAAGCATAACTTGTTCGTAATAACAAATCCAACATTCCGGTTTACAATTCTTTGAAATCATAGTTTCGGTTTGGAAATATCTCACAAAATTTACTTGATATTTGACATAATTTGTGTTATAATTTATAATGTATAATTGTAATTGGAGCAGATACTGCTGTCGAAATAAATTTATACCAAATATGAAATGAGGACATATAAATGGCAAAAGCTAAAAAAGATGAAACGATAAACCTTGATAATATACTGTTCAAGTGTCGTGATATACTTCGGCAGGCAAGGAATTCCGGCTCTTTCTTTGAAAAGCGTGATATGATGCTGACGCTGGTGTTCCTGCGCTTTATCGGAGAGAAATTTGAGGACGGTGTCGAAAAGCTCCGCCAGCAGCTTGTTAAGGACGGTCTTGACCCCGACGAACCTGAGATACAGGCTGCTTTTTTTGAAGATGCCACATTCACCGACGGCACATACTTTCTGCCGGTAGAGGCAAGGTGGTCAACAATAATCAATACCCCTGCAACAAAGCTGAATGTCACTCTTGATACTGCACTGCACAGTATCGCCGCGACAAGCGAACAGCTCAAAGGCTGCTTTGTCGAAGGTACATTTATGACAAGAAATCTCGCTGCAAACGACATAAAGAAAGTCGTGGACGAGGTGAATAAGATCAGCCACAAGGCGTTCGGTGAGGAAAAAGACCTTATCGGGCGTGTATATGAATACTTCCTCAAAGAGTTCGCGGTCAATGCAACAAAGGAAGAGGGCGAATACTACACACCGCATGATGTGGTGCAGCTCATCGCCGCTATGATCGAGCCTTTCGACGGCACGCTCTATGACCCGTGCTGCGGTTCCGGCGGTATGTTCATACAGAGCGCCGATCTGATACGCGCAAAGCAGGGCGATATAAGCCGCATAAACATCTACGGACAGGAAAAAGAGCCTGCAACATACCGACTTGCGAAGATGAACCTTGCTCTGCGCGGACTGAGCCACAATCTCGGAGAAGAAGCCGATTCGACATTTACGCATGACCTCCACAAGGGCATTTACTTTGATTATATCATGGCGAACCCGCCGTTCAACCTTAAAAGCTGGTATATTGACAACCTTGCAAATGATTCCCGCTGGGCGGACTACGCCACGCCGCCGGACAGCAATGCCAATTATGCATGGATACTGCATATACTTTCGCACCTGAAACACGAAAGCGGCGTCGCCGGATTTCTGCTTGCAAACGGTGCATTGAACGATGATGTCGCGTCCGTTATCAGACAAAAACTGATCGAGAATGACAAGGTAGAAGCGATAATCATTCTCCCGCGGGAACTTTTCATTACAACGGATATCAGCGTTACGCTGTGGATACTCAATCAGAACAAGAAGGGCGGCAATTATCACGGGCGTGAGCTTCGTGACCGTACCGGCGAGATACTGTTTATGGATCTTCGCACATGGACGGAGAATCCTGTCAAGGGTGAGCAGAAGAAGAAAGTGTGCCTTATCCCGGAGCAGATAAAGCGCGCTGCTGACATCTATCATATGTGGCAGAACGCCGGTACAGACGGCACGAAATATGCTGAACCGGAGCTGTATCGCAGTGTCGGCATTGATGAGATACGCGAAAACAAGCACACTCTCACGCCGAGTAAGTACATCGAGTTCATCGACCACGATCTGGAGATCGACTATGAAAAGGAAATGGCTCGTATTCAGGACGAAATGCGGGATATTATGAGTCAGGAAAAAGAATCGCAGAAAATGCTTGCAGAAGCATTCAAGGGGATTGGATATGGGATTGATTAAGTGTTGTTTAGGCGATCTGTTAGAAATGACGACAGAGGTAAACTCAAGTAACGAATATCACGCCAAGGACGTACGCGGTATGACTATAACCAAAGAGATCATACCTACAAAAGCTGATGTTGCCGACACTGATCTTTCGAAATTCCTCGTAGTTCACCCTGATGAATTTGTATTCAATCCTCGGACTCACGGTAAAAAAATCGGTTTTGGCTTCAACGATACGAAGAGCTCATTTCTTATCAGTTGGAACAATATAGCTTTTAGAATAAAAACAAGTATGCGAGATAAGGTTTTGCCCGAGTATCTTTTCTTCCATTTCAATCGTTCCGAATGGGATAGAGAAGCATGCTTTCGTTCTTGGGGAAGTTCAACAGAAGTATTTACATGGGAAGCATTATGTGATATGGCTATTGACCTCCCTCCGCTTTCCGTTCAGCAGAAATATGTCGATATTTATAACGCTATGGTCGCTAACCAAAAGTGCTATGAGCGCGGGCTGGAGGATTTGAAGCTCGTTTGTGATGCGTATATTGAAGATTTGAGAAGGAAAATGCCGTGTCAGAAGATAGGGTCTTATTTGATTGAAAGCGATAAAAGAAATGATACAAACCTAACAGTTGATATGGTTCGCGGATTGGCTACAAGTAAAGAGCTTATCTCAACAAAAGCAAATATGGACGGCGTAAGTTTAAGCAATTATAAAATATTACCGCCACGACATATCGCCTATGTTCCGGACACATCAAGACGAGCGGATAAAGTATCTTTAGGATTTAATAATACAAATGAAACCTTTTTGGTTTCGTCAATATCTGTGGTATTTGGTACGAATTTAAAAGTTTTGATTCCTGAATACCTTATGTTATTTTTGACGAGAGCTGAATTTGATCGTTATGCCCGCTTTAATTCGTGGGGCAGCGCGAGAGAAGCATTTAATTATGAGGATATGTGCGATGTCGAGATACCTATTCCCGACATTTCCATTCAGAAAGCAATAACTGAAATATTTACTGTTTATAACAAGCGCAAACAGATAAACGAACGCCTTAAAGCACAGATAAAAGACATCTGCCCCGTTCTTGTCAAGGGGGCTGTGGAGGAAGGGAAAAGAAATGACTGATTATGAAAAACTAAAAAAGTTGATTGCTGACACGGACGCGTTAATAAAAAAGGATATTACTAACTCAGAACCAGAGTTTGAAGCTTGGGAAATGAAAATTAAACGCTTTCTTTCTAATAAATATGGTGAAGGTAGTATTGAAATGAAGAAGTTTGATGATACACCTTTTTGGTTAGGCAATTATACTTATGATACACCCAGCGAAGAGATACATAAAAATGATATAAACTCTTGTCGCAGAGGATTGAATACAACAAAATTAATATTAGAATCTTATCTTGAGGATTTTGTTGAAGATGAGAAAACTGAAACACATACAGAACAACAACAGCAAAGAGATATGTCAAAAATCTTTATAGTACATGGACATGACGGAGAATTAAAAGAAGCGGTTGCAAGAGTGATTGAAAAACAAGACATTTCAGCTATAATACTGTCTGAACAGGCTAACGGCGGTCGGACGATAATTGAAAAGTTTGAAGATAATAGCGATGTTGGTGGTGCTATATGCTTGTTTACTGCTGATGATATAGGCAAAGATAAAGATTTGAAAGATGAAAAAAAACGTGCCCGTCAGAACGTAGTTTTCGAAGCAGGATATTTTATGGGGAAACTCGGCAGAGATCATATTGTGATAATCGCTGAAAGTGGTATTGAAATGCCGTCGGATCTTGATGGTATAGTATATACAAGCAAAACAAACTGGCAACTTGAATTACTTAAAGAACTAAAGGCTATGGGATATAAGGTAAGTGCTGATAAACTTCTTGATTAAGCGAGGAATGAAAGATGTCAAAGCTGAAGAACTATAACGGACGTTTCTGCGAATCCGACTATGAAAATGCCTTCATATCTTTTCTGGAGCACGAAAACTGGACATATCTCCCCGGCGATAAAATGAATCGTGTTTACGGGCGTGATGTGCTGAATACAGACGACCTTGAAGCGTTCCTGCATAAAACCAATCCCGACCTGAACGATGATGAGATAAAGCAGATCTCCGATACCGTCCGTCTTGTCGGTGCCGAGAACGATTTTGCTACGTTGCACAAGGTTTATAACTGGATGGTTGACGGAATACAGTTCACACCGCAGAACGGCCTTGCGCGTATGGTCGCTCTGATCGACTATGACACACCGGAAAACAATCTGTTCAAGGTCGTGAATCAGCTTACGGTCGATTATACCGATAACGGGCAGCTCCACAACCGCCGTCCCGATGTTCTTCTGTATGTCAACGGTATCCCCGTGTGCGTGATCGAGCTGAAAAATCCGACCGACGATAAAGCGACTATCGCCGATGCGTGGAAACAGATAAATATTCGCTACTGGCGCGATATTCCGCACTTGCTGCATTACTGTCCGCTGGCGTGTATATCCGACGGAGTGCAGACGAGGCTCGGCACCGTCCGCACGCCTTATGAGCATTTCTATGCGTGGAGACGCGTGAATGACGGCGATAGAATATCCACACTTCCTTTTGAAGAAACCGAAACGATGATAAAGGGCGTGTACAGCCCCGAAAGGTTTCTGGAGATATTCCGTGATTACATATACTTTCAGGATCAGATCTATGATAAGGAAGAACGGGAGATCGTCTGCCGTTATCCGCAGTTCTTCGCGGCGCGTTTGCTTAAACAGAGCATTATCGAATCTGTGCAAACAAAGAGCGGCAAGGGCGGAACATACTTCGGTGCTACCGGCTGTGGCAAGACCTATACAATGGCATTTCTCGCACGTCAGCTTTCTTTGCGCTGCACTGATATACCAGAAATGGGCTCTCCGACTATCGTTCTTATCGTTGACCGCGATGACCTGCAGAAGCAGGGAGCAAAACTGTTCACAAAGAGTAAGGAATTCCTTAATCTCGGCGAAGTCGGTGTAGTTCCGAATCGTGATACTCTTCGCCGTGAACTCGGTCAGCGTGAAAGCGGTGGTTTCTATATCTGTACCATACAGAAATTCTGCGACCGCAAGGAAGATAAGATCGGACTTATCAATAAAAGGTCGAATATCATCTGTTTTTCCGATGAAGCACACCGGACACAGCTTGCGCATTCGAAAAAGATACAGTTCAGCAAGGAAGCTGACGAGAATATGAAAGCTATGGTTTCCAAGCCGTATGCGAAGGTACTGCGCGAGGCTTTCCCGAACGCGACTTTCGTAGGTTTTACAGGAACGCCGATTGCTGAAACATACCAGACTTTCGGTGATGAGATCGACCGCTATACTATGGATCAGGCTGTATCCGACGGACTGACTGTATCTATAAAGTATCACCCGCGTATAGCAAAGGTTCTGCTTGACCAGCAGAAGGTTAAAGAGATAGAGGCGTACTACGGCGCTTGTGCTGATGAGGGCGCTTCCTCAGAGGATATTGAGGCAAGCAAGAAAGCTATGAGTTCTTTGGAACTCATTCTGGGTGAAAAATCCCGTCTGGAGCGCCTTGCCGTTGATATTCACGACCATTACACGGCAGCATGTGCCGCCGACCCAGGCAGAATACAAAAAGCTATGATCGTATGCTCAAAACGAGAGATCGCATACGATCTGCTTATGGTGTTCAAGGAAAAATATCCCGAATGGTTTGTTGACAGGAAAGCCCCGGAGGGTGTTGATGTTTCAAAAGAAGAATTAAAGGAGCTGAAAGAGGTTCCGTTTATTGCTATGGTCACAAGTGTCGGCAAAAACGATAAAAAAGAGATGTATGACTATCTCGGCGGCACAAAGAACGACCAGCGTTCAGATGAACTTGACGCTGCGTTCAAAGCAGAGAAGTCCAATCTGAGCATTGTTATTGTCGTTGATATGTGGATAACCGGATTTGATGTTCCTTGTCTGACATATCTGTATAACGATAAGCCGTTGCAGAAACATCAGCTTATTCAGACAATAAGCCGTGTCAACCGTAAATATGAAGGCAAGGATTTCGGTCTTATCATTGATTATATCGGCATCAGAGATAATATGCGCGAGGCTCTTAAGGTTTATGGCGGTGATGTTAATGTTGCGCCTACCGATGATGACATAGAGCAAGCGACAGTTATATTCCATGAATATCTTGCTGTCCTTAAAGACCTTTTCAAAAACTACGATCTGTCACCATTTATGGATCCGGAAGCAGACCCGTTTGAACGATACCGCTTGCTTGCCCAAGCGGCGGAATATGTGTTCCGTTCTACGGAAGAACTGAGCATAGAAGGAAAGAGAAAAACTAAAAAAGTATCATTCAAGACATATTTTCTCAAAGCTGTCAAGCGTATGCGTAAAGCCTACGATATTTGTCAACCTTCCGGGAATTTGACGGATGAAGAATCCGCACTCGCTCAGTGCTTTATGGCTATAGCCGGTTTTGTCCGTAAGATGAGTGGTACAAGCGAAGTCGATACAGAAACGATGAACAGAAAAGTCGCTAAAATGGTTGAGGAAGCTCTGAAATACAACAAAGTTGAAAGTATTCTTGATGAAGGCGAAGAAGAAGATATTTTCAGCCCCGAGTATTATGAGTTACTCGCAGATGTCAAGCTGCCGGCATCGAAGTTGGAATTGCTTGTAAAAATGCTTCGCAAGCAAATTGCGGAGTATATGCGTACTAATCAGGCTACTGCGAAAAAATATCAGGAAATGCTTGAGGAAACCATTAAATTCTACCACGAGAGAAGAAAGCACCTTACAGCCGAGGAAGCCGGCGAGACACAGGAAAGTGCCTCCGAAGAGATCATAAAGAACGCCACGGAGCAGGCTTTGAAGATTTTAAAAGAGATGCAGGCAGACCGTGAAAGTTTCCGCAAAATGGAGCTTACATTTGAGGAAAAGGCTTTTTACGATATCCTAATGATGCTGAGAGATAAGTATAATTTCGAGTACGGAGAAGATAAGCTAGTTGACGGTATAGTCATCAATGATAAATGTCGCGTTCTTGCAAGAAAAATCAAGGAGATCATAGATCTCAAATCCTCGTTTGCCGACTGGCTCAATAATCAGAATGTTCGGGATCAGCTTAAATATGATATCAAAGTTTGCCTTATTAAGAACAAGTATCCGCCTCAGTACAGTCCGGAAGTGTTCAGTAAGGTAATGGAACAGGTTGAGGGGTTTAAGGAGAACGAGAAATAAATATATAATATTAATCAGAATTATACTATGATATTTTTTAAGAATGGCGTTTTAGATTTAGATTAACATTTAGGAGGAACAATAATAATGGTAAATCTTCAAACAGAATTTATTGAATTCCATAAAGCCATAAAGCTTTCTTATTCAAGCAATACTGAACTGTGTGAAAAAAGAGAAACTCTATTAAAAAAACTCAAAGAGAATATGCCGGACGAGGCTGCATCATTTGACCATTTTAATCAAGGAAGCTATGCTATGCATACCGGTATCAAACCTAATGATGGGGATTATGATATAGATGTTGGATTGCGATTCAGCATTAATCATTTAGATTATCCGGATCCCATTGCAGTTAAACAGTGGGTTTATGACGCACTTGAAGGGCATACCAAGAGTGTAGAAATAAGGCGTTCATGTGTAACAATTACTTATCAAGAAGAAGGCGAAGATGCATATCATGTAGATTTTGCGTGTTATGCAGATGAAAATGATAAATTATATATCGCCAAAGGAAAGAGATATTCTGAAGATGATAAGCGATACTGGGAATTGAGCGATCCGTTAGGTCTTATTGAGAAAATGGAGAAACGGTTTTCAGATAAAGATGATCGCGCTCAATTTCGCCGCATAATCCGATACATGAAAAAGTGGAAAAATGTACATTTTGAAATATCTGGAAACAGTGCTCCTACTGGGATTGCTATCACATCACTAGCTTATTATATGTTTTCACCTAAATATGAGAATAACATAGTTGACAATAAACGAGTATATGATGATTTCCATGCTCTAAAGTCGTTTGTTGAACAAATAAATAGTGCATTCAAATATCAGTATAATTCGGACGATGCCGAGTACTATTACACTATTGAACAAAATCTTTTTGTAGAGCCATATAATGACCTTTTCAAAAAGATGTCTATGAAACAACAAGATGAGTTTCACAGCAAAATTGTTGATATGATATCAAAACTTAATGACGCTGAGAAAAAGGAAAAAAAGGCAGAAGCTTGTGCTATTATGACAGAAATTTTTGGAGAGGAATTTCCAGTAAAGACTGATCGCAGCTATGTCGGTCATTCGGAGTCTGCATCATGTTTGAAGAAGTAATAGATTATTTGAATCAAGAACGAGGTGTGTTACTGGTTCCAGTTTCAGAATTCATATATGAAGGAAATGTAGATATACTTGGTCAATCTTTCAATATGCAAATTGATCTTGGAAAAGGCTTTCCTAAAGATTTCCCTGTTATAAGAATCATCAACAGTACACAGTTTATACCTCACTCATCTTACAATGGTTGTTTATGTCTTATTGACAAAGACTCTGTTATGATAAAACCTAATATGCCAAACGAACTTTTACTAGATTCATTTGATAGAGCTGTTGATATTCTAAAAATGGAACCTAAAGAACAATTGCAGGAAGTGTTTAGGGAATTTTATAGCTACTGGGAACAAATAGCTAGAAAAGATGTACTTTTATATATGAATCTTCCAAATGCTGGTATTCATGAAATACGTGAATATTCTGCAATTTGGCAAGACAAGTGTTTGATTGTTTCATCTAGTGAAGAAGAATCCAAAGCATTGCTGGCTAATTATATGCATTGTAATTTTCAAAACAATGATATACATAAAATACCGTGTGTCAGAATTAAACTGCGTACATCAGTAATCCCGCCTCAAATGAACTCAGGAATAACATGGGGAAGCATACGCCGCTTTATCCGTAATAATATTACCGGCAGCCAAAAAATGAAGTTTGACAGATTATTGTCTTTGGAGTTAGAATGCATTCATTTCATATTAATCCTTGTAATTCCGTCTGATTTTGGCGATCAATATGCTTGTCTATGGCTCCATTATAAAAAAATGAACCGCAAGGAATCGATACGCAATACAACTAATTGTAAAATTGATGCGATTTCAGCGCTTCGAATAGATTCCAAATATATGCTTACTCGAGGATGCGCGGAGACATCTTTGGAAAATAAAGCTGTCCTGCTTATTGGTTGTGGTTCTGTTGGAGGGTTTGTTGCAGAGAATCTATGTCAATGCGGCATTGGCAAACTAGATATACTTGATAAAGAGAGGATAACTGTAGATAATGTTCATCGGCATGTGTTAGGATTTAGCGATGCAGTAACAGGAGGTTTTAAGGCGGATCTCTTGAAATCACGGCTCGAAGCTCGTTTCCCATATGTAGAGATTGATTCTCTTAATTATGTTGATCGAACAGCAGAAACATTTATAAGCAATCCAAAACGACTGAAAATGTATGATTTAGTTGTGTCAGCAACAGGTAATCCAACGGTTGATCTTGAGCTAAATGATTCACTGTTTCCGATGGAAGAAGCGCCGTCGTTAGTAGTATGTTTTAACGAGCCATATGGTATAGGAGGGCACGCTATAGCTGTACTTAAAAATGGTGCATGTCTTCGTTGCTTATACACGGATCCGATTTCAGGTGGATTAGTTCAATTTCAAGGTTCGTTTGTGGAAGAGAATCAATCATTTTCGAAAACCTTTTCTGGATGTGCTGGCTCATATGTTGAGTATTCAGTATTGGATAGTCAACAAACCGCAATAATTACTACAAGGTTGGCAATTGAGGTCTTAAAAGGACAATGCGGTCATACAAAGCTTGTTTCATGGGTTGGAAAAGCAGATAATTTGAAAAAAGCAGGTTTTAAATCCTCTGAGTATTACGAAAAACTTATACAGAGCAAATCTGCTTATGTTGAAATGGACATAGAACACTCTAAAAGGTGCAAAATATGCGGAATTTGAAGATAGATGACAGTATCATGATTGAAATATCTAGTATTCAATCTAAACATAATTTTAACAGAGAGACTGGTGGAATTTTAGTAGGTGTTTATGATGCTCGTCAAAAAGCTGTACGAATTACCGACATGTCTTTTGCCTACTCAAGTGATAAAAGAAATCGATTCTATTTTAACAGGAAAAGTAAGGGTCATCAAGAATATATTGATGAATTGTGGGAAAAATCGGCACATACCAAGGCATACTTGGGAGAGTGGCATACACATAATCAAGATGTTCCAATGCCATCTTTAATTGACAAAAACAGTTGGAGAAGGATTGCTAAACAACCGAATAATTTCGACAATTGTTATTTTATGATTATTGGCAGAAAGTGCACAATAATATGGACAGTTGAAAACAACACTGTTATTGAGATTGAAAGGATATAACCATATGGCAAATAAAAGACCTACCATTCCCCAAGCCATAAAAAACCTTTTATGGTTACGAGCTGCAGGAAGATGTGAAATAAGAGGTTGTAACAGAATTCTTTATGAAGATGATATAACTCAAGATCCAATAAATGAATCAAATATTGCACATATTGTTAGCTGGACTCATTCAGGGCCTAGAGGTGATGTTGTATTATCTCCGAAATTGGCAACAGATATAACCAATCTTATGCTAGTTTGCCCTCGTCACAATCACATGATTGATCGAAACGTGGAAAAATACACAGTTGCCCGTCTTCAGGAAATGAAAAAAGAACACGAGGACTATGTTCGAGAATTTACTGAATTAAACAAGCCATTACCATATTGCGTGATTGAGTTAAAAAGTTTGATTCATGGCAGTCGACCAAGTATAACAGAGAAAGAGGAAGCGGATGCTCTATTCCCTTCATACCCCCAAAAAGAGAGAATTGTAATAGATTTATGTGATATTGATAATGTTAGTACAGCGAAAAGTTTAATTGATTCTAAAGTAAAAAAATATATAAATATTGAAGGAAATGTAATATATGCTGCTTTTATAATGGCTTTGATTCCGTATGGCTGTTATCTTGGTTATACTATAGGCGACAAAATTCATGTTAAAACCTTTCAGCATTTTCGTGATACAGAAGATTGGATATGGCGGCAACAGACTAAAGATGGACTTAGCGTTAAGTTACCGTCTATAAATGGAACTGCAGAGAATGTGAATCTTTTTATTAATATTAGCGGCAATATTGATGAAAAACTCGTATCAAATTCTTTCCCTACATACTCAATTAATGCTGATAATCCTTCTGTATCATTCCTTCAAACTTGGGATCAGGTCGTGACCTTTCGAAGTCAATACAGAAATATACTCGATACGATTAGAAAAAATCATGGTGAATTAGTGGTGATTCACCTATATCCAGCGACACCAAATCCAATTAATTTTGAGATAGGAAAAGGTATTATGAAAAATTTGGATCCAACGATTATTCTCTATGATAAATCTGATAGTACAGAAATGTATGTAGAAATAATGCATCTTCATGACAGAATTCGATGATTTATATATTATTGGTATTTTAAACAAAGTATTTAGATGACTTTTGTTTTCTTTGTAGATTTTTTGTTTCTTGATAGACATATCCCTTCGTCCTGTGGTATTGTGGGTGGTACAGAAAAAACAACCACAACCATAGAACGGAGGGATTTATTATGACGAAGAAAAGGAAAATAGGTCTGGTAATAGGCGCAGCGGCGGCTTGCATAGCTGTGCTGTGCGTGGCGGGAGCGTGCAACGGAACTGCGAAAGAAGAAAGAATAGCGCATCGTGTTATAGTAACTACGACCACGACAGCAGCGACCTCGCAGCTGACCGAGAGTATCACCAACACTGCCGCGCCGACAACGGCATCGCCCATGACCACAACGGTGGGAACCACTACGGAGCCTCAGATCACGACAACCGTGACCTGTGCGACCGCGGAAACTACTACAGCAACGACGGAACAGACCACAGCAGCCGATACGACTGTTCAGCCGACCACGACAACGACACCTGTGACCACTACGGCTCCTGCTCCGGCTGAGTCATACCACGGACAGACAAGCGGAGACTACATCTACGTCAATGGCTTCGGCTGGATATTCAACGAGGGCGGTGGTGGAGAAGGCTCGGTCAACTATGAGATGTACTGCAATGGCAATAAAATAGGATATTTCGGATAACGGTGAACGCGGCGTTCACCGTATTTTTATATCTTGCGACGCTCTAATAGATTGCGTCACAAATCGTTACGCAAAGGAGTGTCCAAAACGGACATACCTTGTTATACAAAGCCAGTAACGGGCTGTGACTCCCTTATGTGCAGGAGGACATACAATGAAAAGCATATTGGAACAGTTCTACTACGGCAACATCACACCATGCGAAACGACTGTTACCGACAACAGGTTTCAAAAGATCGTCTCGGATATAGACAGCATCGAATCCGAGATCCTTGAAAAGTACCCGGAGGTAAGAAAGCTGCTCGACCAATACCGTGACAAGAACGGCAGGCTAACAGGATTGGAGATCGAAAATGCGTTCAGCAAAGGCTTCAGGCTCGGCGCTCTGTTAATGATCGATGTGTTCAAGGAGACGGTATAGACGGAGTAATGAACCGTTAGAACTGGACTGCCATCGTAAAACACGACACCAGTCCACATCTCGGTAACAAACCATTAAACGGCAATATTTTGCTAAAATGTGTTGACAATGTGTAATAAATGTGATACAATATATATAACAACTCAACGAAAGGATTGATACTATGGCTAAGACCGAAACGCTCCATATTCGTGTCAATGAACAGGTGAAGACGAATGCCGAGGAAACACTTGATATGCTTGGCATCTCGATTTCCGAAGCTGTTAATATGTTCCTGTGTCAAGTCAATCTGACTGGTGGACTGCCGTTTGCAGTGAAACTTCCTGCGCCGGAACGCACTATGATCCGTTCAAAAGCTGATCTTATAAACAAACTTGATGAAGCTGAAGCCGAGTTTGATACAGGTAAAGTTTCGGACGTAAAGGACAGCTTCGGGAGATTAAGGAGCAGGCATAATGTATAAAACCGTTATCTCCGACGCTTTTGAAGCCGACCTGGACAGCGCTTTGACCTACATCGAGACTGAACTGTTCAACGCCGGAGCCGCTGCCAACCTGCTTGACCGCTCTGAAGAAACCGTTGCTCGCATAGCGGAGAATCCGCTGATGTATCCGCTGTATCATGATGAGGACATTGCTGCGCGCGGGTATCACTACGCAATTGTCGGGAATTTTCTTATCTTCTATAAGATAAATGAAACCGCCAAGTCTGTTTTTATTGCAAGATTCCTGTATGGCGGGCAGAACATAACCGAACAAATATGAACAACGCCTGCGAGGTCAGTCCTCTGCGGGCGTTTTGTTAGTAACAGTATTCACCACAGCTTATTGATAACATTATTTTCTGTCATTCTTGTGCTTATCCCTTTCAATCATCATTTGCCGTTCAAGCTCTACTGATTCCTCGTGCATTTTCTTGAAATCGGGAGCGGGGGTAGCCAGTATGGTTTTGAAAATGCGAACGCCAAGATCTTTGGGAAGATTTGTCATATTAGGTTTTCCATAACGAGATGTCGATGCCATAGTGCCTCCTCCTTTCACACAACGGTTTCTGTGTAATAATATTATATACTATTTGATGCAAAAATGTAAGTGCTTTTTTAATGCCTAAGTATTATCAAAATGTTAGAATTGAGCTGACGTCGTAAAACACGACTCTGGGTTTGAGAGTTGTCGCTGAACCAACTGTTCCAAATCCGAAACAGTTAGGTTTTCGCTCTTGAAATTCCATTCGTGATATGATATAATGATAAAAATGTTCGCGGGAGGTCACTATGTCCAAAAAAGAAATATACGACGGCGAGATAAGTGTTGAGGGATTACGAAATTTCTTTCAGGAAAAGAACGACTTTACAAATATGCCGACATGGGATGTTGGAGAGCTTGATGAAGATCAGGCAGAATTCCGTGAATGGATCCTCGGATATCTGAATAAAAGCTGGAATGCGACTGCCAAAAAGAAGGGCATGAAATATCAATCGTGGAATTACTCCGGCGATGCTCCGACCGAGCTGCTGAAACAGCGCATCGGAGAGATCGTTGCCGAGAATATGTTCAAATTGGCTTGTGTGGATAATAAGCTCGAGCAGTTGATAGAGACCTTCTATCCTGCGGCTTTGGAATCGGGACTGAGCTCGGACGAGATCCTCGGAAATGTGATGTCGCTGCTAATGGAAACGATGAATTACGGTGAGATCGCAAAGGCGCAGCGTCAGTATTCCTGCGACGAGGATTTCAGAAACACGAAAAAGCAAAACTACGCAAAGCAGGATCACGACAAGCGGTACAATCATACACAGGCAAAGGAGCTTACCAAAGTTCCGTTTGATGAAATCCCGGAATCAACAATTGCATCTCCCGAAATGCTTGAAAAGGTTTTGTATGATCTCACAATCGAGCAGATATGCAAGGGGCTTGACGAAAAAGAGAGTACGGTTGTAAAAATGCTTTGGGAGAATGCCACTCAGGAAGAGATCGCGGAAAAGCTCGGCATGACGCAGGGCGCGGTCTCAAAGATGATAGCAAGACTTCGTGAGAAGCTGGCTCCCGATCTTAAATGACACCTGCACCGACGAAGCTGTTGTGAAATTGCATATGAAATTATTCTTCAAATATACAAAATAAACAAACTTTCAAAAAAATATTATTTTCAGGAATATTATTCCTCTGCAAACATCTGTTATATTATAGAGGGCGAAAAAAGATACAGAAGTCGGGGCTGTATTTTTATCCGCACTCAATGATCGGAATGAGAACATGAGCACCTGCTTACGGTCAGGCACCGTATGGGAGGTGTTCTTTTTGTTCTCAAAAAACAAGGCGGTCGTGCTTCACGCCTACCTCGAATCAAGAAAGGAGATAGTTTTATTATCCAAAACAACGAATTAAAAATGTACAGCTGCGCGTACATCATGGACACGCAGCTGAAAGCGAACCCGTACATCGTCGAGCGGCTGATCTATCCCGGACTGTACATTCTCGCGGGCGCTCCGAAGATCGGCAAGTCATGGCTGGCGCTTGACCTGTGTTTGTCAGTGGCAGAAGGCGAACCGTTTCTGAAACACGAAACACATCGCGGACAGGTGCTCTACCTTGCGCTCGAAGATAGTCTGCTTCGCTTGCAGAATCGTTTGTATGAGTTCACGGAAGAACCTGCCGAGGGATTGCAGTTCTCTACACTTGCCAAGACAATCGGTTCAGGACTGGAGCAGCAGCTCGAAGATGCGAAACGCAGACTATCAGACCTGCGGCTTATAGTCATTGATACCTTGCAGAAAGTTCGTAGGACTGTCGATGTGAAGTACGGCAGCGACTACAGTGAACTCGGTGTGCTGAAATCTGTCGCGGACAAGCTCGGCGTTGCAATACTTCTCATTCACCATACCCGAAAGGAGCATGACAGTGATCCGTTCAACATGATCTCCGGTACGACAGGACTGAACGGTTGTGCTGACGGGAGTTTTGTTCTCACTCGTGAGAAACGCAGCGAGAATGCCGGAACACTTCACTGCACAGGTCGTGATATCGAGAGCGCGGAGCTGTCGGTTGAGTTCAAAAACAATCGGTGGACGCTGAAAAGTGATGTTGCTCCTCACAGACGAGATACTTTTTCTTTCGCAGTTCATGATTTCATGATCGAGCAGTGTGTGTTTCGTGGTACAGCGACTCAACTGTGCAAGCTGCTCAATGACAGGTTTCGAAAAGAGTACAAGCCAAGCTGGGTGACACGAGATCTGATACAGCACACCGACGAGTTGTTGAGCTACGGAGTTTCGTTCCGGCTCGTCCGGGTGCATGGCTACCGGGAGATCGAATTGAAATACGACCGACAGGGTGACAGCATGAACGGGGTTCTGCTCCTCGTGGAAATCGTGGGCGATGCTGTCACCCAAAGTTCCGAAAACCTTTTAACAGAGCCATTCACGCTGGGTGACAGCATTTTTCAGGGTGACGGCATGAGGCTCTCAGGGTGACAGCATGGGTGACCGCAAATTTGAGCGATTTCCGCCGTTTTGCAGGGCAGGTAGAGTAACGATACCACCGAGGAGGCATTCGCGCAAATTTGAGCCGTTTCTGTGCCCGTGTGAGCCGCCGTTGCTCGGCGCATGATGCTCAATCCCAAATCAGGACTGAGTTGGAGCTTTGCAGGGCTTCGGCGTTTTGCACAGGACAGTCAAGTCAGGGGCAGATTTGAGGGGTATGATTTTTATGCAGGATAAAGGGCAGGCGACTAAACGCCACCTTGCCCGTCCACAACGTCGGGCAAAGCCCGCCGTTAAGCCAAGTGTCAAAAAGAAAGGAAGGCGACTGAAAATGAAAAATTCAGAAAATCAGGGGTCAAAAACGAAAAATAAGGCTGTAAAGCCCGCTGTTGAGCCAAACAAGGTGGGGTCAAACAAGAAAAAGTTCGCTTTGTACATCGACCCGGAGCTGTTGGAGAAGGTAGACGATCTTTACGAGGAACAGAACTGCGGCAGTCGCTCGGAATTTATAAATCGAGCGATCAGAAACTACATAGGACAGGTGGTCAGCGACAAGCATGTCGGGTATCTTGCCCCGCTCATTCAAGAGATGGTTGATGCATCTGTCAATCTTTCGGAGATGCGTATGAGCAGGAATCTGTTCAAGATCGCTGTCGAGCTGGGTAAACTTACACATCTGGTCGCGGCAATGAACGAGGTAGATGATGACACCGTTCGTGATCTTCACTACATGGTTGTGGACGAGGTTCGTCGCATAAACGGAGTCATAAATTACGAGCGTGCCGATAGATTCCAGCACGATGATTGACGAAGGGAAGGATAGAATTATGAAGAAAAATATCAAGACGAACAAAGAAATAGGTCTCAAGGATCCCCTTTTCATAGGGGATCCCGAGGTCTGTTCGGCAGAGTGCCATGACATAAAACTGGACGGTATAACCTACCGAGTGTGGTCGGTATTCGCTGACGAGGGAGAGCCTTCGGACAGGCTTGCGGACTTAATGCAGAGCAGCGTTGAGTCGGGCGAGCAGGTCGGTGAGGTAGTTGACTGGCAGCTCGTTGAACTCGGAAAGATGTTCCTTGAAGCCAGACAGATACAGAAAAACAGAGAGAATGGACTGCCCGATGACTACGGATTTCCTTTGGAGATAAAGGTTTATTGAGAGAAAAAGTTTCGGCAAGATCCCGGATTTTGCTGGACTTTCGCCGACAGGTGTGGTATACTGTGCGGTGTAAAGTTCTATGTCGCACATTCCGCTTGCGCGGAAGTGCTGATCCGGCTGGGAAAGGAGTAAAATGAAAAATAAACAGCCAAAGAAAACAGCACTGTATTGCAGATTATCTGTCGATGACGGCAGGCTTGGAGAGAGCGTCAGCATCGAGTCGCAGAAGATACTTCTGGTGCAGTACTGCAAAGATCACGCGATAAAGAATTACAAAATATATGATGACGACGGTTACAGCGGGACAAACTTCAACCGTCCCGGATTTATCAGTATGTACGATGACATTCAGAAAGGTCTGATCGACACTGTGATCGTGAAAGACCAGTCCAGGTTCGGTCGCAGCTACATTGATGTCGGTATGTATGTAGAGCAGTTCAAGGACAGAGGTGTCAGGTTCATTGCAGTCGATGATTGCTATGATTCGTCACAGGGGGAATATGACATGATGTTCCCGATGCGCAATGTCATAAACGAATACTATGCCCGTGAGGCTTCAAAGAAAACCAGATCCGCAAAGAATGCCAAAGCAAAGGCGGGGCAGTTCATCGCGGCAAAAGCTCCGTTCGGTTACAAACTTGACCCGAATGATCGGCATCACCTGATCGTTGATGAGCCTGCCGCAGAGGTAGTCCGCAGGATATTCACACTCGCATCACAAGGCAACGGCTTCACCCGCATTGCTAAAATACTGCGGGAAGAAAAGGTGCTGACACCGATAGCGTATTTCAATCAGAACAATCCCGATTACTACAAATCCGACTACTGGAGACAGGAATTTGACTGGCACTGCGAGAGCGTTCGCGTCATAATCAATAATGAAGTGTATCTCGGAAAGCTTGTTTACGGCAAGGAGCGCAACCGTTCAATGAAAAGCAAACGACGTATCAAAGTACCGAAAGAGGAATGGATCGTGGCGGAAAACTGCCATGATCCGATAATAACGCAGGAAATGTGGAACAATGTTCATAAGATACTTTTGAGCAAACACAGGGAGATAAAAACAGGTGAAGTCCAGATATTCGCCGGGCTTGTAAGATGCGCGGACTGCGGTCATGCACTCACATACTCACAGAAAAAACGTGCTGACGGAACATACCACGGCTCATACTCCTGCTGGATGTACAAGACCCACGGCAGGGAATACTGCACCTCCCACTACATCACATACGATGATCTGTACTCGGTAGTGTTCGCGGATATTCAGCGTGTGATACGAGCCTATGACTATGAACCCGACAGATTCAGAAAGCTTCTTAACGAGCGCTGTTCCTCAAATGCGGAAAAGAGAATCAAGGCACTGACTGCCGAATACGAACAGAAAACCGCCCGAATCGCAGAGATCGACAAGGTGCTGAATAAGCTCTACGAGGACAGCGCACTCGGTCGTATTCCCGAGAACCGCTTTGAAACCATGCTGCAAACATACGATATTGAGCAGGACACTCTTCGCAAGAGTCTGCCCGTTCTGAAAGCCGAAATGGAGCAGCTCGCGGGGCAAAATGATGCAGCGTCGAGGTTTATAAATGTCATAAGAAAATACACATATCTGAATGATCTGAGCGCGGAAATACTCAATGCTCTCATCGACAGGATACTTGTCCACCATAAGGAAGTCGGCTCGGACGGCAGGGAGTACCAGCAGATCGAGATACATTATCGGTTTATCGGCAGGCTTGATGCACCCGATAAGCCGAGAAAAATAGCTTGACATTGGGCGCGAAGTATGTTAGTATAACATATATCAGAGGAAACACTCGATTCAGGGTTATTATTGAAAATTTAACATTTAGCTGGGAAGCGGCACAGACTCGCAGTGCGAGCGGGATTATACGTCAAAAAAAGCAATCGTCGCTTTAAAACAAGTCCACGGTCGGGGGTTCGAGTCCGTTCACCAGCTCCAGGCAAATGGCTTAACCACGCGGTTTATCGACTGCGTGGTTAATTTTATTTTATGTTGATAGGCTACAAACCACCGTTTTGGTACAGATTTGGTACTTATGCGCGATAAGTCTGAGATCACAAGTCAAGACTGCCAATACGCAACCGCCCACAAGGATCTCTCCCCGCGGGCGTTGTAATGTAGTCTGTGATTTTATGAAGGCGCGGTATTATATCCACTGATTAAGCAGATACCCTGCAAGCACACCGCTTTGCGTTGTTCCGGCGTAATCGAACAGACTGTTTTTTGAGTAGCTTCCGTAGCTGTTATAACCACCGTAACTCGTGTACGAAAAGCTGTCCGAGTAGCGCGAGACATTCACCGCCTGCGATACCACAGAGCCTGTGAATGTGGAGTTCCTGCCCAGTGCGGAGCTAAGTGCCTTGTCATCGGCTTCCATGAACTTCTCCTTGTCGATAGACAGCTTCCCGTCCTTGCCGACAGTAACACCGGCTTTTTCGAGTGTTCCCGAATACGCCTTTGCGGTGTTCGTCATGACCGACGTGCGCCCCGAAACAAAGCTGTTACGGGAACTGCTGACTGCCGAGTACATATCGTTGTAGCTGTCAACAAAGCTATTTGCAGCGTCGTACATCTTCTCGCGGTCGGTTCCCGACATAGCTTTGCTGAGATCGGACACCGACGACGCGATACCCGATACGGCATCGGACAGATTTGTCGTATAGGTCGTCTTTGCCGCGGATGTGGTCTGATACGCCTTGCGAGCAGCGTTCGCGCTGTTTGACTTCGACGCGAATTGCTTGTAGGTGCTTACCCGACTGCGGTTATAGAGCGACGAATGACGGTAATTATTGTACGTCATATAGCGGGTCAATCCATAATTTCTCATGCTTTCACCTCCCTTTACATCATTGCTAATATTTCGGAAATATCAATAAACAGTATCGGCGAGACCTCGCTGACATTAGCCTCGGCGTAGCTCATAGCATCGGGAATATCGGTGTCCGTCTCGATCATATCCGCAAACGCGAGCCGCCGTTCGAGCGCGAGAGCCTGTGCCTGTGCAAGCGCGATACGCTTCTTTTTGAGCAATTTCTCAAACTCTTCGCGCCGCTTGTCACGCAGCTCTTTGAGCTGCTTCCAGTATTCCTCTTTTTCTTCCTTTTTCAGCGCTCCCTCGCCCGTCGAGAACGATGTTTGCCTGAACTGCTCGGGCTTGCTGCCGAATTGAAGAGTATGATATTGGTTACCGCCGAGCTGGCGCAGCCACGACGGAACTTCCGCCGAGAACGCGCCCTGTATCTGCTCAAGCACCCACTTTTCGTACTGCGGGTCAGCCCGCATTGCCCGGTAGCCCGCGTCGGATATACTCACGGCGTAGGTGTCGCCGAACTGCGTCGGATGTAGGACAAGTGAGGATACGCGATCCCTGATGTACGCTTTGTAGTCGTCAAGTGACTGTTCATTTATGCAGTTATCGAGCGCCTGCGCGAACTCCGTTCCGGCAGTTTTAGGCGGCGCTATGCTCTCGGTGAACGCCTTTAAATACGCGGTCTGCGCGGATATGTACATAGTATTGCTCACGGGAACATCTCCTTTTACATCAACGACGCTAACGCTGACAAGATTTCCTCCTGCGGCGTAGGCTCGCGGTCCTCGGCGCTGCTCATGCGCGACTTCGCTTCTTCCAGCAGGCTCTCTGCTGCCTGGACAGAAGCCTCATCAACATCAAGCCCCTGCTCCTTGCCCGCGTCGCACTCGCGGAGGTCGGACTGTATCAAATCCATTACCGCCTGAACCTGCGAGCGGGTCTTTGCGGCGGCAAGCATGCGCGCGAGCTTCGCGGCATTTATGCCGACAGAGCCGCTGACGCTTTCGGATTCGATCTCTTCGTCCTCGGGGTCGGCGGTTTCTTCTTCATCTTCAGGTTCTTCTTCGCTGAAAGCAACCTCTTTGCTCTGTGAATTATCTGCTTCATTGGCGGCAAGCCCCTCGGCAGAGAACTCGACCCTGTCCTGCGTCACTGGCTTTTCGGTCAGTTCTTCAATGTCGCTCGAGGCGCGCTTTTGCGGCAGAGTTTGGTTATAGTACGGCTGATAGCCGTCAATTGCTCTGATCGACATAACCACACCTCCCTACGCTCTGTCATTGAGAAAATCTCCCTTAGCGAGTTTATCCCGCATATCCTCAAACTTTTCAAGGTGCGGCTTTGCTTTGGCGGTTTCATCCTTCTCGGTCAGCTTTTCGGCAAGCTCTTTCGCCCTTTCACGAGACTTTTCGCGGGAGCGTTCAATAAGTTCCTTGGAATTGTTTGCGGCTTCCTCACGCAGCTTCTTATTCAGCTTATCATCTCTGTGCGTATATCCGAAAGACAACAGGTTGCCGTTTTCATCAATATACCAATGACTTGTTCTTTCCGTAACGCCGCCTATGGAATTATAATAGCCCGCAACGGTCTTTTCAGCCTTTTCTATTCCGGTGACAAGCTCGGAGAGCTTTTTCGCGGTTTCGGGGTCGTTCATAGCTTTATCCAGTATTTTCTGGTTAATAGCGACCGAGCCGGTTTTATTGTCCTTGCTCATATTCAGCGCGGAACCGACCGCAATGTTAAGCCCCTTTGTACTGTTCTGCAAGCTTTTGAGCAACTCTGCCGTATCGTTTTTCTTTGCCGCTTTCTTCTTCTCATACAGCTCATTCGCATACTCAGTGGGCGACTTCACGCGAGCCGTGCGGTCATCGTGAGTGCCGATGCTCCAGCGGCTTATCCCGCCGTCCTTATCAATCGCCCAGCCGTCCGCGACGAGCTTATCCCCGCGCGCTTGAATATTGGCGCGGCACCACTGGTCGCAGGACTTCATATTTGCGATCTCTTTTTCGTATTCTTCCGCGAGCTTCGGGTCATTCGCCATTTTCTTCAGAAACTGCGGAGAAATAGCGACATTCGTGGTCGCGTTCGAGCCGTAGCGCATACCCTGCCTGAAATTCGCGGCGACAAAGCTGTAATCCTTGAATTTGTCCTGCAGATACGAAAGCTCGTCATTCGCGGTCTTGCGCGTGGTATCGGTCTGTGTGCTTCTGTTGACGGGATAATTGTTATATGAGCTGTCAATCCTCATTCCCATAAACCCACCCCCTCAGACCGTAATGTCAATGGGCTTGTGAACGCGTATCGGGTCAGGAGTTTCATCGGGCAGAACGGCCTCGACAGTCTCCGTTCCCGTGACTGCCTTAACGCCGTCATTCTCGCCGTTTTCGTCCGTTTCGGGAGCATTCCCGAGTTTTCCGGTCTTGTTCTCTTTCTCGGTTTTTTCGGACTTCTTCTTTTCGGCCGCCTTTGCCTCTTTCTTGGCTTCCTCGCGGTCGGCTTCACGGGCACGCTCGATGTTGTCACGAAGCTCGGCGGTCGCGGCTTCGAGGGTGTCCGTCTGTTTCGATCTCAGATCAGCAGCGTGTTCCTCGGTTTCTTTCAGTTCCGCTTCTTTCGCGCTTGTATCGGTCTTGACCGAATGCTCGATCTCGGCTTTGAGGATACCCGCGTGACCCTCGTCCTTTTTGAGCGCGTGCTGCTGCACCTGAGCCTGTTTGAGCGTGGTGCCTGCCGACATCAGCGCTGACATTGTGTTTGTGATCATACTATCAAATCCTTTCTGTGATGATTTGGCAAATCCATGCCGCAGCGGAAGTGTGTTGGACTCGTTTTCTCCCCCGCTCCGCGGGGGAGAAAACTTCAGACAATACTATACCGCTTGCATTTATTATATCGTCCGAAGCCGTATGAAATCAAGCCAAATGCCGCGAACCGCCCTTTTTCCGACGCGAAATCACGTCATCAGCATGACCGTCAGAGTGAACAGCTGGTTTTCGCAGGAAATATCTATACCGCCGCCATATTTTTCGGCGGTATTTTTGATGTTCACGAGACCGAAGCCGTGTTCGGAGCGGTCGGGTTTTGTCGTTTCGGGAAGCTCGCCGTCCGCGGCGGGGCAGTCGCCGGTACAGGTGTTCGTGACCGTTATCACAAACGCGTTCTTCTTTTTCAGCGAGGTTATCGCGATACGCCGCTCGCCCTCGGGGCATTTCCCGGCGGCTTCGATAGCATTGTTCAGCGCGTTGTTGAGGATAATGCTCATATCGAGAGCTCCCGCGGAAAAGCCGTCGGGGTAGTGGAAATCGCACTCGAAAGTGATACTGCGGCGTTCGGCTTCGCTCTGTTTTTCGGTGAGGATAACATCGGTCACGGGATCGCCGCTGTTTACGCCCTTGTCGCTGCCGATACGCTCCCGCGCCTCCGCGAGATAGCTTTCAAACGCCTCGTTCTCGCCCCGTGCATGCAAGCTTTCAAGGACTGCGAGGTGATTTCTCATATCATGACGTATCGCGCGGATGTCGCGGTACAGGCTCTCCGCGCCGCTGATGTAGTCGCGGATATTGTCGGTCTGCACCGAAAGCATAGCGGTTTCTTTCTCGCGGCGCTGTCCGGCTTTGATCTGCTCGTAGAAATAAATGACCGCGACCAGTGCCGTGTACGAAACGAGGTAGAAAACGAACGAAATGAGGTCGTAGGGGCTGATGTCGATCTCCCGCGTGTCGATGCTGTTGAAGTAGAGCAGGAGCCGGTAGTTGAACACGCCCGCCACGCTCGGAAGCATCAGCAGAAGCGCCTCTTTTATGGTCATTTTCTCGTTTTTGCTTACATAGACCTTGTGGAAAATCGTTATCAGCAGGAGCATTATGCCCGCCATTATGCAGCCCTCGACCGCGTCGTAAACGATGTACGCTGCGACCTGTTTTTCGGGTTCGAACATGAATGTGTCAATGACGAATCCGCATGTCCAGCCGTAAACCTTCAGCCATATCGACGTACCGACTGCGGCGGTAAGCCAGCGGACCGAGAAGAACGAGAACGCGAGAAACAGCTTTTGCGCGTAGTTACGCCGGTCGAGCAGGGTGAATACCGCAAACGCTCCAACGACTCCCGCGCCGTAGGCTACCATATTGTTGAACTCCTGCGGCAGGAAGAACATCACAAGCATTATCGCCGCATACGCCGCGCCCGTGAGATACCGCGCGAGGCGGCTTTTCGTGAACGGGCGGAGGAACTGCATCAGCCCGACGGAATACACCAGAAGCGTAATAATCATCGTCAGCGTCAGGCTGATGTCCGTGTAAAATTCAAGATAATCGTACATTTCAGCCCTCCGATTTTATATAGCGCAGATACGCCCTGACAAGCTCGCTGTACCGCTGTTTCGCGAGTAGGACGCGGTCGCCGTTCTCCATTGTGACCTCGCTCGATGTGTATTTTTCGAGGTAGCGCAGGTTGATGAGGTACGAGCGGTGGGTGCGGAAGAACGTCTCGTCGGTGCATTTCTCGAACTCGTTCAGCCGCCCGCGGTACTCGACTTTTCCGCTGACCGTGTGCAGTATCAGTATGCGGTCGAAAACCTCGGCGTACATGATCTCGGACAACGCGAGTTTGGTGCTGACACCGCCGGATTTCACGGCTATGAACCTGTCGCTTGTTGCAGTCGCAACGGGCTCTGTGCGGCTGTTTATCGCCTTTTTCAGCACTTCTGCGAATTTCTGCGCCGATACGGGCTTCACGAGGAAGTTGAACGCTCCGACATCGAAAGCGTCGAAAACTCTGTCCTCGAACGCGGTAACAAAGATGATCGCCGCGCGGCAGCCGTCCTGACGCAGCTTTTTTGCGGTCTGCATACCGTCGAGCCCGTCCATTCCTATGTCAAGAAAGATTATGTCAAAGCCTCCCGCGCCTGCGAGAAGCTCACCGCCCGATGAAAACTCCATCACCGACGCTCCCGGACACAGTGCGGCTATCCTGTCCGAAATATCCCTGCGAAGCTCGGCTTCGTCGTCGCATACAGCAAATCTCATTCTATCATCTCCGTTTGTTATGGCTCACCGCCGATAGTAAGGGCAATACTATATCTATTATTATATCGGAAATCGTGCGGAAAAGTTTAACGATATGGTGCGAAATGAACTTTTTTGGATGTGAAATGAACTCGTATCTCTGGTTTTCGGATAAACGCTGATTTGCTCTTGACAATATAACAAAATTCGTGTATAATATTGTTACGAACTACAAAAAGGAGGAGTCGTTATGCCAAATATCAGATCAAGCGCTGACCTCAGAAACGGCTACAACGAAATATCAACATTCTGCCACACCTACGACGAGCCGGTATTCATCACCAAAAACGGCAAAGGCGATCTTGCTGTTATGAGTATCGAGGCTTATGAATCGCTTGTGGGAAGATTTGAACTGTACGACCTTATCAAAGACGGTCTTTCGGATGTTGAGAAAGGCAATACCAGACCGTTCTCAGAAGCTATGGCAAGTATCAGGGAGCGCCGCAGGAAATGACATATAATATTCATATCACCAATAAAGGCGAGCAGGACATCATTGAAGCGGCGGATCATATTGAATTCACGCTTCTTAATCCGGCAGCTGCCGACAGTCTACTTGACACTATCGAGGAGGAAATAGGAAATCTCTCCTTTATGCCGGAGAAGCATCAGATCATTGATGACCCTGTCCTGAAAGAGTGGGGAATCAGGATGATCCCCGTTAAGAACTATCTGGCGTTTTATGTTATAGACAAAAAATCTCATACGGTGCATATAGTCAGATTTCTTTACGGAAGGAGAAACTGGCAGAAAATACTTCGTTGCGAGCCGGTCTCACTTGAATAACAATAATAAGTATCAGAGGTCAACAGATGTATGATGTTATAGTTGTCGGCGCGGGACCGACAGGTGCGACAGCAGCAAAGACTCTCGCCGACAGTCACTTGAAGGTCTTGCTCGTTGAACGAATGAAGCTGCCGCGGTACAAGTCGTGTTCGGGCGTACTGATAAAAAAGTCCATGGACTTGGTGAGCCGGTATTTCGGAAAAGCGGTTCCGCGCTCTGCGATGTGTACTCCGACTGATAACCACGGTATGATATTTACCGATGACAAGGGCAAGGAATATGCTTTTGAGCAGGAAGGTGTCAACATCTGGCGCAGTTCGTTCGATAACTGGCTGACCGAAAACGCGGTCGAAGCGGGTGCCGAGCTTCGTGATGAGACTTCTGCAATATCCTGTGAGCAGAAAAGCAATCATATCGAGCTGAAACTCCATTCCGACAAGATATACACCGAACAAGCGAGATATGTTATCGACTGCGAGGGCGTTACGTCTGTGCTTAAAAGATCGGTGCTGAAAATCTCACCGAAATACATCACCACATATCAGACCTTCAATTACGGAAAAATTGACCTCGATCCGCACTATTTCTACGCTTACCTACAGCCGGAGCTGTCTGAGTATGACACTTGGTTCAATGTGAAGGATGATATGCTTGTGCTGGGTGTCGCCGTTAAGGATACCAGCAGAATCGCGTTCTATTATGACAGCTTTATTCGCTATATGCAGAACCGTCACGCGCTCACGATAGTCAAAACCGTGAAAGAGGAAAAGTGGCTTATGCCATATATTCGGGCTGGATGCAATATAGACTACGGCGAGGGACGGCTGTTATTCGCGGGTGAAGTTGCGGGCTTTCTGAACCCTATGGGCGAGGGGATCTCTGCGGGTATGGAAAGCGGAAACGCCGCTGCTTTGGCGATTGCAGAGCATTTTGACGAGCCCGACAGAGTTCTTACCGATTATCGCGATCGTACTAAAATGCTGAAAACCTATATGGAACGGCAATGGCACTTTGTAACGAGTATGGCTGAGTCGTTCAAGATGGGATAATAAAAACAGCGCACCATTCGGTTGTTACGCCGAATGGTGCGCTTGTTGTTATTGGATTATTTGATAGGTTTTGACATTTCAGACATTACCTAGATGATACTGCTTTGATCAGCCCCGCTGATTAACTTTTGGGAAACTACCTTTATACTATCTGTCTTGAATAAGGGGTCAGTATTTGTGCATCAGCTCGCTTTGCTGTCGGTATTTTGGGTGAAGATCGCTTTATCGAGAGCCTCGGCGGCAAACTCGTCAGCGCGGCGGATGACATGGGCGTAAATGTTATTTGTGGTGCTGGAGTCGTGGTGCCCGAGACGCTGCGATACAACGCGGAGCGGAACGCCGTTCATCAGCATTATCGTCGCCGAAGTGTGGCGCAGAGTGTGGACATGAACATTCTCAAAGCCGTTCCTTTTACAGAATTTGGAGAACCAGCCGGAGTAAGTCGAGGGGTTGAGCCAGCCGCCCATAGCGTTAGTGAACAGCTTGTCCGATTCCTCCCACAAGCTGCCGACATTCTCCTTGTACTCGCTCTGCCAGTCCTTATACTCTCGGAGAATATCGAGAATGCTGTCTGTCACGCGGATATCGCGTATGGAAGTCTTGTTCTTCGGCGTGTCCAGAAATACGCCACCCTTTTTGGAGGCAATAAGATTCTTCCGGACGCTTATGAGATGCTTGTCAAAGTCGATGTTGTCCCATTCCAACGCACAGAGCTCGCCGCGGCGGAGACCGAGGAACATACAGAGCATGGTCATCGTTCTGAACGGCTCCCGGGCATTTTCAAGCAGTCCCAGCATTCTGTGTACCTGATCTTCTTCAAGGTACTGAGCCTCGTCCCTGCTGACCTTCGGCGGTCGTACACGAGTACAGGGATTGATAGGAATGATATTCTGATACACCGCGTGAGTAAATACTGTTGAGATCAAAGCGTGATACCTTTTCGCCGTTGCTGCCGAAACAGACTTACGCTTGACTTCCTTGAACGACTTTTTGTAGTTGAGCCCCATAACCTCGGCAATGGCTTTGGCACACCTGACGCTGATAGGTTTTCCGTCGAGCATAGTCCTGATAGTGGTGAGCCCGACACCGGCTTTCGTGGAAATATCTATCTGCTTCATACGCTTTTTCTTGCATTTCCTGCCGTTGTGGACAAGTATCAGCTCCGTGAAATCAATCGTCGGCACGACAGCCTCGTTGCACTTTATATCCCTGCCCATAAGCGAAGCATAGAACTCGTTGAGGTGGTGCGGCTGTATCTTGCTGAGCTTCAGATGCCCGATAGCGTCCATAATGGCGGGCTTCATCTTTTCGTAGCTTTCCAGAGTAGACTTTTTCAGATTGATCACGGCGTATTCCGTCCACCACATATCATAGAGCTGCTGAAAGGTAATGTCGTCGTTTACATACAGGCCTTGTAAGCACTCGCTCTCAAACATAGCGGACTGCTTGTCGAGCTCCTTGCGTATCTGCGTCTTAGTCATTCCCGATAAAGGCTTCCAGGTCTTTAATTTGATTATCTGTTTTCCGTTGACATCATAACCGAGCGATACCCTGATACGATAACTCGTAACATCTCCGTCCTTGTTCTTGCGTTCTTCGATTACTGCCAATTTTATCCCTCCGTTCAAATAAAAATCAGTTCATTGTAGATTATTTCCTCGGCGCAAGCCTTGTAGTTATTCATTAAGCGTATCCATTTCAAAGGATCGGTGTTCTTCATCTGTTCTGTAAGTCCGTCAATCCGCGCCATACTCTTTACTATTTGATTGACCTGTGCATACGCCGTGTCGTTGATCTCGGCGCAATGATCAAATAGTTCGCCACTGCGCACGAGGTCGGCATATAGCTCCGGCTGATACTCTCTGAGATATTTTTCGCGCATACGACCATATTTTCCGAGATTATTTACACTTGGCATAACCATTCCTCCCGCCCGTAATCCCTCTGGCAGAGCGCCGCCTTTATCGCTTTAAAGTATATACCCGACATGTGAATTTGTCAAGTAGTTTTTTGAAAAAATCCGAAAAAAGATCAAATATTATTTCGGAAGCGGGAGGGTGTCCACGATGCGGACACCCGTTGATCTTATTCCAGTACATTTTTCCGTTTCTTCTGAATTTCATGCTCCCTTTTCTCGTAAGCCTGCAGGTGCTCGACATTGTAGAGGATCGTCGCCATAGTCGCGGTGTCGTCCTCTAATTTACGAAGCCGGAACATATCAGCGTCGTTCTCTTTTCCGAGTTCATCGAGCTCTGAGCGCCACGTTTTTGGTGTGAGCCTCACGCCGTCACCGAGCATATTCGTGAAGAAAGACCGCAGAGCCTTGTATGCGTCGATCTGACTGCCGTGAGCCGCGTAAAACTTATCCTTTTTCTTCGGATTGGTGAGCGCCTGCCACTCATCATAGACCGCCTTGTTCGGCTTGTATATCTCGTAGTGATCAATCAGTTCGG
>CAMVNQ010000015.1 GCA_947168885.1 uncultured Clostridia bacterium | reverse complement strand
ATCGAAAACATCAGTTCATTAATGTCTCTATAAACATGCATCCTGCTATTTTTCTGCTCAATATCGTTGATTGCATCAATTAACGATAACTCTTTATACCAAGGTGTCTTTTCACTTTTTTCTATGATGTTTACTCCCGTGTGATTATCAAAATCGATTGATACAGGAACTATCGCAGCGATATCCGGCTCATCATTCCAGAACTCAAACCAACCACCTAATGCGGTTTCAAGATAAGGAACACTTATATTGCGACAGCACTTTTTAATCTTTTCACAAGCCAATATATAGTCTTCCTCCGAAAAGTTGCACAGATCAAATTTGGTAAGAGCATAAATGATCTTTTTAGTTTTATGGAAATTAAACCACAAATCCTGATAGCCTAAAAGCATATCAGCAAATTTATCATCCAATACTTCATTTACTGACACGCAGAATACTCCAATATCCCCGATAGATACTCCTGCCTCTCTCTCGGCAACAAACATAGAATGTCCCGGTGTATCTAAAGTAATTATCTCAATTATTCCATTTTCACGATTTAGCTTTATATTTTGCGGGCGATGTAAAGTCGTGTTGAATCTATGACTTACGCTTTTATGTTTAGTAACCCTTTCCTTTACAAAACCATTTACAACAGTGATTGTTTTTACAAATGTTTCATCTCCGACTGTTTCAACTTCCGTTTTGTCTTCGATTCTTCTCCCGTTAGGTACCGGATAAGTTTTCTCGCTCATCAAGACTGTATCACTAAACCGAAACTCCGGATTGATAAGCGACGCATATAACTTATCTTTGCTGTAATCACTTCCAAATCGCCTAATTAACGATTTTTCTGCTTTTTCCAAATCTATCCCGTTCGAAATCGCGTAAAGATATCCTATTATTGTGCTTTTGCCGTGATCTGCACTTCCGAAAAACACTACCTTTGAAAGCATAATACTACCTCCTTGTGATTTACATTATTATTCCATGATACTTCACGACCTTTTTCTGCCCCTATAATATAAGACAAAGCGCCGACCTTAAAAATCAGCGCTTTTTCGACTATTATTTTATTTTTGTACAACTTGCTAAATTCGAACCATCTATTTTGTCAATTTTGCCTACTAAGCTAAATATATATCCATCTTGTGTCCAACATATAAAAGATTCCTCATTCATTTTTATGTAGAACCCTTTATTTCCATTAACTACAAGTTCTTCCACAACGCTTTTTTCAGTATTGATATTGAATAAATAATCTGTTGTTTGTTGACTAAACTCTATTATTTCACCATAATATTTGTACTCAATCAATATCAAATTTGACATTTTTTCCATATCAACAATTGTTAAATTAGCTGTTTCAGGAATATAGTACTCCTCTTCTATCACAGTCTTTCCGTCATCAACATCCAAATATTCAACAATTGAATGTGTCGGATGTGTACGAAAAGAGAAACCATTTATAATTGTGTATATTGCAAAAGCCGTACTTGCCAACATCGCAAGAAGAACTGCTATGATGATTAGATTTAACCGGAGAACCGGCTTAAGTCTTAAAGGCTTGCTACATATATCGGTTCTTTTATCTATACTCTTTTCATATCTTTTTATAATTATATGTCTGTTTAATATATATGCAAGAGAAAATCTATGTTTTGCTGCTTGGTTATAATATCCTATGCAACGTTCTTGAGCTTCTCGTATGAATGCTTCTCGTATTATATCGTTACTCATCGTTTTCCTCGCTTTCTATAATGATTCTTAGGTTCTTCTTTGCTTTATGCAGCCTTTGTCTCGCCGCTCCGAGTGAAATGTTTAGTATTGTAGCAATCTCGGCTGACGATAATTCAAGAATAAGCCACATATAGATTACTTCAAAATCTGTCTCCTTAAGCTTGTGAATATATCCCTTTATCTTGTCAACACCGAGCTTAGCATCTATTATATCTTCGATACGCTCAGGATCCTCTAAAGTTACTAAATCATCCCGAACCGGCTCATATTTATTATTCTTTTTGTTAAGCAGATTTAAAGATGTGTTTCTACTAATAATGACAAGATAATAACGCAACTTATCAGCGGAAATAAGTTTTATTTTATCAAGGTTTTCAACAATTCGTAAAAATGACTCATGGACAGCATCTTCCGCATCGCTTTTGTTGTGAAAAATACCAAATGCAACCCCATACATATCTCTTTGATACTTTGTGTACAGCATTTCAACAAATGAACGGTCCTCATCTGTATCAACCATAGCCAAATACAAAGAAAGCATATCATAACCCCATTTCAGATATATTGTCTCAAGTATATCATAATATTCTCCAAAATGCAAGGTTGCCGGTCTAGTGTTTGTTTTCTTAATAATATTATTCTTTACAAAAGAATTATTGTGTACTATACAATATTTATTGTATCACAACAAATTCATATTGTCAAGCAAGTATGATAAAATATATTTGAGGCGATGATATTATGAAAGACCAATACCTTGATAAATATCGTAAAATGGGACTGAAAATAAGTTACTACAGAAAACAGAAAGGGCTAACACAAGAGCAGCTTGCTGAACGGATAGATAAAAATCTTGCTTTCATAGGAGCCGTTGAAGCTCCAAATGTTGACAGAACTATATCTCTTGACACGCTTTTCGATATAGCATCTGTTCTTGGCATTCCTGCGTATAAGTTCCTAACGGACGAGGATTAAGGGCATAACAATTTAATCTATTACGACAAGTGAGAACCAGTAGAAACATATCGTAATCTACCGGTACTCACCTGTTTTTCCTTATTACAATCAGTACTATCTCCAAGATTGTTATTCTATGTATTCATCTACCGCAACAAACGCATGCTTCTTTGTTTTCACTTTTCCCGACATCGGCACTTTCATCTGCTGTGGCGGAGACGGCTCGGGTGTCGTTATCTCATACTTCGCCACTATTGCCTTTTCGATCTCTTCGACATCGCAGTAATACACCTTGCGCTCGGATTTTTCGGGAATGGAGTACGGTTCTTTCTCAAACACTATGCCCCATTTGAAGAACAGTTTTAACACTGTCTGCATAGGGTGACAGCCTGTTTTCATCACAACGAAATGACCTTTCGGCATGGATTTCAATTCATCTACAGTCATGAGCGGGCGCTCGATCATCTGTAGCTGACGATTATTGCCGTCGCGTCCTGCCGATCTTGTCAGCGAGCCGGACAGCACGGTCTGTTTACCGAGGTTCGCGGACATAGCCTCCGCAGTCTTGCTGTTTGGAGCGAAGGAACCGAACAGCGTGCATTGGCAGTTATCCACGATGATCTCCGCGCCCTCTTTGCCGTAGGTTTTCTCGAACTGCGCAAGAGACTGGATTATTGCCACGATAGATATTTTACGGGAGCGTGCCGCAGAGAATACCATTTCCAAACCCTCTATCTTGGGCAAGGTGCCAATCTCGTCCATGTAGAACATAACTCGCTTATCAAGTTGCCCGCCTTTTTCATCTGCGACCGTGAGCATCTCGCGGTATAGCTGCTGAAATATAAGTGATATGAGGAAGTGCTTGGTTGCATCTTCCTCGGGCAAGACCATGTATATCGCTGATTTGCGGGAGCAGAAGTGTTCGACATCTATCGAGGTGTCGAAGCACAGAATCTGTTCTAGCTCGGAATCCAAGAATGCATTCAGACGCGACATCGCCGTTGACATGACACTGTTCATCGCTTGTTCGGAAGAGTTCAGTGCTGCTCCGGCGAACCACCGAGCTTTATGTTCGCCCGGGAGTTTGTCCATGAGCAGCTTGAACTTCGACTTGCCCTTGACATTCGATGGCGCGAGCAAGTCCTGTATCAGCTTGAATACGCTGATGATGTGACGTTTTTCCGGCGGACAGAACTCAGCTATTATCAGTATCACGGAAGCTATGAGACCTTCGGCGGCTTCATAGAAGTAAGCATTCTGTCCCATGCTCGAAGTATCCCCGCCTGCGCTGATGATCGTCTTTGCCGTGATCTTGGCGAACTTCTCGGCTTTCGCCTTGTATTCGAGCTTGCCGTCTTTCTTGTACAAGTCCATATACTTGTTGACGAGGTACAGCATATTGTAACCGCTGCTCCTTGTCGGATTACGCAGGTCGATCACGGAAATGTTGTAGCCATAGTATTTTTCTGCTATCGTAGCGGTATTCCTATAGAGGTCGCCCTTGCTGTCCGTGGTTACGAATGACATTCCTGCTGCACAGCAGTATTCTATGTTCGGGTAGAGAAAGTTTGCTGTCTTGCCAACACCCGACGCACCGATCATGAGGGTATGGATATCTGCGTCATCGACAAGCGCGGTCATCTGTCCCGCCATTTCGTGACAGCCTACAATCAGACCATCTGCTTTCGGGAGATTATCTCCCTTGCGCCACAGCGCCGGAGTGTAGGGGATATGCTTGTAAGTCCTGTCAATCTCGGCTTTGGTGGCAAAACGGGCGGTTCCGTGTTGCCCATTACCAACCTGTTTCAGCTTGAAAGACTTCATCGAGCCTACATCGCCGAGGACGGCAATGCCGCCCATAACGAGCAGCATTGCACCTCCGACAATTATCAGAATGACTATCGGTGACAAGCCAATCACTCACATTCCGAGGGACATTGATTCGTCCTCGATCTCGGTTTCATCTTCGTCCTCGGTTTCTTCGTCATCGTCGAGATCCTCATCTTCATCGAGTTCTTCGTCCGCATCTTCTTCGATGCCATCGTCCTCGGATTCTGTTTCTTCCTCATCCTCATCCTCATCGAAATCAGCCTGTTCCTCGGCCACATCATTACGTTGTGCCATATCGCGCTCAAGTTCGGTCTTTATAAGTCCGATAACAAATTCTTTCTGTGACATATTGTGTCTGTTCAGGTAGTCCTTGATCTGCTGAAAGAGTTCCTCAGGCACCTGAAATGCCATTGTTCTCATATTTCCCATGTTATTTACCTCCTGTGTAATCTTCGGGTGAAGTTCATCGTCCAGTGCTTTGGATACGAATTCAGCCATTGTTATATCCTGTGCTTCAATGTATGCCTTGACCTGCGCATGAAGCTCTGCGTCGATCTTAACGGTTATGCCTTTCTTCTCATTCTCCGGCATCTTTAATACTCCTTTCTATCATCTTCCGTATAGCCTGTGTGACTATCTCATCAACTGGGATGCCACGCTCCGTAGCCTGCCGTTCAAGCAGCTCGGCATACTCCTTCGGGACATCGATCTCTACATAGATATTTCCGTCCACGGTTGTTCTTCCTCCGTTTCTGTAATAATTTCATCGGGAGCCTCGTTCAACAGCAGCTCTGTCTGACACTTAAAAGCGAGAACGGCTGTATCATACAGCTTTTTTGCCAGTTCCCGCATTTCATCTGTCGTGCAAGCGGTCGTATCCCGAAGCTGTGCCGATACATCCCGTATTGCCCGCTGCAAGTCGTCGAGCTTAGTGTTCAGCTTTCCCTTGTCGGTGTATGCTCTGTACTCCACGATCATTATATTTTTCAATATCTCAAACAGCTTCTCCGCATCCTTCGGCTCCGCGAACACCTTCGAGAGCTGTGCTGACGCAGAGAGCGCCGCCTCCGCCGCGTAAAGATAATCATCGCGGCGCATGACAGTTTCCAGTATATCCACCGTTTGGCTTATATCGTGAGGGCGGAATGTCCGGTTGCCAACTATACGGTTGAACATTTCTAACCTCTTGTGCGGGACAGCGGGGAGCGGCTCTATACCGTTCATAGCTTTCAAGTCTTCGTTGAAATCCTTATTGATCGGATATTCACGGGATATTTCAGTGAAACCGTTCTCCACGAGTATATCGCAGAGCCTTTGCGCTCCGTCGATACCGCCCTCGTCGTTGTCGGTACACAGAACGATGCTGTCGAGCTGCGGGTGTGTTTCCAGAGCGTTCAGCACCGCGTTCTCATATACTCCGTTCATCGCTATGTAGCTGCTGTCCTGCCAGTTCTGTGGGTGCATGGTGATGTACGAGAGCATATCTATCGGAGCCTCAAACACATACAGCTTATCGTTCCAACCGAAGTGTGCGAAGCTGTATTTCGTGTCCGAGCCTTCTATCGTTATGCGGAATGTACTGCCGAACGACAGTGTCGAGCGTGCGTGAGCCTGTCTCGGAACTCCGTTCTCGTCCATGCCTACGAATATGACATTGTGATGCGCCTTGTCCTCGTAGATCGCACCATTATGTGCGAAGAAAGAAATGACCTCCGGCGCAATGAAACGCTGCTTTGTAAGATAGGCATACGCTCGACGCATATTGTCGTTGACTTCGGGAAGCACGAACGGTCTGCGTTCCGGCTCTTTCTTCGGAGCGAGCTTGATCTGAGGCTTTTCGGGTGAGGCTCTGCTGTCTGTGTAACCGCCGAGTAGAGCGAGCATCGCGTCCTGATACGACATACTGTAGAATTCCCGCAGGAACTTTATCGGACCGCCGCCAACTTGATTCTTGTGATCGTACCAATGGTTCCCACGCACCATGATGCTGTCGTGAACACCGCCGCTGTCCGTATAGATCAGCTTGTAGTCATGTCCGAGCCGTTTGAGCTGTTCACCTCGGTTTTGCAGGAACGCGACAAGATCGACAGAGGATGCTCTAATCTTATCATCATCCGAGAATGGAATAAACTCTGCCAATAAAAATCACTTCTCCTTTTCATTTTGAATAATATGTTATCTTGGTATCTTAGCTTTCTTGGCTCATGATGAACCTATCCATAGACCACCGACAGGGCAGACTTCCCCCTCGGAGTGGATTCTGCTTTTTTCAAGGTGGTCGTGCTATGTAGTACATATTCGAGGAGTTTCCCCCTCGGACTCTGTACCGCCTTTCGTGTCTGATAAAATCGGCAGACTCAAGGTCTGCAAGAGCGCGTTTGACCGTACTCTTTGACAACTTCAAGTCTGCCGCTATCGTTGATACAGACGGGAAGCACTTTCCGTCCTTGTCTGAACGGTCGCAGAGATACAAGTACACCGCGACCGCTCTGTGCTGTAAGTCATAACAGTAAATGTCTTTTCTTGTTAACGCAATATATCACCCCTGATTTTGTTGTATAGTATGATCTTCCTTGATGCCGAGAGCCTGCTTCTTCCTGTGTATTTCCGCTCGTTGTTTCTTATCGATGTGCATTCTCACGCTTCGGTCTGTCTTGTTGTAATTCTCATTCAGCAGCCTCACGAGTGACAGCAGCATATTCATGTACGCGTTCTGCACACGAGACTGCTCAAACATATCCAGATGTTCGAGAAGGCTCTGTGAGAACTCGTTTCTTGCATCTGCCGACCGCGTAAGCCAATACACAGCAAGTTCCTTGTTCTGCGGGACTTCCTTACCGAAAAGGTACAGCTTTCCGAGAGCGTAAGCCGCTGTACTCAGCTTTTCCGCTGCTCTCTGCAACAATTCCACAGCCTTTTCCGTGTTCCGCAGAATATTACCACTCAGATACAGCTTTGCAAGACGGTACATCGCAAACATATTCCCATGTTCCGAGGCTCGGTTCAGATATTCCTCCGCGAGATCGTAACGCCTGACCGTGTCATCGAGGTACAGCTTTCCGAGAGCGTATTCCGCACAGTCGAGCTGCTCTTTCGCGGCATTCTGCAAATACATTTCCGCGAGCGGCAGATTCTTCATCGCGTACCGCCCGTCGAGATATATCTTTCCGAGAGCGTATTGCGCGTATTTGTATTCGCCGCAGGATTTAAACAGCTTGATCGCATAATCGGGATCGGGATATACACCGTCGCCTCTCAGATACTTTTTGGCTCGGCGATATATCGCGGCAAGAGTATATGTGTTCTTTGACTTTTCCGATGAAGTTTTTTTAGCGTTCTCGTCCGGAATATCAGAGCTTTCAGGTTCTATGATCTCCGGCTCGGGAAGCGGATCCTCATTCCTGATCTCGCACTCGGCTGAATCAAGTGTGTGCGTCATTTCAACGACCGCGTTTATTATGCTGGTCTTTATCGGCTTGAAGACTTTGTTTTCATGAAGCGGAGGAAACTGCTTGACCGCGTTTGTGTATGTTGCGTACTTCATCTGTTCTAGCCGACACCACTCATCATACATCTTCTTGATTGTAGGGTGGTCAGCGAGCATTACGACAATATCATCGACGGTCTTTTTGACTTGCGGCTGCAAATACCCATACACCTTTTTACCTTTCGCATTTTCAAGCTGACGGGACAGTTTTAGTATCAACTCTTCAAGTTCCGGATTGATAAGGTGAAGGTTTATCTGCGAGGACAGCTCCTGCATCACGCGCTTGGCTTCTGCACGGAGATCATCTCGCACAGCGGTCTGCTTCTGATAGACCTCGTTCATCTCATCCTTGAAGATTATATTTGCAAACGTGCTTTTCAGCATCTCTATACCATGCTCGGTCATGTAACCCTCGGTCGGGTCTGTCGAGTACACCAGCAGATGTATGTGCGGGTGGTGAGTTGTATTGTGGAATGCCGCATACCACCGGAGATGATCGAGCTTTATCTTATGAGCCTGCGCTATCTTATCAAGACTTTTCAGTACAAGGTTCTGCCATGCCTGCGGGGTGGTGTAGCCGAGCCGCTCAGCGTCCTCGCGCCTGAGTGACACGACATTCGTCCACACATTCCCGTCATGGTTCGAGACGATAGCTTTCGCTTCGTTCAGTTCGACCTCGCCCTTGTCGGCGGAGAACAATCCGTGCTTGCCGATCTTCTCAACGCCCGGGCGCTCGGAGATATATTTGACGAGCATCTCACGGTCAGTGAGCCTGTCCGCGTTGCGTTCAAGTATCTCGGTTATCAGTTCCGAGGCATTCTCCTTTGTCGGGCTGCTCTTATAGTCAGCATACTCATGCGAAGATAGTTCCGAAGGAAACATTTCAAGCAGCTTTGTGACAAGCTCTGTCTGACTTTTGGTGACCGGGATCCCGCGTTTCTGCGACGAGTACATCTCCACGGATTCTCTCGTTGCAATGTATTTGACGAGACCGCCGCGCTTTCCGGCAGTTCCGGGTTTAAGGTAGCGGCTCGACACAATTATCCTTGGCATTATTCATCTTTCTGAAAGCGTACTGCGCTTTTGTAGTTTATGATACCGTTGATCCGACGAACCTCGTCAACGCACATACGATGAAGGCTCTCGACAGTTTCATCGTCTATGTCATTAGTCGCAGCTATCATATGAGATATCTTTCCCAGCTCCACCGCGATCTTGAACAGGTTACGGCTTATACGCTGCTCCGATGTTTCAACAGTTGCCTCGACCATTCGCTTTATGATCGGTGCGAGGTAATTTGTCATCGTACCGCCTTTCAGATAGTCAATGTAGAAGTCCACGGCATTCTCGATGAACTCATTTCGCGTAGTGCTGCCGTCCTTCTTGTACATATCATTTATCGCTTTCATGCACTCGGAGGTGATATGAAAAGCGTACTTTATCTTTTTTGACCCCATCTCAGATGCCTTAACATCGGCGTTTTCTTCTGTTTTTATGGGATTTGACCCCCGATTTCTGCTCCTGCTCATATTTTGACCCCTTTTTTATAACTTGTTTTATCGCTCAACGGCGGGCTTTGCCCGACGAAGTGAACGGGCGAGGCGGCAAAAAGACGCCCGCCCTTTTTCCTGCATAAAAATCATACCCCGCAAACCACCCCTCGCGACTACTCATTAGACCATCAAAATTGGCGCAATTCTGCTCCGGATTCCGGAGTCTTATCAGCCTTTCCGAAACGCTGTCATAAACGGCTCAAATTTGCGTCCACGGCTCTCAGTGGTATTCACACCCGACCTTGCCCATAAAATCGCACACGTCGCGAAACAGAGTTGCTCTCGGCGGTATGACTGTTTTATCTTCTTCTACATATCCGTGATCTCCTTTCCGAAAGCAAAAACGCCCTCGGAGACATATCTCCAAAGGCGTTTCGCTTGTATTATTCAGTTATAATCTCGGCTCATAGCTTTGTGCTATATCCTCGTCAACATCGTCCTCGGTAGTATCATTCACCATACCGCCGTGCATTCCCATAGCCATTTCTTGGACGTGTGCTATGCGCTTTTCAACTGCTTCCGCTACTGCAGTGGCTCTGTCTGCGCCGATGAACATCGCAGCACGCTCGTCCGAAAGTATCTCGGTGATTTCTTCACCGATGCCGTCAAGCTTTGAAAAGTCGAGCCAGTCAAACGATGTCACAAGTTCCAATTGTGCCTTGTGATGCTTCTTGAAAGGCTTGCACTCAACCTCGGCGTTTCCTCTTATCTGCGCGGGCATCAATTCATATCCGAGCGAGGAACCACTGTCGAATACGGGCGCAGCACCGATCCATTGGAGCGTTTCAGCGTTCCGTATAAGTCCGAAGTTATTAAGATGTCTGTCCTCATTGGCTATGATATAATCGAGCGTTATCATCTGATCAAGAGCATGAACTATATCGTTTATCCCTATCCCACTGCAGCAGTTGATGTAGTGCTGATAACGCGAGATATCGTTAGGCTGCTTCACCGTCAGCATAATCTGCCATGCACTCACAAGATCGGTTTCGGCAGTGATAAAATCATCGCATATGCAGTATGGAGCATCTTCATCCCATATGAGTTCATAGTCAATGTGCGGTATATCAAGCCGCCGCATTATCGCAGAAGCAATTACCTCATTGTAAGGCTGTTGCTGGAATGGCTTGCTGCCGCCCTTTATAAGGCATCTCTTTTCATCAACGATCTTCCAGCGCTTTTTCAGATTACCGTTAGATGTGTTGTCCGGAGAAAAGAAATCAAAGTTTCTTTTACTTGAGGGCTTTCCGAACAATATATCACCTATGTCATCTGAGAACGGGTTCTCAAAAAAGTTCACGTTGCTCCATGAAACATCGCTATTTTCCGGCTTTATCCAGTATTGGTCTGACAAACTCAATCCGTAACAGCGGGTAAGAAGCGCGCTCGGAGTTGCAATGCCAAGTGTCTCGAGGACATTCCTGAGTCCCGAACGGCTCGCGGGTATAGACCTATTTATCCACCAGTCATTAAGATCGACACGCTCTGTAGCCCCTTTTTTGAACCCTACACCGACAGGCAGATGTTCCGCGGCGTATGTTTCGGGAACCTTTAATATATGTCCTGTGTTCTCGTCCATCTCAAGCTCCGCGACAGGAGTATTTTTATGCATCAAAACATATTTCACGGCCATCACCGTCCTTTACTTGTTTTTTATTATACCACCATTCTGACTATAAATCAAGCATTATTTTCACTGTCAGCCGAAGTATTTCTCGGCTTTGGTGCGGGCTGCTGCCTGCTCATCATGTCAATAAAATCACGGACATTCTGCGGTACTGTCTTGGCGTACATTTGTTCGGCGTACTTCGTCAGTTCTTCTTCCACGGTAGTTCCTTTCTGTTCCGTGTACATCTTAAGAGCCGAGAGCTTTTCATTTTCCATCGTGACAATGATATTTTTCTTCATGTGAAACCTCCGTATCTGAGTCAGAATGATATGACCCAGGTGTATGTATCGTCCTCAATCTCGTCCTGAGTGATCTCCTCAGGTTGCGCGAACTGCTGGCAATATTTCTTGCACTGCTCATCAGTAAGCGAACACAGATCCTCACCATTTTCTCCGCAAACAAAGAAGTTGCCAACGATAATATGACCGCCGATCCTACGGTTTCCCTCAAGCCCGATGAGCTTTCCCTCGTCATTGAAGACGATATTCACCTTGTTGTCGATCCGCATAATGTCAATAAGACCGCCAACCGCTTTCTGCAAACTTTCAAGGTCAGTGCCTATCTCGGTTTTGTAAGCGGGCTTTCCGGGTTCGACCATGACCACTGTCATTGTTTTTTCTGCCATTCAAACACCTCCTTCAGAAGAATGAAAGCTGCATGGATTCCTCGGGTTCTTCCGCGCTTTCGGCGGGAGTTTCGACCTCTGAAACATCATCAGCTTCACATTCTTCATCTTCATATTCTTCTTCGCTGCTGTCCGAATCCTGAACCGGAACGCTCTCCGGTAACGGCTGTGACAGCCTGTTGGCAAGGTGCTGAAACGAGTCCAGCACCCATTTCGGGTTTTGGTATCTGCGCATGGACACAAGGTCGTCCTCGGCTATGTAGTGTTTCAGATTCTGAACATATCCGAGGACTGCGCCCACGCACACACCCTGTCTCTGCTTATCGGTAAGACCGCCGATGTTCTCCCTGATAAATTTCAAGTTTTCATCGGATTCGATGATCTGTAACGCTGCGGCGGCATCGGCTCTTATCTGTTCCGGGTCTGCCATGAAATCCGGCGAGACCTCCGGAGGAGTTTCCCGATAATATATATCGGGATAGTCTCCGGAGCCGAACTTATTTTCCATTTGGCTCTTGTAAAACATGATGTGGCTGCGGACAAGATTCATGTTCACACCGTCTGCCCAGCTCGGGTCGGAACCGCCGTATTTATTCAGATGATCCCAGCGGTCGAAGCCGTCCTGCAATGACTTTGTGAGCGGATCGTCGCCGCTCAATCCGAACAAAAGCTGACCGCCGGCATCTATATTCCGTCTGCTCATTTTACATTGACATCGTCGGCGACTCGTCAAGCTCGAAGCCACTCTCGCTGTAGATGTAGCCGTACTCGGTTTCCTTTGCGCCGTCGCTTTCCATAAGGTCTCTGCCGAAGCGGTCAAAATCTATGTAGTCAGCAACGGTGTCCTCAAAAAACTGTGTCTGATCCGAGCGGCTGTTTGAACCGTAAAGTGCCTCTCGTCCGTATTCCTCGGCATCCCAAACCTCTACCAATTCAATACAGTCAAGGTTATCTATGATGTTACTGATACCGTAAATAGTCTCGGGTCTGTAAGCCTCAACAGCGGCGGCAAACTTTTTCTTCTCATCCTCATCGGAGCAGTTCGCCCATTCAGCAACACTGTTCAGTTCCGTGAAATTGATCTCTGACAGGCCTGCAATATCGTTAAGGTACCGATCATTCACATCGACCTTTACATCGCAATCATCGAGATCTGACACCCCGAGGTTTATTTTCGCAGTCTCGATACCGTCCTCGTCCATAGGCAGACCCGCTATAAAGTGTTTCCCATTATACTCAAGATGCACATTCATGATGTAGTTCTTTGAAGGTTTAGGCGGTTCTGCAAAGGTACTTATGAATTCCGCTTCACGGTCACACGCGTCCTCACATTGCATACTGAGAAGCTTTACGATCTTCGGATCATTTACCGAGATATGCATATCCGGCACATTGGTATGCACGAGATTACGGTTGATCTCTATGCCGACAGTCTGTTTATCATAGTCAAGCGTTATTGAATACCCGAAGTCGAGACCATTGCGGAAGCTCTCCAAATGCTCCTGCGCAAGGCTGCCGTACAGCGGTGTCATGATGTATTCATTCTTTTGGCTTGGATAGAAATACTCATCGGTGGACATCAGCGGAAGAACATCTTTAGCCCACACCGTATCCTGAAATCCGCTGTTTTTGATAGTTTCGGCTATGCTCAGAGCCTTGTCGTAGATGTGGAACGGGAATGACAACCCGCCTGCATTATACGAATGAAAGTATGTTTTTGTCTGATTCTCTATGACCGTATAGAGAGCTTTTGTATTTATATCTTTCAATTCAACGCCCATTATCCGCGCTCCTTTCCGTCCGCTATATAGCGTCCTGTGTTATCGTATATGCGACCCTCGCTGTCAATACGGAGCGTCTTGTGCTGCGAGAGGGCAAGCATTATCATCTTGCAGTCCTCTGCGCAGACACCCGTATGCGTCACCGGGTCAAAGTCCTTTCGGTCAAACAGCAATTGTGATTCCTCCGTTTTCCTGTTCGTTATTTTCCTGAGCCAGCTTCTTGTACTTTTTTCGTTAGAAAAACAGTACGGTTCACGAGTCGATGTACTCCCTTGCAAACAATTCCGCGTTCTCCATACTGCCATCGGGCAGTTCAAAACCAACGGCGGCACAGAACTCATCCGTCATTTCCGTGTCCGAGAATACCCGGTAGCGATAGCCAGAACACACTTTTGTGCCGCCGTCAAGATCCTCACGCACGATACCGCTTTCGGGAGTAATCTCTACGAACATTCCTCTGTATTTCACTTCTTATCACCTCCGGTCAAGTAGTTGTAAATGTTCTCCACGCCTATTTTTACATTAGGCGTCACCTCCATATCGGGAAAGTTCTCCGCAATATTCTCATAGGCTAGCTCTATATCCGAGTACGGGATACTCTCAAAACAGTCACAGAACAGCTCCAAATCGAACACCTCATCGTCCTCGGAAGGCGGCGCGCCGAATTGCAGACAATATAAAACTGCCTTTATCATGTTAGTGTCATAGTCACCGGCATTTTCCTTGTCCGCTATTATTTTGTCTATGCTGTCGAGCTGCGTCCGCATATATTCAATGATCTCGCACTGTTCGTCCGTAAATTCCGCAGGGATCGACGCATTCTTGAAACAGCAGTCCACAAGCGAAACATTTGCGTTCGTCGCTCCGGTCAGTAATGCGATAAGCAAAAGGACTATCAGTATTATCGGCATAAGTATCGCCGTTATCAGTATCAGAACGATCTCGCGGCCTTTCTTATCCGATAATACCGCAGCGGCGACCTTCGCGATTATTGCGCCCGCCGCCATGTTACATCCTCAGAGAATGGTAGTCGATCCTTGTCTGACCGTCTATGTCGGGATCGATTTCTTCATCATCGTCATACTCATCGAAGTCGTAATCATCGTCCTCATCTTCATCGATATCCTCGGTTTCATCGCATTCCACACACATTTCCTGAAGCTCGGAAAGATAGTGACTGTACGCTCTCTCGGATGCTAATTTCAGATACGATGTATCCATACCGTTGTCCACATACCCTTTCAAGATTCCGGTGTAATACGATTCTGGCGGCGGTGATATCTGACCGTCATTCATAATATATACCATGCCGTCAACCACTTTGTCACCGATCTTAACCGGAATTGTTTCCTTGCGGTACATACGGGGAAATCCCTCATAACGGTCAAGACGCTGTTCGTCCTCGGGTTTAAGCTCCCACACAAGGACAGGCACCTTGCTGTCCTGCTTGGGAACTATAGTTGCCACTCTGCGGAATTCAAGCTCGTAATTCTCAACGAATCCTGTTGAGACTCTCTCCGCGGTCGGGCAGCGATATGCCATCTGGTCAAGATTTATATTGCTGCCGTAAGCGATGTAAAGATTTTTCTTTGCCATAATGCTCCTTCCTACATAGCCAGTGCTATGGTTTCTTCTTCGTCCTGCTCGGATTCCTGTTGCTCGACGTATCCGGCGGTCTGTTCCTGCTCGACGGACGGCTGCTGTTCCTGTTCTTTGTGCTGCTCACGCGCCGATTTCAGCCTTTCGCGCTGGGCAAGAGCCTGTGACGGATCTTTCCATGCGATGCACCCGTCGAGGTTTTCAAGCAGGAATTTTCGGGCGGTCTTGAACTCGTCGCCGATCATTCCGAGCCGCAGAAGCCATGTCCTGAACGTGTATTTTTCATTGGTACTCTGCATTTTACGGTATGATGCACAGCTCTGACTCAGCGCCTGATTGGATATAGCAAGGCAGAACTGTATGTATGCCTTTATCCGTCCGGCATGGGTAGTGCTGTTGAACAGACGGAATTCTATCGTGCCTTTCGAGAACAGGCTGTGCAGATTCAGGCAGGTATACCGTGATTGGTGGTAATGCTGATTACTGCCATCATCCCCGTGATACCATATTTTCTGTATCTTTTCGAGAGTTTTAGGCTTCTTACGGTTGAGTTCCTCAAGGAAATCCTCATCAACTTTTTTGCAGTATGTATGCTCACGGTCGGGATTAACTTTCAGAGCTTTGTATATAAGATCTTCTTTTGACCGCATGATATTCGTTATGTTCCGGAGCGACCTCGCGTCAAAAGGTGCGCCGTTAACATGGATATGTATACCACAGCTCTTATCGGCTATAGCACCTTTGTGCCTGAGTTCTCTTACGATCTGTTGAATAACAGGAATATCATCGTAAGTACAGATGGGGGTAACAAATTCCACGGAATAGTCTCTGCCTTGTGGATTTCCGTTTCTGTCCTTGCAGTCAATACTGCCGTCATAGACAAATTTCCAAGTTCGGTTGCTGCTGTCGTGTACGGCATACGGGTCATATGCTCCGCCGGTACGAGTGTAAGTAGTATTGAAATAATCGGCAACGGTTTCCGCCGCCATTTGTCTCGTTATTCCGGTCAGTTCTATCTCCACGCCAAACTTCTGATCCTGTATCGTTTCTTTTCACCTCCAACAGAAAGAGCTGCCGTTTCCGACAGCTCCTTCCGTATGATTTTTATCTGCCGCCCGCCGACCCGAACAGCGCCGCCTTGTACTGCGGAGCGGTCACGCATAGACAGTATCTCTCGTTGCCGCATTGGTACAAGCACACTCCGCGCTGCGGGTATCTAACGAGCGAGTATTCCGAGTTTTCAAGCTGCAAAGTGTCTGTATAGAACTTTGCGTCCACCGAGCCCGCATAGAATATGAACTGATGTGTTGGAATCGAGAACAGCGGTTTTGTAAGCTCCTTGATGTGTTCCTGACAGAAGTCCTCAAGGTTCTGCGATGCGAGTATGACCGAAGATTCCTTCTTACGAACACGTTTCATGAAATTTCTGATATATTCCACAGCCGTGAGATTGCTCAAAAAGAGGTAGAATTCATCAAGGCTTGCAACCGTGTTTCCTTTGGTAAGAAGCTCGTTCGACATGTACGACAATACATTGAAGAGTAGGGCGTTACGGATATTTTTTGAAGCCTGCAAAAGCCCTTTGACACCGAAGGTCACAAACATTCCGTCCGAGATATTCGTGTAGCCGTTGAAGAATTTTGACTCTGCGCCCATACAAAGCGAGTGCAGTCCGAGGCAGATGTTCTGCAATGTTTTCTCGTCATACAGGTTCTTTTTCTTTTCGTCATAATTCTTGAACTCGCTCTCGATCAGCGCGTAGAGGTCGGAAAGAACCGGATAATCAGTTGCCGTGAACATTGAGAAGTCGCTGTTATCGGATATGCCGAACTTTTCATACAGTTTCAGCAGCATGATCTCTATCGTGTCGATCTCTCTGTCCGTGAAATCCTTGTAACAGCGGAAGAAGTCACGCAGGAACGATATATGCTGACTGAGTTTGGTCTTTGCCTTGAATGCCTCGGGGACTTCCTCGCCGTCATCGGAACTGCCATCGTCCCATGACTTCGGTTCCAGCACATTGATGATGTACTGTCCGTCCATAAGGTCGATGAAACAGCCGCCGAGATTGGCAGTCAGTTCCTTGTATTCAAGTTCGGGGTCAAGGCAGATGATGCTCTTTCCGCTTTCGCGTAAGTTGCAGAGTATCAGCTTCAGAAGATACGATTTGCCCTGACCGGAGTTTCCGAGGATAAGGACATTGGCATTGGTTTTATCCGAAGCACGCTTATCGAAATCGACGATAATATTGCTCCCGAACTTATCCCGTCCGAGGTAGAAGCCGTTCTCATCGGTTTTGCCGGAGAATGACAGCGGGTAGAGATTCGCAGTTGACGATGCCGGGAGGACGCGCTCGAACTGCTCCTTGAACACATTCCTGCCGGACGGCATCACACAGGTGAATCCCGCTTGCTGCCTGAGCATCAGCTTATCGACATTCAGCTTTGAACGTACAAGCTCCGTCTGTACCTCGGTCTGCATATTCCGCAGATTGTCAAGGCTGTCGGCTATGATCTCAATATATACAGCCACATGGAGCAGGGGTTCGCGGTTGCGATGCATATCCGCTACAAGCTGTGTCACATCCTGCAGGTTGTTCTCCGCAGTGACCGTCTGCTGTAAATTGTTCGTCGATGTCCTCTGTAAGCGGTTTTTGTTCGCCGCGTTGGATATGATGCGCTTTTCCTCGGCTGCCGTAACATGTCGGGTATAGATGTGAAGCGTCACGCCGTCTTTTTCACCAAGATAGCGGAGTATAGCCTGTTCCGAAGTAGATGTCGGATACTCGCGCAGAGCCCACACACAGCGGAATGTGTTCCCGCAGATGAAATAATCGGTAAAGAACTTAATGACGGACGGCGCGATCATATCCACGAAGTCCTTGTTGCTGCGAGTCGCAAAGTGTGTTTCATTGATGTTAATTTTTTTCTTCTGCATATATACCTCACATTGACAGATCCTGTGCGGGCTGCGGCTCGTCCTCTACTGTAAACTCAAATTCTTCCGAATTCCAGAAGCTGACGTATATCTCGGGGCAGTCGCGGTCGCCTGTGCTTATTTCCTGCTGCTCAAATCCTTCGCCCCACCCGTCCGCGTACTGACCGATCAGATATTCATTTAACGCGTTCTGTTCTTCATTGGTAAGTTCTCCGTGCACACGAAGCGTAGTCACGCCCGTTAATTTTCTATCGATGACCTCAACACTCGGGAAAGCGGAATAAACTTTGTTGTTTAACGAATCGTTTTCGCCGTACCAGTGCATAAGTCCGCGTTCCTTTTCCTCATCTTCCATATATTCGCTTATGGCGCTGTTGATGTAGTGCCTGTAGCAAGCGGCATGAGTCATCGACAGGTTCTCGTCGCTGCCGGAATCCTGATCGTAGGTAGTTACCCTGAGTGGCGATATGAGGCGGACGGTCTTAAGTTTTGCCTGTCCGAACTCCACGAAACCATTGCCGGAATCGATCGTGAGACTCTCGAACTCCGGTCGGCTCTGTGTAAGCTGCTTAGCGCAGTCGATCACACACTCCGCTATCTTCTCGTCTGACATGAACTGCTCATAGGAAAGGCAATAATCGTTAGCACCTTTCATTTCATCGATAATATCCGCAAGTCTCCCTGCAACAGCGGTTTCAAGTGTGTTTTTATTATCGCCGTTCAAGCGTATTGCTTGTCCTGCGACAATATCCGCCGCATGGGGGATATACTGTGAATACCTTGCGTAGTCGTATCCCTCGGATTCCACAAGAAAGCCGTCGCCCTGTTTCTCCGCTATGAAAAGAACACAATGCATTGCGATGCTGTCCGCGTACATAGAATCCTTGTGGAGCGTTATATGCGGGTTATCTCTGCATGGATATGCCGCCATTTCAAGAAAGTCTGCGTCCGGTATTGGGACGACTTCCTCCACTATGCAAAGATTGTTTGCCTGTCGGTACGAATCCGCCTTGCAGTTCATAGTCACGTCAAGTTTTATCTTATCACTCATTTTTGAGCCACCTTTCTCCGTCAATGTTCTCAAACTTCTCATTTGTGGTGTTCTGTTCAAAGTACACCGCGAGAAGCGTCTTTATGCCGTCATTATCAAGCCTTGCGACTGTAAAGCCGTTTTCGAGCACCATTTTTTCGATCCTGTTAAGATGCGCGAACAACTCCTTATCCTTCCTGTTCCGCGTCCTGACGAGGAACAGGAATTCACGCGCCGTAGCCGTCTGCGCCTGTATGTGGTCGAGGTTCACGGCATCTCTTTCGAGCAGCTCACGAACAGCCGGATTTTCCTCTGCGGCGATTCGTTTTTTGATGAATGCCTTGTTGCTCTCGAAACTCTCGCGGCTGTTGGCGCACACAATCTCCATCTCTGTCACGCCCTTGAGGACGGACATCAGCGCATATATCTTCGCTCCGAGGGCTTCTTCGGATAAAACCGAGATGTTGCTCGGCTTTATACTGAAAAAAACGAGTTCCGTATTGGAACCCGTTTTCAGCGAGAATTCTGTTATGCCCTCAATGCCGATGAGCTGCCTTGTGGATTGCCTCTTTCGCTCGGCGAGCTGCTGTTGTTTTTTCGTCTGCAATTATTCTCCTCCTTTCCGCATCTGCCAGCGGTACTCCTGCTGCTCGATAAAGAAATAGTTTATCGCGTAGCGCAGGAAATCAAGTATCGATGTATAATCGAACCGTATGGCAAGAAATGCGTATGAAATAGTTATAACAAGCGGTATTGTGAAGCCTGTCTCCGCAAGTGCCACCACCGCTATTATCGCGCCGATGCCTATTTTGACGAGGTCTTTGAGACGCCATAGAAACAGCATCGGCGAGCCTTTCAGATCATCGGGATAAATGTAGTTCATGCTGCCTCCTTACTTTGCGACCATCTTTACAAGATGCACCGCCGACTGTGCTGTGTTAATGACCATATTCACATTGGGTCTTGCCGCCGTTTCAAGTCCGAAATTACCCGCGATCCTCGGGATCTCTCCCGCTGCGAGCATTACTCCGAGACCGAGCAGCCATGCGTCCTTGAACAGTATCAGCCCTGCTATGAGCATCGTTGACTGCAGGAACGAGGTCAGACATAGTGCTATGACCTGCTTCATCCACATGATGAGACCGTCCGTGTAGCCTCTCGGAACGCTGAACATGTACAAACTGCCTATTGCTATCTGAATCAGCAATATTCCGCCACGTTTCAGCGAAGCAAGGAATACCTTAACGACAGCGTAAGCCATCATTATGATAATAATTATTGCAAGCAGCGGTCCAAACTCTTTCATAGTTACAAATTCAAGCGCAATGTCCATATAGCTCTTGACCTTGTCCACTTGTATCATGGATGTCATGTCCGAGTTCATACCGCCTTGCATTGTTATAGACAGCTCATACAGCTTCACAGGCAGTATCGTAAACAGGCTTACCGCAAAAAAGCCTTTGAGGGTATTGAGAGCAAGAGACCTCGGATCTCCGCGTCCACTCTGCCATTCTATCGCAAACTCGAATACTGCCACAACAATTCCGGTTGCAAACAGCACCCAGCCGATGTTTGAGAAAAGAGCCACAATCTGCTGTATCCACGGCTGACTGAACAGATCGACACCCATCTGGTTCATCGTTCCGAAAAAGTCGCCGATGACCTTGACTATCTGTTGGTATATCCAGTCGAGCAGCATATCCATTAGCTGGTCGACCGAGAAATCAAGTAAAAACAATGTTTCACCTACCTCTTGAAAACGAAAAAGCCCCCGGCTGCTGCACCGAGGTCTTGCAATTTACATACTCATTCCGATATCCTCACACATCTGCGGCTCGGCAAACATTTCGAGGTAATCATCCGCTGCCTGTGCAAGCGCATTGTAGTGCGCATCTGTTGGCTTGAAGCCGTACCATTCGGGTTTGCCATAAGTCCAGATATGTGGAGAAGCCATGCTGTCACTTATTCTTATCTTTCCGATAACATCTTCAAGCTTTATCCGCTGCGTATCGATAACGCCCTCTTTTCGGTTGAACAGGGTCAGCTTGAGTGCGCTGTAATGATCTGCTATACCTTCGGTCATAAACTCCATTTTACCCGTGACATCATCGGAGAGCCTGAACACGCAGGCTCTCCCGACATACTTAGCATCGCCGATAAATTCGCATCTGTCGGCGATCTTTTTTAATTCCTGTGTAAAAAAGTTCATCGTTCCCATTACGTTATACCCCCGCAACAGTCCAGATATATGTCGGCGCGGTCAGAGTAAAGATGAGGCACGCAAACAGTATCGCAGGACCTGTCCACTCAAAGTGTCCGCTTTTCCGGTAATCAAAATATGCGAGACCGAGCTTCGCAAAGAAGAATACCGCAAGAATAACGTCGATTATCGGGAACACGACATTGTTTACAACGTCCTTGATCTGTCCGGACGCAGTATTCCATGTCCCCTCGATCGCTTGTGATACGCTGCCGCCGTCCGCGAATGCTGTGACTGAAAATGCCGCCATGAAAACGGTCATCGCCAGCATGAGGAGCATCGTTCTGATAATTCTTTTCTTCGTCATAATATCATCCTTTCTCAGTATGTTTTGGCAATGTGCCAGTCATCGTACACATTGCCCTTTATCGTTACGCTGTCGGCGAGGTTCACAGACAGCATTCCCGCCGGTGTCCAGCAGTCGATTACCCATGTGTATGGTGTGTAGCTGCCGTCGGGATACCAAACGGGCGTGAAGTGAGTGCGGTTATTGTAGGTGCTGTACTCGTTCTTTTTGAATTCATACCCGCCTGATACCTTTTCGAGCAAGCGCCAGTATTTCTTGTACTTGAATTCCGGAAAGTAAGTGACAGCATCCTGAATGTCGGTATGTTCACCGGAGCCGCTGACGGTTGCGGTCACGCGTTCGTTTATGCCGTATCCGGATTTCATTGTCCTGCCGGTCTTGGTGGGGTTCTTTTCATCGGGAGTTATTGTCATGTTAGCTGAAAGAGAAGCCGAGAACATATTCTGATCGAACTCCCAATCGCCCTTATCTTCCCAATGTCCGTGATCCTGCCAGTATCCGCTGTAAGAGCCGTCAGGGTTTACAATCGTATGCCATACCCAATGAGATATCCACACCCAATCCGGTACCCAGTAAGCATAGTATTTCGACCATGCGGCGGTCGTCCTCTGCGCCTTGTTCGGCGGGTTCACGGGAGTAAATGTATCGTTGCGGTCATACGCTGTTGGGTCAGGAGGTGGATTCTCGTCGAGATCGACGATGTTTGCAATTATAGTGCTTTTACTGGAAGATGCTCCGCCGATAACAGTTACATTAATTGTGACCTTCTGCGGGGTCGTGGGAGTATGCCAGCGCACCCAAACAAGCTGCGAAGCACCATCGGGATAGACGATATTGCTGACAGTGTATGAAGTATTCTTGATGTCGAATATGACAGTCACGGGATTGTCGGGAGTGTGCTTACCGCCCGAAACGGTCACCGAGGTGTAAACATCGGTATCGACACGGTATTCATAGTCGCTCGTTTCTACCTCGACCTCCTCGTCCGGCTCTTTGAAGGACACGATGCCGACACCGAGATAGTTGATAATATCGCTGTCTGTGGCTCTTGATGTTGTAGATCCCGACCATGCGGTATATCCGAGATCATCATCTTCAAGGAACATCGCCAGCGGCAGGTTCTTATGCGACAGCGGACCGAACTTATTTATGAGGTCGCCGCCGGTCTTGATGTTGTACAGAGCCGCCTCTGTCGCTGTCATCGCACATCGTGTCCCGTTGTAGGTGATGTACACTATTGGCTCGATCATGAGCTTGTAATCGCCGTTCACAAGATCCTCGAACTTGAAACTCATATCCGATGCTATCGCTTTCACGACCTGCTCGTCCGTAAAGTAACTGCGTATCTCATCAATGCTTGAAACATAGTACTCGCCGTCACTTACGATTATTGGGAGTGCCTGAGCGGGGTTCTTGTATGTGTATGTTCCTGTGCTTGCTGTCAGACCCATACCGTTGGTGTAATCACGCTTGCTGTTCTTACCAAAATGAACGGCAATGTCATTCGGGCGTTTGTTTGTGTAGTCTATAGACTGTGATTTTTCCTCTCCGGTCTTGGCATCGACGATAGTTACACGAACACCGTCATCGGTCTGATACCAGAAGTTTGATGATGTACCGCTCTGCAGACCACCGCCACCGTTATCAATGTTCGGATCACCGACCGAGCCGTCGGCATAAGCAGGAACGCTCTGCAAGCCTATGAACACAGCAAGCAGAGCGGACACTATGATCTTTTTTATTCTTTTCATGGGACTCCTTTCTTGGTTGTTGACTATATGATATTATTATGATATAATATCGTTAGGAGGTGCTAATAATGGATGTTGAGTTTTCTAAAATATTAGCGTTTGATAAATTAGCTCTCGGTAAAACTGAGGAAGAGCAAAAAGTAATGGCTAGCTATCTTGGTATTGATTTTGAAGATTATAGGAAAAGGATAGTTGGTAAAGAAAAAGAGGCTGAGTTTATATATATACTTAAAGCCCTTGACGCTTTGAAACATTTTGAAGCATATGATGAAGAATTTTCACATGTAACAGATGAATATACTCCAGATTTTAAGGTCGAATTGCGTGATGGTAATAAAATGCTGCTTGAGGTTAAGCATACAGGAAAAGATTATTACAAAATCTCGCAAGGAAATTTAGAGAAAAGAATAGCTTTTGCAGATAGGCAACAATTGCCTCTTCGTATAGCTGTCTCCATAAAAGGAATGTGGGGTTTGTTTACAACAGAAACGTTAAAAAAACATCACGGTAAACTTTCTTACGAAGATTTCATCGGGCCAAAATCGGTTTCATGGTTTGACAGTGAATTAGAGACCTGCTCATATATGTTTAACAAGCCTGTAAAAATTGTTAGTGTGTACTCTAACAATCATTCAAAGGGAATGGGTATTAGATTTGATCCATATGGAGAATTGATTTCATACAAGTTGTTTTATAATGACAGATTAATATTTCGAGCCAAAGGAAAAGATAGTGGGTACTTGAAGTTCGTTTTTATTTTAGAAGCACTTCAAGACCGCCTCTCAATTATTAACCAAAATATTGAACAAGACAACAATTACACCATTATTACCGAATACTCAAATGAATTTCAATCTATTCCAGAATACAATTTTTTAATTTCCCCTGTGAATCATATTATTAAGGATGAGTCAAGAGTGAATTATAATCTACGAATGGCTATTTCCGAAAAATCATTTCCTCTATTCACCATTACTGAGCTTAGATCAATGTTTTATTATTTGGCATCACACGGGCTTGATATATTGCTACTAAAAAATAACTCTATATATCCTTTTTTAAACTACGCCAACAACGCCTGGAATAGCTCCAAATAAAACAAACTTGCTAGCTGAACACCCGCAAGCTCCGAGCCTGCGGGCGTTCTTTATTCCTTATCCGAAGTAGCCTATCTTGTTTCCGTTGCAGTACATTTCCTCGTTGGTGGAGCCTTCACCGCCGCCGCCCTCATTGACTATCCAGCCGAAGCCGTTGATGTAGATCATGCCGCCGCTGGTCTGTCCGTGCTGCAGCGAGGTATCCTGCGGGGCAGTCGTGGTTATTACTGTCTGTTCCGCTTCGTAGCTCGGCTCAGTCTCGGCATTGGTAAGCATTGCTGTGTCCGTCACTTCCGGAGCGGGCGGCTCGGTCACGGGCTTGGTCGCTGCCTCGAAGCTCTGATCAACGATGACCTTGCTCTTGGTAGTGTAAGCCGCTGTTGTCACCGCAGGAGCGTTGTTTATCACACTGCTGCGGTCATCTTCCGCGCTCGTTATCGCCGTTATGATGATCTCGTCATCTTCGGGCGGTCTTGTGGTATCTGCCGAGTCCGCGGGAGCCGATGTTACGGCGCTTTCTTCCTCCGCAATTATCGGAGCAGTCGTGCTTATCTTCACCCCGACTCTGTCCGCGCCGGAGGTATCATGAGATTTTATCGTGATACCGTCCGAGCCTATGAACTGCGACCCTATCACGCACATCATAGCTATGCAAGCTGCTGATACTGTGCCTATAAGGACTTTTCTTTTTCCGTTCTTTGTCATATAGATCACACCTTTCTATTAGTCTGTGTTTCCGGTTCTTATTATCGTCCACATTACCATATACGGTGTCTGCAAGTCCAGCGCAAAACCGAAAAATCTACCTTTTGGACTAAAATTTCGGCATATATCTGGACTTAACCAACAAATCTACTTTCATGGGCGGGAGCAAATTGCCGCCGAACGACAGCGGAACTTCAAGCGTTATCTTTGATGTAGCCTGAAACTCCTGTATGCCGTTCGTACTGCTCGGCGCAAAAGGCGAGTTGTCGATATTCACACTTAGTCCATATACCGCGTACTCGACCCCGTCATCGTTGATCGAACAGTATTTGCCGCCGACATTTTTCAGCCCCAGCAGATTTGAAAGTCTGCCATATATGTTTCCTGTGGTTATCCGCTCGTTCCATGAGCCTTGTTTGTACCTATACCCGCCCGCATACCCCTCCCGGATACACGGGTAAACATTCGCCCAATTGCTGACCGAAGCGGAGATCACAGCGGACTGCACCGCGTCTTTGACACCCGCCGCGATCATCATCAGCCGGATATACTGGCTGATGACCACAAACAGCATAACGCCGATAAGCGCTACGACCACGACCCACGGACCGGAGAAGCCTTTTTTATTCTTAAGGCGATACAGAAACTTTCTCATTTCCAGTACACCTCACTCTTGCCCGAAGCCGCCGCTTTAAGCTCCACGGGGAAACTGCCGAACGGACCGAAGCCTATGTCTTTGGTGGTAGTCAGCGTGACCGTAAACTCCTGGTTGAGCTGAACTCTGCCGCTTCGTGACCATTTTATCGTCGGATGCAGTCCTGTTTTTTCCGAAAGAACAGCCGCCCTCGCGGTAGTCTCCGAGCCGATATGACCGGCTATCTCCGCTTCACGGACAAGCTCGTCCGCAAAGTTGTCAAGCTGTATCTTCGCCACGAACACCGGGACAGCCGCCAGCATGAATGCCATTATTATCACGAACACAAGCACGATGATGCACACATCTATGTAGCCTTCGCCGCGCTTACTTCGCAATACATTTGTTATTTTCTTCAAATTGCACCTCCGTTACATCATCGTTCCGAGTGCGTCAATAAGCTGCATACCCATTACAACGAGATATGTCAGCAGAAATATCATCAGCATTGCAAGGCTGAAAATGCGGATCTTCGGCGGTATCTTCTGCGCTTCATTTTTCAATCGCTGTAATTCCATTAGCTTGAAATCGTGAGCGAGCATTTTGAAATATACCGCGCTGTTGTCGCCTCTGATGACCGACACCAGACCGCGCACAACATCGGAGAGCTGCGAAGAACCGATACGGGATTCAAATCTCGTCAAAGCCGCTTCATAACTGGAACTTCTCATGTCGGCAGTTGTTACGTCCAGTTCATAACTGAACTCCGCTCCTGCGTGCTTCTTGTAATTTTCCATTATGGAAAGTATATCACGAGAAGTTTTCAGCTCCTGCTCAACAGTCGCCACGAATCGGGGCAGTTCGCTCTCTATCGCAGCTCTTTTCTTTCGCATCTGCTCGTCAGCCTTGCCGATCTCCTTGAAATACACCGCCACCGCAAGTATGATTATCAGCGGAATTATCATCGGGAAGATCAGCGCACACGGGATATCAGCAGTCCTACGCCAAAAGCCTTTAACAGCGAATACGCTCTGAATGTCTCGGGTGTCATCTTTATGTCTGCGGACGCAAGCGTCTTTTCCATGCGGATACGCTTGTACTTGTCCATAGGAATGAGCTTTCCTATGCGGACAGACGCGTCAACAAGCACAGCGTCTATGGTCTTGGATATCTTCTTGTCGGTCTTGCCGACAGACATTACCGCCTTTGATGTTTTCAGATACGGTATTTTCAGCACATCTGCCATAAGGAAGAACAGCCCGACCGAAAGCGCGATACCGCTTATTATCAATAAAACTAACATACTGCTCCCCCTTATCTCTTGTACTCTATCGGCTTTGTCAGCTTAATGACTATTGCCGTTGAAATAAATATTGCCACTGCCGATATTGCAAGCACGATCTGACCCACAATGGATTCCATGAGCGATGTGTACCATGCCTTGTTGAGCATATACAGCAGCGGGATATTTCCGACAACGAGGAATACCATTGTGATGAACTCTTTTCTCGGACCGGTTATCATGTATTCGAGGTCTGCGTTTACTACGCGCATATCCGAAAACTTGTTGACTGTCGGCGTGAGTGTGGATTTCAACGAGCGGTCATTCATACAGAGAATAAGCTCGTCTATCCATTCGTGGAACACCTCATTGTCGATCTTCTTTTTCATAGCGAGCAGAGCCGCCTCAACATCGGGGTTTGACAGCTTTATGCTCGACAGGAATTCCTCGAACACGGTCTTTACGGGAGCATTCAGATAATGGATATTTTCCTCGATTGATGTGATTATGTCCTCGTTACGAAGATACGCCGTAGTTATTATCGACAGGGCAGTTTCAAGCTCCGCGGCAATGTCTTTCTTGTAATTGCTTGCCGTGGTCTTGATATACCAGAAAGGCACGAACATTAAGCCTATCGCCATTACCGGCGCAAGGAACACATTTCCGATCAGAATAGACACGCACAGTCCTATCGCCGAGAGTCCGAGGGAGCATACACACAGCAGCGAGAACATATTTGTGCGGTTCGTGAGCCGTAATATCTCCTGCGCTTCCATGATCTCACGGCGGAAGAAGTTCGGCTTTTTGCGCTGTGTAGCCTCGTTTATCTGCGATTTCAGAGTATTCGGCTTTGCGGTAAGAAATCCGAAAAGTCCGTCCGTGAATTCCAGCGGCGTTATGCCGAACAGCAGGAAAAATCCCACGACCAAGCCTATAAATGCAATTAGATATACCGCGTTCATTTATGCTCTCCTTTCCGTAAAAATCTGTTCAATTCCTCGACCGAAGCGCCGTTCTCCAGCATTCTGCGCTGTAAGGACGGTGACGGATCCTCGACCTTGATGTGTTCGCCCTTGATGATGAACTTTCCGTCCTCGACACGATTCTCGCTGATCTTGTAGCGGTACAGCGTATGGTATTCGCGCTCGCCGTCCGGCTTTATCTCGCATTCCATGATCTCCATGATACGGCGCTGCTTGTTTTCAAGCTGCTTGGCGTACACGACTATCGGGAATGCCTCGGTTACAAGGTTCAGAATGACGGTATCATCGACATTCGGGTATTTTCTCTTGCAGAGCGTAACCATTCTGCGCCATGTGGCTTCGCAGGAGTTCGAGTGTATTGTGGTGATAACGGTATGGCCTGTTCGAGCCGCTTCCTGAGCGGAATCTGCCTCACTCGATCTCATTTCTCCGACTACTATGTAATCGGGGTGGAAACGCAGAGACATATCGAGCAAGTTGTCCTGTGTGATACTTTTCTTTTCGTCCTCAGATTCACGGGTTATCGTATGAATTACCTTGTTTACGATCTTTCCATTCTCATCACGCTCCACAAGGTCAAGTTCACGAGAACCCGCTTCAATAGTGAAGATACGCTTATTATGAGGTATCGTTGTGAGCAGCCAGCCTGTGAGCGTCGTTTTACCGGACGAGGTCGCGCCCGCGACAGTTGTAGAAGCACCGTAGCGAACAGCGAACGAAAGAAAATCCATCATTTCTTCGGTAGCCGTGCCATGCTTGATGAAGTCCTCTTTGGTGAGGTGCTGGGAATTGACGATTCGGATAGATGCCGCAACACCGACATCTTCATCGACAAGAGGGGTTTTTAGCACCGCAATTCTTATGTTCTTGGAGAGATGTCCGAGAATAGCCGGAGAAGTGTTATCCAACACCATTCCGGAAACGTGCAGCATTCTTCTGACGATATTTATGGCATGGTCGGGGCTTTCAAATTTCTCGTCGATCTTGACAGTCTCACCGCTTGAATACTGCACCTCTATATCGTCCCATGAGTTGATGTTTATTTCCTCAATGCCCGAGCCGAAGATGTATTTCGTGAGGAACGAGAACTCAGCCATTTCGGTATAGAGCTTGTCAATAAGCTCCTGCTGCGTCATGTCTGCGACCGTCAGACGGTGGTCAAGAAGGTACTTTCCTATGTACCTCTTGACCTGTGCCTTGACTTCCTCGTTGCCCGTGCCTATGTTGTTTATGCCGTCAACGACCAGCGCCGAGTATTTGCTCGAAACATAGGACTGGACTTCTTCGAGAACCTCCGAAAACTGCTTGGTATCGCTTGATCTGTAGAATAAGTTCTGTGTATTCGTGTTTGCTGTTAATGCCATAGTTATCACCCTAACTCAAATATTTCGTTGGATATCTTCGCCACCGATTTACGGAAGTCCTTGCTGTCCTTTGCGGAGAGCGCTCCGAACAGGTTTCCGGCGAGGAACTGCTGATGTACTTCCTCGGAATGCGGTATCTTGAATGATACGCCGCCTACGACCTGTTCTATGTTCTCGTCAGCCTGAAACGCGTCTATATTGCTTGCCGCCTTGTACTGCTTGTTGACATTGAACTTATTGTCGAGCAGCACGGGCATCTGCGATGACAGGTAGCTTATGGATTTTAAGTCGCAGGACACCAGACGCAGAACCGCGTCCGAGTCGATCAGTGCCACTGCCGACAGTATATCGTTGGTTATGTTCGATGTGCAGTCGATAATGATGTAGTCAGCCATACGGCGAAGCTCGTTCAGAAGCTCTTTTGCCTGTGTTTCCGTGTACGGCGCGTAAGTGAATGCGTTCTCGCCTTTGAGCATTCCGAGCATGGTGAGATATTCGTTACGTTTATGCAGTATCGCATTCTGCTTGATGATGCTGCCCGTGACTTCTGCGGATGCGAGTATCGTTCCGAGAGACACCTCGGCTTCAAGGTCTGAGGACGGGCAGATGTACGGAAGCGGCGGCGCGGACATATCCGCGAGAACGAGAATAACATTCTTTTTCTGCGCGGCGATATATCGGGCGATCTTTACGCTCATGATAGTCTTGCCAGAGGACGGGCTGCCCCAGACCGCGAGTATCTGATTATCCTTACGGTCGGGAGGTAGCTCAAAACATTCGTTTTCAGCGATGTCAAACTCCATATCAAGTTCTTCGTCCTCATCGCCGTGCTTCATCAGCTTATTCAGAAATGATGCCATTGTCAGTCACCTCCGCGGTTTCTCCGGTAGTATCGTCATTCTCAATTTCGTCTTCGGGGGCAAGGTCGGGGATATCCAGCTCGACCGTAGTCTCTGATTCCTCGGTTTCTTCCGTGATCTCTGGCTCACCTCCAAACAGCTCGGCTGTTGTTTCCGGTTTCACCTCCGTTTCCGATTCCTCGGTTTTCTCGGTCACGGTCACATCTGCCTTGTCCTTGAGTATCTTTTCCTGCGCTTCGAGGAACTTATCGGCATTCTCCTGCGTTCCGCGATAAACAAGCGCAATGTGTATCTCACCCTCGGCTTCAAGTTCCGCGAGGACTATCGCCTGTGACGGGGAGACCATAAGTGTTACAGTCTCGGGCAGGTCGGTTTCTTCCTCGCCATCGGCGCGGTATTCGGTCACTTTCTCGTCGTTGCCACGCTTATCGGTAGCTGCGACCACCTGAACATACTGGAGTTCATCGGGTACGACCGTTTCGCCTTTTTCCTGGTAATCTACTGCAATCACGGACACTATATCACCGGACATGAGCTTACCCGAAAGTCCCTTTGCGAAGGACGGCAGTGTTACCGACATAACACGTTTTGAGCCGTTCATGCCGTAGAGATACACATTCTCGGTCGCTGGCGTATCACTGATCTTGGTGGAAAGCACATACTCGTCCTTGAGCAGCTCAACGGCGGCATACTTGCCAACAACATCATCGGGCTTTTTGACTACATTCGAGGGCAGATTGTACGCTCCGACCTCAACAGTTTCGATATCTTTGCTTGTAATCTCCGTTCCTACCTTGATATCGTTCTTTATACGGACGATAGTGGTGAGATTCGCCGCCGAAGCATTGAACAGCGGAGTGATCACGAAGCATATCACGAGGGCAATGGCGATGCAGAGAACGCCGAGGACTGTTCTGTTTTTAAAAAGTTTCATATATATCACCTGTTTTCTATAGAATTAAAGTACATAAATATCCGAACATAATAAATGGCAGAAACGGCAGATTCCTGTCTGCCGTTCTATGCCTTAACTTCTGAATGATCGCCGATATCCCGTAGAATACCAGCATAGACAGCTCCGCCGCAAACAGTAGCAGGAGCGTTTTCCATAGTCCGAGCGACAGGCTCAGAGCCGCGACCGCTTTCACATCACCGCCGCCGATCTTCGTGAACAGCGCTCCTATAAAAAACATCGCTGCGGGCAGCAGTCCCCACAGATTTTCAAAATGAAAATCTATGAAGGCTGCCAAGGCAATCGCAAGCGATATTTCATTTGGTATCGTGCGGTCTTTCAGATCGCAGTACACCTCGATACAGAGCAGGACGATGATGACGGCTGTTTGTATGACCGGCATCAGCCCTTGAACTCAAACATTTCCTCGACCTTCTTGGTCACGGTGGGCATAATGGTATCACCGAACAGAGCGTAAAGACCGCCGAGAAGGAGCGCGCCGATGACTACGGCAATAAGGATCTTAACACCGCTGTCAACGTAGTTCTCGCCGCGGGCGCAAGCTGCAACAGCGGTCATTCTCGCAGTTGCGAGCTTTACTCTGCGGATAATGCCGTAGATAGCATACTTTACGGTTATTGCCGCATTCTTGAATAAGTTCTTGATGTTCTTGATAATGTTCATAGTTTATCTTTCCTTTCGTAATTACGTTTTTTGTTTATCTTACATTGATAACTCGGGAACAGGCTCGTCATAAACTGAAGGCTCATACTGAGTCGACTGCTTCTGTATCTGCTCTATGGCGAGCTTGTATGCCTCAACGACCGCATCGGCAAGCTCCTTGCGAAACTCTGCTGTTGTGGGGAAGCAGATGTCGTTGTACTGACCATTCGAGCCTTTGTACGACGGCATATTGATGAAGAGTCCGTTCTTGCCCTCTATGACCTTGACTCCGCGGATCCCGAAGCAATCGTCGAGAGTTACGGAAGCAGTCGCCTTGACGTTTCCTGTTGTGTTGATCTTGTTGATCCTTACATTGATGTCCATATTCTTTTTTCCTTTCGTTCTAATCAGATGTGTCGCAGATGTAAATTACCACGCAGACTACGAGAATAATGACGATGACCGCGGCTACAGTCTCCATAGCCGCGGCATCATCGGGGTTGGGTTCGATCTCGGGAAGCTGCATCGGTACTGTACCTGTTATGTCCTGCTCAAATGCTGCCGCATTGGTATGCGGAATACTGCCGCCGAAAATCATGCACAGCACGAGCAGTATCGCTGAGATCTTCAGTTTCACGGTTTACCTCCTGCTCCTTTCGGAGCGGCTTCTTAGCCCTTGAACTCGAACATTTCCTCGACTTTCTTAGTCACTGTCGGCATAATGGTATCGCCGAAGAGAGCATAGAGACCGCCGAGGAGAAGTGCGCCGATAACTACGGCGATAAGGATCTTAACGCCGCTGTCAACGTAGTTCTCACCACGGTTGCAGGCTGCAACAGCCCAGAGAGAGACAGCCTTCGCCTTTACCTTTGCCGTCCTGTTTGTGACCTTTTCCTTTACGTTCTTGAAAAACTTCATGATTCTTCTTTCCTTTCATAAAATATGGTTTGTTTACCGGATCTCCTGTCGTTCCGCGGGAGATGCTGCTCAAAGTCTGTAGTTCTGTGGCACTTGTCAGCTCTGACCGCTGATCTGTCGGTTGTCCGGTCTTTGTATATCAATAAGCCGTCAGCGGCTTATGTACCCTGATATTTCGGGACGCTCACACATAGGCACAATCCCGTGCGCTTTGAGAAGATTGTACAGGAAAAGCCTGCCTTTCTGCGTCCATGTCGTGTACGATTTGGTCTGATTTTCATTGATGATGAACGTCTTGGTTTGTGTGTACCCCTTGTCGGCATAGTCCTGATAGAGTATCCACGTTCCGCAGCGCTTGAACTGTATATCCATATCGCAGAGAAGCTTATTGAGCGTAACCGCAGACATTCCATAATCCTTTGCGATCTGGGTTATCGGAAGGGACTCGGAGCTGGCAAGGATAGCGTCGTAATACTTAGCCTTAACAGACAGCACCGCGTTCTCGGCAGTCAGTCTTTTGTTCTTCGCCTGTTCCTCGGCAAGCGTTTCAAGCACGATGATGAGGTTCTTCGGCTCGGTCAGAGTCTTGTATATCGCTTCGGGCGTAGCATAGCCGCCGGTCTTGCGGATAGAGGGCAGAACATCTGAAGTTACCCAGCGTTTGAACACCTTTGCAGTCGGGAGCTTGCTTGAAAGAATAAGAGAATAAAGACCTGATTCGTTCACCAAGATAGCCTCACGTGTCTGACCTGAGAGAACGATTCGTTCACTCAGCTTATCTTCCTCGTCTACATGATCTCTTATTGCTTTTGCCGGATTTGAGTACCCAAGCGAAGTTGCAACATCCTTACCTACAAACCACGGCTCGCCGTCTATCAGCACCGTTCTGATCTGTCCGAACTGCTCATTGGTAAAGGTCTGAATCTGATTCTCAGTCATCGTACTCATCTCCCTCTGTAATGATCACTCTGCCGTTGTCGGCATACATCTGATAGTTGTCGTTGTCAATACCTGCCTCATAGAGCAGATTTGCGGGAACAGTAATACCAAATTCGTCATCATCATCGTATCTGCTGACCACAAGGGAGTCGCGGTCGAGATCGACCGACACGATCACATCGTCGCCGGGGCAAGCCGACATAAGGTTGAGAATGTCAAGAGGCACCTTTATATTGCCTTTCTTGGTAAGTCTTGTCTGAAATGTTATCATTGCATTTCCTCCATAAATTCGTTGTCATCATCAAAGAAACTGATCTGTTTTGGCGGATTCTTTTTCCGCTCGTCCATGTCGTAGTTGGATATCAGCAGTTCGCCGAACATACTGCCGCCGTCGAATCGCTGCCGTATATTGTTCAGCCGTTCATAGGAGAACATCCGGCATCCGTCATACAGGCTGCGTATCTCTTCACAATCGTTGTACGAAACAAGGAATTTTCCGCTTATTCCCGTGAGTGCGTTCCGGAGCCGTTCGTGGTCAGCTTTTGTGAAACCTACGTTTTCGTAGTAGCTCTCGGTCGCGTAATAGGGCGGGTCGCAATAGAAAAAGCTCACCTCGCTGTCCTGTGCGGAGATGAGCTTCTCAAAGTCCCTGTTTTCGATTATGACTTTCTGCAAACGGCGTGAAGCCTGTTCTATCAGCGGGAAGTTGCTCCACATGGAGTGAGGCTTGCCACCGAAGCTGTCACACCCGCTTGCGTAGCTGTACCGGATAAGCTGATAGAACTCCGCGGCTCTCTGAACATCACCGATCTCGGCTTTCTCGCTGATTATATGCTTGATACGGTCGAAATCCTCTCGGCTGTTAAGTACAAACCGGAGCCGTTCAATCAGCTCCGCACTTTTGTCACGGACGCAGGTGTACAGATTTGAGATGTTGCTGTTGAAGTCGTTGAACACCTCGAAGTCGTTACCGGGCGGCTTCGCGAAGAGTATCCAGCCGCCACCGCCGAACACCTCGATGTACTTTTCATAGTACAGCGGGAATTTCGGGATTATTATGTCGCGACTGCTTTTCTTGCCGCCTATCCAGCTCATAAAGCTGTTTATATCATCACCCCCTTTCGGTGATGCCCGCAGGAACAGTCGCGACCGAAAGGGAAATGAATTGCTATATATTTATGGTATCGCCTGTCCTTGCAGGCAATACGGTTATTTATAAGGTTTGTGTCTGTACTGTTTCCGGCTGTTCGCTCATGAACTCGTCAACGGTCATTGTGTCGCCGATGTAGTTGTAATCATACGGCTTTATCTGAACGCCCCTGTCGGCACCCGCAATAGGTTCCTTGACAAGGACCGTTCCCCAATGGTTGACCAGCACGAAATCTTTCAGTTCGTTGATGTTGCCATCGCACTCGTCCCGCAGGTCGTAGGCATAGAGCCCTTCCAGGATCGTTGCACGGTCGAGCCGTGAATTCGTGAACAGAGCGTCCTGACCGAGAATGAAGAAAGACTCATAGTCCTCGGTTTTAGCGTTTACTTTACACATATTGCTTTACCTCGTTTATGCTGTATCAAGTCCTATCATCTCAGCCGCTACCTTGATCTTCTGTGCTATTGCGGTTATTACGGGAACTGTGACCGAGTTTCCCGCCATTCGGTATAGATGAGTGTTGGCTTTGCAGACCGATGAAGCGCAGTTAAATTGCTCATCAGTAAAGCCTTGTAGTCTCCAACACTCTATCGGCATAAGTCTGCGGATCCTGCCTTGATGAATGATACCGTGTCTGTCTTGGACGGTTATCGTGTACATCGGCTCGTTCGGTCCCTTCACACGTCTGCCGTTCTGCCGTACACATTTTTTCGCGGGATTTATCACTGCGCACGGACCTGTTTCCACAAGAACAGCGGAATGTTCACCGCGGCGCTTGCTGACACCGGAATCCTGCCTTGCCGTTATGCATCTGGCATGATCTGTTATCCTAGGATCGCGGTTGTTGTCAATGAAGTACAGTCCGGTCTTGCCACCGCCACCGCCGGATCCCGCACACTGGGTACAGGCGGATCCTTCCGTGCCATATACCCGCCACGTCTGATTTCCAGGTATTATGCAGTTAAGATCCTTTCCATCGCCTTGTTTGAGAGGAAATATTCTTCCGGCACATTCGTTTCGAGAATATCCGACAATGAACACCCTTCGCCGCTGCTGCGGGACTCCGAAATGCGCGCTGTTAAGCACCATCCATTCAAATGAATACCCCAATTCGGAAAATTTGGTAAGGATGACTTTGAAAGTTTGCCCCTTGTTATGCGATAGCAGTCCGGGAACATTTTCAAGCAGAAAAAACGCAGGTCGCTTGGCTTCAATGAGTCTTGCAATTTCAAGGAAGAGATTACCTCGCTCGTCATTGAGACCCAATCTGTGTCCGGCGACAGAAAAGGATTGGCATGGAAAGCCTCCAGCGATGAGATCAAAGTCTCCAACGCTGTCTGTGTCGATCGTTCTTGCGTCGTTGTAATATTCTTCTCCTTTCGTTTCATACATCGCTCTGTAGGCGGCTTCCGCATGCTTGTCGATCTCGCAGTTGCCGATACATTTAAATCCTCCTGCTCGTTCAAGTCCAGAACGGAATCCACCAATTCCGGAGAACATATCGAAAAATCTGATTGCTGTGACCATCTCCTGTTTGATCTCTGTCTGCAGCTGTCACAAAGACAGTCGCAGTGGGTTGATACTTCCGTATCCGCCCTCGTCATTATATCCGGCGATGATCTTCCGATGAAATCCTGTATCCATACCGAGACTTTGCTTATCTGCTTTTCAGCCGTTGTCGACTGCTTCAATACCTTTCTGAACAGTTTTCTTACCTTTTTCTTTTTCATTTTTGTTACCTCATACTTTCTTATTTGGTTTATAATATTTCATCGCTCAAGATATCATGGAGAACGGTGCGAGTCATTCCTCGCATATTCTTACAATGTGTTCGCAGAGCCTGTCCGGTATCATGCTTCTTTGGACGCTGCCCTTAAGCCCCTGTGTTCCTGTCTTACTGCCTCGCGGTGCAGGTTCGTGACACGAGTCACCATTGTGACAGGGCGGCAGGAACTTCGGATCTGGGTGGTTCGTCCAGATATCGGTCGGTTTCATTCGCTTATCTCCGTATTGACAGTATGTAACTGTGTACCGTGGAAGAGACTGCATCCAGGTCATCTTCCTCATACCACCTCTCGGGTTCTCAATGAACCAATACTTCGGAGCAAGTTCACGAATGAGGTCAAGAACGTGAGTGTCAACTTTATCACAGAACTTAGCGTAATCGCTGACGGGATCGAGATTTCCTGTTTCTTCGTTCTTCCGTCTGTGATGCGATATCGCCGCAATGCTGAATGTAGTGCAGTCAGGCGAAGCCCATATCACGTCCGGTCGCCCGAAGCTGTCGATTATCTCCTGTGCCGTCAGCTCGGATATGTCCTTATACAGCGAAATGTTCTCAAAGTCCTTGTTCCACTCGACCGAGAATACTGCATGACCGCGCCGTTCAAAAGCACGACCGATAGACCGTGTCCCCGCGAACAATTCCAATACCTTTAAGCCGATTATCACCTCCCCGCATAAAAATACCGCGGCAGTTACATTGACTGCTGCGGTTCTCCTGAGGCTTCGAGAGCTTCCCATTCCTCGTCGGAAAGGCGCTCATAGGTGTCGGTTTCTTCGTTGAACATCATGTGTCGGTCTGCCAGCAGATCTTCACCGCGTATCTCCGCAGCCATTTCAAAGGCTTCCTTTGAAAACGGCGCAGGGATATTTTCGTAAGTTATCTCTCCGTTTTGCAGCTCGACTTCACCGACATTGTTTCCGAAATCCTCGTCTGCCCACGCATAGTTGAAATGCACATCGGGGTACATTCTCGAAAGCTGCTCGACAATGGGAGAAGCCCTCGACCACGCTGTCTCAAAGCAAATGGTGTTGTCCGAGAATGGTTCAAACCGTCTGCCCTCGGAGTTGGTGTTCCACATCTTCATTCGCCAGTCGAGCCAAGTCTTGAAGCCGTATTTCTCATAGTTGCGATATGCAGCCCTTCCGAGTGTCCAGACTCTATCGCTTATGCCTCGTCTGTAATTGAGGAATGCATTTTCGGCTCTCGCGGGGATGTTCATCGGGTCGAGCGGTCTGTTATCAAGTCCGATCTTGTAAACCTCAACAAAATCGGAGTAGAGCTTGAAACCGTCCTGTGTGTCGGTGCATTCCGGGATATCAAGCTCCGGCGGCATAGGTATCACCTTGCTGAAATCAACGCTGCCGAGAGCCTCGTCCGAAAACTGCACTGCACGGACAAGCTCGTCTATCCGTGACTGCTCACCGGTCATTACAATGCGGTTCGTTACATAATTCGGCATTATTTCACCTTCTTCCTTCTTGTGATAAAAATATATAAAAACGGTTCAGACCTTGATGTCGTCCAAACCGAATTTATCGACTTCTATGTACCCGTAGCCGTTCTTGGAGACAAGAACCGCCGTCCGTATCAGCTTTATGGTAATATCAAGCAGTTCCATTTCCCGCAGTTCTGCCAATGATAGCTTGAACTTATGGCAAAGAATGTCCTTTGCCGACTTATACAGCGCATATCGGTCGCAGTCAACGGTTCGCAGCTTAATGCTCTTGAATTCGATACTTTCATCCTTGACCTTATCTGCGACTGTTTCCCACAGGTCGGGATCTGCGGTCAGCAGATAGATCGCAGCGCAATACTCCGGTTCACTGCGAAGGGGATTTGTTCGGAGTCTCTTGAAAAGGGAGAGAAATCTGTCACAGTGATCTTCCGATAAGAATTTAAGCTTCATACTGCTTCCTTTCTGTTCAGCGTCCTGTATCAGCGGGTGACGCGGTATCATTTTCATAGCCGCCTCTATGCTCTGTAAATGGGGTGATTCTGTGAAATACATTGGAGCTTCCTTTCTTTGAAAATTTCATTTACTTTGCCGAATTTTATCTTTTTTCGCAAATGAAATTCTCTGTTTTTACTGAATTTTGCAACAAAAAAAGAGCCTGCAAGTTCAAATGCGATGTTACTCGCATCTGAGCTTACAGGCTCTAAATGTTATTTAATTCAGATCGTTCGGGATCCTGTCAAGGTATTCGGCTTGCTTGCCGTGGTTGAAACTGCCGAACTTACCGATCATGCAGCCACCAATGCTTACTGTCATATCCTGCGGCGGGTCTGCGTATTGATATGTGATATCGGCAAAGTCACCGTCCAGTTCCACCTTGATTGCCGTCAGTATCATATTCGGTTTATTATTTTTTCCTCGTTCGATATATGCCTGACGTTCGGCAAGAGATATGTCGCCGCCGATGACCGTGACCTCGATGTTTTCCATTGACTTTCAGCTCCGATTCCGGTCGTGTATGCGACCTTTCCGATTATATCATATCGGTCGGAAAAAGTCAAACGATTCATTGTTTTTAACAAACTTTCATAAAATATTTTGTACGATATATAGAAAATATTTGAATTCGGTCAAATATTATTAATTTGTTGCTTTTTAATAAAATATCACTTAATTTTTCTACACTCGGTCAGTTCAAGTCCAGTAAGTACCAAAAAAACGGTCAAAAAATATCTACGAAACGTGTTTTTTAAAATCTATAAGATTTCAGCCCACAAATGGCTTAACCAAGCCTTTTGTGGGCTGAATATCTAAATTGGATACTTATGATGGCTCCCCGACCGTCAACAAATCCGAAACATCAGTCACTATTTTGAGCGGGAGAGGAACCGTTTCCGGCTCCTCCCTGCAGTTGAAATTGACGACAATTTTATCATCGTAGGCATACACCGAGTTCACATAGGTCTCGATGATCCTGAGCTTGTTGCCCTCGTCCGCGAGGTCAAGTTTAGTGAGCTTGGTGAGCCATGCCACAATCTGTTCCTTCGTCAGACGCTGCTCCTTGATCTCCTCACGGATTATTTTCGTCTCGATCTCGGACTTCTTGGCTTCAAGCTCCCTCATGCGGCGCTTGGTGGTTTCCGTGATGATTCCCTGCTCGATAGCTGTCATAACATTGTCGAGCGTTTTCTGTGTTTCCGCCAATTCCCGCTCCAGCAGCGGGATAACGGTACTTTCCTTATCCTGCTCCGCCATGACCGCGTCCGCAATCCTATCAATTGTGTCGGGATTAAACAAATTTCTCACAACGCTGTCAACCACGAGGTTTTCGATGAATTCTTTGCGTACTGTCCGCTTGGTGCAGCCCTTTTTCTTCTTCGCGGATACACATTTATAATAGTGATACTTCTTGTTACCTGTACCTGTTCCGCTCTCCCCTACCATAAATGCACCGCAATGACCGCAGATCAGCTTGGTGGTAAGCAGGTAGGTAATGTCGGCTTTCATACACGCGGGGGCATATCTGTTCTTTTCGAGCCTCTGCTGTGCCATGTTAAACATCTCCTTCGTTATTATCGCGGGGATTCCGTCCTCAAATACCACATCCCGGTAACGATACTCCCCCATATATTTGCGAACCTGCAACATAGCCGAGACCGAAGTCTTTGTAAACGGCTTATTCTTGCAGGTCGTGACGTGATTTTCGTTCAGATACGCCACAATGTCCTTGATCGGACGGTTGTTGATGTACATTTGGAAAGCTTCACGGACGAACGGCGCGACGAGCTTGTCGATCTGATAGTGCTTCTGCTCGTCAATGTAGTAACCCGTCGGCACGTTTCCCCCGTTATACTGCTTTTTAAGGGCATTTTCGGTCATTCCGCGTATTACTTTCTCGGAAAGCTCCGCGGAGTAGTATTCCGCGTATCCTTCAAGCACGGATTCGAGGATAATACCCTCTGCTCCCTCGGATATGACCTCCGTTGCAGATACGACCTTGACACCGTTTTTACGTAGCAGCATCTTGTACCGGGCGCTGTCATAGCGGTTACGGGCAAAACGGTCAAGCTTCCAGACTATGACCGTATCAAACATATTCTTGCCGCTTTCCGCGATCATGCGCTGGAATTCCGGGCGGTTGTCGGTCTTGGCTGACATTGCGCGGTCGATGTAGGTTCCGACCACGGTCATATCCTTCTTTGCGGCGAAGTCCCGACACTCGCGGAGCTGACCTTCAATGCTCTCCTCGCGCTGGTTGTCGCACGAATATCTTGCATAAATCACTGCTTTCATAGCTTTCTATCCTCCTTGAATACTCCATTGTCCTTATTATACCACGCTTTGGACTGAATTTCAATAGTTTAAAGCGTGATTTCTGATATTTTTTCTATAACTATATTATAATAGTATATGTGATACTTTTAACGATCTGCTTCCCCGCCTCGTTATGAGGCGGGGGCAGACTGTTTTTTTACGCCGCAGGTTTGTTATCCCCCACATTCTGCGCGTCCATGAATTCCTCGAACATCTTCTTCCCTTCCTCGGTGTCATAGTACGCCCGGATAGTCGGGTAGAAGCTGGCTGCAAGAGCCCTGATCTGTTCGTCCGTAGTCTCTGCTACGGTGCTCGTCCTGATTTCATATCTTCTCATTGAACCTCCTGTTCTCTATCAGTGCAAGCCTCTATTTCTCTTCGGCTTCACTGATTTAGTTGTTTCCTCTTCCTTCTTCTTTTTCTGTTCTTCCAGTCTGCACTGTTCTTCTTCCTGCTGACGGCGGCGTTCTTCGGCGACAATGCGCTCCTGCTCCTGTTTTGCAAGCTCCTCCTGACGCTGACGTTCAATCTCGGCGCGTGACTGCATAAAGTCACCAACCTCGCGGAAACAGTCAGTATCAATATAATGAGCCTTGCCGTCAATACAGATAACATCACCGTCAAACAAGTCGTGCGTCTGATATATCTCGTTCAGCGTTTCATAAATGCTGTCGGGATCAGCATTGACCTCAAACAAGCTCTGCTCGAAGCTTTTATTGTAATAATCTATATTCGCCCGATCAAAAGCAATGTTCTTTGTATCGGTCGGAGTATAGACGCTGTACTTCTTCGCTTGAAGTTCCCTGACCCGAGCCTGCTCTTGCTCATCGAGCTTTTCACGGGTTCTCTTGACGAGCTTGGTAATATAGTCGTCCCCGTCACCGTAAGTCCTGATAATCCCACGAAGAACCGCTTCACGCTTTTTCTGTTCTTCAAGCTCCGTCTGCATTTCCGCGAGCCGTTCGTTATCAGCGGCGACATCATCAGCATATCCCAAAACATCGGTTATCGCGGTAATACCCGCCCGCGCAAGTATCAGCTTGTCGCTCTTTCGCTGGGCGTTAGGGTATTCCCCGAACTTGTGCTTGCCGAAATATCTCTCGGCGGCGGCAGCCACGATATGCTTGTGCTGGGCTTCCGCACTCAAATCCGTTATGGCGGATTCAAGCTCCGTGATACGCTTTTGAGCATTTTCCAAAAGCTGCTCGGCTTCGCCCACACTGGAAATATGTTCATTATTGATAAGTGCAAGCTGCTTGCAGAGAAGCTCTGTCGTATCTTTTACACCGGCGGCGAAACAGATGTTCCGCGTTTCCCGCGTGAACTCCCGTTGTATCAGCTCGAAGATCTCAGTGAGAGTTCTCGGTTTCGGCTGAGCGTCAAGGTACTCCTGTATGCGTTCGGAAAGTGCGGATTCCTTGTAGTTAGTACCGAGCGTTATCAGCCGGATCGCTCTCTTTTGGTCAGGTGCTCTCACGGAGATGTACATTCCACGCTTGACTGTGTAGCCGTGAGCTTCCATAATCTGCAACAGGTGTTCGAGATTTTTTGCTACCGGTATCAGGCTGTCGATGTAAGCGGAAATGTGTGCTTTCCATGAAGTGCCGCGCTTGCGATGCTGCCACTCCGAATAGGATATGCTGTAACTCTTGCCCTGCCGTTCTTCCATGACATTGCGAATACCGCGCACCTCACATAAATAGTCCGACAGATCGCGTAAGCGTTTAACCTCCGATATGGTGTTATACAGCTTTCTGCCGTCGGTAGTGTAGGAACACACCAACACATGGTTATGTATGTGTTCCTTGTCAACGTGTGTCGTCACAACTGCCTGAACCTTATCGCCGTATAGCTCCCGCACAAGTTCCATTCCTATCTCATGTACCTGTTCGGGCGTTACACCGTCCTCCGGCGAGAACGACTGAATGAGGTGAATAGCCTTTATCGGGCAATTTCCATTTTTTGGCATGGGTGCGGTGAAGCTGCGTCCGCTGTAATGCTCATAAATCATTTTCATGTTATCATACGCGCACGGAGCGTCCGTGAAACAGTTAATGGAGTCCGCATACAGCAGCTCATCGGTTTTCTCCGGATTCAGTATGTAGTTCAAAGTATTCTGAACTGTGGTATGAACAGATTTGAGTTTACAGTACGGCATAAGCTCTCGAAGCCCTCCTGTATCTTTTCCATATCCTCGGCATAGATACTGTTGATCTCCAATGCCTTGCGGGTCAGCATATTGATGTTGCGGCCTATCGCGTTTATCTCGTTTATCAATTTGAGCAGGGTATCAACGTCGCAGGCGATGATCTTACCGTCCACCGAAATGCGCTTAATATACGTTCCGGTTTTCAGCTTCAATTTCTCCGCGCGGTGCTCAACCTCTTCCCATTCGTCAAGGTCGTATGTGACTTTCTTCTCTTTGACCTGTTTATACTTTCTCATGTTGTTTTTCCTCCTCTTGTTATTTCATTGTATGCGGTGCAGATTTGATTTTTCAAATTTCAGCAGCGATAAGGGTGACGGGTTCCCTTATCGGAAAGCGGTGACTGCGAGGCAGTCCGCGTTGGTAAAAAAGTGCCGAAGTCGGGGACCCCCAACGAAGAATGCACTTTTTTACCTTGCTTGCTAACACGAGAATTATTCAAAAAATGCACCACTTTTTTTGACACATATTTTTCGATTGACCGATTTTTTTCGCGGGCAACTGCACGCGGTGATCATTGTTACCCGACAATATTCCGACGGCAAGGTGCGTTTCAGATTTCCGACAGGGTGGCGGGTCTGTCGGACTTCCGAACGCGGATAACCGGAACAGGGGCAACGGGTTTCAGGCGACTGCAAGAGTGCAGCGCTGGGTGGGGCTACGGCAATTCTTACGCAGCGATGCTGTTAATAAGCTGCACCATGCGAAGCTGTTCGGTCTCGTCAAGTTCAAATCTCAACACCTGCATCAGAACCTTTTCGGTCAAGCCGAGTGCTCTTGCCAGTCTTGCGGGTGTCACATTCCTGAACCTGAGTTCCGAAAATACGATTTCGTTAGCTATGGCGATCTCTCCTTTCCATGTTCCGGAACATTTTTTGTGGGGTAAGATGCTCTTATCCCTGAGCTCAAAATCATTATAAAACAAGGCTTGACAGATGTCAATAATTTTGGTATGATATGTCTATAAAAAGATGAGTTGACTTCTATTTTTGAATACTTTCTACTTTTTTCTTAGTTGACTTCTATTTTTCAAAAATTTATAAAAATATTTTTTGAGGGGTAAGGAGAAACTGCGCTATGACTGAATTTGACGCATTTTACTTTGAAGAGAAATTTTACATCAACGGTACCAAAGAGTACACATTGGGGTCAATACTTGAAAAATATCTGCAAAAAAGCTTCAAGGGCGTGAAAGACAAGCTGGGCTTCTGCAAGGAGTATCTCCGCCTGCTGCACTACCCGGAAACGCGCACGCAAATGTCTGACTGCGAATATATTTTCACGGAGGCTGTCTCGTTCTTCGACCGAGCCGAGGAATACATTCATGCTCTGCCGCCGTACAACAGTTTTCCGCTCCGTGACAGCGGTCTATATGACATTATCAACCGGCATTCTGTTCTTTTTGAGATAGATGATAACGAGATCGAACATGAATGGTTTGACTACGACAAATTTGACAGCTATGATGATTACAATAAAGACGATGATCGTGGAACGGTCTATCATGAGCCGATGTATGAGCATGACCGCATGCTGACTTCATTCAGCCCGGGCGACCCGCTTGACGAAATGGATGATCCCGATATGATAGATGAGGTGCTGAAGCTCAACGCGGAATTAAAAGACTTCATTTATCACTACATTACACTTTTTGAGGATTTACTGCGTGTGAAGCGGGTGTATGAGCCGTTTCTTGAAAAGATACACAGCCGTGAGGAATTCCTGACCAATGAAGAAATCGCAGAAATGCTTGACGAGTTCAATAGCGAAGCTAACAAAAAGTTGAACCCATACGACAAGCTTATCCCGTCGGGGACTATGACGCTTTCATACAAAGTCCTCAAACGAAAGAAAACCTCCGTGCTTTGCGAAAATTATCATTTCTCGACGATCGGAGGCTTCCTTTACATAGAATTATTCAAGGGGTTGCAGCACCGATACTTGCCCCGCAAGTGCGATTACTGTGGACGGTACTTCGTGCTGGAGCGCGGGTTTTACTCAAACTACTGCAAGCGTCCGATCAAGGGGCAGCCTGACAAAACTTGCCGCGATCTCGGACACCGGAAGAAGTTTAACGACAAGTTAAAGACCGACCCAATCTGGAACGTGTACCACAAGGGCTACAAGGCTCACTACGCTCGGTATCTTAAAAAGAAGATGACGCAGTCAGAGTTTCAGAAGTGGGCGGATTATGCTATAGTGCTAAGGAACAAGGCGCTGGACGGCACAATCGAGTATGACGAGTATGTCCGTGAGATGAAGAAATAGTATTAAAATCACTTGCACTAATCCTCAAAACGTGGTATAATATATTTACAAAATTGATATTATCTTTTATTAGCTGAATTGACGAGTTGTAATCAGCATTAAACATCTTGTCTGTTAGCTAGAAAGGCTTGTTATGCATTATAACGTATATTGCGATGAATCTTGTCATCTTGAAAATGATGGTATTAATGTAATGGTATTAGGATCTATATGGTGTCCCAAAACCAAATTAAAAGAGATCAACTCAAGAATAGTTGAAATAAAAACCAAAAGTCATATATCTAAAACTAATGAGTTAAAATGGACAAAAGTTAGTCCAGCAGGTTTGGAAGTATATGAAAATATTATTAATTACTTCTTTGACGATGATGACCTACATTTTAGAGCATTAATCGTTCCTGACAAAAGTAAGCTTAACCATAAAATGTTTAATCAAACACATGATGAATGGTACTATAAAATGTACTTTGACATGCTCAAAGTTATTTTTAACCCTTCTGACACGTATGAGGTTTATATTGATATTAAAGACAGTCACTCCTTTCAAAAAGCACAAAAGCTTAGAGAAGTCTGCTGTAATTCGCTTTACGATTTTTCAAAACGAGTTATTAAGCAACTTCAGCCTATACGTTCTGACGAAGTACAAATTATGCAAATTGTCGACTTGTTAATTGGAGCTATAGCCTACGAAAATCGAATCTTTCCGGACGACTTTGTTAAAAGTCCTGCTAAACAAGCATTAATAGATTTGATAAAAAGACGCTCTAGGTACTCGATGAGAAGAACAACATTATTGCGAGAAGATAAGTTTAATCTGTTTTTCTGGGATGCGAGGGACACAATATGAACGAAAAATGCTGGATTCCAGAAATAATTCCGTTAGAATCGTATGACGGAAATTGGCAAAAATACGAAGATGCTATATATTGTATTTTTAAAAACGATTTTATAACATCCACACCTCAATTTAATGGGAAAAAGGTACAAATAAAAAAATATCCCATAGAGAACGAAAAGGAAAATGCGTTTTTTCATGTAACTTGTGCAGATTTCAATAAAAATAATGAGCGATTGCCAGACATGAGAAGATGTGAAAGAATACGCTGGATTCGTGCGTTTATTGAAAATTATAATTGCGATAATTCCAAATGTACTGATTGTAACGGAGTCAAAATATGGCAGGAACCATATAAAAGCAGGACCCGAATACATATTTTACTTGAAGAAGAACGGTATTTAGTCATATTAGAGGATAGAAAAACATATTATCTTTTGATAACAGCATATTATCTTGATTATGATCACTCACTTGAAAAACAATTGAAAAATTACGAAAAGTATAAAAAAAGTGCTTAAAACCTCTTGACAAAATTAATAAAATATCATAAAATATAATTAGCTCAACTGCCATGTGTAGTAGGAGTCTTCGGAGGCGTTTCAACTTGATTGAGGCGCTTCTTGTTTGTTTATCACAACATCTTCCGCCTTTTGTTCAAAATGTTGTGCAATTGTTACAAACCGCCCTTTTGTGTTCTGCATTACCATATCTACATAGGAAATAGAATACTGAAAACCGAGAGTGAAATATATAACAATGCCGCCGACTGTTTAAAGCCGGCGGCATTGCCATTTTACAACATAAAAAGTGCATTTCACACCATTTCGCTTAACTTTGCGATAAAAGAAACGATAAAACAAACAGAAGCTCTCGGCGCTGTCCGGGAGTTACTTGCAGAAGCTGTCCAAAAACTCAATAAGTGCCTTTGATTTCTCTTTCGGCAGTAATCTGTAAATATCTATCAAACGTTTTTCGTCCGGGGTCACAAAGACCTGCTCTTCATCCTCATAGAAAAACTCGGAGAGTGAAACATCCAAAGGCGCTAAATACCGCCTTATAGTCTCGACTGTCGGCACTTTCGCATCCCGCTCAATTTTTCTTATATGATCAGCGGACAATCCGGTCAGGTCACTCAGGCGATAGACCGACAAGCCCTTTGATTTCCGAAGTTCCTTTAATTTTGCGCCCAATTCCATAAGTTCATCACCTAAATGTAATTATACAACAATCCCTATATCGTTATAAGGCTATCATCGTAATTTTTCATGTTGACAAATAAGCACGAGCGTGATATAATTATGGTGGGAAAAAGTCTTTTCGCAATTCCGGCACTAAGAAATGGCGTAATGCCGTTTCTTGCGCATATATCAACGGTAGGCATATAAGGATATATGCCTTAATGTCGCACTTAGGCAGAGAGCGCGGCATACCTTAATAATTTCAAGGAGGACAAAGCTATGAGTGTTATCACCACAAATTACAGTAATTACCGCAGTAATCCCGCAAGCTACAGCAAAAAGACCGATGATACCGTAAAGAAGACATCGGACGCGACAGCCGAAAGCACCAAAGCCGCAGAAGCAAAGAGCAACAAGGATACTCTTGAGATAACCGGCAAGACTGCTACAAATAAGGGCATCGCTACTGAATATGCGGGGAAAACAGCTCTCGGCATCAAAAACGAGGGAATGAAGGATGTTGTCGCCAAAATGCTTGGCACACAGGCAAATAAGGCTGCCGGAAAGGGCGGCGTGAACATTGACTCTATACTCCGCAGCTACGGCGTAGAGCCTATCAAGAGTGACGGCTCGGATGATTTCTGGGGCGCGGAAAAGACCGCGAACCGTATCCTTGACTTCGCCAAGAGCCTTGCCGGAGACAATTACGAGTCTTTCCAAAAGGTCAAGAAAGCCTTTGAAAAGGGCTTCGGAGAGTGTGAGCATATATGGGGCGGAAAGCTCCCCGGCGTATGCTACGACACGCTTGACCGTGTGCGCAAGGGCTTCGATGAATGGGAGAAGGACTTTAACACGCAGTCCGAAGCCGCTTCATCGGCAGCTCAATAACTATTTTCAAGCATAATGACATCATCAATACTCTTTTTCGCGACTACCCGCGGACATGACCTCTGCCGTATTGTCGTGCGGACAGCCGCCGCTACTATTATCGAAGGGAAGTGATATGATGAGCGATCTTAGTTTATTCTACTCGTCAATGAGCAGCGTTCTGAGTCAATGGAGTGACTTCCAGACCGCGAAGCCGCTTTATAAGCACTATTTCGCTATGCAGAAGGCTAACGCCTCCGAAAAAGCAAGCGAGACTGCAGATAAGCTCGAAAAGAAAGATACCAAGAAGTCAACGGCTTATTCGGCTGCAAACAATGATAAGCTGGGAACATATGCGGATAATGTTTCGTCCGCCGCGTCAAAGCTCGAATCGGCGTTCAAGGCTGATGATAAGACCGGAGAGGTAGATATGGACAAGGCTTTTGAAGCTGCACAGGCTTTTGTTGACAGCTACAACGAGCTTTATACAGCTACCCGCGGCTCCGGTAACTCCACGGTGTCTGGCAAGTCCGAGTTTATTGCAAATATGACTACGGCTTACAGCACCAAGCTGTCAAAGGTCGGCATAAGCATAGGCAGCGACGGGAAGCTCTCCGTTGACAAGGATACGTTCAAAAGCGCAAGTGAGGATGAGCTTGACGAAGTATTCGGCAAGAAAAATTCGTATGCAAGCTTCATGTCCACGCAGGCAAGCGCGATTTCTGCGTTCGCCAAGAGCACAGCGTATCTCGAACAGGATAAGACCTACGCCAAAACAAGCGCCACAACAGCGGCAACAACGCAAACAGCGTCAATGAACGGCTATCTCTACAATAAGCTGTTCTGAACATATAAATGGTGATGTCATAATGCTCGGTGAAAAGCTGACCATAGCGGTCGGCTTTTTGCCGGATTTGGCTAAAGTTTCAGAGATTTCTGCCGATATTATAATTGGATAATAAGCGTTTATAGGAGGCACTTATGCAGATAAATCCTATAGTAACCGATGTAACTATTCAAAGCAGGTATTCGGGCAGGAATACTGGAAACGCAGATTTCCGGAGCATTTTGTCCGATAAAGTGGAGAATGGTTCAAGCCATATCGTTTATCTGAAAAAGGATGATATGCTCTATTCCGGCGGGAATGGAACGGGTCTGTCCTTTTATCTGAAATATGCCGAGACCTCTACCGAGGACGATCCTAAGATACTTGCCAAAGGCGTTGATGAGTACGGGAAAGAGTTCGAGCAGATCATTGATGTAAGGAAAGTTGATCCGCATAACGCTACACTTCCCGAAATGCGGGCTTTGGAGGCTTACAGCGGAGCACCGAAAAGATTTGGATTTTCTTCTCTACCTTTGGGCAGCGAAAATGTTGGTTTGAACCAGCGACAGGATTTTATGGTGGCATTCAGGAAAAATATAGCTGATATGAACGCACTCGGAAAGTATGGGATCGCGCAGGAGTATGTTCAGATTCTCCGTTTCTACGAAGACTACGTTTTTGATAAGTAATACAACCGTATAAATAACAAGGAGGTGTGGATATGACAGGTGTATCATTCAACATATCACCGTATGTTCATAGCTACGAAGCCGTGAAGCTTCAAAAGGGACAGGAAGTTCCGAAGGATAAGCAAGCTAACCTTATTCAAGGCGATGACGGGGAGCAGTATATGCTCACGGACGCTGCCAAAGAGCAGATGATCAAGGACAAAAAGGCTTTTAATGACGCTTATATGATGCAGTCTCAGATGGCTACATCAAAGGCTAATGCGGAAGCTGAGAAAAAGCACGCCGAGGATCAGGCAAAGGCAATGACCGTTTATCGCAATATGGCAAAGGGCGATATTGTCCCGCCGGGTGACGAACGCAGGCTTATGGAATACGACAAGGATATGTACCAGTTCGCCAAAACAGCGCAGATGATGGCACAGAATGCTGAACGTAAAAAGCACAAGTCCGAATGGGACGAGGACGAAGAACGGGAGTATCAGGAAAAGCAGAACAAGCTGAATGAGGAAAGCAATGCATGGGTTGAAAATATGAATCCCACGGCTCAGGCATTATATGCCGCCCAGCGTGATGCGATCGTAGAGATTGACGCTCCGGCTACTGCCGAAACATCGTCAATAGCTGTTTCAAGCGGTGATACGGGCGCTGTCCTCGACATAACAGGATAAGTCATAAAACAATGTAAAGCAAGGAGGAATACATTATGGTAGGAATACACGGACTGACTAACAGCAACTACGGAAAGTACGCTGTTGGAAACAACAAAAAGACCGACACAACGAAAAAGGCCGAAGCTGCAAAGAACAGCACCGCCGCCGAGGTTAAGTCGAGCGAATACAAGCTGTCCGATAAGGCGCAGAAGTATCTCGACAAGCTACGCAAGGATTATGGCGACTACGATTTCGTTATTGCAGACGCGGGCGATGATTTGAAAGGTCTTATGAAGCAGAGTTCGAAGGAGTTCTCGGTAGTATTTTCAAGTGAGGAGCTTGAAAAAATGGCTGACGACGAGAATTTTGCGGCAAAGCAGATGAAGCACGTTGATACCGCTGTCAATATGTCAAAGCAGATCTGCGAGCAGTTCGGTTATGAGCGCAATTTTGGCAAGGATGTTTCACTCAACAGCGTGAGCGTATCGTTCGACGATAAGGGCATTACCTCGATGTTTGCGGAGCTTGAAAAGTCCACTGCTGACCGCAACGAGCAGATGCAGAAGCAGATCGAGGAAAAGCGTGCCGAGGACAAGAAAGAAGCCCAAAAGACCGAACGTCCGCGTCAAACCGTAGCTGAGTACAAAGCTAAAATGCAGAAGGTCATTGATGAGCAGAAGAAGCGTCCGGCTCCCGGTGAGACAGTCCGCACTAAAAATCTTGAAAAGATCGAGCCGACAATGGTTCAGCGCGCGCCTGTCAACGCAAAGACTATCGACGAGCTTTTCCGCAATATGAAAAATATAGACTGGAACAAGGTTCCAGCCGAAGTAGCACAGAAAGGCGATAAGATAGGATATTCGGCGTAAACGGGGGTGTTTGCTTTGAACATCAGAAGAATGTATCCGAACAGTTCATTTATTAAAATACCGTACGGCTCCGCCTTGATGTCTAAAATGCTTTCTGTAAAACCAGGAAAAGGAAAGTCTGTGAAAAAGGCGGACGGTTTTGCTTGGCAGTCCGATCTGCCTGATGCCGCAAAAGCGAAAATTTCAAAGGCGATAATATACGGGAAACCTCAGATCAAAAAAGCGGCTGCGGAAGTACCGAAGGCGACGCTTGCAGATGTGACTGCCGCTTTTGATGCAGCCAAAGCCGAAAACAAGGCACGGTTGGAAAATGCCGGAAATGAGATCATCGCGGTAAATGACAGAGCCGGAAAGAATATATCATACGCAAGCACCCGCATAAACGGAGCAAGGTATGATTATCAATCATCGGAATACATCTCGAACGGCGCGTATCTGAGCGAGCTTGACAAAAACAGCTTTGACCGACAGATGATAAATCGTCAGATCGGGAATATCCTTTCGGAAAGCGGTATCACGATCTCCGACAACGAGAATTACACATTTACCGTTGACGCGTACACGAACAGGATAACCGTTGACGGCTCCGACAAAGGAAAAGCCGCCGAAATTGAAAATGTGCTCAACAAGGGGCAGAACGGCAAGAACCTGTATGACCATATCCGGCTTTGCGGTACTTGGGAGAACAACTCTCAGATATTCAAGGAGGGTCAGACGCTCCGGTATTCCAACGAGCTTGTAAAGGAGCTTATCGGCGTGAATCTCGCGGAATGTACTCAAAACGGCAATGATTTTATAACGCCGGATAACAGAAGCGTAAAGGAAATGCTGCACGAATACGCAAAAGCCAATCCAACAGACGGATTTACCGTTGAATCACACACAAAGCTGCTGCACAGCTATATCGACCATGCAGCTGAGTACGGTTATTCCGACAGCTCTCTGAAAATGGATCTTTCCATAAAGTTCAATTCTACCGGGCTTCACGACATCGGGCAGAAAAACAGCTACGGGAACGGTGACACGGACTGGATAGATGATTATGTCAACGATCTTGGCGTGTCGTCGGGAAAGAAGGTTATGACTACTTTTATATAACTTGGATGATATAAAGGGAGGAAATCTTATGTCATTGATGATAAGAAACTCAAGCGACATTATAAATCAGATGCTCGGATCGCCGATAAACAGCAAAAAAGGCAAGCAAATGCTTAAAAGCGCCGGAATTGACACCAACAGCAAGCAATACAAGGCTGCTATGAATATGATGACAAGCTCTATGAAGGGCGGCGCTGTCGGATACACCAATCCGCAGGCTATCAAGAACCTTATGTCATCATTCGATAAGGACGGTAATCTGCTCAATGCCTTTGGTGTCGCCGGAATGGACGCTACGGGAATACCGGAATCCGAACGTCATCAGATCATAGATGTTTCCGAAAGCGCCCGTCAGAAGATGTTTGACGAGACCAAACGCCACTTTATGCAGGAAAACGGCGTTGCGAACGGCGATACCACAAGGCGCTCTGAAGTATTCAGAGATTATCAGCTTAGTGTTCCGATCAAAGACAGGCTGAAAGGCACTTGGACGCTCGGGCAATATGAACGGCAGTACAGACAGGCGCTTTACGATGCCTGCAAAGAAGCTGATCCGACTTGGGAGCTCGGAAAGAAGCTGCCCGCCGGAGCTCTGAATAACGTCACCCGAGAGTCTGTTGACAGTACACTTGTGAAAAGCGGTGATAAGCTCGTAAAGAATAGTTTGGATGTAAAGGGATAATTAACTCTACACTATGCTGTAGTATTAATAATTCGAGGACAACAGATGTATGATGTTATAGTTGTCGGCGCGGGACCGACAGGCTCGACAGCGGCAAAGACGCTCGCCGACAGCCACTTGAAGGTTTTGCTCGTCGAGCATATGAAGCTGCCGCGGTATAAGTCGTGTTCGGGTGTACTGATAAAAAGGTCCATGGACTTGGTGAGACGGTATTTCGGAAAAGAGATTCCGCGCTCTGCGATGTGTATTCCGACTGATAACCGCGGCATGATATTTACCGATGATAAGGGCAAGGAATACGCTTTTGAGCAGGAAGGTGTCAACATCTGGCGAAGTTTGTTCGATAACTGGCTGACCGAAAATGCGGTCGAAGCGGGTGTTGAGCTTCGTGATGAGACTTCGGCAATATCCTGTGAGCAGAAAAGCAGCTATATCGAGCTTAAACTTCATTCCGACAAGACCTACAACGAACAGGCGAGATATGTTATTGACTGCGAGGGCGTTACATCTGTGATTAAAAGGTCGGTGCTGAACACATCTCCGAAATTCATTACTACATATCAGACCTTCAATTACGGAAAAATTGACCTCGATCCGCACTATTTCTACGCTTACCTCCAGCCGGAGCTGTCCGAATATGACGCTTGGTTCAATGTGAAGGACGATATGCTCGTGCTGGGTGTCGCAGTTAAGGATACGAGCATGATCGCATACTATTATGACAGCTTTATTCGCTATATGCAGGATCGTCATGCTCTTACCGTAGACAAAAGCGTGAAGGAGGAAAAGTGGCTCATGCCGCATATTCAGACGGGGTGCAATATAGACTACGGCACTGGTCGGCTGTTATTCGCGGGAGAAGTCGCGGGCTTCCTGAACCCTATGGGCGAGGGTATTTCCGCAGGAATGGAAAGCGGAAATACCGCCGCTTTAGCGATAACAGAGCATTTTGATGCGCCTGACAGCGTTCTTGCTGATTACCGGGATCGGACTAAAATGCTGAAAACCTATATGGAACGGCAATGGCATTTTGTCACGAATATGGCCGAGTCGTTCAAAATGGGATAATAAAGAACACGCACCATTCGGTTGTTACGCCGAATGGTGCGATTTTGTATCTAAAGATTATTCTTTCACCGCTTTATGCTGTGTTTTTTATTCTAAAGCTAACCCCAATTTCCGAAATGATCTAATATCATTCCGAATTATCATCTGTGCTCTCTCTCAAATATAAACATGTTTGCAAAAAGCTATATGTCACATCTCATTTTTCTCCAAATGCTTATAGTGTATCACCATTATTCTCAGCGAAATTGACTCCATTTTCAAAGTCCACGCCCTCGTTTAACGACATTGAATCTCTTAAATTTGTGGTTCCATTAAGCCCATATGTACTCGGAACTGATGGACGTAAATCCGGCTTGGTATTTTTCTGTTGTTCTTTTCTAGCCGCGGCAATTTGTGCCACTGCTTGCTGTGCTTGAGTTCTTAAGTCATTGTCATCCATTCTTATCACCTCTTTTAACATAATCTCTTTCTACCCTATGAAGATTTTAAGCAAAATCGCAGAGATTGCCAATAACAGAAATCCAATGGCACATTTACCAATACCACTAGATACCTTCTCCGCTTTAGAATCGTTCTTTCTTATATTCTTTTCTATCGTATTTTTATAATTCTCGCATAAAGCCTTTTCCATAGCATTTTTTTCAGTTTTAAGAATCCCGATATCAGCCAAATTCTCAATGTTGAATCGCTCATATTCTTGGATTTTATAAGCACCATAAAGCTTCTTAAATGCTATTACAAGAATTACAAATGAAACAAACACAAGAGTTCCGGCAATGTATGTTATCGCCTTTTGAAGTTCTGAGCCAGTTGTGATAGATTCGTATACCTTATCAAAAGGAATAAACGGAACAAAAATCGTTGCAACAAGGATAATAGCAGACATAAAGAAAGATGCCTTATTATCAAGAAATTGTGTTCTTTCCCTTTCTTTTGTGTATTCATCTTTAGCACAGCTGAGCAAAAGCTGTGCTGACGGGAAAACTGGTTCTAATGTCAAATTCTCTTGTTGAGGTTGGGCTGTTGGTTCTGCTGATATAGATTGTTCTTCTATTGTATGCTCATCCATATGTTGCTCAGGTTGCTGATACTCTAAATTTGCTTCATGTTCTGACATATGGTTACCACCTTTGCTATCATATAGTTTATATTTACCATTAGAATTCTAATATCAATGTCATGTTCAAACATGATATTTCTTACAGGTATTATAACACATAAAATCGAATTTGTAAAGATTTTATTCATTTTTAAATCCACTTTTGAAATAGCGATCTTATGACGTAAGCTTTGATAAAAGGTAGTAAAAGAATATTTGAAGGGATTTTACGGCGCAATTCCAACATTTTAATCATTGAATTAGTAATAAAAGCAGGTGTTGGCTAATACTTAAAGCCAGCACATAATTTATTAATCAATAATTCTTATAACTATTCCGAAGTACGGTTTTCCCGAATAGAAAATAAACAAATCCGAGCCGTTATGGTTCGGATTTGTCTGTCTTGGCTCCTGTTACTGGACTTGAATTGACCTTCGAGCTTTTTGCGTCTTTTGGCAATTTCAAGAAAAGTGCGGTATAATGCGGCTTTGCGGCACTGTACATTTAGCAGCTTGTGGTCACTTGAAGCAAACTTTTGTAAAAATAACGACCAAATAACGACCCAAATCAGGCGCACATCTGTTATATCATCAACGTATTTTCCGGAAGAATAACTCTCATAGTAATGACAACAGAATAACCCGAAACTCCGCTAATTGTCAAGATCAGCGGAGTTTTTATTTATTATCATTCAAACCTTGCATATACGCCTGCGCCATAGCCTTCTCCTTTGACGGAAGCGAGCGATAAACGGCAAGAAGATTTATCTCATCCGGCGAATAGTCGGTCGACGGGAGCTTCCTCACATCTGATAAGCCTAAAATGTAGTCGATACTCGCATCAAAAATTTCAGACAGCTTCATAAGTACATCCACGCTTGGATAGTGCTTTCCCTTTTCGTATGCGCTAACGGTCTCCTGTGACACTTCGAGCTCGATACTGAGTCGCACCTGCGTCATACCCTTGCTTTCTCTCAATTCTTTTATCCTGTTCATAAAACTCAACCCCTTAATACAATAATTATACAAGTTATTATTGTATTTTATAGAGTTTTATGCTATAATAGTACAATATAATATTGTATTATTATGACTTAAAAGGGTGAGATATATGAAAACCTGCTGTTTTACCGGTCACCGGATAATAAAAATAACCCCTGAACTTGTTCAGAGGCTACGGGATACTATTATAAATATGATTGAGTGCGGCGTAACTGACTTCTACAACGGCGGAGCTATCGGTTTTGATATGCTCTGTGCCGAAACTGTCATAGCGCTGAAAGCCGAATACAGCGACATAAAACTGAATCTGCTTCTGCCATGTCCACCGAAGGAGCATGTCAAAAGGTGGAATAAGGCTCAGATCGCACGATACAACGAGATACTGCAAGCGGCAGACAGCGTGATCGTGCTGTCCAAGCACTACACCAAAGAATGTATGAAACGACGCAACGAACGGCTTGTCGAGCTTGCGGACTGCTGTATCTGCTACTGCAATAATCCGAGAAGCGGAACGGGACAGACCGTGCGTATTGCGGAACAAAAAGGCATTGATGTTATAAACCTGTTTTCCGGGTAGTTTTTTCGCAAAATAGAACATTTCACGAAACGGCTTTCTGCCTTATTTGTTGATATTATTATACTATTTTATGGTGCAAAAGTCAATGTTTTTGGAGGAAATATGTCGATAAATTTATATAAACGTAAAGACGGGCGCTATGAAGCGCGTATTTCTTTTGGCAAAGACAGCGACGGAAAGCGGAAGTATCGCTCAGTTTACGGAAAAACGCCGGAAGAAATTAAAAGTAAGATGTCGGCTTTGGACAAACTCGAGTATTCAATAACGGAAATGACGGTAAAGGAGATCACGCTTGAATATCTTGACACGGTAAAGCCGCAGCTAAAGGAATCGACACTTGCCAACTACCGAATGAAAGCCGAAAAACATATAATTCCGGCGTTCGGGGACAAGTGCTGCTGCCTGCTTACCGCTGATGATGTTTATGCTTTTATCGGGAAGAAGCGGAAAATCGGCATGTCGGCGCGGTATATCGCAGATATTGTGGTGCTGCTGAAAGGAATTTACCGTTTTGCCGTGCGGACGCATAACATCAGAAACCCGCTTGACAGCTTCAAAATGCCTAAAACAGCCAAAACCGATGTTGCTGTACTTTCAGAGCACGATCAGCATCGACTTGTGAGCCTTGCGACCGCAGAAAACGATATAAAGCACTTTGGTGCTGTTCTGTCGCTGTTCACTGGTATGCGTATCGGGGAGCTATGCGCCTTGAAATGGGGCGACATTGACCTTGACAGCAAGACAATACACGTTCGCCGCACGTTACAGCGCATACAGACCGGAAACAGCGCAAAAAGGACGAAAATCGTGATAACCGAGCCGAAAAGCGCAAGCTCCGTGCGTGATATTCCGATACCGGACTGTCTTCTCCCGCTGCTTGAACAGCACAGAAGCGCCGATGATATGTATGTTATGTCCGGCAAGCGTATGCCGATGGAATGCCGAACCCTGCAATACCGCTTTGCCACACTTCTCAAAAACGGAAAATTACCGTCAGTTCACTTTCACAGCCTGAGGCACGCTTTCGCTACAAACTGTATCGCGCTCGGATTTGATGTCAAGGCGCTTTCCGAGATACTCGGTCACAGCTCGGTCGAGATCACGCTTAACCGCTACGTTCACCCGTCCATTGACCGCAAACGGGAGTTTATGTCACGGCTGAGCCTTGTCGCGTAACGTCAGATGTTCGTAATATTGCCGTCAGTACGGCTTTATAAAGTGCCGTGTTTACGGCGTTTCGGAGCGTTTTTTCGTGAAATGTTCTATTTTGCGAAACCCACTGTCTACATCGGTATTATACCCATTTTCAGCTTGGTTATCAATCATTTGTGGACATAAAGGCTTTTGCGCTAAAACTATCCCTTCGGGGAAATAATGAAATGAAAGGATAACAAAAATGAAAAGGACAAAACAAATTTTAAGCGTGTTCCTGTCATTCTGCATGATAATATCGTGCATGGTGGGAATGAGCCTGACGACGTATGCGACACCGACAGAATTTACAATTCTGCAAGAGGGAGATGTACTTCATCTGGGCGATACCATCAATTCGACTACAGGGTATCAATTGGGGGGTGGGTCTCTTCTCAATACAAATCTTAAGCCATGGACATTGGTAAGAGGTAATATCATTGATTCGATGACTATTACTGAATCAGAGAATGGTGATTACTACCTCTTAAAAAGCAACGATGGTACTGTTTTTAAGGGTGCCCAAGAAAATCTTTTTGGTTATACAGGAGGCTTATGGTCAGTAACTGACAATTCCGACGGCATATCTGTGGAATCACTCAACGGTTCCAACGTAACATTTGCTGTGCATGAAGCGTCTGCCCACACCCACAGTTTCACATATTCCGCAACAGGCGCGACTATAACGGCGACGTGTACGGCGGGCTGCCCAGACAGCTATGATACAACACCGGCGACCCTGACCATTGCTGCGGCGGGCGGTACATATGATGGCACGACTGCTTATAGCGCGACAGTCACAAACAATATCCCAGCCGTTACCGGCGACACGGTGGGCGATGTTGCCTATTACAAGGTAGATACGCAAGGCGCAACCACGGGCGGAACAGTCCAAACAGGCGCTCCAACCGGCGCAGGCTATTACTACGCCAGTGTCACGCTGACCAGCGGCAGCAACACCTATACTGCGGTCAAGGCATTTACCGTTGCAAAAATTGATCCCACAGCTCCGACAGGTCTGAACGCAACATACGGGCAGACGCTGTCTGACGTTGTGCTGCCCACCGGTTGGACTTGGACAGACAGCACACAAAGCGTCGGCAGTGTGGGCAACAACACCTTCAAGGCAAACTTTGCCGGAGATGACAACCACAGCTCTGCTTCAAACGTGGACGTGACTGTTACTGTCGACAAGGCGGCAAACCCTGCAACTGTAACAGGCACAGCAAGCGTAACAAAAGGCAGTACCGTTGATCTGTCGGCTAATGTAACAAAGAACGGTGCGACGGGCGCAGTTTCCTATGCAATCGACGGCAATGCGAACGGCTGCACACTGAACGGCAGCGTTCTGACCTCCGGCTCGACCACAGGCACAGTGACCGTAAACGTAACTATCGCGGAGGACGATAACTATAATGCTCTTGCCGCAACTCCCATTACCGTTACGATCAGCGACAAAGCAACACAGACCATCACAGCCGCCGATGTGATCGCTACATACGGCGACACAGGAAAAGCTGTAAGTGCTACTCTTACTACCGGCGACGGAACTTTGAGCTATGCAGTTACAGCCGGTGATGATGTAGTCACAATAAATGCAACGAGCGGCGCGCTTACAATCCTTAAAGTAGGCAGCGCTACTGTTACCGTGACCGCGTCGGCAACGGACACTTATGCCGAAACAACAAAAACCGTGGCTATCACAATCAACCCCACCGACCCGACAACTCCAACAGGGCTTACCGCGACAGAAGGACAGACTCTTGCTGATGTAGCGCTCCCGACAGGCTGGACTTGGGATTCCCCGACAACAAGCGTAGGAACAGCCGGAACACATACATTCCCGGCAAGCTATACCGAAACGACCGGCAACTATAAACATCCGACCGCTGTTGCATTAACGGTCACCGTAAAAGCGAAGCCCGCAGAGACATATTCTGTCACAGTCGTAGGCGGTACTTCCGACAAGGCGACTGCCGAAGCGGGTGCAACAGTCACCATAACCGCGACTATTCCCGACGGCAAAGAATTTGTAAACTGGACAACGAGCGACGTTGAAGGACTTAACGGCTCAACGGCTGCCACAACGACATTCACAATGCCCGCAAAGGCTGTTACCGTGACGGCTAACTTCAAGGACAAGTCATCCGGCGGCGGACAGGGCGGCGGCGGTTACACACCTGTTATTCCGAGCTATACCCCAACGACAACGACCACAACAACAAATACAGGCAAGCTTGATAACACTACCGACGAAAAGAAGAACGACAACGGCGCTTCCCTCGAAAGCAGCAACGACGAACTCAGCAAGGCTGTTCTTACGGACGCAGACCGTGACGCTATGGCAAAGGGCGAGAACATTCAGGTATATCTCGAAGTAGAGGAAAAGAAACCCACCAAAGCCGAGCAGCAGAAGGCTGAGGAAGCTCTCGCGAAGATAGATGAGGGCGGCGAGATCGCGATGTACATGGATATGAACCTGTTCAAGAAGGTCGGCTCAAAAGCTCCAGTGCAGATACACGAAGTCAACGGCAAGGTCGAGGTCGGCTTCAAGGTCCCCGAAAAGTTCATAAACAGCGATCCCGACACTCAGCGTACATTCTATATCGGACATATCAAGGACGACGGCACTGTCGAGATCATCAAGTGCGAGTTTGATCCCGAAACAGGTATAGCGACATTCTACACAGACAGCTTCTCCTGCTATTTCCTGATATTTGAGGACGCTCCGGCAGCGGCGGACACATCTGTTGGGGAAACGGACGACGATGAAGATACCGACACCGATACGGGCGACGATTTCGACGAGCTGACCGACGACAGCGACGATGACGACGACGAGGAAGATACCGACGGCACCATAAGCGACGACGACAGCGATGATGCCGACGACGATCACAGCGTGGATAACGCGGTCGATGACGGCAACCCGCACACGGGCGTTTCCGCAGGCTTCGGGCTTCTCGCGGTATGCGCTCTTACAGCAGGCGCGGCGCTTGTTCTGAAGAAGAGAAAGAAGTAAGCTGTAAAAGTAAATAATAACAAAGGCGCAGGGCGAAATGCTCTGCGTCTTTTTCTGTGGTAGGCGCAATTCAAAAAAGCTCTGATCCGCTTCCGATACGGTCATAGGGTAATATCATTATCGGTGCATTTTGGGCGGCGTACAGCGTAAAAAATGCCTCTTTTCTTCCCGGATTCGCCCCTTTCAGATGTAGGTACAAGCAGCAATAAGCCCAATGACAGAATTGGAAATGCGTGACAGCGTGACAAACGTGACAGCAGTTATCAATCCAGTTCTGTAAAAGGCTTTCCACTGTCACGCTCGCCCATGACATTAGTGTGACAGCCGTGATACGTTTTAACTGCAAAAAACATACAGACGTGACACGTGACAGCGTGACAGGTGTGACAAACCAACAGCGAAGCCGGCAGCCATAACAGGCTGCTAACTCCGCTGAATAAAGTCGAGCTATCTTTTTTACAGTCCGGAACAACCTACGCCTTTGTTACTTTCTGCGAAAGTAACGCAAAGGTACTTTTGACAGTGCGGCAAGCCTTCTATCAAAAGTCCCTTTGCGCCAGCCGTTCCCTCTGGACTCCCTTAAGCCGCCTTTAATAACTGGGGCGGCAAGAAAGCGGCTAACGCCGCGCGTAAAGACAGCAGGAGCTGTCACACTTGTCACGCTGTCACACGTCACGCAAACCAAAATCCGATATCGTGCCGTGAGCGTGACAAGATAATCGGCTACCGCCGAACGACAGCAAAGCTGTCACGCTGTCACACCGCAGTCACATCATAGCGTGACAGTTCAAACCCTCACAGTGAACGGGATCGAAGCCAACTGTCACGTTTGTCACTCGGTCGATACTTTGTATGCGCGCATCGTGCGCGCCTTTGGTATCGACCTGCACCGCTTCGTGCGGTGGCAGTCACGAAACATAGATCAGAACGCTCGCTTTCTTCGCCAACTTCTTCTCGCGTTCCTGTGTACACTCTTCCAGTTTGTCGAGCGCGTCACCGACAGTGATCTTATCCCGTTCAATATCGTGCGTCAGCCGATCACGCTTGTCGCGTATATCTTCCTTGTATTCGGCGAAAATACCGTGAAACTCGATGTACCGCGGGTCATCGGCACCGAGTGCGTCCTTGACTTTCTTGTCGTTGTTCTTCATATTGCTGATAGACCGCTCGACCTCGCGTTTGAGCGGGTCGCTCTCAACAATAGTGCGAGCCTTGCGGATATTCTCCTTGCGTGCGGAACTTCCGCACTCCGACGAGCAATACTTAACCTTGCCGTCCGAGGACGCGAACATCTTTCCGCAGATTTCACATCGCCGTATCTGAATGTCATTCTTCCGGCAGCCGCGGTGCAGATCGAAGATGAAGAACTCCAATGTATCGTTGCATATCGTGTAGTCGTAATCCCCACAGATTACCGCAGTCGCGGTGCTGTCGGGATTTTTTAATGTTCCCTCGATCGACACGAACGCGGAAGTCAGCTTACCAAAAGTGTTCATAAGCTCCGTTTCCCACTTCTTCCGCTTCTTCTCGATGTTCAGCGGCAGCGTCAGACCGGTTATGAACTTCGTGAACGACTGCTTACCACTCCCGAAATCACTCTCAGCGCTCCCGTAGTCCTCGAACAGTCTCTTGATTATGTATTGCAGGCACACATTGTCGTTCATCGACAACGATTCGAGCTTAGCCAGTGCCGACTTGCGCTTGTCCTTACCGCAGGTCAGAACTTCGCACAGTTCCGTGACGCCCTGTTTCAGGGCATCGTAGTTCTCCGAGAACTGGTATACCTGCCGCACTATGTCCGAAATTGTATATTCCTTGAACTCGCGCATTTTGGTATCGTTCGAGATACCAATGTGCGCTTTTCCTTTTCTGTAGTCAAAATAGTAGCCGAAATAAACCATAATACACCTCAAAAATCATCCGGATAAACTGAAATATTTGAATTTATTTGCTGTACGGTTTCATATATTATAGCCTATTCAAGCGGATTTGTCAGCTCTCGGAACTGACTTAATATCTGTAACTGTAATCTCTTCAGGTTAGGTGCGGATTATGCGATAATAGCAGTGTAAGGAGCCGATAGGCTCACGGAACAGAGACAGAAACGGAGGCAACAATGAAGAGAATTTTAACCATTAAGCAGGCAGCACAGCTTATCGAAGGACTCACTGAGTACCGCATAAGACAAATGTGTAAGAGCGGACAGCTCAGGTGCTTCAAAGCTGGCAACAAGTACCTCATAGCCGAGGAGGACTTGTACGAAACGGTATTCGGCAGGAGAACGGGAGAGGAGGACAAGATATGACAGACAACAGAAAGTGGACAGTACCGCAGACATTGAAAGAGGAGAGATCCTCTTTCAAGCCCTACCCGGCAGCGAGCCTGCCGAACGCGCTGCAAGGAATGACAGCTTCGGTGTCGGTCACGACATCGACGGACATCTCAATGGCGACGACAGCGGTATTATCGGCAATGTCGCATTGCTTTTCGGGGGTTTACAGAATGTACGGCAAGACCGACCACAGCGAGCCGATAACGCTATACTCGCTGATACTTGCAAACCCCGCCGAGCGCAAATCCCCGGTAATGCGCTTCATCAAGAAACCGTTTATCGAGTTCGCCCGGGATTTCAATGAGAGCAGGAAATTACAGATCTACACCTCGCAGGAACAGGCGGCGAAACTCCGGAACGAGATCGCGGAAATGCAGTCAAAGGGCGGCTCGCCAGACGAGATCGCGTTCAGACGCGCACAGCTTGACAGTATGGAGATCGAGCGGTTCCGGCGCGTATGCGTCGATGACGTGACTCCGGAGGCACTTGTAAAGCTGATGAACGACAACGAAACATTGCTGATGATGTCCGACGAAGCGGGAGTTTTCAAGAACTTCAACGGACGGTATCAAGGCGGCGGCGCAAACCTCGACCTGTTCCTCAAATGCTGGGGAGGCGAGAGTTATCAGAAAGACCGCTGCAACGGCGAGCCGATCTACCTTGAAAGACCGTATTTGTCGGTATGCCTTTGCGGGCAGCCGTACATTCTCTCGGAGCTTATGGAAAACCGCGCGTTCGTTTCAAGCGGTATGCTCGCAAGGTTTATCTACTGCTTTCCTCGTTCCTATGTCGGTATGCGGGACTACAATGCCCGTGCTGCACAACCGGAGTTTACGGCAGCTTATGACAATCTTGTCAAATATGCGCTTGCGATCAAGTACGGCAGGAAGAAAGGAACGCCGGAGATACCGCTGTACTTCGACGATGAAGCAAGAGCGGAGTTCGCCAAATACTACAACAGCACGATAGAGCCGTCGCTGCTCACGGACTTTGCGGACTGCCCCGACTGGGGCGGCAAGTTCCACGGACTCATCCTCCGCTTGTGTGGTCTGCTGCATTGTATCAAGAGTATCGAAGGCGGCGCAAAGCCGGAGAATGAAAAGGTAACGCTCGAAACGCTTATGGAGGCTCTTGACATCGCGGAATACTACAAAACACAGGCGGTATATGCCTACACTCTGAACACTACGGGAGCCGTGTGCGAGGCCGCGGAGTATGTACTGAACAAGCTGAAAACCAAGCGGATAAAGAGAATCAGCAGCCGCGATCTTCTCCGCTTATGTCGCCGTTTCAAGAAGGTCAGTGACCTTGACGAGCCTATGGAGCTGCTCATTGACCGCGGATACGCGGCAGCGTATGACGACGCCGGGAAAACCTGCTACGAGATCAACCCGCTGATATGAAAGGGGGAAAGCTATGATAAAAAGAACGATTAGCGGTCAGATCGACAAAGGTGATGTCAATCACAACAACCGTAAGTTCATCGCCGAGAATGTTGACCGCACCCGCGTTAACGACAACATCACTATCGTATGCGATGACATCCGGGCGGTGTATCACGAGCTGTTCGACGACGCTCTGAAAGAGTACAACGTCCGTCAGACCCGCAGGGACAGGGAGATACACGATTATCGTGAGCACATCAGACACGGACGGCAGGAAAAGGAGTTCTACGAGGTCATCTTCCAAGTCGGGAATATGGACGACACACCGGTAGGCTCGGACGAAGCCAAGCTCACCACAGAAATACTGAAAGAATTCACGGAGGGCTTCATCAAGCGTAATCCGAACATCCGGGTATTCAACGCAGTCATACACCTTGATGAAGCTACCCCACACGTTCACATCGACTTTGTGCCGTTCGCCACCGGGCAGAAGCGGGGATTATCCACACGGAACTCGCTGTCAAAGGCTCTCGAACAGCAGGGCTTTCGGGGCGAGGGCAAGCTTGAAACCAACACCAAGAAGTGGATAGAACGCGAGAAACAGGCTCTTTCCGAGGTTATGCTCACCCGCGGCATTGAGTGGGAGCAGCTCGGAACACACAACGAGCATCTTTCCGTCCTTGATTACAAGAAACAGTAGCGGCAGAAGGAGCTGAAAACTCTTGAAAGTAAGGCTCACAGTGCAGAATATGTGCTGCACCAGCGCGAAGAACTGATAGAAAGCGCGGAAGCTGCTATTGACCGCCTTGACGGGGAGTTTCAGCAGAAACGCAGGGATGTCCAGAGTATGGACACCCAGATCAGCGCCAAGCAGTCCGAGATCGCACAAGTCACGGAGGAATTGACCGCCAAGACCGAGGAACTGTCCGAAGCCGCTTCACAGCTTGCGGAGCAGCAGGCGCTTATCGCCGAGAGTGCCGAAAAAGCCACGCAGATCAAGAACATTGACTACATTGAAACTAAAAAGACGATGTTCGGCGGGAAGATAACCGTCGCCGCCGATGATTACGACAAGGTTTCCACTCTCGCCAAAAAGCAAATTGCCGCAGAAAGCCACGAGAAGAAGCTGAAAGACCAAATCTCCACATTGAAACAGGAAAAGGAACAGCTCGCCAAAGAAAAGGAGGATTTGCAGAAAGCCAATGACGCACAGAAAGCTGAGATAAGTCGGCTCAAATCCATTCGTGATCGTCTGAATGTTGAGGGCTTGAAAGCCGAGATCGAGGAATGGAAGAAAAAGTACAACAAGGTAATGGAATTTATCGAAAGTCTGAATCTCAGGGAGCAGCTTGAAAAGTTCCTGCATCCTATTCAGACTATCAAAAAGCACCGAAGCCTATGACCTTTTCATTCTTCGGCTTGCCTATTTTATCGCAGCTCGTCTGCACCTGTCAAGGGTACTCCAAAATTTTTTCGCTCTGTTATCAGGGCGAAAAATTTTCGGAGTCTCCCCCATTGACCGGCTTGCCGACTGCGATGTGTGGCAGTTAAGCCGAAAAAGGAAAAGAATGTGCCTGTGGGCGCACTACAAAAGACATAGAGAATAGAAAATATCACATAACAATGAAATTCAACAGAAATAGCCGTAAGCGCATATCAAAAAAGTTCAACAAACCCTTTTATAGTACTTGACAAAAAGCGCTTTAAAGAGTAAAATTGTAATTGAAGATGTGCGCCTATGGTTAGTCAGAGGAGGAACTAATCTATGGCAACTATTCAGAAAAGAAACGACGCTTATCGCATAAGAGTTTCGTGCGGTTATGACATTCACGGCAAGCAGATCATGCACACGCTTACTTGGAAGCCCGACAAGGGTATGACCAAAAAGCAGATCGAAAAAGAATTGCAGCGTCAGGCGGTGCTGTTCGAGGAACAGTGTATGAGCGGCTATGCAGCCTCGTCCGTCAAGTTCGAGGAGTTTATGGATCAGTGGTTCACGGAATATGCGGAGCTTGCATTGAAGCCGAACACCGTGACCGGTTACCGCTCGATGAAACCGAGAATCATCAAGGCTCTCGGACACATCAGAATGGATAAACTCACCACACGCGACATTCAGAAATTCATCGTTAATTTATGCGACACCAAGCGTTTCGACACACAGGACAAGCACGACGGAAAGCTCTCCACAAAGACAATAAAGCTGTACAAATCCTTTATTTCCACGGTTTGCAGCTACGCCGTGAAGATGAACGTCATCCGGGATAACCCCTGCAAAAACGTGACTATTCCGAAAGTGGTATCACCCGAAAAAGAATTCTACACCATTGAAGAAACGCAGCAGTTATTCGACCTGTTCGAGAAAGAGGACAAGAGCAACTACATCTTCGTATGCTTCTTCACCCTCGCGATCTATACGGGCTTCCGTCTTGGAGAGCTTCTCGGATTGGAATGGAAGGACGTCAACTTCGACGCGAACGTCATATCGGTATGCAGGACGAGCCTTTATAACAAGAACAAGGGCGGAATTTACACCGAAACACCGAAAACCGCACAGAGCGCCCGCAGCCTTAAAGTCCCGCAGGAAGTCATCGACATCCTCAATGAATGGCGGAGTTTACAGGCAAAGCAGCGTGAACAGGCGGGCGATCAATGGACGGATAACGACCGGATCTTCACCAAATGGAACGGCGACCCGCTTCACCGCTCGGCTCCGAGAAACTATTTCGTCAGCTTTTGTAAGAGAACAGGTATGCGGTATGTATCCTGCCACTCAATGCGGCACTTGAACGCGAGCCTGCTTATCAATGCGGGAATTGACGTAAAGACCGTTCAGAGTTGTTTAGGGCATTCGACGCCGGTGACGACTTTGCAGGTGTACAGCCACGCATTCCAGACAGCACAGGCTGTGGCAATGCAGGCAGTAGCCGACGCACTCCCGCTCACTCGCAAGAAAACGACCGAAGTTCTCCCCGCAGCGTCCTGATTGTCGAAATAACGACCCGATAACGACCAAACGCCTAAAACCCGTAAAAACGAAATTCCCGCAAAGCCGTTCTACAAGCGGCTTTGCGGGTAAAATCAAATGGCTCCTGTTACTGGACTTGAACCAGTGACATCTTGATTAACAGTCAAGCGCTCTAACGTTTCGAAGGGCTTTACATCAAAGCCCCTTATTTTTTTGATAGCGTCCGAACTCAGAACGCTAAAATTTCCTTTTGTAGTGCGGTTTGCAGCTTGTGGTATTCATGCGTAAATTATGCTCTCCGCAGCTAAATTGTCCCAATTTTCGCACAGATATTTATAATCTACATTAAGCTCGATCACGATCTTGTAATCTTTATATAGCTTAATGCTGCTGAGCATGTGCGAGATTATCATTTTCTTCTGCGCGATACTACTGTTGTCGAAAGCCTGCGCCCATAAAATAAGCTGATCAAACATCGGCTTTAACTGTTCGAGGGATTCTCTTTTATAATCGACTTCGCTCTGCAATTCTTCTATCTTATCCCTGATAGAATAAATGCGAGCCTCGACAGTTCTTATCGCCGTACTGAGCTGCTCAGTAGTATAAACTCCGTCGCCGTTCAATGTTGCACTTACCTGATTATGCAGCGTAATAAGCTGATCGGAGTTTTTTTGCAGTTCGAGATTTAACAAGTCCTGTGCGGCTTTGCTTTCTGCGGCCGACCTCTCAATGCTTTTTTTAAGCTCGGCTTCGTCAGGCGAGTTCTTAATGTTCTGAAACATTTTGTGCATATATGCGATTATCGCATTATCCACGCGCTCGGCAACATACGTGCTTTGCCCGTCGCACTTACAAAGTCCGCGGCTCTTATGATAGCACAGATATTTGAGCTGTCTTCGATCGTAAACCGATTCGTCCCTGCGGATATACTTTTCATGATAAACCAAGGAAGTCAGCCTATGTCCGCAATGACCGCAGAACATGATACCCGATAACATATTCTTACTTTTGGACTGTCTCGCGATAGTCCTTTTTTCATTGTCAACCTTCGACCTTTGGTCAAGAATATACTGGGCTCGGTCAAAAGTGATCTCGTCGATTATCTGCAAATGTTCAAGGTATGGCAGTTCCATGTTGCTGTTGCGGGCATATCCGAGGTTCATTTTATTACGAAGTATGCGTAGAACTGTTCCCGCCTGAAACTTCGCGCCCGTATGGGTACGCATACCGCTGTTATTCAGAAGTTCTGCCAATTGGTATGACCCCATACCGTCATCGACAGTTTTTTCATACAGCTTTTTCACCCACTCGGCTTCACGAGGTTCCACTGCAAGATCGAGGACTTCCCTGCCCTTCTTGTTAAGGCGGCCGTTCTTGACGGTGCAATATCCGAAAGGTACGGGACCGCCCGTGTAGATTCCTTCAGCGGAAAGCTGATGAAGTCGCGTCTTGATTCTTATCGACGTTTTTTCACTTTCGCCGGAGGCCTGCCAGAAGCGGATATAGTTCAAAAGTTTATCAACGTGAGTCTCAAACTTCTGCTCGCCCTCCTGCGTACTCCAGACTTGTATGCCATGCTTGACAAACCATTCGACTATGAACGGCGTTTCGTCGTCGATACGACCTATACGATCGAACATGAATACAAGCAATATCTGGAACTCCCCACGGACTGCCGCAGCTTTAAGATCCTGAATAGCATCGCGCTTCTCGGCGGACACCTTAAATCCGGATACTCCCTTTTCGAGGAACTCCTTACCGATGATCCAGCCCTGTCTTGCTGCAAATTCGCGGCATTCTTCCTTCTGCATCGGGATGTCGTTCTTCACTTTATCGACCTGCCCTGCCGTCGATACACGGTACAGGCAGTATGCGATCGGTTTGTACGGGATATTAAAATCGTTATTTGTCTTATGATTATTCATATTAGCCTCCATTGTACTGATACAACGGAGCAAAATATAAATCTCAACAAGTCATTGGTTCAGGTTCAGTTGTCAAGGTACCGTATTCCGTTTAGCCCATTCGGGGATCACGCTTTACCATATGATAGCACGCGGGCAGTCAAATGTCAAGTCTCAGAGTTCCCAAAACAGCCCTATTTCGAAAATTTTTATCGAAGTAGTATAGTTTTCACTACCACACCCTCAAAAATCGCGTACAGAGCATCTGAGGCAGCGTGAGAGAGCAAGACAGATTTATCAGCATATCGGCAGCGAGAATAATTTGAGGCAAGGCGAAAATTATCGCCGTTTTTGAAAATTACCGGTATTTTTCTGTGCTTGCTAAGTAACGCTAATTCAGCAGCCACATTCCGACATCTGCCCTGACCTGTCAGTCATAACGACGAGCATTGTTTCCATTCCAACATGTTCCGGGTCATACCCCGGACATTTCCGACCACCGGATTCAAAATTTTTTAGTCAGGGACGTTATACAAAATGTAAATCCAAAATGTCGGGTATCCCTATGACCCTATTTGATTTTGAAATTCCAAAATGTTGAGATATGCAAAAAGGCATAAAACCAAGTGTACGTATTCCGGATAAAAATTCTAATACTTGCAAGCATAGAAAGTGTACGTACACTTTCGATTTTTTCGTCGGGACCCCCTTAAAAAAATGCATCAGACGAATGTTTCAAAAATCATTCGCCCGACAAAAAAACAATCGCAGATCTTAATGTCAGAAATCGGGAGATATATAACTGTCTGTAATATTTTTTGATTATAGCATGGGAAGTTTTACACGAAAAGTTGAAGAAAAGTTTGGTCATGTTTTTTCAAGCGCCACTTATCCTATCATTATTATATGCTTTGAGATTATACGTCGCCCACAATTCATATTATTTCAGTCGGTTATCCATGTTATAGCTTTTGCGATCCTGAGCCCCGCATCTTTGAAGTGGTTGCCCTCGTTGAGTTCAAAAATCGTGTCGATTCCGAGAGACTTGTAATATTCGTGGAGGTCTCCGGTGTTCTGCTCAACCTTCGCCATGATCTGATTGCGTGTCCGGGCTTCCCTGTTGCCAAGAGAGAGGTACAGCTTTTCGGGGAGTGCCGATAATTCATGTGATTTAGCGTAATCCATAAATCCGGGATACCACAGCGAACCAGACGCGCTCGCGATCCTCGAAAACATTTTGGTACGATACATAGCGTACACGGCAAACAGCCCCGCAAGCGAATACCCTGCCAGCGCAATATATGCAGGCTTACTGCCGAGTTCCGATATGATTGCAGGCGCTATCTCCCCTGTCAACGTTTCAAGATATGCGTCAGCCCCGCCAGTGAACGGCTCGTCGTTCTTGTACACCGGTGGTATCGCCCACGGGGACAGGTCGCTGTTCCAATCTGTGATTTTTATTGAAGCGAGCGTAAAGTCCGCTGTCTGCATTTTCTGTAATTCTTCATGCACCGCTTCCCCCTCGTCACCGAACGAGTTCAGGATCACAAGAGGGCTGCCGGCATCATGCGCGGGGTATATTGTTATTTCTTTGTTGGATATTGTCATTATCTCTCTCCACAGAGGTCAATCCCCGCAAATCTGTGAATAGTACTTCTGATTGGGGCTTGACGGGGCTTCGGGAACTGTCAGCTTTATATGCCCGCTGTCTATAAGCGGCTGCACATATTTTTTGATCGCATAAGTCACCGAGTTCAGACCTATATATTCAGCGATCTCCTTGCGGGTTCTTGGTGTCTTACAGAATCCGATTATGTCAATATCGCTGTTCTGAACTGCCGGTTCTTCGTTAAGTCTGAAGCATACCGTAAACTCTCCGCGTTCATTCCGGAATTCGGGCGCCGGCAATCCATATTCCTTTAATTCTCTCCTCATTGTCGGTATGCCGGAATAACGATTTTCAGTAATGTCCATGACCTCAAGTGCAGTAGCGATCACAGGGTTTCTTGTATCAGGCTGGACTTTGCCAAGAGTATCAAGCGTAAGCCTGCCGTAAAGTCCTCCCGGATTAGTGATTTCAAGGCGATCCGCAAAAATACTGAGTTGTACAGGCATACCCTCAGTATGAATGCTGTAATCACGATGAACCAACGCATTAAGCAAAGCTTCGCGCACAGACTTGACAGGATAATCGGTCTTATCCCTGCGCTTTCCGGTATCAGGGTCTATTATCGTTTTCTTTCGCGTGTTCCTGCGGACAAATTGCAGCGCATCTTCAACCATATCGGGTATAGTGCCTTCTATGCGCTGATTATCTATAAATCTTGAACCGTCGGTATCGGTATCTCCTATCTCCGTTCCCGGAACAGATACAGCAATAATACCAAGCTGCGGGAAAAAAGCCTGCGGATACAGCCCGAAAAGAAGTTCCGCTGCAATGGTGGGTTTATTGTCACGCACTATGCTCATAAGTTCCATTATCTGACTGTCATCAAGGCGGCTGAGATTAGGCTTGTCCGCTTTAAGCAGTTTCAGGTACTCTGCCAGTTTCTCACTGTCCAGTGATGAAATTGCAGCTCGCTCAACCGGACGTATGTCGTCCTGATACTTTTTCCGGTACGCTTCATAGCTGTAAACCTCATATTCGCTCATGTGCTGATCGGATTCGCCGACACGGACATACGAGCCCTTCAACCTCCCCTTGCCTTTATAGAAGCAAGGACGCTCCGTTATATCTATTGGCGGTATCTCTGCAGAAACGACGTTCTTTCCGTCTATCTCGGCAACAGTAAAAACTGCCCTGACCGGCGGCTCCATCTGTTCGCACTGGTTCATCACGCTTTTCTGAAGCTCCTGAACGTCGTCAACACCTGTCACAGCAAAGCTGTCGCCCTCATACAGACCGAATACGATAACCCCGCCGTCGTCCTGATTTGAAAAGCTCGACAATGTATCGAAAAGTCTTTCTGTAGCCTGCGTTTTGCTACGCTTGACTTCGACAGTTTGAAATTCAGCCTGAGCACTTTGAATTTTCTTTACAATATTTTTTAAATCTTTCTCGTTCATTTTAAATCCCGCCGAATATTTTAAATTTCTTCTTTCAATTTTAAATTAGTCCACTTTTCATTTTAAATTTTAGCACATTATTTTAAATTTGTCAATGATATTTTAAATATTATTATGGAATTTAAAATCTAATTTTAATCTTTTTTGCAGTTTCAGACAATATTTAAAAACTTGCATTTCAATTCTCCGTTGATATTTCAAACCCGTCCATTCCGTCAAGCACCGAGTACAGCGCAAGTCGCTTTTCGTCTGTCATTCCGACATTTTCGCCGAACTCAAGCAGCTTTTCCGATGTCGGACTTTGCTCCCATGCAGGAAGTCCCGCGCCGTTGGGATCGCCGGTTTTCATATAATTCAGCCAGTAAGATGTCATTGTCCTGCTCAGTTCACGGTCTGCCGTATCATACAGAGCCGAGCTGTCGGGAATGTTGCCGAAGCAGTAGATCATCTCGCCGCTGTGCCAGCACCCGAGCCGTCCGTTATGCTTCGTGAACAGGTATTCGTAAGCCGGAATGCCGTTTGCGACAGCGAGCCTGTCAAGGCAGTAATGCGGATAATTGAAGAAAACGGAACCGTAGATCTCCGCCCAATACTTGTCAGCTTCCTCATCTGTCACGGCGGGGTAAATGCGCAGTATATCGTCTGCGTATGCCCCGAAATAGCCCTTTATTTTCGCGGAATAATTGCTCATATTTGCATGGTCAAAGATAATGAACGGTGCGCTTTCCTCCTCGTTGCAGCCGTGCAGTATCGCTTCTTCGTTATGTATTCCTTTTTTGTAGGATTCATACGGCAGTTCAGTCAGCACATACCCGTCAACGGTGATGTGATGCTGTGTGTAGGCTTCCTGCACAAGTTCCGATGCCGGAAGCTTCCGCAGTTCCTCTATACTTGCGCAGTTATGACGGGATTTCAGCGCTTTTCCGCTGTCGAACGCTTCTTCGAGTGATCTGAACGAGTGCGGCGGTTTTGCAGAAACTACAGTAGAGCTTTCCATTATAACGCGCCGGAACAGTCCCGACGCAAGGGGCGAAACGCACAATGCACTCACGCAGGCGGAACCTGCCGATTCGCCCGAAAGCGTCACGTTATCCGGATCTCCGCCGAATGCCGAGATATTGTCACGCACCCATTCAAGCGCCTTGATCTGATCGAGAAGTCCGTAGTTTCCGGTTGTACCTTGCGCGGATTCCGCTTGCAGTTCCTCGTCCGCGAAAAATCCAAAAACGCCGAGGCGATACCCCATGTTCACAACAACAGCGCCCTGCTTTGCGAGTCCCTCTCCGCTGTAATCCGCATACCACGGCTGCCCCGTCTGGAGCGAACCGCCGTGGATATACACGAGCACGGGAAGTCCGCTGACATCGCCCGCCGGCTTCCATATATTCAGATAAAGCGAATCCTCGCTCACAGGCGGGATATAGTTGTCGGTCAGCGATATTTCGTAATCGTGATATCCGATTATCTGAGACAGCGAATTATATATCGGCAGATTTGTCGGCTGCATACTCATAGGCTTGAAACTGTCGGCATTAAGAATGCCCTCCCACGGCAGAGCGTCCTGCGGCTCCTTCCAGCGCAGTTCACCTACCGGCGGCTGTGCATAAGGTATTCCCGCATATATTTCAACACTGTTGTCGGCATTGAATACGCCTGTAAGCTGTCCCTGCTCAACAGTTACGACACCCGTAGTCTGCGGTGCGTTCACATCTGCTGCGGGAATGCTCCGGACAGGCGGGAACGACAGGATCAGCACGACCGCGAATGACGCGATCCAGCCGAGCCATGCTCCCGCTCTCGGCAGGAATTTCTTGTCTTTCAGCGGCTTTTCCCGAAGCCATACATACCCGGCTGTAAGAGCGATAAATACCGCCCAGCCGACTATCGTGTTTTTGTTCAGTTCAAGCACCGCAAGCATCACCAGAAACAGCAATGCGTTCAGAATGCGTCTTATCATAAAGGCTCCTTTCCGACGGGATCAGTTATCCAATAAACATATCTGTCTTTTGCAGTACATCGAACAGATATTCGATATTCCGGAAAGCGTCGTCAGTTTCGATCGAATGATTTGCATTTTCGTATTCATGCAGCGGAACTCCGTTATCTCTGCACAAGCGCTCAATTTCGGCAGTGCTTGCCCATTGATCGGACGTTCCGTGAAAAGCTATGCAATTGCTTGTGCCGTGCTCAAAGGTCATTTCAAGCGGTGTCAGGAGAACAGCTTTTACATTTAGTGCGTGGTTTTCGCGGAATGCGAGTGCCGCTTTTGTACCGATGCTCTTTCCGATAAAAAGTACATCATCGTAAATAGAAAAATCAATATCAGAAAGCTGCTTCTCTGCCTGCGAAAGAGCGTGCACAGCCGCTTGATGCATCTTCTCCTTATTGCCCTTTGCACCTTCGGGGAAATCCGAAAATTTCAGAGCGACAACATCATACCCCTTGCTTTTTGCAAGCCTTGACGAATAGTACAAAAGCGGTTTATCGCAATGATAACCTATCCCCGGAAACAATACGCACAATTTCATCTGTTCAGCTCCTTGCTCATTCCGTCCGCGTTAATGCGTTATACAAGTCGCAGATACTTTGATATTCAAAGATATTTTCCGTACTCCTGCCATACTCTGTTTCAAGCATTTTTTTCTGATTTGCCCGCTCCCGCGCCGACAGCTTATCGGAATTAATATGCGCTCCGGCAGTTCCGCAGGCAACTGCAATTCCCATATCGGCGTAAAAGTCGTTGCCCACCATTACGGTTTTTGCAGGGTCAAGCGAGTGCTTTTGCAGCAGCTTTTCAAAAAATGTCGCTTCCGGCTTCTTCACCCCGATATCAGAGGAGAGGAAGATGTCATCGAAAAATTTTGCAAGGTCAAGCTGCTCGATCTCCGGTGTCGTGAAAACAGCCTGTGCGTTCGACAGCATAAACACGCCCTTGCCGCTGTCACGCAGGTGTTGCAGCAGCTCCGGGACTGCCGGGTACAGCTTCATTCTGTGCCGTGACAGGACCCGGAAAGAGTTGGATATGTAGTACGCGGTCTCGTCGATATTCTTGCCGAGATCATGCGCCGTCTTGTGGGTATGTTTCGCTTCTGTCAGCAGCCGTGCAAACACTTTTTCAAGCTTTATCTCCGGTATCCGACAGCCTGTCTCCGCGATAAGCTTACGTTCTTCCTCTTTGCATAAACGTTTGTACTCTTTGCGCAAGCCTGCTGCAGTATAATCAGCGCCATAGACGGCATACAGCTCAGCCATTTTCGCCCAGAACGGGAGTTCTTCCTCGTCCGTGTGCATTTCGATCAAGGTGCCGTAGAGATCGAAAACAAAGTTGTTGTATTCATTGATGTTCATTCTCTTTTACCTAAAAAAGCTGCACAAATTACAGCAGCTTTTTCTTCCATTCATCTTCCTTGAAACCTGTCAGCACAAAGCTGTCGCCGATCACAAGCGGGCGCTTCACGAGCATACCGTCAGATGCAAGCAAGGCGAACTGCTTGTCCTCGCTCATGTCCGGCAGCTTCTTTGATAACTCCATTTCACGGTACTGAATACCGCTTGTGTTAAAGAAACGTTTCAGCGGCAGACCGCTCATAGCGTGATATTCCCGCAGAGCTTTCTCGTCCGGGTGTTCGGTTTTAATGTCAGCAAGCTCATAATCAATGCCGTTATCGTCCAGCCATTTCAGCGCCTTTTTGCAGGCGGTGCATTTGTTATAGCAATATACTTTCAGCATGATTTCCCTCCGTTAACGTATTTCCCGTGTTTCGTCAAGTATCTCGGCATCTGTGTTTTCCTCAACGAACAGCGATATTTCGTCCATCAAGCTGTCCGCCATTGCGTTATGCGGAACAATTGCAGCCACGCCAATGACGATGATCTGATGTGTGTCCTGCTCGTCTGTCTCGACGGCAGAAACATGAAATTTGTTTTGCAGCCTTGCGACAATGCTCTTGACGATCATTCTTTTCTCTTTCAGACTATGAACCCACGGGGCATGCAATCTGAATGTCATTACAGCTATTTTCATTTGCAGTATTTTTCTATATCATATTGTGTTATTGTCACGCCAATGTCCCATTTGAGCTAATATGCGCGAATGTCCGGCAGCTTCACTTTTCTTTCGTTATCGTTTTCGTCTGACAGTATCAGCGTTAACATTGGTTCCTCGCCGGGCATAAAACCCTCGCAGCCGTTGTCGGGCTCGATAAGGTCGGTTATTTTGTAATTCATAGAGGTTTTCTCCTGTTTAATTGCCGTTCAGTTTATATCTTCTGTCCCTGAATGTTCCGTCGTAGGTTATCTTTCCGCCATCGGTCAGTTCTTTCAGATAATCCCGAATTCTCGACGTACTCAAACCAATATGCTCTGCTATTTCGGCAGGTGCTGCGCTGCCTTTTTCAGAAATAAACTCAATTATCTGATTGATTCTTTCCGATTTACCGCCGATTTTCCCATTACCGCCGATATTTACCGCCAATTTACCGTCGATTTTCTTTTTGTCGGCGGTAAAGTCAATGTCAAGCGTCATTTCCACACGGTCGGGCTCAAACTTTAGATAATAGGAGAGCTTTTATATGAATAATTCCGGGATAATGAATCATTTTATTCTGTAATAGCAGGTGTTCTTCCCGCTTCCCTCGCGCTTAAGCTCTCCTAATTCCACAAGCTTTCTGAGAGCACCCTCGACAGAGCTTAAGCTGAGCGACGGACAAAGTTCTCTTATATCCTGCTTGGTGAAACGCCCGATCTTGTTCTGCACAGCAAGCCTTACCGTATCCAATGCCGGGCGTTTGGTCTCCACAAGCGCAAAGCGGTCTTCAAAATCCCTGTATGCGGCAATAATAGTTCCCAGCAGGTATTTTATAAACGGAACCGGATCGTCCTTTCCCTCATGCCACCCGTTCTGCGATGCAGAAAGAGCCTCATAATAGAGATCCTTGTTCTTCGCGATCTTTGCTTCGAGCGAGATGTACTTTCCCACATAAAAGCCGCTCCTGTAAAGGAGAAGCGTTGTGAGGAGCCTGCTCATACGCCCATTCCCGTCATTGAACGGGTGTATGCAAAGAAAGTCGTGAATGAATACCGGTATCGCGATAAGCGGTTCAAGCTCCATATTCCCGATGACGCGGTTGTACTCTTCACATATCCTGTCGAGCGCCTCCGGAGTCTCATAGGGAGCAAGCGGCGTAAAAAGCACCTCCGTATGCCCGTCCGGATATGTCGAAGTGATGTAGTTCTGTACATTCTTCGTTTTCCCCGCCAACGGATTGTTCATGTGGCTGTAAAGTATCTTATGAAGCTGCAGGATATAATTCTGCGTGATAGGTATAGCGTCAAAGCTCTCGTGAATGATTCCGAGCACATCTCTGTACCCTGCGATCTCCTGCTCATCACGGTTTCTCGGAGTCGTCTTTTCTTCCACAAGCTGCCGGATACGGGTGTTGGTCGTAACTATTCCCTCTATCGCGTTGGAAGCCTCTGTGCTCTGTATCTTGGCGATCTCCACAAGCTTTTCAAGCTCTTCCGGTCTCTGCTTAAGAAACATCTCCTGCTTTCCCGCTTCTTTGTAGATTGCGGCAATAAGCCCCAGAAGCTCTGAATCCCACTTATTATCTTTGATCAGCGAATATCTGAATTCTCTCATTTTCTTCCCCTGCTTTCTTAGCTTTCCCTTAAATTGTATCACATATTAAGGGATTTGTCAAACGTTTAAGGGAATATTCCCTTAATATTATGCGCTAATCAAGGGAATTTACTCATAAAACACAGGGTCGCTATGCTGCACCTATTTTATTACAGACTTCGCCCAGTCTATCAATCCTTCTGACTCATAAACAACAAGCTCCTGCCAGATACCGCTGTAATACAAGCCCTCGCCTTTTGCGGAGTTCTTCCGCTTTCCGTATGTATGCTCCGGACGCAGGAACGGCAGGTCATTCCAAGTACCTCTGCTTTTTCCCTCCATTGTAAGCACACGGTCTCTTCTGTAATCAAGAGTTCCGTATCCTTTCAATTTTGGGAGTAATGACAGCGTTTCGGTCGGAGTGTATATTGCATTGTTCGCGACATTTCTTTCAACAAAAGCAGAGTGTGGATGCCAAGAATATTTGGCTAAATCATCACTGTCTGATAATATATCGCCGACTTGCATATATCCGTATATTATGTGCATATCATCATGATCGTAAAATCCGCCGTTCTTCCTGCTTACAAAACGATAACTTCCGTTATGCTTTTCAGTCTGTCTGAACCAGCCAAAGAACAGGAATATATCTCCCTTTTCAACTCCTGCATTTGAAAGAAGTCCCTGCGCCGCTTCACATTGTCCAAAAGCAGGCTTCCATTCGGCAATCGGAACTTTTCTGTTGTTATCTCTTATATCGGGATCAACATGACAATTCACAAAAGGCTCGCGGGGATCCGGTTTCAACTGTTTCAGAATATCAGAATACGTTTCGCCATTATAACACAGATCATCATAACTTGCGTCATCTTTCGACGGTATCGGCATGGACAGCAGCGTTCCGTCCGGAAGTATCGGACTCGGGCAGCCGCCATTCGACGAATCAAAACCTTTGCGGGAAAGTATTATTTTCATTTGTGGCAGCCTCCGCATTTTGCGCCGAGCGGCTTCGTCGGTTTGTGTTTTTTCTTATCGTCGGATTGTTTGCACACATCAATTATATATTCTGCCTCTTCGCCTGAATATATCTTTGTTTCTCTGAATTTCGGATAATATTCCTCAATAGATTTAACAGCAGCATCACTGCCAAGATAAATGAAATCATCAGACAGCAACACATACTCTCCTGCAATATCACGTTTATCTTCACCCGATGATTTAGTATGTATGTTCTTTAATCTATTGTTGCGTTCGAGCTTTCCATTAACAACTCTGTATATATCGTCCGTCCTGCCTTTGGATTTTTCCAAATAATACTCTGTCATCGGCATTACTTCCGTAACACGTGCAAGATACAGCACTTTGTTTTTATATATTCCAAGAATATGCACATCATCTTTTTCGTAATCGCTTTCTCGTTTACTTCCGATACGGTAGCGCAGCCCTGTCTTTATTGGCTTTCCGTTTCGCACATATCCGCCCTTACAGCAAGCGAGCGAAAGCAAATTATTATCCACACACGGAGCCAAACCTGTATCGGATGTCATTCTATAAATGAACAGATATGTCATAGTTCAACACCTCATCTATCATCAGCGAGCTTTTTATTACTATCTACATATTCTTCATTATATCTTAAAGACATATGGTTACACAATTCAGCAAGATATTCCAAGTTGCATTGATAGATGACATCAGGAGACGGGTCAATATCCCATTCATCACCTGTTCTATCACCAATCAATTCCTTACGCTCAAATTCCTGTATTTCCCTGATCAACTCATTTCGCTCTTCTATAAGCTGTTTATAGCTTTTATCTTTCTTATCTTCAACATAACTTTTCGGAGAAATCATCATAATAAAACACCTCATTCCTTCTTATCAATTATTTTCTGATAAGTATCATAAGTCCCCTTATCAAAGCAACTCATGATCACGTTCATTCCATAATCCTCATTCTCACCGAACCAGTCATTTATCGCTTTCAGTGCGATCTCCGCCGCTTCGGTTTTCGGGTAACCGTACACTCCCGTCGAGATTGCGGGGAACGCAATGCTGTGAACGTCATTCTTCTTTGCAAGTTCAAGCGAGTTGCGATAGCAGGAATACAACAGCTTCGCGTCGTCGGGACTGCCTCTGTAAATCGGTCCGACCGTGTGGATAATATACCGCGCTTTCAGCCTGTAGCCCTTGGTTATCTTCGCTTCGCCTGTCCTGCACCCGCCGAGAGTGCTGCATTCCGCGAGAAGTTCGGAACCTGCCGCGCGGTGTATCGCTCCGTCAACTCCCCCGCCGCCGAGCAGCGAACTGTTAGCCGCATTAACTATCGCGTCAACGTCAAGTCGCGTGATGTCGCCTATATCAAATGTAATGTTGTTCTGTAAAGCCATGATCTACCTCACTCCACATCAAGCGGCATCTCTCTGTCGGGTGCCGGAAACTCGTTTTCTATCATTTGCAGTTCATCATTCGTCAGCTCGATATTTGCTGCTGCTGCATTTTCAAGTGTGTGTTCTTTTGTCGAACTTTTCGGTATCGCAATCGTGTTCCCGTCCCGTATCGCCCACGCGAGCATTATCTGCTGAACCGTTGCGTAATGTGCAGCCGCGATCTTCTGCAATACCGCGTTTGACCAGATACCCTTCCGGAGCGTTCCGTTCATTGCGAGCGGACAGTATGCCATAAACGCAATATTGTTTTTCCGCAAATACGGCAGCAGGCTGTACTCCACGCCGCGCGAGCCGACATGATACAAGTCCTGCACGACAGCGCAATTACCGCTGTGTTTCAAACGCGATAATTCGTGCATATCAGAGGTATCGAAATTCGACACTCCCCACTCACGGATAAGACCGGCATCTTTCAATTCCTGCAAGCAGTTCACGGTCTCGGACAACGGTATCGAGCCGCGCCAGTGATAAAGATACAGATCGAGATAATCTGTTCCGAGCCGTTTCATGCTTTCCTCGCACGAACGACGCATATCACGCTTTCCCGCATTCTGCGGCAGCACCTTTGACACGATGAAAAGCGTTTCGCGGTCATAAGGCTTTATCGTGTCGCCGACCACAAGCTCGCTCTTGCCGTAACCGTACATCTCGGCCGTATCTATCAGCGTCATGCCGTTCTCAATGCCGGTGCGAAGCGCTTCAACTTCCCGGTCGTGCAGCTTCGGATCGTCACCGATATGCCATGTTCCCTGCCCTATCGCGGGAACGGTTTTGCAGTTTATATTGACTTGTTTCATAAAGTGCTCCTTAATACTCCGTAATGCAATTTGACTTTATATGTGTCATCACACGGTATCTATCAATCGTGCGATCATTTCTCTGTATCCGTCACCAATAGGCAATTCATAATCAGCAAACACAGCTCGTCTTTCCGTTACAGTCTCTTCTTTTGTTATCGGATTAAAACCTGTTTTTTGAATATCCTTGAAATACAAACCTATACCTCGTTTCTGCCATGTCGGCAGATCGTTGTAATTTATGCCTTTTTGAAACAACAACTCGTTTTTGAACGCTACGCTTTTTCCTTCAAGCTCATCTGTTGCTTCATTTTGTGATTTCCCCTCTTTTCGCAAAGCCCAATAGCAATGCGCGTTCAGAGAATTCCGGTGAGAGTCCTCCTGTCGCCATAAAAAATAGTCAATTACTTTTCCGATGTTTGGCAGTGGACATACCCGACAATCAAAAGATGCCGCACGACCGAGCTGTAAAGAAAAATATGCACTTGCTTCTCCGGCAAGTGTTGTATTGATTTTTCGTACCTTTCGGGCAAATGTGTTATCTTCCGGGTGAAACAGCAACGATATTTCATCGCTTTCAGTATAACCGTAGATAATGCGAAAGCCGGAATCCGTCATAAGCATCTTGACCGTATTGACCATAAGATCACGGAATTTTTCATCAAACGGCGCTTCAAATTTACATATCTCCTTTGTCAATCGGGTAAACGAACGCCCGTCCAACCTTGCCGCTATGTACATATCCGGCAGCACATACTGATCGAGCGACTGCTCATATATTCGCATACTTGCGTCAAAATCATCAAAGTTCATAGCGTCCTCCTACTTGCTTGTATCCCAATCCTCAATAATAAACTCGCGTTTTTCTATATGTACATAATGCAGTTCATCAAAGCCTTCATCATAATCCGGTAGCTCCAACTTATTTAATGTGTTTGCAATCGCTGCTTGCGGAACAAATGCTTTCCCTGTCCGTTTTGAATTACGCCTAATGCTTTCGGATATGGAAGATCGTAAATAATAACCGATAATACGATAACCGTGCTCTTTCGCCAATGTAATGTATTTAGCACGGTTTTCTCTTGTAGGATTGGTATTGTCAACAACAAACGACTTTTCCTGATCAACACATTCCTTCAATAGTTTATCTTCCTTGTTTCGCGTATGCAATGTATCAAGATTTATGTGTACATAATCGCTGAAATACTTATTGTAGAAAGTTGTTTTACCGCTTGCTTGTATGCCAATGAATATTATTGCCAGTTTATCCATTACAATTTACCTGTTGAAATTAAATTACGCTGCTATATCCTTATACCTTATATAATTGTCCTGTTTACTAATATTCTGGGGAATGATCTCATTATAGCAATCATAACAGATTATTCTGCTAGCAAATTATTTTTCCCTCATATATCATAGCAATACAGGATGAAATGTCATTTATCATTTTTTTCTTTGTTAGAAAACAAATCCATTAATCGGTTATTAAATACTCTTTTAATATCTCTAAGTGATAATAATTGTGAGTAGTTAAAATTAAGCAATTCCTTTTTATCCGCATCAGTAATTGACATATTCTCAAACATATCCTTAAAATTTATTTGAGCTTTTTCAAATAATAATTCAAGAAAATCTTTTTTATCTAATATCGTAGGCTGCTCAAATTCACAAACCAAATCAAAACGAGTTTGAAGTTCAGGCGGGATTACTTTTTTATATTCATTTTCACTAGTAATATTTGAAGTAAATACAATGATGTAACCATCCATATCATATTCCCGCGCCATCGAATCTGTAAAACGACCTTCTTCCAACAGCTCTAAAAAAAATGAATAAACTGGTCGTGTAGTTTTTTCAAACTCATCACAAAGTAAAACTGCTACTTTACTTTTTTGAACTTTTTCGCTTAATTCACCATGATTACAACCAACATATCCAGCAGGACTACCAATTAAACTATTGAGTGCATCTTGACTACTATAATTTTGGAAATTGATCTTTGCTAAATAGCTGTTATCTTTTAAGCAATTTGAAATTAATCTAGCTACTTCAGTTTTTCCAATTCCTGAAGCTCCAAACAAAAAAATGGAAAATACATTTTGTTCTCTTGCTTTATTAAGTTTTATAAAATTAAATAATAAATATTGTAATCGCTCCTTAAAATAAAAATGACCTACTAAATTATGAGAAAATTTATCCATGAAATCATTAAATTCGCTTGTATTTAAATCTGTTATTTTGGAAATTGACTCTTTACTTAATTCTTCCTGTCCAATATTTTTTAATTCTGGGATTAAACAGCTTATTGGTTTTACATCGCTAAAGAATAAAGGATAATAATCAAGTATTTTATCTACCTGAGAGGTAAGACAAATAACACTTACATTGTTAAGCAGGCAAATCAATTGTTCAAATAAATATATAATACTTTTATTATCTTGAACTGCATATGTCATTGACGTCGCATCCAACAGAGCTATTTCTTCGCTCTTGCTGAACTTATCAAACTCATCACGCCTATCTTGGTTTGCTTGTTGAAAAGTTGCAATTGGAATATCGTTCTTATCAGCATATTCTATTATATCATCCAGTTCTTTAGCATTATTATATTTGTAAACTGTACGTCTTTGTATATTCTGTACAAATGCAGAAATATCTGTTTCATCGTCCGTATTTTCTTCCTTGTAATATTTTTCGCAACTAGAAAAAACAAAAGGAAAAATCTCTAATGCATCATTGGCTATTTTTTCATCAACAATAATTATTGTATTTTCTGTAATAGCACGCAAATTATTGTAAGCAGGATAAATATCACTTTTATTCGTCAATAAATAATATATTAACACTGATATATCAATACAATTTCATCATTTTGTTCTAAAAGTGATAAAGTATCTTGAAAAACAAACCGATATACTTTTCGCTCATTTTGAATTCTTCGTAATTCGGATAACCCTCGATACACATATAGTATATATTCTGACATTTTTACTTTCTCCCTAGTCGACTCAACCAAAGTCCTAATCTATTCCACCAATGCTTTTTAGGTACTGATAAATTATTATAATTAAAAGATACATCTTGTATTACTGCAATTGTATCAATAAAATGGTAATTATCCAATGTAGATTTATTATCACTTTCTTTTTTTATTGGATTAGTATTACTCTTTATTACTTTATTAACCTCTGATTCCTTGTTTCTCTTTTGCTCTCCTGCTTCTTTGAAATATGAAAATGTATTTGAAGTAATAAAATCTTCTTCTATTATGCCCTTGTAAATACCTACAATTGATACATGACCAATAAGCAAATCATCAATATTATACTTATTTTCAAATTCACTTTGAAGTTCCATAGGAATCTTAATAATTATGTCATTATCGGTTGATTCTTGGTCATTTTTTATTTTGCCTTTTAAGACATAAGCATAATCTTGCAACATAGAACTAACCAGATTATTTACATCCATTCCCTCAACGCGAAAACCTTTAAGTGCATCTCTTTTAAGCACTAAAAACTGTCTTAAACTATTTTCATCGAACAATTCTAATTCAACATTATCTACCTTTATCAAAGCTCCTTCGTCTGTTCCTGTAAGAATTTTTGCTTTAGCACATCGTTCAATTATTCTTCTTAGAAGAATAGACTTTGTAGTTTTAACATCTAAACTTTCAACAACTTTTATAGAAGATAATGATGTTTCTCTAGCATCCGCTGACAAAGATGATTTAATTCCATCAAGAAACTTTTTTGATTCCTGGGCAGAAATGGATGCGTTTATTCCATATTGCCTTTCAAAACTGTTAGAATGATCTCGTTCTATTTTTGTCAAGATAACATTGTTTATCATCATTGCTATCTCATACACCTTACTAAAATTTAAATAGTAAATATTAAAATCCGTTGATTTATTGTTGCTGGATTCCTGCTTTTTATTTTTTTTCATTTAATACCCCCCTTAATATTATTACACATCTTCCAACAAATCCTTGAACGCATCCAATTTATAAGCATTTTCCACCGGATTCTGATCAAACACCATGAAATAACGATAGTTCTTTCCGGCATTGCTCTGCCATATTATTCTCTCATATGAAACAGGAAAATTTCTAGACAACGGTATAAATTACACTATTATCTATCTAGCGGTAGTTATAAAGATACCCCCAAAAAATCATGCTTTTCTTAAAGCTTACAATTAGCTATCCAATTTAGTTTTTCTGCTATTTTATCAAAGTTTGAATTCAGATCAAGCGTTCCCACGCCGATCTTATTATTCCCGAAGTTTGCAAACACCGGTTCTTTTGGCAGATCTTCCTCCTGCGTCCGTGCATAAAGCAGCAATCCCGCAACATCTCCGGTATTATCCTTGTCCATATTCTTGACATACGTAAATATCTGATACATATTGCCGGAATGAAAGGTTTGCTTATCAAAATTCTTCGAGAATACCTTACCATAATACTTTGCGTCAATGATCAGCGTCTTTCCGGTTTCTTTGTTATGCAGGGTAATGTCTGTTTTCATCTTCGGCAGGAACTTTATCATCTCCTCATCGGAGCCGTCTGCGTAATTCCAGTCCATTGTAACAACCTTCGGATCAAGGTGCTTATAGTGCCGCTTGTAGTATTCAAGGATAAACTTCTCATATAAGGTCTGCATCTGTTCATCGGAGAACGACATCAGCTTATACTCGCCCTTTTCGGTGGTCTGTATCATACCGTTCAGCACAAGATAGCAGATATTCAGAAGCATCTCATAATTGCGATTGTTGCGATAATAATGTAGTGTGTTCCATTTTATCGTATCTTTCGGTATTATATCAACATTTCCGAAACCCGCGATCAGCTTCTTCAAAGTTGTTTTATGTTCCGATTTAACCTTGTCGGCTCTTATAAGGCAGTACATCGTAGTCTTGATTATCTGATTGTAGATGTTATTCTCCGAAAGCTCGTCGTACTCACAGGCAAGAAGATGCTTCTGCTGCATTTTATTGATGATAGTACCGTTGATGTCCAACTTCCCACGCATTGATGCCAAATCATCATGATGTGTGATGTACTCTTTGTGCAAGCCCTGCTTTAACAGACGCGGTACACCTTTACAAAGTATAGCCGCAAACAGCTTATACACCTCGTCAAACTCCTCTGCTGCCACATCTTCGTAATCCTTTTGCTTCAGCACTTGAAAAGCATAAGATAGCATATAGTAAATATTCTTTATCAGAATACCCTTGTCATTAGTCATTCAGCGCACCATTCAACTTGTTTTCCCAATCCGATACCTTGTCCATATCATCAAACCAGTATTCTTCCAAGGTCGGTATAATATCATACTTTACAACAGAACGCAGCCATTCATCAGTACAGTTTTCGGCACTCCTGCCGCAGAAATAACTGTGACCTATTCTGAATCCCTTGCCAAGCGATTTATCATCGGTAATTGCTTTGTTCAGTTCAACAATCTTCTTGATAAGTTCATCGACCTTCGGGTTATTAAGCCCTGCCGCATACTTCCTGAAGCCGTCCGAATCAAAGCCGGGTTCCATTTCAAAGAAACTGAAACGACGGCGGAGAGCATAATCTATCAGTGCGAGGCTACGGTCAGCAGTATTCATCATACCTATGATATAGAGATTATCCGGAACCGTGAACTTCTCATCTCTGTACGCAAGCGTAGCGCTTTCCTTGCGATAATCCTTTTCAATGAGCATGAGCAACTCGCCAAATATCTTGCTAAGATTACCGCGGTTGATCTCATCTATTATGAAGAAATGCTTTCTGTGATCCGGATCGTTTCTTGCTTTTTCACAGAACCGGTAGAAAACACCCTCTTTCAGATCAAACCCGCCTTTTTCATTCGGGCGATACCCCATGATGAAATCTTCATAAGAGTAGTTCTGGTGGAACTGGATAAATTCAATGCGGCTGTCGTCCTTTTCGCCCATTATCGAGTATGCGAGCCTTTCGGCAGAGTATGTCTTACCAACACCGGGAGCGCCTTGCAGAATAATGTTCTGCTTGTTTATAAGAAGCGCTTTCAGCTCGTCGTATCTTTCGGGAATCATATATACATCATTAATGAAGTCTTGCTTAGTATATTTGGTTTTCCTTAATTTATAGTATGGTGTCAGATCAATAACAGGCTCTGGATCATTCTTTCTGCGTGCGGTCGTTATTTTTACCCATTTTACAATTATCTTTTCGGCAAGCTCTTCTGTCATTTCATATTTTTTGCCAATATCAGATAATGCCCATATTCCGTTCGGGGCGTTACTATCTATAAATCCTTCATAGTTTAAATAATTTCTTGCCCAATCAATATCATTTTTTACAACACTTTGGTTTGATTTATTTTTTACGCTTAACTCTTCATCGGTTATGCCACATATCTCCGCTACTTTCTTGTGTACAGCTGTCCTTTTAGCCGATCCACCGAGTTGAATTAAGGCTTCTGTAATAGGGATAAAATACTGCTTATGTCGAGCATCAGAATGAAAGCTTGAAACATCATCCGTTGCCACATCATTGGTATCATCATTAAAGTTGTTCCATTTTTCAATCAACCACCGTGCGGCCTCCGGTTTTATAGATATTCCGGAACCTTGTGGGCTCCATTGCTGATCTGGGAATTTACTTTTCAGTATATCTTGTGAAATCAATTTATCTGTATGATAATCCAAAAAACCGGTTATGCAAATATCAACAACTCTTTCAGTTGCTTCTTTTCCATTATCATCTGTATATGTGCTGTCGTATGTATCGCTTGCTGCATATCCTGTAGCAAAAATACCCCTAGGAGGATTGCCAAGCTTAACCATAAAGATACGGTCACCGGTTTTTATCTGTTTGCTCATGCATTTCCAGCAAAAGAACACTGTACCACCACTTTTTACCGTTTTCACAGTATTTTTATAACCGTACTCATCCTCCTGTTCCTCCCACTTCCAGTCTTGATTTGAAGGATTCCAATTTAGTAGCCATGTATTTACCACATTAGTATCTATAGTTTCCAACGCCTCTTTCAACTCCTCTCTCATTTTCCAGACATATTCGCCCGGCTTATCGGAAGCCTGATGCCTTCCCACATATAAAATGGGCCACCAACGAGCATTATCTTCATCACGCGGCATTATCGGGCAGTTTGTTTTATCATGTACTCTTTTCGCAAGACTAGTTGAACCACTGTTATAATAATTGGGGGATTTGCCATATTTATCAGATAATTCCTTACAAGTAGCTGCACCGCCCATTTCAAGCATACGAGAAAGAATAGTAAAGCTGTCGTCAGTGAGTACCGATTTGTCCTTGAACAGCTCCAGCCAGTCATCAACGGAGAGTTCCGGATCATACTCTTCATGAGAGGGGAACCAACTAAACCCGTCTGCCTTCTCTTTTTCATCAAGTATAAACCGTTTTAAGTAGAACACCACATCAATAGTGGCTGTTTTCATTTCAGGATCGTCATAACAGGAATCGGTTTTATTCCTATTTATCATATCTCTTATTCGAGTATCCGCTTTTACGACTTCACATATATCGTCGTACAGGTTAAAACCAGCAATCATGCTTTCAGCAGAGCCATTGGCTTTGGGCTGATGATCTGACGACAACTCCAAAGCAGCTGCGTGAGCAAGCTCGTACTTGTATATATAATACTTGTCCGGATATTTAAGCCATAGGTATGTACTTATTGCATTGGTTTTCTGATAATGATTTTTCCATGTTCCATCATCATCATATTTTGCTCTCAATGCTTCCGACTCTGTTTGAAACGCATTTACCCTGTCTTTTAATGGTAGACTCTCATCATACAGTTTGCGAAACATAGAACGCGTAGCTTCAGCATCTGCCTTAGCAAAGTTTAAGATCATTTTTCTCGGATAAAAGTTCATTGCGGATAATAAGAATGCCGCGTGATGTGTTGCATTAGCAAACATTACTTCGAAATTCTCAGCATCAATATCCCAGTTATCCTGAAAACATTTTATAGCCTGCCATTTTTCCATTTCGCCTTTTTCCCATGCTTTAGGAAAGTACGCTATATAACCATCCAGTATAGATTTTAGTTTATCCTTATTAATCATAATGTCCTCCAAAATCTTATAATCCATTATATTATACCATATTATAACAAATTTTGCAAGCATTTCAGGTTCAGATTTAGCCAATTGTGCCAAAATCCACCCACCTAACATAGATTTATAACATCTATCCCCTTCTCACGTGCCATACGCACAGTCTGCCCCGTCCCGCTTCTCGGATTATTGCAGTAACAGATACAACAGTCCGCAAGCTCGACAAGCCACTCATTGCGTCGTTTCATACATTCTTCGGTGTAGTGCTCAGAAAGAACGGTCACGCTGTCCGCCACTTGCAAGATTTCATTGTATTTCGCGATCTGAACCTTATTCCACCTTTTGGCATGTTCTTCTGGCGGACACGGCAGGAGCATATGTAGCTTTATATCGCTGTGCTCAGCTTTCAGCGCTATAACTGTTTCGGCGCATAGCATGTCAAAACCGATAGCGCCGCCGTTGTAGAAGTCAGTCACGCCCTGCTCAATCAGCTTTATTATAGTATCTTTCAGCCTCTGAACAAGTTCAGGGGTTATTTTAATTATCCGATGTCCGGTAAAACAGCAAGTTTTCATAAGCACCTCCGTTAGACTATATATAGTCTATTATATCATAGAGATACGCAAAAGTCTATATATAGGCGATATTATTAGGTGCGGGATGCTATACTATTATAAAGTCTATATATAGTCGGAGCTAATATGAAAACAAGAGAAGCCATTGCTAAACGAATTGAGGAACTTTGCAAGCAGAACAACCTCACAATTAACGGACTTGCAACACAAGCAGCCGTTCCGCCCTCGACCGTTAAGAATATCATTTATGGGGTAAGCAGAAATCCCGGTATCGTTACGATAAAAATGCTTTGTGACGGGTTGGACATTTCCATTCAGGATTTCTTCGACTCACCTTTGTTTGCTGATCTCGAACAAGAAATAGAATAACCAAATCACGATTTACTAAATCGTGATTTGGCATCTTGAAACGCCTTCATAAAGCCAAATCCCCGTTCGGCTTCACAGCCAAACGGGGATATTTCATGCTTTATCCGGATCAAATCTCAGCCGATAATCACAGCACTCTGCGCCTTCGGAAACGGCGGTCGTGCGTTCATACCGGATATGATTAAAACTTTTCATGTACTCCTTGTCCATGCTGCAAATGCACAGCACAGCTTTTTCGCAGCCGAGCTCCTTGCAAACCTCGTGAAAGGGGCAGGACAGAATATCCACGCCGTACATCTCCGGCGGCTCACTTACGATCCTGCGCTTGTAACCTTTTTTCTCACTGCTCGCATCGTCCATGATCTTTTCGATATTCGTCCAAATCTTGTAGTCAACATTCGGCAGCGACGTGATCTTATGTACAAACTTGCCGACCTTCCTGCCCATGTATGTGCCATAGCGTTTCAGCGTTTCCTCAGCCTTTATCCCATAAGCCTTGAATGTGTGATACAGCGCAACTGCCGGGATTGCCATTGCACCCTTGTGTTTTCTTAATGCCGGATTTTGGTGCATGATACGGTCATACTCTGCCGCCGCATCATTCCAGATCTCAATGCCTTTTGCCTCGCCAAGCTTCCACACAAGTATCTTTTTAAGCTTTCTGAAAAATATCTGTTTATCAAGAGAGTTCATAATGATTTCTCCAATCAGTCCCTGCATATTATGCTTTATATACCTCAATCTCATTTTCTATCTCGATCATATCATCATCTTGCATCGGGCCATGAACAATATCAACATTTGTTTCAAGAATACTTTCAAGCCGGTTTTTGATTTTTGAAATAGTAATAAGCGTTACCGGCGCGTTAAATTCCATTATCAGATCAACATCGCTTTCAGGCGTGTATGTACCGTTTGCCCGCGAACCGAAAAGTACTGTGCGAGATATAGGAAATTCGACAGCTACATCTTTAACTGCATTTTTAATATCGTCAATTGTCATAGATCGTTCCTCTATAGGTATCAGGGCAACAGGTCCCCTGATACAAAAATCGTCAGTCGCAGCTTGACGATTTCCGGAAAGAAAGTGCAAAAGTCGGGATCCCCCTGACTCGGAATGCACTTCTTTCCTTGCTTGCTGTACTTTGTTTTCTTAAAAGTATGCACCACTTATTTTGACAAGAGATTACTGGGGTACGCATTTATGTAAATGTGTAATCTATTACCGACATCTCCATATTCAATGATTTTGTACGTTCAACAATCTTCTCAATTTTTTCAGCGACAGTACCGGTATAATACTTCTCGCCGCACTGATCACATTCAAGGCACGGAACATTCTTGATAATAATGATACTGCCTTTATAGTCAACGGAATGCGTTGTCGTCGATTCAACAACTGTACCGCTTTTGCAATACATACACATTATTATCCCTCCAGCCTATACGTCCTTATGTACGAATTAACATCATACCCCGCATCTATGTATCTCAGCAATATCTCCGCACAAGCGTGGCTGTCGCTTGCAGCCTGATGATGATCGAGTGCGATACCGTAATGCTCACACATGACATCGAGCTTATGGCTCATATTCGGCAGGCAGCCCCGTCCGATCTTCACAGTACAAAGATATTTCGCAGACTTCCTCCACTCAATGCCGTACCCTATCAGGCACTTTTTCAAGACTCCCATATCAAACACGGCGTTGTGTGCGGTCAGGATTCCGTCGCTCATGTACGGCTCTATGGTTTTCCAGAGTTCCGGAAAAGTCGGAGCCCCTTTGACCGATTCAGAGCTGATACCCGTGAGCTTTGTGTTGAAGTAGTCAAAATGCGTTTCGGGGTTCACAAGGGAATAAAACTCGTCCACAATCTTCCCGCCGCCGATGACCGTGATACCGATAGCGCTCATCCTGTCGTTCGCACGGTTGGGCGTTTCGACATCAAAAACTGTGTAGGTGTACATTTTAGCTTTTTCGTTCATGCTGATATAAGTCCTTTTACCTGTTTCACAAGGACTGGTAGTTCATCAAATACAACATCAGCAATAATAAACCAGTTTGTGCCGTCATAGTCATGCACGAGTCTGTGCCTCAGCCCAGCAATCATATTCCACTGTATCTCCGGATGCTTAACCTTGTATTCATCGGAGATATAGTAAGCATGCTCGCCGATATTTGAAAGCGGAGTAGTGACAAGCCACTGCAAAGCGGTATCATTCATTAGATTGTCTTTCTTAACATCGTGATCCCTGATATATTCAAGCAGCATATTACCTTTTTCATATATCTTATGAAGGCGCTGTTCGTCAGAATATTTCATGCCACCTTAACCTTCTCTTTCATTATCGTCTCGTAAAACGAGCTGTCCGTGTTCACTTCGTTTATCTCAAATACATCAATCTCTTTATCAATTGCCCGTCTTAGTTCCTCAGCAAAAGCAAAAACAGAGGTTAGCTTAAAATCTTTCCCACCGAATACAAGAAAATCAATATCACTGTGAGCAGTAGCCTCATTCCTTGCATAAGACCCGAAAATATACACTTCGCTGATACGGTATTTTTCGGCAAGCGGTCTGACGATTCGCTTAATATCGTTAATTGACATAATGTTCTCAGACATATTGATCTTCTCCTTTCGCGGAATATGCTATTATTAATTATTATACCACAAAACCTTGCAACAAACAATAGAAAATGCTCAATTCTCCTCGAGTTGAGCATAAATTATTTCATAATATTCAAATACAGAATAGCATTAACAGCGCTCGAACTACAAACGCGAAAATCGCCCCGCTTGCTTTAGCCGAATAAATTTTCGGAAAAATCTGGTGAGATATACAGGAAAATATCGCCAAAATAGTATTACAATATGAACATCGTTATCGTTATTTAGTTGCAGGCGGTTGATCTACAAACTAATGTGCAGCTTTCACACAGCAGCACTCCGTTTTATGTGCAATACTTACAACGACCATAAGAGCCAAAACAAGTACCAAATCAAAGCAAAATCCCGCCAACCGTGATGGTTAGCGGGATTGTTGGCTCCTGTTACTGGACTTGAACCAGTGACATCTTGATTAACAGTCAAGCGCTC
>CAMVNQ010000014.1 GCA_947168885.1 uncultured Clostridia bacterium | reverse complement strand
CCGTCCACGCGTAGCCTTCGTACTCGTCGAGCCTGTAAAAGCGTCCGACATCCTCCGGATAGCCTACCGCCTTGAACACGCCCATGTTTTTCCCGCAGGAAAAGACATATGCTCCGTCGAACTGGGTGTTGATCTTTATGACGCACTTGACTGTGAACTCCTTTTCGTCAAGCTGTGAAGATGCAAGTTTGGTAGGACGGGGATCAAGGAAATATCGCCATATCAGCGGCTCATCCTTTATCTCGGGGATATGCCGTATAGGAATACGCGAAAGGTTGATTATGTCGAAGTGGCGGTCGAGAAACTCCTCGGTCCTGACGCGCGCCTCGGTGGTATCGTAGAAAACGTGGAATGCATAGTGTTCCTTGTACTCCGGATAGATACCGTAACCCGCAAATCCGCCGCCCAGACCGTTTGAGCGGTCATGCATATACGAAATGCTTTTTACGATATCTGCACCGCTTACACGCTTTCCACTGCGGTTTATGAAACCTGAGATCGCGCAGCCTGCAGGAATGCGGACTTCTCCTTCTTTAAAGTTCATAGTCTAAAACCTCCGAATGCCGTTTGTTTCAATGCTGTAATAATATCACACTTTAAAGCTCGCGTCAAGCGAAAATGCAAGAAAAGAAACGAAAACTTGCAATATTTGTTTAGTTGCTATAAATTTAACAATTGCGGATGCTGATTTTGCATAATTGTCACAATACGTATTTCATAATGAGGTGAAAAACAGATTTGCAGAAATTTTTGAAAACGACGGCAAATGCGTTTTATAAAGACTTGTCGCTGTTTTTATAATAGTATTGACATTTTCAAAATAATGCAAGAAAAATTAAAATAAATTGCAAAAACCTATTGACAAACGAATGACTATGTGCTATAATACGAATTGTGGAACGGCAAGGGCGCCGGCAGGGGACATTGGTCTCCGCCGGCGCTCTTTGTTTTTCAGCAATATATTGAAAGGAAACAAAAGTTATGAAACAGGTAGCAGAATACTTTGGCGAAAACGTGTTCAATGAAAACGTGATGAAGGCAAGATTGCCAAAAGAAACATTCAAGGCAGTCAAGAACACGATCGACAACGGCAAACGTCTTGATCCCGCAGCTGCGGCAGTAGTAGCAAACGCTATGAAAGAATGGGCTATCGAAAAAGGCGCGACCCACTACACCCACTGGTTCCAGCCTATGACCGGGATCACAGCGGAGAAGCATGACAGCTTCATCTCCCCGAGCGCCGGCGGAAGCGTGATTATGGAATTTTCCGGCAAGGAGCTTATTCAGGGCGAACCCGACGCGTCATCCTTCCCGTCCGGCGGACTTCGCGCGACATTCGAGGCACGCGGATACACAGCATGGGACCCGACGTCATACGCATTCATCAAGGACGGCGTGCTTTGCATACCGACAGCGTTCTGCTCTTACGGCGGCGAGGCACTCGATAAGAAAACACCGCTTCTGCGCTCAATGGAAGCCGTCAACAGACAGGCAATGCGTATTCTGAAACTTTTCGGAAACGAGAATGCAACATCGGTCAAGACAACAGTCGGTCCCGAGCAGGAATATTTCCTTGTTGACAAGGAGGACTACGACAAGCGCAAAGACCTTATATATACCGGACGCACACTTTTCGGCGCTATGCCGCCGAAGGGACAGGAGCTCGAAGACCACTACTTCGGCGTGATAAAACCCCGCGTGCAGGCATTCATGAAAGATCTCAACGAGGAGCTCTGGAAGCTCGGAATTCTCGCAAAGACAGAGCATAACGAGGTCGCTCCGGCACAGCACGAGCTTGCACCTATCTTTGCGACAACAAACATCGCAGCAGATCATAACCAGCTTACAATGGAGATCATGCAGAAGGTCGCAAAAAAGCACGGACTTGTGTGCCTGCTCCACGAAAAGCCGTTTGACGGCGTGAATGGTTCCGGAAAGCACAATAACTGGTCGATAAGCACAAACACCGGTACCAATCTTCTCGAACCCGGTGATACTCCTTATGAGAACGCTCAGTTCCTTCTCTTCCTTTGCGCGGTCATAAAGGCGGTTGACGATTATCAGGATCTTCTCCGTATTTCCGTAGCGAGTGCGGGCAACGATCACAGACTCGGCGCGAACGAAGCTCCGCCCGCTGTCATCTCGGTATTCCTCGGCGAAGAGCTTACAGAGATACTTGAAGCGATAGAGAAGGACGAACCCTACGGCGGCAAGGAAAAGGAACTTATGAAGGTCGGAGTTCATGTTCTTCCGAAATTCCCGAAGGACGCGACAGACAGAAACAGAACATCGCCTTTCGCGTTCACCGGAAATAAATTCGAGTTCAGAATGCTCGGCTCGGCAGCTTCGGTCTCCGGCAGCAACGTTGTGCTTAACACCGCGGTAGCCGAGGAACTCAAACAGTTCGCGGACACTCTTGAAAATGTCCAGGATTTCAACGGCGCACTGCATGACCTCATACAGAAAGTGATAAAGGAACACAAGCGCATCATCTTCAACGGCAACGGATATGATGATGCATGGATAGCCGAAGCCGAAAAGCGCGGACTGTCGAATCTCAGGACTACTCCCGACGCACTTGCACACTGGCTTGATGAAAAGAACGTGGTTTTGTTTACATCTCACAAAGTGTTCTCCGAAGCCGAGATGCACTCACGCAACGAGATACTTTTCGAGGCTTACGAAAAGCTTATCAAGATAGAAGCCCGTACAATGACAGATATGGCATATCACGACCTTCTTCCAAGCATAAGCAAGTACGTCCGTGAGCTCGACCTTAACCTTACTTCCGACTACGAAAAGAACATTTCCGCTCGTCTCTCGGAGCTTATGAGCAAGGCATACAACGCCCTTACGGAGCTTGAGGCAAAGCTTGAAAAAGCTGCCGATGAAGACGATGTTATCAAGAGCGCTTTCATCTGCAAGGATGAAGTCGTTCCGGCGATGGCGGAACTCAGAAAACATATCGACGATGCGGAAAAGATAACGGCAAAGGAATACTGGCCGGTACCTACCTATGGCGAGCTGCTGTTTGACGTAAGATGAGAAAGCTGAATGAAGAATGCGGCGTTTTCGGGATTTACGCGAACACCCCCGTTGATGCGGCACACGAGGTATATCTCGGATTGTACGCACTCCAGCACCGCGGTCAGGAAAGCTGCGGAATCTCGGTATGCGATGACGGCATAATGCGGCATCATAAAGGCTCCGGACTTGTTCACGAGGTTTTTGGCGGCGACGAACTTGAGGCTCTCGGAAAAGGCAATATCGCGATAGGGCACGTTCGCTATTCAACCACTGGCGGTGCGGATATGAACAACGTCCAGCCGCTTGTGGTCCGTCACATAAAGGGAAATATGTCCCTTGCGCACAACGGTAATCTGACCAATTCAGAGCAGCTGCGGCGAAAGTACGAGCTTAACGGCGCTATATTCCACGGTACTTCGGACACCGAAGCGATAGCCTATGCGATTGTTGCGGCGCGGCTGAGATGCGGCTCTACCGAAGAAGCTGTGGAAGCGGCGATGAACGAGATTAAAGGCGCGTATTCCTGTGTGCTCATGACCGCGACAAAGCTGATAGCATTCCGCGACCCGAACGGTTTCAGACCGCTTGTCCTCGGAAAGACCGATAACGGATATATTGCCGCATCGGAATCCTGTGCGATAGAAAGTGTCGGCGGAACGATACTCCGCGATGTGAGACCGGGCGAGATAGCGGTTATCGGCGAGGACGGCGTTACGAGCATCACGACACACTGCGGCGGCCCGCAGACGATGTGTGTGTTCGAGTACATATATTTTGCAAGACCGGATTCGCTGCTTGAAGGTGAGCCTGTCCGGAACTGGAGAACGAACGCGGGAAGAATGCTCGCAAAACGCTCTCCGGCGGACGCGGATATTGTGATAGGCGTGCCGGATTCCGGCATAGACGCGGCACTCGGATATTCCGACGAAAGCGGTATCCCTTACGCGACAGGCTTTGTCAAGAACCGCTACATCGGGCGAAGCTTCATACAGCCGAAACAGTCGGAAAGACGTGACGCTGTGCGGATAAAGCTCAACGCGGTATCGAGCGTGGTCTCCGGTAAGCGTGTCATAATGGTCGATGATTCGATAGTGCGCGGGACAACGAGCGCACGCATAGTGGGACTGCTCAAAAGCGCGGGTGCTAAGGAAGTCCACGTTCGCATCTCTTCGCCGCCGTTCAGATTCCCGTGCTGGTTCGGGACGGACATAGACTCACAGGATAACCTGATCGCGTGCAAGTACGACAATACCGAAGATATTGCCAGAGCGATAGGTGCGGACAGTCTCGCGTACCTTCCGGTCGGGGATGCGCAGTATCTCACGGAATGCGGCACCTGCACCGGCTGCTTCACCGGAGAATATCCCGTTGATGTCAGCGGTTGCGGCGAAAAGAATAAATTTGAGGAAAAGATCCACAAATAACTCAACTGAAATAAAATGTGTAGATTTTTGAGCAATGGGGCTCGGCGGTTTTGCCGTGCCTCATTGTCATTAAATGGTGCAGCGTAACGCTGCCGCGGTGCAGGCTGCGTAAGCCTGCTGCCGTCCACTTATGACAAGCGCGTAAGCGCAGATAAAGAAAGGAAGATGACTTATGGACAACATCATGAATGCTGTCGACACTGAAATATTCGGTATATGGTACCTGATAGGAGCCGCGCTCGTATTCTTTATGCAAGCGGGCTTCGCAATGGTCGAGACCGGTTTTACACGCGCAAAGAACGCGGGTAACATCATAATGAAGAACCTTATGGATTTCTGTATTGGTACAGTTGTATTTGCACTTCTCGGCTTCGGTCTGATGATGGGCGAGGACGTTCTCGGCGGCTTCTGCGGAATGCCGACTCTCGGCGTTTTCACGGATTACGGCAACTTTGACTGGTCGCCTTTCGTGTTCAATCTCGTGTTCTGTGCGACCGCGGCGACGATCGTTTCCGGCGGTATGGCAGAACGCACGAAATTCCTCTCTTACTGCATCTACTCGGCAGTCATCAGCCTTGTGATCTATCCTATCGAGGCTCACTGGATATGGGGCGGCGGCTGGCTCGTTCAGCTCGGCTTCCATGACTTCGCAGGCTCGTGTGCTATCCACATGGTCGGCGGTATCTGTGCACTTATCGGTGCCGGAATGGTCGGACCGCGTATCGGCAAGTTTGACAAAGAGGGCAAGCCGAAAGCTATACCCGGACACTCGCTCACACTCGGCGCACTCGGCTGCTTTATCCTCTGGTTCGGCTGGTACGGCTTCAACGGCGCTGCTGCGATAAGCGGCGGTCAGCTCGGCTCTATCTTCGTGACAACAACTATCGCTCCGGCAGTAGCAACTGTTGTCTGCATGATATTCACATGGCTCCGCTACGGCAAGCCTGATGTCTCGATGTGTCTTAACGCGTCTCTCGCAGGCCTCGTTGGCGTAACCGCTGGCTGCGATGTCGTCGATGCTCTCGGCGCAACAGTGATCGGCGTGGTATCCGGACTTCTCGTTATCTTCGGCGTATGGTTCCTCGATAACGTTCTCAAGATCGACGACCCTGTCGGCGCAGTTGCGGTACACTTCTGCAACGGTATCTGGGGTACTCTCGCAGTAGGCCTTCTCGCTAATCCCGCAGTTCCCGGATATGCGATCGAAGACGCAAGCGGAAGGCCGTTCGCCGGTCTCTTCTACGGCGGCGGAATTGACCTCCTCGGAGTACAGGCTCTCGGCGTTGTGACTGTCGCAGCGTGGACAGCAGTCTGCATCACAGTAACATTCTTCATTATCAAGAAAACTATCGGACTTCGTGTCAACAGACATGAAGAGATCGTCGGACTCGACGCAACCGAGCACGGCTTACAGTCGTCCTACGCAGACTTCATTCCTTCGATGCACATCGAGACAACAGCTTCGGGCAAAGAAAAGGAAGTCGCGAATGTTATTCCGGTGCTTTCTGAAGATGCATCTGTTCCCGTACAGCACGTCAAGGCTGTCAATACCGCTTCCGACGTGAAGATGACAAAGGTGGACATAATCACTTCTCTCGAAAAGTTCGATCAGCTCAAATCCGCGCTGTACTCTATCGGTATCACGGGTATGACAGTGACGAACACAATGGGCTGCGGAATGCAGAAGGGCAAGACCGAATATTACCGTGGAGTTCCGGTAACACCGCAGCTCCTTCCGAAGGTAAAGGTCGAGGTCGTAGTCTGCAAAGTGCCTGTTGAAGATGTCGTAAGCGCAGCGAAGAACGCACTCTATACCGGTAATCTCGGCGACGGCAAGATCTTCGTTTACGATGTTGAGAATGTGCTCAAGATAAGGACCGGCGAGCACGGGTACGACGCGCTGCAGGATAACGTGTGAAGTTTCCTCACTTTATATTGGCTGAAAAAAGGAAAGGCACGGCGGAATTGTCCGCTGTGTCTTTTCTTTGTGCGTCAGTTGCTCTGACCTGTGCTTTTCGTGCGTGATGCTGTTCCGGAAGTACAACGTATTCCGTAACATATTAATACGGTATCTTGACAAAATTGCGTAAATATGATACAATATTAATATATTTTTTGTGCATTTTCCCCTGCGGGGTATTGAGCAGGTACTGCATAAACACTGACTTAATACTCTGCACAGTATATTCTGTCTGTTATTCTGAGAAAAAACTGCGGTGCTGTTATGCACGGATCCTGCGAAAAGGAGAAAAATAATGAATAATAAACTCAAAGGTATCGGAAAATCTACACTTCGCACATTTGCAATAAGTGCTTTTGTTATTATATTCTTTGTCGGTGTCATTTTGTTCTATTACAACATGGTCTATACAAATGAACGTGATCTTATGATAAAAAACATCGAGACTTCTGCTGTACAGTCTGCCACCGATTTCAATATTTACATTTCGACAAGCCTTGACGCGATAAAAATGACAGCATACACACTCGACGGAATGCTTGCCGGCGGGAAGAGCAGCGATGAAATGCATGATTATCTTGTTGAACAGTCAGACGTGATAAAGAACACGATCTTTGAGAACTCAAACGGAATGTATGCTTATGTTAACGGAGTCTATCTTGACGGCTCCGACTGGGTTCCTCCCGATGATTACGTTCCGACTGAACGCCCGTGGTTTAAGGACGCGATCAATGCGAACGGAGAAGTTGCGGTTGTAGATCCTTATGTCGATGCACTGACCGGCGATGTGATGATAACGCTTGCCAAGTCCCTGAGTGACGGCAAGAGCGTTGTGGCGTTTGATATGTCACTGGAAAAAATACAATCTATAACAGAAGAAGCCGTAAGTTCAGAGCTGTCGGATATTGAGTTTATAATCGACAGCAGCGGCTCTGTCATGGCACATTCCGACAAGTCCGAGGTGAACAGAAATTACAGCGAGGAGACCGGAACTCTCGGCGCTGAGATCTTCAGGAAGATCGGTTCCGTGAATGAAAACTATTTTGAGATAGATCATGCCCCGTCCCGCTATATAGTGTACACGACGAAGATATATAACGACTGGATCTGCGTTTCCGTAAAGGACGCGACAAGCGTGTTTGCGTCGATAACCGTAATTCTTCTTGTCACTATCGTAGTGGTCATAGCAATAGTTGTGATAGTCGCGGGTATTTCGGTCAATTCGGCAAAGCGCAGTATCATAGCCGAGCGGCTCAGCAAACAGCTCTCATCCACGGCGGATATATACATATCGCTGCACGAGATAGATTTCGTTTCCGATACATTTATCGAGGTTATCAACACTAAATCGGAAGCGTCAAAGATGATAGGTGAGACCCGGAACAACTGTCAGCAGATGATACGCACGATAATGGCGCAGTTTTCCGATGAATCGACCCGTGACCGGATACTTGATTTCGTTGATTTCTCCAAGCTTGACGAGCGTCTGAAAGACCGCAGCACTATAACGACCGAATTCCTGAGCGCGGACGGAAAATGGCGCAAGGCGCGCTATATAGTTTCGGGAAGACTTGCCGACGGACGTGTTTCCAACGCTATGTATCTCATCGAGGATATAGACGGTGAAAAGCGCGACAGAGACAAGATGCAGGATACCGCCAAGCTGCTCAGCTTCCAGCTCGGTTCGCTCGCGAACATATATACCTCTGTTCATGATGTTGATATTCAGAACGATTCGTTTACGATAATAAAGATGAACGATTCTGTTGTCCAGACCGCGATCGGCAATGACGTTCACAATGCACAGCAGGTGATTCGCGACGCTATGACAAAGCTCACGGACGAAAGCTGCCGCAAGGAAGTTATGGAGTTCATAGAGTTTTCAAATGTTGAAAAAAATGTGGCGGAAACAGGCACAGCGACAGTGGAATTCATAAATTCAAGAGGAAAATGGTGCAGAGGCAGATTTATCGTTGCAGAGCGTACAAAGGACGGTGGACTTGCGCACGTTATCTGGGCTGTCGAGAATATCGACGCGGAGAGGAGAGCGCGTGATGCTCTCGCGGAAACGGCTAAGGAGCTCAATATACGTATTTCCTCTATCGCCGATATTTTCCTTACTGCGCACGAGTTCGACCTTGAGACCGATAAATTTGTTGAGCTTAAATCGGACAGCAGTCTTGTGAACGAGATCATGACCGAATCACATGACAACGCACGCGATACTTTCCGCATGATAATGGATTCTGTCACGGACGACTCTTACCGTGAACGTGTACTTGCATTCACCAATATGAACACTCTTGAAAAGCGTCTTCGCAGCAGAAATACGATAGCGCTTGAGTATCTTAACAAGGAAAAGAAATGGAGGCGCGGAAGATTTGTGGCTTCGCGCCGTAACGAGAACGGCCGCGTCACCCACGTCATGTGGCTCACCGAGGATATTGATGCAGAGAAGCAGCAGCGTGACAAGCTGAGAAATATGTCCGAACGAGCGGTTGCGGCAAGCGAAGCAAAATCCACGTTCCTTTCGACCTTGTCGCGTGAGGTCATGTCGCCTATCAACGCTGTTCTCGAAACAAATGAGATCATACGCCGTGACAGCCGTGACGGTCATATACTCGAATGCTCCGATAAGATACGCAGAGACGGATATGAGCTTCTCGGCATGCTGAATGATATACTCGATTATTCGGCTATCGAGGCGGGCAAGCTTGAGATCGTGCCTGCTGACTACGCCACAATGACTGTGATCGACGACCTTGTGAATGCGATAAAGCCCAAAGCCGAAGAGAAGGGGCTTCGTTTTGAAACAAACATAAGGGGAACTATTCCGGAGACCCTGCACGGTGACAGCGGGCGCATAAGGCAGATAACAGCAAACCTTCTGTCGAATGCGGTAAAATACACGGACAAAGGAACTGTAACGTTAACTGTCGGATGCGAACCGGCAGCCGATGAACCGGACAGTGTTCTGCTTAAAGTAAGTGTAATGGACACCGGCATAGGTATGAAACCGCATCAGCTCCAGAGGTGGCTTTCCGGTTCTGTTCAAGGTTTATGGGGAACGAACGTCGGGATACAGATCACGCAGAAGCTTCTTAACATGATGGATTCTGAGCTTGAGGCGGAGAGCGTATATGAGCTCGGCTCAAAATTCTCGTTTGAGCTTAAACAGGCAATAGCGGGTAAACCGTCTGATAAAGCCGATAAGGAGACAAACGTATGAAAAACAATATAAGCGGTGCCGCAAGAACTACCCTCAGAACCCTTATTATAAGCATTCTTGTCATAGTTTTCTTTGTCGGGATAGTTTTACTGTACTACAATATGGTATATGCGAAGGAACGTGACAACATAATCCTTAAAGGCGAATTGTCATCCGTCAAGGCTGCCGAGCAGTTCGATAAATATCTTTCGACAAACACAGATGCGGTCGAGCTTTCGGCTTACGGTCTTGACGAAATGATAAAAGAAAATAAATCGAACGAAGAGATCCAGGAATATTTAGTCAGTCAGTCCACATCTATCAAGAACACAGTTCTTGAAAATATGACGGGTCTGTACGGCTATATAAACGGCCGCTTTTTCAGCGGTACGCGGTGGGAGCCGCCCACAGACTATATCGCCACCGACCGTCCGTGGTACATAAAGCCTATGGAAAACCCGGGCAGCATCACTGTTCTCGATCCTTATATTGATGTACAGACCGGAAATACCATGCTCGCTATCGGTAAGACACTGTCCGACGGGGTAAGCGTTCTCTCGCTCGATGTTTCGCTTGAACAGATTCAGCATATCACCGAAGATTCTGTATCTGCCGGACAAGCGGACATTGAAATGATACTGAACGATAAAGGTGTTGTCGTTGCGCACTCGGACAAGAATGAGATCGGAAAGGATTACCGCGCGGAGCAGGGAACTCTCGGCGCTATGATCGTGGAAAACCTTGACAAGTCAAAGGACAACTATTTTGAGTTCTCACTCGGGAATGGCCATTATATCGCATATTATGCCACTATGCAGAACGACTGGCGCTGTGTCTCCGTAAATGATACGACAAGTGTGTTCCTGTCGCTTACTGTGATACTCTGGCTTACCATAAGCTTTGTCCTTGCGATAGTTGTTATAGTCGGTGCTATAATGGCGGCTTCGGCAAAGCGCAGTATCGTGTCCGAGCGCCTGAGCAAGCAGCTTTCTTCAACCGCGGACATTTATATTTCGCTGCATGAGATAAATTTTGTTACCGACACATTCGTTGAGGTACAGAACAACAAGGCGGAAGCTTCACAGATGATCGGTGAGACGCGGAACAATTGTCAGCAGATGATACGTATGATCATGACAAAATTCTCTGATTCGTCATCGCGCGATGAGATACTTGACTTTGTGGATTTCACAAAGCTTGATGCGCGCCTTAAAGACCGCAACACCATTACCTCCGAGTTTTTAAGTGCGGATAAGAAATGGCGCAGAGCGCGTTATATCGTTTCCGGAAGACTCGCGGACGGGCGCGTTTCCGACGCTATGTACCTTATCGAGGATATTGACGCGGAAAAGCGTGACCGCGACACAGCTCTTGACGCGGTAAAGATGATGAACGAGCAGATCTCGTCCGTTGCGAATATCTACTTCTCGATGTATGATATTGATCTTGAGAACGACAGATTCCGTGAGGTAAAGACACATGCGTCGAACATAACCGATCTCGACACCGAATACCAAGAAAATGCACAGGCTGCTTCACTCGCGTCGATCGACAGGATGACAAACGCGGTTTCACGTCAGACCATGCGTGACTTTGTTGACTTCTCGACACTTGACGAGAGATTCAGTGATTCCAATACCGTTACTGAGGAATTCCTGAACAATAACGATCTGTGGTGCAGAGCGAGATTCGTCATTTCGAAGTGTAAGGAAGACGGTACTATCCAGCACGTTCTGTGGCTTGTCGAGAGCATAGACGAGGAAAAGAGAAAGCGCGACAAGCTCACGGAAGCGGCGGAAACTCTCAACTATCGTATTTCTTCCATTTCCAACATCTATATGACCGCACATGAGATAGATGTTCCGACCGATACATTCACCGAGATAAAGGCGGACAGCAAGTATCTCGTCGATCTGGTCGATGATACGAGCGTACAGGCGCAGGCAACTCTCAGACACGTGATGCAGAAAGTCTGCGACCCGTCGAGTGTTGAAGAAGTTCTGAGATTTATCGACTTTTCGACGCTTGAACGCCGCTTGAAGCGCGTCAACACGATCACGACAGAGTTCATGAACAAGGAAAAGCGCTGGAGACGCGGACGTTTTGTTGTATCACGGCGCGATGAAAGAGGTAAGCTCCTGCGGGTGCTGTGGCTTATCGAAGACATCAATGACGAAAAGGAAGAGCGTGACAAGCTCGTCGATCTGTCAGAGCGCGCTATTGCCGCGAGCGAAGCGAAATCGTCGTTCCTGTCGAATATGTCGCATGAGATAAGAACGCCTATCAACGCCGTTCTTGGAATGAACGAGATGATACTTCGCGAGTGCGACGACCGCAATATTATCGCTTACTCCGAAAGTATCAAGACCGCCGGTTCAACGCTTCTCGGGCTTGTAAATGATATACTCGATTTCTCAAAAATAGAAGCGGGAAAGATGGAGATAATCCCCGTTGACTATGACCTGTCCTCCGTTATCAACGACCTTGTGAATATGATACAGACAAAGGCGGACAGCAAGGGGTTAGAGCTTGTGCTCGAAATAAGCCGGACTGTCCCGAAGATGCTGCACGGTGATGAGGTGCGCATAAAGCAGGTAATAACCAATATACTCACGAATGCCGTGAAGTACACGGAAAGAGGCTCTGTGACCTTCTGTATCGGCTATGAAAAGATACCGGACGACGAAAACAGCATCATGCTCAATGTTTCGGTCAAAGATACCGGTATCGGCATCAAGAAGGAGGACATGAGAAAGCTGTTTTCCGAGTTCGACCGTATTGAGGAAAAGCGCAACCGCAATGTTGAGGGTACGGGTCTCGGAATGAGCATAACGAAGCGCCTTCTCGAAATGATGGATTCATCGCTTGAGGTAGAGAGCATATACGAACTCGGCTCAAAGTTCTCGTTCAGTATAAAGCAGACCGTTGTTAGGTGGGACGAGCTCGGAGATTACGAGACTGCGTACAAGGCTTCTCTCGGCAATCGCACTAAGTACCGCGAAAAGTTCCGTGCCCCAGACGCACATATCCTTGTGGTCGATGATACGCCGATGAACCTTACCGTATTCAGAAGCCTGCTCAAACGGACCGGTGTTAAGATTGACACGGCAAACAGCGGTGCGGAGGGTCTTGCGATGATGCTCGACAAAAAGTACGACGTCGTATTCCTTGACCACATGATGCCGGAGAAGGACGGAATACAGACGCTTCATGAGCTGAAGGCGCGTCCTGACGACCCGAACCTTGAAACACCGATGATATGCCTTACCGCAAATGCTATATCCGGTGCGCGTGAGCAGTACCTCGCGGCGGGATTCGACGATTACCTCACGAAACCTATCGATTCTTCCAAGCTTGAAGAAATGCTTATGGCTTATCTGCCGCCGGAGATCATACAGAGAACGGACAGCGGACAGGAAGAATGCACGGACGATGAATTGCAGTCCGGTGAGGAGCAGGAACTTCCGGAGTTCATCTGCGGTATTAACGAGATAGACACCAAGGCGGGCATAGCGAACTGCGGCTCGGTGGACGGCTATCTCTCGGCTCTGAACACTTACGCGGGAATGATAAACGATCATGCCGATGAGACCGAAAAATACTGGCAGGCGGGCGACCTTGAAAACGCTACGATAAAGATACACGCTATGAAGAGCACGTCCCGTATTATCGGCGCGCTTGAACTGGGAGATCTTGCACAGGATCTTGAACTTGCCGGAAAAGCCGGTGACGCGGACAAAGTGGGTGCGGGTATAAACGAGCTGCTGTCAAGATGCAGGAAGCTCGGTGAACAGCTCAGACCCCTTATAGATGACAAGCCGGAGGAAGATGATGACGCGGACAAAACGCCAATCTCCGAGGAAGAGCTTAAAGAAGCCTATGCGCTTATAAGCGAATCACTTATGGCTGTGCAGATAGATAATATCAACGAGATAGCTGAAAGCTTTAAAAGCTATAAGATACCCGATGCGGAAAAGGAACGTGTCAGAAAAATAATCAGGGCAGTCGAAGATCTCGATTATGATATGCTCCCGCAAATACTGGAATAAAGGAAGGATAACAATTATGGCAACAAACGGAATACCCGAGATACTGATAATCAGTCAGGGCTCGGCGTTTATGATCAACTCGATCGAGAACAACCTGAAGAAGGAGGGGCTTTATATCAACAGGTGTGAGCCGACAGTCAGAGATGTTGACGAGCACATAAGCGGTATGGATATGGTCATACTGTTCGCAGGTGATTATATCACAGGTGCCGGCGCAGTGTTATCATACATTTCGTCAAAGTGCGCGGAAGAATGCATATATTTATGTGTAGTGGGATATCCGAACGAGATACAGGTGATCGAGAAGGCTGTTGATCTTTCAAACATTACAGCGGAATTCCTGCGTCCGTTTGATATGAAGGAGTTCTGTTCAAAAACAAAATCTATCGCCAACGGCGAAACGGTTAAGACCGATTCCATAACACAGAACCATATTGCCGGTGATAATAAGAGACACAATATACTGCTTTGTGATGACGATATGATGTTCCTTAAAATGGTACAGGAGTGGCTGAAGGATTCGTACAATGTAACGATAGTCAAGACCGGGCTTATGGCCGTTCCTTTTGCGCTTAACAACCAGCCCGACCTTATCCTGCTTGATTTCGAGATGCCGGTGATGAACGGACCGAAGGTGCTCGAAGCTCTGCGTGGCGATAAGAAAACGGCGCAGATACCTGTCGTATTCCTTACGGGCCATTCCGACAAGGACAGCGTTATGGAAGTAATGAAGCTCCGTCCGCAGGGTTATCTTCTCAAATCCACGAAGAAAGAGGATATTATCGCGTCCGTCGACAGATTCTTTGAGACCGGTCAGTGGAAGAACATTCAAGCGTGACAGGCTGCCGTAAAAGATGACTGCCGCCGGAGGTAATATGAGAAAGAAATCCAAAAAAGTCGATATTATCATAGTTGTTATACTGCTGCTCGCAGCGGTGGCTGTTATACTTGCGCTTGTACTGTCGGGTAATACGAAAAGCGGCATTGAAAATGCAGCAAGTGCTGCGGCTGATGCCGGAAGCTCCGGCGAAGCGCACGACGTGTCTTACTACGCTGAAAAGAATATAGGCGTTATCACGGGAACGCTTTTTGAGTCGTTTGTCAAAGAACATTATCCAAAGGCAAACATATCCTATTTCAATTCTCTGCCGGATATGATCCAGGCTCTGAAATCCCGTAAGATCGATACATTCCTGCTTGGAGAAGAATCCGCAATTCCGCTCATGGACGAAGTCGGGGGGATAGCCTGTCTGGACGAAACTGTAGGAACGTTCGATGCGGGAATGGTGTTTCCGAAGACTCCCGAAGCCGACAAAGTGAGAGCGCAGATGGACGAGTACATCACGAGGATAAAGGCTGACGGAACGCTCGACAGCATTATTGAATACTGGAAAAGCGATAAAGGCAGGAGCTCTTCTGTTGATCTGAGCGGCCTTGACGGTAAGAACGGCACGCTCGTCTGCGCAACGTCAAGCGATGAGATGCCGAGCTCGTTCATAGTGGACGGAAAATTTGCGGGCTTCGATCCCGATATTGTAGTGCATTTCTGCCGCGAATACGGCTATAAAATCGAACTGGTAACAACAAACTTCTCCGGCATTTTACCGGGTCTTGTTGCGGGAGTTTACGATATTGCCGCAAACGAGGTCGTTATAACCGATGAACGCAAGGAAAGCGTGAATTTCTCCGTGCCGTATATTCAGGGACCGGTCGTGATGATCGTAAGGGCAGGAGAAGTGAGCAGCAGGACCGAGAACAGACCGTTCTCTTACTACGCCGAAAACAAGAAGATAGGTGTTATAACCGGCGGACTTTATGAGGTGATGATAAAGCAGAGGTATCCCGATGCAGACCTGTATCAGTACAACAATCAGGCTGACCTCGGTGCGGCATTGAATGCCGGTCTTATCGACTGTTTTACCGTTCCGCGATCTACGGCGGAAGACTTCAAAAAGCAGTATAACGGATTTACATACCTTAACGAGGTATTTACGCAGATACCGTACGGCTTTGCGTTTGAGAAATCTGCCGGTAAAGAGTATCTGCGTGATCAGATGAACGATTTCCTGAAAAAGATACATAACGACGGAACTTATGACGGGATAGTTTCCGTATGGTTCGGTGACGATGAAGAAAAGAAGACGGTTGACGATTCCGGACTTACAGGTGAAAACGGGTCGCTGAAAATGGTCACGACATCCACCATGCAGCCGTTTTCATATATTAAGAACGGAAAGAACGTCGGCCTTGAGATAGACCTTGTTACCCGTTTCTGCCGCGAGTACGGCTATTCGTTGGATATAAGCAGCGCCGAGTTCGCAAGCCTTATCCCGGGCATAACTTCCGGAATGTACGATATTGCGGCAGGAAATATCATGATCACTTCCGAACGCGCGGAAAGTGTGAATTTCTCCGATGTTTATTATACCGCGGACGCTGTTGCCGTTGTGAAAAAAGAGGAAACGTCCGTCGCTCTTGACGAACTAAACTCTCCCGATAAAAAAGTCGGATACGGTACGGGTACGTCCGGAATGTTTGCTGTGGAAAAGTACCTTCCCGACGCACAGCACGTTGATTTCTACGACAGCCTTACAGGATATGAGGCGTTGAGGGTAGGGCAGCTTGATGCATTCGTATTTGAGCGGAAACAGATGCAGATAGCGATAAATAACGGGCTTACGGGTGTAGTGCTGCTTCCGGATAATCTCGGAGAAAATACCGAAGTCGCTGTCGGACTTTCAAGAAGATCTTCGATACCCGATCTAAAAGGTACCATCAATAAGTTCATAGCGGAACTGAAAGCAGACGGAACTCTTGATGATATGTATGACAGGTGGGTGATCAAACAAAACTATGAAATGCCGGTAATTGAAAAAAACGGGAAACCGAAAATGAAGATCACCGTCGGTACGACCGGAGTTGTGGAACCGTACAGCTTCTATAAGGATACCGAACTTACCGGATATGACATAGAAATGGCAGAGAGATTCGGCGCATGGATGAATGCTGATATAGAATACAAGATCATGGATTATGCCGGTATTATCACGGCAGCGGGAAGCGGTGATATTGATTGTATCTTTGCAAATCTCAACGTGACCGATGAGCGTAAGGAATCAATTGATTTTTCCGATCCGATATACATTATTGAAAATGCGGTAATGGTTCCGGCAAACCCCAATGTACCGGATCAGAGCTTTTCCTGGCTTACCGATATAGCTGACAGCTTCGAGAAGAACTTCATCAGGGAAGACCGCTGGATGATGATACTGAACGGTATAGGCACGACCGCCGTCATCACTGTTTTGTCAGCGCTTTTCGGCACAGTGCTCGCGTTCCTTGTGTGTATGTTCCGACGTACCGGCAGCAGGCTCGCGAACGCGATCTCGAACCTTTATGTAAAGCTTCTTCAGGGTACGCCTATGGTCGTACTTCTGATGATACTGTATTATGTCATTTTCGGTAAATCCGGACTTGAAGCTGTCTGGGTGGCAATAATCGGTTTCTCGCTGAACTTCGGAGCTTACGCTTCCGAGATCATGCGTTCCGGTATAGAGAGTATCGACGTCGGTCAGCGTGAAGCGGCACTCGCCCTTGGATACAGCGAAAATCAGGCGTTTTTCAGATTCATTTTCCCGCAGGCGGCTGCACGGTTCCTTCCCGTTTACAGGCAGGAGATAGTCTCGCTTCTGAAGAGCACGGCGATAGTCGGATATATCGCGATACAGGATCTTACGAAGATGAGCGATATTATCAGGAGCCGTACTTACGAAGCTTTCTTCCCGCTTATCGTGACGGCGATAATATATTTCATCCTTGCGTGGATTATTTCGCTGATACTGAAATTGATTATTAACAGATTTGATTTCAGACGCAGGAAAAAAAGCGCTGCGAAATGATAGTGGTACCGAACAATTGAGTTTTTATTGACTTTTACAGCGGAATATGTTATAATCTATCATATTGTATATTGAGACCGTAATGATACAATGTGTATCCGAAAAAAACGGAACAGCAGATAAATACGTTTTACGGTCAGATGTGCACAGAAAGAAAGGATAAGAATAATGAAGAAAAAATTATTTGCGTTATTTGCTGCGGCATCTATCGTCCTGACAGCGGCCGGATGCGGGGGCGGCGAGAAAAAGCCCGAGGGCGGAAATGCGCCTTCCAACCCCGAGGACGCTAAGGTTTCCGGAAAAGTCGTAATTTACACGTCCATGTATGAGGACATCATCGACGATATGGAAAAGACTCTTGAAAAAGAGTTCCCGAACCTTGATGTTGAGTTCTTCCAGGGCGGTTCCGGCACGATACAGTCAAAGATAGCTGCCGAAATGGATTCCGGCAAGCTTGGCTGCGACATTCTTATGGTCGCAGAGCCTTCATACTCGCTTGAACTCAAGGAAGCGGGCATACTGCATCCTTACAAGTATTCACAGGCAGACAAGCTCCTTTTCGACTATGATAAGGACGGTTACTGGTACCCCGTAAGAGTCTGCAATATGGTACTCGCATATAACCCCGAAAAGTACAAGAAGGAAGAGGTTCCCACCTCGTTCAAGGCTTTCGCTGAGGACACAGCTATGAAGGGAAGTCTCTCCATGAGCAACCCGCTTACTTCCGGAACCGCTTATTCCTCGGTAGTAGGACTTCTCGATAAATACGGCGAGGGCTACTTCAAGTCGCTCGGCGCACAGAATGTTGCTATAGAATCAGGTTCCGTCGCGCTCACCAAGCTTGAGACAGGCGAATGCAAGGAGATAATGGTGCTCGAAGAGTCTGTACTCAAAAAGAGACAGGAAGAAAACTCTGCTCTTGAAGTCATCTATCCCGATGACGGAAGCATTCCGGTTCCGTCGCCGATCATGATAGTGGATGAAGCGCACTGTGCAAACAAGAACATCGCCGCAGCGGAAGCGGTAGAGGAATTCTTCCTTTCGCCCGCCGGTCAGCAGCTCATAATTAACGGTTGGATGTACGGTGTAAGAAACGATATGGACGAACACCCCTACGACTCTGTTACGCTGTCCAAGCTGCTTGAGAACACTATCACCGTTGACTGGGAGAAATGCTTCAAACAGAGAGAAGAGATACGCACGATGTTCCAGAACAACGTGACGGTTCCCAACAACTGATAGATCATACGGAAAGGGGCGCGGTTTTACGCCCCTTTTTTGCAATATTTGAGGTGTACCGTGGAAAAGAAGAAAAAATTCTACTTTGATGTAAAGTGGCTGTTTATCATAGCTATCGTGGCGTTTCTGCTGATATTTCAGGTTTTTCCGCTTGTCTATCTCGTAATACGTGCGTTCATAGCCGACGGAAGCTTTTCGTTTGACGCGTTCGCAAGGATATACTCGTCGGATATGAACTGGACGTGCGTGCTGAACACCCTCATAACAGCGTCATTGTCCATGGTTTTCGGCGTTCTCATAGCGTTCCCGCTTGCATTTCTTGTGGGGCGGACAAACCTGTATGGGAAAAAGCTGTTCAGAACGCTGTTCCTGATGACATATATGGTCCCGCCCTATGTGGGAGCTATGGCGTGGCTCAGGCTGCTGAACCCTAAAGTAGGAACGCTCAATATGCTTCTCCAGAACATATTCAATCTTTCCGAAGCCCCCTTTGACATCTATTCGATCGGCGGGCTGGTATGGGTGCTCACCACATTTTACTATCCTTATGCGTTCATAACTCTGTCGCGGGCAATGGAGAACATGGACCCTTCGCTTGAAGAAGCGTCGAGGATCTCCGGCTCGTCACCGGTCAAAACGCTGTTCACAGTGACTCTTCCGCTGATGCTCCCGTCGATAGCGGCATCGGCACTGCTCGTTTTCGTGGCGGCGGCTTCCTGCTACGGCATTCCGTCAATAATCGGTGCGCCGGCAAAGCTTTACACCATAACAACGCGGATAGTGGATTATGTGTATGTCGGTTCGGCGGACGGGCTTACGGACGCGACGGTGCTCGCGGTATTCCTTATGGTGCTGGCGCTCGTGATACTGTTCATATCGAATTTCGTTATAGGCAAAAAGGACTATATAACGATCTCCGGAAAATCCGTCCGTCCGAACATAGTTGACCTCGGAAAATGGAGGATTCCGATAACCATACTCGTTTCGCTGTTTGCGATAGTTGTAATAGTGATACCGTTTGTCTCGGTATTTGCAACATCGTTTACCGTGAATATGGGCAAATCGGTATTTGAGGAAGGAAACTTCACATTCAAATACTGGGAGACGATATTTTCACGCGGCTCTATACTGAGATCAGCCGGAAACAGCTTAGTATCGTCTGTCTGGGCGGCATCTCTCGGTATGGTGGTCTGCATTATAATGGCATATCTGCTCAAGCGCACGAAAGTACCGGGCAGAAAGATACCGGATTTCCTTATAACCGTCGGTTCCGGAACGCCGAGTGTCGTAATAGCTCTTGCGCTTATCATGACTATGTCCGGAAGATTCGGGATAAACATCTATAATACGATGTGGATAATGGTCGTCGCGTATATGATAAAATATATGCTTATGGGAATGAGAACGGTCGTTTCGGCGCTCTCGCGTGTAAGTCCTTCGCTTGAAGAGGCGGCGCAGGTCTCCGGCGCCGGTTGGCTGCGCAGACTTAAAGACGTGCTGTTTCCGCTTATCGTACCGTCGGTGGTAGCCGGCTGGTTCCTGATATTCATGCCGTGCTTCTATGAGCTTACGATGTCGAATATGCTGTATTCCGATCAGACCAAATCTCTTGGTGTCGAGCTGTTCCTGTATCAGACATATCACAGTCAGCAGACAGCGGCGGCTCTCGCGGGCTGCATACTGATCATCGTTGCGGTGCTGAATTTCGTTATGAACAAGGTAACAAAAGGAAAATTCTCGATCTGATCTGAGGAGCAGGAGGTCAATAATGTCAGTTATAACACTTGATCATATTACTAAAAAATTCGGAGATTCGGTAGTTCTTAACGACTTTTCGGACGAGTTCAGAGACGGCGAGTTCGTAACTCTGCTCGGACCCTCCGGCTGCGGAAAAACAACGATGCTCCGTATGATAGCGGGATTTGAAAAGCCTACGTCCGGTGAGATACGCATAGACGGCAGGATTGTAAGTTCCGCAGATACATTCGTCCCGCCGGAGAAGCGCGAGCTCGGTATGGTTTTCCAGTCCTACGCCGTATGGCCGCACATGAACGTGTTCAACAATGTGGCGTACCCGCTGAAGATACGAAAGCTGCCGAAGGCGGAGATAAAGGAAAAAGTCGATAAGGTGCTCGAAAGTGTTCACCTGAGCCAGTACTCAAAGCGAATGCCGTCCGAGCTGTCCGGCGGTCAGCAGCAGCGTGTCGCTCTTGCCCGTGCGCTTGTCGCGGAGCCGAAGGTGCTTCTGCTCGACGAGCCGCTCTCCAATCTCGACGCAAAGCTTCGTGAGCGTATGCGCTTTGAGATAAAGGAGATACAGGAGCGGCTGCACATAAACGTCATCTACGTTACCCATGACCAGGGTGAGGCTATGACCATGTCGGACAGAGTTTTTGTCATAAACTCCGGTGTGCTGCAGCAGGTCGGAACTCCCGTGGAGATATACCGCTCTCCGAAAAATCAGTTCGTTGCGGATTTCGTCGGCAAGGTGAATTTCCTCAAGGGCGTTTCGGACGGCGGAAAAATAAAGCTTTCCGGTATCGACGACACCCTTGATTACAGCGGTCCTGTCTCCGGTGAAGTCGATGTCGCCGTGCGCCCGGAAAATATCCATATAGTTAACGGCGACGCGCATCTTCACGGAAAACTTGTTTCAGAGTTCTTTACCGGAGATACCAATGACTGCCGTATAGCGGTCGGAAGCAGCGAACTCCGTGTAATTGCAGATGCGGCGACATACGGAAAATTCTCGTCTGAGGACACTATCGGACTTGAAATAACGGATATGCTCGTATTCCCGTCCGCAAGCGACGATCTTACTAAGATAAGAACGTAAGATGCGAAGAGAGCATTCAGGGAAATAGTATTTTCGGTTTTAGCGGCGCTGTTCCCGGATATGACGATAAGGTCACAGTACTGGTGTGCGCCTGAAAAATGCTGATGTTACAGCGTAATGGGGTGAGAAAGCATAATGAACATTCAGATATTCGGCACAAAGAAAAGTGCCGACACGCGGAAGGCGGAGCGCTTTTTCAAGGAGCGCGGGATAAAATTCCAGTCCGTCGATCTGAAAGAAAAGGGGCTGAGCAAAGGCGAGCTCCAGTCTGTGATACAGGCTGCCGGAGGTCTTGACGCGCTGATAGATCCGGACTGTAAGGACAAGCAGACGCTTGCTCTTATACAGTATCTTGTGCCGGAGCAGAAATTTGAAAAGCTGCTGGAAAATCAGTCGGTACTGAAGCAGCCTATCGTTCGCAACGGAAAGAAAGCGACAGTCGGCTATGCGCCGGATGTATGGAAAACATGGGAATGATAAGGACGGAATATTATGGATATTGATTATTTATTGCTTTTACAGAATTTCAGAAACGGTATAAATGACGCTCTTACACCGTTTATGGAAATGCTCTCTCTTTTTGCGATCACATATCTGATGATAATACCCGCGTTCATCTACTGGTGTGTCGATAAAAAAAGCGGGCTTTATTCGTTCGCGTCATATACCGCCTGCGTCGCCGTAAATGCCGTAGTGAAGCTGACATGCTGTATTTACCGTCCGTGGATAAGAGATGCGCGTGTACTTCCCGCTGGGGACGCGATAACCACGGCAACGGGCTATTCTTTCCCGAGCGGACACACAATGACGGCTGCCCCGATATATGGCTCGATGGCGGTGAGCGCATGGAAAAAGATGCGCTGGATATCCGTTCTTTGTATCATACTTATCGCGCTGACAGGCTTCTCACGTAATTACCTCGGTGTACATACGCCGCAGGACGTTCTTGTGGGACTTACGCTCGGCGGACTCACGCTTCTCGGAATGTCCAAAGTTTTCAGATACCTTTCCGGTCATCCCGAAAAGGAGAACATATTCATTGCCGCGGGTATTCTGTTCGGTATAGCGGCACTTGTTTACATTTCTTTCAAGCCTTATCCTATGGATTATATAGACGGGGTACTGCTTGTCGATCCGGAAAAGATGAAGGTCGATGCATTCGGTGACATCGGTATCTTTATCGGGTTCTGTATTTCACGGTTTATAGAAAAAACCTGGGTAAGATTCGAGCCTCGTTTTACAAAGGCAAATCTTGCCGCAGGGCTTGTCGGCGCGGTGCTGACGTTCTTCATCATCGCGAGCTTAAAAGCGCCGTGTGTTGCACTTCTTGGCGCTCAATGGGGCAGACTGGCGTCAGATTTTATCAAGATTTTGTTCATCATCGCAATATGGCCGGCTGTTATGAAGGCCGTGCTCGGAAAAAAAGAAGCGGAAGTGTAGAATGGAGGTACTGTAATGAAGTCGAACACAGATAACAATAAGCTTACCATTTTTCTTGAAGGAAGGATAGATGCTAACAACGCATTACAGACAGAGAATGACGTGTTTGCTGTGACTTCACTGCACCCCGGTGCGGAAGTGGTCTTTGACGCGGAAAAGCTCGAATACATATCAAGCGCGGGACTTCGTGTGCTTCTGAAAGTGATGAAATCATCGAAGGAACATGTCTCGGTTATAAACGTGTCCCGTGACGTTTACGATATTTTTGAAACTACCGGATTCACGGAGATGCTCGATATAAAGAAAGCATACCGAAGGGTAAGTGTGGACGGCTGTAAGGTGATCGGCAACGGGTTTTACGGAACGGTTTATCGTATTGACCCGGAAACTATCGTAAAAGTTTACAGGTCGCCCGAGAGCCTTTCCATGATACAGAACGAAAAGAAGCTCGCGAGAACTGCGCTCGTTGCGGGAGTACCGACTGCTATACCTTACGATGTTGTCCGCGTAGGTGACAGTTACGGTTCGGTGTTTGAGCTTATCAACGCAAAGACATTCAACGACCTGCTCATAGAGCAGCCGGAAAAAACGGACGATATTATAAAACAGTACGCACGTTTCCTTCACCTTGTCAACAGCCAGACTGTTCCGGCGGGAAAGCTTGAATCGGCGAAGGAAAAGTGCCTCGGCTATCTCGAATCCGTGAAAAAATATCTCGATGACGACCTGTACAGACGGCTTGAAGCGCTTCTCTCGGAAATACCCGAGATGCACAACGTGATACACGGTGACGCGCAGATGAAGAATGTTATGATGAAGGACGACGAGCCGATGCTTATCGATATGGATACGCTCTCGGAGGGTCACCCGATCTTCGATATCCAGTCGGTTTATGTCACATATTTCGCGTTCGGTGAGGACGAGCCGTCGAACAGCATGGATTTCCTCGGGCTGCCTTCGGATACGACAGTTAAGGTGTGGGAAGATTTTGTCGGTTATTATTTTGATACACAGGACGAAGCCCGGATTACACAGCTTCGTGACAAGATAACGATAGTCGGCTGCATAAGGTTCCTTTTCCTGATCGACCTTGTTTCCGACCATGAAACAGAGCTTTTCAGGACACGCATCGAGCATACAGTTGAGCGTCTGAAAAAACTCGCATTCGTGACGGACAGCCTGCTGTTCGATATCTGATTTTGCAGGAAACAATATGAGCTCCCTTATTGAAATCATCTTTAAGGGAGCTTTATTTTTATCTTCATTAGTGTGCCGGTCAGTATATCCTGTAATTACCGCTTAGCGCAAGAAGCGCAAAGAAGTACAGGCAGTTGTCATAATAGCGGTATTTTCCGGTGCGCATAGGTTCACTCCAGAAGCGTTCTACCCAGCGCCGTGAGCGTTCCGACAGGGGAGCGGGCGAAGAAAGAACGGACTGTGCCGTGGTCGCGATAAGTCCGAGCGGGTGCTTTGCCGGTTCACCGAGCGGAGTTCCGTCTGTTTCGTATATTGCGCAGATACCGTCCTTGTCCGGGTCGAGAGTCTCGCGGAGTCTTTCCGGTCCCGAACACTGACCTATATCCTTTCTGAACCACTCAAAGTCGAGTCCGATGTTCGCCGCGGTCCGGTAAGAGTCGCTGAAAAACCAGTCGTGACGCTCGTTCATCCACGGCAGCCTGCGGGACATAGGAGAGCCGTCGAATTCACCGTATTCGGGGTTCATTCCGCTTTTTCCGTGGCATGATCTAATGAGATATTCGCGGCTTGCTGCGGCAGCTTCGGCGAAGAATGCTCTGTCCTCATCATACGCCCACTGTGCGAAAAGCTCATAGAAATGCGGCAGATGATACGACGGGTCGGTGAAGTCGCATCCGGGACCGAACAGTATCAGCTTGTTGTCCCTGTTCCACATAGGAGCGCCGACACGTCCGTTCTCGCCCTTGTGTATGCAGGCACGGAGGAGCTCTCGTGCTTCATGCGAATAGTTGAATATCCCATCTCCGTCGCCCCACCTGTGCGATGCGAAGAAGAGCGCCATTGCGTAGAACTCCTCGCCATCGGGTGCGGGACCGTTTGCGTTCCTTTCGCCTGTGACTTTGCACGACCACGCAAAATATCCTTCGTTGTTGCCGTCGGTCATGAACATATACTTCTTCGACCACTTCCATAGTCTGTCGAATTCGCTCTTCATGTCAAGCTGTACGCAGAGCATCATACCGTAGGACATACCTTCGGTGCGTGCGTCATTGTTGCCGGTGTCCTCGACATACGCCATATCGTCACCGACCTCGTGGTAAAGCCTGTTTTCGCCGAAAAAGAACTCGTTTACGGAGTCCTTTATTTTTTTGTTTATTTCATCTTCTGTTTTGCCGATCTCGGAAAACACATTGCGGTATTCGTTTTTCGTCATTGATTGCTCCTTTCGCTGCCATGCAAAAACTGTTTGATAGTATAATATCATACTTTTGTGCCGTTTTCAAGCATATTTTTGCGATATTAAAAAGCGCAAAAATCGCATGGTCTGAAACTTTCATTAATGACAAATCTATTGAAATTTCCGGGAAAATGTAGTATAATTAAAAGATAATGAAACGCCGCGGTTTGAAGATATGGAAACGTTCTGCGGATAAACAAAGATGTTCTTTGCCCGGCTGAGCCTAAGCCGGAAAAGGAGGATAAAATGAGCCTTTTCGGAACGATGATGAAAACCCGCAGCAGCGGTAAGATGCAGCGTGAAAGGCTGGAGGAACTGCAGCGCATACGTCTTGCAAAGCTTGTCGCTTTCGCGAGGAAAAACAGTCCCTATTATCGTGAGCTGTACAAAAATGTCGGTGACGATCTGCGTCTTTCCGATCTTCCGCCGACAAGCAAGCCGGAGATCATGGCAAACTTCGACAGTGTTGTCACAGACCGGAACATAACTATGAAGCGCATAGACGAGTTTACTGAAAATATCGATAACGTCGGGCGTATGATCGACGGAAAATATCTGATATTCAAGACATCCGGCTCGACCGGAAACCCCGCCGTGGTGCTGTACGACAGTCAGAATATCGATGTTCAGTCCGCTGTTGCTGCACTGCGCACATTCGCCCGCCGCGAGGATCTTGACAGGTTCCTTTCTCACGGCAAGCGCACCGCCGGAGTTTTCGCAAATTACGGCTTTTATCTTGCCTGCGGTATGTCACGTTATCTTCAGCTGAAAATGCCACGGAAAAAGACGAAGATAACGGTTGATGTGAACGCTCCCGAAGCGCAGATAGTAAAGGAACTTAACGAATTCCGTCCCGCTATGCTAAGCGGTTATCCGTCAAATCTCGCACTGCTCGCGGATATAGCCGAACTCAATATTCAGCCGGATGTGGTGATAACGGGCGGAGAACTTCTCACAGACGAGATACGCCGAAAGCTGACGGACAAATTCGGCTGCTATGTCCAGACGCACTATTCCTGTACCGAAGCGGGCGAGATCGCGTGTGAATGTCCGGAACATCATCTTCACATAAACGAGGACTGGGTAATAGCAGAACCGGTGGATAAGAACAATGCTCCCGTTGCCTGCGGCGAGCGTTCTGACAAGTTGCTCATCACGAACCTGTCAAATTACATCCAGCCGTTCATACGCTATGAGCTTACCGACCGGGTTATCGTTCACGACGAAAAATGTCCGTGCGGACGAAATACACGCTGGCTTGAGATCGAGGGCAGGACGGATGATATACTGACGTTTGCCGGCGGTGTGAGCATTGCACCGATGTCGCTCTATAAGATACTTGAGGAAGTGAAGCCGATACGCCGCTTTCAGCTTATACAACGCTCGGAGAGCAGGCTGGAACTTCGCATAGTATCCGACGAACCGGAAAGCGCGTTCGAGCAGGCAAGACATGATCTGAACGGGTTTTTTGAGAGCAAGGGACTGGACGGCATTGAGATATTGCGCTCGGAAAAGGCTCCTGAAGCGCACAGGGTCAGCGGAAAATTCAAGCACATATATAAAGATTTTATTTAAAGCGGAGGAACAGATGCGAAAGATATTGATAACAAACGACGACGGTATATCATCTGACGGGATCAGAAGGCTCGCGCAGGCAGCGCTCAAATTCGGGGAAGTGTGGGTGGTGGCTCCCGACGGTCAGAGAAGCGCTGTATCTCACAGCGTGACTCTTCGTGAAGGCGTTGACGTGTGGAAGGCGGATTTTCCGGTCGCCGGAGTACACGCGTTCGCCTGCGGAGGAATGCCCGCTGACTGCGTGCGCATAGGCTCGATGAACATAGTCCCCGGTATGCCCGATCACGTATTTTCGGGGATAAACTATGGCTATAATGTCGCCACCGACATACAGTATTCGGCGACAGCAGGTGCGGCTTTTGAAGCGGCATTCAAGCGGATACATACTATCGCGTTTTCCGAGGAGGCGGCAGACATCCATGAGGTCACCGACCGTTATCTTGAGGAGATCATGGCGTTGCTTATCGAAAAGCCTCTCGGACTCGACCAGATCTGGAATGTCAATTTCCCGGGATGCCCTCTTTCTGAATGCGGCGGCGTGCTTTATGACCGTAAAGTATCGCATGACGACTTTTATAAGGATCACTACATAGAAACTCCGCTTGCTGACGGGAAGATCCGCTATAAAGTAGAGGGCGTGCGTCACTGGGAAGCGTCTGAGGGCACCGATCTGAAAGCTGTACTCGATAAATTCGTTTCGGTGGGTATTGCAACTAACATTTCATGATATGTACGATATATCATACGGTTTTCTGCGAAGAAGCGGAAAACCGCTTTTGCTGCAAAAACAGGGCTTGAAAAACAGTAAGGTTTGTGGTATAATATTAAGGGAACCTCTAAAAACCCATTTGAGAGAAAAAGAACTGCTTGCACCAACTGCTTCGTCAAGTCTCCTCACCTTGCGTCAGCAAGCTTTCGGAGCCTTTCCTTGCATTTGGCGCAATCATCTCATTTTCACTATTCAAAGCGGTTTTTTAGAGGTACCCTTAAAAGAAAACTCTGATGTATTATTTCTTTTGGCGGTGATCTTATGATAAACGGAAAAAATATTATCGCGGTATGTACGTCGCGAATGTCTGAACATCAGCATTACAGCTGCCTTGAAAAGCTTAACGAGTATCTTCAGCAGTACAACTGCTGTATGATGATATTCACGATGAATATTGATCTTTACTGGAACGAGCAGATGAGCTCGCCCGAGACTTATGTGTATGACATTATTCCTTATGATAAGCTTGAATGTCTTGTCATAATGGATGAGAAGATAAAAAGCCGCAGGGTTACCGAAAAGATCATCTCCAAAGCGAATGCGCATTCCGTTCCGGTTGTTGTCATTGACGGAAAATACGACGGAACGGCTGATATTTCCTTTGACTACGAAAAGGGGTTCGAGAGCGTCGTTCGTCACGTAATAGAGGGTCATTCCGTAAAAAGGCCGCATTTTATGGCGGGGCAGAAGGGAAACAAATTTTCCGAAGACAGAATTGAGATCTTCAGAAAAGTCGTCACAGAGAACGGCATAGCTTTTGATGAAAGCATGGTAAGTTATGGCGATTTCTGGTCCTTACCTGCGCGCAACGCCACACAGAAGCTCATCGACAGCGGCAATATCCCCGAGGCTGTCATCTGTGCCAACGACGTAATGGCAGTCAATGTCAGTGACGTTTTCGTAAAGGCGGGAGTTAAAGTGCCGGAGCAGGTCATAGTTACCGGTTTCGACGGTATAGATGAGGCTATACTTGCCACTCCGCAGATCACGACTGCCGGCTGCGACAGCGTTGAGCTTGCCGAAGCGATAGGAAAGTGCATCGCAGGTGTCCTCAACGGACAGGCACCGCATAGCGCGTCCGTTATACCGAAGCTCGCTCCGAACGAGTCGTGCGGCTGCAAATATGTGCATTCCGATTCCGATTCGAAGATGAACGACTTCAACAACAGATTTTACCGTTATCAGGACGACGTAAGAATACTGTATGATATTTCGACAAGGATGCAGATGTCTGCATCTGCGGAGCAGGCTGCTTCCTGTCTGGATCATTACATAACCCATGATCTGTGCTGTGTTGTGGACAAGGGCTGCTTTGAAAGCGGCAGAAACTATTTTGCAAGTCATGAGAACGTCGCGGAAAAGGTGCTGTTCTTCGATTCGTATGAGCCGGATAACGTAATTGCGCCGTTTGATGCGTGCGATATTGTTCCCGATATAGACAGGCGGATAAATACCGGATTCCCTCTTGTCTTCAACGCACTTGACTTTATGTCGAAACCGTTCGGATATATCTGCTATTCTCAGGTCACAAACGACATCAATGAACACGCAAGATCTGTACTTGTTACGAATTATGTCAGCATGGGTCTTGGCGGATTTATCAATATGCACTATCAGAAATTCCTTACCGACAAGATGACGCAGGAGCTCAGGGTAGCGGCGCAGATACAGGAAAATATGATGCCGTCGGGCTTCGTCAAGCGTGACCGTTATAAGATAAGCGCGTCAATGATACCCGCGAAGAATGTCGGCGGAGACTTCTATGACTATTTCCAGCCGGACGGCGATCACCTTGCGCTGATAATGGCGGATGTATCGGGAAAGGGTGTTCCCGCGGCTCTGTTCATGGCAACATCGAAACTCGTACTGCATGACCGTGCATTGCTTCCGGGGACTCCCGCGGAAATACTTCGCGATGTGAACAGACACATCTGCGAGAACAATAAAATGGGGCTTTTCATCACGATATGGTTCGGTGTTCTCGACCTTAAGACCGGTATCGTGACTTATGCAACTGCGGGTCACGAATACCCAGCAGTTAAGCTCGGGAACGGCGATTACAAGCTCGTGAAGAGCGAAAATCAGCCGCCTGTGGGAACCGCGGACGATATGGAATATGAGGATCTTACGATAGATATGAGCGGCGGCGGAAGTCTTTTCCTCTATACCGACGGTGTTACCGATGTAAAGAATGAAGCGGGCGAGCATCTCGGTATTGATCGGACGATCGATCTTCTGAACAATGTGACCGGTGATTCTCCGGAGGAAGTAATAGACGGTGTTTCACGCGGGATCAACGATTTCGCCGGCAATACCGAACGCTTCGATGACACAACGATGCTGTGCGTGAATTTTATGGGTGTGTGAATACAACAGAAAGCGCTCCGGCTGTGATATACAGTCGGAGCTTTTTTTGATATAATACAGTTTTGCATTTATACTGTATCTCCATGATTGTGCAGTTTTTTTGTGCCTGTAGAAAACTGCCCTTGTGTCGCCGGAGCAGGGAACTGCATAAAATAAAAAAGCCTTACGGCAAATAACAACGAAAGGATCTGATCCGATGAATAATAACGACTGCACCAGACCCGATATACCGGATACGGAATGCGGAAATGTCGGCTATGCCTATGTGCCGTTCCAGAAGCTCGGGCGGGTATATACTCCCGAACGCGCTATGCAGCAGGGAACGATCTTCCCCGAACTCGACCTTGGTCTCGGCGAATATGAGAGGGGGCTTTACGATGGCAGGTAATATGAATATGACTCAGTCACAGCTCATGAAGAAAGTAAGCGAGGCTCTCTTCTATCTGACTGACCTCAATCTCTACCTCGATACGCACCCCGATGATACGAAAGCTCTCCGTATGTTTGAGGAAGCAAGCGAAAATGCGAAAGCCTGCTTCGACGCGTTCGGGAAGCGCTGTTATCCTCTTGTTGCAGCTTCGGCGGACTGCGGCGATAACTGGGAATGGCTCGTCGGCGTCTGGCCGTCGCAGAAAATGGCATAAGGAGGCGGCACTATGTTTATATTCACAAAAATGACGCAGATACCCGTAAAGATCAATAACAAAAACCCGCGTCTCGCGAGTTATATACTGAGCCAGTACGGTGGACCCGACGGAGAACTCGGAGCATCTCTTCGCTACCTCTCGCAGCGTTTTGCGCAGACCGAAAAATGCGGGATCGCACTTCTTACCGATATAGGTACCGAAGAGCTCGGACATCTTGAGATGATCGGAAGCATAGTTACACAGCTCACAAAGGGCGAGGGTGCGAAAAGCTTTGATAAATACGGAGTCGGGGATTACTACATCGACCATGCGAACGGAGTCTATCCCGCAAGTGCATCGGGTGTTCCGTTCAGTGCTGCATATCTTCAGAGCAAGGCGGACCCGATAGCGGATATTATGGAGGATATGGCGGCAGAGCAGAAAGCCCGTGCGACGTACGACAACATACTGCGCATATCTGACGACCCCGATGTGACGAACATCATACGCTATCTGCGTGAACGCGAGATAGTGCATTTCCAGCGTTTCGGTGAGCTTCTCGACAGGCTTCAGAGCAAGATAAAGTGACTTTATGAGAAATTAAACAAGCGCATCGGCGATAATGATGCGCTTGTTTTTGTAATCGCTTTGTAACCACATTGTAAACGGTTTGTAATTGCTTTTAATGTCAGTATGTGGTAAAATGGCATTAAGGCGGTGAGGAATATGAAAGATAAAAAAGCAATCCGAAAAAATATAATCATACTCATCATAATAATAGTTGGTGCGACCGCTATATGGGTTTTATATCCGATTATTCAATTGTCCATGTTTTATATTTTTACACCAAAATCAGAACTGCAAATCAAGGTCGAAAAATATATCGAGGAATACAACAGATCATGTGCTGCGGATAAACAGGTCAAATTGGACAATTATTATGAAGGCGGGCCGGGAGTGAACGGTGATCTTAAATTCATCGGCAATATGACCGACGATAATTCGATCGTTGATTTCTTTATAGGATTTCATAATGATTTTGGATATGACAATTTTTGTAATAAAGAGACAAATGCGGAATTTTTCAGAAAATACAATGAAGTGTATTTTCAGTTTGAGAATATACGAATGACCTATGGAGATGAAATACCTCTTCCTATGGAAGCTCAGACAGAACGCGAATATATAGATGCCACTATTCATGGGATCTATAATAAAACGGATTTCGATCCGGAAACTATCGGTAATTTCAGGGGAAATGTATATGCGTTTTAATTGAGCAGATCTATGAAGGAATATGAGCAATACCATTTCAGAATGTCGGAGCCTGTCGCCTGTATTTCTTTATAATGGCGGTCAGAGTACATAACAAAAGGTTCGGAGCGATTGTTCCGAACCTGTTTTGAAAATAGCAATATATCTTTATAATTGAAACTAATACTATGAACCTGAAGAAAACATCTACGATAATCGCGGGAAATAAAGGAACGGGGCTTGTTATACGATCGTCAGATTCTGCGGACCTTTCCGGTCATTTTATAGTAACGCTCTTTATCCTCATACATTTTCTTGTCGGCGATCTCCTGGAGCGCACTCATATCGCCGTTGAAATGTTCCGAGAAGGCAAGACCGAACGAGGTGCTTACTTTAACACTTGAAAGATATTCCTTTACAAGAACTATATCATTTTCAAGTTCCTGCTCAGTGAAATCCTGCAAAACGACAAGAAACTCGTCGCCGCCGGAACGGAATACCCGCTCCACACCGAACTCGTTCGCAAGTGCATGTGCAGTTTCTATGATAAGACGGTCTCCGGCTCCGTGACCCTCATTATCGTTAGCGTATTTTAATCCGTTGACATCGGCAACTATAAGACCGACCGAACCGCCGCGCCCGAACATAGTGTTAAGCTTTCTCTCATAGGCGTTTCTGTTCATAACGCCGGTGAGCTGGTCGCTGAATGACATCTTTGCGAGATAGATGCTTTCCTCTTTTTCGCTGTAAACACAGTTGTGGCGGGTGTTGAAGCCGTTATGTATCGCGATCATCATTTCACGGCATGTCTCATAACCGCAGGCAGAACAGTTGATATTTCTTGAGCTTTCATCGTCCTTATGCATAGAGCGGTATATTGCTTCGGCTTCTTCATCTGTCGGATAGGAAATCCTGCAGGTCTGGCTTTTGTCTTCAAACTCTGTCATATAGTCGTTCAGATCAAGATCGCCGAACTGTCTGTTCAGATTTTCGAGGCGCTGTGCGGGAGAAAGCTCCGGAGACCACGGTGAATCGTGAGAAAACTTCTTGCTTTTTGTCCTGATATCGTTTATATTGGAAATTCCCTTGAATTCCCGGTCTTCGGTATATACCTTGGCGGTGCCTTCAAGACAGCCTTCACGGCAGTTCAGCGCGTCATACAGTACAAAAGGCTTATTTTCCTCGAGCAGTTTTTTCCAGCTCGTGAGGAAACGTTCATACAGGTATGTTTTCCCCGAAACAACACGAACCGGCGTATCATCACCGAGAAACCATTTTATATTATCGCTGAGACCGCCGGGGGCAGGATAGAATGTGCCAAGACCCGCATCAAGACCCTCAAAGCTCTCCTCATCTCCGAGATCGTTCTTGTTTATATATTCGATTAGCTTCGGAAATGTAATGTTATACTGAACAAGCTCCGGATATTTATCTGTTTCCATGCGTTTAGCTATACACGGACCTATAAACGCAAATTTATCGGTGATGCCGAGTTTGTCGCGGAAATAACGGGCCGCGCACATCATCGGGCTCTTTATTGGCATCAGAAGCGGGATAAGATACGGCTTCCAGTGCTCAACAAATGAGACAACAACGGGACACGTCGTTGAGAGCATTCCTTTATATCCCTTTTCGTTTATCAGTTTCAGGTATCCCCAGGTGCATATATCAGCACCGAGAGACACGGGAAGCATACGCTTCACGCCGAGTGCTTTGAGTGCACCGAGGACTTTTCGGTATTCGTCCGGATATTTCGCTTCAAATGACGGAGCTATGAGCAGAGAAATGTGCTCTCCTTTTTTCAGGTCTGCGAAAAAAGTTTCGGTATCATCATGATATTCTCTTGCAGAATGACCGCATACATCGATGCACGCTCCGCAGTTGATGCATCGTTCCGGATTAATTCGTATAGAACTGTGATCAGGGCGGTTATGGGATATTGTAGCGCCGAAAGAACAGCAGATACGAACACATCTGTTGCATCCTATACAGTTTTCGTTAGTGAATATCAAACCGTTTTTCATTGTATTCATCTCCTGTGGATATGATAATAAGTCACGGTTTATTAATCGTTTGGTAATACTGCACAAAGAGCATTGGTATATTTGTGCAATGTCGCTGATATTTATTATACCACAATTGATTGAAAAATGCAATAAAACGCGATCAACTTTCAAAAATAATTTAGCTCATACCGCGCACTTTTTGTGCGGTATTGCCGGTACAGTATCATTGCCTTTTTTTCTGGACATACATGAATTGTCGTCTGCATCTTGCATAATCCTGATATATGTGCTATAATACAAAAAATGATCTTATGCTTTTTATCAGGGAGTTGTTGAATTGCCATGAAAAACATAAAAATTGTCGGATTAGATCTGAAGTGGTTTTTAATTATTGTGCTGATTGTTGTTGCTTGTTGTGCACTCAACGTTCTTCCCACTGGAATGGTCGGAGCATTTCTGTTTCTGATGATATTCGGCGCACTCCTGAACGTAATTGGCAATATCACGCCTTTTGTCAAGACTTTTCTCGGCGGCGGCGCGATAGTATGTATTTTCGGCGGTGCTGCTCTTACATACTGGAATATTATACCGGCTGAAGTCACGGAAAACTGCACTGCGTTCATGAAAAGCGCAGGGTTCCTCGATTTTTACATATCTGCGCTCATCACAGGTTCTATTCTTGGAATGAACCGCAAACTTCTGATAAAGGCTGCCATAAGATACCTTCCGTGTATTATCGGAGCTGTTGCGGCAGCACTTGGACTTGTTGCTCTAGTTGGAAACTTCTTTGGCATGAATGCCGGAGAATCCGTTGCATATATCGGAATACCGATAATGGGCGGCGGTATGGGTGCAGGAGCAGTACCTATTGCAAATGTGTTTGAGGGCGCTCTCGGGATTCCGTCCGAAACAATTCTTAGCCGGCTTGTTCCGGCAGTTGCACTTGGCAACGCTTTTGCGATAGTTTTCGGCGGCCTTCTGAACAGGCTCGGAAAGGCTTTCCCGAAACTCAGCGGCAACGGACAGCTTGTTATATCAAAAGACGCTTCACTGAAGGAAGAAAAGAAGGAACTTAATGTAAGCGGAATAGAGAATTACGCTGTCGGTGTTATCATCTCCACTGCTTTCTTTTCATTCGGTTCGCTTATCTCTTCACTCGTAAAAATGCTCGGTGCTGATATTCACCCTTACGCATGGATGATTATTTCCGTAGCTGTTGTAAAATGTCTCGGGCTTATTCCGGAACGCTATGAGGATGACGCTGCACTCTGGTACAACTTCGTGTCAAAGAACTGGACTGCTGCGCTTATGCTCGGAATAGGCATAGCTTACACAGATATGGGACAGATAATCGAAGCTTTCTCTCCAATGTACCTTGTACTTGTTCTGGTCGTAATTATCGGAGCTGTTACAGGCTCGGCTCTCATAGGACGGCTTGTCGGATTTTACCCGATAGAAGCGGCAATAACAGCGGGGCTCTGTATGGCAAATATGGGCGGCACCGGTGATGTTGCTGTCCTTATGGCGGCGAACAGAATGGAGCTGATGCCGTTTGCACAGATCTCTTCGCGTCTCGGCGGAGCATTCATTATTCTTATGGCGTCGATCATAATTCCGCTTTTTTTCTGAATGCGGGATAGATTGTTCGGTATTTATGGCGGTTTAATAAAAGGGCAATGTCCTCCGTACATGGAAGTCATTGCCCTTTTTTACGGTTTTGTATGTTCGATTATGGCAGGCGATTTGATGAATCGTATTAAACTTCCCACAAAATAACAGACGATCGTTTTTGTATTCTATGCTAAAAATCATGACATTATCGCAAGCTCACAGTGTCGGCAGAGCAGAAAGCCCGCGCTACCTATGACAACTTACTGCGCATATCTGACGACCCCGATGTCACGAACATCATACGCTATCTGCGTGAACGCGAGATAGTGCATTTCCAGCGTTTCGGTGATACAAACCGTACTGATTTAAAGGTGTTTTTATATAAAAACTATTGGCATTTATACCACTTTTATAGGCGGAAGTCCGACGGAGTTATTGGATTCTGCCATACCTCATTTACGATACCGAATAATAATAATAATAATAATGATCCGCTGTCTGAATAGGCAGCGGATTTTACTCTGTTATGTTCTCTTCAAAGAATTTTATCAAGTTATCCATAACACCGCTCGCTGCCTGAATGCTTCCGATCATAAGCAAGTCGGAGTTTGTAGCGGAAAAGTCTATGTCAAATCCGGCATTTCTGATAAGACGTGAGAAGAAAATGCGTTCTGTCCTGCCATTGCCCTCTCTGAACGGATGCAGGCGATTGAGAGAATCATACAGCTCGGCAGCTTCGCGTATAAAGTCAGAACGGTTCATATCTGCATAGAAATTGCAATCGTTGAGCCGTTTAAAGACAGAATTACCAATTTCCTCGATCTTCTCAGGCGCTGTAAACACCGTCGCACTCTTGGACAACGATATTGTCCGTATGCAACCCGCCCAAACGTACAAATCAGAGAATAGTTCGCGGTGTATCAGCTTGTAGTCGCCGAAATCAAAGTCCGGTTTCAGTGGCTTTGTGATAAGCTCCGCAGTCTTGAATCCCGTTATGACACGCTCATTCTTGTCGAGCTCGGTTTCATTCTTTATACCGAGCTTATTGATAAGGACAGTCGTTCCCTCATAGCAATCGGCATCTGTTGCATTTAAGCTATAAGGCATAGTTACGCGCTCTTCTTTTCATTAAGCTGTTTCAGCGCATCCGCGAGCGTTATCTCCTTGCGTACCAGCTTATATATAAGAGCACGCTCGTCTCCGGAAATGGTAAAGCCTTCCATTTCAACCGAAGCTATTGCATTGTTAACAGCTCTGTCAATTGTCATTTCCTGCATATTATAACCACCTCAAGACACTTGACCTTTATATTATTTATTACATTATAATATATGAGGACGGATTTGTCAAGTATTATATCTCTGCATGAAGCATATGCTCGATACCAACAGGTGCATTTACGCTATAAAAAAGAAACCTGAGACAGTTCTTGATCGATTGCGCAAAGAGCTAAACAGTGGTATCTGTATTTTTTCTATATGGGATATGCCATAATTCCGATTTGGACTTTTGCGGAACGGAAACAGAGTGCGCCAATAGACTACAGCCTTATGACAAACATCTTCGTATAGTCTGAATCTGCTGTTTCCACACATATCTTTCCGCCATGGTTCTCAATCACGCGCTTTGTGACCGCAAGCCCCAGCCCCGTTCCGTGACCGACCGTTCTTGCTGTATTCTCTGTTACGAACGGCTCAAAAATATTCTCGTGAACGTAGGAAACATAGTCCTCGCCGCTTGTCTGCTCAACGATGTAAGCCGCAAGAGCCGTACCCCAGTTGGAATATACCGTGTATTCTCCCACATGAGATGCCTGCCAGCATTCGCAGGCTTTTACAGCATCTTCAAGCGTGTCGTAAACATCATCAGGTGCTGCTTCCTGATTTTCGTAAAAGCTCTCCTGAAAGCCCGCATTGTGGCTCATCAGGTTTATCATGGTTATCTTTTCGTCGGGGTACTGCAATTTGGTGAGAAAACCGTCGGGGAGATAATCGCGGATGTCTGCATCAAGTTCGATATTTCCACGCTCCCACTGCTGCATGATTGAAGTCCATACAAGCATTTTTGAGGTGCTGCCCCATTCATAAACGGTCTCAGCATCAGCAGTAATGCCGTTCGCAATGTCCGCATAGCCGTAATATCCGTCAAATACAGTACCGTTCGCATCAAATACGCTAACCGCGCAGGAAGCAAGTCCCGCTTCACGTTCTTTGATATAGCTGTCGATCCTGCTGCCGATGTCACTATAAGCGATTCCCGACGGGGTGGATTCTTCACTGCTCTCAGCCGAAGCTGTAAGACCTGTTCCAATTGATGTTACTGCAAGAATAAATGCTGATAATGCCGATATAATTCTTTTCATATTGATTTCTCCTTTGGGCAGTGGTTTATCGTATGAATACATGATACGATAGCTGCCTTACATGAAGAATCGAATTGTATTAACCGAACATTAAATTATTGCAGGTGCATATCATAAGGACTTATCTCCGAGTAAACAGAGACAAGTCCTTATATTTTCGGTTGTTATTGTAAAATCAACCGTCCAAACTTTACCAAATAATTGTTATTAAGGTGTTGCGTTCGGCACGCCCTTAACAAATGCTTTTTGGCCGTTTATGCGCTCCAGTTCGATCTGCGTGAGCGCGGTATCATCATAGTATATCTTGATTATCTGCTCATCGTTGAGCTCATATACCCGCCCGTGCTTTCCCTGACCAAGCAGTTTACAGCCTTCGAGGGAAACATGGCAGTATTCTTTCTCGTCGGTCTTATTGTTTATTACCATTTTTCTTTTCATGCATATTACTGTTTTCTGTGGTCTATCCGCCTTTTTGCCGTTCCTATCGCTCTTTCGGGACAGACGAGCAGACACAGGTGACAGCCGACGCACTTGCTGCCGTCGAGCTTCGGTTTGCCGTCATCATCTTGCTTTATAGCGCTGTGACCGCCGTCGCTGCACGAGATAGCGCACCTTCCGCAGCCTATACACTTCGCATGGTCGAATTTCGGGAACAGCACCGTGTCACGTTCAAGAACATCTGTTGAGTCGCTGACAGTATTGGCTGCAAGCCCGACAAGCTCCTTAACGCTGTTATATCCCTTTTCCGCGAGGTAGTAATTCAGCCCGCTCGTGAGGTCGTCGATTATACGGTAGCCGTACTGCATTACGGCAGTCGTTACCTGTAACGAGCCGCTGCCGAGAAGTATGAATTCAAGCGCGTCCTGCCATGTTTCGATACCGCCCATTCCGCTGATGTGCAGCCCGTTAAGTGCCTTGCCGTTTGCAAGCTCTGCAATGAACCGCAGAGCTATCGGTTTTACGGCATTTCCGCTGTAGCCGCCGAGCGCCGACTGTCCGTGTACCGCGGGAGCGGCGACCAATGTATGCGGATTAACGCCCGTGACGCTCTTTATCGTGTTTATCGCGGCTATACCGTCCGCACCGCCGCGCTTTGCGGCTTCTCCCGCGGGTATCATCGATGCCACATTCGGGGTGAGCTTCGCGAGCACGGGTATATTGCAGCCGCGCTTTGCCGCACGGGTGAAACGCTCGACAAGCTCAGGTACCTGCCCTATATCCGAGCCCAAGCCGTCTTCCGCCATATTCGGGCAGGAGAAGTTCAGCTCCACCGCGTCCGCGCCGTTCTGCTCGCACAGCCCCGCAAGCTCCGCCCACTCCGCCTCGTCCTTTCCCATAATAGAAGCGAGAATGAACTTTGTCGGGTAGTTTTGCTTGAGTTTGCGGAATATCTCCATGTTTTCGGCTACGCTGTGGTCGGAGAGCTGTTCAATGTTCTTGAAGCCTATTATCTCTCCGCTGATACCCTTTATTGCGGAGAAACGCGGTGACGCTTCGTGAATGTCGAGAGAGCATATCGTTTTGAACGCCGCACCTGCCCAACCTGCTTCAAAGGCTCTCGCGCACATGTCGTATGTACTTGCGACCACCGAAGACGACAGCAGGAACGGATTTTCAAGCGGTATGCCGCAAATGTCGGTTTTCAGCCTATTCTTGTCCGCAGGCGCTGGTATTTCGAGCGAGGGCTTCACATCTTCATACAGCCGCGTCATAAGCTCCTTTATCGGCACTTTTCCCGCTCTCACGCACGCCTTCTCGCAGGGAGCGGAACAGCCTGCGCATGGGTTTTCGGCGGGAAGCTCCGCGGCAGTGCATCTGCTGTTATCGAACCATATCCCGCGCAGAGCCTTTGCGGGGAGCTTTACGGGACAAGCTTGTTCACAGCGGGCGTTGCCACATAATACACAATTTACCGCTTCCGAGCGGTTTATCTTGTTTTCAAATGTCATATCAGTCACCTCACCTTTATCAATTGCCGTTTAGTTTTCTGAAATGCTTTTCGCTACTTTTGCTCAACACTCTTTATTTCGTCCTTGGAAGCATTTTTCAAGGTGTATGTGTCAAAGGCAGGCTCGTTCGGCAATGTGATCTCGATATTCGTTACCTTGTCCAGGTATAATGTTCCGTTTGTCATAGAAACATCAAAAACATGACCTCCCGTTTTCCTGTCTTCCGAAATAAAGTGCAGATGCCACCCCGAAGCATTGATACCGTCCATATAGTCGGGATAATAGACGCAGACCAACGTACCTCTTACATCATCAAAGTTAAAATCTCTCTGGGTCTTGCTTAATGCATCTTTGAGACTTACATGGTGCGATCTGTGACCCGATTCGCTTCGTGCGCACACCCTTTTAAAGCTGCCGTCTATGCGTGCCATGTGCATACTATTCAAGCCGAAATTTTCATCAATACGAAGGTTCAGATACTCTTTCAGCTTATCAACGCTTTCCATACAGCCTATGTCAAAGCTTCTGTCTTTTTTGAAGAATGTCACAGACGAGAAAGGAACCCCGATATCGCCGTCGGCTTCGTTTACATCTCCGTTTTCATCGGCTCTGTAGCAATGTCCGTCAATGACGATCATCTCGCCGTTTACGTCCTCGAATGTCCCGAGCCCGATGTCTCCGTGCTTCATAAGCTCTGCGACATTTATGACCGCTCTCGAATAGCCCAGCGCCAACGCTTGCAAAGTCGAGACCTGAAACATTTTAGTTTTATCGTTTGGGTTCATTTTATGCGGCTCCTTTTATCTATGCTCTATTCGCTTTGCACCTCATTTTACGTCTGCGGTCAAAGCAATTCAGGATCATTTTGATTATCAGTGTAATTATCCACGCGAGAATAAAGTAAATAATCGTCGTCGCTATCAGCGGGAAGAATGCTTCATAAGTACGGCTGCGGATTATATCGCTCATCTTTGTAAGGGGTACCTCTAAAAACCACTTTGAAAAGAGAAAATGAGATAGGCGCGTCAGATACAAGGAAAGGCGACGAAGGCAGGCTGTCGCCCGGTTAGGAGGCTTGACGCAGTAGATGATGCGGATAGCTCTTTTTCTCTCAAAATGGGTTTTTAGAGGTTCCCTAAGGTCTTGTATCGCGATGTAACCTACTATCGACGTGCTTTTCAACAGCGATACTATTTCTTGCTTATACACAGGTATGAACCGTACTGCCGCCTGCGGGAAAATGAATCTGAAAAACGCCTGATTTTCGTTGTACCCGAGGGCAAGTGCAGCTTCACGCTGCCCGCCGTCAATATGATATCGACTTTTTGGTGTTCTTTTTCATACGGTGGCCTCTTAAAACTCAGAACATCTGCTTCACGAATAAGGGTGATCGCTAATTAAAAACATATCGGTTCAAGTCCGTTGTCGTAATAATCTGAGATCTGCTTCTTCATTGCCTGTATTGCCTCCGGAGACAATAATCCGGGCATGAAAATGACTGCAAACAAGCGTCTTACAGCGCTGAACCCGCATATCTGATATTCCGCTTTCTTTATCAGAGCTTCGTCGTCGGTATCGAGATAAGCACGGATAAATGTATTCCATATCCTGTTTATTTCATCAGTCGTGAAATTGCGAAGAACGGGACTTTGAGTGATCGCAGCCTTATCATTTGCGCGCTCGACAAACAGTGAGTACATACTTATCATGTCAAATATCGGGTGACCGGCACCTGCCGCCACAAGGTCGATAAACATTAGCTCTCCGTCTTTGAGCATGACGTTTCCGATGTGGCAGTCGCCGTGTACGAATGTATCTCTGTCCGGGATATTCTCATAAATTTCTTTCACCTTGCGCATTTCTTCCGCATCAAGGACTGATGCCAGCATGGGCAGCGCCTGTAACGATGCAGCTTTTGCAGGCAGAAACTTTTCGTGGTCAGCCTTTATGCTGTGCATCTCTCTTACAGTCTTTGCAAACAGCTTTATGTAGTCTTCAAGGTGCGATCTGTCCTCCGTAATAACGCTTACAAGATCTTTCGCATTGAGCATTTCATAGACCGTTCCGTAGCAGTCGCCGACCTTTACGATATCATACGGGATAGCTGTCGGAACTCCGCTTATGAACGCCTTTCGCGCCTTGTCATTCTCGGCATTTATGATCATGTCGAAGTTTACACCCTTGTTGAACACTTTTATGACTGTCTCTTCATCAGCACGGTAAACACTTCCGGTCTGACCCTGACCCATGAGCTTCAAGCCGCTTACATCGACCTTGCGGTATGCTTTTTTTATATCAAGCAGCTCGGTAAATCCCGTCGTCTCGAAGATGTCGTATACATCACGCGAAACGTTGATTACAGGCAGCGGTTTGTCGATGCTCTTGCGAAGCTTCATCAAAACACGAAGTCCTGCACTCGATATGTATTCGAGCTTTTCCGCGTCGATAACGATATCTCCCGACTCGCCCTCGACCGCAGCGAAAATATCCTTTTCGACCTGCGGGGCGTTGTTGGTATCTATCCTGCCTTCAAGATAAACAGTAAGTGTATTGTTTTCGGTTGTAGTTTTCATGGTTTAATTCCTTTCATGTTGAACCGATTGATTGGTTTTGCTTTACAGATAAGCGAAGCTGTATGATCGTATATACGATTGAAAGCAAAGTGCCGATGATCGCACCGGCGGAGACATCGCTCAGATAATGCGCGCCGACAATAATTCTTGTGAACATTATGGTACAGCCAAACACTAAGCCTACAATACTGAGAACCAGCTGCTTATCCTTTAACTTCGGAATGATCCACGAAAGCGACGGAAGTATGTACACGGCCGACGCGCTCAGAATACTGTGTCCGCTGGGGAAAGAGCGAAACTCATCACTGCTCAGGCCAAACGCTTGCTCGAGATCGGCTGCGCCGGACACTGGCGAATACCACGGAACAAATCCGATACCTTCATAACCCAGAACAACAGTACGATACCGGGGCCGAGGGAATACACTTTTCAGCAGAGTCATTGTAAGATACGCGGCAAGCAAAACTATAAACAGTCCGATTATACGGCGCACAAGCAGCTCGTCATCCGTTTTTTTTGCAAAATGGTATCCTATAAAGAAAAGCGGAAGCTCGAAAACCGCAAAAATTGCAGCGATAATCGGGATATTCCGATAATTGACGGGAACACGCTGCCGAAACAGCTTTTCGACGCGAGCGTACTACCGCCAAAATAACCTACGCCTGCCGCGATACCGATACAAACGATACAAAGGATGATTTTCAGCGGCTTAGCGTCTATGTAATCAACAGCACGTTCAAAAAGAACACCTGAAAAAAGCACAAATGCTGCAAAAAACGGATATACACCCGTTGATGTTATCAATTCCACGGGCATAATGCCTGGTGAGAAAAGCGTCTTGGATATAGATTCGTCTAAAAATGTTCCCGTTATGAACAAAACTCCAAAGAACACGAGCATTGCTGCGTTTAATAATATTTGACTTAAATGTCTTTTTCCTATTTTCATTTTGCCGTTTCCTCCGTGTTACACAGATATTTTTCTCTGAGCTGTATGAGCTCCGCGTTTGTCACGCCAAGCTCCTTTTCAAGCGTGTATAGAGACAGCATTGAAGCTGCCGCAGAATCTGACATCAGTTGTTTTGGAGGCCTTGTTTATCTGCTCATTTGTTATGCCGCCGGGGGATTCGACCTCGATGATGTAGTTGTACTTTCCAAGCTTGCTGCCCTCGGGGCGATCGTGTATCGTGACAAGTTCAAGCCCCGCATTGTGTATCTCCACTATGATATCGTCTATCATGTTCGCTTCACAGGTCGCGGCGAATACGGCATTGGTACCGCCTGTAACACGCTCCTTTGACAGCACATAGAAGCGCGTTTTGTTGGCGTCTGTTATCTGAACATTCTCTGCGAGCACTTCAAGTCCGTACAGCCCTGCGGCTCCCGGAGCTGCAACTGCGGCTATCGACTTGTCCTTCTGTTCGGCAACATAGGCGGCTGCGGCGGCGGTACTGCCCATTTCTTCGGTGACGGCATCCGGCATATTTTCCTTTCGCCACTGCTCGGACTGTTTTATGCCCTGTGCGTGAGAGCACACAGTCTTAATATCTGCGATAGTCGTACCGGGAATACCCATAAGCGTCTGGCTTATCGGCAGAACGACCTCACCCACCACATAAACATCGTCACGGCTGAGAAATGCGTCAACATAGTTCGTTACCGCACCGCCGATTGTGTTTTCCTGCGGTATTACAGCGTAATCGGATATTCCCGAAGCCGCATCCTCGATAGCTTCATCAACTGTACTCTTTGGATTGAAACTGCCGCCGGAGGTAAAGAAGTATTTCGCTGCTTCCTCGGTGTATGTACCTTCCGGTCCGAGATAGCTCACCGCAGCGTTCTCTTTAATTATCGGCGCATTCGGAGTAGCAGAACTTCCGGAGCTCCCGCAGGACGACAGCATAAGCACTGCTGTTATTGCCGTAAGCAGTAAAGAAGTTGTTTTTCTCATCTAAAGTCTCCTTGTCAGGGGTTGTTCTATATCTGATAAACACGATAACGGCGGCAAATGGATCTCGCGTGCCGCCGTTATGTTTCATATCAACAGAAAATAGTATCGAATCCGGTGGTTTCGATGATCTCCTTTACCGTATCATTCATGTTGATAAGGCTGAAATTCTTCCCGTCGTCAAGCGCTTTTCTCATTATCATAAGCACGCGCAGTCCTGCGGACGAGATGTATTCAAGCTCCTTCATATCAACGCAAACGCTGGTTATCTTCCCCTTTGCCTCCGCGTCCTTGTAGAGCGCCAGCAGACCGGGAGCCGTGATAGTATCGAGACGACCTGCGAGCGATACGTTCAGAGTATCGTCGGACAGCTTTACGTCAGCTTTGAAGTTGTCTTCCTTGCACTCGAATTTTTCGACTGTGCCGGGCTTTGCGGTCATCACCCAGAAGTTTGTCGAGCCGAACGCTTCGGTCACTTTCTGACAAAGATCATCGGGAAGCTGTGCAACAGATAACAGCTTTTCGGGCATATATTTCTTCATGGGGATAAGTTCGAGGTCAAAGCCCATGTCGGAAACGAACTTCTTCACCTTATCCTTGTCCTTGTCGAAGAAGATGTTGTTCGCAAGCGTGGTCTTTGATACGATACCTGCCACCGTGCGACCGAGCTCATCGCCCTTTCCGCCGGGCATATCCGCGAATACCGCGCTCATAGCAACAGCCGATGTGCCGTCAAGGTCATTATCTACTGTGACCCACTTTCCGCCGAATTCGAGCAGTATCTTTCTGATGTTGCCGAACACCGTTTCAAGCTCGGACTGTGTGAGATACATCAGCAGACCCTCGGTGGTTATGTGCAGCTCGCCCTTGACATTTTCGAGAGCCTTTCTGATCGACGCGTAGTTCGTTGCGTCAACTCCGTGATATGTAATGTTCTTGTTATCACCTATTACCTTGCTGACTGCGGGATTCATCGCGTCTATGACTGCGGGAAGATCTGTGCCGATGTAGTTGATGCCGCTCTTTGCGAGTTTTATGCCGCGCGCGGTATAACCGCACGGAAGGTCAAGCACATTCTTTACTCCCGAGCTTACGATAAGGTTGTTGCACGAGAAAAAGCGTGATTCGATCGTTGCCATGAATACCGGCATGGCTCTCATAAGAGCGCTGAGTATCTCAGGAGGAACAGCGGCTGCACGTTCCTTTGAGTCCGCACCAAATTCGGCAAAACCAAGCGTCTTGCGCAATTCTTCCGAGTCTGCGTCACCCAGCTTCGCAATCTGCTGCATACACGACTGCGCCGTGCTGTAAACAGGGTTGACTTCTTCTCTGAGCTTTTCCATGTTGAGTTCTTCTGACATGGTAGTCCTCCTTGGATTGAAAATAATAGCGATTTATACCAATGCTGTTTTACTAATTTATTATATCATAAATTCGTAAAATGGTCAATATTTTAAAAGAATTACCGCAGTAATGTTTTGAAACAGTATGATGTGTTTAGATTCCGTTCATTCTGACCTTTTTTTGTCCAAAAGCCCAACGCTTGTTGCCAAATATAGCAAAGTGTGTCAACCTGCATTATACCGCAGTTTCCGTCTGGTATAGTCAAACGGAATTAAGCATTTTCAGTTGACCAAAAGTAAGTTTGTTGACCACGAGTTGACCCAGCAATCATAGTTAGACAGTCGAATATTCAGGAACAGGACAGGCGATGATCTCACTTGTCCTGTTTTCTGCACCGAGAAAAATATCGCGTTTTAAGCCCGTCAAGGTATCGGGCAGGGTAAGTATATTACCTGTCGATTCCGGGCGCTGTACAACGCAGTTAACTGGATGTTTTTATTCCCGGATTCGTCCCGAAACGAACAGTTCGATTCGGGATCATACTCCCAATTTTTGGCTGTGACGATCAGGGGTGCAGAGGAACTGTTGCGTAGGAATTGTCAGAAATTAGCCCCGTACCGCCGGATTTCAGCGATACGGGGTATTGGGTTTTATCCTACGCTCATTGCGTAGCGCTGATTTGTCGCATATCCGGTGCTTCCGGTATGTCCGATAACATCACCGGCGCATACGGTGTCGCCTTCCGCGGCGCTTACCTCACTGAGATGTCCCCAGAACCAGTAATGTCCGTTGTCGTCGCGTATCAGCACAGCAAGACCGTAACCGCTACACCAGCCCGAGTATTCCACCGTGCCGCCGACAAATGCCGTAACATCACAATCGGCGTATTCTATGCAAAACTCACAGCCGTTATAGGTAAACAGACTCTTGTCATACGGCAGGTCATAGTCAAAGTCTATGCCGCCGCGCTCTTTTACGAGCTCCCATGCTTCTTCGCCCGTGAGCGGAGTTTCGAGATATTCGCCGTAAAAGCCGTTCCCATTGTCTATCGCTATGGGAAATTCGGGGAGATCTGCAACAGTCGTGTTTTCTGTAGTTTCCTCGCTCTCGACTACTTCATACGGTTCCTCACCGGGTCCGTATATTCCCGCAATCTGCGAGAGATATATATTATTCGTTATTATCGTACCGTCCAGAATTACCGCCGAGATATTGTCCACATTAATATAATCATGATCCGGCCATATCATAGTTGTTATGGCGAGCCCCACGGGAGAAGTGTCCGACAGACCCAGTGCATTCATAACGTAGCTGAATTTTGCCTCAGTATCATGGTCGGGCTCATCGGTATAGTATTCTACCATAGAAAGACCATTTGCTATCGTGAAGTCCTCCGTCGTACCGTCCTTAAAGCTGAATATCAGGCTGTCCGCCGCGTGGAAATATGCCTTACCCGTCTCATCGAGGACATACGCGCCGAGCGGCGAGATCACGATACCCTTTATGTCGCCGGTGTCTGTCGGTGCGGCATAGTACTTCTCCGGGTGCATATCGTCACCTATGCCCGTCACTTTGTAAAAACCCGTTCTCTGTAGCGTGCTCTCATCATACGGCTGATCTGTGGGGCAATATTCAAACGCGAGGCGGTCTGTGGTCTCGCCGGGTGCAAGCTCCAGCTCGTATGTGACCATATACACATTGTCCCCGAGCTCGGGTATTTTAGCAGTACTGTTGAACCAGTGCCGTTTTAAGGTGCTCTGATATTCATAAACACCGAGGTAGTTATCCCTTTCGGGATTGTAGGGCTTCCCGTTATAATCGGCTGTGTAGATCACACGAAGGAAATGACCGTCATAATCAACACTCAGTATTTCAGCGGTCATATCCGTGAATTCGAGCACCATGCCCGTCGCTTCAGTGATATCGGTCAGCTCGTCTGTGCTCAGCAGATCGAAGGATATCTCTTCGCCGTTCATTATGACTTTTTCCGCAGCGCGAAGCGAGGGTGTATCGGGAGAAGCGGGGACATATAGTACGCTCCACCACTGTTCGCCGGAGATATTTTCTGGCTTCGGGAGACCCGCTTCAAGCTCTGCGGCCGTTCCGTCGGGATATACCGCAATTATTGACGGAATACTGTCGCACATGTCTGTATAGCTCATTTCCGTATTCGGTCTGAAGACAGCCTTCAATACCAACGGCGACACTCTCATGCGTACTGTCGGGAACATCGCCGTTTCGTCCCAACCCAGCGCGAGATATGCGGGGTCGGGAAGCGCCGCCCGGGCGCATACCCGGATATCGTCCTTGCGCTCCGCCGCTTCATCATTCTTGTAGTACTTCTTCTCTTCATGAGCATACAGTCAGAAAACCTGAATTTACGGTTTTGCATATGCTGTATTATTAAGAGAAGAAGCTGAAGAAGAAGCAAATGTTAAAATTTTATCAATGAACCATAATTATGCTGCCACTTTATGGATGACAGACATAACTATTAGGTTCTGTCACTGCAAATGGTTAACATTTGCGCGAAGCGCATGTTCGTGGTCAGCATTACGCTGGTTTAAGGGCCCGGGGGCTGAATAACCCCCGGCGTGGGTGAAACGGGGGCAGAGCCCCCTTATCTGAATAAAACGCACTCAAAGGTCCCAGAGTTAAACCCTGGCCTGCGTCTGTCGCTGACAGCTTAAATGCGCGCGTCGAAAACACTTTTGGCGGTCACGCTTGTCGCATCCTGTGGCGATGCGGAGCGGCCAGCGGAGTTTGAGGCGGCGCCTAAAAAAACCAACAAAATGTTGTGACACAGCCAACTATTATTAATAGTAGCGGTGATTAAGGTAAGTACATATATTATCGCTTTTTCCGCTCTCTTCAACTTCTCCCATACCTTTTTAAAAGGTATGGTCTTCTCGGTCTCGACATTTTGAAGACGTGCCTCCTGCTCCGCAGAAGAACTGTCTTTCCTCATTTTGTCGAAACAGTCTGGAAATCTGAAGTCTCTCATCGAGCTCTCCTCCTTTCTTATGTGGTGACCTTCGTCCAGCCGTCGTTTAACAATTTAAGTGGATCTTCCTCTAACACGGCTCAGCGCATCCGTTCGCTAAACCCGCCTTAGCTTGAACGCTATACAGCCTCCCAGCATACTTGCAAGGAAATATTTATATTACAACGACAGCATTTGCTGTAAAGCGCTCAATAATAATTAGCCGGCATCGAGAAGGGAATGGTCCCTTTCGACAATAATATTTTACCACACTTTTTGCAGTATTAAAGTGACATACGGTTGACAAAAGAGTGCTGCATTATTACCTATAATAATACAGCACTTCGACTATTCGCCGGTTTTGATATTTTCATTTTTGTGTGCAGTACCTGTATAACCCACCTTCAAATGTCAAACCCTGATTAATATATACGGAGGAAATAAAAATGATCTTGTGCCCAGGAATGTTGCTCAGCATATTAAATTACTATCGTATGACCGATACTAAGAACGTAAATGATGTAAACAGAGGTAATTACGTACGCAATAATAATACTTTTGAAGACTTGTATGATAGAAGTATCTCCATTTTTTTCTCGACCCAATATTCAGACGAAATAGAACCGGAGCATACTTTGGTTAATAAAGTAAAAAACTGTAAAAGAGATATACCTCATGTCCAACAATTGGAATATGAAACCTTATCTACTCGGAAAATAAAAGAACTAAAGGAACAGATTACAGATAACCTTTCTGATATGTTTTCTGAAGACGACAAGCCTCTCATTATTTTATCAATTTTTTATCTTATTGAGAAAGACACTTCCGTTGAGCAAGAGAGCTATAACCATTTTACGCGTTTTTTTGATCAAGACAAAGAATCATTTCTTCACCAAAGCTCTTATATATTTAATGAGCTTTTACAACAGACATTGTTCTATGTAGTTTTAGGCAAAATAAGAAACACTGGTGGTGCTAGTAAAGAGGAGCTTTCAGGCTTAAATGACATTTGTAGAAAAATAGCATCTAATCCATATACTTCTGATTATAAATGGGATTGTAATGAACTAAAAATTACTATACCTCATCGTTATATTTTTTCAAGTTTTATAAATATTCTCTCTCAGGAAGGTATAAAACACTTCATTGAGAATGTTGATCCTTCATCAGGCGTTGATATTGACTTAATTGAAAAATTTGACCAGTGGAAGATAGTTATTGATGATGCTAATAATGATTATCTTTCGTACCTTGATTCAAATAGAGGAAAAAATACTGCTCTCCTATATAATCACATCTGTGATTTCTGGAATAAATTCAACAAATATATTTTGTATATAGGAAAACGTGTTACTCCGTATGAAATTCCTAAATTACGCGGATTAAAAAAAGCTGATTTTATAGGGAAAAATTTAATGCTGCTAGAAAATACATTCGTAAAAGCAGAACATTAAAGTTGGCACAATACGTGAAAAGGGATAATAAGTATCATTATACTGATATTCCTATGATTATAGATGGTAAAACTATTAAATGCTTTTGTGAAAACTATTATAAGCGTAGCTTTCAATTGGAAACTGAGAATTATAGAAAACAGATTTGCCGTTTATATTCTATTGCTGCGAAAGATGATATTAATTTTTCTTTTTCACATGGGTTTGGTATTCTATACGAAAATCATTCGTCATCAAAGCAGTCTATTTTTACCGATGCTGAATGGGAAGAAATTGCGCCTCAAATCAAAGCTGTTTACAACCCTCAAAAGTTATCACTTAAAGAGGTAATTGAAACAATTATATATATTGAAGTAAATAATGTGAGTAGAGGGCAATGGCCAAACGACTTCCCGAATTATAATACCATTCATAGGAAAAGAAGGGATTTACAAAAATCTGAGATATGGACGCTCATACAGAGTATAGTTAACAAGAAAAAAAACACCCTGCCACCGACTTAATGTCGGCAGCAGGGTTTCTCATATCAGATTTTGCAAGAAACGACTGCAGCACTATTCATTTTTTTACATAAGGTATGCCCTCCTACAAAGAACAGGTGGCATTTTACTGTTATTTGATTATATTCTCGATATTTCTGCCGCCGTAAAATATTCGGGTGATATAGACTTCGTTGCTATCGTTGTCAACCAAATAAAAAGCAACGTAATTTTTTACCGGCAGCTTTCGCATACTCATACTCTGCCACGGCTCCCAATCGACAGGCGCATACCGTTCCGGCTGCTGATCTAGCTTTCGTATCTCTGCTCTTATCTCATTTACAAGGTTTTCAGCAGTATCCGGCTCTTGGAGCGTAAATGCAATGTAAGAATATATCAAGCGCAGGTCATTTGCAGCTTCCGGAGAATAGATCAAAGTATAAGTTTCCATTATATCCCGAACTCCTTACGCAGCATTTCATCGACCTCATCGGCTGTGTAACGTTTGCCGGTTTTCAAGGAATCAATGCCCTTTTGTAATTCAGCGTCAAGCTGCTCCTTGCTCAGACTGCCGATAGCTACAGGTGCAGGAGCGGGCAGCTTCAACTCAAACGGCATACCCTGCCGCAGCACAATCTGACTGTAAAGCATCTGTATCGCACTTGCCGGAGTAATTCCAAGCTTTGACAGAATACCCTCTGCGTTCTCTTTAAGGTCAGTATCTATCCTCGCGTAAACGGCTGTTGTATTTGCCATGATATCGCCTCCCGAATATGTTTTTATTATTATAACACATTTTGCTTGCAATTGCAAGCATTTGTTGAAAAATATTTTGATCCCTCTTGTACTGGACTTACAAGCCGTTTCTGCCGTATCTTCATGCTTTTTCGCGTAAGTCTCCAATAAATCCCCGATAGGTAATAGTTGGTCTTTTAACACAAAAATAATTTAACCATGCAGTCGATAAGCCGCGTGGTTAACCCGTTTGAGTGAAACTGGTGAACGAACTCGAATCCCAGACCTGAGCATTACGAATATTATACTTCAGATTCAGAAATATGATAATGCTTGCACGCCCATCAAGACATATAGAATAGAAATTTGCACCTATATGCGCAAATCTATTATTATATATTGACATGTAAAGCATAACATGCTATAATAGAAATACATATAAAGCTGCAAAAATCTATTGTAGGAGTAAATCGTATGGAGATAAAACGTGATTATTACCTGAAAAAGATGACAGACCGGAAAGGAAATGGCCTCATCAAGGTCATAACAGGTATTCGCAGATGCGGAAAGTCCTATCTTCTGAACACTATCTTCTATCATCATCTGCTTGAATCCGGTGTACAGGAAGATCATATTATCCGCTTTGCCTTTGATTCCGCTGATGATCTGGTGCTCATAGGCGAGAGTCTGATCGAAATGCAGAAGAATAACCGGAAAGCCGATCCAGAAAAGTTTATGGCATATATCCGCACTAAGGTAGCAGACAGCGGTATTTATTATCTCCTGCTCGACGAGGTGCAGATGCTCGATTCCTTTGAAGCGGTACTGAACAGCTATCTTCGCAAGGATAATGTAGATGTTTATGTTACAGGCAGCAATGCTAAATTTCTATCAAAGGATATAATCACTGAGTTTTCAGGCAGAGGCGACGAGATACACATGTACCCTCTCAGCTTTTCGGAGTTTATGTCTGTATACAGCGGTGACAAATATGCAGGACTTGCCGAATATATGCTTTATGGAGGAATACCGCTTATTGTGCTGCGTAAAGACGCAAACGACAAGGCTGCTTTTCTCAATAATCTTTTCAGCGAGATCTATATCAGCGATATAATAAAGCGGCATAAAGTCCGCAATCAGAGCGAGCTTGAAGATCTTCTTAATGTGCTGTCATCGGCAGTAGGTTCTCTCACAAATCCCGAGAAACTGAAAAACACTTTCCGCAGCGAGAAAAAATCAAGGATCACTGCCGGAACTGTTACTAAATACCTTGAATACTTTGAGGATTCATTTCTTATGGAATCGGCACAGCGATATGATATTAAAGGAAGAGAGTATATTGAGACACCCAAGAAATACTATTTCTCTGATCTCGGTCTTCGCAATGCCCGCATAAACTTCCGTCAGTATGAGGAGACCCACATTCTGGAAAACATTATCTACAATGAACTTCGTATGCGTGGGTATAGTGTTGATGTCGGAGTCGTACAAGTAACCGAGAAAAATGCAAATAACAACTCTGTACGCAAGCAGCTTGAGGTTGATTTCGTTTGCAATCTCGGCTCTAAACGCTGCTACATTCAGTCTGCATACGCTATACCGGATGAGAATAAACGCACTCAGGAAATACGTCCGTTCAGAAATATAAACGATTCTTTCAAAAAAATTATTATTACCAAAGACATGGTTCCCGCACATTATGATGAATACGGGATCCTGACTCTTAACATTTACGATTTTCTGCTGGATCACGAGTCGATGAATATGTAAGTAACACTCTATCCGAAGTATGGACTTTTTCAGGTATGAGTACGACCAGAAACATCGTTCGTCACTTGAGTTTCGCATCTGCATATAACAACAAAATCGCAATCATTGTTTTACGCCTGTCGTGCAGTACGCAAATAATGATATATCAAAAATATGATAAACGCTCTGCGTGAGAGTATTCCCGATGAGGACGAGATCGCAGACAGCGTTTACGAAAAGCTGATGGGAGCGTTCAACTGCGAGGAACACTTGAACCAGTCCATGCGCTTCTGTGAAAAAGTCGATGCAGGCGAAGAAGTAACCGTTTCGGAAGGTATGGACGGCTTGATTTGCTCTCTTGAAAGCCTGAGATGGATGATAACTAACGTTCGGTAAACTGAAAGGAGAAATTATGGCTGAACTTGATTTTGACGACCTTGCACGGTATATTGCCAAAGAAAGCGGAAGCTCTCTGAGACAAGTGTACGACTATCTCGAAAACGAGGAATTTTACCTTTCTGAGATAGGTATTAGCGGTTACGGTAACCCTGACTTCGTTTATGAGAAAGCGGATCCTGAAAATGCACCTTGTGTCAAATCGGAGGACGTTTACCGTTACGTTTCCGAACACACAGATCTGCCGATGAAGCTTATAGAGAAATTCGGTGAGCTTGAGGAACATTATTATACAGAGAACGGATTTGCGGAAACGGTATAAGGAGCGAAAATGATAATATTTGACCATTTTCCGAAAATGTGATATAATTTGTTTAATATAATGCGGAGGAAATAACTATGATCTATGTTTTATCTGATATTCACGGAAGGCTTGACCGGTTTGAAAAGATGCTCAGGATGATCGACTTACAGGACGACGATACGCTGTACATACTCGGAGATGTCATTGACCGCGGGAAGGACGGTATCAGAATACTGCAGAAGATCACAGAGATGCCGAACGTCAGGATGCTGCTCGGAAATCATGAGTATATGATGATGAAAGCACTTGGTTTCCCGTATGGCGGAGCGACTGCCGACGAACCACAGAACAGGCTTCTCATGCTTTGGTACAGAAACGGCGGCGAGGTCACACATAACGGCTGGGATGAACTGACAGAGGATGAACAGGACAAGATCAGAAAGTTCCTGCTTGCTCTGCCGCTGAATTATGATGTTGAGGTAAACGGACAGAAGTACAAACTCGTTCACGCCGCACCAACAGAAGAGTTTGAAAAAGGCAGTTACGACGATTATCTGAACGAAGCAGAGTTCAGCGTGTGGGAGAGAACTCCGATGATGCCGCATTTAAGCTCGGCAGGAGTTGAACAGCCGTCGAGCTATGATATTATGTACATCTTCGGACATACCCCCACTCCTATGCTGCAGCAGGAAGACGAAAACATCCGCTTTGTCAGAGAACCGCTCGGATTCGGACTTCCCAAAACGCCGAGCAATAAAATATGGCATCACCATAACCGTATCGGAGTTGACTGCGGCTGTGCTATGGGCGACAGAGGCCAGCTCGGCTGCCTCAGACTTGACGACATGAAAGAATATTACGCAAAATAAAAAGACAGGAGGAATTATCGTGAAACTCATCAAACCGTGCGAAAAATGCCCGTATAAGCTGGGAATTATCCAGACGATCGTAAACCCGTGTCCCTCATGCGAGTTAAATAATTACAAAACTTATGAAGTATTTATCGAGCAGATGCAGAAAGGTGTCGGAACACCCGATAACAAAAACAACGAACCGCATTGACTGCGCAGTATTGTCTTTTAAGAATACGAAAAAACCGCTCACATTGTGGGCGGTTTGTCGTTCCTCTGTAGGCGCAGGGCTTCGGCTCTGCGCTTTATTTCTCTGCAAATTGTATATTCATTCTGTCCTTCCTCACAAAAAACTTGACAATTCATGAAAAAATATTGACAATTCACCCCACTTTGTGTTATACTATTACGGTATATATTCAAAACGCGTTTCTGAAAGGACGGTAATTATGAAAAAGTTTCTATCTGTTTTTCTCTCGTTCTGTATAATTGTTTCCTGCTTTGTGGGGTTCTCTGTCACTGCGGGGGCGGAAGTGATTGAGATAACTCAGAGTTTGATTGATAACAATACTCTTTTAACCGGCGGTACTTATGTACTTAAAGAAAATGTTACGTTAAACACTTATTTAATGCTCCAAGGCGATTGTACGATTGATCTTAATGGTAAGACTATTACAACAGGAAGATATGATATCGAGAACAGTATGCCTAATATCGGACTTACCATTTCATCATCTAAACCCGGGGGGAGCTATTATGGGTTATGGAATTAATACTTATCTATATGGTTTTAACATTACAATAAACAGTGGAACAGTTACAAAAATAGCTTTAAGTAATAGTGGCATTTGTAACGTTAATGGCGGTACTGTCAACAATTTGACTATATTAGCTCCTGCTAACGGTTCGACCGTCAATATGACCGGCGGTACTATAGCATATTTTTCAAATAATAGTACAAATACGACTATCAATCAGACCGGCGGATCTATAGAGGGAGGCACTGGAATGCCTGCTTTACGATCAATACAGTATTTATCTAACAGCGGCAGCGGAACAATGTCGGCACAGAAAGTCGTTAGCGGAAGCACGGTAAAGCTTAAAGCCTGTGCGTTCACCCCGCCTACGGGTACAGCCTTTGACGGCTGGAAGGTCGAAAATAGCACCACTACCTACGCTAACGAGGCAAACGTGACCGTAAATTCTGATTTGACACTTGTCGCACAGTGGAGAAGCCCTCATACCCATTCGTGGGGCTATAGCGCGAACGGTAACGTTATAACGGCGACGTGTTCCGGCGCAGGAACCTGCAGCGTTTCTCCCGCTCCGACTCTGACGCTTAACGCGCCCGCAAACCTTACATACGACGGCTCGGCGAAGCCCGCGACTCTGTCGAAAAATGCGACATGGACGGCTAACATTACGGCAGCCGACCCCACGATAAGCTATCAGAAAAAGACCGGTGAAAACACCTGGGATACCGCGACAACGACTGCCCCCACAGGCGAGGGAACATATAAGGCGAGCGTAACAATCACGGGAGCGACCGCAGTGGTAGAATTTACGATAACTGCAGTAACCTACCCCGTAAAATATGATGCGAACGGCGGCTCCGGCACAATGGCGGATACGACCGCTAAGATCAGCGATATATTCACATTTCCCGCCTGCGGTTTTACAGCACCCGCGAACAAGGTGTTCAGTAATTGGGAGATAACCGGTGATGATGGCATTTATTACCCCGAACAGACATTAGGAATATTAAATAAACATATTTTACTCGATAAAATAACCGTGACTGCGCAGTGGAAAGATGCGACCTACAAGCTCGTTCCCGAAAAGGCTGCGTCCTGCACTGCAAAAGGCAAAAAATCACATTACGAGGCCGAGGACGGAAGGCCTTACAGCAAGAACGGCGAAACATACACTCTGATAGAGAACGAGAGCACACTCGATATACCCGCTCTTGGGCATGACTATAAAGACGGCAAATGCACGCGCTGCGGCGCAAAAGACCCGAATTATAAGGAGCCTGAGCCTGAGCCGACTCCGACACCGACACCTACTCCGGACCCGACACCCTCTCCGACACCGTCAACACCCTCGGCTCCCGTGAAGAAGGCAGAGCCTAAGATCGGCGATAAAGAAGGCATTCCGGCGGTAGTTGAAGAGATCGGGAAGATTCCAGAGGGCGGAACTCTGCCGATCGACATGAACGGCACGACGGAGCTTCCGAAGGAGATAATCTCGGCTATCGCGGGCAAGGACGTGAACATCGAGCTCGATATGGGCGGCGGCATCAAGTGGACGATAAACGGAAAATCCGTCACAGACGCGACTAAAAATATCGACCTCGGCGTGACCGTCGGAAAATCGGGGATCCCCTCCGACGTATTGAACAAGGTAACAGGGGAGAAGTACAACGTTGTTTTAAGCCTCAAGCACAACGGTCCGTTCGGCTTTACCGCGACTCTGACAGTCGAACTTCGCAAGCAGGACGCGGGACTTTTCGCAAATCTTTATTACTACAACCCGAAGACGAAGGCTCTCGAACTTATCGCGAGCGGCAAGATAAAAGACGACGGAACGGTCGATCTCGAATTCGGACACGCGTCGGATTACACGATAATCGTTGACGATCATCCGCTCGATAACCCGCAGCTCACGGCGACGGCGGACGGAAGCAGCGTGAAGCTCGCGTGGGATCCCGTAAGCGGCGCGACGAGCTACAACGTTTATTACGTCAAGGACAGCAAATGGAAGCTGCTTAAGACGACCGGCAGAACGGAACTCACGGTTTCAAAACTCGCAAACAACAAAACGTACAGATTCATGGTTCGCGCGACGGTCGGCGGAAAGCTTGTAGCGAAGGATGACGCGCTCACAGCAGACGCAAAGGTGAGCTACAAACCCGTGCTCAAAGCGAGCGTAAAGGACAGCAAGATCACGCTGAAATGGAACGCTGTCAACGGTGCGGAGAAGTACGCAGTGTACAAGTACGTTAACGGCAAGTGGACCCTCGTGAAAGAGACCACAAAACTCTCGCAGACGATAAGCGGAGTTAAGTCCGGTAAGACGTACAGGTACGCTGTAAGCGCTTATGTAAACGGAAAATGGACAAGCGTAGGAACTGCTTCAAAAGCGACAGTAAAAGTAAAATAACAGAAAGGCGCAGGGCGAAATGCTCTGCGTCTTTTTCTTTGGTTCAGACATATCGGATCCTTATATGGTTCCCGATCGATCGGCGTATACGAAAATCTTCCTGAGCTAAATTGTAACCCTGTATCGTCATATCGACGGAAAGCAGCACGGCTGCGCGTGAAAATTATACGCAAACGCCAATTTTAGCGTTGATTTGCGGTGAAAATGTTGACAAATCGTCCTTGCGGTAATATAATAAAGTGTATATAACAACAATTCTTCGCTTTCGCACGGTCGAATTGAAAGGACAACATATATGAACAAGTTTACAAGAAAAATCGCAAGCGTTATAACTGCGGCAGTCGTAGCTGTCGGCGGTATAGGTGCAGTCCCCGACGGGGTGCTGCCGGGGTTCAGCATTGTTGCGAGCGCGGCGGATACTTATCTTAATGGAGGAACCGCAGATAATCCGACGATATTGACAGGCAGCGATTCAACAGACGAAACATATCTTTCAGCCGGCTATTATGCTCTTAATGCTAACGCTGTGTTTAGTGGGAACATAGAAATTAACGACACAGCAGCTCCCATAATAATAAATCTCAACGGTAATACCCTACAGGCAACATATATAGACTTGGTATGGGGACCAACTGTCACTATAAACGGCGGTTCCGGAAATGCAAAAGGCAAATTAAAACTTACAAGCGGATATAATGGATTTGATGCAATTACATTTTCATGGGCTACAAATTTAACAATTGAAAATACCATTATTGAAGCCGAATCTTGCAGCGGTAATTCCATTGGGGGTAACGAATCCAGCGATAGTGTTACTTTGACAAATGTTGAATTTACCGCAAACAGTAAGAGTATGCGGTTTGAAGGCACGACCGTTCTCGATAATTGCAGTAACGTTCCTGCAATAAACACAGTCGGAGGAAGACTTAATGTCCGGAATGGAACCGTATTGAACGGTTTTTTGGATTGTGAAAGAACAACAACCACTATAACAGACTCTGTGATAAATGGCGGCATTTCCAATTGTGATTCGAGCATTACTATAACCGATTCAGAAATAAACAACTGTACCGTTTCAAACTATCAATATGCCAATGCGGCTCAATCCACAACAAGCATATCAAATAGTGAAATAACTGGAGCTATTATCTCAAACTCCGCAGTAACAGAATGCACCGTAACAAGCTCGACCGTCCAAAATTCCACCGTTAACGGCGAAGAAATCGCACAAGCGACTTACGACGAAAACGGAAATACCGGCTCCGCTATACAAATAACAAGCGGAATGGTCACGCTTTCGGCTGCCTCTGTCACCTACAGCGGCAGCAATCAGCTTCCGACTGTCACCGTAAAGCATGGCGATACAGTGCTGACCGCCGACACAGATTACACCGTTGCATGGAAAAACAGCAGCAATGCGACGGTTATCGAAGCTGTGGAAGCGGGAACCTACACCTGTACTGTAACCGGCAAGGGCAACTTTACGGGCACTGTTCAAAAATCTTTCACAATAAATCCCGTGTCTCGTAATGTGAGGTTTATCGCAGGCGCCAACTCGTCCATAACATCGGGTAACGGCACGCAGAATGATGTGACCGGCGCAATAGCAGCGATAACCTGCAAAGCCGCCGAGGGTTATTATTTCGCGTCGGCTACCGGTGCTCCCACGGGCTTTACCTATACTCTGAGCGAGGACGACACCGTTCTCACTGTCACGGGTACACCGTCCGCAGATGTGACTATGACGCTTCCTGCCGTGCAGCAGAGAATCACTCACACTCATAATTGGAGATACGGTGCGACAGACGACGTTATAACGGCAACGTGCTCCGGTACCGGAACCTGCGACGTGACTACGGCTCCGACCCTTACGCTCAACGCGTCCGAAGACCTTGCTTATGATGCTAACCCCAAGACCGCGACGATAACGCCGAACTCGACATGGACAACGACGAACGGGCTTCCCGCTGTTCCGTCGATAAGCTATTATCAGGTAACGACCGAAGGGGCGACGACGGGTGGCACTCTGCTCGCCTCTGCGCCTACCGACCCGGGATATTACTACGCAGCGGTGACCGTTGGTACAGCAACGGCGGTAAAGGCGTTTACTGTAACACCTGCCGAAGGCCCCGCCGCGATAGATTTTACTGTGAGCGTTACCGAAACAAGCATTGTTTTTTCTGTTGACGAGACGTTGGCAGGAAGCTGTGAATACAGCATAGACGGCGGCGAGACATGGCAGGACAGTCCCGAATTTACCAATCTTGCTCCGGGTAAGTCATTTACCGTCTGCGCACGTATAAAAGCGACATCTACTCAGGCTGCGGGAGGTTTTTACAGTGAGGATGTTTCCACGCTGCTCCTTGTTGAGATAAGAGGCACCGCTCAGGTCGGGAAAATGCTTACCGCGAATGTCACCTCAGAAGAAGGCGGAACATACACATATCAGTGGAAGAGAGACGATGATAATGTCGTAGGCGCAGTTGCAAAAGTCTACACTCTTACCAAAAACGACAAGGGGCATAAGATAAGCGTTTATGTAGAGTCCACATCGCCCGCGAATAAGGGCGAATCTGATCCTACCGCCGCAGTTACCGATGCGCCTGAACCGACTCCAACACCCACTCCTACTCCAGAGCCGAAACCCACTCCGGAACCCACACCTACTCCGCAGCCTACGCCTACGCCTACACCTACACCTACACCTACACCTACTCCGCAGCCTACACCGACACCTGTAAAGGTACCGAAGGTCGGAGATAAAGAAGGCGTTCCGGCAATAATCGAAGAGATCGGGAAGATACCCGAGGGCGGCACTTTGCCGATCAACATGAACGGCACGACGGAGCTCCCGAAGGAGATAATCGAAGTGCTCAAGGGCATGGATGTTGACCTTGTGCTTGACATGGGCGACGGCATCAAGTGGACGATAAACGGAAAGGACATCGCAAGCGTCAACGGCTCGATCGACCTCGGAGTGAAGCTCGGAACATCGGGCATTCCCGTCGAAGTCAGGAACAAGGTGACAGGCGAGAAATACAGCGCGACGCTTCATCTCAACCACAGCGGAGTGTTCGGTTTCAAGGCTGTCATGACACTTCCGCTCCGCAAGCAGGACGTGGGACTTATCGCGAACCTGTTCTATTACAATCCGCTGACCAAAGCGCTGGAATTCGTATCGAGCTCTGTGATCGATGCAGACGGAAATGCAGACCTCGACTTCAACCACGCATCTGATTACGCGATCATTATCGACGATCATTCGCTCGGCTCGCCCGTGATAAATGCGACAGTCAGTGGCAGCAGCGTGAAGCTGACATGGGACGCAGTTTCCGGCGCGGCGAACTACAATGTCTATGTCGCGAAGAACGGCAAGTGGTCGAAGCTCGCAACGACAAAGAAAACGACGATAGATGTTCTGAAGCTGAAAAACAACAAGACGTACAAATTCCTCGTTCGCGCGAAGGTGAACGGAAAGCTCACCCCCGTCAGCGAGTCTTACAAACTCACCGTGAAGGTGTGCTACAAGCCCGTTCTGAAAGCAACGACAAAGAACGGCACGATCACGCTGAAATGGAACGCTGTCAACGGCGCGGACAAGTACACAGTGTACAAGTACGTTAACGGCAAGTGGACCCTCGTGAAAGAGACTACGAAGCTGACGCAGACGATAAGCGGAGTTAAGTCCGGTAAGACGTACAGGTACGCAGTAAAGGCGTTTGTAGGCGGCGACTGGACGAAGATCGGAACGGCTTCAAAAGCGACAGTCAAGGTGAAATAACAGAAAGGCGCAGGGCTTCGGCTCTGCGCTTTTGGTTATGCGGATTTTAACCTGTCACCTTTTCTGCTTGCATTTTTTCTTAGCCGATCTACTGCGGACCGATCTGTTTCTTCAAAAAACACGCTTTTCAGCACAAAATCCCGGGTTTTGCAAACCGCTTTAATCCCGCTCTGCATAAGGGTTTGAGCCGATACGTTTAAATTGCTAAATTCGGTGAACTTCTCGATAAGCTTCAGAGTAAGATAAAATGACATACGCCGATATGTCCGAGAAAGCATGAATGATCTGCCGTTTAACCTGATTTGCGAAAAGGCTGTACATCGTTGTCACAAACGATGTACGGCTTTTTAATATTATTTGTTACGTCTGAACACAGCGGGAAATCCGTGCGGAATGATCGGAACGGATGCTTTCATAATGTATTGAAATATTTACCGATCTGTGATATAATAAGGAATATTCTTCAAAAGGGTGATATAATGAACAAGATAATGATAGTTGAGGACGATGTGGTTCTCTGTTCGGAACTCGCGAAACTGCTTGATAATTCAGGATATTCCGCAATCGGTATTAATGATTTCGGAAACGCACTTGATGAGATGTTAAGCGCTGATGCAGACCTTGTGCTGCTCGACATAAATCTCCCGGACATCAACGGTGAACAGCTCCTTCAGGAATATCGCAGGCAAAGCAGCACACCTGTGATAATGCTTACGAGCCGCAGTTCCGGACTTGATGAGGTCATCTCACTAAGCTACGGCGCGGATGATTACATAACAAAGCCTTATGACCCCACAATTCTGCTGCTTCGCATATCGGCGATACTAAAACGCAGCGGGAAGACTGTTTCGGCCCAGACCTATCATGGCGCAGAGGTGAATACTGCCAAAGGAAGCATAAAGCACGGCGGACATGAGATGATACTCACGAAAAACGAAATGATTATTTTCCGGCTGATGCTTGACAGGCAGGGCGAGATCGTAACCCGGGATATGCTTATGACCGCTCTGTGGGACAACGACGAGTTCGTGAACGACAATGCGCTTTCCGTGAACATAAGCCGTCTGCGTGTAAAGCTTGCAGAGCTCGGTTTTGACAATGCGATCGAGACGCGAAAGAAACAGGGGTATGTGCTGAAATGAGATTATCCGATTTTCTGAAAGACCGCCTTCCCGTGTACGCGATATATGCTGCGGCAGGCGTAATAATGCTGATATTTGCGCTCGCGATTAACACTCCGATATTTATGTGTATAATTGCTGTGATAGTTCTTATGCTTGCGGTAGGAAGTGCAGAGTTGTGGGAATTCCTTCGTAAGCGTAAGTTTTATGATGCTATGCAGAACAATATCCGTGAACTCGACAAGAAATATCTTATAGCCGAAACCGCGGAACGTCCGGATTTTTATGAGGGACGGCTCATGTATGACATACTTCGTGAAGCAGATAAATCAATGTGTGAACAGATCGCCGGGTACCGGCGTGAAAATGCTTCCTTCCGCGAATTCATCGAGCTTTGGGTACACGAAGTAAAACTTCCCGTGGCGAGCCTGCAGCTGATACTTCACAACGGCGATGATACCTCAAAAGCGCTTGAACAGCTCCGACGCATTGACAACTATACGGATACGGTGCTTTATTACGCACGCAGCGGGAATGCGGAGAAAGATTATATAATAACCGAAATACCGCTGAAAAATACAGTAAGGGAAGCTGTGATAAAATACCGCGACGACCTTACGTCACGCGGGGTCACGATTGAGACTGATATTCCGGATGTTACTGTGATGACCGACGGAAAGTGGCTCGGTTACATACTCGGACAGCTTTTGTCGAACAGTCTCAAATACTTCTCAGAGGCGAGAGAACCGGATATACGCATTACTGCCGAGGATCTTCAGGACTTCGTTAAGCTGCGTTTCTTTGATAACGGTATAGGCATACCTGCCGCCGATCTTCCGCGTATATTTGACAAATCATTCACGGGTGAAAACGGAAGAAAAGGTGCAAAGTCCACAGGTATGGGACTTTACGTTGTGAAGAATCTCTGTGAAAAACTCGGGCACAGGATAGAAGTGCACTCGGATGCTGCTGCATATACCGAGTTTGTCATAACTTTTGCCAAAAATGATTATTACAAGATGTAAGGTTACAAAATTGTAATGTTCTGTAAGATTAAAACAGCGACAGACAAAAGAATTTGCTGTATAATAAAGAAAACAGCAAAGGAGAATACAAATGGAACTACTCAGAATACAGAACGTCGAAAAATACTACGGCAGCAGATCAAGCCTGACCAAAGCGCTTGATGACATTTCTTTCACAGTGGAACAAGGTGAATTCACAGCAATAATGGGGGCATCCGGAAGCGGAAAGACCACGCTTCTGAACTGCATTTCCACGATAGACACCGTGACCGCGGGGCATATCTTTCTTGAACAAACGGATATTACCACGCTCAGGGGAAGTCAGCTCAACAAGTTCCGCCGTGACAAGCTCGGTTTCATTTTTCAGGATTTCAACCTTCTCGATACACTTACGGCATTTGAGAATATCGCACTTGCGCTGTCAATACAAAAGCGTGACGAGAAGGAAACGTCAAAGCATGTGAACGAAGTTGCGGAACAGCTTGGGATAACAGATGTACTGCAAAAATATCCGTATCAGATGTCCGGCGGACAGAAACAGCGAGTTGCGTCTGCGCGCGCAATAGTCACAGACCCGAAGATAGTGCTTGCCGACGAGCCCACAGGTGCTCTTGATTCAAGATCCGCCAAGCTTCTGCTTGAACGCTTCAATTATCTGAACAAGGAAGTCGGCACAACGATAATGATGGTAACGCACGACAGCTTTACGGCAAGCTATGCGAGCCGCGTTATCTTCATAAAGGACGGCAAGATATTCCATGAGCTTAACCGCGGCGATAATACGCGAAAGCAGCTCTTCGACAAGATAATAGATGTCGTAACGCTTCTGGGAGGTGACGTGAGTGATGCTCTTTAAACTCCCTCTCGGAAATGTCCGCAGAAGTCTGCGTGACTATACGATATACTTTTTTACATTACTTATCGGAGTTGCGGTATTCTATGTGTTCAACGCGATAGAGTCACAGGCCGCATTCCTCCATATATCCGCAAGCACAAGACAGATCGTCGTTTTGATGATGAACGTGCTTTCGGGTGTAAGTGTATTCGTTTCCTGCGTTCTCGGCGGACTTATCGTTTATGCGAGCAGATTTCTGATGCGCCGCAGAAAAAAGGAGTTTGCGCTGTATATGACGCTTGGTATGAGCAAGGGCAAGGTCTCTGCCATTCTTTTGACCGAGACGCTTATGATAGGCATTCTTTCCCTTGTGTCCGGACTTCTTGCCGGCATCGGCCTTTCTCAGCTTATGAGCGCTCTGGTCGTAAAAATGTTTGATGCGGATATGACGAGCTATCAGTTTGTATTTTCCGCCCCGGCAGCAGTTAAAACGCTGATATATTTCGGACTGATCTATGTAGTCACGATGATATTCAACGCGGGCGCTGTGGGTCGCTTCAAGCTGATAGACCTTATGAGTTCGGACAAGAAAGCCGAAGTCCAGAAAATGAAAAAGCCCGTTGTCTGCGTGATCGTTTTTCTTGCTGCGGCGGTAATGCTTGGATATGCCTATTACAAAGTCGCGTTCGATTTCGGCAGTATAGAAGATGAATGGATAATGCTTGTGTATATCGCAATGGGCGGGGCTGCGACATTTATGATATTCTGGTCGGTATCGGGTATGCTTACGCGTCTTGTAATGTCGTCAAAGCGCTCTTATTACCGCGGACTCAACTGCTTCACCTATCGTCAGATAGGAAGCCGTATAAACACAATGGTGATATCTGCCGGGATCATCTGCCTTATGCTGTTTGTGACGATCTGCACGTTTGCTTCGGCGTTCTCGCTTAAATCGTCTCTTGAAAACAGCATAAACAGGAATGCTCCCGCCGATATGAACATATTAATATCGGACGTAAGCGAAAATACACCGCAGGATGTTGTTTCTGTGATGAGATCCGCTGGAATTGATCCGGACGAGTATCTCTCGGAGTATGTTGTTGTACACGAGTACACTTCCGGCGATATCAACGGAGATGCTTTCTTCGGTGATTATATGGAAGAAGCAGGGAAGGAAATGGAGCATCTGTTTATCGGCGGTGTTGCCGAAGAAATGATGTATGTTTCGGAATACAACCGTCTTGCCGGGCTTTACGGTCTGGAGCAGCTAACTGTCGGTGACGATGAGTACGCGGTAGCAGGTAATTTCGCAGAGACAATAAGAGCGCGTAATATCCCGCTTTCTCACGGTCATGAACTTACAATAGCAGGTCGCACCCTTAAGCCCGCATATTCGGAATGCAGGTTAGGATTTGATATGATATCCAACACCGATATTAATACCGGTATCATTATAATCCCCGACAGTCTGACATTCGGAGAGAACGACCTTGCACGCAAAGCTACGCTGCTTGCGGGCAATTACAAGGCACAGTCAAAAGCCGATAAGCGCAGTATAGATTCTCTGTTCTTAAATGCACGTGACAGAATAGATACGGTACTGAGCGAACATGCGGATCCGGACGGTAGATCTGCCGTTTATATTATGAATACGCGGCTTGATCTCACAGATTCCGCGGTCGGACTGGGAGCGTTTGCGACCTTCATAGGATTGTACATCGGCATAGTTTTCCTTATCTCATGCGGTGCTATACTCAGCATAAAGGCGCTTTCCGAGAACATCGACAGCATACCGCGATATGATATTCTCCGCAAGATCGGCGCGGACGAAAAAGACATAGACCGTTCGCTGTTCCGTCAGACAGGCATTTTCTTTCTGCTGCCGCTGCTGCTTGCGGGTATCCATACGATCTTCGGAATGAAGTTCGCGCTGAACGTCCTCGGAGTGTTCGTGACAACAGACGAAATGCTTCCCGGAATGCTGCTTACAGCTGCAATTGTAGCTGCAATTTACGGCGGATATTTCCTGATAACATATTTCTGCGGGAAAAATATAATCAAAAGCAAAATGTGATAAGAAATGCTCTGAACTGCATCAGAGAGATGTCTGCTGAAGCACATACGCTTTCGGGTACTGCCGGTTTCGCGGCTGCCGTTATGACTTATTAAACCACAGATCAACACTGATTTCAATATTCAGGACGTAATAATTACATTATGCTTGAAAATATCAAATAATTATGTTATAATGTTATTTATACAAAGAAAACGCAGATTTAGGAATGCAAAGAATGGCCTGTATAAATGAGACATTGATTAAGTATTCATCACGAATTATATACAGCGCGGAAGGTGAATAAATGAAATTACTGATTATAAGACACGGTGACCCGGATTATGAAAACGACACTCTTACCGCAAAGGGCGAGCGTGAAGCAAAGCTTCTTGCGGACAGGATAGCTCCGCTTGATGTGAAGCAGTATTACTGCTCACCGCTCGGACGGGCACAAAAGACCGCCTCTTACACACTTGAACGCGCCGGGCGCAGCGCAGTCACCTGCGACTGGCTTCGGGAATTCGACACGGTTCTCGTAAAAGACGCAGAAACAGCGAAAATGCGCCTTGCGTGGGATCAGCTCCCGGCGATGTGGACGAATGTCCGCGAGTTCTACGACAAGGACGAATGGGTTAATGTCCCGATGATGAAGGCGGAGAATATGGCTGACACGGTGAACAATGTCACCGGTTCGCTCGACGCTGTGCTCGCAGAGCATGGATATACCCGTCACGGGAACTATTATCTTGCGGAAAAGCCGAACACGGACACACTCGTTTTCTTCTGTCATTTCGGAGTTTCCTGCGTTCTTGTCGGGCATCTTCTCGGCATTTCACCAATGGCTCTGTGGCACGGAACGATAGCTCTGCCGACATCGGTAACTACACTTTGCACGGAAGAACGCCGCGAGGGAATAGCGTCATTCCGCATGAGCGGATTCGGAGACATATCGCATCTGTATGCGGGCGGTGAGTCTCCCGCATTCTCCGGAAGGTTCTGCGAGATGTACTCAAATTACGATGAACGGCACGACTGAGGAAGTGGAGGATTAAATTATGTCAGATAATAAGATCATGATAGGCACCTGGGCGTGGGGAACAGGCTCTAACGGCTCGTCAATGGTTTTCGGAAATAAACAGGATCCCGGGATTCTGAAACAATCGTTTGAAAAGGCTGTCGGTAACGGTTTCACAAACTGGGATACGGCGGCGGTTTATGGCATGGGAACCTGCGAAACGCTGCTCGGAACGCTTATCGCAAAGCGTGATGATATATTTATATCGACTAAGTTTATGCCGGATAAAAAGTACAGATCCGGTTCGCTGAAAAAATCGTTCGAGGACAGCATGACGCGGCTCGGACGCGACAGAGCAGACCTTTACTGGATACACGTTCCGAATAATCTTGCCGAAAATCTGAACGAAGCAATACCGCTGATAAAAGACGGAAAAATCGGTGGTATCGGCGTGTCGAATGTCTCGCTTTCTCACATAAAAGCTGCCGAGGAACTGCTTGCAAAGGAAGGTCTGAAACTCTCCGCGGTGCAGAACCATTTCAGCCTGCTCAGAAACGATCAGCAGCCGATAATTGATTATTGCAGCGGACACGGTATAAGCTACTATGCTTACATGGTCCTTGAACAGGGTGCATTGTCCGGTCATTACAGTGCCGCACACCATTTCCCGACGTTCTCGATGCGGAATTTCGCGTTCCCAAAAAGTAAGTTCAGGAAGATCGAAGGATTGCTTGAAAAAATAAAAGAGCTTGCGGGAAAATACAATGTTGACCCGTCGCAGATACCGATACTCTGGGTAATCGGAAAAGGCGCGATCCCGATCGTGGGAATAACAAAGCCTTCGCACGCAGAGAAGCTTGCAGAGGCAATGAAAGTCGAATTGACAACGGACGAAATAGCAATGCTGGAAAAGGAAGCGGCAGCGACCGGCATTCGCCAGCAGGGAATGTGGGAGCCGCAGTAAGATGAACTACAGAATTACTGATCTTATAGAACCGGACAACGGCTGCGAGGGCTTTATGCCCGGCGAAGAACCTATGGTAACGCTGATACTGTCCGATGAAAGCGGAAACGAAAGAAAAGTGCAGCTGCCGGATATGCTCGCGTATCGGCTCAGATGGGACGTCGGTACAACAGTGACAAGCGATGAATTGGAGAGATACTGCAAATAATGGATACCACAGAATTTCTGAAAATACTGCATACAGCAGAAAAACTGAAAGACACGCCAAGGCATTGTACTACATCAGAACGAAGGACGGAAAGTGTGGCAGAACATAGCTGGAGAGTCGCTCTTATGGCGCTTCTGCTAAGGAATGAGTTTCGGTCTGTTGATATCGACAAGGTCGTTGCAATGTGTCTCATACATGATATGGGTGAGTGTTTCACGGGAGACATTCCCTCTTTTGAAAAGACAGATAATGACAGAGAAACAGAGGATATGCTGCTTGAAAAATGGGTAGATTCGCTGCCGAAAGAAGTGTCTGATTATCTTGCTGCGCTGTACAAGGAAATGAATGAACAGAAAACTGCCGAAGCCAAAATATATAAGGCTCTCGACAAGCTCGAAGCTCTGATACAACACAATGAGTCACCGATAGATACATGGTCGGAAAACGAATATGAACTCAACAAGGTGTATGGTTTTGATGCAGTATCATTTTCGGAATGGCTGACTGAACTCAGAGAGAAGATACTTGATGAAACGATGGTCAAAATCAGTGTAGAAACATGATTGCGTACAGAAAACGGAGGTAAGACCATGCTGAAAGTCTATTGCTACAACAGATGCACGACCTGCAAAAAGGCGCTGAAATGGCTTGACGATAACAATGTAGAATATAAGCTGTTCGACATTAAGACCGATCACCCGGACGAGAAGATGCTCAGAAAATACCACAGGATAAGCGGACTTCCGCTGAAACGGTTCTTCAATACGAGCGGCACTCAATATCGCGAGCTGGAGCTTTCAAAGAAGCTGCCGGATATGAACGAGGACGATCAGTTCAGACTTCTCGCGTCCGACGGTATGCTTGTGAAGCGCCCGCTTGTTGTCGGTGATGATTTCGTGCTGACCGGGTTAAGAGAAGACGAGTGGAAGGAAAAGCTGCTGTGACTGCAGGATTGTGAATAGCGGTTTGCCGCCCTGACAGGAATGCCGGGGCGGTGTTTTAATTCCCGCCGATATTACTGAAGAATCGTTTCGGAACGCTTGATTATCTTAATAAATCGTGGTATAATATGGATAACGAACAATTCAGTATTTATGCGGAATAAGGTGATACTGTGATCAAAAAAACAACATTGGCGGTCAATGCTGTTTTATCCTGTACGGTCTTACTGCTTGCCGTCATCTACCTTGCTACAGGAAGCTTGTTGTCCAAGGCGGGCGCGAGTATATGCTTCGTTATGATCGGTGTATTAAACTTCTTCCTGACAAGGAAAGCACTCAAGGAACTCAGGACTTTTTCTGTTCTGCTTCTGTGTGGTCTGTTTTTGGCAATGACCGGAGACCTCGCTATAAATCACAATTTTGTTGCGGGAGCTGTCGCTTTTGCTGCGGGACATATTTTTTTCTATGCTGCGCAGCGCTCTGTTTGTCCACGTGACAAGAGAAGCGTTAAAAGAGATATTATCTGTGCAGTTATCGTGTTTTTCGCCGATATGGCTGTATTGATGATCGCGCCGATTGAATTAAGGACTGTCACAATGATCGTGGTATGTACTTTTTACGCAGCCATTGTATCGGTCATGACCGGAAAAGCGATAAGCAACTTTATAGGTGTGAAAACACCGTTTTTCCTGTATATGCTGATCGGAACGGGTTTGTTTATGGTATCTGACTTACTGCTTGCGCTGTATGGCTTTATGGGAAATATACCGGTAATTCATCAGATAAGCCTTTCTCTCTACTACATTTCCGAGATTATTCTTGCCGATTCATTTCTTATGATCGCAAGGGAAAAACACGTCTTGTGAAGATCCCGCTATAACGGATAGCTTGAATAAACAATTGAAACGAGGTCAAACTATGGAGCATGAAAGAATCATATACATATATGACTATCTTTGTCGGAATACAGATGAGAAGCACAGCGTAACACTGAACGATATCCGCGATTATCTTGCAAGGAATGCCAATCTCGATAACGTTTCGCCGCTTACGATAAGGCGTGATATTGACAGGCTGTGTGCTGCCGGAAATGATGTCCGGAGAACAAACGGTCCGCACAACACCGCCATGTATGCTCTGATAGACAAGGGATTCACGTTCAACGAGATACGCTTTATGGTGGACTCGATCTCGATAAACAAGTTTCTGTCCGCCGAACAGAAAAAGAAGCTGATACACAAATTCGAGGGTATGTGTACGGATGCTGAGATACGCAATCTGTTAAGCCGTGTGTCGCTGAACAGCAGCGCGGCTCCTTCGCTTGATCTGCTTGAAAACCTTGATAAGATACATTACATTATCTCCGAACACAGGAAGATCAATTTCAAGTACGGGAAATTCGACACGAAAAAGCAGATGAACTATTACAGCAAGAGCCGCGAGATGATACCCGTTCGTGTGGTATATTTCGACGAGCATTTCTATCTTCGCTGCTTCAATGAGGAAAACGAACAGTTCCGTACCTACCGGATCGACCGTATGAAGGATATTGAAGTAGGTAAAAAGAGCCGCAAAAAAGTTCCCGACGATAAGAAATACGACGGATTTGTTGCGGATATGTTCGTGCCTGAAAGTTTCCGGTATGTCACAATGCGTGTAAAGCGTTTTCTTCTTGACGAGATGCTCGAACAGCTCGGAGAGTACGGAAGTTTCAGCGATGATCCCGAAAACGCCGACAGCGTGCTTGTTAAGGCAAAAGTCGGTATAAACGACAGATTCTACCTGTGGGTATTGAAGTACGGTGACAGCGTTGAAATAACCGAACCCGAAGAAATTCGCAGGAATTTTTCAAAAAAACTTGAAAAAATCTCGGATTTGTACTCAGAAGTATAACATTTGAAAAACTGATATGGTATAATGAAGTCACAAAAGGAAAAGAAAGCCTGTGTGACTTCATTTTTTGTAAGGAGAAAATACTATGTGTGCAAGTTTTGGATTTGATTTTGACAATGACGGTATCATGAGCTGGGAAGATGACTGGTTTGGTCAGCGCATTACCGAAGACCCGATCGAAAATAAGGATAACGTTATTTACGACGCTTGTCTGGACGACGTTTATCTCGTTGAGCAGCATAAGATAGCTTCGTGAGGATTCGGATGCTGTCCGCGGTCATCTGCGGCGACTCAGTGTAACAGAACACGGTAAAGCACCTTGTTGATCGGACAAGGTGCTTTGCCGCTTTCTGTACAATTATTTGATAAGGTCAAACTACTTGAATATTACGGAGTTTTATGATATAATGATCTTATAAGAAGGTAATGAAGCGGTATTACACTGCAGAATATTCAGTGAATAATGCGGGAAAATACCGCTTTCTGCAATGAGTAAAACAATGACCGGAAAATCCGGCTATGAATGGAAGTGTGTGGATGAAACAGCTGATAATAACATCTATTGTGTTTGTGGTGCTGATAGCGGTATATGTCATCGTAAGCATCATAAACAAAAAAAAGGGCAGGAAGAATGTTGTACTCAGAGTATTGTTCATCGTGACCGAGATCCCGGTGACGGCAGTACTTGCGTTCCTTATATATACGGCGTTTTATTACCATGCCGACCTGTCGGTGCAGGAGTACCTTGTGAGCGATGCGAATGTTACCGTCGAGAATGAACCCGACTGGTACTTCTTTGACGGGGCAGGCGAGGGCACTGCACTTATATTCTATCCCGGTGCGAAAGTGGAGTATACCGCCTATGCTCCTCTGATGAAAAAGGCGGCAGAAAGCGGAATAGACTGTTTTCTGGTGCGTATGCCGCTTTCCGTGGCATTTCTGGATCCGCGATGTGCCGACAGGATAAAGGAGCAGTACGACTACGACAAATGGTATATCGCAGGTCATTCGCTGGGAGGTGCTGTAGCCGCGATGTACTGCGAAACGCCCGGCAATATGGACGGACTGATAATGCTGGCGGCGTATTCGATCGTGTGTCTGCCCGCGGAACTCGAAACCTGTGCTATATACGGTTCCAGGGACGGCTGTCTCAACCTGGACAAATTCAACGAGTGCAGAAAAAACCTCCCCGCAGATGCCGGGATACTTACGATCGAGGGCGGTAATCACGCGGGATTCGGCTGCTACGGCCCACAGGACGGTGATATGCCTGCCGATATTACTGCCGAAGAGCAGCAGAAAATCACTGTTGATCTCATTCTGAACTTTATTGGCAATTAAGAGATCTGAAAAGCTGAAATTGACCATATATGGTGAAGTAATGTACATTCAATATCCATAAATTAAGTAAATGCCGCCAATCCGGACAAGAAAAGGATTATAGCAGTGTTTCAGAAAAGACAGTGATATGTGAAATGACCGAGGTGTATAATTAATGAACAAGCAACCGGGGAAAACAAAGCGAGTGCGTTTTTCGCTTCGGCTGAAAATGAATATTCTTATCGGAGCCAGCATACTGGTCACTTCGATAGGGCTGCTTGCAATCACATATACTGTTCACTGCACCCGTATCAACGAATTATTATGTGATCAGACGGAACAGGCTGCCTGTATTGCCGGAAAATATGCATATCCGGATTGTGTTGAGTTCCTGATAGATAATATAGAAACGGACGAATTCCGTTCTGTACGCTCGAAAGCCGAAGCCGAAAACGATCCTGATGCTATCTGTGAATGGATGAAAAGCAAGAGAGGTACATTGACTGATTTAGCACAAGAATATTCTCTTTATGATGATTATACGTTTTTGTGTGATATGATAAGAGAGATCAAGGAGGCATTTCCTATCGCCGACGTATATTATCAGTATGACAAAGAAAGTGTGACTTATAATCTCGTCAAGCCCGATGAGGATCTTTTGTTTGTGGGTTCACCGGAACCGTACATGGAAGTGTTCGCAGGTCATTATAATAATGATCGCATTCCCGCTACTATTTATCGCAGTATATACGGGTGGCTCTGTACTTCCTGCGAGCCTATTGTCGTTCCCGAAAGCGGGAGGGCCATAGCGTTTGCCGTTGTGGACATAGATATGAACGAGATCGTTCATAGACAGAATTGGTTTTTGTACAACAGTATTATCTTTATTGCCGTTCTGACCATTGTCTCGATCCTTGTTAGTATGCTGTTCGTCCGGTTTATCGCTGTAAAGCCGCTCCGTCTGCTTCAGCAGGGTACGATGAGATTTTCAGAAGGGAAGAAGACAGGTGACAACGACAACAACGGTTACACAATGGCAGACGTTATTGAAATTGATCTGAAAAACCGTGATGAGATAGGCGATCTGTATCACGAAATACGCGATATGCAGATTAACATAGTACAGAATACCGAAGAGCTTACAAAGATCACTGCCGAAAAGGAGCGTATAAAAACGGAGCTCGATCTTGCCGCGCGCATACAGTCTTCTGCAATTCCGTCAGTGTCACCGGAGCTTTATGGTGAAAGCAAATTCTCGCTTGGCGCTTCTATGATAACTGCTAAAGAGGTCGGCGGCGATTTTTACGACTTTTTCCGCCTTGACAATGACCGCTTTGCTTTTGTGATCGCCGACGTATCCGGAAAAGGTATTCCCGCGGCACTATTAATGATGAAAGCAAAAGTCATGATAAGCAGCCGTGCACAGGCAGGCGGAACACCCGCCGAGATACTGTCGGATGTCAATCTGCGGCTTTGTGAAAACAATCCGACAAAAATGTTTGTTACAGTATGGCTTGGCGTTCTTGATCTTGGATCTGGCTTGCTGGCTGCCTGCAACGGCGGGCATGAGGAGCCTGTACTGCGGCGCGAAAACAGCGGGTTTGAGTATATTCATGATAAACACGGCATAGTGCTGGGCGGTTTCAAACACTCGGTTTACACGGATTACGAAATTTCCATGAACCCGGGAGATGTGCTCTTTGTATATACCGACGGCATAACCGAAGCAATCAACAGTGAAAAGCAGTTTTATGGATCGGAACGTCTGCTCAGTACGCTGAATGCTTCCGGAACAACGGAGCCGGAAGTTCTGGTCAATGCCGTAAAGAGAAGCGTAGCCGATTTCACCGGTGACACCGAGCTGTCTGACGATCAGACCATGCTTTGTATCAGATATAACGGGTAGGAAGTAACGATCTTATGCCGGACAGGTCATTGAGATCTCACGGCTCTGTAAAACCGACATTGTAAATTAAAGCTCCATCGGTTGTTCCGGTGGAGCTTTAATTGTATTTGATGCGGATAGTTATGAAATCCCGGAATGAACTGCCGGACAGCTGTATCAATACTGCTCATCAGTTACAAATCCATTAACACAGTACTTTCGTTATGGTAAGAATGTTTTTATTCTCTTTATATTCGTAAATTACATCATCCATGCTCGCTTTGGTCATAAAGATACCGAGACCGCCTATCGGAGTGTCCTCGACGGAAAGTCTGGTGTTTGGATCGTCTTTTTCAAGGGGATCATATTTTATACCGTTGTCAATAAATCTGGCGGTAAGTGTTTCCGGTTTGCCGCTGATATCCGTCTCGACTGACACTTCTCCCGTTCCGGGCGTGTAGGCATAACTTGCAATATTAACAAAGATCTCTTCGATCGCTATCTCTATCTCCATCAGTGTCTTGTCGGAATATTCATGGCCGTCGAGAGAAGTGTCAACGAAAGCTATGACATCATCAAGTTTATCCATTTCAGCCGGAACAACAAGTTTATTCATTGAATCCGTCCTTTCCTGCATTGCTGCCTTTGAATGTCAGCGTAAGCATGGTGAGATCATCAAACTGAGGTGCATCTTTAACGAACTCCTTGACATCTTCCTTAACAGCTTTCAGAAGATGTTCCGGAGACAAATCCCTGTGTTTATTAAGCGATTCCGTCATTCTGTCTGTGTTGAACATCTCGCCCTTCGCATCGGTCGCTTCCGGCACACCGTCGGTATATACGAATATCTTATCCCCGGGAGACAGCTGTATCTCGTAATCCGTATATTCCTCGTCTTCAAATCCGCCAACGACGAATCCGTGTTCGTCCTGGAAAAGCTCAAACTTTCCGTTACGGCATAATGCCGGGAATTCATGACCCGCATTCGCACAGATAAGCTTTCCGGTTCTCAGGTCAAGAATGCCGAGCCAAACCGTTACGAAAAGCCCTTCTTCGTTCTTGTCACAGATACGGTTGTTTGCGTATTTCAGTATCTCTGCGGGTGTACCGCCCATCATTGTCCTGTCGTTTATCACTATCTTTGCGGACATCATAAACAATGCTGCCGGGATACCCTTTCCGGAAACATCGGCGATCACCATTGCAAGGTGGTCATTGTCAACGAAAAAGAAATCGTAGAAATCACCGCCGACTTCTTTTGCCGGATCCATTGACGCATAGATGTCAAATTCCTCACGTTCCGGAAAAGCAGGGAACATATTGGGCATAACGCTGCTCTGTATGCTTGTAGCCATCGAAAGCTCCTTTTCTGTCGCAACGAGCCGCATTTCCCGTTCCGCAAAGAGCACACCGTAGATTAGTACGATAGATACAAGCATAGCCGAATACTGTGTTGTGAGCCCCGGGTTATATCCTGTCATGATCTGCGCAAAGATAGGGATAAGTATAAATGAAGCTGTAATTATCTTGACGCGCGGTGCTGACTTGGATTTTATGAATCCGATAACACCGGCAGCTACTGCTACAACATTGTACACATGGCTCAGCATATACATACTTTCGCGATGATATATACCTTCCGCGTCTATGCTGAAATGAAGCGGGTAGAAGAAATTTACGCAGGAGCTGATAATATCCGGTATAATAAGCAGATTCATCAGCAAATTGAGTGCGGAGACGAGTTTGCCTTCAAGTTCAAGCGTTGTTGCTACATAACGCCAGAAAAAGAATACAAGCAGTGTTGCGCTGACGTAATTGCCGACACAGAATATCTTATTCCACAGTATCAGCTTTGGGGAGCCGGAAACAAGCCAGCTTGCCATATCGGTAAATATCTCGCACGCTTCCATAGTTATAAGGAAAACGAAGATCTGCGTATGACCGCTGTTCATATCCTTATCCTGCTTGCAGCTGTAAAGCAGAGTCGTGCATATAGCCAGCGATACCATATCCGCACCGATACTTATGCAGTTTGCCTGAGTGAGATTATCGGTACCGTCTAATCTGCATAATATCAGTGAACCTATTGTAAGTACAAGGCAGAAATAAAAACAACTGTTGACCAGCCATTTCTGACGGCTCAGAAAAAAACGTACATTATCAGAGATCTGCATAATAACTCTTCCTTATTTTTTAACGATGTTGAGCTTGTTTATGAATCCGGTCACTGCAAAAACATCCATGATATTTTCAGAAACATTTATGAGCTTGAAGTCGCCGTTCTTTTTAAGCATTACCTTGCTCGTACCGAGAAGCACGCGAAGACCTGCCGATGAGATATACTCCACACTGTCAAAGTCTATAACGATAGAATCGGTGTTATCTATGACAGACGATATCTCCTTGTCGAGAATGGAAGCCGTGTTTGCATCTATGCGTCCCTCAGGAATAACAACGACGGATCCCGCCTCTACTTTGCTTTTGATCTTAAGTAATGATGCCATTTTATTATCCTCCGGTTATTTATTGTTTACAGAAATCGAATGAAACTTTTAGCTGACAGCGGTTAGTCGTTGACTCTCTGCCTTTCTACAAGTTCAGCAAAAAATCCGTTTTTTGCTATCAGTTCATCATATTTGCCATCCTCGATGATCTTACCCTTGTCGAGAACGATTATCCTGTCGCACTGCTTTATCGTTGAAAGGCGGTGCGCAATTACTATTCTGGTACAGTTCAGCTTATCGAGAGCTTCGGAGACTTTCTTCTGCGTAATGTTGTCAAGTGCGCTCGTCGCTTCGTCAAGTATCAGTATTCTCGGCTTCGGCGCTACTGCGCGTGCTATCATGAGACGCTGTTTCTGACCGCCGGAAATACCGCCGCTTCCTTCTGATATCATCGTGAACATACCCATGGGCATAGCACGTATATCATCAGCTAATCCTGCGGTCTCGGCCGCCTCCCATGCGTCATCGACTGTGAGAGTCGGGGCAGAGATGACGATGTTTGAGTATATGTCTCCGTTGAACAGCTTCCCGTTCTGAAGAACAACACCAATTTTATTCCTGAGTGATCTGAGATCAACCGAGTTTATATCCTTGCCGTCGAAGAATATGCTTCCTTTCTGCGGCTTTTCAAAGCCCAGAAGAAGTCTTACAAGAGTTGATTTCCCGCAGCCTGTTTTTCCGACTATCGCCACATACTGTCCTGGGCGGATCCTGAGGTTCAGATCATCAATTACCTGCGGCATGGATTCGTCATATCTGAATGAAACGCTGTCAAGCTCGATCATACCGTTTACCGAAGTGAGTATCTCCTTGTCATCAGAGGTCTCAGGTTCGACATTCATTATCGGCTCTACCATTTCGAGCACCGGCTTGATGCGCGCCGCGGTCGTTGCTATGGACGATATACCCGAGAATGCGCCGGATACCATTCCGTAAGCCGCATTGAATGCTATGTAATCCGCTGCCGAAACGCCGCTGCTCACAGCCATGAAGTACATCACGATCGTTCCCGCAAGGGAGATAGCGGCACTTATGACAGGGTTCAGTACGAGAAATGCAGGCGGAGCATAAGTAAGTCTCGCACCCTCCGCATAAATCTTGCCCCAGCGGGCGAAAATCCTTTTTTCCGCCCCCGCAAGCTTTATCTTCTGAACACCCTGCATCATAGCATAGGACATTCCGTATTCCTTGGAAGAATGTTTCATTTGTTCACGGCTTATTTTCATCTGCGTAAAAGTCGTTATAAGTGAAAAGCCAAGTGTCGCGGCTGTTATCAGGAGTGACGGTACTACCAGCGCGGGAGCATAAACAAAGATCTGTCCGATATATACCAGTGAGAAAACCGATGTAAGTGAGGCAGTGAAGATCGTGTTCATAAGCATATTGCAAAGCGACCTCATACTTTGCGACCTTGTTGTCATTTCACCGGAATTGTATTTTTTGAAGAAATCTGCCGGAAGTGAAAGCACACGCATCATAGTAGCCGCCTGTATGGTCAGCGAAAGCCTTGTATTGATGCGCATATTCATCAGCCTGTTAAGCATTCCTATAAAAACGGAGCACAGCGTCATGCTTATAAGCGCGATAGCCGCACCGACAAGCAGCATATTGCTTCCTGTCATGATAACGTCGGAGAAGATGAAGTTTTTTATCATGGGAGTGAAAAAGCCTATGCCCGTTACTGCTGCCGTTATTATAAGCAGCATTGCTACATCTGTTTTGGGGATCGTAGAGAAGATATACTTTATGAGATCGTACAGCTTCATCTTTTTAACAGGGAAGGGGCGGTAGAAAACTATAGCCTCATCCTCAAGAAGCGCTTCGGTCTTTGAAGTTATCTTTACAGACTTTTCGGTCTTTTCGTCTATGTATCTGTAGCCGGTAAAGCCGTGGGGGAGAAGTGCAACAACTCCGTTGTCAGACTTCCGTACGCCTATCATCGCGCCTATCGCGTTCTTGTGCCAGCCTTTTTCAAGCTTCACACGACGTGTCATTATCCCGTGCGGACGCATCTGATAGTCTATCTGATCGTTCACGTCCGATATTTCATCGGGCAGTTCTCTCGGCTTTGCGTGATAGTATTTGAGTATCCGTTCAATGGCGTTTCTGGCAGCTATTCTGTCATCGTTCATAGCTGCGGAGACACGCCTTCCCATTACCGCATCAGCAGCCTCGGCAAGTGCTTCGGCAAGTTCGGCATCTTCTTTTTCGATACGCTCCTTGATCTGACTGTCAAGAAAGGACAATGTCATTCGCCCCCTTTACTCATTAGTTACGAGCTTTGTATAATAACCGCCCTTGGCGAACAGCTCGTCATGCGTTCCGCGCTCGACCACAACTCCCTTGTCAAGCACAAGTATCTCGTCACAGTCGCGTATTGTCGAAAGCCTGTGGGCAACGACTACACAGGTTATGCCGCGCTCTTTTATCGCATTTACCACATCATACTCGGTTTTTGCGTCAAGTGCGGAAGTGGCTTCATCAAGAATGATAATCTTCGGGTCCTGAGCAAGCACACGGGCTATTTCCATTCTCTGACGCTGACCGCCGGAAAGATCTCCGCCGCCTTCCTTCAGACTGTATTTATAACCGCCTGTACGGTGCATTATATCGTCATGTATCTGTGCGTCACGCGCAGCGATTATCATTTCAAAGTCTTCTATCGTGGAATCAAACATCTTGATATTGCTGGCGATAGTGTCCTCAAAAAGCGTAATATCCTGATCCACAACCGCAACCGAGCTTCTGAATACATTCTTGTTTATCTCGGATATCGGCTTTCCGTCGAAAAGGATCTCACCGCTCCATGGTCTGTACAGACCGGAGATAAGCTTTGAAAGTGTGGATTTGCCGCAGCCGGAGGAGCCTACCAGAGCAATTCTCTGTCCCTGTTCGACTTTTATGCTGAAATCGGTTATAAGCGGCTTGTCAAGCTTTGAGTAACCGAACGTTATGTTGTTCAGCTCAAATTCGCCGGACAGCTTTTCGTAATCGTCGTCCTCTTCTTCCTCGGAACTCTCGATAACGTCCTCATTGTATCCCATTACGTCTTCGACACGTTCCATTTCGGCTTTCATCTGCTGGATAGTGCTGCGAGCCGCGATGATCGAATGTGCAGGACCGGTGAAAGCTCCGAGATATGACTGGAACGCCATTACCATACCTATCGAAAACTGTCCGTTCAGTACAAGGAACACACCCGAGACAAGCACAGCGATATTGGTAAGCAAAGATACTATCTCGGGAATAGTACCGAGATAAAGATCTGTCTTTATTGTGTTGTAAGAACCTGTGTTGACGCTTGCCTGATAACCGGACCACTTCTCAAAGAATCCGTTCTCGGCTCCGCAGGCTTTTATCGTTTCTATCATCTCAATGCCTGAGACCGTTGTTCCCGCGAGCTTTCCGCTGTCGCGCATCTGCGAACGGGAAATGTTGAGCCGTTTCTTTGATATTATGTTCGACACAAGCATATTTACAACTATGGAACCTATGCCCACCATTGTCAGAGGGATACTGTATCCGAGCATTACCACGAGGTAGAATATCATAAGGCAGGTGTTCAGGAACAGCGGCGCTACTGTGTTTACTATGCTCTGTGAGATATTTGCGTTAGAGTCCTTTCGGCTCAGTACATCGCCTGCCATTCTCTGAGAGAAGAACTCCATCGGCAGGTGCAGTATATGCCACATGAAAGTCATACTGCCGACAACCGACATCTTGCCGTTTATCTTCAGGTTGCTGACGGTGTTTATCCATGAATTGATAAGCTGCACCGACGATATAAGTATAAGCGCTATCATGAACGGCAGCAGCCAGTCGGGATTCTGTCCGGTAAGAAGCCGGTCAAAGAATATCCGCGAGAATATCGGGTTAATAATGCCGATAAGCGTTGTTATCAGTGTTGTAAGCACAACGAAAATGACTGCGGTCCTCGTTCCTTTAAGGTGCTGTTTCGCATATTCCATAACGCCTTTGGGCTTGCCGCCCGGCTCGAATTTATCCGTAGGCTCGAACATCATAATGATGCCTGTGAAAGACTTGTCGAGCTCTTCGAGCGTCACAACGACATTTCCTTTGGCAGGGTCGTTGAGATATGCCTTGTTGCCCTTGATACCGTCAAGCACAACAAAATGGTTATAGTTCCAGTGTATGATGCAGGGGAACTTGGCCTTGCTGCGGACAGTCTCTATCTTCTCGGCGCGAAACCCGTCGGCATCAAGACCGTAGTTTCTTGCGGCTTTTAGTATCTTGCTCGCTTTTGAGCCGTCGCGGGAAACGCCGCAGTCCGAGCGCACCTGTTCAAGCGGTATCCATTTACCGTAATAAGCGAGTATCATCGTCAGACAAGCCGCGCCGCATTCAAGGGCTTCCATCTGCATAACGACCGGTACTTTCGCCGCACCCTTCGTAATGGGAGATCTTACTGCCTTTTTATCCATTGCTTCCTCCCGTGATGAATGTCAACGGTCTTATCTCCTCGATCGTTACCACCGCACTCTCAACGGTAAGATCGGGGATACCGGTGTTATCCGCGAGAGAGAGCTTTATGAGCCAGTCATCGCCGGTAAATCCGCCGATAGTTGATATGATCTGATCTACAACATTTCCGGCGGGATCAAGCTTGAACGGTTCAGAGGAGACCTCAGATGTCGTGTAATCCGTTCCGTTGACCGAGACTTTGACCGAATCTCCTGCTTTGAGCATATCCTCCGCGCGGACATAGCAGGAGAGCTTGCCGTTGTCGTTGACGGCAACTCCTGAGACTCTCGTATAGATGCAGCCGAAATATATCCACGCGAATACAGCGCAGAGCAGAGCGATTATTGCCGCAAGGATTATCCATACAGCCGGGCTTGCCGCTTTTATGTAGTCGTTGAGCTGTTCGGGAGAGTTAAGGCTCTCGATACTGCTTTTCCTGAATACTGATTTTTCCATATTATTTTACCATATTATTATCATTCTACTGCGCCGCCGATGAACTCGAAACTTTCATAACCGCAGTGTTTGCATTTGTAAAGTTCATAGTCTTCGTCTTGCGGATCAAGTCCGATAAAAACATACTCATGACCGTTATCCGGGTTTTGGGGACAGTACGCTGAAGCACTCACATAGTATGAGAAGTTGAATATACAGCCTATCTCATGTCCGTCCGGGGCATCGTTTCCAAAACCGAATACTCCTCCTGCCACATCGTCAAGTTCTTCTTCGTCAAGCTTTACGAGATCATCTCCGGCGGAAATGTCCTGCTCGGTCACTTCATATCCGAGTTCCGCGGCTGCTTTTATAAAAGAATTCATATCACCTGATTTATGAAGTTCTCTGTCCGCTTCTTCGAGTTTTTTTGCGAGCTCTTTATCGTTTGCTGCGTCTTCCTGTAATTGCTTGAAATATTTCATTGACATAATTTCTATCCTCCATGCAGACATATCTTATTGTTTTAATTTACAATCAATTTGCTATAAAGGTCCAGCCCTCACAGTATTTGCAGACAAATACTGTTTTTCCGTATACAGAAAAAGCACCCTGGCACGGTATCGTTTCGTCGGAGGCTTCAAACTTATGCTTTCCTGACGAGTTGTTCGGACACCGAACCGGCAGATCTTCTCTCTGTACATAGTAGCAGCAACCGCAGCCCATCTCATGTCCGTTCTCTTCTTCGTTGCCGAAGAAGAAAAATCCGCCTGCCACATTGTCGAGTTCTTCTTCGTCCAGCTTCACAAGATCGTCGGCGGGGAAGTCCTGCTCGGTCACTTCATAGCCGAGTTTGGCGGCAGCCTTTATAAAACCTGCCTTGTCTCCGGTTCTGCGCATCTCCTTGTCCGCTTCTTCGAGCTCCTTGGCAAGCTCTTCGTTTGTTCTTACATCTTCCATTAACTGTTTGTAATTTTTCGTTGACATAGTGTTTCCCTCCTTAAGGCCTGAATCTGTCAGATTTGTGAAATATCACGAAAATGCTTCCATGCCACAGTATTTGCATATATAGTTATTAAAGACATCTTCTCCATTCTGGAAAACGAAATTATGTTTTCCGGAATTGCTTTTCGGGCATGAGGAACTGGCGGCACCCTTATACCACCGAATCATACAGCCTACTTCATGCTCGTCCTCGGCCTCTGTGCTTAGACCGAACCAACCGCCCGCCACATCATCGAGCTGTTCATCGTCGAGTTTTACAAGATCGTCGCCGGAGAAGTCCTGCTCGGTCACTTCATAGCCGAGTTCGGCGGCAGTCTTTATAAAACCTGCCTTGTCTCCGGTTCTGCGCATCTCCTTGTCCGCTTCTTCGAGCTTCTTGGCAAGCTCCTCGTTTGTTCTTACATCTTCCATTAACTGTTTGTAATTTTTCGTTGACATAGTTTTGTTCTCCTTGCGTCCGGATTTGTTCAGCGATTGTGAAAATATAATTCTGCTGTTGTCTTACTTAGTCCCACAGTAGTTCTGCAGTCCTTCTTGCTGTTGTCCCACAGTACTTGCACTTAAATATTTTACAGGTCGGTATACTACGCTCGCCTACTTTTTTCGTTTCATCATAACAGAAATCAAAACCATGCTTTCCCGACGAACTTTCTGAACATAATACCGGGTTAACATCTTTGTACCAAAGATATATGCAGCCTATCTCATGCTCATCCTCGGCTTCTGTGCCTAGACCGAACCAACCGCCCGCCACATCATCGAGCTGTTCTTCATCGAGCTTCACAAGATCGTCGCCGGGGAAATCCTGCTCGGTCACTTCATATCCGAGTTCGGCGGCAGTCTTTATAAAACCTGCCTTGTCTCCGGTTCTGCGCATCTCCTTGTCCGCTTCTTCGAGCTTCTTGGCAAGCTCCTCGTTGGTTGCAGCGTCTTCTATTAAATGCTTGAAGTCTTTCATGGACATATTTTATTCCTCCTTGTTTCAGTATCATCAGCTGATTTGAGAAATCAATATTTATACGCTTTCAAGCCGCAGTACCTGCATTTTAAACGATTATATTTAATATCATCACTTAAATATTCAAAACACACAAATACAAAACCGTGTTTTCCTGACGGACTGTTATTGCATCTCTCACGACATACGGTAATATAATAATCCTTAAAGCAGCCTAATTCGTTCCCGTCTTCGGCATCCCCGGTAAAGCCGAACCAGCCTCCTGCCACATCATCGAGCTGTTCATCGTCGAGTTTTACAAGATCATCGCCGGGAAAGTCATGCTCGATCACATCATATCCGAGTTCGGCTGCGGTCTTTATAAATAATGCCTTGTCGCCGGTCTTGCGAGCCTGCTTATTCGCTTCTTCGATCTTTTCTGCAAGCTCCTTGTTTGTTGCTGTGTCTTCCATTAACTGTTTGAAATTCTTCATTGCCATAGATGTTCCTCCTTGTGTCGGGATTTGGTGTACGTTTTCGGGATCATCTTCTATAAGCTTTTATATCGCAGTATTCGCAATCATAAACTTTAAAACCATTTTCTTCATGCTCATTAATAAAATGGTGTTTTCCGGAACTGCTATTATTGCATTTTAACGATTTAACGCTCTTATACCAATCGAACAAGCAGCCTAAGTCGTACCCTTCCTCGTCTTCTCCGCGTGAACCGAATAAACCGCCCGCCACATCATCGAGTTGTTCATCGTCGAGTTTTTCAAGATCGTTGCCTGGGAAATCCTGCTCGGTCACCTCATATCCGAGTTCGGCGGCAGCCTTTATAAATGCCGCCTTATCGCCGGTCTTGCAAGCCTGCTTGTCCGCCTCTTCGAGCTTTTTAGCGAGCTCCTCATTTGTTGCTGCGTCTTCCATAAGTTGTTTGAAATTTTTCACTGACATAGTGATTTCCTCCTTGATTTTGAATTCGTTTATTATATGCGGAATTATGTCCATGCTTCTGTTCCACAATATTTACATTTATAATATGAACCACCTTCAAACAGCTTCTTGTTTTTAAACACAAAAAGGTGTTTCCCGGATTTACTTTTGGGGCATTTGGCAGATTCTACGCCCTTAAACCACAAATGTATACAGCTTATCTCATGTTCGTCCTCGGTTTCCTCGTCGAACCAGAGGTATCCGCCCGCCACATCGTCGAGCTGCTTTTCGTCAAGCTTTACAAAATCGTCGTCGGGGAAGTCCTGCTCGGTTACTTCATATCCGAGTTCGGCGGCAGCCTTTATTAATACTGCCTTGTCGCCGGTCTTGCGAGCTTGCCTGTCCGCTTCTTAGAGCTTTTTAGCAAGTTCCTCGTTTGTTGCTGCGTCTTCGGGTAATTGCATAAAGTCTTTCATTGACATAGCGCTTTGCTCCTTATGTAAACCGTTTATGATTACAGTGTATCAACCTTCGCCGGGGACTGCCCTTGGAATCATTCCGATAATGTTTTCTTTTAATCCGGCACGTATAATGGCGTTGTGTGCAGTTTCTTTTATCCTGTCTTCGTAACCGCCGAGGTGGAACCTGCACGTGTCCTCGTCTATGCTGAGATTATCCTTACCGCCGACCATAGCGTTCACTCTGCACCCGCCCGCGCATTTTAGACGCTTTTCACAGGTGCGGCACTTCTCGTTCCTTGCGAAATACTCTTTCATACGGCACATCATTATGTCATTTGCCCGTGACCGTGATAGAGCTTCTTTCAGCGGGATCTCAAGTATATTCTGAAATTCGTCCGCATATTCTGTGGTGCTGTATCCAAGACAGGGCATGAGCCGGCATTCTGCCGAAATATATAAAATGTATCTTGCGGAGGTGCATATCAGATGCTTCTGGAGTTCTTCATCGGTATCAAATTTCCGCACATAAGGTATGTTGTAGTCCGTTCCGCCCTTGTTGCAGTTGAATACACCGCCCAGATTCACACTCAGCGGCATACCGTCTTCAAAGAAACGGGGGATATACTCCAGAAAGATCTCCATGCTTTCATCAAACGATAAAACGCGGTCATTTCCGACCTTTTCCCATGCGCCGAGCTTCTGCGGTATCGTCACGCCGACGCTGTCTATCCCTATCTCCGCAAGGAGATTGACCGTGTCCCGTATGCTGCCTGCGCTTTCACGGTCGATGCACATCGACGATGTCACCGCATAATGTCTTGACACAAGCAGACGCATAGCCGAAAGCGCCGCTTCTTCTGCGCCTTTTATCCCGCGCATACTGTCATGATGTCCTATACCGTCAAAGCTTATCTGAAATTTAGGGAACTGTCCGAGCTTTTCAAGACCGTCGAGTATCTCCGGCGTTATAAGCCTGCCGTTGGTCATTATCATAGTGATCGCGATGTCGCGCTCTGTCAGCATTTCCGCAACCCGCAGAAAATCCTTTCTTACAAGGGGCTCTCCTCCGGTAAGCGTGACCGTCCTTATACCGCACTCGACGAGCTGGTCGGCTATCCGCCGGCAGTCGTCAAATCCGGCTTCGGGGTGTATCCCGTCCGGCGCTGAGAGTATGCAGTGCCGACAGCGGTAGTTGCATTTTCCGGTTATCGACCAGACAACTTCACGGACGTATATGGCGGGGTAGTATATGTATTTCTGGAACTCTGTGAGCTCCGGTAGGGGAGTTTCGGAAACGTCGATGATCTCCCTGGTCAGAGCGTTTTGTATAAGATCTTTCTGTAGTTGTGACAATGAGTTATCGTCTATGGGTGTAACTCCGTCAAACTTCCGTACAGTTTCAAACTGTTCCTCGTTGAAAAAGTACGGTTTTCCGCTGGCTGAATAGTGAAGGAACCCGGTTTTCCCGCTCGTATCATGAAGCAGATAATTTCCGATCGCATACGGAAGTCCCTTCCAGCCGCGGAGCGCATATTCATCTTTCAGTCTGTAGTACATAATATCATTATTTCCGAGGATTTTCTGTGTTCAGAACAGACAGTACCTCGTCTGCTGTCTGTCTTTATCACTGATACTAATTGTTTCAAAACAGGCGAGCCGTTATTATGATCTGTATCTGTTGTGAATCTGCTCGCTGTTTCCGTAGCGCTCCAGAAGCTCTTCGGTCCTGCCGGCGGCAAGCATATCGAGTATCTCCGGAGGCAGCCTGTACAGACCGTCTTCCTCGTTTCCGACGTCACCTTGCGAGGTGTCCTCGTTCATAAGGTCGTTCACGCTTATACCAAGTATTCTTGATATCTGGGTAAGCCTTGCTATATCCGGCACACGGTCTCCGCGTTCCCAGCGATTGACAGTTCTGAGCGTAACGTCGAGCTTTTCCGCAAGCATTTTCGCTGTCATACCGTTTTTTTCGCGGTATCTTTTTATGCGCTCGCCGATTACTGCCGCACCTGCGTAATGCTGAGATATATTCTCGTCGGAAGCCGTAACGACAGGGTGCCGCAGATTATCGAATGCGTGCTTCAGGTCGTCGCGGGTGACAGGCTTCAGAATGAAATCGCTTGCGTAGAGTCTGAAAGCTTCCTGCGCCAATTCCGGATTGACAGTAATTATTATGACATTGATGTTCGGGTTCCGCTTCTGCATTTTTTCGGCAGCTCTTATACCGTCATCATCGGGTGCATTGACATCAAGGAATGCCACATCTACATTATTGTTTCTTGTGTATCTGAGAGCATCTGTTTCGGATTCAACCCCCGCGCATTCAGCGTCCGGAAACATATCCGATATTTCGCGCATCAGTTCTCTGAGACTGGCTTTGTGGTGGTCAAGTATAAGAATGTTCATAATTAACCTCCGGATCAGATCGGGAAAGTTATCATTACCGTTACCTGAACGCTAATGATAAGAGAATTGTCATAAGGAGCTGCTTTGACCGCTGTCTCTGTGGGGACAGTACACATATCTGTTATTTCCGCTGACAGAAAGCAGCTTACGGTAGTTTGGTGAAAATTACAGAAAACCATTATTTATATGTGATTATTATATCATAAAAAGTGTCGTTCGTGAAGACCATTTCGGTCTTTTTTTGAAAAGTTTGTTGTATTTTACTACCAAAATTGTGTTGAATTTGTGCATTATGACAACAGTGCCGCATGAAAACCTGCCAATGTATAGTCATCGCCGAGAAAACCTATAGGCTATAACGTACGCTCTTTGTGCGGTATAGCCTATAGGGAACCTCTAAAAACCCATTTGAGAGAAAAAGAGCTACTTGCACCGATAGCTGCGTCAAGCCTCCTCACCGTGCGCCAGCACGCTTTCGGAGCCTCTCCTTGCTCTCGGCACAATTATCTCATTTTCTCTTTTCAAAGCGGTTTTTAGAGGTGCCCTATAATGTACCAACTTGCTGTGACCTATTGACTTTTTGATGAAAATCGTATATAATAGGAAAGAAAGTAAAAGTCCGGAAAGCTGTTGACGGTCTTTTTCCGCAAACCGATGATTTGTGCTGTATCGGCGCGGGATCACAGGCTTTCATGGGCTTTTTAAAATGAAAGGAGTTTTATAATGATTTATTCTCATGAAGTAGAAACGATGTGTCCCATTGCACAGGGCGCAGCTCACGGCGCGGCTCCGATACCGGAGGAAGCAAAGTGGGTCAAGGCTAAGGAAATAAAGGATATTTCCGGCTTTACACACGGCATCGGTTGGTGCGCACCGCAGCAGGGTACCTGCAAGCTCACCCTTAACGTTAAGGACGGTATCATCCAGGAAGCACTCGTTGAAACTATCGGATGTTCCGGTATGACACATTCCGCTGCTATGGCTGCGGAGATCCTCCCCGGAAGAACTATCCTCGAAGCGCTCAATACTGACCTTGTTTGTGACGCTATAAACACGGCTATGAGAGAGCTCTTCCTTCAGATCGTTTACGGCCGTTCACAGTCTGCTTTCTCTGAAGGCGGTCTTGTTGTAGGTGCAGGTCTTGAGGATCTCGGTAAGGGTCTTCGTTCACAGGTCGGCACAATGTACGGTACTCTCGCAAAGGGTCCCCGCTACCTTGAAATGACCGACGGCTATGTTACACAGCTCGCTCTTAACGAGGATAACGAGATAATCGGTTACAAGTTTATCAACTTCGGCAAAATGATGGACCTCATCAAAGCAGGCGAGGACGCAAATTCTGCTTATGAGAAGGCTCAGGGTCAGTACGGAAGAGTCAGCGATGCTGTTAAGTTCGTAGACCCCAGAAAAGAATAAGGGGGCGGATACTATGGCATTATTTGAATCTTATGACAGAAGAGAAAAGCAGATCCTTGCTGTAATAAAGGAATACGGTATCAATTCGATCGAGGAATGTGCAGAAGTCTGCAAGGCAAAGGGCCTTGATCCTTATAAGATCGTTGAAGGCATTCAGCCTATCTGCTTCGAGAACGCAAAGTGGGCTTACACTGTAGGCTGTGCTATCGCTATCAAGAAGGGCTGCACAAGAGCTGCTGACGCTGCTGCCGCTATCGGCGAAGGCTTACAGTCTTTCTGCATCCCCGGCTCCGTTGCAGACCAGCGTAAGGTAGGTCTCGGCCACGGCAACCTCGGTAAGATGCTTCTTGAAGAGGATACAGAGTGCTTCGCGTTCCTCGCCGGTCACGAATCATTCGCAGCTGCCGAAGGCGCTATCGGTATTGCCGAGAAGGCAAACAAGGTTCGTCAGAAGCCCTTAAGAGTTATCCTTAACGGTCTCGGAAAGGACGCTGCCCAGATAATCGCTCGTATCAACGGCTTTACTTACGTTGAGACAGAGATGGATTACCACACAGGCGAAGTCAAGGAAGTATTCCGCAAGGCTTACTCGAACGGCCTCCGCGCTAAGGTAAACTGCTACGGTGCAAACGATGTTGTTGAGGGCGTTGCTATCATGTGGAAAGAGAACGTTGACGTTTCTATCACAGGTAACTCCACCAACCCGACCCGTTTCCAGCATCCTGTTGCGGGCACATACAAGAAGGAGCGCACAGATGCAGGCAAGAAGTACTTCTCTGTTGCTTCCGGCGGCGGTACAGGCAGAACGCTCCACCCCGACAATATGGCAGCAGGTCCCGCTTCCTACGGTATGACAGATACAATGGGAAGAATGCACTCCGACGCACAGTTCGCCGGTTCTTCCTCTGTTCCTGCACACGTTGAGATGATGGGTCTCATCGGTATGGGCAACAACCCGATGGTTGGTGCAACAGTTGCTTGCGCAGTTGCTGTTGAAGAGGCTATGAAGGGCTAAAATACGTGGTTTTCTGATATTCAGAAGATTTAACAGTATTTACCAAATAGCTCAAAAACACGATTTGTCACCCATTTGTCACCCTAAATTCTTAGTGGATGACAAAATCGGGTGACAAGAATCATAAACCGCCGTTCAGGTTCGTCCTGAGCGGCGGTGTTTTGTTATGGTCAAATTATCAAAATAAGGATAATGCGCAGATTTACGCTCTATCGTTGAAGTAAAGCACGTTTCCGTCAATGAGTGTAAATCCCTCCGCACTCTTGAACGCAAATCCCCCGGTGCAGACAAAACCCACGCCTGACACAGTGATACCCTTGATGCTGTCGAGCTGATCCTTTTCCTGACGGCATTCTTCAAGGGTCATGGGGCGGTCAAAATATTTGCATTCGTAGAAATCATAATGCTCACCACGCCTGATAACGCAGTCAAATTCACCGTTTGTTTTCGTGGCAGGGTCATCGTACCAATAGCTGCCGAAATCGTCAATATCGGGGTATTTGCCCAGCATAGCGGCTCTGTGGAAGTATTGCAGTGCGATGCCTTCAAGTCGTCTGCTGACGAATTGCTCCAGTACAGCGTCAATATTTCGATTGAAGAACTGCTCCTCACCGATACGTGCGATCGTTCCTGCCTTGCCGAAAATGAACGTGAAATAGAACCGCATCAGATTATCCACGATCTCATAGAACTGCTTTTTCTTGTCGTTCCGGCGGTTGATGGGTTCGGTCTTCTGAATGGTCTCCATGTCGAGCAGAATTTTCAACTGCTTGTCGAGCAGACCTGTCTCGCTGCTTATAATTTTGTCCCGTATCTCGCTGTAACGCTTCTTGCCGTTGCCGAGAATTTCCAATATCCTCGCATCGAATGTCTTCTGTATCTCTTTGAGCATAACATTCTCGATGTGTGAACGCACCAGACCCGTTTCGGGCAGAAGCAGACGCTCGATGTTTTCCTGAATAGTCAGACCCGTATCAAGATTTTCCAGAACATAGGGGCTTCCGCCGAATATGGCATAGAAAGCGACCTTGTCACGAACGGAAAGATCGGGATAGAATTTCGCTGCATCAAGGTAGTCAAAGTCACGGATATGCTGTATCAGTGAGAACCTGCCGAACAGTGGGTTGCCCTCCTCCAGCAGTTCCTTCATTACGGTGATGTACGAACCGCAGAGTACCAGCTTGACGTTTTCAGGCAGCTTGTCGATGACTGCCTGCATATAGGAATCAACCTCGTTTTTCTTTTTGGTCTGTTTGAGGTAGGGGTATTCGTCGATGATGAGCAGTATCTTTTTATCGAGTGTTTTCAGGTAATCCATCATTTCAAAAAGCGAACCGAACCTGATATTCGGCAGCCCAAGCCCCTCCGAAACGCTTTGGTATATCAGTTCAAGATTGCCTTCAAAGGTACTTGTCACGCACATATGATTGATGACAACACCGTCAAATCCTTTTGCAGCTTCACTCAGCAGTGTGGATTTTCCGACTCTGCGCTTGCCGTAGACCAAAACCGCCGTTTTGCGTTTCCATGAGGAAAGCTCGGCGTTTAACTGCCGGAGTTCTTTTTCTCTGCCGATAAACATAGAATCACATCTTTTCTGAAAATATTTTCTCTGAATGGTTTTTCAGCATAATGATATTATACCACAGTGCTTTGCTATTGTCAAGTTTCTGAATAAAAATTCAGTGAAATGTTATTCAGAAACCGATAGATTTGATTTGATGATCTGTTATTGATAGTATGCCACAGGTAAGCGATACTATCACTCACGTTATTATGCACCGGGGAAAGTGTCGGTACTGCTGCGCATTTCACAAGAATGGTTACAGATTTGCCGCAGAGCTGGACTCTTGTTGCTTTATCAGCTATAATGGAGTCACAATAAAACTTATGGAGGTCACAGCTATGTTGAAAATCTCAGAATTGGCAATGCCGAAGTCACGCAAGGTCACTACCATTTGCAACGGCAGACGTGAGGTCTGGAATAACTACGAACAAGCAAAGGCATTTTTTCTTGAACTTATGATGTCTACTGAGGGCGAGGAGCATGATCGTGCGGAGTGCGTATACATTCAGCTACTTCACGGACTTGATAAGTGCAGCGACGAGGACTGAAAGGAGCAGACTATGTTGAATAAAATCATGATGACAGGACGTATCACCACCGATTTGAACGTTGTAACAGAGGAGAATCACAGCTACTGCAAATTCAGTATCGCAGTAGATCAGCCAAAATGCAACGGTATTGATACGGTCGAGACAGACATATTCACCTGCCTCACATTTGATGAAAATGCTAAGTCCGTGAGTTTCCTCTACTCAAAAGGCTGTACAATTACCTTTGTTGGCTCGCTCAGGATGGCTCCTGATAATACCGCTGTTATGACGATACTCAACAAGACCTTTACCGACAAGGAAGAAGCGGGCAAGGCACTTTTACTTGCCTGCAAGCAGATAAAGTCAAAGGAAAACCTTGAAATAGGCTCATACAAGGGATTTGATATGTCACTTTCGTATGACAGCTTCGCTCAGGAATTCCACCTTGAATTACAGCGTGAAATGTCATACACGGTAACGCTCGGAACTTCCGAAAGCGGTAATATCCTCCGTATCGACAACGCTTTGGATTCTATTGAAAAGCGTATCGAAAACAGCAAGGAACAGCTTGAAACGCTGAATGAGCAGTTAAGCACAGCAAAGGCAGAGCTTGGCAAGCCGTTTCCACAAGAAGCGGAACTTACAGAAAAGCTCGCCAGACTTGCAGAGCTGAACACACTCCTTAACATTGACGAAAACGCCATTGAAAATGCTGCTGTTGCGGCAGAAAAGAAGCCTGATATTCCGATTTCTGCTGACGAAGTAAAGCCGATGAGGAATGTATTTCCTGAAAGGAAGACGTCTATTCTCGACAGAATAAAGGAAATGCAGTCGGCTCAGGCTGGTAATATCCCAAAGGAAAAGACTCCGACAAAGGACAAAACCTCTGAAATCAGCTAAAAACAGCTCCTCTTGTCTTACGGCAAGGGGAGCAATTCTTTTTAGGAGGTGGAGATTTGAATTTGTTTGAAGCTGTAAAAGAGAATGTAAGTCCTCGTCAGGTAGCCGATTATTACGGCATTGATGTGCGTAATGATATGGTTAGCTGTCTGTTTCACGATGAGCGAACTCCGTCTATGAAGCTGTACGACGACCATTTCTATTGTTTTGGCTGCTCCAAGCACGGAGATGTTACAGATATGGTAGGAGAGCTGTTCGAAATATCCCCGAAAGAAGCGGCAGAAAAGATTGCACACGATTTTGGCATAAGCTATGACAAGCAATATGGCGAATACAAGCCAAGCAAGGACAGCGTTATTGCCAAGATACGACGGGAACAGGAAAACGCAAAGAAAAATCACACTTTCAGAGTCCTTTGTGATTATCTTCATCTGCTTAAAGACTGGCGTACAGAATACGCTCCGAAGTCGGCAGAAGAACAGCCTAATCCGCTATTTATAAAGGCTTTGACGGAAACTGACTATATTGAAAGTCTGCTTGATTGTTTTGTATCAGGCACAAAAGATGATGTTGCGGATATTGTTAAGGACGAGAACGGCAGTATTGCAAAAATAGAAAAGACAGTTATGAAGTTCAGTAAGCCTTCTGCTGAACTCACAATGTAGAGAAAACCTCTCGACAGTTACACTTCGGTGTAGCTGTCGGGAGGGTCTTTTTTATATATAAGGTATAAAACGCTCAGCGACAGCAAGGTTATAAAAAACCTAAAAAATATTTTAAAAACCTCTTGACGAATCAAAAAGGATGGTGTATAATGAAAATGTAGAAACAAGGTTATTGATAATCTAACACGAAACAAAAAAACCTTTTGACAAATAAAGGGTTAAGGAATATAATTAGATTCAGTATTATACAAGGAGTTA
>CAMVNQ010000013.1 GCA_947168885.1 uncultured Clostridia bacterium | reverse complement strand
AAGAATATAAATTCTTTGAGTTCGGCGGCGATGAAACGGAAGTAACCGCAGAAACTACAGTAATTATGAATATTCCGGACGATGCCTCAAGAAACGGCTATTACGAAGGCGAAGAAGCTCTCAACATTCTGAAACAGTACGCGGGCGAGGACTACTGCTTCCCGCTGGAGAACTGGACGAAAGCGGTTATAAACTACCGCACGCACGACGAATGGACCGGCATCGATACAAGCACAGACTACCGTTTCAATATTCCCGCCGAGGAGGGCGAGCCGATACTCGCGGTAACGGGCGGTACCGTGATCGAGACAAATTCGCGAAATGTCCCGGGACAGGGCGAAGGTATTTACATCACGATACAGGCTTCCGACGGCAGAAAGTGGAGATACAGCCACCTGAGCGATATTTACGTCAGCGAGGGTGACACCGTGAAGGCGGGCGACAGGATCGCCGCAGTCGGAGCTACCGGCTGGTGCACGGGGCCTCTCGTGTGCATATCCTTCCCAGACAGCGAGGTAATAGACCCTGCCGCGCTCGAAGGCGGGATCGTCGGAACTGCAACAAACATCGAATAACAGAACATACCCTCCGTATTGCAATAGTACGGAGGGTCGCTCTTGTGTAGGGGATTTATTGTTCTTCAATCGGCAAAAGCCGAAAAAGTATATCTGTTTTTTTATAGCGCAAACAGAATAACAATCACGTTTATACGCAACAATCAAGCTGTGAAGTGGCAGGGATGTCTCCCGAAATACTTGTCTTGTTTTTTATCTGATTTGAATATTCAAGATAAGTGTCATGATACAGCTTTGAAAAGAAGATACCGACGCTGTTTTCCTTTGGCGTACTGAACTTGTGAAATCCGCTGTTGGAGCTGTAACCGCCTACAAAGTCACCATTCTCATCATATATCTTCATATCAATGGTTCCATGTGCAACATGAGCGCTGTATGAACCGTTGCCGCGGTCGAATTTCCCCTCTGCGTCCAGAATGTATTCCAATAGAGTCTCGGGATGCTTACCGTGCCTGAATGCATAATTGCTGATGTCAGTATCAAGCTGCGCCAAAGCTCCGGAGAGCAGCTTTTCTCTGTCGGGCGCAACTTCGTCTCTTAGCTTGAAGAGGAAGCTGCGGTACGAATTACTTTCGTACTTTCCGTCTCCGAGAGCGTCGTTATAAGCGATCTCTCGCATTTTGTTGATATTCTCCACGGTCATAACATCTCCGGGGCTTTTTCGTTTCTTGGCTCTCGAAGGTGATTGACTCCCGTAAGCCTTGTTGATACTGTTTACTAAACTGATGCTTCCTGCAAACATATTGTATCTCCTTGATGATTTTGACAAGGTTTCCCGCAATTCTATACTCCATACTATATTTGCGTGTATGTTATTTAGTTTGCGATCATGATATACCATTGCTGATTTTCTGCGCCTGTCCACTTCTTAATCGTTCCTTTTCCGTTCGACAATGTCAGAGCCTTCTTAGGATTTGTTACAGGACAGATTTTATAAATCGGTTTTGTACCGCCATAAGCGCATCGGAGATATACCTTTTTACTCCCTGCAAATATGAGTGACTTATTTGGATTATTCTCAGGAGACAACGAGTACATCATTTCACCGTTTGCATCTTCACCCTGCTCATGTATGATAAATTTTTCCGAGCCTTTGTAATTATACGTTATATCTGTTCTGTTTTTCAGGGTTATTACGCTCTTATCTTCTATTTTATTGACATAAGATTTTTTATAAACCGTTTTGTTAAATGCAGCATTGTCAACGGTGACAGCTTTTTTCATTCCTTTTGAGATGTTGTTGTATTCGGAAATGATAGCGTAGTCATTTTTATTTGTCTTCAGTTTAAGCTTATTGATTATTCTATCGTCGGGACTTACCTCTTTAGAGAGCAAATTACTACGTCCGCTCGCATAAATACCAAACAAAAGATTTCCGGGATCTTCGTTGGTTTCGTTTTCAAGCTCTGCCTCTACAAAAAATAAAGATAAATCCTTGCCTTTCTTCACCTGTTCCGCCATATCATAAGATAAATAGTAAATGCCTTCTATACCGATCTGATCGCCGAAATAACTTAATAACGCTACAGCACAAGTTCCATTATCGGCAAACAAGGCAGTTGCCCAAAACCTATCGTATGCTTCCGCAGTTTCTTTTTCGATAGAGTAAAATGGGATCTTAAACGGCTCGCTGAACGTAATATCACCTGACAATAAAGGGTGGAGCAGGTCTTTTTCATATACGTTTGAATACACATGACCGGACCGTATATATTCTTTTAGCTGTTCAGACGTAAAGGCTCCTTTATTATCAGCCGCATAAGACGTAAAACAAGTAAAACTCAACATCAAAAGCACAACAATGATCGATACATATTTTTTAAACATAATAATCCTTTTCCCTCATTCTTAATTGAGCATAATATTAAAAGAATCCGCTAAATGCTATAATATACCTGTTTTATTATGATATAAATAATACTCTCACGCCTTAACATCAAGTATCCCGAGCGTCTTGAGCTCTGTCTTCTGATCTCCGTAAACGAACTGCTCGCGGACGTAGTCGAAAGCTTCCATGCGCGTGCGGGCTTCCTCGCTGAGGTTACCGCCGCCGATCTCTATTGCCTGCTCATCACGGTACTTCTTCATCAGGTCGCGCAGATCGTTTGACATTTTATCAAGATCTTTGATATTCGCTCTCGCTTTCTCGATGAAATTATCCTCGTTACGGTCGGTTTTATAAAGATAAAGAGACTCGCCGGGGTCAAGGCAGTCCGCTTCGAGCCCGGTAACTTCCTTAAACGCGCTCGCGTATGCTATATAATCGCGGGTCATCATCTCATTATCACGGCTCGATATTGCCGAACCGTCCTCGTTGCGCCCGTTAGGGTACAGAAAGCTGTCGATACGCCCCTGAACATCTTCGAGAGCCTTTTCTATATCTCGTGTCGAGACCTTCTCTCCCGCTTTTTTGTCGGAAAATGCGAAACGTGCGTCCTTTTCGTCCTTGATCTCGGCAGTACCGTTCTCTTTCGCTTCTTCGAGCATATCCGCGTAATATGCCTTTTCCTCTTTCAGAGAACCGAATTTCTTTATATCCGACTCTTCCTTGCTCTTGGCGCTGTAAATACGACCCTGCATCTGGAAATATGACCTCATCGCGATCTCCATTTTGTCGTTATCGGACAGCTCGTCGAGCGCGCGTATTATCTCGGCATTATCGGTCTTGAAGGCTTCCGCGAGACGCTCGGTGAACGTCCCCATATCCTGCTTGCCGACTTTTGTGGTCTCATCGCCAACATTGAGGAACGAGCCGTCCTGCTTCGATTTTGCGCCGATAGGCTGGGTAGGTGTGTTATATTGATTGGCGGCTGTCGATAGGTTTACTTTTACGTTCATAATGAAACTCCTTTCATATCAACAAACGCGTCATTGCGTCCGGGCATAACAACTCTTATATGTTATATCGTCAAAAGCTCGGAAATCTTTAGCTTGGGTTCCAACAAACGCACAAACCCGAAAGCCTGTGCGCTTGTTGGGTGTAGGGGTATTTGATTTGCACATTGATTTTGTGCTTCTATAAATATTAACGATCATGAATGGCAAAATGTTACATCATATTTTTGAATTTATAAAATATCACAATAAACTTTAGTAATTATTCACATATTCCCGTTCGGATAGAATGCGACACATCCAAAATTAACGACTTTGATCTAATTTTATCCAGCCTGTGCTGTACGCAAACCAATCATTGATTTTTACAGCCGACTTACTGTTAAAACCCTCAATGTGCTTGTAACATAAAATGAGTTATAATACAAATATAAAGTTATAATGAGGGGTGAAGCTTATAATAGGCGGGAAAGCCTGCTATTTTCTTATGAGCGATGAAGGCGCGTAAGGTAAAAAAAGGTAAATATTAAAAGACGGCAAGCTGCTCAAATCATGCAGCTTGCCGCATATTAGTCAAAATATAGAAAGTGTTTATTGCCAATCCTCGACTGTTACACATTTAATCTCAGAAAACTGTTTTAACTGGTTATCGTTGGTAAGGAACAAGTCACATCCGCTTTCTATGGCGGTGGCGAGCTGTAATGAGTCCATTGCCTTGAAGTGTTTGTATTTGGCACGGATCATAGCAGCTTTTTTAGCAATATCAAGTGTTATTGGAAGTATATTGATTCCGAGATCACCTGTGAAGTCGAAAAATGCAGTTTCCTTTTCGGGAATATTATTCTGATAAGGATAGACAAGATATTCCTCGACTGTAATAACAGAAGTGATTATAGGCTTATTATTTTTGACAATGCTTTCAAATACTCGGAGCGCTGTATCACCAAATCCGGGTGTCTGGTCAAGAAAGTAGATGAAAGGAGCCGTGTCGAGAAATATTTTCTTATACTCTGTCATTTTCCCTTAACCCCTTGATATAGTCATCAACACCGGATTTACTGTCGAACATTTGTTTGCCGCGTCCGGTATATTTATGAAGGTCGATCTCACGCTTTTCAGATACATTTTGTGCGCTGTTCAGAAGCGTTATTATTACTTTTTGCCCTTTAGAAATATCAACGGGTTCGTCCATTACAATTTGTGAGCCGTTATAATATCCGCTAACAGATGTTAACATAGCCGTCACGCTCCTTTCCTGATAGTCCGTGTCCAAAATCTCTTACCATTATTATTATACCACTATTACGGTATTGTGTCAATGGATTTTATTGAAAAGAAAGGTTTGGCATAGCACAGCTACAAAAAAGGATAGCACTATGATAAATCGAATCATAGCTTAGGTTTCCTTTTGTCGAGACTCAACGTCTCGGAGCTCTGCTTGTCGGTTCCCATTTCCTGCGATGTCTCCTCAGCTTTCTTACGATTTCGCTCGATGAGTTTGCTGATATAGTCACCTTTGGAAATATCGTTGTAGGTGTCCTTTATCTCTTGGAACGCTTTTTGCAGAGTATGACAGTCCTCGATCTCGGTTTTGAGGGCTGTTATTTTTTCGTTCAGTTCATGGGCTTCGGCAGCAAGGCGGTCAATATCGGACTTGTCGTTGATACCGTGACGAGAAAGCGTCTGCCTGATTATCTGCAAGCGCATTTTCTCGGATAAAGACAGCTTATCCCTGCCGGACAGGTCATCATAAACATCTGTCTGCTGCAGCAGCTTGTCAAGTTCGGAGTTACGGACGTTCAGAGCATTAAATTCAACGGTCAGCTTTGAGATCTTCTCCGTTAATTCTTCGGATTTCATATCGAGCTCACCAATGGAATGTATCTTCAAGCGGTTAATAAGCGCAAGCTGTGCGCCCAGCGCAAACACATCACGATCATTGTTCGGCAAAAACGGCAAACTTTCATCGCGTTTGTTTTCTTCCTTTTTCTTTTCAACTATGCGCTTGGCAAGCTGAGTTATGATGCCTGCAAAGCAGATAGTCAATACTTGTCCCTTGTTGTATGCGTCCTCGCGGGAAGCGTTACCCAGATCGTCCTTCCACAAGATACGCGACTTGATATTCTCGATAGTGTAATCATCGCCTATGGTTCTCAAACGTGTGAAGCGCTTCTGTCCCGGAGCTCTGACTGCGGTATGAGCACCATATTTTATTTCGTACCCCTTCGCTTCAAGCTCGGCGGCAAGTTCGTCGAAATTCTTGGAGGACAGTACAAGAGTATCTATCTCGCGTCGTATCTGTTCTTTCCATGATGCACCCTTGCGCCGTGCGTCCCATTCCTTATAGCTCATGCCGAGATGCTTGTTGTTCATTATCGGCTGAATACCAAAAGCAAGGCATACCCTGTCGGAGTGCTCGCGTATCTCCGACAGAGTTTTTTTGTTATCGTTGTACTTGTGACCGTCAACGCCGTAGGTGTTGATGATCACATGATTATGTATGTGAGCCTTGTCCGTGTGGGTAGCAATTACGGCTTGGACGTTATCTCCGAACGCTTTGCGTATCCACGCTTTTCCCATACGGTGGGCAAGCTCCGGTGTTACATCATCATCGGGAGAAAACGATTGGACATAGTGAAGCAGCTTGACACGAGCCTTGCCTTGTTTCGGCATAGGCTCTTCAAACTTGTGGTGAGTATAGTTTTCATAAATGTATTTCATATTGAGGTATGCGTCCTCAGCGTCGGGAAAGCAGTTGTGAGAATCACAGAAGAACATACCCTCTGTTTTTTCGGGGTTCAGGATATATTCTAATCGCTGCTTCATTCCTGTATGGATAACTTTACACTTAACATACGGCATAGGGTCTGGTACTCCTCTCGCAATTTTTCGTAATCCCCGGCATAGATGCTGTTGATCTCGTTGGCTTTCTTTGACAGTTGGTTTATATTTGTCCCGATTTTTTTAAGTGCGTTCAAAAGCACAGCATTGTTTTCTCCGGACTTACTTATTGTTATCTTATCTGTCAAGGTAGCTTGTTTTATGTATTCGGTGGTCGTGATCTTAAACTTGGCAGCCCACGCTTCTATGAGCGCCCATTCTTCAAGCTCAAATACGATCTCCTTGCGTTTTACGTTCTTGTACTTTCTCATAATAATGTCCTCCCTATAACATTTTAGCGGTCTTAGGTGCAACCTAAAAAAGCTGGGGTTCAGCTTTTTGAAGCGGCGGTAGCCGCGATAATTTTTGTGGGGGTTCCCACAAAAATTCAGAAAGTATACGTATACTTTCTGTGCTTGCAAAAGCGACTTTTTTATGCCGGTGTACGTACACCGGCTTTTTCGATTTAGGTTACCCCTGTTCATTTTTTCTTGCTGCGATAGCGGTAAAAAATTTGTTCTTCTATAATAAGGGAAAATTTTATATGGATTTTTAAGGTAAAACTACCACTCTTTTTGAAAAATCGTCACCTTATACAACAAGTTGGTGGTTTGCTTGTGCAAAACGTAGAAGTTTAATTTTTTTATTTGAAACCATAAAAAAAACCTTAAAAAATGATGTTAAATTTTCCCTTATTATGAGAGGACTTTTTCACACGGAGTAATTCGCCGTTACTTCGTGACCTCGCCAATAACGAAAAGGTCATCTCGGAATATTTGAGTAAAGGGTGGTGAATTATCCGAAGTACCGATGATGTGAACGGATCATAGACCTGTCGCTGACTAACCAACAGAGACAGGACAAGGAAGCTGCGGGGCAGGGGAGATCGCTGACTAATCAACAGCAAGCCGACTAAATGCTCCAGTGGACTCTATGAGATATGATAACGTGACAGCAGGTGCAGGGTACGGTATTATATAGTTCCAAAATCAGTAAGCATTTCTACAAGGTTAAACGGCTATACGCTGTGCTTGACTTCGCCGGTCTGATGCAGACCTCGCCATATTGCATAGTTCCGGTTTATGCCTGACAAAGCGTGACTTATGTTTTGGTGCTTCTGTGGACTCTGTACTTATTACATCGGACATCGGAAAATTGATGGTATTTGGAAGCATACGTACAAAGATAGGGTAAAGGAGATATTCCCGTGCAGCCTGTTCGCCGCCGGCTGCATACCTCGCCTTTGGAATATCTCTGTTCCATAAATGCTTTGGGAGGGGCATTAAGAAAAAGTGGAAGGCGTATTTGAAGAAATAAAGGACAGGCTGTCAATGCCGGAAGTCGTAAAGTTCTACGGCTTCAATCCTAACTTTGCCGGAATGATGTGTTGTCCTTTTCACGAGGATCGGAACCCAAGCATGAAGATCTATGAAAAGAATTATCATTGCTTCGGGTGTGGAGAATCGGGAGATGCCACAAGTTTCGTCGCAAAGCTGTATGGGCTACGGCAGATCGACGCAGCAAAGAAGATAAGCTACGATTTCGGACTGAGCCTTTTTGACAACAACCGGGTGGTCAAGGTCAAACCGGAGCTCACGGAGTTTCAGAAATACAGCCGTTGGCTTGAAAGCGCGACTGTTATAGTTTCTGCATATCTTGATAAGCTCAACGACTGGCGTGAGCGTTATCGCCCGAAAAACGAGAATGAAAAGCCCAATGCGCTGTTTATCGAAAGTTTGCAGCAGAAGGACTTTGTGGAGTATCTGAGGGATACGCTGAAATTCGGCTCAAAGGAAGATAAGCGTGAAATGTATGAGCACGATCAGGCGACCATAGACAAAATAAAGGAACGCCTGCAGAAGATGAAACATATATCTTCGCCGCCGCGTCGCAGGAGCATATAGGGTGGGGAAAACGTCGTGCTTATAGTACAATGGATTGGTATATCCCCGAAAAGAAAACAACAGCGGTTTTTGGCGCTGTTGTTATCGGGGTATGTGTTTCGGGAGGAATGAAATGAATGAGAAGATCATCAGACAGATCGGGGACTGCAAGGTAAACATTGTGTTCGGAAGCAGTAACCCCGACCTTAAAGAAAACATCATGTGGACTATGATGGAAAACTATAAGTCCCGGCTTTCAGAACAGAGAGATAAGACGGTAAAGTCAGGGGATAAGAAAAAGTCCGCTTAAGCATTATGTGATTTGCTTTTATAGGGGCAAATGAAATTCTTTCGGGAAAATGGACGTAGGTACTTGACACCGGGCTGATTTTGTGGTAATATACTTTAAAGCGCGAAACGCAAAACTCGGCTGAATAGTACCTTGACAACTGGATATTGAATAGTAACATCTTGATTTTCTTTGAGATTTCATTTGCTCCGTTGTTTTTGAAAACAATGGAGGTCTAAAATGGAAAACAACAATATAGTATCAGAGAGAAAGCCTATCGCATATTGCCTTTACAGAGTATCTACGGTAGGGCAGGTCGATAAAGTCAAGGATGATATACCCATGCAAAAGCAGGTGTGTCACGAATTTGCGGAACGACAGGGCTGGATCATTGGTAAGGAGTTCTACGAAAAGGGTGTGTCCGGCTTTAAGGTGTCGGCTGCCAACCGTGACGCGATACAGGAATTGAGAGCTGCGGCAGAGCGTAAAGAGTTCGATATTTTTCTTGTCTTTATGTTTGACCGTATCGGACGTATCGACGAAGAAACGCCGTTCGTGGTAGAATGGTTCGTTCAGCACGGTATAAGAGTTTGGAGTACACAGGAAGGTGAACAGAAATTCGAGAGTCATGTCGATAAGCTGATGAATTATATCAGATTTTGGCAGGCTGCCGGAGAAAGCGCCAAGACGTCTATCCGAATCAAAACCCGTATGCAGCAGCTTTCCGCCGAAGGAATATACACGGGCGGCAATGTACCTTTCGGATATTGCACCGTCAATAACGGCAGGCTCAATAAGAAGGGCAGGGAAGTTCTCGACCTCGCTGTTGAGCCTACGGAGGCAGAATGGGTAAGAAAGCTCTATCAGAAAACGATCACCGACGGTTCCGGCTCTTACAAGCTGGCTATGTATCTGAACGATAATGGGGTAAGGACTCACACCGGTGCGAAGTTTCAATCCGAATCCGTGATCCGCATACTTCGCAACAAGATGAACATAGGCTATGCGAGGAATACCGATGCAGATATCCCGCACCTCCCGCATTTGCAAATCGTTGACGAAATAACATTTGAGCGTGTTCAGTACATTCTCGATCAGCGGTCAAAGAGTTTTGAGGACAAGAGGACGATAGCGCGGCAGACGAAAAGCAAAAATCTGCTGTCCGGTATCATGTACTGTGCTCACTGCGGCGGTAGGCTCACTTCTATCGTGTACAGAGAAAAGTACATCAGAAAGAAGGACGGTTCACTTTATGACAGGTCACAGCTCAAATATCTCTGCTATCATAAGAGCAGGGGGCTTTGCAAGTGTGACGGACAGAGTACCTATGTTGCCGAAAGAGTGGATAACGCTGTCATTGAGGTCATTCATCAGATGTTCGAGAGTATAAAGGGTGCTCCGAGTGAGGAGATCTTACAGAAGCGGCTCAAAAAGGAAATGGCAAGCAACAAGGCAATGCAGACAAAGATAAACCTTGAGCTCAAAAAGAATACCAATCAGCTTGAAAGGTTACAGGAAGAGATTGCCAATACGCTTACCGGGGACAGCGTTTATACTTCCGAACAGTTGAGCAGCGCTATAAAGACCGTTGAAGATCGCATCTCTACACAGAAATTTCAGCTTGAACAGCTTCAGAACGAAGCCAAGAGCAAGAAAGCCGCTGTCGAACAGATAAGACCTATGTTTGAGCAGTTCGTAGGTTGGTCGCAGGAGTTTGATAACTGCACCATAGAGCAGAAGAGAATGATAATCTCCCAGCTCGTCAACCGGATCGAGCTGAACAAGGACTATGAGATTACCATAGAGCTGAATATGGACTACAAGGACTTCTGTGATGATTGGGATACTCTCAATACGGCAAGTACAGTTGTGGCTTGACAGAAAATAAAAGATGTGCTATACTGTTATGTATATTATAATAGTATAGCACATTTATTATAGGCGAAGAAGCTGATTGTCAATTTGCACAAGAAAATTCAGCGTTTTGACGAAGTGACGGATTCTCTTAAAAATTATCGTCAGACACATGAAAATCGAATAGCTTAGCGTAAAATATCTGTTCGTGATTATGCACAATGAAGTTTGTGGATATTGACGGAAAAGTGGAGCCGGCTCAAGGTTCATATTTTAATACCCTTTTAGGGTAAACATTCGAGCGCTATCAATCGCAAGATTGATTATTTTTTAGCCTAAAACCCGCGTTGTACTGCGGTTAGCGAGGTAGAGCGCTTGACTGTTAATCAAGATGTCACTGGTTCAAGTCCAGTAACAGGAGCCACTTGTTTTTACCCGTGAAACCGCTTGTAGAGCGGTTTCACGGGATTTTAATTTTATCGGATTTTAAGCGTTTGGTCGTTATCCGGTCGTTGTTTCGACAATTAGGACGCTACGGGGAGAGCTTCGGTCTTTTTCTTGTGACCGAGCGGGAGCGCATTTGCGACTGCCTGCATAGCTTCCGCCTGTGCTGTTTGGAACGCGTGGGAATAGACCTGCAAAGTTGTTACCGGCGTTGAATGTCCTAAACAGCTCTGAACGGTCTTGACGTCTATGCCTGCATTGATGAGTAATGAGGCGTTCAATGCAGGCATTGAATGACACGATACATACCGCATTCCTGTTCTCTCGCAGAATTTGACGAAGTAGTTTCTCGGTGCCGAGCGGTGAAGCGGATCGCCGTTCCATTTCGTGAAGATACGGTCGTTATCCGTCCAAAGATCGCCAGCCTGTTCTTTCTGCTTCGCCTGCAATCCCTGCCACTTACGCAGAAAGTCCATAACTTCTTCCGGAACCTTTAAGCTGCGGACGCTCTGCGCGGTTTTAGGCGTTTCGGTGTAAATGCCGCCTTTTTTCTTGTTGTAAAGGCTCGTGCGGCAAACCGAGATAACATTCGCATCGAAATTCACATCTTTCCATTCAAGTCCGAGAAGCTCTCCGAGCCGGAATCCCGTGTAGATCGCGAGAGTGAAGAAGCACACGAAGATGTAGTTGCTGTCGTCCTCTTTCTCGAACAGGTCGAAAAGCTGCTGTGTTTCCTCAATGGTATAAAATTCCTTTTCGGGTGATACCACCTTCGGAATAGTGACGTTCTTGCAGGGGTTGTCCTTGATGACATTCATCTTGACGGCGTAGCTGCAAACCGTTGAAATAAAGGACTTGTACAGCTTTATCGTCTTTGTGGATAACTTCCCGTCATTCTTGTCCTGTGTGTCGAAGCGCTTGGTGTCGCATAAGTCAACGATAAACTTCTGAATGTCGCGTGCTGTGAGCTTGTCCATTCTGATGTGTCCGAGAGCCTTGATAATTCTCGGCTTCATTGAGTGGTAGCCGGTTACGGAGTTAGGCTTCAATGACAGCTCTGCATATTCCTTGAACCACTGATTAAGGAATTCCTCGAACTTGACAGCTTTTGCTGTGTAACCGCTGGCGCACTGCTCCTCGAACAGTACCGCCTGACGCTGCACCTCTTTCTCGATCTGCTTTTTGGTCATACCCTCGTCGGGCTTCCAAGTGAGCGTGTGCATTATCTGCTTGCCGTGAATATCGTAACCGCACGAAACTCTTATGCGATAGGCGTTGTTTCTTTTCTGAATTGTTGCCATAGATTTGTTCCTCCTCTGACAAACCATAGGCGCACTTCTGTAATTACAATTTTACTCTTTAAAGCGTCACTTGTCAAGTGCTTTGAAGAAATTTTATGTGACGAAGCGCGTCCTATGGTCATTTTCCGTTGATTTCATTGTTATGTCATATTTCTCTATGTGTACCGCCGCCCCAAAACAGGGCGGTGGTCGTGATACTGTCATCTGCTCTTGTGCTTGATGACCTGTACAACAGGGTGCAGGAATTTTTCGAGCTGCTCCTTAAGGTCAAGACTTTCGATAAATTCCATTAACCTGTTGTATTTTTTCTTCCATTCCTCGATCTCGGATTTCAGCTTTTCGACATTCAAGCGCTCCCGGACAGATTTCAGAAAGCTTATCTCTTTTGCCTGTTCGTCGTTCTTTTTCTGCAATTCCTCCTTTTCTTTGGCAAGCTGTGCCTTTTCTTCTTTCAAGGTCTTTATCTGCTCATTCAGCTTCTTTTCGTGACTTTCGGCAGCTATCTGTTTCTTGGCAAGAGCCGAAACCTTGTCGTAATCCTCGGCAGCGACAGTTATCTTCCCGCCGAACACGGTCTTTTTCGTTTCGATGCTGTTGATGTCCTTGATCTGACTGACTTTCCCGGCACTCTCGGCTATCAGCGCTTGTTGTTCTGCGAGCTGATCGGCGGCAGCGGTCAATTCTTCCGTGACCTGTGTTACCTCTGACTGCTTGGCGGCTATCTCGGTATCCATACTCTCAATGGTATCGCGTTTCTCTTGATACTCGCCGTCAAGCCTGTCAATCGTGGTTTCGATATCCGACAGCAGCTTTTCCCTCTGATTCAGAACCCATTCGGCGCTTTTGGTCTTGCTGTCAAGGTCTTTCAGTTCCTTCTGCCGTTCCTGCTTTTTGTAGTCAAGGACGGAAAGGTGTTCGTTGTGCGTTCCGAGCTGCTCCCACTCAATGCCGCGCGTGAGCATAACCGCTGCAAGCTCTTGTTTCTCGCGCTCTATCCACATTTTCGTGTTTGTTTCGAGCTTGTCCTTACCCTTGAAACCCTGCTGTTCAAGCGCTTTTGACAGCGTGTTCCGTGTCGGCAGCCCGCGCTTCTGACCTGTGGCGAACGGTACAAAGTCGATGTGAACGTGCGGCGTTGCTTCATCAAGGTGAATGACTGCGTTGAAAACCCGAATGTGTGGATTTCGCTTTATGAAGCCCTCTGTAAACTCTTTTAGTATCCCGGTCGCGGTTTTCGCTGCGTCTGAGCCTACCGGCGTATCGTCCATATTCCCGACTTGGAAGATGACCTCGTAGAACTCCTTTTCCTGCCGTCCGTGTCTGATGTGTTCCCGGTAGTCGTGGATTATCCTGTCCTTGCGCGTCTGACGGGCGTTGAACTCTTTCAGCGCCTCGTCAAACAGCTCGTGATACACATCCCGGATGTCGTCTTTTACGATTGTAATGTTGTCTTTGACGCGGTATTTATCGACATTTGAAGCGATGAATTCCCGGTTGTTGTGATTCACATCACCCTTGTCGATCTGTCCGCTGATCGTTCTTTTTATCATTTCACCCCTCCTGTCATATCATCGGATTGACCTCGTACCAGAGCGTTCCGCTTTCCTCGTAGGCTACGGCGTACCCTCTGTCGATCAGTAATTCCATTGGTTCTTCAAGCTCTGCGACCTTTTTGAACCGCCTGCACGAGCGGAGAAGCTCGCGGCTGCTGATACGGGTTATTTTCTTGGTTTTCAGCTTGTTCAGCACATATTCTGCGGTGTCCGCGACCGCGCCTGTGGTGTTCATTCCGTAGGCGTAGATCGCCTGCTGCTTGTAATACTCCGCAAGCTCGATAGCTTCCATAAGCGTTATCAGCGTCACCTGTTCGCTCTGCGGTGATCTGCCGCCGACAATGCACTTGATACAGTGCAGCAAGCCGCAAAAGCGGAGAATAAGTCCGTGAAACTTGCCGCCCCAATCCGGGCAGTCCGCAAAGTCTGTCAGCAGCGACGGCTCAATGCTTTTATTGTAGTATTTGGCAAATTCTGCCCGCGCTTCATCATCAAAGTATAACGGTATTTCCGGTTCGCTCTTTTTCCTGTTGTTCTTGACTGCGAGAGCGTCCTTTACGAGCCTGTCGTAAGCTGCCGTAAACTCCGGCTTTACTGATGCTGCATTGTAATCCCGCATACCGATGAACGAGCGCGGGAAGCAGTAGATAAACCTTGCAAGCATACCGCTCGACACGAACGCGCGGTTTTCCATTAGCTCGGTAAGAATGTACGGCTGTCCGCACAAGCATACCGACAAGTACGGTCTGTCAAGATATACCGGCTCTCCGTGACATCGGTCTTTCTGATAACTCTCGCCGCCCCAGCATTTGAGAAGCAGGTCGAGGTTTGCAACTCCGTTGTTGTACCGTCCGCCGAAATTCTTGAATACTCCGGCTTCGTCTGACATCATCAGTATTGTTTCGTTGTCGTTTATCAGCTTGACGAGCGCTTCCGGCGTTACATCATCTACACATACCCGCCGGAACTGTTCGACTTCCATACTGTCAAGCTCAGCTCGCTTGAACGCGATCTCGTCCGGTGACGCTCCCTTTGTCTGCAATTCCGCTATCTCGGCTTTCAGCTTTGCCGCCTGTTCCTGTGAGGTGAATATCTGTAACTTGTGGCTGTCGTTGAACTCCCGCGCAAACTCGATAAACGGTTTCTTGATGAAGCGCATTACCGGAGATTTTCGTTCTGCCGGGCTTGCAAGTATCAGCGTGTACAGATTTATCGGTTCGCTGTGGTCGGTCTTCCCGTACATTCGGTACATTCCCGAAAAGCAGTGCGACATTGCTGATAATACTGCCGTTGCCGCCATTGACTTATCCGTTGAGGTCGTTACCGATACCGAATTTACCATTTCCCGCAATATCTCCGGCAGATCCATTATCGGATAAGGCTTGAAAGAGGATCGCTCCTCTTTCAATGCCTGCGGTGCCTGCCACTTCCTGTCTGTCATATCTTGTCCTCCTCTCCCGTTCTCCTGCCGAATACCGTTTCGTACAAGTCCTCCTCGGCTATGAGGTACTTGTTGCCAGCTTTGAAGCACCTGAGCTGTCCGCTCTTACACATTTGTCTTATGCGGTACTCAGTGAGTCCTTCGATAAGCTGTGCTGCCTGCTTAATGGTTAAAATTCTCTTCATTGTTGCCTCCGTTTCTGTCTCTGTTCCGTGAGCCTATTGGCTCCTTACAATGCTATTATCGCATAAATGCTCTCGAACCTGAAGAGATTACAGTTTCAAATATCAAACAGGTTTTGCAGGCTTGACAAATCCGCATAAACAGGCTATAATATTCTTAACCGCACATCATAATATTTTAAGAATTACGGTTTTACAAGTTGATTTTTGGAGCGAATTATGGTTTATTTCGGTTATTTTTTTGAGTACAGAAAAGGAAAAGCGCACATCGGTATCTCAAAGGACACCAAGGTGCGCGAATTTAAGGATTACAAAATCTCTGACATTGTAAGGCAGATGTATGAGTTCTCTGCAAACTATGAAGCGCTGAAAACCGGAGTTGAGGGCATTTGTAAAGTTCTGACTGTCAGCAAAAAAGAACGTAATGCTGCTGTGGAGCCGCTTGAAGCTCTGCAAATGAATGAGAATGTGTTCCTGCAATACATAATAGAGCGAGTGTTCGACGATTTCGGAAACGCAGAGACTGATTTCGGCAGCGGAAAGCAGAACCTCACGACGATCATCAACGGTTTGACGCTGCCGCTGAACATCGAGAAGAAGCGGAAGAAATGGCAGTCAGAGCTGATGAATACCTTTACGATGTTGACCTCGCCGTTCGTGTCTATCGAGGGTACATTAAAAAATCCCGACAGCACCGCTACGGCGGTAATCTGCGGGGATAAGCAGTACACGGTATGTGATACTCTCGACTTCTTCATCTTTGACCTGCATCGCGGCTGCGAAAAAAATGACATCAAGATAATGCGCTGCGAGATCTGCGGGAAGATGTTTGCAAGCTCCAACGGCAAGGTCAAGTATTGTTCTCCGGAGTGCAGCAAGGACGCTCGCGTCGGGAATATTCAAAAGGCACGGCTGAACGTGGAGAGCGATCCGCTCAAACGCGAGACTGAGCGCTCGATCAGCAATATGAAGAACAACGACAAGAAGGTCAAGGACGCGCTCGGAGCCGAAAGTCCGCAGTACATCGAGTTTCACAACCTTTTTGGCGACTACAAGGAAGAGATACGAGACAAGCGTGACCGGCTGATACGCGATGTCGGGAAGGATAAGCTCGACCTGAGCGACGCGGAAGAAGCGCTGTGCGCTTTCACACGGGAGCGCGAGAAGAAGCTGGCGAAGAAGGCAAGCGTTTTGCTCTATGCTGCAAAGACGTGACAGCGTGACAAACGTGACAGTTGGCTTCTGTTCCTTTCGTAGCGCGGGTTTGCGCTGTCACACTCTGATGTGACAACAGCGTGACACGGTTGACAAAAGCAGACTGTGTTGGTATAATGATTGTTGTGGCTATTAAGCTAAATCGGGATTTGTAGGAGGTCCGTCATGATTGGCTTTTGGGTATTCATGTTGATAATGGTTTTGCTCATACCAATTACAATGATCGTACAGGGAAGATCGTTCTCGAATAAAGCGCCGAAAGATATAAACTATACCTTCGGATATCGAACAAAAAGATCTATGATGAATATGGAAACATGGAAGTTTGCCCACGAGTATATTGGTAGGCTCTGGTTCATTTGCGGACTAACACTTTTACCGCTCTCTGTTGTCGTAATGGTACTTGTGCTTGGAAATGAACCCAATACAGTCGGAACCGTTGGAGGGATTCTTACAATTGTGCAGATGATTCCTATGATCGGGACGATTATTCCGACTGAAAACGCACTAAAGAAGAATTTTGATGAATTCGGAAGGCGCAGATAAATTCTGTTTTTTCGTTCTATGGATAATGTAAGTATGTGTGACAGCGTGACAAACGTGACAGTTGGCTTCTGTTCCTTTTGTAGCGCGGGTTTGCGCTGTCACGCTTGGACGTGACGGGGGTATGACAGCGTGACACGTTTGACAAAGACGGTCGCTGGTAGTATAATGATTGTGGTGGATTATAAGCTAAATTGAAATTTAGAGGAGTTATAAAATATGGGAAAAAAACTTGGTTCATGGAGTGGAATGAGAAAATACCTTGAAAAAGAGATGATCGCCGAAAATATACGCGGCAGAGTACAATATGGTTGTACAAGATATGTCGGTATGGATAACTGCCACATATTTGATGTTTGTATCGACGGCAAACAGATAAAACGCTTTTCTTTGGAAACAGTAAATTCATATTTTATAGAGCAAGGGTATTCCGAAAATGTGTCGCCTGTTGGTGTTCATGAATATTGGGACGGATTTTGGGATACTATGAAGAAATATCCAATGAGCATGAGAACGGAATACACAGATGATGAGTTTTGTAACGCGCTTGAGAAATACAGGAATAACGACATACAGAGTAGCATTTTTTCCGACGATCCAATTGTAAGAATGTTCGCTGTTCTGGACAGGCGAATTGGAAAAAGGACAATAGAAAAGCTTAGTGCATATGAACAGCCTGAATGGCTGCAAGTATTTTATGAATTGAGGAAAATCGGATAAATTCTGATTTACCGATTTATGGCTTTTCAAGTTTGTGTGACACATGAAAGCGTGACAAATGTGACGGCTCCTGCCGTCCGTTCTTGTGCGGCGGTAGCCGCTTCTCCTGCCGCCCCAGTTTTTCAAGGTGGCATTAAGGGAGTCCAGAGGGAACGGCTGGCGCAAGGGTACTTTTGATAGGAGCTCGCGAACTGTCAAAAGTACCTTTGCGTTACTTTCGCAGAAAGTAACAAAGGCGAGAGTGCTTTCATAAGTGAAGATAGTCGTTCAGCAAGGAGTTAGCAGAAGATAACGGTTTGTGATGTGTCCGGTGGGTATGGTTTCTCGGTTGTCGTAGGGTGTCACGACTGTCACGCTGCTGTCACGGACGAGTGTGACAGCGGAAAGTCGTTCGGGGAGCGGGATTGAGGTGCGCTGTCACGTTTGTCACGCTGTCACGCGGGGAGTAAATTCCCCTCAAATGCTAAAGTTTTTACAGATTTTGACGATATTATAATATATGGCAATTTCGGGAGGTTTGGAATATGGATTTAGGTATTTACAACAAGCAGAACATCACAAAACGTGATCGCAGCGATATTGAGATATTACTTGAAGCACTCAACAAGAACAAAAAGCGAAACAAAACGAAGAATGTACAGCAAACAACGCTGTTTGCGCCGGTTGCGAGAAACGGGGACGCTGTTACATTTGAGTTGTCGGATCAAGCAAAGCAAAAGTTGAAAAATGAAGAAATAGAAGCTACGCTTAATAGCGGTGAACCTCTTAAAAATTGCACTTTGGAGGAATTCGACAACTACTATTACAATAAACACGGACATAAGTGCAGTGCCGAAGAGCTGAATTGCTGGTATCGACAGGCTTTAAAAGGTGATAACGCTTCTATCGAGGAAAGAGAATGGAGATATAATCCAAACTACAGGATTCCTCTGCGAATATGGGATTCTCCTGAAGTATCTGCAGACAGAGAAGCCGCTATCGAAAAATATAAGACCGGCGCGGAGCTCGAACCGTGGGAAAAGAAAGTAATGAGAACTTTCGTAAATGCCGGAATTGAGGGCGATGTAATGCGAGAAGCAAATCACATCCGTGAGCAGAATATTATGCAGAATACGATTGCTGATATGCTGTCCGAAGCTGGGATCGAGCTTGCTCCCGATGAAGAGCTTACATTCAGCGTATGGGGCAGGAATGTTGAGGTCAGCGGCGCGAATGATGAGGAGACAAACCGCCGTGTCGCGGAGTTGTTTTTGCAGCGTGCCGAGAATAAGGAAAAGTATGGCGAGAATGTTGTTACAGGACAAAGAATGTCCAATTTCTACTACGCCATAAATAGAGACAAGCAACAGGAAAGCGGGTTTACGGGAATGTGGCTTAAAGCTGCCGTAAGACATCTTGAAGATTCCGGAACAGGTATAACCGTATTTGACCTGTCGCTCGATGATGAGGGAAATATCGTCGATCTGCCGGAGGAGCTTGATACTTTTATCAAGGAGAACGCTAAGGGCGAGCTTTTGGATAATGTAGATGCTGTAGGAGAAGAACGACAGACAATAGTGCGGGCGCGAAATATGCGTGAAGCCTTCAAAAGCGCAATAAAGACCGTAGAGAACGGCGAATATGAGAAATACAGGAATATGAAGTGCTATCTTACATATAAGAACGGTATTTTGGAATGCGTGTGATCACTCAATCTTTTGCGAAGACTTAGGAGAAGTTTGACGAGATATTAGGTGGTCGTAGCGGCTGAAAGCGATTATAGATAGTATTATTCTTGTCTGTTCGTGTATGATATAATTATTTCAGTAAATCATAAGGAAGGTCATTAATATGGGAATGTTCTTTTCAAATCTGCACATAAAGAAAACCGACAGCTTTATGAGGTAATAAGATAAACAGGTGGATTGAAATGACTTTAAATGCTGCATTTATAAAGGGCTTTAATGAAGAATTGACAAAACGAGGTTTTGTTAAAGTTAAGGGCAGACATACATATTATGCTAAACTTTTGAATAACGAGATCATACAGTTTATTACATATATGAAGGAAAAGACATATACGATAGTAGAGAACAGTATTACATTATATGCGTTCGATATCGTAGGCGGTGTTGAATCTGTTTACAGATCATCTATCGAGTTGGGCAGAACACCTGACAATCAGGATTTAGGTCCAATAGGAATTATGACTGATAATTTTGATATTTTTATGACTCAATCAATGGATAATGTTACTGATGAAAACAGAATGCTACGAGCTTTCAGATACAATACCGAACAAGATGACATTACGCTTGACAGCTTCAATAAAGCGCTTGCCGTATCAAAGAAGTATCTGTTTCCCACAATAGAAAAGGTTGCTGATGTAAAGGGTTGTATTGATTTTTTCTCAACATATAATAGCGCTCTGCTTATTTTATATTCAGAGCCGGATAATTATTTTATTGATAATGATGGTGCAAATGAAAGCTTACTGTACTTTTTGACAGATGACTATTCAACAATGATCAACAATATATGGAAAGCGAAGATTGACAGAGAAAAAAAGAAAATGAATATGGATTTACGCGGTTCCATAAAACCGGAGAACTTTGATAAATATTGTGAGGATAACGAAAAATATTTCAAGGAACTAATAGAGCGGTTAAATCGCATATATGAAGATAAATCCTTATACAAAAAAGTTATGATTGAGTTGAACAGAAGAAAGCAGGTAAATATTGAGAGGGCTGCTGATTATGGATTGCTTTAGATTCCTGCAATATTCCATTTTGCAAAATATATCCGGAATCGAAATCCCCTCAACCAGCGTCAAGGGGATTGGGTTGAATTGAATTTACTCAATAGGCTGTGCCAGCTCCGCCGCGATTAGAGTACCGAGCCGGAAGCCACGCTCGAAGTCTGCTTCGCACTCTAATTGCGCTTCAATGTGGAGCGCGTCGGTGTATGTGTCGAGCAGTTCCTTACATTTTGGGAACTGTTCAAGCAGCTTGTTCTCGGTGGAGCATATCAGCTCGCGGTTGTCGGTGTATCGCTTCGTAGCGGGTGCCGGTTTTTCGCTGGGGTTAATTTCCCCGTAATAGAGCTTGTTAATAATGTCGTTCATCTGTTAATCCTCCAAAATATTATGTTGAATGTTTAACAGAAGCACGCCTGATTTGGGTCGTTATTTGGTCGTTATTTTTACAAAAGTTTACTTCAAGTGACCACAAGCTGCTAAATGTACGGGGCTGCGAAACCGCATTATACCGCACTTTTCTTGAATTGACCCAAAGACGCAAAAAGCTCAAAGGTCAATTCAAGTCCAGTAACAGGAGCCAGTATATTTTGTGCTCGAACCCGCTTATAATGCGGGTTCGAGCCATTTTATGTTTAAGTAAAAAATGCCGTTTGGCTCTTGTTTGTCCCTTGTCCGTGAATCATGCAATTCTGATGTTGTTTTTCGGGAATTTGGTGCCGATAGGTAAGACCTCCGCGACAGCGTCCATTGCTCTTGCCTGTGCTGACTGGAACGTATGCAGATAAATCTGTAAAGTCGTTGTCGGAGTTGAATGTCCTAAGCAGCTTTGGACTGTCTTAATGTCAACGCCCGCATTCACAAGTAAAGATGCGTTCAAATGTCGCATGGAGTGATTTGATACATAACGCATGCCCGTCCGATCGCAGAACTTGTGGAAGAAGTGCGAGGGTGCGGCTCTGCACAAATAATCGCCGTTCCATTTGGTGAAGATGCGGTCTGTGTCGATCCACTGCGTACCGAGTTTTCCGCGCTGTGCGTCCTGCAAGTTTTTCCATTTAACAAGGCAGTCCATAACGCCTTGCGGGACTTTCAGGCTACGGATACTTGACGCGGTTTTTGGCGTATCGGTGTAGATTCCCTTTTCTTTGGTATAAAGGCTGGTGCGCTTGACGGAGAGCACGTTCGTGTCGAAGTCGATGTCCTTCCATTCCAGACCAAGCAATTCTCCGAGACGAAATCCGGTATAAATTGCAACAGTGTAGAAGCAGACAAACATATAGTTTTCGTCCGGCTCCTGCTCGAAAAGTTCAAGCAGCCGCTGCGCTTCCTCGACGGAATAAAAGTCTTTCTCCGGCGTGACGACTTTCGGGATCGTGACATTTTTGCAGGGATTTTCCTTGATGATCTGCATTTTTACTGCATAATCGCAAATCGTTGATACGAACGATTTATACAGCTTGATCGTCTTGGTGGACAGCTTGCCCCCGTGCTTTTTCGGGGTGTCGAAGCGCTCGCATTCCGTGAGATCAACGATAAACTTCTGAATGTGATGCGGAGTGAGCTTGTCCATTCGGATATGTCCGAGTGCCTTGTAAATGCGTGGCGTCATGTTCTCGTAACCCGCGATAGTACCGGCTTTCAGACGAATGTACGCATACTCCTTGAACCACTGCTTGGCGAAGTCCTCGAATTTTATTGTGCAGACGGTGTTCCCGTCCATGCACTCTTCTTCAAAGATAAACGCCTGACGCTGCAATTCTTTCTCGATCTGTTTTTTCGTCATGCCCGGTTCGGGCTTCCACGTTTTGTACTGGCTGACTTGTCTGCCGTGTGCGTCGTACCCGCACGATACCTTTATACGATAAGAGTTTCCTCTTTTGCTGATTGATGCCATGGTTTATTCCTCCTTCAATAAACCGCAGCACTTATCTGTACTTATTATTTTACACATTAAAGCGTGACTTGTCAAGCGGTTCGAGAAAATTTCTGTTACCGGATACCGGAATCCGAGACTGATAACAAGCACAGATGGCATAGTGGTGCGGCTTTTTATCATTTCATTGTTTGTTTTTCTTTATGCAGACTTCACATCTTCGGGTACATAACCGAACACCGCCTTGTACAGAGCCTGCTCGTTGATCAGATATTTCTTCCCTGCCATGAAGCACGGAAGCTGACCGCTTTTGCACATCTGACGGATACGGTATTCCGTGAGACCCTCGATAAGTTTAGCCGCTTCTTTAATTGTAAGTATTCTTCTCATTCCTTTTCCTCCTTGAATTTCATTGCCATGTTTTTTCAGATGTTTTTCTATATATGAGCATAGCTGCAAACGGCACAACAAAGCCTACGGCGGCACACCTCCGTAAATACAGATCATAAGTCCTCACCTCCGATCATCTGCTCTTTTTCCTGCGGTGTGTTTCTTGTGTTGTAGTTTTCTGGACAGGGTTATCCTGTTGCGGTTCGTCATGTTTCAGCGCGGAAACAATCTGGGTCGGTATTAGCTTATTCTTTTCCTGTAAGGGATTTTCCGGCAGGGTATCCTGCTGGGCTTTCTTCTCGCTAATCAGTTTACTGATGTAGTCGCCATGCGATATATCGAGATAAGTTGCGGCGATCTCATGGAGCGCCCTGACAAGATAGTTGTTATCATCAATCGTCCTCTGTATTTCCGCGATACTGTCGTCATATTCTTGTTTCTGCAATTCGAGTTGCCGTACATCTTCCGGAGAATTGATAGCGTGACGGGAAAGCGACTGCCGCGCAAGTGACAGCTTCATCTTTTCAGCGAGAGTTTTGTCGGGCTTGTCCTCTAACTCTCGACAGTTATCATACTGTTTCAGAAGATCAGCGAGCCGGTGGTGTTCAGATGTGAGAGCGTTAAATTCGGAGACCGCTTTGTCGTGTTCTTTCTGCGTCTCTTCGATTTTTTCAGAGACTTGACTGATAGAGTGAATCTGCAATCTGTTGATTAACGCGAGCTGTGCTCCTAACTGAAATACATCTCGATCGTTGTGCGGCAGGTACTCCAAACTTTCATTGCGCTTGTTCGGTTTCTTCGTTCCGTCAACTATGCGTTTTGCGAGCTGAGTGATAATGCCGGCAAAGCAGATAGTCAGAGCTTGTCCCTTGTTGTATGCGTCCTCGCGGCTTGCGTTACCCAGATCGTCCTTCCATACAATACGCGACTTGATATTTTCGATAATGTAATCATCGCCAAGCGTTGCAAAACGTGTAAAACGCTGCTGCCCCGGCGCTTTTATCGACGGCTTTGCTCCATACTTTATCGTGTACCCCTTATTTTCGAGCGCGGCTGCGAGCTCGTCATAATTCTTGCAGCTTAACACAAGAGTGTCGATCTCGCGGCGTATCTTTTCTTTCCACGACGTACCTTTCCGAAGCGCGTTCCACTCGCCGTAAGTCATACCCCTCTTGTGCTTTGGTTCGATGTACGGCACACCAAAAGCAAGGCACACCCTGTCGGAATGATCACGTAGCTTGCGGCGGGTTGTATAGTTGTCGTTAAATTTGTGACCGTCGATGCCATATGTATTTATCAGGATATGGTTATGTAGGTGCTCCTTGTCAACGTGAGTTGCAATTACGGCTTGGACATTATCCCCGAACGCTTTTCTGATAAACGCTAAACCCATGCGGTGTACCTGCTCCGGAGTCAGGTTGGGATCGGGCTTAAACGACTGGATATAGTGTATTGCCTTAACCCGGTTCTTACCAATTTTGTTCAGGGGCTCGTTAAATCTGTGGTGCGTGCATTGTTCGTAAACATACTTCATGTTCAAATATGCATCCTCTGCGTCGGTAAAGCAATTATGAGAATTGCAAAAGAATTGTCCCTCTGTTTTTTCGGGATTTAATATGTACTTCAATGTTGCTTTGACGTTGTCGTGTATTGCGATTGACTTTAAGATCGGCATTATCATCTCTCCTTTGTTTTTCATTTTTGGTTAGCCCTATGGCTTTCTATCTGTTTCTTTATGGCGCGGTTAGCGCCGGTTTGCGGTTTCAGGCGGCAGCCTGACCCTGCGGGGCAGCACTTTCCATTCCCGGAAAGTGCGGGAAATTTTTGAGGGGTTCCGCAAAAATTTCAGAAAGTATACGTATACTTTCTCTGCTTGCGTGAGTTACTTTTTTAAGCCGGTGTACGTATACCGGCTGTTTTCGGTTTATGGGGTACCTCCTACTTTTTTCAGATTTAACAGTTAAGATCATCTCCTTCGGTCTCGAAAATTCATCGTTCCAATAATATAGGGGTTTTCCGAGCTCTTTTTATCTGCCTTTTTGACGATTTCGTAGGAATCACTATACAAATTCGTGAAACCCGATGCTGAGTTGTGCATTATTCAGATGTCAGGGCAGACATTTCATTATGTCGAAAATGCGCTACGGAATCAATGTCCCTCACTAATAGGGAAAATTTAACATCATTTTTTAAGGTTAAAACCGCCGTATTTTCGCACTATTTGAAAAATTCGTAGAATATGACGGGTTAAGGTTTTCTGCGACTGCCGGAGTTGTATATTTTTACATCGGGGTTGGCTTTCTTGACCTGCCATAAATGCTTCAGATTGTTTATCCCTTCATAATGAGGGAACGCAAAAGCCGAAACGCAAGGCATAATGCCATCGATTTTCAAATATTACTGTTAAGTTCGTATGATCTGACAGGTCAAGGCTTTTTCATCTGCGGAGAATGGTGATTGATGTCCCAGCACTGTCTTTATGATTACCGTTGATTGACTGCCGGATTTATACTTCTCTTCATATATAAGGATAAATTCCAATTGATATTGGGGGCATTTTTCCATAGTATGGAATAAAATCTCCATTATGACCAATTGGTGGCTGCAGGTTTTGTGAAAAGTCACATAGGATGATCTGATTTATACTCCCCTCTATAATAAAGGACATTTCGCCACCGAAATTGGGAGCAATTTGTGAGGTTTCGGTTCATAATCTGCGATTTGCACAAGAGGAACCAGCGACTTTTGTGCATAAATAATATGAAAAATCTTTAAAGCCTATTGACAAGTGACCGCCCGTTCGCTATAATATAAGTGAACGGACGGTCACGATTTGTTATGAAGGAGATCGGTATGGCGAAAGACACAAAAGAACGAATACTTGAGGCGGCGCTTGCAATGTTTTCGCAGAATGGTTATGACGGAACGAATATCCGAGAGCTCACTGCGTCGCTGGGACTAGTGAAATCCTCGATGTACAAGCATTTTGAGAGCAAGGAGGATATCTGGAACGCCCTGCTCGACAAGATGATCGAATATTATGCGGAGCGCTTCGGCTCGCGGGAAAATATGCCGCCTGTTCCCGATACATTGGACGGGCTGGTCGGAATGACAATGCAAATGGTGAATATCACGATACACGATGAAAATATTGTAATGACGCGTAAGCTGCTCACGATCGAGCAATTTCGTGACGACCGAGCGCGGGAGCTTGCAACAAAACATTTTCTGACTGGGCTGAAAGAGATGTTCACATATATCTTTGACGGTATGATGAATAAGGGGCTGCTGCGGCGAGACGATCCGGAAATGCTCGCGTTTGCATATACAACTCCGATCTCCGCGCTTATTCACTTGTGTGACCGTGAGCCGGAGAAGACTGATGATGCGCTTGCGCAGATAGAAAAGTTCAGTATGCATTTTATCAAGACTTACGGGGTGCAGCCAAAATAAAATGGCAAATATCATAACAAGCATCAGGATATTACTGAGTGCTGTACTGCTGTTCTTTCCTGTGTTTTCTCCCGCTTTTTATGCAGTATATCTGACCTCGGGTTTTACAGATATGATCGACGGTGCTGTGGCAAGAAAAACAAATACCGTCAGCGAGTTCGGTTCAAGGCTTGATACTATTGCGGATATCGTATTTGTGGCGGTATGCCTGATAAAACTGCTGCCTGTTTTGAATATTCCCATTTGGCTTTATATCTGGATCGCTGTCATAGCATTTATTAGGGTGACAAATATCGCAGCAGGATACATCAGACAGAAAATGTTTGTGGCTGTACATTCCATAATAAACAAGATGACCGGAGGGCTGCTTTTCATTTTCCCGCTGACGCTGACATTTATCGATTTGAATTATAGTGCGGCATTTGTTTGTTTTTTCGCAACAGCGGCGGCGGTTCATGAATGTTATGTAATAACAGAAAATCAATAAGAAAGTACCGACGGAGGACAAACGCTATGAATATCATTCATCAAGCCGGAATAAAAAAGAAGTCGTTTGAACTCAATTACAATGGCGGACAGATATGGTGTGAGCATTTAGACGGAATGGGCGCTTATGAAGATGATGTGATCGCAAAATTTCTCGGAGATGTAAAAGCTTTTTCAAAACCTTCCGTTTCATCGTTTATGATAATCAATCTTGATGAAACAGATATTACCGAAAAAATAGCGGAAACAATAGTAACTGCAATTACAGAGACCGATAAAATATTCAGAAAGATCGCGTTTGTCGGAGTTGATAAGTGTTGGCAAAAGTCTTTCGTAAAAATAAATAGAAAAGGAATTGCAGTTAAATTCCTTTCCGATTATGAAAAAGCAAAAGAGTGGTTGTTTTAATCAGGAGCGCAAAATAAATTGTGAGCCCGAAAAAGAGAGCACAGAAAGTCGGGCACAGGAGATGAAAACATGATATACTGATAACAGAACGGAGGGATGTGAACACTATGAACGGCTGGGTCGAGGGCTTTCAGGAGTCGATAAACTATATCGAGCAAAATCTTGCAGACGAGCTTGACATTAAGGATATTGCGGATAAGGCGGCATTGTCTCCGTTCTATTATCAGCGTATCTTCGGAGCGCTTTGCGGTATGACCGTCGGTGAATATATCCGTGCGCGCAGAATGACGCTGGCGGCTCAGGAGCTTTTCGGCTCCGACACAAAGGTGATAGATGTCGCGCTAAAGTATGGCTACGACTCGCCGGACAGCTTCGCAAAGGCTTTTCAGAGGTTTTACGGCATAACTCCGTCACAGGCAAGAGAAGCGGGCGCCGGACTGCGTTCATTCGCTCCGCTTCACATCAGAATAACACTGGAGGGTGGAAAAATGTTGGATTATCGTATTACAGAGAAAGCGCCGTTCACTATTGTCGGCTTCAAAAGACGGTTCAATGCCGAGACGAGCTATCAGGAAATACCGAAGTTCTGGAATGAATGGATGTCGGATATGAAAGGGCTCAAAGGAATGCTCGGCGTGTGTCTCGATATGGACGGAAAGGATTTTGATTACTGGATCGCTGACCTTTACGCGCCGTGGGAGGATATTCCCGAAGGCTGCGAAACATATCAGATACCGGGAAGCCTCTGGGCTCAGTTCAGATGCAAGGGTCCGCTTCCGGAGAGTCTGCAGAGCGTGAATACGCAGATATGGTCGGAATGGCTGCCGTCGCTGAAGGGATATGAGCTTGCGGGAAATTACTCTATCGAGGTCTATATGCCTCCTGCCGACGATCCTGCGGATACATTGAGCTATATCTGGGTGCCGCTCAGAAAGATATGAGCGCAGACAAAAAATAAGCGCAGACTGCTTTTTGCGGTCTGCGCCGAAGTCGTTTCTATGAGGAAGCAGCAAAATGAAAGCAGATATTTACCTTTTCGGAATGGTTCTCGGAACGCACTCGTTCCTGCTGAAAGACGGGTTTCTTCGTCCCGATGAGTATTCCGAGATATGCGAACACTATTTTCTTCCCGGCGGCGAGACCGGAACAGCAGCGACTGTGCTCGCGTCTCTCGGAGCGTCGGTCGTAATGGACGGAAATCACATCGGAACAGAAGTTGCGCCGATGCTCAAATCGTTTTACAGCGGCAAGAGCGTTGATATGTCACCAATGACATTCACAGAGAACGACGCGGGGGTCATGGATTATGTAGTTATATCCGGCAATACCCGCACGCCAATGGGCTTCTTTCAGCAGCTTTTCTCGTCGGGAAAATGCTGGTGGAATGTTCCGAAAAAAGAACATATTGCAAGCTGTAAGGTCGCTGCGATAGACCCGTTTTTTGGCGAGGAGTCGCTGACCGCGGCGAAGTATTGCATCGAGCTTTACATACCATATGTTACGATAGACAGCCGTCACGACTCTTTCCTGCACCGGGGCGCCGCTGTGAACGTTGTATCTAACGAGTGTACATCGCAGCAATATCCCGGAATGCCGAACGAGGAAGTGTTCGCGCTGATGCAGTCGGAAACCGACGGACTGACGATAATAACGCAGGGTGCGGACGAAATGCTCTACGGCAGGAAGGGCGGCAAAATGCATCGCATGGAGCCTTTCACGGTCAACGTGAAAAGCACGCTCGGCGCGGGTGATACCTTCAAGGCGGGCTGCACTTACGGCGTATTGCACGGAATGACGGACGACGAACTTGTGAGATTCGCAAGTGCCTGCTCCGGCGCTGCAATATCGCGGTTCCCGCTGCCGCTGCACCCGCCGGCGCTTGATGAAGTTGAGCGGCTGATGAACGGAACATTATGAAGCTCAGATATTCGCAGAGATAAACTTGTCGCAGGCATACACCGGTTTATCGATACACAGGCCCGATAGTGCCTTAATTAAACGCATCGAAGCGGAGACCCTATGTTATCCGTGTGCCTCTGTTCCGTGCCGGATTTTTATGGAGGAGAAATGTTTAAATGGGTAAAGTGGGTCATGCCGGCAAGAAAATATCTTGTGACAGAGGTTCAGCCGGGAAACTATGGCAAGATATTTGAATACGCGATCAAAAGCCTTATTCCGGAACTTGGGCTGAAACTTGCGGGTGCGGTATGCGATTTTACCGAACCGGCAACCGGGCAGAATAAATTGTTTTTCCCGGTGGTCTGAAAGAATAATTGCCGATCAGCCGACGGTGACAAGTAAGGAGGACTGAAAGGAATGTTCATTGCGGATATGATTGCTCCATGCGGACTGGACTGCGGCATCTGCAAGCGTTCGCTGGCTGAGACCGGCCGCTGTGCCGGATGCCGTGGCCCGAACGACAACAAACCGGAGTTTTGTTCAGAGAGATGCGGTATCATTCTGTGCAAAAAGAGAAAGTCGAACGGGTATTCATTCTGCGATGAGTGTCCGGATTTCCCTTGCGCCGATGTCATGGAAAAGGAGACCCGGTATGGATCGCAGTACCCGCTCCGCGAGTCCCCGTTGGAGAATCTGCGGTTCATCCGGGAGGCAGGAATGTCCGCTTTTCTGGAGCGCGAGCGGAAGCAGTGGACATGTTCCGTCTGCGGAGGTATCATCTGTGTCCACACAGGTGTGTGCAGCGGTTGCGGCCGGCAGTACGCAGGTTCAATAGAGCGCTGATGCAAAGAGGGAGATTGGAATGCAGGAGATCACATTTGAAAAAGGAAACGAACTGTATCTGAAGGATTGCAGGGACGCACTATGTCAGTCCATACTCGGCGAAAGATACTTTTCTTCGCCTGGAAGTGCGGAAGACGCGATTCTTGAAGGGATCCGCCAAGAGAATTTGTATGTGGCGTTCATCGGTGAAGAATGCGTTGGCTTTACATATATCATTCCCAAAGGAGCGTTTCACAGTTTTCCATACCTGCATATCATCGCCGTGAAAGAAGAATACAGGAACAAGGGGATTGGCAAGACTCTGTTGGATTTTTCTGAAAATATCGCGTATAAAACGGCAGATAAGTTTTTCCTTGTTGTCGCAGATTATAATCCTAATGCAAAGCGGTTCTATGAAAGAAACGGCTATCAGCAAGTCGGGGAGATTCCGAACCTGTACCGTCCCGGAGTCACGGAATACATGATGGCAAAAGACCTGAACGAGTATTCCCTATAATTACGAATAATCAAGATCTGGAGAAAAGAAATAAATGATAATCAGAGACTTTGAACCGAAATATACAGAGGAAGCAGCGGAAATTGCCCTTCGCGCATATAATCATGAGAGAGCATTTACACAGGAGCTTCCGGAAATATCAGACATTCCGATACTGAAACAATTATCCGGAAACGGATTCGGTGTTGCAGCATTTGAAGGCGGAAAAATGGTCGGATTTCTTTGCAGTGTGGAACCATTTGAGAATGCTTTTCGTTCCACTGATGTAAGAGGAGTTTTTTCACCAATGGGTGCAAATGGTGCAGTTATGGAAAATCACGGCAGGATATATGCAGCCTTGTATCAGGCAGCTGCAAAAAAGTGGGTAAAAGCCGGAGCAATGTCACATGCCATTTGTTTATATGAACATGATGAGGAAGCAAAACAGCAGCTATTTCGGTATGGATTTGGCATGAGGTGCATAGATGCCATTCGTCCGATGAAAACAATGGATTGTGTTGTATGCGACGGATATGAGTTTTTTGAAATGCCCAAGGAAGATTATTCATATATTTATCCGCTGCATTTAGCACTTAATGAGCATTACTGCTCCAGTCCATTTTTTGTGAATCGAAAACATGATACACAGGAAGAGTTCCTGGATTCTTCGGAAAAAAATAAGGTACGTTACTTTGCAGCGAAGACAGGCGGAGAATTATGTGCATATATGGAAGTGTCAGAAGAGGGCGAAACATTCGTTGCGTCCGGGAATCTTTATCGTCATATTATGGGGGCATATTGTATTCCAGAGCACAGGGGCAAGGGAGTATATCAGAACTTGTTGAATTTTGTTATAAGCACCTTGAAAACTGAGGGATATACCGGATTTGGCGTGGATTTTGAAAGCATCAATCCGTCGGGCAGCGGGTTCTGGCTAAAGCATTTTCATGCCTATACCAACAGTGTTGTGCGCAGGATAGATGAGCGGATCATGCAGAGAGCTTCTTTGATATGAGTCTTATCCGGTGAAACAGGTCGTGGCTCTTGCTAGTGTCAATACCGAGCAGGACGGCGAAAAGCTGTACTTTGAAAAGGTAGAAGGTCTCACAACGCCTATTGACTATGAGACTTTGAAAGGATGCCCGGAATCAGATCACATTCAATAGAAAAAAATATTGTTAAATTAGGGTGAGATATGAAATGATAAGACAGATGCAGGTTGAAGATTTAAAGAGATGTGGGGAAATATATGCCCAAGCCTTTCCTATAGAACATTGGGGGATAGATTGGAATCCTGATAATGCAAGAGCGTATTTATCAGATTTTTACGAACAAAAGAAGTTTGTTGGATATGTATATGAAGAAAACAGCGAGATAGTAGGCTGTGTTTTTGCACATTGTAAAATTTCAGGAAGTAAAAGAGAGCTATATATTAATGAAATGGCTGTATTGCCCCAAATGCAGGGACAAGGTATTGGTAGAGCATTACTGAATACTGTACTACAGTATAGTAGGGAAATTGGACTGGCTGGAGTTGTCCTATATACAAGTGAATATGCACCTGCGGCAAAGTTTTATGAAAGAAATGGATTTAAGTTGTCCCAGGGGACTATCTGTATGTACAGAGAATAAAAATGTATTTCGTTTATTACTGACAAATTTGAATAGATAATGACAGAAATTAATTAACCTTCCTTGATATGATTTGTATGTATCAAGGAAGAAGAGAGGAAACTTATTATGGAATGGATAACGGCAATTTGATCTTATAGGATCGTTATTTCTGTACAAAAAATAAATTTGATGATCATATAAATGAAGTTTAATATTTTATCGTAAGAAAAGGAGAATAAGAATGAAAACAAACAAAGCACTGGTCGTAATAGACCTTCAGAATGACATAACGAAAAACTACAAAAAGATAATAGCGCAGGTCAACAATGCGATCGACCGGGCTGCTGAAAGCAATATGCATATCGTCTATATCAAACATTACAATCTCTCGGAAAAGACAAGAACATTCAAGCCGGATACCAAAGGTGCCGAGCTTGTCCCGGAGCTTAAGGTCGTATCGGAAAACATTTTTGACAAGTTCAAGGCAAGCGCTCTTACAAATGAAGCATTTGTCGATTTTATCCGCCGGAACGATATCGGGGAGTTTTATATCGTCGGTGCGGACGCGACGGTGTGCGTCAAATCGACCTGCTACAATCTTGTAAAGTCAGGCTATAAGGTTCGTGTTATCTTGGATTGTGTTACGAGCTATGATCTGAAAAAACTGGACGAGATGTTTGCGTATTACGTGGATAAGGGCTGTGAAGTGCATCCGCTTGAAAAGTGTATGTGAGGATAAAATTGGAAAAGATAATAAAGACAGAACGACTGTTCCTTCGGGAAATGAACAGCGATGATTTCGATGCACTTTATCGTGTTCTCGCGGACAAAGATAATATGCGCCATTATCCATATACATTCGATGAAGCCCGGATTCGTAAGTGGATAGAAACCAATATCGAGCGTTATCGCGTGCTCGGATTCGGTCTGTGGGCAGTATGTCTGAAAGATACAGGAGAAATGATAGGCGACTGCGGACTTACAATGCAGAACATCAATGGATTTATCCGACCCGAGATCGGATACCACATAAGAGCCGACAAGCAGCGCTGCGGATATGCTAAAGAAGCGGCTTCCGCAGTAAGAGACCGGGCGTTTTCACATACGTCATTCAGAATAGTATACTCGTATATGAGGACCGAGAATATTCCTTCCGCGAAAACAGCAGAGTCTATAGGAATGAACCTTGTCGAAAAATATACAGACGATGACGGCGTTGAAATATCCGTATATGCAATAGAGAGAATGAAAAATGAACAAATACAATGCTCTTTGGAAATGGATATCGGAGAATGGCGAAGAAAGCGTGAAACTGACATTTGGACAGATAGAAGAGATTGCGGGAATACCGATAGACCATTCGTTTCTGAAATATAAAAAAGAGCTGACTGAACATGGTTATCGCATCGGTAAACATTCTATGAAAAATGAAACGGTCACATTTGAAAAGCTCGGAAACGAGGTAACAAAATGAACGCTTATATTATACTTGTACATAATAACAAAACAATAAGAACCTCCTGACGTTAATTGTCGAAGAAAACTATGTTCAAAATGCTTTCAATGCGCTTGCAATTCGCAAGCAAATGTGCTATAATATAGAAAAAGCACAAGGAGGGATCGTTATGGCAAGAACATCCAATGTATTTGCAAGAGTTGAGCCGAACATAAAGGAGCAGGCGGAAGCCGTGCTCGATCAGCTTGGAATACCCATGTCCAACGCGATAGGAATGTTTTTAAGGCAGGTCGTTATTCATCGCGGCATACCTTTTGATGTGAAGCTGCCGGAGAATGCTCCGCTGTCGCTTTCAACAATGACAAAGGAGCAGTTTGACGCTGAGATCACAAAAGGAATGGACGATATTGAGCAGGGAAGGGTGTTTTCGGCAGAGGAAGTTGCGGCTGAACTTCGCAGGGATTTTGGTGTATGAAGTACAAAGTAAACTATACTGCGAACGCAAAGCGTGATATTCGCGGAATATATGAATATGTTGCTTATCAGTTGATAGAGCCCGACACGGCGGCTGATTTGGTACGCCGTATTCAGAGTGCGGTGCTAAAGCTTGACGAAAATCCCGAAAGATACAAGGTTTATGACGAAGAACCGTGGAGAGCCAAAGAATTACGGCATTTTCCGGTAGATAACTATGAAGTGTTTTATGTGGTGAGTGCCGATTCAGTGAACATTGTGCGTATTATGTATGGCGGTATGGATATAGGACGTCAGCTTAGGCAGACTGATGAACTGAAATAAACATCTTTTCGGTCAAATGACCAAAAAGAATCTGACCAAAAAGAAATGTCCAAAAAGGGAAATAATGAGGGTTTGCGGTTAATAGGTCAGCACCTTTTTTAAACGGTCTAGAGTCCGGATAAATGAGTCCGGAAAACAAGATATCTTGAATCGTGTGTTGTATAGGTGGTAGTGATATGGTATATACTTGGCAAATAAAAACGGCTGCACACCGTTTCAGATATGCAGCCGCAAGAATTATTAAGTTTCGTCAAGTATTTCGATCATGAGCTCGGCTCCGAGCCTAAAGCCTGTTGTAAAGTCCTGTAATCCCTCGCAAGACGCGGTAACGTGTATCGCGTCCGTGTATTCTTCGAGAAGGTCTTTGCAATCCGGGTACTTCTGCAAGATACGCTCCCTTATGTGTTCAATCGCGTCACGGGCTTTGATGTACTTCTCACAAGTGGGAGTTGGTAGGGAACAGGGGTTAAGCTCGCCGTAGTAGATCTGTTCAATTATACTTTTCATGGTAGATTTCCTCCGTAGAAATATAGATTTTTCTACAGATAAGTGCTGCGGAGTGGGATCTTATTTGTACCTTGTTTTTACAAAAAGGTACAAAAACTGACTTTTGATTACTTTAAGATATATCGCGCAATGCCTTATTATAAGCGGGATTACACAACATTAAGCAAAATCGCTTAAAGCTGAATTTGAAATTCAAGTCCAGTAACAGGAGCCACGAAATCCCCTTAACCAAGCCGGTTGAGGGGATTTTCGTTTTGCTTATTTAACGATTTTGGACGTTGCTTTTATTGTGAACTGTCACAATAAACGCCACCCAGATTTGTACAAGCTGCACATTCCTGTTTAGTTCGATCGGTGGCAGAGTGAACCTGCCGCTCATGCTAAAAATGTAATACAAAATTGCTCACTTCTGACGTAGATCAGGCTCGATTTTTCAAAAAATATGCTCCGATTTTTGTCTGTGATAGTCTGACTATCATTTTTCGCCGATTTTTTGAGAATTTCCTGTATAGTTCAGACGCTGTTATAAAAAGTAATATAATAGAGCGAAAGTATTACTATAAGTCGAGTATAGCGTATAAACTGATAATCATAATAGAGCTTAGTTTTTAACACTATGTTTAAATCTGCTATTTATATCTGTTGACAATTTGTACAATATGATATATAATAGTGTATATGTTCTGATAATAGTTTATTATCAGAAGCTTGAACAAGGGAGGCGGAACAATGAAATCGAATTTTGATTTTTTAAGCCAATACTGGTCAACATTAGCTAAGATTGGTGCTACTGCCGAGGGTTATCTTTATGATGATCCTAATGCTTGTATTTATAAAATTGGTATGTTTGCTGAAAGGCTTGTTAAAGAGATATTCGCTTTCGATCACCTTCCTGAGCCTGTTGATGATAATTCACATTCAAACAGAATTAAAATATTAAAGACTGAAGGATTGATTGAACGTAACAGCCAAATAGATAATATTCTTTTTACGCTTCGTAAAAAGAGAAATGATGCTGTACATGAATATGACGATTCACTTGACGATGCGAAATCTATGCTGAGACTTGCACATAGACTAGCTGTCTGGTTTATGCAGGTTTATGGCGATTGGAGCTTTACACCGGAGGAATTTGTATTACCTGAAAAAGAGCCTGATATAGATTATAAGAGTATAATTAAAAAGCAGGAAGCGGAGATTGCCGAACTTATAAAGAAGGTAGAGGATGTAAAGACATCTGTTTCCGATAAATCTAAAGATGAACTTTCTGAGAAAGCGGCTGCGGTATCTGAAGGTATGCAGCTTACAGAGGCAGAAACACGGTTGCTTATTGACGATCAGCTTAGAATGTATGGTTGGGAAGTTGATACCAATAATATCCGTTATTCAAAGGGAACTCGTCCGCAGAAAGGCAGAAACCTTGCAATCTCCGAATGGCCTACAGATTCAAAGGTTAGTAAGAATGGTTTTGCTGATTATGCCTTGTTTGTTGGACTCAAACTTGTTGGTATAATAGAAGCCAAAAGAGCTATGATTGACATACCGTCGGTTATAGATTATCAGTGCAAGGATTATGCGTCTTTGATTAAGTCTGAACATGACGAATATGTTATAAGAAAATGGGGTAAGTATAAGGTTCCGTTTATATTTGCGACCAATGGAAGAAAGTATCTGAAACAAATCGAGACGAAATCCGGTATTTGGTTTCAGGATCTTCGGATAGCCTCCAATGTTCCGAAAGCACTCTCCGGTTGGATAACCCCTGACGGAATATCAGAATTACTTGAAAAAGATATAACCGCTGTTAATGCAGAGCTTCAGAATACCCCTTATGATTTATTACGTGATCCTGACGGCTTAAATCTGCGTGAATATCAGATAAGAGCTATCGAAGCAGCAGAAAAAGCTGTTATTGATGGGGCTCCTACCGTATTATTATCTATGGCGACAGGAACCGGTAAAACTCGAACGATTTTGGGTATGATTTATCGGTTTATAAAGAGCAATCGTTTTAGACGAATACTTTTCCTTGTTGACCGTACATCGCTTGGTGAACAGGCTGCTGATGTATTTAAGGAAGTAAAGATTGAGGATTTGATGACTCTTGATTCCATATATGATATTAAGGGGCTTGATGATAAGGAAATAGATAAGGAAACAAAAATACATATAGCGACTATTCAAAGCCTTGTTAAGCGTATAGTTTATGCCGAAGGTGATTATATGCCTTCTGTCACGGAATACGATCTTATAGTTGTTGATGAGGCTCACCGCGGTTATATACTTGACCGTGAACTTAGTGATGACGAAATGCTTTATCGTAATCAGGATGACTATATCAGCAAATATAGAACTGTCATTGAGTATTTTGATGCAGTCAAGATAGCTTTGACGGCTACTCCTGCGCTGCACACAACAGAAATATTCGGGAAGCCCGTATTCAACTATTCTTATCGTGAAGCTGTAATTGACGGTTATCTTGTTGATCATGACGCTCCGCATGATATTCATACGAAGCTTCGTGATAGTGGAATACAGTATAAAAAGGGCGAAGTCCTTGTTGTATATGACCCGAATACTGGTGAAGTCCTTAATGGCGATGAACTCGAAGATGATATGAAGTTTGAGATTGACACTTTTAATAAAGATGTCATTACTCCTAACTTTAACAAAGCTGTTTTTGAAGAAATCGCTATGGATCTTGATCCCGAAGGAGAGGGAAAAACTCTTATTTATGCTGTTAATGACGATCATGCCGATCTGATTGTTGATACTCTTCATAAGATCTACGAAGGATATGGTATTTCAAGTGAAGTTGTAAAGAAGATAACAGGAAGCGTTGCCGGGGGTAATAAAAAGAAGATATGGCTAAATGAATTGGCCCCCAAAAGTTAGACAAACTTTCAAGAGAAAACTTATGCAAAGCGACTAAGAGAAATCTTGGTCGCTTTTATTAAACGACTTGCCTCAGATATCCCTACGGGATATGTGAACTCTGTGTATGCTTACGATGATAAAATTGTAGTTAATTTCAATTGCAGGGAGGAGCCCAATGACACGATGTCATTGAGAAGTCTCCAAAACGCCGCACGATGCGGCGGTAAAAGAGACTTCGAGAAACAGGTTCCTCTCCCGCTAAAAATCGTTACAGATGTTTCGGATTTGTTTAGAGTCGGGGAGCCAGCAATCCCGCTAACCATCACGGTTGGCGGGATTATTCTTTGATTTGGCACTTATTTGGTCTTGTCGCCCACTTGTAGTTATCTACATAAAATGATGTAAAAATTTGTGCAAGCTGCACACTCCTATTTAGTTTGACCGCTTGCTGTTGAAAACTTTTTCGATGTTAATATTTTAATATTATTTTTGATGTATTTACCGCCCGGAGATCAGATTTCTGACCGATTTTTCATCAGAAATATCTCCTTGATAGTCAGACTATCAATTTTCGGCTGTTTTTTGGCTCTTTCCTGCTTAGTTCGAGCGCTGTCACGAAATTCGTAGCATAAGATGAAAGTATTACCAAAAGTCGATATATGATGATTAGGTAGATGTTCATATTTTTATAGTCGGAAACAAGTGTTCCGAATTTGTTGTTGATTTTTCTGGCGTGATATGTTATAATAATATTTAAGTTTATGCTTAAAAAGTAATATTAAAGAAGCGGACAGCCAGGAGGCAAATGCTGAGAAACGTCAGGCAACAGAGATCTACGATAAGCTCGGTCTCGATCTCTCAAATGCTATACGGATATTCCTTAAACGTTCGATCGCAGTCAAATGTTTCCCGGTCTGTATGACGCTCGATAACGAGGAGTCTGCCTCTGACGCAGAGGTCATGAGGATATCGACAGGTCTTATGGATAAAAACGACAATGTTTATAAGTAGCTCGCAAAATGAAGGGAGCTTGCTGAGAAAGCATAATGATTTTTATGCTTGCAGCTGTTCAGGTCAGCGCACGTTATCTGCGCGTTGAATAATATTGCTCCTTGGAGGACGACAGATGAATAAGAAGAAACAGATCAATGTAAAGTCATTGCTGCGTGCAGTACTGATAAGCGCGGTCACTATCGCATTCTTTATCGGGATAGTGCTGATGTACTACAATATGCTGTACAACAAGGAACGCGAGCTTATAATAAAGAACGGCGAGACCTCCGCAAAGCAGACCGCTACGGAGTTCGACGAGTATCTTGCCACAAGCATTGATGCGATAGAGCTCACCGCGTATACTCTTGACGGTATGCTTACTGAGAATAAGACGGACAAGGAGATACTCGAATACCTTGTTGGACAGTCAAACGCCATTTTAAACACCATATTCGAGAACACTACGGGAATGTACGGCTATATCAACGGCAAATTCGTTTCCGGCTCGAACTGGACACCTCCTGCGGATTTTGACTCAACTCAGCGCCCGTGGTATATAAAGGCTATGTCGAACAAGGGTAAGATCGTCATGATCGAACCCTATCGTGACGCGCAGACAGGCGATATAATGATGGCGCTTGCCAAAACTCTCAATGACGGCAAAAGCGTAGTCGCTTTTGATATGACGCTGAACCAGATACAGAAAATAACGGAGGAGTCCGTAAGCTCCGGGCGCTCCGATCTGGAAATGATCATCGATCCGTATGATATTGTCATCGCACATTCGGATAAAGAGGAGTTCGGAAAGAATTACAATACGGAGGTAAACTCCCTTGGCGCAGCCGTTGTCAGGAAAATGCGCCTGGTCAGCGATGACTATTTCGAGCTGGATTATCAGGGCTCGCACTACATAGCCTATTCGGCAGGGATAGTGAACGACTGGCGCTGCGTTTCGGTAAAGAACGCTTCAAGCGCTTTCGGCTCGCTGAACACCATACTTATTATCACCGTAGGCGTTATCGTACTGATAGTCGTGACTCTCGGTGTATTGCTGCTGAACAATGTCGGACGCAGACTGACGAATGAGCGCCTGAGCAAGCAGCTTTCTTCTACCGCGGATATCTACATCTCACTGCATGAGATAGATTTCGTGAACGATACATTCAGCGAGGTGCTCAATAACAAGGCGGAAGCCTCAAAGATCTTAGGCGAGACCCGCAATAACTGTCAGCAGATGATACGGGCGATAATGACAAAATTCTCTGACGAGACGACCCGAAGTGCTCTTCTCGATTTTGTGGATTTCACAAAGCTCGATCAGCGCCTGAAGGATACCAATACCGTTACCTGCGAATTCATGAGTGCTGACAAAAAGTGGCGTAAGGCGAGGTATATAGTATCCGGAAGACTCGCGGACGGCAGAATATCGAACGCTATGTTCTTAATCGAGGATATAGACAAGGAAAAAAGCGCTCGCGATATGGCTCTGGATGCCGTAAGGGTGATGAACGAACAGATGTCTTCTGTTGCGAACATCTATTTCTCGATGCACGACATTGACCTTCTGAACAACACCTACAGTGAGATGAAAACTCATACGACAAAAGTTCGCAATCGCACAGAAGCAAGCATCGGGAATGCACAGCAGGCGGCATATAATTTTGCGGATAATCGCATAAGCAAAACATCGAGAGAAAAGATGCGGGAATTCCTTGATTTTTCGACCCTTGATGGCAGACTCAGAGGGAGCAACACGATAACGGAGGAGTTTCTGAGCAAGGACAATATCTGGTGCCGTGCGAGATTTATCGTATCGAAGTGCGGTGAAGACGGCACGCTTGAACACGTCCTCTGGCTCGTTGAAAGCATAGATGAGGAGAAGAGAAACCGCGACGAGATAACCGAGGCAGCCAAGACACTAAGCAGCCGTATCTCGGGTATTTCAAACATCTATATGGCAGCATATGAATGCAATCTTACCGACGATACATTCATTGAGATAAAATCAGACAAAAAATATGTGGATGACTTTGTCGGAGAAGTGCACAAAGACGCTCAGAATACACTTTATGCCGTTATGGAAAGCGTGTGTGACCCGTCGTGCTCTGAAGATCTGCACAGATTTATCGATATGGCCACGCTCGAAAAGAGACTCGACAAAAATGACACCATTACTATCGAGTATATGAACAAAGAGGGACTTTGGAGGCGCGGAAGATTTGTCGTTTCAAATCGCGATGAGACAGGAAAATTCACTCATGTATTATGGCTGACGGAGGATATCTCTGCCGAAAAAGCGGAGCGTGAGAAGCTTACCGAGCGTATCTCCACTATTTCGGACATTTATCTGACCGTACATGAGTTCGACCTTGCTTCCGACACATTTACGGAAATAAAGAACGGAAATGCAAAAGTCGGGAGTATTATCGGGTCATCACGCTCAAATGCCCGTGAAATATTCGCAAAAGTAATATCGGATATATGCGACGCTTCGTCTGTTGAAGACACTCTGAAGTTCTGCGATCTTTCCACGCTCGCCGTCCGTCTTAAAAACACGGACACCATCACTACCGAATATATGAGCACGGAAAAGAAATGGTACCGCGGAAGGTTTATCGTGTCGGTACGCGATGAAAATGCGGAAGCCACCCGTGTACTGTATCTTTCGGAGAATATCGACACCGAAAAATCAGAGCGCGATGTGCTCAATGCCCGTATTTCGTCCATTTCCAACATATTCAATACGGTGCATGAGGTCGATCTTGAAAACGATACTTTCAGCGAGATAAAGAACGGTACAAAATACGCAAGGGATTCTTCGGGTTCCGGCAATCCTAATGCACAGGCAACGCTTCAGCATTACGGAAAGCTTACCTGCGCTCCGTCAAGCTATGAAGAAGCCGAAAAATTCTTTGACTTCTCAACTTTGCCGACCCGACTTAAGGACATCGACACTGTATCGGCAGAGTTTGAAAACAAGGACAAAAAATGGCGCCGAGCAAGATTTATCGTATCAAAACGTGACGATACCGGAAAGCCCACGCATTTATTGTATCTTACCGAGGATATCACAGCGGAAAAGGCGGAGCGCGAGAAGCTTACCGAACGTATCTCGTCCATCGCAAACATCTATATGTCCGTTCACGAGTTCGATATTGTCGAAAACACCGTGATAATGATAAAGCTCGACAATCAGTTTGTGGACGAGATCGGGCAGGCACCGCAGCCGCACGGTAAGGAAATGTTCCGAAAACTCGCGGAAGAAGTTGTTGATCCCGAATTCTACGATGACTGTATCAGATTCTTTGATTTTTCGACCCTTTCGCAGCGCATGAGAAATTCCAGCAGCATCTCGATCGAGTTCCGCGATAAGAACGGTATGTGGGGACGCGGAAGATTCGTTGTTTCAAAGCGTGACGAAAACGGCAAGGTCACTCACGTTTTGTACCTGACCGAGGACATCACGGCTGAAAAGGCGGAGCGTGACAGACTGATAGACGCATCGGAGCGCGCTCTTGCGGCAAGTGAGGCAAAATCCTCGTTCCTGTCGAATATGTCGCATGAGATACGAACACCTATCAACGCCGTGCTCGGCATGAACGAGATGATACTCCGCGAGTGCGATGACAAGAACATTATCGGCTATTCCGAAAGCATAAGAACAGCCGGCACCACCCTGCTCGGACTTGTCAACGATATTCTTGACTTCTCGAAGATCGAAGCGGGCAAAATGGAGATAATCCCTGTTGATTACGACTTGTCGAGCGTTATCAACGACCTTGTGAATATGATACAGACAAAGGCGGACAACAAGGGACTGAAACTGAAGCTTGATATAAGCAAGGAAGTCCCGAAGAGACTTCACGGCGACGAGGTACGCATAAAGCAGGTAGTGACGAACATACTTACCAACGCCGTAAAATACACCGAACAGGGCTTTGTCACATTCTGCATAGACTACAGGAAGCTCGATGATGAGCCGGAATACGTGATGCTCAATATCGCGGTCAAGGATACCGGTATCGGTATAAAGAAGGACGATATGAAGAAGCTGTTCTCCGAGTTTGACCGTATCGAGGAAAAACGCAACCGCAATGTCGAGGGTACGGGTCTCGGAATGAGCATCACAAAGCGTCTGCTCGAAATGATGGATTCGCAGTTACAGGTCGAAAGCATTTACGGGCTCGGCTCGATGTTCTCCTTCGAGCTTAAACAGAAGGTAGTCGCTTGGGACGCTCTCGGCGACTATGAAGCCGCGTACAAGGCTTCTCTCGGCAGCAGGAAGAAATACCGCGAGAGGTTCCGCGCTCCCGAAGCGCAGGTGCTCGTGGTCGATGATACACCGATGAACCTTGTGGTATTCACAAGCCTGCTCAAACAGACCGGTATAAAGATAGATACCGCAAACAGCGGTGATGAGGGATTGTCACTCGCCTTCGAAAAAAAATACGATATTATATTCCTCGACCACATGATGCCCGATAAGGACGGCATACAGACCTTCCATGAGCTCAGGGCGCAGAAGAACGACCCTAATCTCGAAACTCCCGTGATATGCCTCACCGCGAACGCAATATCCGGCGCGCGTGAAAAATACCTTGCGGAGGGCTTCGACAATTACCTTACAAAGCCGATAGACTCCGTGAAGCTCGAAGAAATGCTTCTCGAATATCTACCGCCGGAAAAGGTACTGAGATCGGAGGAGAACGCACCGGAGCAGCCCTCCGGCAGCAGCGGCAGTGCTGACAGCGGCGATGTCGGTGACGACTCCGTGATACCGGGTTTTATCCGTGACATAGACGAGATAGATGTAGAGACCGGTATAAAGAACTGCGGAGGCGAGGAAGCGTATATCGAAACGATAAAGATATACGCCGGTACGGTGGAGGCCAACGCGAACGATACGGAGCGCTTCTGGCTGGACGGCGACATAAAGAACGCCACGATCAAGATACACGCGATGAAAAGCTCGTCAAGGATAATCGGCGCGACCGACCTCGGAGAGCTGGCACAGGAGCTTGAAAACGCGGGTCATGAAAACGATGCGGAAAAGCTCGGCGCACGCATAGACGAGCTGCTCGAAAGATACCGCAGGATCGGTGAAGCGCTCGCGCCGCTGATAAATACCGATGAGACGGACGAGAGCGAGCTTCCGATGATAGGTGAGGAGGATCTGCGGGAATTATACACCGGTATAAGGGAGTTCTTGTCGGTGAATGAGTTCAGCAGTGCAGTCGAGCTTATCGAGAACCTGAAAAAATACAGCGTGCCCGAAAGCGAAAGGGAACGCCGGAAAGTCCTTATTAAGGCGGCAGACGATCTTGAGTACGAAATGATACCGGAAATAATGGAAAAAGGAGAATAAAATATGGCAAGCAAGGTGACCGTAATAAGCAAGGGCGCGGTATTTATGACCGACTCGCTCGTAAAGAATCTGATAAAGTCGGGATTGCCCGCAACGGTAATTGAGCCGGATATCAAAGCGATAGAAAATGTCAGAAAAGACACAGATATTTATCTGATCTACGCGGGAGACTATATATTTAATATAGCTGACGTTCTCATTTTTCTGAAAGACCTGCTGTCCGAGGAAGAAAAGCTTCTTGGTGTGGTAGGCTATCTGAAAGAGATCGATGAGATAAAAACCATGATCCCGGAAAAGTTCATTTCACTTACAATGGAACGTCCGTTTGAAATGAAAAAGCTGATCGACGAGCTTTCAAAGCTTTCCGCCAAAGATGCGGAGCGTAAAAAGGGCAAGAATATCCTTCTCATCGACGATGATCTCACATATCTCAAAACTATGCAGGAATGGCTTTCGATGAAGTACAACATCACGATAACCAAATCAGGTATGCAGGCAATAACTTATATAACAAACCATACTCCTGACCTTATCCTGCTTGATTATGAAATGCCGATAACGACTGGTCCGCAGGTAATGGAGATGCTTCGCAGTGAGCCGAATTCCGCAAATATCCCGATAATATTCCTTACCGGAAGGTCTGACAGGGAAAGCGTAATGACCGTAATGGCGCTCAAGCCGCAGGGGTATATGCTCAAAAGCATGACAAAGGAGCAGATACTGGAGACTATAGATAACTTCTTCCTGACAAAGAAGTGGAATAACACATAAACCGCCAGGGATAATGTAAAGTTATGTCTTAATCTGGAGGGGCTGCGGAATGAAAACCAAGCCGTTATCAGTCATAAAGAAAATACTGAAACAGAACCGACTGATGCTGATCTCAACATTATTTGTGTTCGCAATAGTCATTGTCTGTATTGTCACAAGTAATATGTTGTTTCGTACTGCGGAGACAGAAAACAGAAAAGAGATACTTGTTAAGGCAGGAAAACTCGCAGCGACGCAGATCGACGCAAATAAGATAAACCATTGGCTTGAAGACGGGGCGGACGATGAGTATTATGAGACGGGACGACAGCTAAAAAATATTCTGAACAACACGCCGTATCTGCAATATTTGTATGTTACGCAGATACAGCCCGACGGGTGCCATATAATATATGATATGGAGACAGATGATACTGAGCTTATGCAATATACAGAAAGCTCTGCGGGTGAGCTGCCGCTTGGCGATATCTGGCAGTTTGAAGCGGCGTTCGAGGACAGTATCCCGACACTTCTTGCGGGCGGCAGGATAGATATTATTGAAAGCCGCGATCAGTTCGGCTGGCTTCTGACCGATTATGAGCCGCTTTATGATGACAGCGGAAAATGTACTGCCTATGTGGGTATCGACATCTCTATGCTCGGTGTTGAAGCCTATGTTGGATATCTTTTTATATGGCTTGTCACTGTGACTATGGCATTCCTTGTGATAATAATTATTCTGAGCATAGTTGCACAAAAGCATACTCGCCAATCCGAACGGTATGCCGCACTCGAAAAGCAGACGAAACGCGACCAGAAGCTGCTGCACGAGGTCATAACCGCTTTTGCGAACTCCATAGATGCCAAGGACGAATATACCCACGGTCATTCGTCGAGAGTCGCGGAGTACTCGAAAAAGCTCGCAGAAATGAATTTCAAGACCGAGCAGGAATGCGAAGAGATATACTACGCTGCTCTGCTCCATGATATCGGTAAGATCGGTATTCCCGACAGCATCATAACCAAGGACGGAAAGCTCACCGATGAAGAATATGAAACAATAAAGCAGCACCCCGCTCTCGGAGCGAAGATATTGAAGAGCATAACCGAATTCCCGTATCTCAGTATCGGCGCAGGCGGACATCACGAGCGCTACGACGGAAAAGGCTATCCGCATCACCTCAAAGGCACAGATATTCCCGAGATAGCAAGGATAGTGTCCGTCGCGGACGCTTACGACGCTATGTCGTCAAAGAGAAGCTACCGCGACCCGATACCGCAGCAGAAGGTGCGCGAGGAGATAGTAAAGGGTACGGGTACGCAGTTCGACCCCGAGTACGCGAGACTTATGCTGCACCTTATAGATGTCGATACCGAGTATGAGATGAGCGAGCGTGAGGAGGTCAAAGCGCTTGAGGGTAAGAACGAGCTCATCATCGACGAGTACAGAAGCACCGTTTCGGAGGGCATACTTATATCGCCATTCATGACAACGATAAGTCTTACGGTAAGCCCGAATACGAAGGTCTCCGGCTCGGCACCCTCCGCGGCTCTGCTTTTGTTTGATTCCCTTGACGGACGCGAGCATGATACCGAAAAGGAGATAAAAGACCTCAACTACTTTGAATACGGCGAGATATGGTTTGACGGACGGACAGTCACCGCCGGCGCGAGAGCCATGAAAACAAACATCACGGAGTTCGTCGCGTCGGATCTCACAAAAAGCGAAGGATACAGGATAGAGGCTGTGAAGATGAAGGATCACGCGCTCGTGCGGATCATAGGAAAGGCGCAGACCGCCGAGGTCATAATCGCCATGCCGGACAGCACCAGATATCTGTATATCGGTCTTACCGGAAAAAACTGCTGTATCCGCAATATAAGCACGGATAAATCGGAAACGCAGTCTCCTGCGGACTACATACCGAGGATAGCCGAGGAGATAAGCTACATAAAAGACGCTCTGACGGGAGATATACCGAATGTGCAGGTCGACGGCTACCGCACCGCAAGCTCGGAGGGAATACCGATAAAGGACGGTCTGACGATCACATTCCATACGAAATGTCTGCCTACCGCGAGACTTGTATGGCATTGTCCGTTCATAGACATCTTCTGCTCCGACGACGGAACTGTGAACGGCGAAACATACCGAGACCTTGCGTTCATGCGCTATGACGGCGAATTCTGGGAATGTGACCCGGCCTGCCACGCGGATCTGAATGTCACAAAAACGGCTGCGTTCAAAGATTGGGACGCATGGAAGAAGCACAATCAGGACGGGTACGATACGACCGTGACATTCAGAGTCGAGGACAACAAGATAACCATAATTACCGACAATGCGGGGATATCGGTCAGCAATACGGCTGTCCTGACAGGTATCGACAAGACCGTATATGCTGCGATAACGGGAGATCAGGTCGCGATAACAAATATACATATAAAGTGATACCTTGCGGCGCGGTGATTTTTATGACTCTATGAATCCGGCGGGCAGAATTACACGAAAAGGCACAACGATTATAAAAATAATGCACTCGTTCGTTGAAACGGGTGCATTACTGTTTGACCGGAGGTATTTTCAAACGCCGAAGTTTCGCTTTTTTTGATTATCTCTTTGTCTGCGTTTCAGAGAAGAAAATAAACTGCAAGTATTTGCGTTCATCAGGCCTGCTGTACCCGTATATTTGTTACAGCGACCTGATCACCGGTGATCGCGGCATATATCGGCTGGCTCATATCGGATAACACAGCCGTGTTTCTTATGGATACGCCGGCATTTTCGGTTATGACGGTTATTTTATTGTCCTCGACAGTAAATCTTACCTTTGTATCGTAGCCCTCCTGATTGTATTTCATCCATGCGTCCCAGTTTCCGAAAGCCTCGGTCTGATTAACATCAGTTACGGCAGTGCAGCTTGCGTCATGCTCCCAGCACTCACCGTCAAACCTCGTAAGCATAAGGTCGCGGGCGTTTTCGCCGTTGACCTTGCCGTCGTCCGAAGCGTAAATAATAATGAAAGGACAGTGATATACAAGTCTTGCGGTAGGCAGGCATTTTGCGTGGAAAGTGAGTGTAAGACCGTCCTTGATCGGCACTCCCTCGCTGTGCGCTTTGCGGTAGCCGTCGATCTGTATATTCGGCATATCACCTGTCGGAGCATCTTTGATATAGCTTATCTTATCTGCGATCCTCGGGATATAGTCGTCGGGACACTTTTCCTCCGCTTTGACGGAACTGAGATCGCTTATGCGGCAATGTTCGCCAGTAAGAGCGATATACATGAACCTTGAGCTGTCGGGAAGCGCAATGACGATCTCTGCTGTCTGTTCTTTGCCTGCTATCCGTATAAGCGCATGATCGTCTATCCTTACAGCTTCTATCTTATATTCTCCGTTATGCTTTATATCATCGGCTCCGGTGTTTTCGACCTTTGACTGCATCTTCCGTGCGCCGCCGGTCATAGTTCGCCCGTCGAACCAGATCTCGCCGTATTCTAAATAAAAACAGTCTTTTATTTCTTTTTCATCGGTATGTACTTTCCCATCGAGCGCATCGAACAAGATCATTGACGGAGTCGGAGCGATCCCCGTGGCTTCGTCGTCAGAGCTTACCGACATACGGACAGTCGTCATGGACGAGGATATGTGTATTCCGGCAGAGACGGCTTCTCTGTAATCACCTATGTTAAGAATTCCGTTGACGTCCGATTCATCTGCTTTCGCTCTTTCTTTCATCTTGTATTCGGTATCGACATCTATCAGGTGTACCATATATCTTGCATATACGGGGTCGAACTGCGTACCAGAACCCTTGACTATCTGCTCGCGCACCTTATCCTGCGGTATCGGGTCACGGTAGCTTCGTATTGAGGTCATAGCGTCATAAGCGTCCGCCACGGAGACTATTCTTGCTATCTCGGGTATTTCATCACCTTTTAATCCCTCCGGATAACCCTTTCCGTCATAGCGCTCGTGGTGATAGCGCGCACCGATCGAGAGCCACGGGGATTCCTTGATAACGGACAGTATCTCACCGCCCTTAACGGGGTGCTGCTTGATCTGCTCGAATTCCTCGTCAGTCAGTCTGCTCTTCTTCTGGAGAATCTCAATGGGCACACCGATCTTGCCCACATCGTGCAGCAGTGCCGCGAAGTAAACCTTCTCACATTCATCTTCGGACTTGCCCGCACCTTTGGCAATTTCAAGCGAATATTTCGCGACACGGCGGGAATGACCGTTTGTGTAGGTGTCCTTGGCGTCGATAGCGCCTGCCAGCGCATCCGTGGTCTGTTCAAACATGATGCGCGATTTTTCCTGTACTTTCTGTTTTGCGATGACTTCCGCGAAAACAAATCTTTCAACTCTCGTCTTGTTTACATACATTCCGATGACTGTGCCGATAGAGGATGTAATGATGAGATATGCGATCGCGGAGGAGTAGAACTCCGGTTTTATTCCCTCCTGCAGAACAAAAACAGCCAGGACGTTATAAGTCAGCAGAAGACCGATATTATAGGCGGGCGGGAGCACAAAAAATATCGGGACCAGCACGACTGCTATAAACATTACGACAGTCAGAGAATCATGCTGAAGCTGTATCCTCGCGACCCAAAGACCGGCACCGAGAATCGCAGCATTAACCAGGAAAGCAGAAAACGGGATCAGTTTTGGTGCTTTCGAAGCAAGAAAGGCCGCGCAGATCAGGGCAATCAGACATAGTATGATTGCCATTATATAAGCGCCGCGGCAGCGTGTGAAGGTTTCATCAAAGAATGACATAATGAGGCAGTATCCCCAATAGATCAGCTGGGCTTTTGACCATATCAGAGCGAACTTTCGGTCTTCCTCCATGATACTTTTTCGCACATTCCGGCTTTCCTCGCTCGGGATATTCCCGGACAGCAGTATATTTTTAAATTTCGTTAACATGATAATCACTCCGCACATTCAGAAATTGAAACTGTTATCCAAATCTGTCAAATTATTATTATACCATATTTTTCAAAAAAAGGCAATATTTTTTGGTTTTTTATCTTCGGTAAAGGCGGCGATGTAAGCAAAAACGGCTTCCTGTGAAGCAAGTCTTATTGTTTTGTAGGGAAATAAATGTGACCTGATCATAACTTTAATCTTGATATTTAACACAAAATAAGTTATAATACAAATATAAAGTTATAATTGGGAGTGAAGCTTGTGGAATATCTGTATCATATATTGGGTATAAAAGTCAGGTGTCTTAAGGATCTGCCGGATCCGATGCCTAATTTTATTGTTGACAGGTACAAGTTACAAAGAGTATTGCTTGATGATAATCCGGCAGTATTTGTAACTTCCAAGGGTGAATTGGACTCTATAAACTATGTAAAGAAACATATTGATAAAATTAGACAGACAGAAGATGTACCGGCGATATTGGTTCTGGATAAGGTGACGTCCCGGCAAAAGGAATATCTGCTGCGCGATCATGTCCCATTTATAGTGGAAGGGAAGCAGATCTATCTTCCGTTTATGGCTATATATTTGCAGGAGCGGAATGATTCGGAAAAGCCTGATGTTTCATTGATCCTGCCTTCGGCACAGATGCTGCTTTTGCATTTCATTTACAATGGTTGTGTGGCGATGCCGGCGACAGATGCAGCCAATGCGTTGGGATTAACTCCGACTTCTATTTCCAGAGCATCAAAGCAATTGACAGAAATGGTATTGATCACTGCCGAAAAAATAGGTGTACAGAAGGTAATCTCCTCTGGTAATTCTCCGGAGCAGCTATTTGATCTTGCCTTAAAACATTTGTGCACCCCGGTTAAGAGAACCATATATGTTCCGAAAAAGGCGGTCGGAAAACATCTGCTTTTGAGTGGAGTCAGTGCCTTATCAGAATATTCACGACTTTCTTTGCATACACCCGTTCAATGACGGGAATGGGCGTATGAGCAGGCTCCTCACAACGCTTCTCCTTTACAGGAGCGGCTTTTATGTGGGAAAGTACATCTCGCTCGAAGCAAAGATCGCGAAGAACAAGGATCTCTATTATGAGGCTCTTTCTGCATCGCAGAACGGGTGGCATGAGGGAAAGGACGATCCGGTTCCGTTTATAAAATACCTGCTGGGAACTATTATTGCCGCATACAGGGATTTTGAAGACCGCTTTGCGCTTGTGGAGACCAAACGCCCGGCATTGGATACGGTAAGGCTTGCTGTGCAGAACAAGATCGGGCGTTTCACCAAGCAGGATATAAGAGAACTTTGTCCGTCGCTCAGCTTAAGCTCTGTCGAGGGTGCTCTCAGAAAGCTTGTGGAATCCGGAGAGCTTAAGCGCGAGGGAAGCGGGAAGAACACCTGCTATTACAGGATTAATTGACACCTTATCCCGGAATTCTTCATATAAAAATCCCTTCTTTTCTTTTAAATTTGAGCCTGACCGTGTGGAAATGATGCTTGACATTGACTTTACCGCCGACAAAAAGGAAGTCGGCGGTAAATATCGGCGGTAACGAGGAAATCGGCGGTAAATCGGAAAGAATCAATCAGATAATTGAGTTTATTTCTGAAAAAGGCAGCGCAGCACCTGCCGAAATAGCAGAGCATATTGGTTTGAGTACGTCGAGAATTCGGGATTATCTGAAAGAACTGACCGATGGCGGAAAGATAACCTACGACGGAACATTCAGGGACAGAAGATATAAACTGAACGGCAATTAAACAGGAGAAAACCTCTATGAATTACAAAATAACCGACCTTATCGAGCCCGACAAAGCAATTATGAGAATTGCAAAAGAATTGTCCCTCTGTTTTTTCGGGATTTAATATGTACTTCAATGTTGCTTTGACATTATCGTGTATCGCAATTGACTTTAAGATCGGCATTTGTTCACTCTCCTTTATTTTTTCGTTTCCGGTTAGTCTTATCTAATTTGTATAATTCTGTTTAGCGCGGTTAGCGCCTGCCTACGGTTTCAGGCGGTAGCCTGACCCTGCGGGGTTCGCACTTTCCGTCCTCGGAAAGTGCGAGAAATTTTTGAGGGGGTCCCGCAAAAATTTCAGAAAGTATACGTATACTTTCTCTGCTTGCAAAAGCGTCTTTTTTAAGCCGGTGTACGGATACCGGCTGTTTCGTGTTTTTGCCCCTGCGGGCATTTCATGTCATTGGGTTCACCTCCGTGTTCTGAAAAAATAGTCCCTTCATAAGTACCTACAAAAAACGGCAAAAAGGGGACACCTTTTACGGCGATTTTTGAAATTTCTCTGTTATCACCAAAGAAACGGGCGCAGGACTTGTACATTTTGCAGATGCGGGCAAATGGATTCTGACTGAAAAATCTACGCTCGGAATAATCACCCTTCATAATAAAGTACATTATTAGCCGAAATGTAAAGGCTAAAACCGCCGCATTTTTGATCTTTTCAGAAAAATCGTAAGAATAGACAGGTTAAGGCTTTTTCAGTCTGTGGAGGTTAGTAGTTTTGCCTCACCCCTGCACTTCTGAGATTAAATTAAAGTGATCCGAAAAAACACCTCTCATAAATAGGGAAAATAAAATATGATTTTTAAAGGCAGTTAGCATGGGCTTTTTGCAAGTTTTTTGAAATTTCGTACAAGGTGCTGGGTCAGGCACATTTGCGAGGCTTTCCTTTGTGCTTTTTTCGCCTATCCCGTAGTTCTCGCAAATCAGAAATCGACCTCCAGATAAAAGGTCTCTCATTATAATGGAGATTTAAAACGCATTTTTGCGGTAGGTTCACGCATTTTTCATTTTAAATCAGCGTTATTGACAATGTGGGGAGCAAGCATTTGGGCAGATGTGACATGAAATAGCTCGCAGCCGGTGTCGGCACTTTCCTTTCGGGGCATCTGATCTCCCCGTCAAGCATCACATTTTCGGGTATGCCGCATCTTTCATCGTCCTGCCAGCGCCAGAAATCGAGCGCGACCATAAGTTCCGGCAAGCCTTCCTTGTAGCAATAGAAATGCGGGTCCAGGTACTCGGTCGAGACCATACTGAACGTGTACCCGTCCAGAGTATCCACATTAAGCGTATGAGATATAAAAACTACAAAAAATAAGAAACGGCAGCGGGAATGCTCGCTACCGTTCCGGTGTTCGTGTTTTCAGAAGTATAAAATGCCCCGAAAATTGACAGTTGACGATGAGTGGAAAAATTGGGAGTTCCGAGCGCAGTCGTACCCTGTGATAAAAGGGGCGAATCCGGGTCGAAAATCGAGGATTTTTTGCGCTGTACGCCGCCCAAAATGCATGGGCAATGATATTACCCTACCTGCATCTCAAAAGTCGCTCAGAGCGCGATTTTCGTTCGGTCGGCACCGAGGGGTGAACAGTTCGTTCACCCCTTTGATCAGAGATGCCAGACGGTGTTTCGCACTACTCATCTTATCTGCAAAAATCCCCCTGTCGCTGTGACAGGGGGAAATTTTGTGTTGCCGTTTAACCTTGCGTTAAGCTGCCTTCACAACAGACAGATCAACATTATCAAAGTGTACGGGATAGTTCTTATAGCTTATCGTTGCGCCGATAAGTGTTAAGCTATTCTGTTCTCCGTCCTCACTCTTCACGGTGAAGCTTGCGCCGTAGGTCGGAAGCGTGAATACCTTCGATGTCACACTGTCACAGAGCACGACAACATAGTCGTTCTGATTCGTACGGTCGCTGTTCGCGAGGGTCGTAATGCGCTGGAAGAGCTTCTCGAAGCTTGTGAAAGTGCTGTCCATTTTGCCTTCGACATAGAGCTCTATCACATCCGGTACCTCCGCGCGTATCTCCTTGTTGTAATAACACGGACTGAGACTGCTTCCGCTCGTGCCCTCGGTCTTGTTCGTGATCGCAATCTTGCCCTTGCACGCGTCGAACTGCGCTTCCGTGCCGTTGAACGTGAATATCGGTGTGCCGGACGGAACGGCGATAGTCTCATATCCTGTGATTTCGCCGCCTTCGTTGACTAACGGCTTCTTTACAGTGAAAGTCGAAGCATTGGTAACATTCGTGATTGTAGGCTTTGCGAGCTTTAAGCCGTCCGCCGCATCGTCAAGAAGTGTGATGTTCGCGCTGTCAAGCGTGGTTATCGTCGCGGTCGCCGTCGCGGGAAGTATAAGGTCACTGTCACCCGTTAATGTGCCAACACCCGTCATAGATGTGTTTACGGTAATGGGAGACCGTGCATCAACAATACTGAAAGTCGTTACCTTGTCCGCAGTTATGGGAGAATAACGTACAGAAAGATCAGATGTTGTTGTTCCGGTAAGCGTGCCGAATTTTGCGGAGGTTGCTTCGATATTAAGACCATTGCCGGCACCGACGGAAACATTGACCGTTGTTGCGGGGTCGATCTTTACAGTCTCCATACTAACGGTCATGCTTCCGCTTATTGTGAACGACGTGAGCTCTTTACCGTTTCTGTCGAGCGGAACAAGCGTTAAATTAGTTAAATCAAAGCTGTATCTCGGGCTGAGGCTCGTTACGCCGTTGAGCGTGAGCTTTTTGCTACCGTTATTGCCCTGTATATAGAGCGAACCCGTGCCTATCCGCGCTGCCGTCGGAAGTGTGAACTTTCCGTAAGGAACATTGATGTCCTCGTTGATATAGATAGTGTTCCTCTTATTGGCTTCTACCGCCGCAAACGCTTTCTCGAAGTTCGGGAAGGGCTTCCGTGCCGGTTGACCTGTGGTATCGTCCATATATAAAAGCGTAAGCATACCCGCGTACTCTGCGCGTACTTCCTTGTTGTAGTAGTACGGAGTGAGGGGCTTTCCGGAATCGCCGGTCGCGGTCTTGTTCGCTATCGAGATATTACCCTTGCACGCGTCGAACTGCGCTTCCGTGCCGTTGAACGTGAAGATCGGTGTGCCGCTGTCAAGCGCCGGGAGATCTGCGTTCGTAAGATCGTCGTCCACCGCCACGGTCAGGTAAGCCGCGCTCGTTATCGTAAGCGGCGAGATCTTCTTGGTTGTCGCGTCCATGCTCAGAGTTATGCTGCCGGTTGTCACAGTCGTGAATGTCGCGGTCGCTGTGGGCTTTGCGAGGATAAGTCTGCCGTCACTGGAACAGTTCAGAGTGCCCGCGCTTATGCTCTTGTTTATTCTAAGATCGGAAGCCCCATCGAAATTAACAACCTTGAACCCGCTCACGGTATCCGCCGTAACGTTGCCCATTACGCCAAGCTGCGTATTGCTCTTACCTGTAATTGCTGCAAAGTCATCGATATTGCCGACATTGAGCGTAGCGCCGTTCGCTGTGATCGTGGGCTTTACGGTACAGCCTTCCGCAACATTTACATTGTTTATCGCCATTTCACCGCTGCCGGTAAAGCTGAGGCTCTTGCCCTTGATATCAAGCACGGTATCATAGATCATAAAGCTGCAAGCCGTGCTTATCGCTGTCACACCCGTACCGAGCGTCAGCGTGTGATTATTACCGTTTATCACGAAGCTCGACGCATAAGCTGCTGTCGGTACTGCGAACGCATCCGCGGTAACATCGGTGTTGAGCTCTGCTGTGTACGCGTGCTTTGTTCCTGTCTTTATCTCGCTCGCGATGAAGTCGAACATCTTCTTCGTGCTCGGGAATTTCTTTGTAGAAGAGTCGTAGTTGAGCGTTATCGCTTCTGCCCACTCCGCGCGCACCTCTGTGTTGTAAACGATCGGCGAGAGCGTCTTCTCATCCGCGGTCTTGTTTGAGATTTGTACTTGTGTACCGTCCAGCTCGGCATTTGCCGTCTTGTACGTGAATATAGGTGTGCCGTTCGCAAGCGCCGGGAGAGCCTCGGTCGAAAGATCGTCATCCACCGCCACGGTCAGATGCTGCGCTGTCGTTACTGTGAGCGGGGATATCTTATCTGCGCCCTTCGCGTCCTTGCCTTTCCTGAGCGTGATCGTGCCGTTTTTAGCTGTCGTGAATGTCGCGGTGGTCGTGGGCTCCGCAAGGATGATCTTGCCGCTAATGAGATTTGTCGCGCTTATGCTCTTATTAACGGTGATAACACCACTGAGTGCGTTTACATCACTAAACCCGCTTATGGTATCTATTGTAAAGTTTTTGTTTACAATAAGCTCCGCACCGTTCGAGCCTGTCAGCGCTGCGAAACCGGTGATACCGTCATCGGACATACCAATGTTGAGTGTGCCGCCCTTTGCGGTCACAGTCGGCTTGACATTCAGCGCAGTAACATCGCAGAGTTTTATTCCGCTGCTTCCTGTTATAGTAAAGCTCTTGCCCTGTATATCAAGGGTTACATTTTCTAAATCAAGCCAGCCGGTCGCATTGAGCGCTGTAACACCGGTTCCGAGAGTCAGAGTATGTCCGTTACCCCATATACAGAAACTCGACACATAGTTGCCTGTCGGTATCGTGAACGCGTCCGCGGTAACATCGGTATTGAGCGTCATTGAGTACGAGTGCTTATTTCCTGCCTTTATCTCGCTCGCGATGAAGTCGAACATCTTCTTCGTGCTCGGGAAGGTTTTGGGCACACCAACACCATAATTGAGCGTTATCGCGCCGTCCCACTCAGCCTTTACCGCCGTGCCGTAGCACCACGCCGTGAGATCCTTGCCGTCCGAGAGCGCGGTCTTGTTCTCTATCGTTATCTTCGTGCTGTCGAACTTCGCCTCACCGCCGCTGAATGTGAACAGCGGTGTGCCGGACGGAACGGGGATAGTCTCATAGCCTGTGATTTCGCCGCCTGCGTTGACTACCGGCTTCTTTACCGTGAATGTCGAATCACCGATCACATTCGTGACTGTAAGCTTCGCGAGCTTTATGCCGTCCGCCGCATCGTCAAGAAGAACGATATTCGCCCTTTTGTAGTAGTCGGGATTCGTGTTCGGTACGGTGCTGTCAGCAGTGCCGCCCATGCCGAGGTTCGTTATCGTCGCGGTCGCCGTGCTCGGAAGGATCAGCGATGCCAAGGTATTCGTACCGAGGTACTTAACGCCGGTCATGCTTGTCTTGACCGTCAATGTTGCTTCGATTTGGATCGAAACTCCGCCGAATGTCGTTACCTTATCGGCTTCCTCGGCACCGTTAATTACATTCAGAACAGAGCTTGACGTACCTGTAAGTGTGCCGAAGCTGCAGTTGCTTGCTTCCAGTTCCAATGTTGACTTAGCGCCCACGGTCACATCTACCGTTATACCCGGATCTATCGTTACATAATTAAGTCCGATATCTCCGCTTCCGCTGATCGTGAACTTGCCCGATTTTATCGGGGCGTTGTTTCTGTCACGAAGATCGAGCGTAACACTGCTGAGCCCGAAACGATATCTCGGCGAAAGCCCTGTGATGTTATGCAGAGTCAGCGTCTTGTTGCTGCCGCCCTTGCCCATTATCGTAAGTTTACTGTTCGCCGAAAGGGTCGTCGGAAGCACGAATTTGCCTGCGGGAACGTCGATATCCTCATTGATCGTGATCAAGTTTTCCGCTCCGGGCTTCACAGCCGCGAATGCCTTTTCAAAGCTCGGGCAAGGTACTTCTACACGTTCATACGTCGTCGGGTCGGTGTACAAAAGCGTCAGCATACCCGCGTATTCCGCGCGGATCTCCTTGGTGTAGCACCACGCCGTGAGATCCTTGCCGTCCGAGAGCGCGGTCTTGTTCGTTATCGTTATCTTCGAGTTGTCGAACTTCGCCTCACCGCCGCTGAACGTGAACAGAGCTGTGCCGCTCGGTATTGCAAGGTCATTCAGACCCGAGTTGTCTCTTACCGTGAATATCGTCGGCTTTACAACGTCCGTCACCGTGAGCTTTGCAAGCTTCAAGCCGTCCGCCGCGTCGTCTGCGAGTATGATATTTGCCTTCGTGTAAGTGCCGGGGAGAGCGCTCGGTATTGTTGCGTTCGCTGTGTCAGATATACCGAGATTTGCTATCGTCGCGGTCGCCGTATCCTTTAATATCAGCGCTGCCCCTTCGGTCGTGCCGAGGTAGTTAACGCCCGTCATGCTTGTGGATACAGCGAAGTTGCCATCAATCTGTACCGCGCCGAATGTCGCTACCTTTTCGGCATAAGCATAGCCTACGTTCAGCGTCGATGTCGCAGTACCCGTGATCGTGCCGAACGCGGTCTCACTTCCTATGATATCTACTTCCGATCTCGCGCCCGTTGTTGTCACGTTGAGCTTTGTCGCAGACGTGATATTGATGAGCTTGATGCCGCCCGTGCTCGATATCGTGAACGTATCAAGTTTGGCATCTTTTGCGTTTACGAACGCAAGGTTTATCTGTTCAAAGCCTATGCCGCACTTCGCCGCAAGAGTCGTCATGCCCTTGAACGTCAGTGTCGGTGCGAGCAACAGATCCGGATCCGGCGCAAGGAGCACCATGCCCGTGCCGAGGTCTGTCGGCAGAGCAAGTGACGTTACTTCGATGTTCTTTTTGAGGAATATGTAGTTTTCCTTGTCCTTCTTCGCCGCGCTCAGAGCCTTTGCGAGCGTCGGGAAATCGGTGGTAACGCCGTCGACCTTGAGAGCCGCCTCGGGCGAACCCGTAACCTCAGCGCGCACCTCACCCTTGGTGTAGTAGTACGCATCGAGCTTCTTGCCGTCCGCGTCGGTGTTGCCGAACGTGAACGCGCCCGCGCTGTTGCGGTAGAAGTTCGCCTCGGTATCGGTGCAGGTGAACACGGGTGTGCCGCTCGTGAGCTTCATCGGGTCGCCCGTGCTGTTGTCCATAACGGTTATCTCCGAACCGCCCTTTATCGTCTTAACGGAAAGCTTCGGTATAGTTACCGTACCGTCGGAATTTGTCGCTTTCAGATATACATCCGCGCCGTTAAGCTCGGTTATTGTCGCGGCAGCAGTTGCCGGAAGGATAAGATTACCGTCTTCTTCACATTTGAGTGTCCCTACGCCTGTCAGCGAAGTATTTACGGTAAGATTTCCCCCGGAACATTTAAGCGTTCCCGCTGTTTTTATCGTATCGATGACGGAAACATCGTATACGTCAATTACACACTTTGAAGTACCGCTTACCGTACCGAATGTGATATTACAGTTTCTAAAACTGATAGAAGCACCCGCGGTATTGTTTGTATTGCTTACATTAACGATACTATTGCACTTTAAACCAAATAAACCAAGTGCCTCGCCGCTTGTGCTGATCGTGATGCTCTGTACGGGTTCATTGTTCCTTTTGCTGTCGAGGCTTTCTAATTCAATATTCCTGATAATTAAGATACAATTTGCAGAAATAGACGATACATCGTGAATAGTAAGCTTTTTAAGTCCTCCCCTGCTGTTCAGATCCAGTGTATCCGTAGCGGAAAGGGTCGTCGGAAGCTTGAATGTTGCCGCATCGACATTTTCGTTGAGATAGATCTCATTATTCTTGCCCTTCTGAACCGCCTTGAACGCGAGCTCGAAGTTCGGGAAGTTCTGAGTAAGCTCGGTTTGATGCGTATCCGGATTGATCACATTAAGAGTGAGCGCACCCGCGTACTCTGCGCGTATCTCGCCGTTGTAGTAGAACGCGTTGAGGGTCTTTTCGCCGTCCTTGTTGCCGAAAGTGATGTTGCTGCTGTAACCGCTGTTGTAGAACACGCTTTCGGAGCAAGCCATTCTGAATACGGGCGTGCCGCTCGGAACGGATTCAGTGCTGTCGTTTACGGTTATCACGTTAGCGACGTTCTCGTCCTTATACGCGTTTGTGACCGTGAATTTCGGGAGCGCGTCATCTTCGCCCTGTACGAGAACGATGTTCGCAGCCGTCATATTGGTCACGGTTGCTGTTGCGGAAGTAGCGAACTTAACCACACCCGCCGTTTTTTCGTCTTCGCGTCCGCTTGTTATGTCGGTAACGCCGGAGACTGTTCCGGTAACGGTGAGCGTCGTGCCTGCGGAAGGACCGAATCCGCCGATATTCTTAATATCCTTGATTGTTGTGTCGGTCTGTGTCTGGCACCAACCGTATGAACTATTGCCGCCGGTGACACTTTCGATCGTGAAGCCGATATCGGAAAGACCCATGAACGCGTCTTTGTTCGCGGTAGCAAAGCTTACCTTTGTTGCGGCATTCTTTGCGTCGAGCGTAATACCGGATACATAGAGCCACTTTACGTTGCTGTTACCGGCGATCGATAGGGTTGCAACGCCTGCACCCGCGCTGTTGACGCTCTTAAGAACGAGGTTCGAAATCTGGAAATCGACTCCGACAGTGAAACCTGTCGCGCCTCTGAGGTCGAGGACACGAGGCTGTATCGGGTTGTGAACTTCATCCTCGGTTTCACCAACTATTATGAGCTTACCTGTTCCGATCTGTGTCGATGTAGGAATCTTTGTTACATTGAGCTCAGTGTTCTGCTTGATTGTGATGCAGTTGTCATGATCCTTGACGACATCGTTAAACGCGAGCTCGATATTCGGGTAAGAGCGCCAGAAGCTTGTATCCTCCACCCAGAGCTCTACGATACCGCCGGTCATAGCCTTGATATTCGTGCCGTCCTTGTATGCTTCGAGGTCGGCTCCGGTCTCACCGCCGGTCTTGTTCTCAATAGTAACATCTCCGGTGAAATTCGGTGACGAGCTTGTCACGTACATTACAATGGTACCGACGGGAAGCTCGACAAGTTTATCAGCCGCGTTTACGACCCTTACGTTAAACCAGCCGGTGTTGTCTGACAACTTCGATACTGTAAGCTTCGGAAGCTTGATACCGTTTGTCGTATCCGCGAGAAGGCTTATCTCCGCACCACCGTCTATCATATCTATTGTCGCAGACGTACTGGTGGAGCCGATAAGGTGAAGCTCACCTTCGAAGCTCTTAACGCCGGACATAGAACCGGTCATGCTGATAGCACCGACCACTTCGTTGAATGTGGTGATATCGTTCACGGAGATAATTTCATTAGTCTGTGAGAGCGTAGCTGTTGCAGTACCCTTTATATTTCTGAGGTTTGTGCTTGCATCCTCAAACGTTATGGTAGTATTCGCACCGGTAGTCGTTACATCGGTAGGAGCGTTGAACTCAACGTGTGTTATCCTGATGTCCTTAGTGCTGCTTACCGAGATCGAATCAACATCTGCACCGGTCGACTTCTTGCCGTTTACCTTGATGAATTCAAGAGCAAGCGGGTAAGATGCGCTGAAAGACAATGACGTCGAAGTTGACGGAAGGGTGAGATCATACACACCTTCAAGTCCGTCATCACCCCAGACAGCGCCGCTTATCGTGATCGAGCCTGTACCGATCTTGTTGGCGACAGGAAGAGCGAACTCCTTCTCGGTAACGTTGTTGTTGAGATAGATCCAGTTGTCCATGTCCTTCTCAACAGCGTCAAGCGCAGCCTTAAGGTTCGGTTTATCCGCGCGGTTTTTTTCGGTACCACTGCTGTACTTGACTACAAGAGTTACCGCGTCGGCTACCTCTGCACGTATATCGTTTGAGTATCTAAACGGCGAGAGGTCGTTTCCGCCCGAAAGAGCCGTCTTATTGGAAATCGCTATTCTTTCAGTCACATCGCCATTCGTGCTTGTCGTAGTAAAGAGCGTCGTACCGGAGGGTACTGCAATAGCGGCTCCACCGACAGAGTCCGTGACTGTAACTGTGAGCCAGAATTCCACGTCTTTCAGATCAACACTCGGAAGCTTGCCGCCGTTTGCAGTATCCGCAACAAGCGTGAGATATCCGGCAGAGTACGCTGTATTCTTTATAGAACCGGTCTTGTCAACAGAGATATCGCAGTAAACAGATGCAACATCAGACAACGCACCTGTAAGAACAAGTCCGCAACCCTCGGATCTGATATGGCTAAATGTCGATATAGAGCCAACTGTCTGAGTCGCAGCTGTTTCGTCTCCTACGAGAGACAGTGCGGAAGTGGCTGTTCCGGTGAGGCTGCCCAGGTTATCAGAGCCCATATTGGCTATCTCTATCTCGGTATTTGCACCGGTAACTCTAACATTTATCTTTGATGTATATGTTACGTTGTCAAGGCGAACATTCTTGCTGCTGGTAATGGTGATATCACTTGTAGATGTCTTGTTGCAAATATCAAGATTATTGAGTTTGAAATCATAACTCGGGCTGATAGTTGTAATGTTCGGGAGAGTAAGCTTATGTCTGTCACTCGTCAATTCCCAGAAATCGGGGCTCGTCTCTACATATGTGCCGCCGAATATTTCAACATAAGTATTCTCTCCGGCAATAGAAGAATCGGGAATAGTGAAGCTTGAAGCATCAATATCCGCATTAAGATTAATATAGTTAAGATGATTCTTTTTTACCTTCTCGAAAGCTTTCTCCAGGTTTGGAAAGCTCTCATCGGAAAGATTTTTACCTGTTGCAGGATCGCAGATCGAGAGCGTAATCGCGCCGTCCCACTCTGCGCGTATGTCTGTGCCGTATTTCCACAGGGAGAGAGCTTTACCGCCGGGAGCATCATGGGCGCCGGCAGTAGAGTTTGCAAAACCGGTTCTACTATTATCAAATGCACCGGCTGAAGTCGTTTTTAACACAGTCGTTCCAGAGGGAACAGCGACATAGTTACCGTCTGCGTCAATTATATGAACTATAATGAATCCGGAATCACCGCTCGGATAGTTCGTAGCAGTAAAAGATGCGATACTAAGACCACTGCTTGTTACCGCCCCGCGGAGTTTCAGAACTGTAAACAAACCTAAATTCGTCACAGAAGCTGTGGTTGTAACTCTGTCGAGAATAATTTCACCGCTGATCGTCGTTACACCGGTCATAGACTCGAAGACATTAAGGCGTCTGCCCATGATATCAACGTTTGTAACGCCGGTGATTTTGTTAACGGTAACTTCCGCCTGCTCGACCTCAGGGTCGTCGAAAGCACCGTAGCACATAGATGCGAACGTTGTATTTGTTGCTCTGTACGCACAAGCAACATTGCGGAAAGTATTAGTCTTCTCAATTGTTACGGTCTTGCCAGACGCTATGGTTATATCAGCGTAACCCTGTGTTTCGCTAAATGCCGCAACATCAGCGTTGATTGTAGTATTACCATTTGCGACAATAGTGTTCACCTTGAGCGTTACGCCTTCCGCCGTCTGAATAGTAATGCTCTTGCCCTTGTTTGGAACAGTAAGAGATGAGAACTCGGCTGCGGACTGATCCTTTATTATAATAGTATAGTCCTTGGTGCTGTCGGTAATGGCCGCGAACGCTGCCTCTAACGTGAGATAGTTCTTGCCGTCCATGGTGACAGGCGGGTTAACGGGGTCAACAACAACCTCAACATCGAGCGTTGCAGTCTTTCCGGCGTATTTGAGCGTGAGTGTCTGCGCGCCGAGTTTCGTCTTGTTATACCCGGTGACGGTGAGAGTGCCATCGGAAAGCTCATCAGCCATATCAAACTCTTCCGACTCGCCGTTATCATGATAAGCAACAAACTTACCTCCGCTGAGATCGAAGTCATTTCCATACACGAATTGTGTACTTGTGGGGGATACACTTATTTCAATTCTCACCACATCACTAGTTGGATTAACTGTGTCGAGTGTACACGAGGGAAGTGTTGTATAGCTCCAATGATCCTTGTAAATGTGCGCTTTAGGGTTATAATTGTCGTTCGCAAGGAAAGTAGCGTAGCTCTTGTTGACCCATCTGTCATCATAATAAGCCGAACCGCGGTCATCATCATACCAAGTAAGATCAAGCTCATAATAATTATTATACAGATTAACTATATTCCATGCGTGACCGCTGCTGTTGACATAGAAAGCGTCAATTCCTGCCGCGTTGCAGAAATACGCGGTCATCATAGCATATCCGGCACATACGGTAAGATGATTTGCGTTAAGAATACTGCTTATAAGGCTCTGATCGAATGTCAGACGTGCCTGCGCATCAGGATTGGTCTTGGCATAATCATTCGCCCAATCATCGTATGTAATATAATCCGCGACAAGATCTCTGATCTTTAATTCTCTCTCAAGCTGACCGCCCGCCGCCATGATCTGCGGCATCCACGAATCTGTAAGACTGTCAAGAGCGGATTGAGCCGACTGTCTCTGCGCGATCTTACTGAAATCATGTCCGTCAACGTCATAGAAATAAATAGAAACCTGGCTGTTACCGCTTCCGTCAGTTCCCGTACCAATAGTATTTGAAAGGAAATAATACTGCGGATTCGAGAACCTGAAAAATTCAACTATAGCTCGTGCTCGTTCAAAGTCCATCGAACCTATCGGAGCAAAACCTATAAGCATGGCACTGCCGCCGCCGTTGAAATTAATTACAGTGTTATAATCCTCATTGCAAGCAAGAACATCCTCACAGTGCTGCTTAAGCGTATTATAGATTGCCTTATCAGCAGATGTCATTTTGCTGTAAAGATAGTTCGACGAGAAAGTATAAGAACTACCCCTGTCAATATGTGAATAAGTATGCTGACCGAGTTCCTCTTTTGCTCTCTCAAATTCTTCGGTCGGTACTTCGGCTATGATACTGTCGAGTACGTCATTGACCGGATAGAGCTTATTAACTCTGTCAACATAATCCGGGCTTGATGTAAGTTCAAAAATATCGAAAATAGAAACAGGCTCATGTTCTTCATCTTCCTCCGCCGGCTCTGTTGTATCGGCATCGGTGTCGTCGGGATCATCCTCGCCGGGATCACCTTCCTCGGGCGCAGTTGTCTCCTCGGACGCAGTTGTCTCCTCGGACGCAGTTGTCTCCTCCTCGGGCGCAGAGGTCTCACCTGTTGTGGTCTCCTCAGAGCCCTCGGTATCAATGGCAGTTGTTTCCGCCGCCGATGTTGTTGTTTCGGCTGCATCGGGCAGATCATCGGAATACGCTGTTGTCATCGACTGCGTAAGTATGAGCGCAGTCGCCAGAAATCCCGATATGATTCTCCTGAACTTCTTCATATTATTTGCTCCTTTCGCGGGTCTAAGCATAAAACTCTTCATACTATTATAACATATCTACATAAAAAAATCAACCCATAACACGCTAAACAAATCCAAAATTTGTCTCATTTATATGTACAAAACAACAAAACAGCCCCGACTTTTCATCGTCGAAGCTGTTGAATGTGTTAATTAGTTGAAACTGTTCAAACTGTTGAATCACTAAAACGGCAATACAGTTCAAAATGTTGAAAACGTCATACCACCTGCGTACCGCCAGCGCCTCTGATGCGCAGCTTCTTGCAGCTTCCCTCACCGAAGAGCGAGTCCATGCTCTCACGGTACTTGTCCGCAAGATCATTGGGCACAAACGCCTGTACTGACGTTGCCGTATATGACCTCCGTTGACTTCAATTAATCTGTGCTGCAATTATAGTACGAAGTCAAACATTTGTCAGGTGATTACAAGAGAATGCCGCCTGCCAATGAATGACAAGCGGCTGAATGTTATTCGTTGAGTATGTTGAGCATTAATACAGCTCCAAGCCGGAAGCCGCGAGTAAAATCCGCTTCACATTCAAGCTGCGACTCAATGTGGAGAGCGTCTGTGTTTCGGTGTCAGCTTTGTATGCGCACATCGTGTGCGCTTTTGGCCGACACCTTCAATGCCTCCTGCATTGGTGTCGAGCAGTTCCTTACAATCCGGGAACTTTTTGAGAAGCTGCTGCTCGGCGGAGCAAATCGTCTTTTGGGTCTTTATGTATCGCTCTGTGTTCGGTGCGGGTTTCTCGCACAGAATGATTTCTCCGTAGTAGAGTTTGTTGATTATGTTAGTCATTGTGGTATTCTCCTGTAAATTATTGTATCTTTTGATTAGTTTGATATTCAACAGGAAATGCCTTGATTTTGGTCGTTATTTGGACGTTATTTTTACAAAAGTATGCTTCAAGTGACCACAAGCTGATAAATCGTCAATGCTGCAAAGCCGCATTATGACTGACTTTCCGTGAGTTTGCCATAAATTGCAAAAAGCTCAAAAATCAATTCAAGTCCAGTAACAGGAGCCAAGACAGACAAATCCGAACCATTACGGGTCGGATTTGTTTGTTTTTTATTCTGGAAAGCCACATTTTGGAATTGTTATAAAGATAAATTTGTAAAAACATGTTCTTAAGTTCATTGCGAAATAGTAATCATATCTCATTGTTCTCAGAATTAAATGGTGTACAGGCAATAAGTTCTTCCATCGGGATATTAACGAATATATCCACAAGCTCGGCGTCAAGCTGAGAACCGGCAACATCCTTTATTATCGCTATTGCCTCGTCGTGTGTTCTCGGATCCTTATATGATCGCCGCATGGTGATCGCGGAGTAGGTATCGGCGATAGCGATTATTCTCGCTGCGAGAGGGATGTCATCCCCGCTGATGCTATAATATCCTTTCCCGTCGATGCGCTCATGATGATACTCTATCCAGGGCATTATCTCTTTGAAGGAGCGGAGCGGCTGCAAGATCTCAACACCTATCTTCGGGTGCATCTTCATCACTTTCCACTCGTCATCGGATAGCTTTGCGGGCTTATTAAGTATCGCTTCCGGTATGCCAAGCTTCCCGACATCGTGCATGAGCGATGCGTATTCAAGGCTGACGGGATTGATGCCGCTTTTCATCGACTGCGGCATATATCTGAACAGCGTCATAGTTACGTTCTGCACATGACGGCTGTGACCGTTAAGGTTTGGGTCGCGTGCGTCTATCGCGCCTATTATGATCTCGGCAACGTCGATGCTGCGCTCTTTTGCTGTCTGAAGAAGCTTTGACATAAGGCTGTTGACGATCGACACAAATATGCTGCCGCCGAAGAGAATCATGGCAACCATAAGATCGGGCTTGCCGAATACAGCAACATAGATATATCCAAGCAGGAAGAACGAAAGTAGCACGAAAGCGGTGACCGCCCATATCTTATCACTTCGCTTGCTGCCCGAAAGAACATCTCTTGTGCTTTTCATAAAGAGAAGGTAGCTGATGACGTTGTAAACCATCAGACATGCTCCGAATATTATCATTCCATAGATCAAATAGTCCATTATTTTAACCTCGTAGTCCGTCCTGACAAATTTATATCTCATTGAAAACCTTATCAAGATACTCCGCTTGTTTGGCTTTATTGAGTGTCCCGAAGTTTTCGATTATCATATCTCCGCCCATTGAGAAACGCTGCGGTACAAGCGGATTCGCGTATTTGTAGTTAAATGTCCGCATAATCTCCGTCAAGAGTGACAGTTATACCGATTAGCTCGTTGTGAGGCTGGTTTCTTCGTCCTCTGGCGATATACTCCTGCAATTCATCATCTGTTATGATCCCGTCGTTGACGGTTACTTTTACTTCCTGCATACATGTCCTCCGTGCATCCATATTTAATAACCAAAACAGGCTGCTGGCCTGAATGCTGTTAATTGATACGAACGGAAATTTCCGTAGTTTTCACAGAATTCAGGCATTTTTGTTCTTTCTTGCGTTTATTCGCTGCTGTAACTCAAACAATATAAAATCGAACTGCTCGGGTGATGTCAGCAGGAACCCGCCGCGTCCTCCCGTTTTTAACCGGATCTTCATTTTGTCGGACTCCGGTATGACAGCGGCGATATCCTCGTATTTCACACGAAAGCCGTACTGTACATCGCTGTGTGATGCAAGCCCGGCAATAAACTGCAATATAAGCACGAAGACATTTCTGCCCTCGGCTTCACATTCTACAGCGCTGACCTCTTCACTTCCGACAGTAAAAACGGCCTTGAACCGGAATGCTCGTTTAGCGGCGTAAAACAGGCAGATAAAAAAGTCTATCACAGCCATTATGGCCACACCTATCAGGCAGTGCAGGAGTATTGCGGAGAAGTCTTCCTTTCCCGCTTCGATACAAATGATTAGTATGAAGATCAGCACGACGAACACGGCACAGACAATATGGACGATCTTGAAAAACGGCATACACTTCCATACCGAGCGCTCCGCTGTCCATTGATATCCGCCGTCGGGGGCAATCTGTAACCCCGCGGGTATCGGTTTGTCAAGCTGTACATATTTTGAAGCATCGGCTTCTGCTTTTGAGCCGCAGTTAGCGCAGAAAGCGGCTGTTTCACTCAGATCGGCTCCACAGTTCGGACAGAATTTCGGCATTTGGGGCTCCTTTCGGTAAAAGAATATACTTATACACATTAATATTATAGCACGTTTCATTGCTGAAATCAATACGGCAAAACATTTTACAGCAGAATCGAACCGTGAACATAATAACGATTTAACAAGTATCGGTCGCTAAATAGAATGCAGGACATTGCGACAGTCCTGAGCCTGTGTCGGGATACGTATCATTATACGACACATTTGTGAGGCTTACGGGCTTAATATGAGCATATTTAGCTTAGAGATGTTAAAGTCTCGTCAAATACTGTTACGCTGTGAAAAATAAACTCTATTGATAAAATACCCAAAATATTGGAAAAGTATTGATATTTCTTGTGAAATGTGCTATAATGATTAAAATGGCGAAAAGGAGGGTAACAATGCTCAAAGACAGGCTGAAAACCGTGATAAAAGCTGTCGGCGGGACAAACGTGAAGATATCGGAGTATGCGGGAATGGCGGCTCCGAACATCGGCAAGCTCACCAACGGAAGCCGTGTGCCTGCAAGGCAAAGCTCGACCGCGCACAAGCTCGGTTACGGGATATACGGCTTTTGCGAAGCGAACGGAAAGCTCGATGTCCTGTGCGAAACGGTAGGCTGCTCTCCGGCGATAGGTGAGAAGAATATCAGAAAAGCTCTGCTCGACTGGCTTTATGAAGATGTACTCGTTCTCGATGCCCATACCGAGAAATTCACGCAAAGACTCAACGATCTCATAAGCACTGTCGGTGTGAGCGTTTCCGAGATATGCGCGGGCATCGGCACTGCCACCACGCTGCTCGATACGTATTGCAGCGGCGGAAAGATACCGACGCGCAGGTCGAAATATCTGGTGAGCATTTGCGGATTCCTGTACAGGCACGCCCGTAATACCGGCAATCTCGGTTCTGTCGCGGAATTGCTCGGCGTTCGGGAAAGCGACCTTTCCGATGAAAGCACGTCGCTTATGATAAGAGACTGGCTGATAGGGAAGAACGACGATGTCGGAAACAAGGCCGCCGCGAGCATCATAAGACAGATAGCGGCACCTGCTCCGACTCCCGTTTTGCTGCCGGAATTCGATACCGTGGCAAAAGCCGATATCCTGTCCGAAAAAACAGTGTTCTACACCGGAATAAGCGGGTTACAGCGTGCGGTCATCCGTTTTCTCGGGAACGCGGCAAAAAAGCCGGGCTCGGAGCTGCTTCTTTACTCCGACCAGAGTATGGAGTGGATGCAGCAGGTGCGGTTTATCCCGAAATGGCAGTCGCTAATGCGGGAATGCCTGAAAAACGGCGTCAGGATAAAGATAATACACAATATCGACCGTGACCCGTCGGAAATGCTTTTCGCGCTTCAGAACTGGCTTCCGCTGTATATGACGGGTCTTATAGAATCGTATTACCGCCCTGACACGAGCGGGAGCCGATTCTGCCACACTGTGTTCATAAGCGGGGAAGAATGCATTGACGGTTTCTGTACCGTCGGCACGGAGCGCGACTGTGTTTACCGCTACAGTTCCGACGGTGAGTATATCGGTCATATCCGGCGTTCCTACGAAAAACTCACACACAGTGTAAAACCGCTTGTGAGATTTGAGCGCGGACTGTTCAAGCCGAGTAAGGAGTACGAAGTCTTCGACTGCGGAGATGTCCGGATATACATTTCGTACAAGGAAGTAGTTGTATTCAGGACATCGGCACCTCAATGCTCATTTGTATTGAAGCATAATTACCTTATACAGATATTTTCATTATACGCACGAAGTTTCGGTCAGAAAATGACCGCATGAAGTCAATAAGTGCAATACATTCAAAGCACTTATATATAAGCACTATTATCCTATGAAAAGGAGAACAGCCTATGAGTAATATATGTTTAAATTGCGGCGGCCTGATACCTGACGGCTCGGCATCCTGTCCGAGCTGCGGTACGGCGGCACCCGCCGACATTCCGGCTTCCGGCAGTAAATTCTGTGCAAACTGCGGTTCGCCGATAAATCCCGGTGACGCGTTCTGCAACAAATGCGGAGCGAAGGTGAACGCAGCCGAACAAGCTCAGCCTGCGCAGCCGCAGTATCAGCAACCCGTACAGCCGCAGTATCAGCAGCCGACACCGCCGCCTCCGATGCAGCAGTATCAACAACCTGTTCAGCCACAGTATCAGCAGCCTATGTACACACAGCCGGCAATGCAGCCTGCGGGCAATACAGCCGTAAAGACGAAAAAGAGCAAATACCCTCTCATAATCACGATAGTCGCGGTATTCCTCGCGATTGCACTCGTTGTCGTGCTCGTTTTCAATCCCTTCGGCGGCAAAAAGAGCCCGCTCGGCGAGCAGCTTGAAGCAAGCTTTTCAAAGCTTTGTGAGATGACCAAGCTCGGTACGCAGAGCTATTCGTATGCGAGACTTCTGACCGAGGAACTTCTTGAGACCGATCTCGCGTCCGCAGACCCGGATACGATAAACAGCCGGTTCGATCAGTGCCTTGACGCGTGGAAAGCGACCGAGGAAGTCTCGAACAATATGATCTCTATGTCCGAGGAGCTCGCAAAGGACGATAAAATAAAGAGCACCAGGGGCATAAGCTCAAAGATCAGCGCGACATACGCAGCCCCCGATCTTGTGGATGTCCTTTTCCCGTTCTCGGTCAAAGCGTCTGCGGCAAACGAGGGCGATATAACCACAGAAGTGTCTGAGGCTGCTTCGCCCGCGGACAGCGTTGAGCAGTGTTCGACACTCGGAGTACAGATACTTTCCGATTCGCAGAACGGCTATACCGCGGTAATGAACCTCCGCAGCATCTACAGCGGACGCACCACGCCCGTGCAGGAATGGAACAGCGCGGTAAGCACAATGGCCGGAACCTTCACAACGCAGTTCTACGTTTCCGGCGAGATAACCTCCGGTGCGTTCACCCAGATACCGAACGGCACTCACAGCGTACATACGCTCTCGCAGTCGATAAAGGGCGGAACTCTCGCGGTGAGCAACACCGATATACTTGTTGATGTCGGAAGCGGTGGAAGCTGCATAGTTTACGGAACTACCTGCGGTCTGACCTTCAATCAGGATCAGTTCCCGGACTATCACCCCTCCGAGGGCAGCCGTTCGATCTCGATGAATACATACCCCGAAAACCCCGGCGAGAACGGCATCACCTTCCACGCGACGAGCTTCTTCTCGTGGTTTAAGATAGACCGCGTCGGCGGCTTCACCATAACACGCGGAAACAAGGGCGAGGGCTCTGTCACCGACCCGCCCGTCGTACAGAACACGGGCAACAATAACAATCCTCCCGAGAATAACAGGGGTCCCATAACCGACTTTGTTCCTCCGACAAACCCGCTAAGGATAAGAGAAACATCGGGTCATATAACCGATACGACAAATAACAATAACAACGGCGGCAATAATAATAACAATAATAATGACGGCGGCGGTAATTCCCAGCCCCCTATATCTGGCAGTGATATCACGAACGTTACCGGCAGTCTCGGCGCGGGCGTCGGTCCTATAACCGTTACTCTTGCGTGGCGGACACACGACGACCTTGATCTGCACATGATAACACCGGACGGAAGCCGTATCTACTACCGCAACAAGACCGCACAGGGCGGTACTCTCGATGTTGATATGAACGCGCGCGACGATGATCTCGCGGAAGATATAGCCGTCGAGAATATCTATTTCCCCGACCCCGAAAACGGTCATTACAAGGTCTATCTGCGGGACTTCTACGACAGAACGAGCGGAAGTCCGACCCACTGGTATGTCAAAGTCAAGGTCGGCGAAAGCGAAAAGATGTTCGAGGGCGACATTGACAACAGCGGCACAGAGGTATTCGTGTTTGAGTTCGATTACGGCGGACACGGTACAGAAAGCACGCTTCCTCCGCCACCCGACGGCAATACCATGGGAGGAACGCTTGTCGAGCGCGGAGCAAGAACAGGCAAGATAACTGTTTCCACGATGTGGAACAGATATGACGACGTTGACCTACATATTCTCGCGCCTGAGGACGCACACATCTATTACAGCAACAAGACTGCGGGCGGAGGACGTCTCGATGTTGACGCGAACGCGGGCGGTCAGCGCATACTCGACCCCGTTGAGAACATCTACTTTGACAATCCGAAGAACGGACACTACAAGGTATGGCTGAAACAATACGCCGACAGAAGTGACGACAGCGCCTCCTACATCGTTCGCGTAAACATTGACGGTGAAGTACGCGAATTCACAGGGACTATCGACACCACAGGCACGGAGATCCCGATATACGAATTCGACTATAACGGCGCGATCGAAACTCCGCAGGGAGAGTTTGGCGGTCATCGCTACGAATACTATGAGGGCGCGGATATCACATGGACGGAAGCGAGATCGTACTGCCAGTCCATGGGCGGACATCTTGTTACGATCACTTCCGCCGAGGAGCAGGCGTTCATCGAAAGCACATTCCCGGGTACTACGGGCTGGATAGGTGCTTACGGCGACAACGGCGGCTGGAGCTGGGTAACGGGTGAGCCCTTCGGCGGCTACATGAAATGGAAGTCCGGAGAACCAAACGATCAGGGCGGCATCGAATGGTGCGGTCACCTCTGGACGGATATGACGTGGAACGACCTTGACAACGAGGATGTGGGCAACTATCAGTCCGGATTCTACTGCGAGTACGACGAGTACGGCGACGGAACGCGTGTTGTAAGTCCGACCGGCGGCAATGCCGGAAACAACGGCGGTGCAACTCCGGCAGTGACGACCGCACCCGTGACCGGTACCGAGCCTTCATCGACAGACGCGGGCGGATACTGGAAGCTTACGAAGGTGACGGCATACTGCCCGACCAACGACGGATATGCAGAATCGACCACCGGACGCACGACCAATGACGGCATCAACGGCAAGACCGAGTACAAGATCTCCGAAAAAGGCTCTCTGGTGCAGTGTGCGTTAACGGATTCACATGATTATAAATTCTATGGTGAAGAGCGCAAAGGCGGCGGCGAAGCGAAGTTTACATTCACTGTCCCGAAGACCGCATATGCGGGCGGTGAAAGGCTGACTGTCAAGATGACAAACAAGTCCTCCACATGGGGCGACGGATCAATCAACGCTGTTATCAAATCCGATTTCTGGTACGGTGAGCACACCACGGACAGCATCGGAGTTGTTCAGGGCTCTGCTTTTGCAGCCGACAACGGTGCCGATGCCTGTGAAACACATACGTCAAACGGCTCCAGCGACTCCGCTGAACTGACTGTCTCAAGAGCTTTTCCGGACAGTGGAGAACCCGGTGACATCGTGAACTTCCGTTCCGGCGGAAACTTAATGACCGTTGCCTATACCTATGTATGGACAGCCGGAACAAAGCCCGCCGATACGGGTGACGCTACAGGATATATCTCCGGCAGCGCCGACAGCACCGGCGGCACGACAGTAAGCATTCCCGACGGCGCGGTTTCCGGGATCTACAACGGTCATACCTACGCGGTGATCGAACAGGAGCTTGACCCGCTGGCAGCTAACGATTACTGCAAGAACATAGGCGGCTATCTCGCCACGATCACCTCGCAGGGCGAACAGGACTTTGTTGCTTCGCTCGCGGCTCGGGTAGATTACAGCGATTTCTGGATAGGCGGCTCGGACTACGGTTCGGAAGGAAGCTGGTACTGGCTCAACGGCGAGCCGTGGAATTATACGGCATGGTATCCGGGCGGATCTGTTGGGACCGAAGAACCGAACAACGGTCTCGGCTCCGGAGAAGATTACGTCTTTATGAACAAAGCACGCGGATATCAGTGGGTCGACGGTTACGGCGGTTACGGAACTGCTTCCTTTTATTTCATCTGTGAGTGGAGCAGTGAGCTTCCGGGCGCAGGCGGAAATTCCGGCGGCACAAACGGCAGTCTAACAGAATCGGGCATCATTGATCAGCGAACTCATCAGGGCGCCGGCAGTGGTAAGATAACCATTACTCTCATGTGGGATTCAAAGGATGACCTCGATCTGCACGTATTCACTCCCGACGGCTCGGAGATATGGCACGGCAACAGGTCTGCACAGGGCGGTACTCTTGATATCGACGCGAACAACGCGCAGAATATGAAGGAGCACCCGATCGAGAACGTGTATTTCCCGAACCCCGAGAGCGGCGAATACTGGGTATATGTCTATAACTACGAAGACAGAACGCCCGGTCAGTCCACAAACTGGATAGTCCGCGTTCAGGTCGGCGACGAGGAGGAGATATTCTCTGGCACTGTTACAAATCAGGAGGACACCGTGGAGGTGCTCGGATTCAGATACGATGTGGGAGAAGGCGTCTGATTACAGCCGTAAAATAATGTGGCACAAATGAATAGTGTCTCTCCTGCATAACGCGGGAGAGACACAACGAACCAAACGGAGGTATAATAATGAAGAAATATTCAAGAATACTCGCGACCCTGACTGCGGCAATAATGGCTATGACTTCTGTGTGCATTACAGCGTCGGCCGATACTGGAAACCTTATAACAAACGGAAACGCTTCAAACGGACTTAGCGGCTGGACCGACCCGGACGGCGCGTGGGCAAGTGACACATCATCCACTCAACCAGGCTGGAGTTCATTCAAGCCCTATGACGGAGCATATTTTTGGCCAAAGAATAAAAAGCTCAGTCAAAGCAGATTGTATCAAGACATATCAGTAACCAAATATGTAGGTATGAAGGCATCGCTTTCCGCATACGTTCGTCAGTATACCGACGGCGACGAAAGCAAACTTATGCTCGAATTTCTTAACTCCTCGGGTAAGGTCATTGATTCCGCAAGCACAACTAAAAGCAAATCCTCGGATAAATGGACAAATATAAGCGTAAGCAAGACAGTCCCGAAGGGGGCGGTAACTGCAAGAGTATCGCTCTATGGTATAAGGCATGGCGGTTCGGACTGCGACAGTTATTTCGATAACGTTTCCCTCACAATGAGCGGAACGCCGAGTTCGTCTGGATCTTCCGCAACAACAACGGAAACCATGCTGAAAGTCTATCTTGAAGAGGGCGAAAGTCTTAAAATAGGAGCTCTTGTAGGCGGAAAGGACGCTTCGTCCGTAAAGTATTCATCATCAAACAGCAATGTAACAAAGGTTTCCGCTAAAGGCAAAATAAAAGCTGTTTCCGTCGGGAAAGCAGTTATTACTGTGAAAAGCGGAAATACCACGATCAAAGTACAGGTCATAGTTGAAGAAGACGATTAAAAACATAAGTAACAACAACTCCCCGATTGTCGTTTCAGACATCCGGGGAGTTTCTGTGAATTATATGCGGTATAATTGAAAAACGAAACAAGGAGGAAAAGATATGTTCTGTCCGAACTGCGGAATACAGATAGACGATAATGCACGGTTCTGTCCCGAATGCGGGACAAAGACCGGTAAAGCGGAGATCGGAGCGGCGGCGGTGCCGTCCGCCCGGACTGTCCGGCAGACTGCTCCCGGTACACCGATACAGGGACAGCGTGTGACCGAAAACATATATCTCTGTCCCGACGGTGTTTATCGCTGGGCTTACGAGTATAAGCTCATGCGCGATCCTACGATACTCATAACGATTTTCAAGGTCGTGGTACTCTCGGTCGGTATATGCATTGCGTTGATGCTGATAATCAACTTGTTTATCAGCCTGTTCACATGGGAGTTCGACCCCGAAAGCTTTGTTTCGGTTACCTGGGGTTTTGTGATCCTGATGCCGTTCATTTTGCTGCTGTCATTCATCGGTTATGTCATATATGCGGCGATGTCGGGCTGGAAATACTGCGTTATTTTTGAAATGGACGAGAACGGAATAACACATACCCAGTTCGACAGATCGCTTGAGCTTGCCGAACTGATGAAGCGGATAGCGGTGATTGCCGCAAGTATGGGGATCCTGACGCAGCCGGTAAGTGCGGGACTTCTGATCCGCACAAGTATGCGCACCGAGTTTCATCGGGTGACGAAAATGAAAGCGAATAAGAGAAGGAAAACTATCTTCCTCAATGCGCGGCTTTATCACAATCAGATCTATGCGGGAGCTGCGGACTTTGATTTCGTTCAGAATTATATTAATGAAAGGCTTCCTGCCGAAGCGATAAGGAAGTGATGACTATGATAAAACGTATTATATCGGCTTCTCTTATTGTTATGCTGACGATGACCGTTCTGTGTGCGTGTGAGCCGGAAGACCCCGCGAAAATCGCGGCGGCGAGCTCAGAAAGAGCCGAGCGCAAAGAACGGAAACGCTTCGAAGCAGAGCAGCGCGGGAAGTTCGCTGACTCCGACCTGCGGAAATATGCCGAGCAATATACCGTTGACGTTTTTAAAGAGATATTTCCGGGCAAGGATCCCGCCGACTACGATATCAGTGTATCAAAGGACGCTCCGACCATAGAAGAAACAGCGGAACTGAACGGAAATGATGAGCTTGCGTTCGAGCTGTTCCGTACCGGTAACTTTATAATCAACTTCATCAAGCACGACAATGTGCCAATCATGACAAATGAAGAACGCGATGCGATAATGAAAGCGTTCGCGGACAGGAAATTCACCTGTGTGATCATTCTTTCAAATTTCTGGGAAGATGACTATATTATTGACGGTGAGATACATATCGACCCGCGGCCGATGTATTGATGATGAATCTGACGGTCAATCATAATTATTTCAGAACGACGGCATAAATGAAGTAACTTGCTGAAAATAAACTCCTTATTTTAAGCAAAATGATTAAACAGCATAGTAAATAAAAATCAAGCTCCTTGCAGGTAATGATCTGCGGGGAGCTTGTTGTTTATATATCACAATTGTAAGAAAATTGCAACATATTCAATAACATACTTTATTACTTCTTCATATCCCTGACATATTCATCATACTCAACCTCCCCGTTAAGTGCCTTAGTCCGCATCTCGATAGCATAATCCGCCCATTTCTGAAACTCAGCCTGCGTCATTTTCTTTTTGAGGTAGCGGGCATAGTGTGCCTTGTATGCCTTGTGGTACACGCTCCAGATCGGATCGGTCTTTAGCTTGTCGTTGAACCTTTTTCGATGTCCGAGATCGCGGCAAGTCTTATCGGGCTGCCCTTTGACCGGGCGTTTGCAGTAATTCGAGTAGAAGCCTCGCTCCAACACAAAGTACCGTCCGCAAAGATCACACTTTCGTGGCAGGTATCGGTTTTGCAGACCTTTGAACAATTCAATATACAGGAAGCCTCCGATCGTCGTGAAATGATAGTTTTCACACAGGACGGAGGTTTTCTTGCGTTTAAGGACTTTGTAAGTAAGTGTCATAGTGCCGGACGGGATAAGTTTGTCATAATTGTTTAATTTCTTGTCAGCTTCGGTGTTGAACTCGTCGAGCACCTCCGCAATTTCTTCGTTGGTCAGAAATTCCTCGCGGCTGTGTATCTTTTCAAGGAACGGTTCGTAAGCACGCTTGATACGTAGCAAGTCCTCGAAAATTGTGATGTAGTGATAAATAAAACTTTTCAGTTGAGCATTAAATTCGATTATCTCATCAACCTGATCGGGATCACTGATCTCATCAAGCGGCTCGGCTATGCGAAAAGAAGTCAGCATTCGATCATGAAAATAGTTTGGCTCATGGTCAGCATATTCATTTTCATCTTCGTTGTAGTCATCGTAGCTGTCATATTTGTCGTAATCGAACCATTCATGCTCGATTTCGTTATCGTCGAACTTGAAAAAGACGCTATGCTGATTGAAAATATCGTACAGTCCGCTGTCACGAAGCGGGAAAGTATTGTACGGCGGCAGAGTATGTAAATATTCTTCGGCGCGGTCGAAAAATGCAATAGCTTCCGGGTATATAATTTCGCAGTCAACTATCTGTCCGCGAGTTTCGGGGTAGCGAAGAAGCCGTAAATACTCCTTACAAGCCGACAATTTGTCCTCTGCGCCCTTGAACGATTTTTGCAGATATTTTTCAAGTATCGAGCCCAAAGTGTACTCTTTAGTACCGTTAATATAAAATTTTTCGTCATAGTAAAATGCGTCAAACTCAGTCATAATACAGTTTCTCCTTAACCTCGAAAAAATATTTTTCAGAAATTTTCAAAAATAGAAGTCAACTAAGAAAAAAGTAGAAAGTATCGAAAAATAGAAGTCGATTCATCTTTTTATAGACATATAATACCAAATCTATTGACTTTTGTCAAGCCTTCGCTATAATAGAAATTGAGCTCAGGGATAAAAGCATTTATCCCACAGAATGAAGTCCGGACTACGGAAAGGAGGAAATGCCATAGCTAACGAAATTGTGTTTTCGGAACTCAGGTTCAGAAACGTATCACCTGCCAGACTTGCAAAAGCGCTGGGTCTTACCGAAAAGGTTTTGATGCAGGTTCTGCGTTTTGAACTGGACGAGCGGGAACAGCTTCGCATGGTGCAGTTGATAAATAGCATCGCGCGATAGCTTTGTGGGAGGCTACCGGAAAAAGTGATAGCAAAGCCGGAAAATTTTTCAGGGGGGCCTTCACTTTTTAGTTAAGTAAACCGTTAATTGCGCTAATCAACGCAAGCATACGCTTATCATAAATAACGAATGTTTCCCGGTTAAGACAAGACAGTCGAATTTCACAGTAAATTACTTGAATTAACGGAGGAACACTTTATGAAACCGAACAGTATTATAGAACAGCTTTACTACGGCGAGCTCAGTCCCTGCTCACTGCCTACACCAGACACTGAAAAATACATCAAGACACGGGAAGATATTGAAACAATCCGTGAGGAATTGGAAAAGGAATACCCGGATTGTAGGGGTCTGATAGAAAGCCTTGTTGACGCAATTCATGTTACAGCAGCTTGCGAGGGATTGCAGGACTTTACAACAGGATTCCGGCTTGGTGCTGAATTCATGTTAGAAGTGTTAAGATAATAGCGAAAGCCGCCGAGACTATTCCCGGCGGCTTTTTGCATATAGTAATTATATTTCCGCAGCTTCCCTGATTTCTTCATTCACCTCTCTGAACACGCCATGTTCGCGGTACTGATTGTTTATCCGGTCGATCTCTTCTATCAGCTCCCGGCATTTCGTCATAGCGTCGATATTCATTACCGCAAAGCTATTCTTCGGGAGCTGCCGGCGGGTCACGATGATCGTATCATATCCGGAGTCGATTATTTTCTGCACGTCTTTGTTCAGCATATCGGCATAGTTGTCGATAACGAACAGGACTTTTTTATTTTCACAAATGCTTCTGAAACAGGACAGTTTTCGCGTGAAATATTCGTCAACGCTTTCGCCGTCATGACGTGTCACGGTGCTGATCTGTAGCTGCAAATCGTCTGTGAATGTGCTTTTGATGTCACCTGCGTATTCGAGATATGCGATCACATCATAGTTCGTTTTCTGCCGGTTGATGAAGTTCCGGACAAGCGTGCTTTTGCCGATACCGCCGATGCCCGTGATGAAAAGAACACGGTTGTCAGCGAGACTTTCGGATATACGTTTCATCTCGTTTTCTCTGCCGACAAATATCGGTGAAACAGCGGGCAGACGCGGGATAATGTAGTCCTTGCGGGACAGCTCGTAAATCAGCTTTTCAAGCAGCTTCACAAGCGGCTCTGTGTTATCGAAGCGGTTCGCCGTTGACGAGCGCAGAGTGTTCCGGAACAACTCCGAGAACATCGAGCGGACATCAAGCCGCATCACATATTTCCGGAATTCCCGCTTGCATTCATCGAACGGATATTCGGAAAATCCGCGGTGCTCGCTGTCGGTAGAGTGCCGCCCGAAAAGCAGGAAAAACACGATCTCGCCGATAGTATAAATATCCGTCGCGGCGGATATATTCGACGATGAATACGGGTTAGTCTGTTCCGGCGCAGCCCAGTCGCGGGTGTAGGAATAAAACTTGTGTTCCGCGTTTTCGTCAGTATCGTGAACGCTGTCGAAATCGATGAATTCCACAAGCTGAGTTATCGTATCATCGGGAGAATTCTGCAAAACAAAGATATTTTCCGGTTTGAGGTCGAGACAAAGGAATCCCGACTTGTGATAATATCCCGCAGTCTTCGCTATCGTCAGGCATATCCCGATATACTGCTGTAAAGACAGGTCTTTCAGCTTGTCGAGCGTTGTTCCGTTGTATATTGCAACATCGGAAAATGCTGTTCCGTCAGCTTCAAAGATGTGACACACGGGCGGTGTCTGATTGGTAAGCGCACTAAGCTGACGTATCTTGTTCTGCTGTTTTGCGGCTTCGATAAAGAGCTGTTTTCCGTGTTCAAAATTGTCTGTATCATGCGGCGCATACTGTTTCAAAATACATTTATTTGTCAGGCTGTCATGCATGCATTCTGCAATATATGCTGCAGTATTCGCACCTCTGCCGATGATGTCAATTATCCTGTATTCACGGTTTTCGGCTTTCAGTACAGAGCCGGTATTCAGTAAGTTTTCCATTGTATCGACCTCCTTTCTTTAATGATAGCACATCGGGTGTGGCATTTATAAAAACTGATTCTTAAAATTTCCCGACAAGGTGAAGCGTGTCTATCGGCTCCAGCGAGTTTGCACAGTACAGAAGAAGGCAGTCAAACGGGTGACGTTCATAGATGGGCGCGAATCCGCAGTCGTACAGCACATTGTTCAGCTCCGCATAGAAATCCTGCAAATTATCGTAGGTTGTCTGTTCATCGTCGTTGTACGCATCGACGTAGAAATTATGGAATTTCAGCAGCATCAGCGTTTTCCGCAGCACCTCATAAGAAACGCTGTCGCCGTTGATTATCCTGCCGAGTGTGACATCGTTCGGAAGCGATTCCGTGAATTGCTTCGGTAGCTTTCTGTCCTTGACTTTTCGTCCGGATTTCTGATATCTGTGTCCGAGCAGCTCAACAAGAGTCTGACTGTTCAGCCTGTCTGCGCTTAGGTTCTCTCCGCTGTCGAAATTACCGAAACGGAGAATATACGCCTTGACCTGTTCGATCTCGTCATTGATGATCTTCCGTGCGACTTGAAACTGCTGCTCATTATCGTAACAATGGGTCGATAGATATTTCAGAAAAGCCTCGTAATTATCGGTGCTTCGTATGAAATCCCGTATCTGCGAAGTGTGGGTATGAGCGTATTCCTGCGATACAAAACATTTCGCTTCATCGAGCATTTTCGCGGCTGCGGAATACGGTTTATTGTGGTAAAAGCAGTAATAATATATCGCGTCCGTCTTGCTTTTGCAGTTGAACGGTATCGTGAGAAAATTCTTGATGAAGAATGCTGTGGTCTGCTTATAGTCCATTTCCAGGGCATAGCAGAGATCGTAATTATTCTGGCGGTTCACAAGCCCCGGCAGTGTTCCGCTTACCCAGTTTCCGACCGCTTTCGGACAGGTCTTGCCAAGTATTTCTTTGAAGCGCCGTTTTACTTCGGATAACATGATGTCCGTATCGGAAACTGTGCACGATGTTCCGAGTTCCGTAAGCCGCTCCGCGAGACCTTCGAGAAATACCGGACGCTCGCCAAGCTCTATGGCACTTTCAACACCTTCAATAACATCTTCGGGCTCTTCCGCATTTATCGGAGCTCCGAAGCAAAGTTCCTCAAAAAGCATATCGGTGCGGCTGTCGCGTGTAAGCTCGGTATGTTCGCTGTTCATCTGCTCACCCTCTTTTCTTAGATTATATCATGTATATGAATCCTTGTCAATCAGTATATCATAAGCGTTTCGGTCAATATAAAAACGGATTCCGGCGCTCATTGGAATCCATTTTTATATTCGTGTTTTGGTACTATGACACCGAAGAGGGCAGAAAGATGTTCGAGGAATTTATGGACGCGCAGAATGTGAGGGATAATAAGCCCGCTGCGTGAATATAGCAACACCTACCCGCCTCAGATCGGGGCGGGTAGGCAGATTGTTAAAAGTATCACATATACTATTAAAAATATACCCGCCTTTTTCTGGCGGGTACATATCAGAAAAATCTTAAAAGCTGTAAGTATTTTTTCTGCTCCCTTTCGGAAAAACGGGAGCTGTAGAGCTTGAACCGGTTGTTATCGTTCTGATAAAAGCTGAGCAGCTTGTCGTTATCTTCACATTCGAGGAATATAACACCGCCGCCTATAAGACGCTGAGCTTCTTCCAAAATGCTGAAAACTGCGTCCATAAGCCGGTCTCCGACAACGGAATTGCCGTCATCAACGGCAAAATTCTTGCCGAACTGTGCTATCAGGAATGCAGAAATATCATAGCAGTTGGTCGCCTCGTCGAGCTTGGCGTGCATGGATAGTTTCCTGATACTGGTCTTGCTGAGCATATCTATCGGTATCAGTGACGACTTGTGCGTGAGCGTGAAGTATGCAGTAAAGCGCTTGTTCTCATCAAAGACGAGGTATGTTATAGACATCTTGCGCTTGGCGAACTCTACAGCGTTTTTCCGCAGAAAATCCTCGATTTCCGGGTTTTTCGGGCAGGAAAAATCGGAGAGGATAGCGTTGACAGTATCCTCCCCGAGCGAATCCAACAAGTCAAGTATATTTATGATCGACTGATTATTCATTGGGCTTTTTCCTATCCTTTGCGAAGAACGCTAAAATCTTGTCCTTGTCTGTTATATGCAGCGGGGCAGGTGACAAAGGCTTTCTTCTGGGTTCTTTGGAGGACTGGTCAAGAGCGTCAACGAATGCTTCGGCAGTCTTGCTGTCGTTGATGTTGAAACTCGCAAAAATACTTGATGTAGCCATTATTGCACCTCCTATGCTTATTGGTCTGTATCTATATTATACTTGAAAACGGCGCAAAATGCAATAGCTTTTAAGAAAAAATATCAGAAATCGCGCTTTAAACCATTGAAATCGTGCTTAAAATGTGGTATAATAGGGACAATGAAGTATTCAAGGAGGAGTGAGAAGATGAAAGCAGTTATTTACGCGCGCTATTCCTGTGATAATCAGCGCGAGGAAAGCATTGAGGGGCAGCTTCGCGAGTGCCGCGACTTCGCCGCAAAGAAGGACATGACCGTGGTCGGCACCTACATAGACCGTGCAATGTTAGCCAAGACCGACAACCGCCCAGAATTCCAGCGCATGATCGCGGAAAGCGGTAAGAATATGTTCGATACAGTCATTGTGTGGAAACTCGACCGATTTGCCCGCAACCGCTATGACAGCGCCCGTTATAAGATGCAGCTTCGGAAGAACGGTGTCAAGGTGGTGTCTGCGACCGAAGTTATATCCGAAGGCGCGGAGGGTATTATTCTCGAATCCGTGCTTGAAGGCTATGCCGAGTATTACTCAGCGGAATTGTCGGAAAAGGTTATTCGCGGCATGACTGAAAACGCCTTGAAAAAGCAGTATAACGGGGGAAACGTGCCGACAGGGTACTACATCGACGAGCAGAAGCACTACCAGATCGACCAGTTGGTCGCGCCGTTCATCCGGGAAGCGTTCACAATGTACATCAACAACCGTCCGATCAAGGATATAGTCGCTTATTTGAACAAAAACCACGTCACGACCTGCAAGAACAAGCCTTTCACCAAGACATCGGTGTCCGCTATGCTGCAGGTTCGAAAGTACATGGGCGAATATCGGTACCGTGATGTGGTCTTTGAGGACGGAATACCTGCGATAATAACAAAGGAGATGTTCAAAATGGCGCAGGAACGCCTTGAAAAGAACCGTTATGCACCCGCAACTATGAAAGCCGACATTACCTACCTACTTACTACCAACGCTTCTTAATATAATTCTTGGAATTATTCAGCCGGACTGCGGAGAGATATTTTTTTGATACTCATGATATAACAAAAACACCTATGGAAGACAGAGGTTTCAACATCGTATTTCAGGATTATGCTCTGTTTCCTAATTTGAATGCTTACGATAATATTATATAAGGCTTGAAGAATAAGCCGTATATTTCAAGTAAGGATGAAGTAAATGATTTGATTGAACTGCTTGGCCTTCGTGAACATCTCAGCAAAATTATTGAACAGCTTTCTGGTGGTCAGAAGCAGCGCGTGCCCTTGCACACCTCTTGTTCTGAAACTGAAAATTCTGCTTCTCGATGAACCACTCAGTGCACTTGACGGTGTAATAAAGGAATCTATAAAAGACAAAATCAGGCAGATTGCGAAGGAGTTTCATCTTACAACCATTATAGTAATCCACGACCCTGAGGAAGCTCTTGTATTTCGGATAAGGTTATGATTATAAACGGTGGTACTATTATACAGTATGCAAAGCCAAACGAGATATTAAGTACGCCACAGGATTCTTTTGTAACTAATTTTATTCTCCGTCAGCTTGAAATCAAGCAAAACAATATACTTGCCCTTTTTGGAGAGGCTGCGGGTGATGCTGTAATAAAAATATTTTTGTATATTGTCAATTAGATTTATCAATCCAAAATCGGCTTTTCAGAGAAAACGATGTTTTTTACTGTCGCTGTAAGATAGTCAGAATTAAAGTAGCAGTCAAATGCCAGACTTTGGCTAATTTTGCCGTTAGAAAGGTCGTGCTTAAGATCCCAGCAAAGATGCTTGCTTTCATTTTTTAAATTATACCCGTCACAATATGTAAAGCCGTCTTCGCTGTTGAAACCTGCGATCCCGCATACCATTTCACCCTCGACTTCTATATCCGCATACACATAGTTCACTTTTGAGAGCTCGATATCGCTTTTGGGGAAAAATGAAAGTGAGGTAACGGTGTCTTTGGTGAATGTAAAGCTGCCGTCGTCGTTTTCGTGCCAAAAATCCGGTCCGGTATATTCATTATCCGAGTAAGAGATGTCCCTTACAGTAACGATCGAACCCTTTGTCATGCTGCCTACAGTAAGAAGAAGACCGCTCGAAATGCCGTCGGGCGTTTTGAAGATCACTTTTTCCGGTTTGTCCTTTATACCCATTGCGTTCGAGTGGAACCATTCTCCGTCTGTGCCCGGCGCCGTAAGACAGAACCATGCCTCGCAGCCAGTGGTATTTACTGTGACAGCCGCGCATCTGAGCTTTTTAAGGTCAAAATGTTCTTCCGGCAAAAGCCGGAACACAATATCTTCGTTGTCCTGTGTACATTTATAGCTGTACGAGCCGTCGTCGTTGAATACCCAACCGGCATTTGCGGCGCGATACATATCGCTCATATCTTTATTTTCTGCATCTTCGGTCAAAAACGTGAAGGACGACATTTTATCGGAAACAGTTTGTGTCGCTGTCACAAACATATCGGGCTCGTCCGCTGGTCTCGATGATGACGTGCCGCCAATGTCCGAGACCTTCTCTGACGCAGGCTTCGTTGAAGTATCGGATGTCGCTGCTTCCGTTGTTATAGCAGTTTCACTGTATTCCGTCACCGTTTCGGGAGTGATGCTTGTGTCGGCATAAGAATTATATTCAATCTCGTTATTTGCGGTCTGTTCGGCTAAGATCGGTTTTTTCATTCCCGCAACATATGAAAGCGAAACAGCCAATACCGTCAGAGCGGCGCACCCCAAAGCGGCAGCGATCAACTGTGTTATATGGTCACGTCCGGCAAGCGTCGCTTTCATTTTTGATATGTTTGGGTAGCGTCTTTCGGGGTCAAATCTCGTTGAGCGCTCGATCATTCTTGCTGCTTTCCCGCGGCGCAGTTCTTTTTTGTCATAGCCTCCGCTTAACATATAAAGCATAAGCATACCAACGGCATATACATCTGTTCTCTCGTCGGTCTGACCGAACCCGAACTGTTCCGGTGCCGCTGTGGCGCGTGTGCCGAGATATACCGTATCACTCTCATTATCGGGCTTTACTGTGCGTGCAGCGTCAAGGTCTATGATATGATACTGTCCATCCGCAGAGATCACAATGTTTTCGGGCTTGATATCGCGACAGATTATCCTTTCCGGAAGAGTATGCATTTTTTCAAGTATCGAACAGATATTATATGCAATCGAACAGGTCTCCTGATCGGAAAAAACTCCGTTCTTGTCAATCTTGTCCCTAAGAGTTACACCGGCAATATACTCTCTTAAATAATATGTGCGGTCATCCTCGCGAAAAAACATGACAGGCTGCGGAAAGTTCTCATTTTTCAGTGAGTTGTATATAAGTGAAGCGATACGGTATTCATTTTCGATACGAAGCGAATTATCACCCACACCTATTTTAAGCACAAAGCTTTTACCCTCGGGATCTTTTACTATATAGACCTGACGTTCATCGGAATATTTGAGACACGAAAAAAAACTGTAAGCTTCCGATATCTTTTCGGGAAGCTTGCAGTCATTTTTATATATTTTTTCGAATTCTTCATCAAAGCTCATTTTCGTTGATTCTTTTAAGGCACTCATTGGTTTCATACATATCCATATGCTCGTTTATACAGCATATTATTGCCGCGTCGCGTCTGACCTTCGGATACAGTGTACCACACTGCCCTAGGGTAAGGAGACGCTGAGTCTCATCAAGATCAAGACCTATTCCTATAGCCATAGCGATGAGCTTTTCCCTGCTCACGCCGCGTGTACCGGATAGAATCTGATATATGTGGGGCTGACTGATATTAGTCCTTACCACAAGATCGTGCGGAACGACGTTATATTTATTCATTTTTTCGTACAGGTATTCAGACAGAAGCTGACGCGTATTGCCGAGCTTGTGTTCATCTATGTTGTTAAGAAATTCCGCGCTGTTCTGGTCTATGAACTCAAAAAGGTCGTCTGTGCTCTTGCTGGTCATAGTGCCGCTCCTGTATCTCGTTTTTATTTACCGTTTAACATTATACCACAGATTCGCTGCAATGTCAACATTCCTGCGGACACGGACAGCTATGATTAATATTATTCTCTGAGAAGAACAAATGAATTTTGGTTTGTGATATAATAAGATGAAAACTATATTCAAACCATTACAGGAGAAAGTACAATGAAAGCTATCAGAAAATTTGTCGCGGCGATAATGTCAGCTGTTATGCTCGCTGCTTCGGCACAAGGCGCGTCTGCAGCTAATCTTGCGGATTACTACACTGTACGTACTATAGATCAGGTGATCGAGGAGACTGGCATTATCAAGGATGGAGTGACTTATTCCGGCTTTCTCGAAAATATGTACGATCAGTATTGGTACCGGATCGAGTGTAAAAACGCAGGAACTCTGACATTGAACGCAGAAGTCGGTGTCTCTGACTGGAACATGGACCTTTACGATGCAAACGGCGATAATATCAGGGCATCAAAATTCAGCGTCGCCGTCGGCAAGGGAAAATACGAAGAAAACGGTAATCTTGAACTGGATTGGGACAAAAACAAAAAAAACACGGTATTGTCAGCCTCATACAAGGTCAAGAAAGGTACATACATAGCTCAGATATGCAGCTTTCAGGATAAAAAGAAGACGGGAAAGGTACTTTTCCGTGCTGATTTCCCGAAAGCCTCATCGGCGTCCGTCGAACAGAGCCAAAAGAAGCTGATATATACCGCTGTCTCTGATATAAAGAAGAAAGCGGGCTTTTATCAATATCTCGGAAGAGACCTTTATTATATCGCGGATAATAACGGAAAAGGCGATATTTACAGGATAGACGCGACTGTTCTCGAAAGCTGGAGAAAGACCGGAAAGCTCAAGGCAAAAAAGCTTACCGTTGACACATCGGTCTCCTCGAACAGTGACTGGAGCGTATTATACAGCTTTACCAACGGTAATTACGGTGTGCTGACATATCAAAAGAACGGTATTAAATATTACAGCGCTGTCAAATACAACAAGAAATCCGGCAGTATCACCGCTTACTACACCTCTGACGTTCCCTTCTCGGTATCGCCGGAGGGATATATCTCACAGTGGAAGCGCAGCAACGGTGATAAGCAGCTCACTTTGGACCTTTTCAACAACAAGGGTAAAAAAGTCAAAACTCTCAGCTTTGATGTAACTGACCAATACTGGAATTACTGGCAATTCACCGGCAACGCATACTGTGGTCTCTCCGTCGGTACATACGATGAAAAGAACGATAAGTGGAGTGGCAGCGTATATCTTATCGACCGCTTCGGCAATAAGACAACGCTGAAGAAATATGCTGCACGCGCCGGATATCTTCGCACCAACTACTTTTTGATGATAAAAGCGGGGACTTCCGCGCCCACGGAGGTTTATTCCTTCGACAAAAAGAAAACATACTCCCTTTCCGGCAAGGAACTGTCCGGTTTCACCGTAAACGGCAGAAAACTCGAGCTCACAAGGCTTGACGACAGACTGTGGGGCACAAAGTCTGTAGCATTGTATTCGGACAGCCTTGGAATGAGCAAAATGTATGCTCTGATCGATGTTTCCACCGGTAAGCTCGTCAGCAAGAGCTATTACAATATGGTGACCTACGACGGAAAGATATTCCGCGTAAAGAACGAAAAGGGTCAGTATGGCTATATCGACGCGAACGGCATGGAGCTTGGGTGGTTCAGCGACGCGGCAGCCTTCGCCGCTGACGGCAAATACGCTCCGGTGCTGAAGAATGGGCAGACCTACCTTATCGACCGCAATATGAAGAAGGTGTCCCTGAACGCCGACCTCGGTTCACTCCCGCTGCTCACCACATACGGCAGCGAGCTGTATACATGGTTCGACATGAAAAATAATTATTTCATGACATACGCACAATAACAAAGGAGGAGCATAAAAATGAAAAGACTGAAAAAAATATGGGCATTTCTGCTCACATCCGCGATAGTCGTGTCGTCGCTCACCTTGGCGCCGGTGAGCGCGTCCGCAGCAAATCTCGCGGATTACAACACAACACGCACGATCACGCAGATAATCAACGAAACCGATGTCGCAAAGGACGGAAAGACATACACCGGCTATCTTGAACAGCAGTATGATCAGTATTGGTTCCGTGTGGATTGCAGTAACGCCGGAACACTTACGCTAAACTTAGAGGTCGGTGTTTCGGACTGGAATCTTGATCTTTACGACAGCAGCGGCGACAATGTCAAGGCATCGAAATTAAGTGTCACCGCAGGAAAGGGAAAGTACGACGATTACGGCAATCTGGAGCTCGACTGGGACAAAAATAAGGAAACGACCGTTGTGTCTGCATCCTACAAGGTAAAGAAGGGAACCTACGTCGTTTCCGTATGCAGCTTTCAGGATAAAAAGAAGACGGGAAAGGTGATATTCAGAGCTGACTATCCGAAAGCATCAGCTTCGTCATCTTCAAAGGACTCGGCATCCGGAATTTTATCCGTAAAGATATCGGATATTTTGAGCGGTTCAAATTCCTACGCCTATTTGGGAAGCGATCTTTATTACATTACCGATAACAAGAACAAAAGAGGCATTTACAAAATAGATGAGACCGCTCTCGAAAACTGGAGAAAGACTGGAAAGCTGAATGCTGTGAAGGTGACGATAGACAGAAGCATAACGAAGCATTCCAACTGGGGAAATTCCACAAATGGTGATTTTTCAAACGGCAATTACGGTGTGCTAGGATATTTAGAAAACGAAACGGTACATTTGGTCGCGGTGAAATACGACCCGTCAAAGAACAAAATAACACCTTATTACAATACCACGAACCCTATATCGCTGACGCCGGACGGCTATATTTCGGAGACTGTCTATGACAAGAGCAGGAATATACTTACGCTCAGCATAATATCTCCGAAGGGCAAGAAGATAAAGACTCACAAATTCGATTTTTCTGAATACGATGGATCGTGGTTCGGCTTCAGCGGCAGTGACAGCTGTATCGTGATCAAGAGAAAGTATGTGGGCGACGGTTCGAAGGACTTTACCGGCTGGGACGGAGCGATATACAGCATAGACAAGACAGGTAAGATGACCACGATCGACAAGCTGGCATCGCGTGCTGAGGTAAAAGGGGCAAATTACTTTGCGTATTGCCGTATCTTTGCCGCTTCACCTGTGTATGCTTATTCGTTCGATAATAAGAAGCATTATTATTTTGGCGACAAGAAAATATGCGTGTTTACCGAAGGAAAGAAGGACTTTGAACTTGACTCTCTCGGTGATAAGCTTTTCGGGACAAAGGCGGTCGCTAAATACAGATATGCTGTGAGCAGTGATAATTATGAATACAAGTATGCTCTTGTAGATGTCGCATCCGGAAAATACATAAGCAATAAGTATGATTATATGATTACAATGGATAACGGGAAGACCTATCTTGTAAAGCTTTCCGACGGAAAGTGGGGATATCTTGACAGCAGCGGCAAGGAGCTCGCAAAATTTGATGATGCAGGTGCTTTTGTCGGAAACGGCAAATACGCTCCCGTTATGAAAAACGGAAAGGTATATCTGATAAACAGAAGCATGAAGCAGGCAACAAAGGCTGTAAAGCTTGCCGGTGTAAATAATATATACTCTGTTGCGGAGAATGTATTCTTCTGGTACGACGGCAAAACAGGTCATTTTATGACAATTCAGTAATATAAGTGAGGTATTTATATGAAATCGATAAAAAAATTCTTATCATTATTCCTTGCGACAGCGATCATGATATCTTCATTCATTCTCGCATCTGTCGGCGCATCTGCTCAGGACATTCCCTACTACGGAACGCTTTCTTACGGTCCGGGCAATGATGTCTATGTTGAAATATGCGGTATATGCGATGAAGAGTCAAGCTTCCTTTACACATGGGATAGCGAAGGAAGCATCATACAGATAGCTTTGAATTATGGCGAGCCGGATCAGCTCACTCTTGCCTATATGAATCGCGTACACATCTGTATGGGAATGTACGGGAAGCAGACGATAAACATTAAAAGAGGAGCCTTCGGAGTTGTGAACGGAGTCACTGATCGTTTCGTATTCACTCTCGACAAGTCCGATCCCACGGTAAAGAAAGCTTTGGAGTCGATAAAGGACTGTACCGTATGTAAGATAGAATCGGTACTGATAACGAAAGATGGCAATAAGAATTATTACGGTCTCGACGATCTGATCGACGCTGATTTTTACCCGAACGGCGGCGGTCCCGGAATCGCGGCAGGAAATGTTGTAAAGGATGCCAGCCTTTTAAAAGCGGAAGCGGTCGGAAGCTGCGCATACACCGGTAAGAGCATAAAGCCAGATATGGTGATAAAGGACGGGGGCTACACGCTCGTAAAGGATACGGATTACACTCTTTCATATAAAAACAACAAGAGCATCGGTACTGCAACTGTCACTGCAACGCTTAAAGGCGGTTACACAGGCACGATCGAAAAGCAGTTCAGTATCGTTCCGCCTGCATCTACTCTTAAGGCGGTTCGCTCCGGCGGAAAGATCAAGCTCTCATGGACAAAATCTCCCAAATGTGATAAATATCAAATACAGTATTCCACGGATGGCGGCAAGAGCTTCAAGACGCTTACAAAAGCGGCATCCTCAAAGACCTCTTTATCTGTCAAGCTCGCAAAAGGTTCTTATGTATTCCGGATACGTTCATACAAGACGGTCGGCGGCAAAAAATACTACAGTGAATGGTCCGAAACGGTGACAGTAAAATAAGCGTAAAATCAGGCAGACGTATTCGGCTTGCGAGCTTGTTACTAATAACAAAGAAAACCGGCTGAGTACCATTATTATACTCAGCCGGTCGTTAGTTATTCAGCTGTCATTACATCAAGCATTAGCAGCGCGCCAAGTCTGAACCCTCTGGCAAAGTCTGCTTCGCACTCTAACCGGGTTTCAACATGAAGTGCGTCCGAGTAGGTGTCGAGTAATTCCTTGCATTTTGGGAATTGTTCGATGAGTATTTCCTCGGTGTCGCAAATAATCGCTCTGTTCTCAATACAGCGCTTGGTTTGTGGAGCAGGTTTCTCGCTCGGGCATATCTCGCCGTAGTAAAGCTTCTTTTTAATAGTATCCATAGATGCTTTCCTCCGTTATCATAAGGTTAGTGCTTAGAAAACAATAGTACTGTGACCTGCCTATCTGATTAGCTTTGGAAAACTTCTTTGGTACGCCCCACCTAAGGGTATCATGGCGTGGACTGTGTGGGACTGATAAAGTCCTATTACTGGAGCGGCAAGGCAGACGGCGGTGTCGGCTCTCCGCGTTACGGAGCGGTGGGATTTCCTGATGTCAATGCAAACTATATGTATCAGACTGCAAAGGTCAAGGGCAAGATCGCAGATATGCCCGATGTTCCCGGTCTGATAGTGTACAGCAAGACCCACCCTCATGTCGGAATATACATAGGCGGCGGAATGACCATAGAAAGCACGCTCGGAGCAAGGGGTGACAGCGTAGTTCTCAGATCTCTCGATAACTTCTGGGAATACTGGTTCGAGTGTCCTTATATAGAATACCAGAAGGTCGCAAAGAATACCGCTTCCAAGGGTACAAAGACATACCGGCTCGCTTACCCGGTGGTCGTTCGTGAATCAGCTACAAACAAGAGCAAGCGCAAAGACTATCTTGTTGTCGGAAGAAAGGTCGATGTGGTTCTCAGAACAGAGACCGTCGATAAGGCTACAGGTTTTACTTATGTGAAGATCATCGGAGAAGTCGAAGGCTGGATCACAAAGTCGGCTCTCGGATAATTTTTGCAGGCGCGTGCAAAACTATACCCCGTTCGGAGATGTTCCGGACGGGGTTGTTGTTGTAATCCGAAAACCCCCGGCTGTGCCGGGGTTCAAAAGAGCTTTAGCGTTGAACAAAAACCTCCAACGTGGTAAAATAGAAATGCGGTCTGGCAACTGCATTAATCCACGAAGGAGGCATGTCAAGTGAATGACAATAATAGTTTAGCACATACAACTTGGAATTGCAAGTACCATATAGTATTTGCACCAAAATATAGGCGAAAAATACTGTTAAATCAAAATAGAGCAGAAATGGGGAAAATACTACGCGAGTTGTGTGAGTGGAAAGACATAAAAATAATCGAGGCAGAAATTTGCCCCGATCATGTACATATGTTTGTAGAAATACCACCTAAAATGAGCGTATCAAGTTTCATGGGATATCTGAAAGGGAAGAGCAGCGTAATATTTCACGAAAGACATGGAAATCTGAAGTACAAATATGGGAACAGGTCATTTTGGTGTCGTGGATATTACGTAGATACCGTCGGAAAGAATGCGAAAAGAATTGCTGAATACATTCAAAATCAGCTGAAGGAAGATATGATGACCAATCAAATAACCCTCAGAGAACTGGAAGACCCGTTTACGGGTAGCAAGTAACAGACTTTTCTGCAAGTGTCAGACCGTTTTTGCGTCTTTAGACGTTTGCCAGAACGGAGCCTTTTAGGCTCATTTGAAAATCCACCGGCTATGCCGGTGGATCTTTACTGTAATCCGAAAACCCCCGGCTGTGCCGGGGGTTCAAAAGAACTTTAGTGTTGAAACAAAACCTCCAACGTGGTAAAACAGAAATGCTGTCTGGTAACTGCATTATGCTCTTTACAGAAGATTATTTGGGGATCCTGCGAAATTTTACCGCAACCAACGCTGCTGTCATTGAGAAGAGCGCTACCGCTGTACACGGTAAAAGATCATCAACGCCGGTAGCAGGATTTACGTCAGCTTCTGCCGATCCTGACGCGGGTGAATCCGGTGTTGCCGCAGGTGTCGTATCGGAGATCGTCGCCGGAGCTGTTACAAGACCGGTAACGTACTCAACGCGCATTATCTTTATAGCCGACTTGCCGGTAATGGTAACGGATGTGAGCGTTTCGCCGCCGAGTCCGAGCTTGTCGAACATATCTCTTATCGGCAGGCATGTGTAGCTGTTCTTCATCGGGAGCACCTGCGAAGCCGCGGTATATGTCTTGGTCACGCCGCCAGCCGTGGTAAAGTTGATCTGAAGTTCAAAGCCTTCCTGCATCACCTCAGTGAACGATACCATAAGCTTGACATTGCCGCCCGCCGTAGCATTCGCGTCGGCTATCGAAGCGGAATCCAGAAGTTCCCACTTGTCACCGTCAACTTCTCTTGCTATGGAATTTGGCTCTGAGACAGAATCGCCTCTGCCACCCTCTTCCGCGGATACCGACATCGCGAGTATGCTCATAGACATGATCGCTGCCGCTATAACACCCAATATCTTTTTGCACTTATTTGTATATTTCATTTTTTCTTCCTCCGTGATCTGTGATGTTCCGGGGTTTTCCCCGTGCCTGTACACATAATATCACGCTTTAAGGCAAAAATCAATATTCAGTTTATGCGTATTCTGTAGCTTATGCTACACTTTGCTGCGAGAGTGTTGTATATCTCTGAAAAATCTGAATTTATTAAGTTAAATGAGTCGCTTCAACTACATATCAGATATGGGTACGCACGAAAAAGACAAGGATGTGTGACTATAGGCGATACCGCACAAATAGTTGCACGCAACCTTTGCATCGCTGCTAAAAACAAAGCAACAAAAACGCTGAAACCAACAGATTTCAGCGTTATATTATTATTTTTCCGAGTCTTTATAAAAATCGCGCTTGACGATCCTGAAGATATATTCGTATTCGTGATCGCTGCTTTGTCGGTGAGAATAAAGCTCGTATTCAGCGTTTTCTGCGTCTGTGTGTGGGATACGTTCATAATAAGCCTTACCGTTATGAACGTATTCTATGCAGTATTCGTCGTCCGGCTTTGCTCCGACAGCCGCGTACACCGCCCCGCTGCCTTTGCCCGTAATGTATATCCGGTACCAGTCCGTTACGGGAACATCGTCCGGCTCACCGGGGCCATCCGTTTTCTCCATTGTGGCTCCGCATTCTGTCGGCATCACAAGGCAGACATTGTCAATCGTGATACGTTCATACTCGGTATGTTCCCACATACCATCGTTATTGGTGAAATGTATCGCAGATACAGCCCATCCGCAGTGCGCGGGAAATCCGTTCACCATTCCGTAAGGCACCTCGGGCAGCGCGCTTTCTCTCCACTCCACTATACCGAACCGCGTGTTCTTACCATAAGCCGAAGTGTCGATATTATCAACGCTCCCGTTATCCAGGCCATGGGTGTAAACCGAAATTATCTTATTTTTGTCGGACTTCTTCAGATCCTCGGCGGAGCGTATATCAATCGGCAGCATACATTTTCCGTAGCCGTTGCCGTAGTCGATACGGAAAGCAATGTCATCGTACCTGAGCTGTGATTTCACATAACTTTCGATATCCGCACTGATAATGTCTGCTTCGTAATTGTCGCAGGATACGGAAGGGTCATTCTCCCTTATCGCCACAAGTACCTCGAACTCTTTTCCGTCATGCTTCATTCCTACAGTCGCAAAAGCCGGAGCTTCCCAGTTGAACTCAAGCCAGCTGTTTTCGGAAAGATAAACATTCGTTATTTCCGCGCTGAATCCGTATTTTTCCTTTATGTATCGCTGTGCGCGGTCACGGGCTGTAGTATCGTATGAAATGTTGGCGCAGCCCGCAAATATCGTAAGTGCCGAAAGCACAAGCAGGAAAAAGATGATTTTTCTTTTCATTCGTCTGACCTCATGTATATAAGGCAATATTCCTCCTGTCGTGTAATAGTCTGCTTTGCTGTTAATTGTACCACAAATCAGCCTGTTTGTAAAGCTCCGATTTATCTGCGGTTTTATGATTTAATCATTACAGCACAAAACGAAAGCGCAAAAACCAATGCAGAAAGCAAACTTACTTACCCGCGATCTTTACCTAAGCATAAAGGCTATGAATTGCGAGAAGAGCTACACACCGGTAAGTCCGTTGAAACAGGCTGATATGTTGGGAAAATGAGATCATATAAAAACTGAGGTTCTGATGTCAAGGACATAAGAACCTCAGAAATATGGCTCAGTTCAAGCTGTACGATTATTCTCAGGAAAAATGTAAGGCCTTCGTCCTTCGTTTCAGGTCTTTATGCTTTCCTGAACTTTTTTCCGTATGTACCATTTATCCGGGCTGTAGCCGACAAGATATAAGGACAAATACAGGATCAGATGTATCAGAGACTTGATTGTGAGATAATTCACGATTTCAAAAATAGAATAGCCTGTTGCCAAAATGAACAGACCCCACCAGATAAGACTGTTTCTCTTTTGATCGTCGCGGATCAGGATATAAACGATAAGCAGGACGTATTCAAGTATATAGTACAATGTGCGATATATAGGATCCATATCACCATCAGGGGGAATAGATTGATTGAAAAACATAATCAACAACGCGAGAATCGTCAGTACCAGTGCCGGAATTCTCTTTCTGAAGGTGATAAGAATCATAGCCGTCGCCATGCAGCTGTACTGGATGAACGTACTGGTGAGATAGAGTATAGGTGGATCATATATGAAATATAATATGTAGGATACAGCTATGTAAATGGGAAAAAGAATTCCAAGAATCAATACAATAATTGGCTTTAATGAAGTAATTTTTTTAGCCATATTCATCACTCCTTTTTTATATCTTAAACCCGAAATTCCATTGCTTGGAGCGTGATACATAATAAGTAATGTGTCCTCAACAACTGCCGTTTGGCAGTTGTTGTCCCAAATCTTGTTTTAC
>CAMVNQ010000012.1 GCA_947168885.1 uncultured Clostridia bacterium | reverse complement strand
ATTCTCTTTCTCAAAGATGACCGCAATCCCGAGCGCTTTAAGCTCTCGCACATATTGAAGACTCTCAACAGTGTTTCGGGCGAATCGGCTCACCGATTTAGCAAGTACTATGTCAATGTTTCCGCGGCGGCAGTACCGGATCATTTTAAGGAATTCCGGTCTTTTCTTTGCCTGAGTACCGGAGATACCTTCATCTGCGAAGATCTAAACCTTTTTCCAATCCTTATGGCTCGCTATGTACTCGTCATAGTATTTACACTGCGTTTCGTAGCTGTTCAGCTGCTCGTCCTCATCGGTTGACACACGACAGTAGGCCGCAACACGCTTCACAGAACTTTTCATCGCTGCCCCGGTCTGAGACTTGGCAGGAATGACCGTTACACGCATTGTCTTGTCCGATGATTTCGGTGTTAACATCTCTTTCACGCTCCCTTGATAGGCAATTTCTTGCCGTTGACCAGTTCGATGGTTATCTTTCCATAATCAACAGTTATGTATTTAATGACTTTCTGGGTCAGCTCTATATCAAATCCATCTATCTTTTCGTGATTTGTAAGAATGTCGAGTAAATGCTCAGTTTTATCTCGGTCATCATATTTGATGCTGTCATATCGCATTGTCGCCGCCCGGAGTATATCGGCTATCACTTTGTCCGAATCTGCAGCAGGATCGTTCATCTGCTCTTCTATTCGTTCTTCCGCAAGTGTCAGCTTTGCGCTCGGCTTATAGCTTACGCTTTCCTCGGGAGCTGCAAGTGTCGGATCGGATATCAACATATTTATTGCTGTTACGATACGCTTGCAAAACTTGACGTGAATATGTTCAAGGCTGCCGACAATTATCTGATAAACGACGGCTGCGGACTGTTCAGAGGACGGCAGATACTTCCTTTCGAGCATCTGTCGCGGTTCCAGAATAATCTGATCGACTGAATATTGACAAAAACTGTACCTTATGATAGAATATCATTAAGGCAACGGCGCCGGGATCGCGGGACTTATAAGAAGTCCCGCATTTCGGCGCCGTTTGGTTTTTGTGAGGTTTTGATATGGCTGTATTTGACAGGATAATGTCGGGGATACCCGAAATGGATAAAGCGTTCGACAGCATAAGACTCGGAGATAATGTCGTGTGGCGCATTTCAGAGCTCAGCGAGTTCAGACAATTTGCGGAGCCGCTCCTGAAACAGGCGGTTGCCGACAAGCGGAACGCGGTTTATTTTCGGTTTGCGGATCATGAGCCGCTTATAGAAAACATTGAAGGCGTAAAAGTTCTGGAAATACCGCTTTCGCACAGGTTTGAGAATTTCACAGTTGAGATACGGCGCGCGATTGAATTGCAGAGCAAAGAGACATTTTATGTGTTCGACTGTCTTTCGGACTTACAGACTGCATGGGCGACTGATCTTATGATGGGAAACTTTTTCAGCGTGACCGCGTCATATCTTTCATCGCTTGACTGCGTTGCGTATTTCCCGATAAAGCGTGGAAAGCATTCGGTGTATTCCGTGAATAAGATCATCGACCGCGCCCAGCTTTTCCTCGATGTATATTCGGATAATAGAAGTGTTTATGTGCGTCCCGAAAAAGTGCGCGACAGAGACACCGACACGATGTTCCTGCCGCATACTTACGATGCAGCGACCGGAGCTTACCGTCCGATACTCGACGGCGTGAAGGCAAGCAGATTCTATTATACAATGGGAAATGCACAGCGTGCTTCCGACGAGCGTTATATCGACTCGTGGGACAGATACTTCAACTATGTCAAGAGAAAGCGCCGCAATCACGAAGATGTCAACGACGAATGTGCGAAGATGTGTGACATAATCATGACGCGCGACCCGAAAATGCGCGAGCTTGTGAAGAAGCACCTCGCCCCCGAAGATTATTTTGCTGTCCGCGACCACATGATCGGAACGGGAATGATAGGCGGAAAAGCCTGCGGAATGCTGCTTTCGCGTGCAATAATACGCAACTGTGAACCAGATATACACGAGGTCATAGAGCCGCATGACTCGTTCTACATAGGCTCGGACGTTTACTACACCTACATCGTCGATAACGACTTCTGGGATCTGCGGATAAAGCAGCGCACAGATGAAGGATTTTTTGCACTTGCAGACGAATTTGCAGAAAGACTGCGTACGGGCAGCTTTTCCGATACAATGCGCGAACGGTTCTCAAATATTATCGAATACTATGGAAACGATCCGTATATCGTCCGTTCGAGCAGTATTCTTGAAGACGGCTTCGGCAACGCTTTCGCGGGCAAGTATGAGTCGGTTTTCTGTATAAACAGAGGTACTCCCGACGAGCGTATCACGGAACTCGAAAACGCGATAAAGACCGTTTACGCAAGCACAATGAGCCTGTCTGCGCTTGATTACCGCAAAAGACGCGGGCTCCACAAGCGAGACGAGCAGATGTCGCTTCTGATACAGCGTGTTTCCGGCTCTTATTACGGACAATACTATATGCCCTGCGCGGCAGGCGTGGGATATTCCTACAGCCCCTACCGCATATCAAAGGATTCCGACCCGTCGGCGGGAATGTTACGGCTCGTCATGGGTCTCGGAACGAACGCCGTTGACCGGACCGAAGGCTCATACCCGCGCATCGTGAATCTCGATATGCCTGAAAGAACGCTGTACACGACTTGTGAGGACAAGCACAGGTTCTCACAGGGCAAGACTGAGGTCGTTGATACGATCACACACAAGCTCGTTCAGCTGCACTTCAACGATATAGCGCCTGCGCTCCCGCCTCACCTTGCGAGGCTGCTCCTTGAACACGACTTCGACGCGGAATACAGGCTCCGCGAAATGGGGAGAGGCAGAGATGTAATGTTCATTTCCTGCAAAGGGCTCGCCGCGCACAAGGAACTTATGAGCTATATGCGCAGGATACTCGCATGCGTGCAGCATCAGTACGGAAATCCCGTCGATATAGAATTCACCGTGAATATCTCCGACAACGGCGAGTATTCGATAGACCTGCTACAATGCAGACCGTTACAGATCATAAGCGTAACCGAAGGTACAGCCGTGCCGTCGGATGTTCCGCAAGAGCATATACTGCTCGAAAGCAAAGGAGCTTCAATGGGAATGTCGAAAGCACGCGAGCTTGATATGATCGTTTATGTTGACCCGATAGCGTATTATAATATGCCGTACAACAAAAAGAATTCGGTCGCAAACCTTATCGGAAAGATAAACTGGTACTTCCGCGACAAGAATAAACATATGATGCTTATAGTCCCCGGCCGCGTTGGAACTTCATCTCCGGAGCTCGGAGTCCCGACAGCGTTTGCGGACATCAGTACTTTCAATGTCATCTGCGAAGTTGAGGAAACACAGGCGGGCTACGACCCGGAGCTTTCATACGGAAGCCATATCTTTCAGGATCTAGTCGAAGCGGGCATTCTTTATACCGCCGTATTCAGAAACGAGAAAACACTTTTCTTCGCGCCGGAGAAGCTGTCCGCAGCAGCGAATATTGTCGGTAATTTCGAGGGCGGGAATGAGCTTTCGGAGATCGTAAGGGTTCATGATGTAAGCGGGAAAAACTGCCGCGTATATAACGATATTACCAATGAACACCTGATGATAACTATTTAAAATGCGTTGTAAATGCAAGTGTTACCGTAAAGTATAATGCCCGACAAGCGAAGCCATGTCGGGCAAAACAACAAACAGTCTCAAGCCGCACAAGATCACGGTTTGAGACTGTTTTATATTTGCGAATATGGTTGCTTGAAGCGTTGTTGCCATTTAGGATGTCGGCTTTTCTTCTGTCACAGCTTGACAAATGCGGATATATATTGGCAACCTCTAAAACCCCTGTACAAAAAGAGAAAAAAGTAGTATAATTGATACCATTCTTTTGTATCGGATTTTTTAGTCACTTTATAGGCTACTATAATACGGTAGTAGCATCCGTTAATTATCTGAATAACATTAGTTGTATAAAACGGAGCGGATAGCAGGGATTCTTCGCCAAAGATATTCGTTTCTATTGAATCCTTTATTGTTACCCATTTACTTTGATCAAATGATGTTTGAACAATAATAGCACCTTTTTTCATATCTTCAGGTAATTTTATACCATTTACTTCCTTGGAATTGTCATCAACAAAATGCCATTCTTGTTCAGAATCACTCATATATGTTTTACTGGTATTGTAAGTAAATGAAAGAAGAAAAACTTCCGCCTCAAACGCTCAAATTTAGCGAGATATCATGCAATTTCGTCTCTCGCTTGTGCTGTTTGCACAGTTCTATTATCCTCTGTTATACGCACAACTGTCACAACGCACAAAACATCCTTGATTTGAGGTGGTAGAAATTCGTTCTGTTAATCCGTTGATTTCTATGATATTATGTATTTGTCGGAAGGATACCGAAGCGAACCGGTACCAGTTCCGGAATAAATAATATCTTATGTCGGATGCATACGGCAGCGGATGTTCAGATGATAGGCACATACCCGTATTGGGAACCTGCCTATTCATCGGAGCATCTCTGTTAGTGCATCCGATTTGTGCTTTTATGCGCCGTTTGCCTTGCAGACTGTGTTCCCGAGCATCCGCCTGACCGGAGCATCCGCCCGACCGGAGCGTCCGACCGAAAGGACGGTCATTATGAGCAAAAAGAAGTACACAGTGGTATGCAACGGAACAAAAGTCAAGGTGACGAGAGCGATCTATGATGCTTACAGAGCGGAGATATTTTATGATGAACATATTCGTAAAAGGAATCAGCTCAGCAAAGCAAACTTACTTACCCGCGACCTTTACAGACAGATAAAGTCTATGAATAGGGACGCAATGGAGAAAACAATCAATAATATCTATGATATGGGCGCGAAGGACGCACTCGAAAATGCGGTCATTGACCTTGATATTGACAAGCTTCGCGCAGAGCTTGGAACAGTCAGCGGTATAGGCGAAAAGCGGTTTGAGCAGATAATGGAGATCATTCAAAGGAATATTGCAGAAACTGACAATAAAGAACCGGGATCAGAGCAATAATATGAAGAGAAAATATAAATAAGCAGATGAAATTTGATCTGCGCTGTATGAACGTAAGCGTCGTTATGTTTCTGCCTGCGGTATTTCTGATCTCTCTCAGCTTTTATCACACATATCAGGACGTCTGTGTTAACGGCGTTAATGACAGGTTTATGCACAGGCTTACTGACGAACATCCACTTGGTCTGGTGTTCGGTATCACCTTACTGATACTTTTGGGTCTCTGGGAGTCCGGTTCACCGACGCTTAACGTTACAAAGCACCTCAGACCTGCCTGCGGAAGTGTGAGATATACTCCCGAAGAAATAGATGAACAAGCAAATCTTCCGGAGTCGGAATGGATTAAACTGTATGATATCTATATCACGCCGAAACTTATCATCGGCGTAAACAGAGGCGTAACCGCAGTCGAGTACGACGATATAGATAAGATCTACATAAAGAGAAAATGGCACACGGAAGGTTACGGAATGGAAACACGCAGCAGCAGAAAAAATTTTTTCAAATCGAGGGAATACTACACATACCGGATAATGGTGGTCACAAAGAACAATAAACGTCTGTGCCTTTCCGAAACAAGAAACGGCGGTAAAATGCAGGATCTGAAGGATAAGATCAGAAAGCGCTGCGACAGAGATGTCTGGCCGGATTCTGAATAGGAAATATGTTGACAAAGCATTTATATAGAAGTATTTAAACGTATTTCGGAGGGTATAAATCATGAGTCGAGTAGGAAAACCGGACAGTAAAGTTAAAGTGTTCTGAATTAAAAATCCGGTATATATCCATAAACGATCTTATAGTCGATCCCGGCTTTACGGGCTTGCGATGTCTGGAGACGGCGAGGTATGCAAGGAATTCTATCAGAACGGGGTAAAGATGAAATAATGACAATAAAGAGAGCTTCTCGATCGAGGAGCTCTTTTACTTATGCCATATCCCGCTAATAGCGGTCGTAGCCGCCGACAGCGTGTTTATTTGCTTGACTGTATAGGTTATACTATTGGAAGAAAAAGTACACCGTTGGTGGGTGGTGAATATAATGGATTTTTCTTCAATAGGTGTAAACATCAAAAGATATCGGTTAGAGGCGAAAATGTCTCAGAGCAAACTTGCCGAGCAGAGTGGTATTTCCACAAAGTATGTCAGTGCGCTTGAACGCTCAGAGAAGCCGCCGTCACTTGAAACTCTCGTAAACATCGCAAATGCGTTGAACATAACAGCGGATATGCTGCTTTGTGATGTTCTGAATAAGCAGGTAAATATAAAACAAGCGATGATTGGCGATATTATCAAAGGCTTACCCCAAAAGGAACAGCTCAAGATTATTGCAATTGTTGAATTGCTGGCGGATCAGGCAAAATCATAACGAAGATGACCATATTCGACAAATCGGTAGGAAACTGCCGATTTTTTTATTTCCCGTCACGGTTCTCGTTTTTTCGACATAGTCTTTGTGATATAATACCACTAGCAGCGGCAAAAGCCGCTATTAATATCACAAAGGAGCTGTTCACAATGAGCAACACAATCAAAAAGGTAGCAAAGCAGCACGGCGTATCCGTCAAAGAAGTACGCAGGGACTTTAAAGAAATAATTCCCGATATTCTTTTCATTATATTTAACTATGTACGCATCTGAACGCAGACTCATTGTTATCTCCCCCGTAATATGCAGATAATAAGGAAAACCTGAATTTGTCCTACTAATTGTATCGTCTTGGCGGTTGTCATTTAGTTTCTAAATAATACTCTTCTGAATCTGTGAATTCGTATTCCGGTTCGGTTTCGATCACAAATTTAAAACGGTTATGTCCCATTTCATAGGTGTTGTCAACAATTGATATACCACAATTGCCGTCGCAGGTCACGATTATCGAACTCGCCCTGAAGCGTGAACTGAGGTCAAAATCATCCGGAAGCTTAAATTCTCTGAAAATAACTTTTCTGACAACTTCTTCAATTTCCGGCCGATTCCGGAGATAATTCAGATAGACCTCTTCCTGCTGCTCTTCAATGGTCTTTTCGTCTTCATCAGCATACACATACAGACCAATAGTCTTTTCTTCACCAAACAGCGAACTTACCGAATCTCCTTCCCACGCACAATCAATGAATTCAAGCTCTCCAAAAACTGCGTTAGTCATTGTTTCATTTTCTTTTTTCATCTTCTTTTCTCTTTTGAAAAACATATCTCAAGATCCTTTCGTTTCATCATAAACTCCGATTTATCTTTCTTTAAATTATACCATACATAAGAGTTTTTGTAAAGGCTCTTTTTATTTTACCTTGAGGAGTGATATGTGTCAGAAATGTTGAGATTCCTTTAAGTTCATTTTAACTTCGTATGATATAATGCAGGAAAGTCAACGAAGGAGATGTTCTTATGAAAACCAGATATTCATCATTAATTCTTGCACTATGCTTATGTGCAGTAATGGCAGGCTGTTCCGGTAATTCACAGACAGCCGGAACTACAACGACCACAGTTTCGGCAGTAACAGTTTCTGAAACACAAACAGAAACGACAGCCGCGGAGACGACGGTTTCCGAAACAACTGAAGTATCGGAAACTTCTGCATCAGAAAGCGAGGTGCAGGTTGTGACGAACCTTGAAAAGCTCGATATGACAAAGTGGCAGTATAACGCCGATGATGATGTTTACTATCAGATCGGTATTTCTTACTGTGAAACTCCCGCTGATGAAAGCTATGAGACACTTGCAGTGTTTGTTCCGGGGGCATATATGAAAGGGACAGAAAACGGCGACGGAACATACACCTGCGAGCTTTCGGACGGAACTGTAAACGGCTACACTGCCGAGACAGCGCCGATAGTTATGCCGATAAACACACCCGGTTATTCAGCTATGTCAGCGCTTACCGATTATTCAAGCAGCGCAAAGACATACACGAGCGCCGGCTTTGTGTATGTTCACGCAGGCTGCCGCGGACGTGATGCGGGTGCTCCGGCGGGCGTTACCGATCTGAAAGCCGCTGTCCGTTATGTGCGCTATTGTGATGAAGTTATCGCCGGAAGTGCCGAGCGTATATTCACATTCGGAATGAGCGGCGGCGGTGCGCAGTCCGCGCTCATGGGTGCGACCGGAGACAGCGAGCTTTATACCCCTTACCTTGAAGCGATAGGGGCAGTACAGGGCGTAAGCGATGCGGTTTACGGATCTATGGACTGGTGTCCGATAACAAATCTCGACAGCGCAGATGAGGCTTATGAGTGGATGATGGGAGTTACAAGAAGCGGTCTCTCCGATGATGAACAGGCTATCTCCGATGCGCTTGCGACAGCTTTTGCGGAATATGTCAATTCCGCACAGATAAAGGACGAGAACGGAAATATCCTTACTCTTGAAGAATCCTCCGAAGGTATTTATCAGTCCGGCAGCTATTACGACTATCTGAAAGGCGTTATAGAGCAGTCACTCAACAACTTCCTTTCCGATACTACATTCCCTTATGATGCAAGCAGCTCTTCCGGCGGCGGTCACGGTGGTATGGGCGGTGCCGGTCCGAATGGCGGCGGTCAGCGACCGGACAGGAATTTCGGCGGTGAGAAGCCTGACGGTGCGCCAGGCGGCGATTTCGGTAGCGAAAAACCTGACGGTGCGCCGGACAGGGATTTCGGCGGTGAGAAGCCTGACGGTGCGCCGGACGGTAATTTCGGTGGAGGTATGCCTGACGGAGAAATGCCCTCGGATATGGGAGCCGCTCAGTCGATCGAGGACGTGGACAACATCACAAGAAACAGTACAAAGAGCGGTATAAGCCTTTCCGGCACCTATGAGACAGCGCAGGACTACATCGATGCGCTGAACGCTGACGGAGAGTGGGTGACTTATGATGCAGACACCAATACAGCGACTATTTCAAGTGTTGCCGACTTTGTAAAGGCATTCAAATCCGCGTCAAAGAACCTCGGTGCTTTCGATCAGCTTGATGCAGGACAGGGTGAAAATACTCTGTTCGGTTACGGCGACGGAAGCGGAGCACATTTTGACAGCACACTTGCACAGATCCTTTCCGACCTCGGAAGTGAATATGCCGAAAGCTATGCCGCAGACCTCGCAAAGACCGACAGCGCCGGATATACCGCAGAGCAGAGATTGCAGATGTACACACCGCTTTATTACCTGCTTGAAAGCTCCGAGGGTTACGGAACGAGCACAGTTGCAAAATACTGGCGCATAAGAACGGGAATCGCACAGAGTGATACAGCCGTAACTACCGAGATGAACCTCGCGCTTGCACTCGAAAACTATGACAGCGTGGAAAGCGTTGATTTTGAGACGATATGGGGTGCGGGACACACCGAAGCTGAGCGCACAGGAAACAGCACGGAAAACTTCATAACCTGGGTAAATGAGTGTATGAAATAAATCGCTCGTGTCTGATAAGCTTTTGGCAATGTTCATGCTTACAATGAAAAATCCGGGACAGTTATAGAACTGCCCCGGCTCTTTTTATATGCTGGCGGCGAGAACCTCAGCTCTGCATCTGGGCTGTCAAAACAGTGTGACCGTGAGTATAATCAGGTCGTCGAACCGGTTGGCATCTCCGACGAAGTCATCGACAGTTTATCTTTTCTTTCTGCGTCCGCGGGCGAAAAAGACCCGATAATATCTATCTCATTATTTCAATTTTATTGTAGCATTTTACAATATTTCGCTATATTTTAAATAGCAAAATCCGCGAAATAAAGCTAAACAAAACAAGGCGAAAGCCCCAGATTGGAAGTTTTCAGGAAATTTGTCAGAACGACGCCTCACTTTTATATTAGTTATACTATTCATCATCAATACATCGGCCGCGGATCGATATGTATCTCACCGTCAACAATATAGTCATCTTCCCAGAAATTTGAAAGAATGATAACACATGTGAATTTCCTGTCCGCGAACGCTTTCATTATCGCATCGCGTTCTTCATTTGTCATGATCGGTACATTATCGTGATTGATGAAGTTTATCATAAAATTGCCGGTACGGAACATCTCGAACGCAAGATCATAATCTCCGTTCAGCACCGCAGTTTCTTCTATTGTCGGAGCGTCCTTTGATACGCTGATATCGTAGTCGGCAGGATCCTTGTCCGGAAATATCTCTTTAAAAACATCAACGGTATATTGCTCTGCGTATTTCCGCAGGTCGGAGCCGGCGAACTTTCCGAGCTGTTCAGCTTCAAAGCGTTTCCGTTCTTCTCGCTCGGCTCTTTCAGAGCTTGCAGCCGCGATCTTCGCGGGGTCTTCCGGCACACACGCACACAGAGCCGTCATGGTCAGCATAACAATAAGACAAGCCGATATTATTAGTTTTATCATAGCAGTCACTTCCTTATCGCTTCGGCAGGCAGCCTTTCATTTATATAGTTCTGAACGAAATCAAAGTCCGCAGCTCCCGCATAGATCTGATTGTGATACAAACGCGCATGCCGACCGAAAGTATAACGACCTTGAAAAGCGTTATCAGTATCGTAGGATCACGCATAAGCTTATACTCATATGCCCAGCGGTAAACTCCGTCGGGACAGAGATATATGTTCTCGGTCACACGCTGTCCCTGCATCGGCGGCTCCTGTGCGGGCTGCCGGACAGGAGGGGCGGACGGCAATGCCGCCGCCCCTATATCCGCTTTACCGGTCTTTGTTCCGCATTCGGGACAGAACCTTGCGTTATCGTCTATTTGAGTTCCGCAGTTCGGACAGAACATAGGCCTTACCTCTTGTCACGTATTTTATTAAACGTTATTATCCGCTCAGTTGATCGCTGTCACTTGTCGCAATAACGCTTCCGATATAGTACTCTCCGCCTTCGCGGTATCCTTCCTTCTCTTCGATCTTGAACTTCCATGTCTTACTCGTTCCGCCCATTTGTGCTGTATCGCGTATGAGTACCTCCTGTTCGACGCTTATGATTATATCCGCTGTTACGCTTCCCTCAGTACGGTCGGTATAATTGTAGATATATACCGAATACTCACCGGGATCGGGTTTATCAAAATAAATATGCTCAACGGATTCGTCGCTTTCGCCGTTTACATTCATATCTACATCGAGATAACCGCCGTCAGCGCTCTTGTTGTTATAGCTTATATGTCCGCCCTTTGGAGTCGTGCAGTGCAGATCGAGGTCGTCGTGTCCGCGCCAGTGGAGAGTAACTGTTACCTTACCTTCGTGAGCACCCATCTCGCTGAGCAGTGCCGAGATATTGTCCTGCTCGGACTCGGGACCGAAATGTCTTGTACGATCAGCGTCCTGGATAAATTCACATATGGATACGACGAAATTAACGTCTCCGGACGTCTCCTTGCCTTCACGGATCTTCTGGATGAACTCCTTGTCAAGTATATCCTTGAAATCAAGCGTTACGTAGGTACCCGCAACATCATAGACCCAGAAGAACTGCTTTGCGGGTCCGCCGCGGGACGGCGTTACGGTCACGCGGTAGCCATCTATAAGACCCATCCTGACCGCGTCGCTGGGGTCGGGCATCTTGAACCTTAACCTCTGATCCTTTACCTCGGGAGTTATCTTGTCCGGCGCGAAGAGCGTCCAAAGCTGATATTCGCCGATCTGCTGACCTTCCGTCTTGGATTTGAGGAAGCCGTCCACCTCAAGGATCGCGGCATTCTTTACGAAGAACTCCCAGGTGTTTGGCTTAAAAAACAGTCCGCGTTTACACGTTTCAACGGCTGTCGTTCCGAGAGGAATGAACGTCATATCGCTTGTTGCTTCATTGAATCCGGACTGCTGATACAATAAAAGCGAGACCTGCTTTGAACGATCATAAGTGTCGGGTCTGTAAGGAGCAAACCTTCTGAGCTTTATCGTAAGGTCCTGATTCTGGATCCTGGTGACACCTCCGTTTTCCTTCGGATTTCGGCTCTGCTTTCCGACCTTCGGAGCGAAATAATCCTTGTCTCCTCCGTCACCGTTTATTACATAGTTATATAATACCTGTTTATATTTTCTCGCGAATTGAACGTAGAACGTGTCAAAAGCGCCTTTTGAATTTATATTGAACGCCTGCATCAGTATCTCAGAAAGAGCTGGTACACCCTCGACCGTCCAGAATTTACTGTACGTCCTGAACAGGCCGTCCCAACTTATACCTGTGCCTTCGCCTTCGGGTGAACCGTATTGTTTCCACAGATACTCAATAAATCTTGCACAAACATACGAACAGTCAGACTTTTGGCCCTTCTCACCACAATCATATACCGTCATTTTATCGTTATACGAACTTACCCATGTAGACGTCTTGTAACCGTCCATTTCTATAGCCAGGAAATGATAGTCGGTACCGTTTCCGAATTCCAGATCGTTAGTGACGGTATGGTTCTTCTTATAATACTTATAAGCAGTCTCCTCCATAAGCTGTGCGGTAGCCTCATTGAATTTCAGATCCGAAAGGTAATTATAACAGTATTCCATCTGACTAACGTGCGTCAGCTCATGAGTAAGCGAAACCAGGATACTGTCGTTAGACTTTTCGTTCAACATAAGATTTTTGGTATTTATTCTGACATACGATGTAAGCCTGTGAGGGAAATCCGGGACCTGTACTCCGGTCTGTTTGAACTCGGGATCCATAAATATCGGCACGACATAAGATGCCGTCCTGATCTTTGCAACATTCTTCAGATAATTGTGAGCGTTCTGACAAATATCCATCATTTTCAGACACAATTCCGGAATAATCGTTTCGTCATAATAATCTCTGTTCCACATATTGGTCGATTGGATCATCCGGGATGAAAGATCCTGATATTCCGGATCTTCGGCAACAGCTTCCTGCGTCAGAGCAGCCTGAACGACCTTTACATCGACATCCGTGAAATTGTCGCCCTTATCACGCTTGCAGATAGCACGTGCAGTGGTTTCGGATGCATCAAACAACCGCTTTTCGATATCGTTCATTCTTTGCCTTTTTGCAGCTTCTGTATCGGAAGGACGATATCTCAGGGAATGTATGCGCTTTCCTTTGCCGGTAAAGAACGTGACCTCCTGGCCTATTATGTTGGTACCTCTTTTCAGCTCATATCCGTCTTCATAGACCGAGACCCGCCCGATCATGGTCCAGAGACGTACCATAGCTTTCAACGAACCCATTAAATCGCTTTCGCCGCTGGAAATGTTATCGTTTATCCCCTTTATAACCATAGGTACAAGGATAGCCGTGGCTACAAGAAGGGCGTCATTATGTCTTGATTCGATCTTCAGCAAAGAACCGTCTGTCTCGGCAGCCATTTCCGTCCAATAGCCGTTGCTGTCTATATGGAAAACCGACAGTGCCGAATACAGGTATTCGGGTATATTGAACTGTGAAAGATCGACATCAAAATGGAACACTCCCGGAAGGAACTCATCCTCGGTCATACCCGCGTCAACGTTCCAGCCGAGCAGCGGCACAACATTTGTATCGGGTTCTTCGCATCTGAAGATAGTATCCTTAAGGCCGTCAATAACGTCCTGTGTCATACGTGATACATTGAATGTACGATCCCTGTCGAGAGCGTTTTCCTCGGCATAGACCGTAACTCCGGGTTCGGGGGTGATACTGAATGCGCGGCTGTTACCCTCGGCAGGCGGATCAAGGAGCTGAACAGAAACGTCCTTGAGCTCTGCCATTTTCGGAGTGAACAGCGGCAGGAGAAATCCCGGCTTTGTTATACCGGAAATAAACACCGCAAAAACAACCGTAAAGCAAAGAAGTATCGTCGGAAACTTTTTCTGTCTTTTCACTGTGTATCACCTCCGTCACCAGGCATACTGAAGAACCATTCGTAAAGATAGCTCGGGAACGTTATTTCATCGGCGTCAGGCAGCGCGGGCTGCTCATCGGCACCGCGGCGTATCTCTGCGTACTGTGCCTCAAGATCGGCGGGGTCCTCGTCCTCGTCGACCGGCGAAGCCGTGAACGCGCTGGGTTCGATCATAGCGTCCTTTACATTCCTTATCCCCCAGCGCCATCCTACGAACGCAAGTCCGAGGCAGACAATTATGAGCAGTATGCGAAGCGGTATGTAGCGCTTAGGTTTCATATTCATAGCCGCCATACCCTGATACTGCGCGTTCATATACGCCTGTTGTGCAAGCTGCTGTGACAGCATCTGACCCTGTTGCGGGTACATAGGCTGTTGCTGATATACAGGCTGCGGGTACACAAGCTGAGGTTGTGGTTGTGGCTGTGGCTGCTGATATAACTGCTGCGGTGGCGGCGTCACAGGCCGTGGCTGTGGTTGTTGATACACAGTCTGCGGCGAAGGCTGAACGGGCTGCTGATTTATCGGCTGCGCAGGCGGCGGTACAGGCTGAGTTGGCTGTTGATACACAGGCGGCTGTACGGGCTGCACAGGCTGCTGTGGCTGTACCGGCTGAGAGATCTCCTGCTGTGCCGGCTGAGCTTGTCCGGCCGCGCTTATCTTAGCCCCACACTTGTTGCAGAAAGCCGCTCCGGAATAGATAGGCGAACCGCAGTTTGCACAGAAACTGTCAGGAGTCGGCACATCAGCCGGGACTGCCGTACCGCAGTTCGGACAGAATGCCGAGCCGTCAGGTATCTGGCTGCCGCATTTTGAACATATCTTACTCATAGGCTGTTCTCCTTTTCATAGGATCATTTTGCATATATAAGTGATTGGGGTATAATGAACTTATCGACTTTACGCGGTCATTTTCTGACCGAAGCTGCGTGCGTATAAAGAAAATATCTGTATAAGGTAATTATGCTTCAATACAAATGAGCATTGAGGCGCCGATGTCCTGAATACCACGACTTCCTTGTATGAGATGTATATCCTGACATCTCCGCAATCGAAGACTTCGTACTCCTTACTCGGCTTGAACAGTCCGCGCTCGAACGTCACAAGCGGTTTTACGCTGTGTGTGAGTTTTTCGTATGAACGCCGGATATGACCGATATACTCACCGTCGGAACTGTAGCGGTAAACACAGTCGCGTTCCGTGCCGACAGTACAGAAACCGTCTATACAATCATCTCCGCTAATGAACACCGTGTGACAGAATCGGCTGCCGCTCGTGTCGGGACGGTAATACGATTCGATAAGCCCCGTCATATACAGCGGGAGCCAGCTGCGCAGCGCGAAAAGCATCTCAGACGGGTCGCGGTCGATATTGTGTATTATCTTTATCCTGACACTGTTTTTCAGGCATTTCCGCATGAGCGACTGCCATTTTGGGATAAACCTCACCTGCTGCATCCATTCCATACTCTGGTCGGAGTAAAGAAGCAGCTCCGAGCCCGGCTTTTTTGCCGCATTCCCGAGAAAACGGATGACTGCGCGCTGTAACCCGCTTATTCCGGTGTAGAACACTGTTTTTTCAGAAAGAATGTCGGCTCTTGCCACAGTATCGAATTCCGGCAGCAAAACGGGAGTCGGAGCAGGTGCCGCTATCTGTCTTATGATGCTCGCGGCGGCCTTGTTTCCGACATCGTCGTTCTTCCCTATCAGCCAGTCTCTTATCATAAGCGACGTGCTTTCATCGGAAAGGTCGCTTTCCCGAACGCCGAGCAATTCCGCGACAGAACCGAGATTGCCGGTATTACGGGCGTGCCTGTACAGGAATCCGCAAATGCTCACCAGATATTTCGACCTGCGCGTCGGTATCTTTCCGCCGCTGCAATACGTATCGAGCAGCGTGGTGGCAGTGCCGATGCCCGCGCATATCTCGGAAACGCTCACACCGACAGTGCTTATGAGATCGTTGAGTCTTTGCGTGAATTTCTCGGTATGGGCATCGAGAACGAGTACATCTTCATAAAGCCAGTCGAGCAGAGCTTTTCTGATATTCTTCTCACCTATCGCCGGAGAGCAGCCTACCGTTTCGCACAGGACATCGAGCTTTCCGTTCGCTTCGCAAAAGCCGTATATCCCGTAACCGAGCTTGTGCGCGGTCGAGCTTTGCCTTGCAGGCACACGGCTTCCGTTGGTGAGCTTGCCGATGTTCGGAGCCGCCATTCCCGCATACTCCGATATCTTCACGTTTGTCCCGCCGACAGCTTTTATCACGGTTTTCAGCCTGTCTTTGAGCATTGTTACCCTCCTTTTCGCCATTTTAATCATTATAGCACATTTCACAAGAAATATCAATACTTTTCCAATATTTTGGGTATTTTATCAATAGAGTTTATTTTTCACAGCGTAACAGTATTTGACGAGACTTTAGCCGACGCGGTGGATGAGATAACGATAATGTACAACAAGCCGATAGAGCATATCCCCTATGAAAATCCGATGATACTGCCGGACGAAAGCGCCGTCGAGGTCACGGAGGGTGAAGTTTCGCCGCCGGAGAGCCTGTCGGAGTTCAGCGCTGACAATTTGCTGACCCAGCAGTATCTGGAATGGGCGAAATGGTGGTCTGACACGCACGACCACAACTATGAACGATACAAGGTCGGGGAATTTCTCGACAGCTTGGGAATTGACGGGCTGAAAGCGCTGTACTTTAAAGGTTATTTTCTGAACAGCATAACAGTTACCGACGATCTGCCGACAGCGAACGGCGGCGTCGGAAACGCAAGGATAACGGTGCCTGTCGCGGACAGAACGTATAAGTATTTCCCGACCGGCTACACCTATGAGAGCTTCCGCAAAGCGTGGCTCGGAGTTTTCACCGAGGAATAGGCAAACACGCTGCTAAATCAGCACTCCGAAGTTTACTGCTAGTATGTTACTGTTAGTTATCGGGACGAATTCGGGAAGAAAAACGCCTGTTAACTGCGCTGTAAACCGTCCGAAATCGGTGGGTAATATACTTTCCCTACACATTACTTTTACGGGCATAAAACACGATATTTTTCTCGTTGCAGAAAACAGGACAGGTGAGATTATCGCCTGTCCTGTTATTGAATATTCGCCTGTCTTGTTTTGATTGTTTCGGTCAACTCGTGGTCAACAAAGCTACTTTTGGTCAACTCAAAATGCTGAATTTAACATCACAATAATTCAAGTAAATCGTATTGTAATGCGGTTTAGCGTATAGTAAGCACCTTTTTCTATCTCATATGAGAGAGTGCCGACATATTTGTTTGAAGGGCTGTTGGTGCAGCAGTATGTTACACCGCTTCCGAAAGAGTCGCTGCCCTTTGACGCAGAGCTTTTCGGGAGTTTGACAAGCTTGTTAGTCGTAAAAACGGACGTGCAAAGCAGATATGTATGACGATACATTTATCTTCAAAGTGCCTTTGCCCGCATTGTAACGATACAGAAATCGTCCGACATTTTTTATTTATACAAAGTCATTACAATAGCTCCAATGTCGTCAGCGAGTCTGTGCAGGTTTTCGATTGTCGCATCTATCTTAGCCATTTCCTTGTTCTCTGACGCGACATTCTCACTTGTCTGCTCTATCTTTGTGAGCATATCCTGTACCGAGGCATTCATACCGCCGAGAAGATTGGCTATCTTATCTGTAGTCTCCTTTGTAGAGCTCGCGAGTGTCTTGACCTCGCCCGCGACAACCGCGAAACCTTTGCCGGATTCTCCCGCATGTGCAGCCTCAACGCCGGCGTTTATCGAAAGCAGGTTCGTCTTGTCGGCAATGGTCTTTATGCTGTTGATGATGCCGACAGAAGCCGTTACAGACTTTGATATCTCGTTGGCCGAAGCAGTAACATCGGTTTGACGCTCCGCAACGTCATTCATCTGTTTAGCCGCAACACCTATTGTTTTCGCAATGGAATCTATGTCATCGCGAAGCTGTTTGATCTTCGGCGCGAGCTCCTCCTGAAAGCGCATCCTGTTGACCTTTTCGTCGGTTATGTCAAGTATCGTTCCGGCCGCCATAAGTGGCTTTTTTTCGTCCCAAACAACATAGCTTGAAGCGCGCACCCATATATATTCTCCCTTTTTGTGCATCATACGATATTCCATATCAAATACGGTCGCCCCGCTCGGATCGGCAAGCTGCCGTCCCATCTGAGCCGATGCATCCGCGACGTCATCCGGATGTATCTTCGTGAACCACGACTGCATAATATCGGGAAATTCGGAGGAGTTGTTATAGCCGAGTATCTTTTTGAACTGGTCGGAGAATACCATAGGGGAATTCGGATCGGAAATGTCGTACTTCGTAAGATCCATGCTCCAGCTTCCCTCAAGCATCATCATCTCGACAGCGCCCTGTCTGCGCTGCTGGAGTTCAAGTATCTCCGCTGTTTTTTTCTGAGCATCTATATCGCTGAATGTTCCGGTAAATACTCTGGGTGTTCCGCTTGAATAGCGTATGCAGTCTCCGGCTGCATGAAACCACTTGTAACCTTCATTCTTAGTCAGCAATCGGTAATCTATATCGTACTTTATCTTATTGGTCTTATCGGCAGCAGCTTTCGCAAACAGACCAAATACCTCCTGAGTATCATCGGGGTGCATTATCTTGCCGAGTGACTCAAATGCGTCGGGAAGCTCCTTTTTGCTATAACCGAGCATATGACGAAACTCATCTGTATAAATGATCGCCTCGACATCACCGTTTTCTTTATAGTAGGCGTACCACAGTCCGAGATGAGTGCTTGTATTTATGAGTTCAAGAAGCTGTTCTTTGGTATCAGCCCTCTGTTTTTCCTCTGTGAGCTTTCGCTCCAACTCATTGATAGTCTTTTTTGATCCGAACATAGCAGTTTCCTCCGTTGAACAGTACGATAATATGCTTTATTGATGATTGATCCTGAAATGAATGATCTGATTTTTAACCGGGCTCCTCATCAAACGGGTCGTTTCCGAACTGTATTGATTCTTTAACGAATTTGGCGTCTTTCACAGCTGCAAACGGCAGATAATCGTTCCCCTATAGGTTGTCGTTTATTCTCCGTTATCGATCCTGTCTTGCACTCAAAGTGTACAACCGTTATATTATATATCATATCATATTTGTACAAATTTGTCAATACTTTATGTGATGTACCAATCATAACAGAAATTTCGCAGAACACAGGACGGTCGATGTATCCGCGCTTATTATTGACAAACAACGATATTTATAGCATAATGAGTATCAGTAACTGATGAATATCCTGTTTCTGTTTTCGTCAACTGTGCAGAGAATGTAGCCCATTGATGTAATGATATATAACAGATACAGAAAGGAGTTTATATGGAACAAAGCAAGAAGGGCGTTTCTCTCAAGGTCAGATCGGTGATCATCATACTTATTAAAGAAGTATCAAATACTCAATCAATCCGGCGGCAAGCGGCGAAAGCAAAAACGATTGGATTGATAGGATCGAAGAAACGCGCTCCTTTAAACATAAACTACAAGAACTATCCTGTAAACTTCGACGACATTGATCTCACGGTTGTGAAGTAATAACAACAGAATTACCGGGCAGGGAAACCTGTCCGTTTTTTTCCGCCCGTAAATCATTGACCGCGATATCCGGATTATTGACAAACGCCGAAAAATAAGTTATAATATATAATAAAAGGTAACCTCTAAAAACCCTGTACAAAAAGAGAAAAAAGTAGTATACCTCTATGATATGATTTTGCTGTTAAATAGCAGTTTTTTAGAGGTTGCCAATATAATATATAATATAGTTATCGTGGTTTGTATAAAGATCCGGAACGGGAGTTGATAGAATGAATAACATATATGAGCTTCTTATAGAAAGCGGAATGTGGAGATCTGTCCTTTCCGGTCTGCTGGTCACGCTGAAAATATCCGCGCTGTCCGTTCTTTTCGGAACGATCCTCGGTGCCGGGATATGCCGGCTTCGTATGAGCCGCTTCAAGGTGCTAAGCCGCGTGTCCGGATTTTATATAGCAGTCCTGCGCGGTATGCCGGTACTCATGCTGCTTATGATGATGTACTATGTGGTATTCGCAAGGACCGATCTCGAGGCGGATATAATCGCGGTGATAACCTTTTCGCTGAATTCGTCGGCTTATTTCGCAGAGCTTATGCGAAGCGCGCTTATGGCTTCGGACAAGGGTCAGGTCGAGGCGGCGAGAACCCTCGGTTTTTCGCGCATTCAGGCGTTCTTTCTTGTTACGCTGCCGCAGGCGGTCGATATAGCGAAGCCGGTGTATGAATCGACGGTCGTGAATCTGATACAGTGGACAAGTGTGGTCGGTTATGTTACGATAACCGATCTTGCGAGAGTGATTAATACAGCCTCGTCAAGAACAATGCAGCCGGTAATAATGATATGCCTCGGAATGCTTATCTATTTAGGCGTCGCGTATCTTGTGAAAGCGATCTTTTACTTTACCGGAAGAAATAAGATAAAAAAACTCAAAGGAGCAGAAAAATGAAAAGCTTTATGAAAAAAACCATACTTGCAGCAGGTCTTGCGGCAATACTTCTGATAACATCATGTTCAGGAGCGGAAAAAGCAGAAAAAACCGAAAGCTCCGGAAAAAAAGATCCGTTGGCCACAACTCTGGATATGGGCGGAGTCAGAATGGCTGAGACAGTCCATGTCGGTGTCCTTGAATCGCCCGTGCCGATCGTGGATGAGACTATTGCAGATGCGGGCGAAGATACTACCGGAGCCGAGAGAACAGCCGAAACTTTCTCTTCTCTGACCGAGCTTCAGTTATCGCTTATGAGAGGCGATGTGGATTCCGTTAAGATAGCGGACTGTACCGCAAGATATATGGCGGCTCGCAATTATGAGTTCGCTGCGGCGACGCTTAATACCGAGACCCCGTTCAATGTAGGGTTCGCGATGATGCTCAACAACACCGATGCCGACCTGCGCGACAGGATTTCAAAGGCAATCTCGGACATCAAAGCGGACGGAACGATGAAGGCGCTGGAAGAAAAATATATTAACGGATTTATTGAAGGAAAAGAGCCGGAGCCTGTGGAATACGAGCACTTCGACGGTGCCGAGACTGTGTCCTTTGCGTTTACCGGAGACCTTCCTCCTATGGATTATATTTCTGCCGACGGAATACCGGCCGGATTCAACACCGCCCTTATTTCCGAGATAGGAAAGCGCCTGCACATTAACATAAAGTCTGTGAATATCGAATCGGGTTCGAGAACTATCGCGCTGATGACAGGCAGGGCGCAGGTCGTTTTCTGGACTCCGGTGCTTGACAATGTTACAGAAGCTATGTATCCCGACGGAATGACCATAACAGAGATCTACCATACCGAAATTCTTTCCGAAGTAAAGAGAAGGTCATAAAGAAGAATAATATATGAACGTTATTGAAGTAAAAAATCTGTCAAAATCGTTCGGTAAGCTGAAAGTGCTGGAAAACGTCGATCTTGAGGTAAAAAAGGGCGAAAAGATCGTGATACTCGGCGGTTCCGGCTGCGGCAAAAGTGTGTTCCTGCGGTCGCTTGAAATGCTTGAAAAGCCGGATTCGGGCACCGTTTCGATCATGGGCGAAGAGATAACGGCGAAGGGCGCGAAGATCGACGTTATCCGACGGAAAATGGGAATGGTCTATCAGAATTTCAATCTGTTTTCCCACATGACCGTCATGGAAAATCTCTGTGCCGCACCGTGCAGACTGCTGAAAATGCCGAAAAAGGAAGCCGCTGAAAAAGCGAACGAACTGCTTCGCACAGTCGGACTTTCCGGCAAGGAAAACGCCATGCCTGATACGCTTTCCGGCGGACAGAAGCAGCGTATAGCTATTGCGCGCTGCCTTATGATGGATCCCGAGATACTGCTTTTTGACGAACCCACAAGCGCGCTCGATCCGACCATGGTCGGCGAGGTGCTCGCGACTATCCGTATGCTGTCGATGAGGGGTCTTACAATGATAATTGTGACCCACGAAATGGATTTCGCGAAAGAGATCGCGGACAGAATACTGTTTTTTGCCGATCACGGAATTTATGAGCAGGGAACGGTCGAGGATATATTTGAGCATCCTGCAAAGGAAAAAACGATCGCGTTTATCCGGAAGCTCAAAACTATCCATGAGCATATCACAAGCTCGGACTTCGATCTGATGCGGTTTAACGGAGATGTCAAGCATTTCTGCGACAGATACGGGCTCACGCTCAAACAGACCTACAATATGCAGCTTATCTGTGAAGAATTGATATATGAGTTTTTCGGATCTCTGAACGGCGCGCGGCCGGATATCGAACTTCAGCTCGAATACGCCGAAGCCGATAAACAGATATGTCTTTCCGTTACATCCAACGGCGAGATGTATGACCCGTTTGAGCATGCGGACAACGATGTTCATCTCGGCGTCACTCTGATAAAGAAGCGGTCGTCATCATACTCCTATGAATACCGTGGCGGCCAAAACATGGTGTGCGCTTATTTCTGAAATAAAATACAAAAATCCCGGAAACGACGTCTGATCATTTCCGGTTTTTTGCAATGTTTTTCTTATGTCATAAATTGTTGTATTCCGCGGCGAGCTATGGTATAATAGAAGAAAAGTTCTTTCGGGAGGTTCAACATAAACCGGATAAAGCAGGTGTGTTTCTTATACACAAACAACAGCGGCTCTCGCTGCAATAACCTCTTATATTGAAATAGAGAAAAGAGATTTCACTTTCGGTGGACATTTTGGGCGGGCGGTAATAACATCTGTCGGAGAAAGTCAAATAATTCGGATATTTACACAAAATTTCAGAGAAAACTTTGTGAACATTACAGAAAAAATGCCCGCATTACTTTTGTTCGGACTTGTTCCGAGATCAGCGGGCATTTTCTGTAAATTTGTTAAATTATCACGAATTTCAGTTTGAAAGTTTTATACCAAAGGGGGTTCAAGTCCCGTTGGTCGTTTTTTTGGTCAAAAAATATCTATGGAATTGGGATTTTTGAACCCAAAAGACTTATGCCCACAAATGGCTTAACCAAGCCTTTTGTGGGCATAATATCTAAAGCGTTCAATAAAGATGTCTTTGTAGAACGCTTTAGATTTTTGCGTTATCAGTCAAAACTCGAGATTATTTAGTTCATATTCTTGAAAAAAGCAATCAACTTTCAAGAAAAAACATCGATCGTATAAATTTACCAGTCAATGGAATTTACTAATCAAAGAAACCTACCATTCATTGCCGAAATAACATTTAAGGAAAAATGCGGCACAAATGCCGTTGTTAAGCCAAATGTCAAATCCCCCTGCTAATCAAGATTTGATAGGAGGAAAACGCAATGAAATCTATACTGGAAAAACTCTATTACGGCGAGATCAGTCCCTGCTCGCTTCCGTCACCTACTACTAAACGCTATAAGGATGCCAGCATTGAAGTTGAACAGATCAAAGCAGAGATACTGGCAAAATATCCCAGTAGCAATGAAGTGATTGAAAGATTTGAAGATGCAATCCATATCACAGCAGCTTGCGAGGGATTACAGGACTTCGAGAGAGGTTTCGGATTGGGTGCCGAATTTATACTTGCATTAATGAACGAATAACACAAATCCCTCCGGCACTCAGATGTCGGAGGGAATACTTTTGGCAACACCGCACAATCCAATTACGAAATTCAGGCGATGTTTTTGTGCGGTGTTACCTTTTATAATTGTTTTAATACCTCTTTAATATCTCCGTCAATGCAGATACTTCTTTCCGTGATCTCACCGGGCGCATACGCCTGTCCGTAGTTTATGCAGGCGTACACCGCGTTCTCGTTTCGCTTGGTCATCTTCCAGAACGGGAATTTGATAATTCCGGGAGTGTTCATTCCCACGCCGAGTTCGAGAAACAGGATATGCTGCCATTCGTGTTTTTGCAGGAAATCATCGTAACGCTCTGCTGCTCTGTGCCAGCCTTCGTCCTCGACAAACGTATCGTCAGAGCGCAGATTCATTGACATAGGTTTCCCGCATTTCGGACAGCGCGGTATCAGTTCGGTGGGTATCTTCATATCCTGCTGAAACTCGATCATATCCTTGACCACTTCTTCGTTATCGTAAGTCACGTTGTGACAAGGCTCGGAGCACTGGAACAATCCGTAGTCGCCTTGTGTGTAGAACAGCCGCGTCTTGTCGAATCCTGCTTTCTGAAACTGATGATCGACATTCGTTGTAATAACGAAATAGTTCTTGTCTTTCACAAGCTCATACAGCTTTTTATATGTGCCGTTGTCAACATTCATATATCGGTTGCAGTAAATGAACCTTGACCAGTATGCCCACATTTCCTCCTGCGTCTCAAAAGGAAAGAAACCGCCGGAGTACATATCGTGAAAGCCGTATTTGTCCTCGAAATCGGAGAAGTATTTACGGAACCGCTCGCCGGAGTAGGTAAATCCCGCTGCTGTGGAAAGTCCTGCACCTGCACCGATAATGATCGCATCGGCAGTCTCAAGCTCATGCTTCAGCCTTTCGATCTCAGCCGAGAAGTCTGTTGTAAATGTCAAAGTCTGTTTCTGTAAAAACATTGAATATCACCCCGATGTCGTGAGTTTTAAGAAATTCGCGGACAGTATTCACCGCAATCTGCGCAGCTTCTCTCTGCGGAAAGCCGAACACGCCCGTTGAAATGCAGCAGAAAGCTATTGACTGTACGTTATTTTGTACTGCAATATCGAGACAGCTTTTGTAGCAGCTTTCAAGCATTCTGCAATGTTCGTCCGTAAGCCGCCCCTGCACTATGGGTCCGACGGTGTGAATAACATAGTCGCATGGTAGATTGAACGCAGGCGTAATTTTTGCAGTTCCCGTTGATTCCTCATGACCCTGTCCGCGTATTATCTCATCGCATTTTTGCCGCAGCCGAATACCCGCGAAAGTATGAATGCAGTTATCAATGCAGTTGTGGCAGGGAGAGTAACAGCCCGTCATTCCAGAATTTGCGGCGTTGACTATCGCACCGCATTTCAGCGTCGTAATATCGCCGCGCCATAGGTAAATATGCGGCTCGCGGGGTGTGAGGTCAGCGGCATCGGTAATGCCCTTTTCCGCTGTCAGCTCGGCCAGCAGTTCGTTCTCCGCTTCGTAGTATTCATCACTCGCGGGAGCCGCAGGACGCACGTTCACAAGGCTGCGATACAGGCGGAATTTGTCCCGCTCATTTTCGGGAACAGTCGCATTCTCGCCGCGCTCCGAGAGCAGATATTTAATCAGAAAATCAAGTTTATCCATATTATCACCGCCTAAAACAATGTGAGCTGTGCATCTATCCAGCTTTCCTGACTTGCCTGATGTATGACCTCGCCCTCCTGAAGATTGCCCACAAGGAACGGCGATTCGGTGTCGTGAAGCCGCATATTCCGTTTGACATTTTCATGGTTATAGTTTGCATAGCAGTATCTGCAAAGATGTCCGCAGGTGTCATAAGCGCCTATGTCCGTACCGAGAACGCAGGCACATTCTGCCCTCTGTGATTTCTTTTGGGGAACATTCAGCCTGCTCCCGATAGCCGCCTCAAAAGTTTCCTTTGTCATACAGCCGCCGCAGTCCACGCCAAATGGCGCAAGATCAGTCCCCTCAGCGCAGGCTTTTATAGTGATGCCGTACTGTTTGCCGATCTCAGCAAACGTCCTGCCGATGGTGATACGCTCCTGCGGCGTGACCGTCCGAGCCAGCGGGAAATTTCGTTTGACCTTCTCGTACAGATCAATGAAGCTGATAACGCAGACTTTTGTATGTCCCGAAAGCGTTTCGCACATCTGCTCAAAGTCTGCTATATGGCGATCAACCGTGTAGGTGCTGTCAATGAATATCGGATCGTACCGCCAGCCCACACACTTTACGCCGATTGCATTCGAGAGCTTGATGAAATCCTGCATTACCTTTTCTTTCGGCGGTACATTCGGCTCGACATCTCTGCCGTATGGCGTGATCGTAACGAACCAATACTGATGAAAGGCTTTCAGCTCATCAAGGTGTTTCAGCATCGGTGCGGGATTCTTGGTGCAGAAAGCGATGCAGTCCACCACATCGGGGCTCAGATCATAGCGTGTGATCCAGTCGGGACGATAAGGATTGCGCACCAACACAAAGCCTGCTCGTATCCTGTTCATGAACCACTCAGAATAAAATGCGGGAATATCAGTCCGCATACCTGTGTTGATTATCATGCTCCTCACCGTCCATTCTTCTTATTTTACCACATTCGGCGCGATTTTACAACAATCAATCCTCGTCAACGATGACCACACGCCCGTCACGGCGAGGCTTGCTTTTCGGGTATTCTCCCTCGCAGTAGCCGAGCAGCACAAAAGCACGAGCGATGAAGTTTTCGGGGATACCCCATTTTTTCAGCAGTTCTCTGCCAATGTCATTATCGAAAGTTTCCTCGGCTCTTGCAGTAATACACGATGCTATCCCAAGCTCAGTCGCTTCAAGAACCATATTCTCCGCACAGCAGAAGGCATCTGGAACAGCATACAGAAAATTCTTCGGTGTGAAGATAATGCAGACACAGGGCGCACCGTAAAAGCCGTTCTTGATATTTTTATCGTCTATCACGCTGGGCTGTTCCTTTGAAACAAATCCGCCGATGAGCCTTGAACGGTCAAACTTTGCGAGGTTGAGAATGCCGATCTTCTCCGCAAGCCGTTTGTTTCTGACAGCAACGATGATACTGCGCTGCCCGCCGCCTGCGTTTGGGGCATATTCTCCCGCCTCGATTATCTTCTGTAAGTCCTCAAGCGGTATCTGTTTGTCAGTGTATTTTCTGATCGAACGGCGGTATTTCATCAGCTCTAACAATTCCATCAAATTACCTCCTCACTATCGCCTGAACAGGACAGTTTTCAAAGCAGTTGCCGCAATGCAGACAATTCTGCTGACGGATATTTGCTCTGCCGTCCGGCATATCTATCGCTCTCTGCGGACATACTGAAACACAAGTCTCGCAACCGATACATTCATTATTTACGATAAAGCCCTTCGGCTTTGCGGTCGCTCCGCATTCGTACACCTCACGGAATATCGGGTTGACACCAAGGTTGAAATACTCGATCGTGAAGCCTTTTATCACAAAGATGATACCGATATTTTTCGTATCTTTCGGATAGACATTTTCAAGATAGGGCTGTTCCTCAAATATCTTATCACGCCACTTGTTCTGCTCATCATCGGGAACAGGAACAGCTATTCCCGAAAGTCTGATGCTTTCCTTGAAACGAGTATAACAGCTCACCTGAACTCTGCCGTCGCGGAGAAGCTGTCGGCAGAATTCCTTGCCCCTTGCGGTGAAGAAGTAGAGTGCATCGGGTTCATAGTGTATCGCACTGATGTTGCGGACTTGCGGAGCGCCGTCCTCGTCAACGGTGGCGAAGTTCAGCACCTGAACAAGCTCCAACTTTTTCAGACAGATTTGCAGATCCATTCAGACAACCTCCTTCCAGCATTGCGGATCGGGTGCGTACATATTGCCCGTGTAGCCGAATGTCACGGCAGGACAACCTCTGCAATAGCCCCGAAGCTCACACTTACTGCATTTCTCAAATTTATCGAACTGTCTGTATTCCTCTAAGTCTGCACCGAGGAACAGTTCATACATTGGTGTATCGAACACATTCCCGATCTTGCTCTCCATTCTGCGGCAGGCGTACACATCACCCGTGGGCAGTATCGTCATGTGACCTATTGCGCAGTGACAACCGTCATATATCTTGTCGGGATCGCTGTTTTCGGGAATCTTGAAAAGCCCCTGTTCATAAAGATACAGCGTCCAGAGGTGGTCTTTGTACTGGAATGTGGTCTTGCAGCCGTTTGCTTTATGCTGCTGAAACCGTTTGTAGCACATATCGAGAAAATCACGGTAGCGAAGCGGCGGTATGTGGTATTCCTCCGACTTCTGACCGCTTGTGGGACAGTACCGCCCGAATGCGAACACATCGACATTCTTTTCAGCCACAAGGTCTATCATCCGCGGAAAATCGTCGATGTTCGCGCTTGATACGGTTGACATCACCGCGCACCACATTCCTGCATTCTTTATGCAGTCTATGGCTCTCATCGTTGAAGCAAACGAACCCGGCTTGCGAAAGCTGTCATGCATCTGCTCCATACCGTCAAGGGAGAGCTGATACTTGCGGCAGCCGAGATCGTGCAGCCGTTTGCACACATCGTCATTCAGGTGGAACGGGTTGCCGAGAATGCCCCAGTCAATGTGCTTTTCATGCAGCAACTCTGCCAGTTTCCAGAAGTCACGGTGCAGTATCGGGTCTCCGCCGGTGATGTAAAAATAGGGAGTCCGAGCGAGCCTATCGCACATATTCTCGCAGCTCTCGACTACCTGCTTCATTTTCTCCCACGGCATTTCCGTGAGCGCCTTGCAGTTGTCCTCAGCGAAAATATAGCAGTGCTTGCAGCGCTGGTCGCAGGTGTCGGTGATATGCCATTGAAAAGCAAAATACGGTTTCATCTCGGTATCCTCCAATCTATATAAACGCTTTTGCGTAATTCTCGTTATTGCAGGCATACCGAAAGACCGATATGCCCGCACTATAATTGAAGTTTAACGACTTACTTCTTGTCGGGATCAGCAGCACCGCAGGCAGAACCGCAAGCGGAAGGCTTAGGGTCTGCTGCACCACAAGCGGAGGGCTTAGGATCAGCCGAGCCGCAAGCGGAGGGCTTGGGGTCTGCGGAACCGCAGGCACTGTTTTCGGAACCAAATTCTGCTACTCTTTTAAGCATTTCACTCATGATGAAAGCCTCCTTGAAATTATTTCGGGTACTTTCCGTTCCCGCTGATATAACTATATCATACTTTTCAGGGCTTGTGAAGTACGCACTTTTTTGTGGGATAGTTACAAAAAAGTAAGTATTGGATAACTGCGCGGAAAAGTCTTGAAAAAATTATTTAAATATGCTATAATATTCAAAAATGAATGTTACATTCAAATTTAAACTATTGGAGGATAATCGCCATGATAAAAAAAGAAGAACTGCCGGAATGCCCTGTGGCTACTACCGTACAGCTCATCGGAAATAAGTGGAAACTGCTGATACTGCGAAATCTGCTTGTCCGCCCGTGGCGGTTCAATGAGCTGATGAAGTCGCTTGAAGGCATCAGTCAGAAGGTTCTCACCGACAGCCTTCGCTCGATGGAATCCGACGGCATCATCACACGCACCGTTTATCCCGAAGTACCGCCGAGGGTGGAATATGCGCTCAGCGAGCTTGGAGAAAGTATGCGCCCGATACTTGATGCTATGCAGGCTTGGGGGAATAATTACAAAAGCCGGATCTGATGTTATAAGAAATAAGCGGGAATACCAGTAAAAGATGCTGGCATTCCCGCTTTTTCGATTATTTTCGTATGAAGAAGTATGCTGACGATGAAAGATAACAATCTGATTTTTTCGGTTCACGACGAAAAGGTTTAAGCAATTACCTATGATCTATTAGAACCAAGCTGCTAAACCGGTCACAAAGTTGGAACTTATCGACGCCAATTTTCTGCCATTATATTTTTATTTTCCGGCGCTCCTGCGCCGCTTTCACGGTCGCCCAAGCGACCGCATTTTGGGGTAGGTCTCGGGAGGGCGCTCCCTCCTGAGCAGGTAGTACCGCGCAGTCTATGCAAAGCCCGTCGTCAGTCGGGATTTGTATAGCCAGCGGTGCTACCTGCCTATCGCCTCTGACCGCCGTAAATTTATTTGTTTGGCTATACTCGGCGGTCAGAGACGATGAAAATATGGGGCGCTGTCGATTTTCAGCGGATTTGGTATCAGCGCGGTATCATTTCTCGCGCAAATCGGTATATGCCGTTTCGAGCGCGGGATTGTCGGTATCAGATCAGCTCGGAATTGGTATTATACGCGGAAATAGCGGTATTAATGCCTAACAGCTTTGATATATTCTGAAAATGATCGTAAAACCTCTATCAACATAACAAAAGCGCACGAGCCGTAGCCCGTGCGCTTTTGTGTTGTGTCTTTTACAATTCGATAATTTCATTATATATCTGTACTTCTTTGATGTTGTCAACATCAATAACCGTACCGCCGGAGGATATATCGACAATAAGATCAAAGGATCCGTCATCACGCGGTATAGTATTTCCGCCGGCTCCGCTGCCGTAGCCGGAAACATCGACCGTAGTTCCATTGTTATAGGTGATGTATATCGGCATTTGTCCCAGCTCGGTAAAGATATCAATATTATTATCATCAATAACACAGTACGCTGTTACTCCGAAAGATGAGACAGTTATCTTACTTATATTTACGCTCCTGCCTTTATTGAGAGTTTCATTAATATCTGTGTCTATATCCAAGGATTTCATTCCCGGAATGGTAAGATCGATCTCGAATGAAACAACGGCATCTTTAATATCATACGGAGATGTGTCCGTATTCTTTCTGTCATCAAAAAACGAGAGAACAGCTTTTTCAGAGGTAACGGGTTTTCTCAGATTAAATTTACAGGAAAACGGAATATTATCTCCGTAATCATTGTAGTCGATAGTCGGACCGCCGCTTGCGCCTGTAGTCAGTGCGTCGCTGTTTTCATCGGAAAGCCAGAGACTGAACGGATTAAAATCCCGATGGTTGTCCTGTTCTATCTTGTTTTTGATTTCTTCGTACCCGTTCTTATATGTGATGTCGTACAATACCTTAACATGACTTCCGTCACATGAGTAACCGCTGATGTGTAGCAGATAGTTGTCATAGTCAACGGTTTTATCGATAGTGTGCGATATCCCGCTGAGCAGCTCATACTCCCCTGCGGAGTCAGTGCTGTCTATGACAGCGTCTTTATTCATGACGACATTGTACTCCTTGTCGATCTCGTCAACTATCAGTTCGCGTTTCTCACGTTCATCTGCATTGTTGCTTTGGAACAGCGAAACTATATCCCAATTCGTCGCCGCTCCCACCGAAACGGTCAATGCCGCCGCTACCGCTATCGAAGCCGCGATAACAGCCGGCTTCTTAAATCTTATTTTCTTCTTTTCCATATTTCTCGCCCTTTCTTTAACACTTTGAATAAATGCGTTATCGTCTGAAAGAGGAGTTGTATCATATTTTTCATACATAACATCATCGAAAAGATCTTTGTATTCCATTATCGTCATTCCTTTCATCGGTGATAAGCTTTTTCAATTGTCTCCGTGCCCGGCTTAACCGGGATATGACGGCGTTAGTGCTTATTCCTAATATACTTGCTATTTGTTCTGTTGTGTAGCCTTCATAATAATACATATGAAGTGTGATACGATTATTTTTGTTCAGCTTTCCCATTAACCGCAGAAGCGGGCTGTCATCGTTATAACTGTCGGTATGTATCAGTTCCGCAGCAGCTTCAAGCGGCTGGGAAAATTTGTGCCAGCGTGAGCCGAGCAAAGTTTTCCCGCGATTAACAGCACATCTTATCAGCCATGCCTTAACATGTTCATCATCGTTGAAAGCTCCGCTGTACTTGTATAATCGCATAAAGACTTCTTGAGTAATATCATCGGCATCATACTCGTTGCGAACCAGACAGAGTGCAATGGCAAACACATTTCGGCGATATAGCTTGACATAATGTTCAAATTCGCTATCGGTCATTCGTATCTCACCTCCCTCTTTCTGTTGAAAGGACCTTTCACTTATAAAACCCCGAAAGTCTCAAAAACATGTCAGGTTTTCTAAAAATATTATAATTTCGTTATTTCATACAACATTATACCGAGTTTTTGTTACAATTGCAACAACAGAAACGTTAAGATCACCCGATTCGGTATAAAATCGGTCAAAAAAAGGTCATGGGAAACAACCCTCGCATAAGGTATATTATAAGTAGAGGGTCGGCTTCGGTTTAGTAAAGTATGTTTATCGCGTTTTTCATCAAATAGCCGTCAAATTGCGCTCATAGAGTTCGGCTCGGTTTGGCAGTATAATATAAATAGGACGGTATTGGTAGCCAACGAAAACTGCATAACCCGCCGACAGCACGATGCCGCCGCGGATCTCAGTTATATCGAGGCCGCAGAAATCAGCTTGACCTCATTCCATATATCGAACGCAACCACCGTAAAAAGAAATTTATTTTTCTTATGGAACATACGGCACAGCCCCGCTGCTTGTGGTATGCTTATACCCGAAAGGGAAATGCCGACACCGGTTGCGAGCTATTCCATGTCACATCTGCACAAAAGCCTGTCCCCGTCATTGTCGATAACGCTGATTTAAAATGAAAATTGTGTGAAACTACCGCAAAAAACGCAGTTTATTTTCCCTCTTTATGAGAGACCTTTTATCAGGCAGTCGATTTCTGATTTGCGATAACTACGGGATAGGCGAAAAAATGCACAAATGAACATCGTTCCAAAGTCGCTGACCCAGCAACTTGCACGAACTTTCTGAAAATATCAAAAATGCGAGTGATTTACCCTTAAAAAACGATGTTAAATTTTCCCTTATAGTGAGAGGGAAAATAATCGGTCATGCAGATACATAAAAAAGACCGGAATCGCTCAGATTTTGAAACAGCCGGTATCCGTACACCGGCTTAAAAAACACTCTTACGCAAGCAGAGAAAGTGTACGTACACTTTCCGGATTTTGGGGCTTGCCCCCAAAAAATCCGCGGCAGTTTTGCTTCTCAAAACTGCCTGACCCCCATAGATTCATGCTAACGACCGAACCTGTAATACGCCGCTAACTGCGGCACAGAAAACAAACGGAAAAAGGAAGGAGAAAGAAAATGCCAATAGTAAAATCCATAGCGACACATGATAATGTCAAGGCAACGTTGAGGTACATATTAAATCCCGACAAGACCGAGGGACTGTTTTTGTGCAACTCCTTGAACTGCTTCACCAACGCCGAGGACGCATATCTGAACATGAAATACATTTACGAGAATTACACGCACCACAAGTTTAATGAGCCCCTGCCAGCAGTCGGCAAGCGGCGGGTCAAGGCAATCCACTACATCCAGTCTTTCAAGCCCGACTCCAACCTAACACCGGAGCTGGTACACCGCATGGGTTGTGCTTTTATCCGAAAGGCGTTCGGCGACAACGTGCAGGCTGTGATTGCTACTCATGTGGACAAGGGACACCTACACAATCACGTTTTGATCTGTACTTACGGAATCGACGGACATAAATTCAACGACAATTATACGACCCGCCGAAAAATACGCGAGCATTCGGACAGGGTGTGTCTTGCATTCGGTGTACCATACATCGAGACTAATCGCAAGCGCGGCATGACCTACGGCGAATGGCTGCACCACAAACGGGGAACGTCATGGAAAGAAAAGATTCGCCGCGAGATTGACACGCTTGTGATGACATCGAAGAATTTTGACGAGCTTGCCGCGACTCTCGAACAACGGGGTTATGCGATTCGGTACGGCGAACGTCCCGCGATAAAAGCGCCGGGGCAGCAGCGATTTGTGTGCTTCAAAACGCTCGGCGACGACTACACAATCGCGAATATCAACACGCGCATTTTGTGGCGAGACGATCTCGGCAACGCTTCCCGCGAAGACGCATACAACAAAGGACAGGTGTTGACTATCTGCTTTGCGGGTATTATCGCACAGCTCGCAAAGCGTATAGTCGAAGGGAAAAAGCGTGAAGTAAAGCGAGATGAAGAATTGCCATATCTGCCACACAACGACCGCGATGTGTTCCAGCTCGGTGCTCAGCTCGCGTTAATCAACAAGCTGAATATTCACTCCATAGGCGAACTTGAAGCGAAAATGAAGGAAGCGCAGACAGCTCACGATTCTGCGGTCAGGGAGTTTAATGCGATCACGGAAGAACATCACAGATTGAACGATCTGCTTGTTCAGTATGAGAACTTCCGCGCTCTCGATGATAAGCCTGATAAAACTCTGTCGGAAAAGATGAAGTTGCAGCTTGCCAAGCAGTCGCTTTCCCGTCATGGTATCAAGTCTCCAGAAGATGTACGGAAACTTGAATTGCAGAAACAGGAATACGACGAGCGCATTGCGAATCTCAAAGAAACGATGCAGACCAATACCAATCTGATTAGTGCGTTCAAAGAGATTGCCGACACCTACAATGGTATCTCAAAGGGTGACTATATCTCTAATCTTATGAAGTCAGAACAGGAGCTTGAAGCCGAGCGCCGTATTTTCACACAAGAGCGTTCTGCACCCAAGTATGGCAAATCTGAGTCGAAACTGCCTGTGCAGGACATTCCACCGAAACCGAAGCAGCAGGAATACGTGCAGGAGAAGTCCGAACCCAAACCGGACGAGTCCTCGCAAAAGTCGACCGTGCCGCATAAGAACCGTGGTCGTGGTCGTGGTCGCGGTTAATAGGAGGTGATACTTTGATTTACATATACGGGGGCATACCGCCGTAGCTTTGTTATGCCCGGTCACGGGCAACACAGGCATACAGAAAGATATAAATATGGGAGAAGGAAGCAATTAGACCGGACAAGCCTTATAAAAATACATGGCTGCCGGTAAAGAATGGAGGTTAAATGAGAAGAAATGAACTCACGAATTCCGCCGTAGATAATAATGCTGATGTTAATATCACACCAGCACCTACGCTCACGGAGGAGCAAAAGCAGTCTATCATCACCGCGATGAAGATCGCTTATTACAAGGATTTTTACAGACGCGGTATCATCACCGCCGACCAGTTGGAGCAGTTACTCGCAATGCAGCCGAGCACTCCGACTTCACAGACAGATAATGCTGCATAATTAGACAATGAAATTATCCCCTTGCAGGCAAAAATATCTCTTGACAAAATTGCTTTAAAGGAGTAAAATATACTTGCAGGGGGATTTGCTTGATCCCCGATAAATGGGGGAAGGAGGAAAATGAACACTAAAACAAAAGTTGCGGCATACTGCCGCGTCAGCACTGATTTTCAGGATCAGCTCAATTCGCTTTCCGTTCAGATAGCGTACTTTACCGAGTATATCGGCGGTCACGAAGATTGGGAATTAATCGAGGTCTATTATGATGAAGGCATTACCGGAACTTCGACCAAGAAGCGTGACGGATTCAACCGGATGATCGCTGATTGTGAAGCCGGGAAGATAAATCTCGTACTCACAAAGGAAGTATCGCGTTTTGCAAGAAATACGGTCGATACCCTTACTTACACCCGTAAGCTCACCGATCTCCACATTCGTGTTATATTCATGAATGACGGCATCGACACTAACGACAAGGACGGGGAGCTCCGCTTATCAATCATGGCATCTATTGCACAGGAAGAGAGCCGCAAAATGTCCGAGCGTATCAAATGGGGAATGAAGCGCCGTATGGAAAATGGTGAAGTACTCGGCTGCGGTCGTATCTATGGATTCAAGGTCATTGACGGAAAACTTGAAATAGTTCCCGAAGAAGCCGAGATCGTCAAGGATATATTTAATATGTATCTTTATGAGGGAAAAGGCTCCGATACCATAGCTCATGAGTTGGCTGCAAGAGGCATTCCAACACTGAAAAATCGTGTATGGAGTCCCCAGCACGTCCTGAAAATTCTGAAAAACGACAAATATGTCGGCGATCTGACGCAGTGGAAGGTATATAAGCCCAATGTACTTGCAGAAAAGACTCTTGTTAATCACGGCGACAATCCCGACGCTCCGTTGATAACGGTCAAAAATCATCACGAACCTATTGTTTCGCGGGAAATGTGGGATAGCGTTCAGGCTGAATTGGCAAGAAGAAGCAATCTCTCGATGTTAGGCAGAAAGCATTCTCACAGCTTTTGGCTCAGTGGTAAGTTGAAGTGCGGCAAGTGCGGGTACAGCTATGTCAGCAGTAGTTCTTCGAGGAATGCGTTTCACAATGTTAGCTGCCGCAACCGTATAATGTATGGTAAAGAAAAGCACTATGCGCCTAACGGAGAGCTTATCGGATGCGACAATCACACCGTAGATGAACGTATCGTCGAGAAGGCTATGGAAACAATTGTTTTACAGATAAGTGAACTTCGTGTACTGCTTGAACAGGAAATGCTTTCGGAGGTACAGCGCCTTGAAAAGAGCAAGAAAGATTTTGACCCTGCACCGTTGAGGGCTGAAATCGAAAGTTATGAAAACAAGAAACGCAAGGCTATTGACCTTGTGCTTGACGGGCTTATATCAAAGGACGACCTGACAAAGCAGACTGTATTCTATGATAGCGAGATAGCAAGGCTTACGGAAGAGATCACCAAGTTACAGAACGCCGCTGAAAATCAGCGCAATCAGCTTTCGGAAATCGAAAAGGCTATTGAGTATATCGGAAAATTATCAGACACCGACGCAGGCATCGATAACAAGGAACTCTACCGCTCGATGATAAATAAGATAGTTGTTCCCGAATATCCGGTTTTACAGATTTATCTGAATGGTGTGCCGTTCGCCTATAATGTAGTCTATACCGTCAAGAAGGCACCGGCAATCGGAATCTATGACATCATTGTCAACACTTGTGAAGTGATGTCATAAAACATTATTTCGACAATGATGGGTACTAGCCATTTAAACTTACTATTAATAGAAACAAGCCCGCGAGATGCGGGCTTGACAATTTTTTATTTGTTATCATTCAGTTCGGCTTTCTTTTCTGTATTACATTCACAGCCGTGATCTGAAACAATAAATATCAGTTTATCCACGGAGCATAGTCTTTACTGATATTGCCGAATTGTGATGCAGTTATCATATATACATTGCCGGGCTGGAAGGTGAAAAGGCCTGTGGTGGTATAGTCTCCGTTCTCACCGTACATCTTCTCTTCCCCGAGCCAATTATCTCCGGAAGCTATCTTAAGCTCGTATTGTCCGGCAGGGAAACTCATTTTCTGCGTTTCTCCGCCTGTTAGCCGTATCGCGAACTCCACCTTGCCGTCTGTCCTGATCAGCCGGTAATAGTTATCTTCGCCGTTCAGTGACAAATAGCTCTCCTCGGCGCTGTATCCAGACTCGAAGTAATACGGCTTGAGGAACTCCACACCAAGGGTCTCGTAATTCCCGCCCTTACCGCTCAGGAAGATCTTCGCAGCCTGCTGTACTGTAAAGCCTTCCTGCAAATCTCCGGTCGGTATCACATCGCCATCGGCAAGCTCTATTATCAGATCTTTGCCGGACTTATTGATGATATCCACATTTCCGTCTACAGCACCGAAAGTATGAACATTGCAGTTCCACTCTGCGAGACCCGCAGACAGCGCATCTCCAAGGCTGCATACTACCGGCGAATAGCCTTCCCCGAACTGATAGTTCACGACGCTTTCTTCCGCATAACGCACACAGTCTATGTTACTGAGATATGCGGTCTTTCCGTAGAATGTCCTTCCCGTATAGCTTGCGGGATAATACACTTCCTCAAGGCTATCGGAAAGGCTCTTCATGCCGAGTTCACATTCGGTTATCCCTTCTCCGAGATATATTCTTTTAAGAGCGTGGCACTCCTGAAATACAGCTTCACCGAATTTCTCTACACTGCCGGGAATGTGTATTTCCTCCAGTTTCGTGCAGTGCTGGAACGCATATGTTTCAAGCCGTTTCAGGCTTTCGGGCAGCACGGCATTATTGAGCGAAAAGCAGTCTCTGAACGCCTCGCGGTCTATGTACGTGGCCCCTTCGGGAATAATTATCTCCTTCAGTGATGTACATTTACGGAACGCTTTTTCCCCGATCTTTTCAAGGCTTTTCGGCAGAGTTACCTCACTGAGATCTGTACATTCCGCAAAAGCAGCCTGCCCGATAACTGTCACGTTTTCCGGTATCACCACTTTCTTTACGGAACACTCCCTGAACGCCAGATCATCTATCTCCGTTACAGGAACACCTTCGTATTCCGGTTGTATCGTGTCCTGTGCAATGGCTTTGCTGCAGCCCGATACAACGGCGTGGTCACCTTTCACGGTATACCTGACCCCGCCGGTTGATGCACCGTCGCAAGCGGAAATGAAGAATACAGCCATTCCACTCAGCAGTGTTAAAATGAGCATTGATATTGCTTTTGTCTTTTTCATGATATTTCCTTTCAAAAGAACGTTTCGGATGATCATATTCTATAAATATATCATAACACTAACATTGTATATTGTCAACACTTTTACAGCTGATAATACTCGTGCCGATAATGATGCGCTTCACACGCATGTACTTAAAATACTATCACAGAAAACACGGCGACTTCGTTTTATAGCGCTTCATAGTTTGCGAATAATTTACCTCTCATTGACTGCGTATTCAGTCGTTGTATCAAATGTCCCGGTACAGATCATATTGATATGTTTACGGTTATTATATCACAAATTAATGATAGTTTTAAGAAGAAAGATGCACATGATCAATACTTTCTGCAGTTCAGAAGCAGTTTTTGATAAAATACTGAAACATGATTGGAATATTCTACAAACTTTTTTGCGGACGTTAATCGAAGTTGAACAAATAAAAAGCGAAGAAAAAACGGCAAAGGAAGAGCGTGAAGTCGATGCACTTAAGTATATCATGAGTGCTGGTAAAGAATATTGGAAAAAAGTATTCTCTTGGGGTGCAAGCAGGAATCTTCTTTCGGAAATGGAAGCTTCCATTTTGAAACTTGTAATAAATATAGAGAAAACAGGAAGAATACCATCTGTTAAGCAAGCTAAAGTAGTCATAAAAGCAAGAGAAAGACTTATTTCAGATGGAATGCCCATGCAATTTTGATTTTCCAGGTTGACATGAAACCAACACGGTAATATTCGCAGGAAGGCCCTATTTATCATCATGTCCTACACCAGATAAGGTTTTATTATGACGTAATGACCACAATAATACCCAGACAGTTTCACTAATTGCTGCCTGGGTATTTATTATTCAGATTCATCCGACACGACTATAAACGGTTCGTTCTGTATCGAGGTGTCAAAGCACAGGATCTGCTCAAGCTCGCTGTCGAGAAAAGCGTTCAGACGCGACATCGCCGTTGACACAACACTGTTCATCGCCTGTTCAGAAGAGTTCAGTGCGGCTCAGGCAAACCACCGAGCCTTGTGCTCGCCCGGGAGCTTATCCATGAGAAGCTTGAACTTAGACTTGCCTTTGACGTTCGATGGCGCGAGCAAGTCCTGTATGCTGCTTAAATCCCTGACCAAGAGACATTGATTGGGAAAACGGCGTTATAAACGTTCGCAGGACTTCCAACTACACCAAGCTACACGGAATGTTCACCGATACTACAAAGACTAAAAAATCACAGCGTTCGACCAAGTACCCGGCGGTCGTGATAAACCTGCTCCGCGAACTCAAAGACGAGCAGGATAAGCAGAGGGAGATTCTCGGCGACAAGTGGGTCGAGAGCGACAGACTGTTCGTTGCCGATGACGGGGCGCCGCTTTTCGTGAATAATCCGTATAAGTGGCTCCAGAAATTCTGCAAAGACAACGGTTTACGCTTCTGTGACATTCACTCTTACCGCCATTTTCACGCTTCTGCCTTAATTTTTGCGGGTGTTGACCCCGTGACTGTCTCGGCGGATTTAGGGCATAGCGCCGTCAGTACAACTGTAAACACCCCATATGGACACACCCACACCGCGCAGCCGTATTCGATAAAAATCAAAAGTTCAGCCTGTCAAAGCCGCTGAACCTTTTATTTTTCGCTTGCTGCGATCATTTATAAGCACAATATGCATAATCACTTTTTCTTTTGGTAGAAAACAAAACCATCTTCAATTCTGACTTTTTTATATCCTGATTTCTCATAAAACGCATTCGTTCTTACATTCCAAACTGGTGTATCCAGATTGATTTCACTAACATCTAAGAACTCGTTTTCTATGCATTTCATTAAAAGTATTCCATAACCTTTCCTGTGATAGATGCTGTCAATAAAAATTCTGCCTATGTAAACACTGCTCTTTGACTCGTCGGGGAATACAACGGCTGCTCCTACCAGTTCTTTTCCTATCATTGCCTGAAACAAATGCCCCTCTCGAGCCATTTTTCTATGCCATTCTACAGAATCAAATCCAGGTGGACAGTCTCCTTTTTTTCCTCCAACATTCATATCTGTTTCAAATGCTCTGACAGACATACCAACAATATTTTCAATCTGATTCTGATCTGCTTTTATTATATACATTTTCCGCTCCTGTCAATTCACCAAACTTCGATTTATTTTACTATTTTATCACAGATTTATTGTCATTTATTCATCCGTTGTAATTCCACACATAAGAATACCTTCTTAGCGAGTTAAATAAAAATTTACGCACAATACATACAAATAGTTCCTTGTGACAGTTTAAAACCATTATTTTCATAGAATTTTGAAGCAGGTGCAAATTCACTGGTATAAAGGACAACCCCGGTACATCCTGTTTCCTTACTATAATCTAATAGCGTCTTCAGTAATTGCCTGCCAATACCTTGGCCCTGTCTTTCAGGTAAAACTGCCATTTCGTTAATATATATTTCTTTTTTACTTCCCGATATCTTACATAATGCAAATATACATCCAATTACTGCCTCATCTTCTTCATCATCATTTATAAGTGTGTGTGCGACAATATACAAATTGCATCCCAATGGATTCTGCTGTTTTTATGGAAGGTACATTGGTGTATTTGCAGCAGGAATACAGGGTCGGATAATCCGTATTTCGGAACGCCCAGTCACGGACTGCTTTTGCGGCCTCTCCGGCATAGCCTTTCCGCTGGCAGTCACGGCGGATATGGTAGCCGATCTCCGGCAGTGTTTTTCCATTGATATTCTGCAGTGTCAGCCCGCAGTCGCCGATCAGCTCGCCGGTTTCCTTCAGGCATACAGCCCACAGCCCGAAGCCATCCTTCTGATAGCGGTTCATATTCCGCTCGATCCAATCCCTGACACGCTGCCCATCGAAGGTGTAAGGATAATACCGCATGGTTTCAGGGTCGCCCAACACCGGAAACAGCGCCTGATAATCATCCGGAGTCATTTCTCTAAGCAACAGTCTTTTTGTTTCCAAAACCATTCGTTGTCATCCCTTTCTCATTGCAGGCAACAAGCCATGTCCGGACAGTCATGTTTTATTTTACTGTCCGTAAACCCGGATAAAATGTCTGCTGAACGCTTCTATCTGTGCTATCGCATCGTCGGTTTTCTCCGGCTCGCGGCTGCACAGATGAATGAGCGCGGAGATCGGTGCGGTGTATGCGAACGCGAGCATTTCCGGATCTTCTTTTTTCAGCAGTTCCTTGTTCATCATACCCTCAAAGATGTGTGTGAACATTTCTTTTGTACCCGTCAGGAAATGCTTTGTGGCAAGCTCACGCGCGAGTTCATCACGATACTGCTCAATGGAAAGCAGCTTTCTCGTCATCTCTACCTTTTCGTCATGAACCGTGAAATCCACCATGCGCATTGTCATAGCAACAAGCCCGTCAAGCGAATCCGGTACAGGCGGCAGCTTTTCCGGTGAGCCGAACCGTTCGCTGTAATATGCGATCATTTCATCGAGCAGGGAGTTCCAGATGTCCTCCTTGCTCTCAAAATGCTTGTACATCGACGATTTGGCAAGCCCGAGCGACGCGGTAAGTTCCCGTATATTTGTGCCTGCGTAGCCATTCTGTGAGAACTGCTCAAGCGCAGCCATGAGTATTCTTTCTCTTGTATCTTTAGCCATAATTTCCTCCCACAGCATAAATGTGACCGTCCGTTCGCTTTATTTCTATTATAGCAAACGAGCGGTCACTTATCAAGAGGTTTTACATAAAATTTTGCAAATATTGTAAGATGATAAACTTGTTAGTGCTTTGTCGTTGCCGTAATAAACGGCAAAAAAATGGCAGTGAGTGAAAGGATAAATTCTCTCCGTGTTTTGAATGAAAAACATTGGAAAAGACTCGATATGTAAAGTATCGTTGCCGTAGAGCCGACAGGATGATCCCCGATGACAGCTTCTGGCATTCTGATCTTAGCACCAACGGTGATAAGGGATACTAATGCCGAATAGCGTCACTTATATCATATCTGTCGGAGAAAGTCAAATAATTCGGATATTTACACAAACTTTCAGAGAAAACTTTGTGAACATTACGGAAAAAATGCCCGCATTACTTTTGTTCGGACTTGTTCCGAGATCAGCGGGCATTTTCTGTAAATTTGTTAAATTATCACGAATTTCAGTTTGAAAGTTTTATACCAAAGGGGGTTCAAGTCCCGTTGGTCGTTTTTTTGGTCAAAAAATATCTATGGAATTGGGATTTTTGAACCCAAAAGACTTATGCCCACAGATGGCTTAACCAAGCCTTTTGTGGGCATAATATCTAAAGCGTTCAATAAAGATAGTCGAGGTGACGGGACTTGAACTAGCCACAAGGCATTTTCTATCTTCCCGCAACTTCTCGCAACTCCCTTATTCATGCGGGTTTGCGCTTTTGTAACTTTTTTGTCCGTCTCTACTAATTATCAATTTTTGAATCAATAATGGACAAGATTTCGGCACCTCTGGAATTTCAAAGTCCGTTTATTGATCGACAGCTGCTTGTCATTTGTATGGTCAAGCAGCTACTATTTTTTTCGACAAAAATCGCAAATTACCTTAGTTTATGAGGTTTTTCCTAAGTTCTGCTCAACCACCGGTATAGGCTACACTTTTTGGAAAGACCATCAGCCAAGCAATTCTGCTGCTCGTTTGTGTATTTGTCCTTCTATAAGCGTAAGTCTCTTGCGGTCAAGGTTATAGCGGGAATGTCTTTCAAATCTGAAGTCGAGCAGTCTGCGCAGACCTGCTCTGTGGCGGTTGTTCAACACCGATCTTGCTGTGCCGATGAAGTCATCATATACACAAGGCATCAGCGTTTCGGCATAGGCATCAAGTGTTTCCGGGCTGTCCAAGCTGTCAAGTCCCGCAAGATTAAACAGTGAGTTTCCGTGGTCGAACAGCGGTGCGGGAGCGGTTATCTTATTTGTGTGATTATCGACTAAGAATCCGAAGTTACCATAGTGCCTGTCGGTGTTGCAGATAACAGCATCCAGTACCAGCATATCATCGAGCGCATTGACGTACTCATCACCGAGTCCCTTGTAGTATTCTCTGACCTCTTTCATTCCGCCTTTTTTCATAAGTCTGCCTATCGGCATGAAGGAATACTCCTTGCTCGTGAAAAGTTCGCAGGTAGAACACAGTTCATGATATGGTTTATTGTTTTTTCCGGTAATTTTCCAATTTGAAAGGCCGTATTTAACGGCATTGATCTCTATTTTTTCTGCTATCTGTGCGGCGTAGAACTCCGAGTACGGCTCGTTGCCGGTGTTGGAGGCTCCTTTTGTACCGCCCTTGAAGAGCATTATCTTTCCTTTTTCTCTGCGCCAGCATTTGGGGAGCATTCCGTTCGTGGTGAACTCCGGGCAGGATGCAAGAGATGATCTGATCGAGCTGCCAAAGCCCGTGAATGCTATCAGACCAAGTATTTTGCTGAAACGGTTATCGTAGAGATTGAATTTATCAAATGTACCGTCAAAGCCTTCGGGCGTTACCCAATAGCAATCGTTAAGAGACAATCCTTTTGATACGCTGATGACGTTCATCGGTCTGTTCAGACTGAGACCGCACTTGCTCAGGAAGGCGCTGACATAAGCTCTGTTCTTCGGTATAGTCCTGTGTTTCAGCCAGTTTGCTATGCCTTCTTCATCAAGGCTCAGGTCAAGAGGCATCAGTTCTCTTTTATCATCATTTACCCAGAGTAGTTCTATTTCGGGCATGCTTGTATCCTCGGTCGCCGAGAATCGCAGCAGCACATCATCAAAGTGCCTTAATTCATAGATCATTCCGATGCCTCCTTTTAAACATTTTCATTATATTTTATTATACCACATAACACTCCAAAAATCAATACATGGACAAGATTTCGGCACCTCTTAAAATTAAAAGTCCATTTGTTGATCGACAGCTGCTTGTGAAATATCTGTCAAGCAGCTGCTATTTTTTTTACACAACTCGCGAGTCGTCTCAATTTTCATTTTTTATCTATTTTGCACCACAGTATAAAGCACTAAGTCCTCATCACCGTCATTTATGATGCTATGCTCCTGTCCGATCTTGCAATAATGACAAGTTCCTGCTGTCAGCACTTCCTCCTCACCGTTGCATATCGCTCTGCCTGTTCCGCTTATCACGAAGTTTATGTCATTGCTTGACTTGTGACAATGCAGACCGATCGAGCATTTCGGCGGTAGTCCTCCTTAAATTATATATTAAATTGCTTTTTCTGCCGTGTACCTGAATACCTATACCGAATATGTCCTTTTCTTCCAATGCTTTGTCACAAGATCATATATCAGGAATATTCGATTGTCTGTTTGCTCTGTCAGTCAAAGGTTACACCCTTCTTTCAATTTGTGATAATTTCCTTCCTCTGTATATCGAAGCCGCAAAGATAAATACCGTAAACACTCCGGCTATAGTGTAGGACAGCGTCATATCGAGTGAGAAGCCCTCAGATGCGCTCAAAAGATATGAAGTCGTCACAAACGAATAGAACAGGAACGGTATTGCGGGCATCCACAAATATTTCGTTTTTCCGTGGCGCATCATATAGATCATTATCGAGGAGGTCGCGAATACCGAGACTGTCTGATTCGCCCAGCCCATGTACCTCCATATCACGTTAAAGCCGTTAGGGTCATTTTTCGCCCAGATAAGCAGCGCGAGCGTGACTGCAAATATCGGCAGCGCGAGAAGTATTCTCTGTACCGCGGTTTTCTGCTTTATGTGAAAGGTCTCGGCGGTAACGAGACGAAGCGAGCGCAGCGCTGTATCACCTGTGGTTATCGGAAGTATGACAACTCCGATTATCGCGATAACTCCGCCTATATCTCCGAGCATATTCCGGCAGATCACTCCCACAACGCTTGTGGGGGATATTTGCCGCAGTGCACCGTCAACGCTCTCGAAATATCCCCAGCCCGCATCGGTGAGCTGCATCGTGATGCCCGCGTTTTCCGCGCCCAGACCTATGATCGCCATAGCTCCGGCAGCCCATATCATAGCTATGAAGCCCTCGCAGATCATCATATTGTAGAATGTCATTCTTCCGTGCCTCTCGCTCTCTATCGTTCTTGAGATGAGCGAGGTCTGAGTGCTGTGGAATCCCGAAAGTATTCCGCAGGCGACCGTCACGAAGAACGACGGGATAAAGTTGTGACTCTGAAAGTACGCGCCGAAGTCAAATCCGCCGAGTATCTGATCACCAAATATTTCGGCAAGCTGATGCCCGCTCACAAACAGCATGACAAATATACCGAGCGCGGAGAGTATCAGTATGCCGCCGAGTATGGGATATACCTTGCCGATTATCTTGTCGATCGGGAGAACAGTCGCGATAAGATAATACACGAAGATAACACCATAAATTATCCATGTCGATGCTTCTCCCGGAGTTCCGCCGAAGCCGAAAAGCTGGGTCGCGGCAATATCGCCGGGAGTATATACGAATACGGCTCCGCACAGGACTAACAGTATTACTATGATCAGGGTATAGACCCATGACACGCCTTTCGGGAGGTGGCGCTTTATCATCTCCGGCATCTGTATGCCGCCCTCGCGGGTACATATCATACCGCAGAAATAGTCATGCATAGCACCGCCGATCACGCAGCCTATCGGGATAGTAATAAATGCAATAGGCCCGAAGAGTATGCCCTGTATCGGACCGAGAATGGGTCCCGTACCCGCAATGTTCAGCAGATTTACGAGACAGTTTTTCCACTTTTTCATCGGAACATAGTCAACGCCGTCCTTATTTTCGTATGCGGGCGTTTTTCTGTCATCCGGTCCGAATACCTTTTCGCAGAAACCGCCGTAAAGCAAGCCTCCGCCTATCAGTATCACAAGACCGATCACCAATGTTATCATTTTTTATACCTCTCTTTATCGTCGTTGGCAAAGCGCAGATATAGAATTATAACAGTTCAGAAAAATTATTTTGCGGCAGGCTTTATCCTGGCTTTCGCGCCTTTATATGTCACACCGTCGCCGTAGATCGTCTTCCAGTCGTTCTTCATTGAGATCGGGAGATAGTTGTTTTCCTTGCAGGTCTGATACATCTTTTCTGCCTTTTCGATGTTTCCGTTTTCACGCTCGGTATCGTCGCAGCAGAGCATGAACGCAAGACTCCTGTACTTGTTGTTTGTGATCGTATATGTGTTCATGCTGAAGTCGCCGGAGCTGTTGCCAAAGGAGAGAACAGGCTTTTCGCCTATTTCCTGCGCTATTACCGTGACCTTATTCATTTTAAGATTCTTGATTATGAACTCGCCGCCAAGTACAAGCTCATCCTTGTCGGTGAAGGTATATTTCAGTCCATCGGTATCGCCCTGATCATCCGCTGCAAGCAGTTGGTCGGAGCCGATTATCTGCTTGTTCGGAAGGTCGAGCGTGGAGTTGTAAAGGAGACTGCGGACTATAAATCTGTCAGTGCCGCTTACAATATACACGGTAAAATCATTGGCTTTGAGGTAGTCGATTATCTGAAGCATGGGTCTGTAGAAGCTCTCGTCGCGGGTCATTCCGTAATAGCCCGGCATAGCCTGCTTTTTGAATTTCTGAATGTAGTCGTTGAATTCATCGAGCGTCATACCCTTGAACGCGGATGCGACAGCCTTTCCGTGATCGACTTCTATACCGTCGTGGGAAATGCCGGTCTCGTTTTCTTCCTTTATCTTGTACGCAACTTGCTTTTCGAAATCCGAAGCCTTGTCCTTATAGTCGGGATCTTCAAGAACACGATATTCGAGCAGCATACAATCAAAGTAGTTCGGGTCTGTCTCGCAGAACAGCGTTCCGTCAAGATCGAATACGGCTATGCGGTTTTCGATCGGTATGTAGTCCTTGCTGCCCTCGGTCGTGATTGCCTTCATATAGGAGATAAGCTCGGTCTTTGCCGCCGCGTCCGAAGTCCAGAGCGAAAGCATCTCTTCACCGTCGATAGCGGAGCTTCCGGGGAAATTGATCTTTACAAGGTCGTTCTTTGTGATTTTAGTCCAGCCGCCGTTTACATAAGCGCTGACCGCGAATGTGTATTCCTTGCCTGCCTTTGCTCCTGTGAGGGTCACGGAGCATTTTGTGACATCTGTGAGCTTTTCAAGCTTTTCGTTACGGTATATATATGCCCTGTACTTCGACGCACCGGACACCGCACCCCATGTAAGTCTTATCTTTTCTCCTGCAATTGTAGCTTTAACAACGGGCTTGGAGCTCTGAGCCTCGGTGGTCACCGATGTCACCGCATTTGCCGTGACTGCTCCGGGTGTGCCTGTGCCGAGCATACAGGCTGCAAGTAAAGCAGTTAGTATTCTTCTTGCTTTTTTCATTTTTCTGAACACCTTTCAATTGTTTGTTCCGGGACAGGATCGAAGCTGCCGTAGAATTTGATGATGTCGGATGCTTTCACGCTCGTCCACTTGGCGTTCACATAAGCCCTGACTGCGAATTTGCAGGTCTTGCCGACTGTCGCGGATGTGCTGTATGTCAGCTTCTTTGTGTCTTTCAGCTTAACGAGATTACCTTTCTTGACAACATATATGCAGAAGCCCGAATGATCTCTGCCTTATCTACCACACATATTATACTACAAATTGTCCACTAGTTTGTCCACCTGTTTGAATGGTTTTTTTGAAAATTCTTACATTATTACAAAACCACTTCCAGATCATATCACAGGTCTGTTTATTATCCACAAAACCGGGAACGGAAGTGCATTTTGTAAATAATAGACATAACGACGGCTCGCTTCCGGGACGATTTTGTGAATATGCGAGAATTTTTCAAAAAAGATATAAAACAGGTGGACAAAATAGTGGACAGTATGTGATACAATTATCGCATTAAAAGAGCATTCAGCTGTTTATACTGTCATTTAAGGAAAGGAAATATTTACTATGAACAAAAAATTCAGAAAAAGCTTATGCGCGGCGATCGCCGGAGCGGTACTGCTCACATCGTCCGTCGGAACCTCGGTCACCGCTTACGCGGACAGTACATCGACTTCTGTGTCACAGACTAAAACATTCAAAATTGCCCACAAAAAAGTGAAAACATATCTGTTTAAGAGTACGCCGGAATATACGACGGAGATGCCTGTATATTTCTTTGACAGCGGCACCGTGCCTTATTTCAGGATCGAAGACTTTGCGAGCCTTTACCGTACCGCTATGATAATGGGAGGATTAACGGACTTTGATTTTGAATTAACAACAGAGGGTGAGAAGGTAACTTTTCAGAAAAATAACGGGTTTTATGTGGATTTTAACTTTGCGGACGATACTATCTACTTTTTTGATTACAATGGTTTCCTTTCCTCGGATAACCAGAATATTATGGATATAGTTGTTCCGAGCTGGAAAGCGGAAGACGGCACATATTCGTACATCAAGACGCTTGGTACCGCCACGGTGCGCTACGGCAGCCACATAACCATGGATCTCGGCGCATACGGCATCAAGCTTCGTCACAGAGGTGACGGCTTCTATATACCGCTGCAGACGATATCCGATGTTTTCTTTGCTCCTAATCAGTTCAACCTGCTGTATAACGGAAGATCGGTCATTCTTTACAGCGGCGGTGCCGAACCTCTTGTAACAGAGGAGGGCTACACCGATCTCGGAAAGATATATTACGGAAAGAATGGCAAATACGCAGGTAAAGAGATAGGCAAAGATCTTGCGGAGTACAGCTACAATGAGCTCTGCTTCGCAATGGATCATCTTTACGGTCTGAAGGCAAACCATAACATCGACAGCTTTGCGGAGCTTGTGGAGCAGCGTGGATTCTCACTGCTCATGACCGAAACCGACACCCGTTCTTCCGATTATGCTCTGTATCAGCTCATTCACGAGAACCTTGACGATCAGCACAGTACCTTCGGTATGCCTTCCTACGCGTCGGGAATTAAATTCGGCGATACTCTTTACAAGCACAAGGAGTAAAGACAACATAAGGTTGTACGAAAAAAACGGATATTCAGCATTAGACAGCAAAAAAATAAATGATAAGCTGGAATTTGTGTATATGGAGAAGTGCTGAACATATGGAGAAATATCACCCTGTTCACAACCCTTGCCAAAACACAATAAGAGCCAAAAAGAATAGAGAATCTATTTGTTCTATTGAAGATCAATTGATTGAACAATATCCGGACTGCAAAGAACTGATCTAGTCTTTTAAGGATTCGCTCCGAATTGAATCACAAATAGAATGTGAGGCAGACTTCGAGAGGGGATTTAAGCTCGGCGCTGCATTTATACTTGGCATACTTAACGAATAACCTTAAAGCCGCTTGTCTTGGAAACAAGGCAGGCGGTCATTCAAATTTTGGACTAAGTGAGTCCAAAATGTTGTAAGAATACAATAATCCTCTCTATTCACCAACATATTCACGCCTTCCGTCAGGATACTCAAAGGTATTTTTTCGCAACAAGTGTTATTTTTGAAAATTCAGGTTAGCACCTCACCGATTTTTTCCTTTGAATAATGAGAGCTATTTTTTCTCAATCTCTGCTATTTTTGAAAATCAGGGTTGCCCCCCCGCCTTTTTTCCTTTGTATAGTGAGGGGTAAAAATTTCAGAGATCAAAAAGCGCTTTTTGATATACAGGAGCCCGATCAGCTCCGCCAACAAAATCCAACAACCATGATGAAGGAGGAACTATCATGAAAAAGAAAGTTTTAACAATCAAGGAAGCAGCGCAGGTTATCGACGGCATCAACGAGTTCCGCATCCGTCAGATGTGCAAGTCCGGACAGCTCCGCACTTTCAAGGCGGGTAAGAAGTTTCTTATCGCCGAGCGCGATCTCTACGAGGCTGTGTTTGGTAAGTACGATCCCGACGAGGACGGCGGTGCTGCGTGAATAATTTCGCGCAGATCAGGCAGCTTGTCGGGCTCCGGCAGGCTGCCGGGATGTACGGACTGGAAGTGAACAGATTCGGTTCCGCACGGTGTATCTTCCACGGCGATAACAATCCGTCGATGAAGATTTACGACGATCATTACCATTGTTACGCGTGCGGCGCTCACGGAGATGTCACCGACCTCACGGCGCAGATGTTCGGGCTGTCAAAGACCGAGGCAGCGGACAAGCTGTGCGCGGATTTCGGAATTTCGTCAACGCGCTCTCCGCCGGCAGTCTGACAAAAACGAGAATTAACAAACCGTGAAAAGTCGCTGCTCGTGCTGGATATTCTCACGGACTATATCGCTATGCTGCGGTATTTCCGAGAGCATTACGCGCCGTTCTCATTCGACACCGAGCTGTCGCCGCAGTTCACAGAAAGTCTGCACAAAAGGAGCCGCAAAAATACAGGACATATATAATGCTTGCTGTGTATAGCGGCTTCAGATGTGCGGAGATGTTAGGGCTTGAGTGGAAAGATGTTGATTTCGAGAACAGCGTAATCAGTGTACGCCGTACATCGAACTATTCACATCTCTGCGGGAGTTATACCGATACCACCAAGACCAAGAGATCTATGCGCTCGTCCAAGTTCCCGCCGGTTATAATGGATCTGCTCAGGCAGCTTAAAGCGGAGCAGGAACACGACAAGGATATGCTCGGGGATGAATGGGTGGAAACGGACAGGCTCTTTGTTCAGTGGAATGGCTCCCCGATGTTTCACCACCGTCCTTATCGCTGGTTCAAGCGATTTTGCGAGCTAAATGACATTCGCTTCTGCGACATTCACTCCCTGCGTCATTTTCATGCCAGTCTTTTAATTTTTGCAGGCGTGGATCCGGCAACGGTCTCGGCTGATTTAGGGCATAGTGCGATTTCAACAACGACTTCCACTTATGTGCATATGTTCCAGGAGGCACAGGCGAGAACTTGTGAGGTCATAGCAAATGCTCTTGACTTTAGCAGGAAAAAGCGGACAAAGGAAGAACATCCTCTCCCTGCATAATACTCAAATTTTTATCATTTTTCTCAAAAAATATCGTGTTCACCAAGAGCCAATTTTTCGAATAAGAACCAAATAAGAACCAAAACCCGATTTTTATAAAAAGAAAAATCCGCGAAGTCGCTAAACAAACGGCTTCGCGGTCAATGTAGGTGTCTTTGTAGAACGCTTTAGATTTTTGCGTTATCAGTCAAAACTCGAGATTATTTAGTTCATATTCTTGAAAAAAGCAATCAACTTTCAAGAAAAAACATCGATCGTATAAATTTACCAGTCAATGGAATTTACTAATCAAAGGATCCTACTAGCCAATGAAACCTACTAGTCAATGAAACCTACTAGTCAATGAAACCTACTAGTCAATGAAACCTACTAGCCAATGAAACCTACTAGCCATTTATACTTACTATTAATAGAAACAAGCCCGCGAGATGCGGGCTTGACAATTTTTTATTTGTTATCATTCAGTTCGGCTTGACTTTCAAGATATTCAATCATTTCATTTATTGTTAATTCTTTTTGGCTTATGTTCGATAATAAATTAACCGCATCAGTCATTTGTTGTCAGCTCCTTTATAAATGTAAACAAATACCATCGCTGAGTTCAGCTATTTGCCTGATTCTCCAGAAACTTTACAGCCCAGTCCAGCTCATAATCCTGCTTGTCACGGAATATCTTCATCGCAGCATCGTAGTCGAGAGGGATACGTACTTCGACAGGGTCACGGCTGATACGATCGGCAGCCGTATCAACATTCGGCTCGCCGTTTTCATCCAGAACAAGTCCCGTAGGAAAACCAACATAGACCAGACCGTCCGCGAGAACGACTGTTCCTCCTGTTTCCTGATCACAGCCGCTGGGGTCGGTGATACCGGCAAGCGTGACATTCGGCAGCTTTGAAAGAAGCAGAGATGTACCGTCACCGGCGCTTGCACACTTATAATTTGTAAGTGCAACGACCTTAAGGCCCGCAAATTCCCCGTCACCGTGGATATACTGATCGCACTGGCTGATATACTTCCCGTCTCTGCGGGAACCTAGTCCCTGACAGTACCATTCCTTATCGGTCAGCAGATCGCACAGCATATATCCGATAACATCCAAACCGCCGCTGTTGTTTCGCAGATCAATGACCAGATATTCCATGCCCTGCGACTTCAGACCGCGCAGTTTTTCACGGAACATCTCCTTTGCCCATTTGTGTTCGCCGGTAATATAGGCAAGAGTGTCCCGCAGTTCATTGTCTGTTCCCTCGGCGTTAAGTCTCAGATATCCGCACTTGTCATTGAGCATTCTTGTGCTGAAATTAACATCCTCGCCTTCTTCCAATGAATGTGAGAAGGCAATACGAGCATCTCGGAATGATTGCATTTTTCCCAGCTCTTTAAGTGTGACTGTCTGCTCATCGCCGGACTTGTTGATAAATGATACCTCGACAGTCTCACCGCCGGTGCGCAGAAGATCCAAAGCAGCAAGACGGTCTGCATTGTATTTTACCGAATATCCTATATCGGGAGCGTCCTCTGCTGCAGCCTGCAAAATGGGCTTGCCGTTCCATTTTGTGATAACAGTCCCGTCCCCGATCCCGACAGCGTTCGCCTTTGCAGACGTGCATACCGCTATGATATCATCGTTGTCGAGCCGTATCATTGCAAAGCCGTAATCGTGTATCAACGGTCCGGTCTGATATTGACTGAAATCAAACCCGACCCAGCTTCCGACATGACCGTCGTGCAGTTCGTTGCAGAACATATCAACCGTCTTAAAGAATTTCATTGGGTCCTGTTCCTGCTCTGCTTCACGAACCGCGGGCATATACTTTGCTTCAAGCGCGGAAAAATCAACTTTCTTCCATTCTTTCAGGACGTAATGCTCGTCCATCTCCATTACGAGCGAATGAAATGATTCGGTATAGCTTTCTCTCGTGTGATTAAAAATATTAGGCGAACTTAAGCAGAAATAAAACCCGCAGAAACAAGAAGCTACCGCTGTCAGCACAGCAGATATCCTGTAGCCCGTCTTCCGCTTTGCAAACAGCATAGGTATAAGCGCAAGCAGTGCGATAATATACATCAGAATGAATTCTTCGAAAAACATCGGAACACCGACAACATATATGACAGCATGAATGCCGCTGATAAGTACCGGAGTCAGGCAAAGAAATCTCCATATCATCAGCTTCTTGCTGTCGTTCTTCCAGAAGTGATGAAGAACAGCAAGCGTTAACATAATGATCAGAAGCATCAGACACCATATGATATGTACTTTGTTTGATGTGGCAAGCAAATGGTTCAGTGAACCCATAATTGTTGACATAAACTGTACCTCACATAATAAATCTGTGATGACCCCACGGAATCATGAAGATTTTATCAACATCTTTCAAATCATCCACAACTTGTGGATGATTTAGCGGCTCAGAATCTGCCACAACTTGTGGCAGATTTTCCGTCAGCGGAAAAAGCTCGTAGAATCGCCACATATATCGTAAATTTGTTTCAGAAAATGAATTTGAATCGGGAAATATTTCCTTTAAATCGGAACTGAGCTTTTTATAAAATCCTGAACCATACTTTGCATTAAGCTCCATTCTTGAAATATCTCTGCCGATAGACCAGTAAAATTGAAGCATTTCGCTGTTGACGCGGACAGCGGCTTATATCTGCGAGCATCTGAACCTGTCAGAAAGTTCACTGAGCCATTTTTTATAATTATCATCGACTTGTATGATGTTTTTCACTTCTCTTCTCTCCTTATTCTGAGTCATTCAGACCTTACCATGATGCCTTTGCGCCCAGATATTCGGCGGAACTGTAATATTGTTACTTAAATCATTATAACATTATTATACAGAGAAGTCAATATATTTGTAAAGCAACGTATCTCTCATCAACACTTGTCTGATATAAAGCTCCGTTTGACGTGTTTCAAACGGAGCTTTATCTGTGGCGGTCGCACTGAGACTTGAACTCAGACATCGAAACAATCCGATTACTCACGGTTTAGCAAACCGCTGCCTTACCAATTAGGCTTATGCGACCGTTGGAGACGGATGCGGGGTTTGAACCCGGCATTTAGAGGTTGAGAGCCTCTCGTCCTGACCGATTAGACGAATCCGCCGTATGATGCCGCATCTCTGCGGCTGGTGGGCAAGGTAGGAGTCGAACCTACGGTGTATCTTACGTCACGGAGTTACAGTCCGCTGCATTCGCCACTATGCTTACTTACCCATATTTCGCTGTCTGTTGATCTTCTGCATCTCTGGACAGCGATGAAGGAAAGATCGTACATCACAGAGGTAATATACGATGCCGGAGGCACTATAGTGCCTTGGGGTGATCGAGGAGAATCGAACTCCCGTTTTCAGAGCCACAATCTGACGTCCTGCCACTAGACGACGTTCACCTGGTGACGGATGTGGGGTTTGAACCCAACATTTAGAGATTGAAAGCCTCTCGTCCTGACCTATTAGACGAATCCGCCATTTGTCGTCACTCAGATGCGAGTGACGATTATTATCTGATCTATCGGCACATCAAACATATCCGCGAGTATTATCAGGTTGTCGATTGTGGGAACGCAGTCCCCACGCATCCACTTGAATATAGCCTGCGGAGTATTGAATCCGCATTTCGCCTGAACATCGGACACCTTGAAGCCTTTAGTCTTTATCATCAGTTTTATATTATTGCCTGTTGCTTTCACATCAATGATAGGCATTTTAAGCACTCCTTTCTCTGAATAATGATCGTTTGCATACAAAAACACCGCCTGCTGCATACAGACGGTGTTATATCATTTTATATGGATCACTACACAAAGAAAGTGCTCCTGAAATGACTATCCACTATGTTCTGTACGCAACACAATATAAGCTTCTTCACGCTCGTGATAGAAACTTTCGTAATGTTCGCTATACAGATGAACCATAGTAAACTGTTTCATTTCGGGTAACTCCTTTCATATATTTCTTGCAGTGGTCGTCATGCGACCGTTTCTGTTCTGTCTTTATCTGTATTATATCACAATTCCTTCCGGAAATCAAGTAAACCGCAGGTATATTTTTTCAAGATCAGAAAATGCTGTTTGTTTCTCTATTCTCATTGCTTCATCAAGATATTCATCATAGCTTTTGACAATCCTATGTGTATTAACGATAAATGCATTAAATTCTTTACAGCTGCTGAACACCATCGTATGATGAAGATTTATTGTGAGGTCTTTTTCCTTACTGATCTCATATATCCATTTGGCACAATCATCGCCACAAACAGAAGCATTAAACACCTTTCCGGAATCGTCGAATCGCATCAGAATAAGTGTCTTTACACTGCCCGACAGCTCCTGGGGTGAAATAGAGCCAAGAAAAGGACTGATGATGACTTGTGTACTCAGCACGTCAGATTTATCGATATTTTTTATCATTTCAATGGTTTTAAATCAATTATCCATACTGTACCTGCTGATTGTTCATGATTTTCACCTCACTCTGTAATTGAATTATATGAAATCGGTCATTCAGACCGCTTATGTCCTTTTGCGGAACGGCAATTGCGCCGTTGTCGGTCTTCACTTGCGCAAGTGATTGCGCAAACCGGCGCGGCAAATGCGGTTATTTGTATCAACCCGGGACGGAATACGACATACCCTCTGAGAGCTCAACTCCGGGCTCCATAGCGGCGGGGTACTGGTTGGCACCGTCGTTGAATATCACGAGAGCGCTGTCCCATTCCTCAGCAAGCGTATAGCTGTATGTTCCGTCGGGATCGCGAGTCATTTCCTCGCCCGGCCATACAGCGTTCTTTTTTACGGGCGACACAGTCTCGTTGTAGATATAGACATATATCGTGTCTTCCCAGCTTTCGGGCTTTGTGAAGGTTATCGAAGCTCCTGCCGGAACAGTCTGTTTATCGGCGAAATAGTAAGTCATCACAGTACGCTCTCCGTTGGCGGATGTTGCTGAGAGTTTCAGAGTTTCCGTTCCTGCGGGTATGTCGATCTGACTGCCGTCCGTGAAACTCTGTTCCTTGCCGCCGAGCTCATATACACCGATCTGCGCGCCGGAAACATGCAATACAACAGACAAGCTTCCGTCGATCACGAACGTGTCGGTATTGAGCGACACCTCCGGCATCGGAGCCTTTTCTTCATATCCCTCATTATAAAGAACCGCTATGCTGTCGGGAGCAAGCGTTCCCGTCAGTATTCCGTCCTTCACGTTGAATTTTCCGTTCGTGCCGCTTCTGTCAGTATATTCTCCGTCCGGCAGACTGCATTTCTCCGAGATATTGTTGTCATTCTGTTTGTAATGCACGAGCACGGCACCGGAATTTCCTCTGCTTATCATAAGTACAGCGTTATCAGAGCTGTTCTTCATTTCGGTCGGTTTTCCGGTCATGGCTTTGCGGAAGTTGTTGACTGCCGATACTTCCTTTGACTTATAAAGCGGACTTCCCGCCGCACCGATGCGGTTCATCTTGCCCCAGCGGTCAAGCGGTACGGCACCGTAGGGCCTGTCAAAAAACAGCGGGGTCCCGTCGCCGCGTCCGGCTATTACCGCCCAGCAGAGCACTATCTGCGTATCCGTAAAGTTCACCGTCGAACCGTCGGTGTAGTTGTCGTGAGATTCCACCCATGTCACCACATCAGAGCTTCCGCCGACCATAAAGTCGCTGAGCATATCCGCGTTGAGCATTCTTCCCTGTGTCAGTCCGCGCAGACGCTTTCCGTATTCGCTCGCGGTAGTCCTTCCTATCGTATCGATATACTGCTCTATGCGGTCGTTGTCGCCTTGCAGCACCTCACCATACCTGAATACCGGCTTTGATGTCTCGCTCGTCACACGTTCCCAGAAATTGTTGGGAACATTCTCGTCCGTTCTGATATCGTCCGGAAGCGCGATATGCTTTGCTGCGTCGAAACGGAATCCGTCTGCTCCGTCATCTATAAGACGGTTGAGGTAAGCGATGAAGTAATCCTGAAAACCGCTGTTTTCTGTATTAACGTCCGGAAGACCCGAAAGCGAGTAAGATGTACATTCGATCCTGCTCGAATAGTTTGAGATCTTCTTTGAGTAGTTCTTGTGATACAGCCCTTCGATTCCGCCTGCGGCATCTATCAGCGACTGTGATACCGCAGAAATATCCCCTGCAGTGTGGTTCGGGACGACATCCACTATCACCTTTATCCCGTATTTGTCCGCTTCGGAGCACATATCTTTGAATTCTTGCTCGGTACCGAGCTGATAATTTCCTACTGTCCAGTCTGTGGGCTGATACTGATAGTACCATTTGCCCTTGCCCATGAGCTGCATACCGCCGTTGCCGCCGACTATGACTTCGTTGGCAGGGGATGTCTGCACCGCAGTATAACCCGCCGCGGCAATATCCGCCATGCTTTCGCGTATGGTGTCGAACGACCAGCACCACGCGTGAAGTATGACACCCTCCGCAATTCCGTCGGAAGCAGGTTCCGTCGGATTGGCTGTGGTTTCCGAGCCTGATGTTATCGTCGGCGTTTCTTCTTTTTGACAACCGCTGATGCACACGATGAATGCGGTCAGTACCGCAATTAGGTTTCTGTGTTTCATGATCTTTACCTCAAACTCATGATGTTATTCCGGCTAAGGTATAACATACTATCGAAGATTCTGCAATTCACAGCGCTTGGCGTTTCAAGTATGAATATACTGTCCTTATGATCACGTAACAATTCAAGTGAAGCAATTACGGGTTTACGATAGTCGTCAAAATGCGCTTCTTTTTTCCAGACATGAAAAACCGCACCGTCCTTTTCTATGTATTCAGTTTTTGCAAATTCGCTTTCAAACATTTCAGTGAACTCCTTTATTTGCGGTGGCCTATTTCTTGAATGAAATAGCTCTGCAAACTTGAATTTGTCACTCTTCTCTATACCGATACCCATCCGGAATTTGAATATACGCACGGATATGCTCATCGATAGGGCGCTCGATAATTCCGGATATATTGTTCACATTTCCTTCTGCAACAAGGATCGTACCCTCCCGTCTATCAAGGACGATCCCCATATGGTCGTGCTCTTTGTTTTCGAACACCATGTCATAGAGCACGATGTCTCCCGCTTCCGGAACATAGCCTTCCTGCCCTTTATGGTATTCGATCCGCCGATCGCCTAAAGCAAACTCTTCCCAGCCAAGGCATCCAGCCAGATGACAGGTTTTACACTCCTCAGGTCTGAACGGGATTTCGAATCCCGCTGTCGTGCAGCAATAATAGACAAACGCCGCACACCATAACCCGTCGGCTTCCCTGAGATTCCATGTCGGAAACAGTCGCACAATCGACGCAAGATTGGAAGCCATCCCATCAACATCTCCGTGAAACGGAACCTGCGCCATATCCTTTGCAATCTTGGCTAGTTTTTCTCTTGTTGCTTTTTCCATATATGCCTCGCCAAATCCCGATTTCTTGGGCAGACAAACTTGAATTTGTCAGTTCAGTTCTTCGATAAAAGTAAGGATGCGCTGCGTTGCTAACTCATCTCTTGACATTTTCCTCAATTCGTCAGCCGTAATCCATTTATAATCCGCTGTTTCTCCTTCTTGCAGCACAATATCGTTCTCATCAATATCTGTAACACAGAGATAATCAACATAAAGCGATTGATGCCCGTAATGAATTACCCGTCCTATCTCTATCAGATTGTCAGAAGTAATTCCAGTTTCTTCATGAAGTTCTCTGCGGGCACAAGTTAGGGCGTCCTCGCCTTGTAAAGCAGAACCACCTGCAGTTGCCTCCCACATTCCGCCCAGGTGTTTTCGTTTATCCCTCTGCATGATGAGATAGCTTCCATTTGAGTGCCTTACAATAACGTCACAGACAAGATGAAAAAAGCCCTCAGGTATCGCCTCTCCTCGAATCAACGTTATCCCCTGAATCTTTTTGAAATCTCTGTTATAAGCATCCCACAGTTCCATGTTCCTTTATCCTCAAAAATCCCAAGTTGGCAGCATCTCGACAAACTACCGATTTGTCGGGCAGACAAACTTGAATTTATACCACTGTAAATCCTTTAGAAGCTAACACGGTTAGTGCTCTTTCAAAGTTCTTTTTCTTATTATATATATTTCTCGATACTGCATTGCTCGACTATCTGTTTCCCGAGCAGGGTGATCGCTTGTTCCGGACAATGATTGACACACCGGTAGCACATGGTACACTTGCTGCCGGATATAGCCTTATTGTTTTCTATATGTATATTGTTCAGTGGGCACTGCTTTGCACATTTGCCACAGCCTACGCATTTATTCGCGTCGATCTTTAGCTTGTCCGAATAATGCTTTGTATGATGCCCGAAAAACAGCCTTTGCCCAAACAGACCGGCAAGATGATAGAATATCCCAAGTCCTTCTTTTGTCGGGTTTCCCGCTTTGAACCGTCCGGCAGAGTCCTTTATCTTCAGTACGGCATTCTTTACAAGCTCACAGTTTTTCTCAAGCGGACGTTTCAAAGCCTTTTCGTCGCCGATACTGTCCGGCATTTTCAGATGAAGACCGCCTATGATCTGTGTGCCGTATCTATGCAGCAGACGACCGAGACAACCGGCTCCGTCACCGCTGAACAAGCCCATAGTTGCGATCACAAAGACCTTTTTGTTTTTCCACAGTTCTTTATTCGTGATCACAAAATCCTGCACAAATCTCGGCACGGAGCTGAATTGCACGGGATATGCAAATATAATGGTCTCATGCTCACGGATACGATCTGTAACATCCGGATTTTCTATGGAATAAACGGGAATATCACCGATCTCTTTGCAGAATGTTTCCGAAGCATAGCGGGAATTGCCTGTCCCGCTGAAGTATATTCCTGTCATTGCTTTCTCCTTGATAGTTGTTCGTGTATGCTTATCAGGTCTGCCGGCTTTTATTGTCTAATTATACCACAAATCAGCATATTTGTAAAGCACTGAAAGCAACGACTTGGTTTATTTCCGGTATTATGCTATAATACTAAACAAAACATGATATATGGAGATTTACGGTATGCCGAAAGCTAATCTACTTACTCGCGACCTTTACCGCAGTATAAAGGCCATGAATCGGGAAGCAATGGAGAAAACAATCAACAATATCTATGATATGGGCGCTAGGGACGCTCTTGCCAATGCTGTCATTGATATGGATATGGACAAGCTCCGTCAGGATCTAAGCTCGGTCAGCGGTATCGGAGAAAAGCGGCTTGAGCAGATAATGGATATAATTCAAAGGAATATCAAAGAAGCTGACGATAAGGTTAATAAATCATAATCATTTTTGACCCTATATAACAACAAAGAAAGGCATAATTTGAGCCTTTCTTTATTATTTCGTATTGTTTACATATTTTGTTACATAAGTACTGAGGGTGGTTCAGAAAGCAATATTATTTGTTATCTATCAATATCAAAGTCAATGGAAATAATGTTTGCACCGCCATATTGGTCATAAAAATCACAAAAGTCTATCGATAACGCTCGTAACACGCTACAAGCAATATAGAATGACGCAGTCATCAAGTTGCGGGTGTCAGCCTCAAATTTTTGATATTGTGCCTCGGAAATGGATGCCATCGCCGAGATCTGTTTTTGAGTCAACCCCAGTTCTTTTCTTCTCTCTTTGAGCAGATGTCCGGTAGGATTTATCATTTTTATCATAATTGTCTTACGATGTATCGTTGTTATCGTTCCTCTATTCTCATTGCTTCATCAAGATATTCATCATAGCTTTTGACAATCCTATGTGTATTAACGATAAATGCATTAAATTCTTTACAGCTGCTGAACACCATCGTATGATGAAGATTTATTGTGAGGTCTTTTTCCTTACTGATCTCATATATCCATTTGGCACAATCATCGCCACAAACAGAAGCGTTAAACACCTTTCCGGAATCGTCGAATCGCATCAGAATAAGTGTTTTTACACTGCCCGACAGCTCTTGAGGTAAAATAGAGCCAAGAAACGGACTGATGATGACTTGTGTACTCAGCACGTCAGATTTATCGATATCTTTTATCATTTCAATGGTTTTTAGATCAGTTATCCATTCATCACGGTATGTGGTGTCAAAATACGTCGGTGGGTGATATATCGCATTAACGTTATCACCGAAAACTATATACAACATTTTATGCTTAAACGTCTTTGGACTTGACGGGCATAAGTATAACAGCAACAAAAAGACCCTATCGGAAATACGTGAACACTCTGACAGGGTATGCTTAGCTTTTGGCATTCAGCCGATTATGAATAACAAACACCTCGGTATGTCCTACAAAGAATGGGACTCTCGCCGCAAGGGTGCATCTTGGAAAGAACAGATACGCCGCGAGATAGATACACTTGTGCTATGCTCAAAAAACTATGATGAACTTGCTGCCTCCCTTGAAGAAAAGGGATACGAAATTAAGTACGGAGCGCATACGGCGATACGCGCTCCAGGGCAGCAGCGTTTTACACGACTGAAAACAATAGGCAACGATTACACCATTGACAGCATCAATTCCCGTATTCTTTGGAAAGACGATCTGGGCAACGCTTCCCGTGAGGATGCATATAACAAGGGACAAGTATTGACTATCTGTTATGCAGATATTATAACTCAGCTCGCTAAACGTATAGCTGAAGGGAAAAAGAAAAAAAACAAGCGTGATGATAGCCTGCCTTATCTGCCGCACAACGACCGTGATGTATTCCAATTGACTGCACAGCTTGCACTTATTAATCGTTTAGGCATTCATTCCATCAGTGATCTCGATGCAAAAGCAGATGAACTGGAAGAAAAGACAAAAAAGTTGACCGACGAGTTTAATGCTATTACCGTTCGTCACGCCGAAACAGAGAAGTTATTACAACAAATGGAAATATACAAGGAGCTGTCTAACAGAGATAGACTCTCACTGTCTGACAAAATGCGTTTACAGGTCGTAAAGCAGACGCTTTCTCGTCATAGTGCAACCGACCAGCCCGGCATTGATCGACTTAAATCTGAGTATCGTGATCTTGACGAAAAAATTGCAGCCCTCAAGGCAGAGCTTGAGAACTGCAACAATCTGAAAATCGCATATCAGGAAATCAAGGATACGTATAACGGCATTTCTAAAGGCAACTATGTCAATGATCTCATTGAGAGAGACCGTGCAAAAAAAGAAAGCATCTCACAAGAATTGGATTCTAATAAGCACAACGCAACAAATATAGGGATAAACAAAAAGAAACCGAAGCTTTGATCTTGATTCCAGATTCCAACATTTATGCTCCGATGATCTCTAATACTTTCGGAGTTGTACCTACGATCATAAAACCGGGTTCAGAATGAATATAAAAATCGGGATTGGAAAATGGTTCAAGATGCTTTTCCTCATTACTTTATATCAAAGCCTATTTCACCGAACAAGGTCGAGCCGTTTTCTTCGCGCCAATAATACACCATATACCTGTCGCCGTATTGGCGCTGCCGCGAAATGTGATATATGTCGCTTTCATCTATGACGACGTTTGCGGTCTCCTCCGTTTCAAAGTTCACAGCTATGAGTCCGATACCCTTGATGTAGGTGATGAACCAATCTCCCCACCACAAGTTATACGGTTCAGTATCCCAGTGCTCCTCCATATCGGGGTCGATAAGTCCGGTAAAGTCGAACACCTTTTCAAGTCCGTCGGACTTGCGGGTAACAGTGATCTTCGAGAAATCGCCGCTTTTTCCGTTTTTCCGGTTGTAGTATGACTTTGCGGTGTAGAGACTGCTTTCATACACGCCGTTGTCCATTCCTGAGTATATTTCCGGCATCTCACCGCTTTCTCCTGTTTCAAGGTCGTAATACCAGCCGCCGTTCGGGTGACCGTGCGCGGTATATTCTATCCTGCTTCCGTTCAGCCTGATGTAAAACGTGTCAAGCGCACACCAGCTTATTTCCGGCTCGGGAGTAACGATTTCGCCGGTATGTCGGTTGTACGCCTGAACAGTGCCATTTCCGAAAATTATCCAGTCATCATTTATCCCCGGTATAGAACACCAGCCCGGCGCTTTTATGTAATCATATTTCCCGGTGCGAATATCTATATGCAGTATATCACCGCCACCCGCTGTTTCATAAAGGTCATTTCCGTCGATGTACATATTAAGTCCCGAACGCTGCATCATCGGGGTCGCACGAACCACCTTTCCGTCTTTTACGAACAGTAATATCTCGTATTCTTCAAGCTGTACAACTTCCATAAAACCTATGAGCTTGCAGATCACGAAATCACAATTATCCAAGCCGACATATTTAATTTGATAGTTCGGCTTGCTGAAATAGTCCCGCTTTTTCCAGTCTTCGAGCGTTTCTCCGAAGTGTTTCTCCGCTTCTTCCGGCTCCCTGTATTTCTCTTCGATATACTTCTTCTGCATTTTCCAAGTTTCGTCGTTCTTATAGTCCGGTATCATATCGAAGCTGTAATCCGAAGCTACCGTTTCAATGTCAATATCAAACATCGGTTCTATGGTAAGCGTTATCGTCTTTTCGGGAGCTTTTACTTTGATCCCGACATTGTCGGGCGGGATATAAGGTTTGAGCGGCCGATAAAGATCGTTTATACGCCAGTAATTTCCGTCAAATGTCATATCAACAATGAAGTAAGCCTCGTCAGGTACTCCTGCTGAGGACGAATTTAAAAAATCGCCGTATGCCTTGAGGTCAAAGAAGCGTATCCCGAGCTGCACACTTTTCTCATCGCGGCTTATAAGATAACGTTTTTCAACGGGCAATCCGAAACCCCAGTCATATTCCCAGTCCATACCGTATTCGTCGGTATGTGCTTCGTTCAGGTATCTTTCAAGAGTTTCTGTGAGTTCCTCGCCGTATATCGCCTCAAGTTTCATCATTCCGAGAAAGCCTATCTCGCCTTCCTCAAGTGTCGGCTTCGGTGTTTGGATACGCCTGTACCCGTCGGTCCGGTCATCGCTATGAATGCCGATCACCTTTCCATTCTCATCATCGTTCACCCACATCGCAGCAGTATGATACAGTATGTCTGGCGCGTCCTTGTATATCACATAGCATTCCCCCGCTCCGCCGTTTATCCGCGGGCATATATACCTGTCGTCAAGCTCGGCAAACTTGCCGCCATCGGTATAGTATGTGTATTGCTCGGAGCTGTTACCCGAGACGGTATATTTGCCGTTGTAGGTGAATACGATCGGGTCTTGATACCCTTCACACTCCCACACACCATAGAAATATTTTTCGAGCACACTTGCCTTTTCCACAGCTGAAGGTTCATCTATCTCAAATCCGACATAGTTATCCTCATCTATGTGCTTTTGCATTATAGCGCGTGCTTCCTCTATGTGATCTGCTGAAGTTGTGGCGGTTGTGGTTGTGGCAGTCGTAACTTCCGCTGACGTAGTTGTCGTCACTTCTTCCGTGACGGGCGAGGTTTCTGCGGGCTTGTCTGTATTGCAGCTTGAAAGCAAAAGGGCGGCACAAAGTGTTAATGCTGTAAGAGTTTTTGTGTGGTTCATTGTTTCCTCCGTTTAAAATGCCGGATCGTATGCACGAACTTCACAATCGGGGTGCATTTTTTCAAAATAAGCTATTTCGTCATCGGAATAGGGGTCTGCCTGAATATAAGTTCCGTCTTCCTGCTTTACATTAAGATTTTTGCAATAGCTGAACATTTTCAGGCTGTCAAGCCCGTCAAGCGCTTTTATATCACACATATGATAAATCCGATCATCGCATATATTCAATTCTTCAAGATTTTTTAGTCCCGCAAGCGATGATATACCGCTTTTGTCAGTCTTATCAAGCCTCAGAGTTCTAAGCTCTGTAAGCTCATTTATTACATTAAGCTGAGCTTTGTCGTTCATTACAGTCCATGAGACCCAAAGTTCGGTCACATTCGGGAACTGCCGCAGAAAGATGAGGTTTTCTATGCTGTCATAGATAAGCTCGACCTTTTCCGTTTTGTCAAAGAGCGTTTTTCCCGACATTCTTCACTTCTCTTCCGCCCCACTCGACAAGCGTGAAGCCGTATCTCTCATAATGCGGGAGCTCCTGTGCCGGAATATCCACGGGCGTGTTGCTCGCACGGTATGTCATGAAAACGCGTATCTGCGTGTCGGGCAGGGGAGATACGTCAAGCGGGACGCACTCCGCGTATTTCTCGGTATAGAGCGAGATGATGTTATACGGGTTATCCTGCATCTTCGGGAGCCAGTAGATGATGAACTCGTTGGCTTCGCGGGCGGTAAGCCCTATGTACATAAGCTTTTCGCGCAGGAAATCCGCTATATCTGCTCCCGCAACGCAAAATCCCTCGCTGCCGTCCATTGTGTCATATCCGACGCCCTCCCAATAGAGGCAGTAATACTCGTTCCCGTCCGCGTCGTAAAGCGTACCGTCCGGCATAGCGCTCACGTTCCAACCATCGCCGTAGTCGGGGTATGTGCAGGTGAACTCGCCGCCGAGCGGGAAGTTTACCTGCACCGAAACGTCGGTCTCTTCCTCGGGATAGAGGTAGATCACGGGCTTTGCCTTTGCGCCTTCGTAATAGTCGTCATATTCCGGCTCGACAGCCTTCACTTTCAGCTTCAGGGTCTGTGTGGCATCGTCACCATATCCTCCTTCCTGATATTCGACCTCGCCGTTTATCGCGATATTTACCGGTGCCGCGTCAAATCCCTCGCCGCATTTCAGATCGAGCATTCCGCCGTTCATTTCAAGAGAGGACGCACGTACACTCGCCGTCCTGCTGCGTACCGTGAGCTTCGCTTCGTCAGCCATCCAGACCCTGCCGTAGCTATAGCTAATATCGACACCCGCACGCTCTGATCTGATATTCACCTCGGCACTGCCGGATAAATTAAGCTGCCCGCCGCCCGACCATTCGGTCGTTATGCCGTCAAGCCCCGACGTTATATCAAGCCTGCCGTTTCCATAAACACCAACCTTTATCTGCGTCGATCCGCGGTTGTAGCTCTTTTGGGGAACGTATACGCCGTAACCGGTGCTGTTGATATCGCATACCGCGTCGCCGGTGACCGTAAGCTCGTCAAGCCTGAGCCCGTGGCTCGGTTCGTCCGCCGTGCCGCAGATAAGTCTGCTTTGATCCTGCAGGCTTAAAGTAAGGATGCTGCTGTCGGCGAATGCGCCGCTGTACGCTTCTTTAAGCGTGGCATTTTCCTCGATCGTAAGGTCGGATGTCCCGTAATAATAGGACTTTGTGAGTATGGAGATACTGCCAGTCGTGAGTGTTCCGTCGCCAAGGATGAAAAGCCGCTCAAATGCTTCTATCGAGGGCTTTGCCGCGGAAACGACACGGTTGTCGCCGATAAGCTTTATCTTCGGGTATTCTATGCCCATAATGCTGATGCCGTTCTTGTCCGTTGTCTCGATAGTTACGTTGTCAAGGATAAGGGTCTTTTTGTCATAATCGAAGCTTACCCCCTCATAACTGCCGCCGTGCAGGATATCCGAGCCGTTTACATAAACATTCTCGCCCTTCGGTATCATATTCATCACATACGGCATTTCGGTGATGACCTCGTCATTAACTTTAAGCTCCGTTACGATCTCGCCGTTCGGCTTGTCGGTGAACGGTCCGTCAAACACTATGTACGTTCCGAGCGGCTTGTATTTTTCTTTCGCGGTCTCCTTGTTCAGCTCCCAGAGCAGAGTACAGTCCTCGGGGAAAAGGTTGGATGCCTGTGACACACCCTTTCCGTCCTCGAAATAGAACAGCTTCCCAACGCGGTTAAGAAGCTTTCCGGTCTTGTTCACGCGGTAAAACTCGATCTTTCCGATGAAGTCCTCCGTCGGTATCGCGTAAAAGCTGTATCCGGAGGGATAATTCTCTTTCAGAATATTCCACATTTCTCTGTTCACCCAGCCGTCGAGAACTTCAAGGTTATCAAAATTGCTGTAATACGAATCTTCCCAGACATTGGTTTCCGTGTTATAGAAATACACATCTATGCTTTGTCTGCTGCCAAAAGCTATCAGCTCGGGGAAGCCGTCGAAGGTAATGTCCTTGAAAACGAAATTCTCCTTGAACTTCGCTATGCCCTGACGTATCGCGTTATCGAGCATACTCACTCCGCGGAACGAAACATAGCTCTTCGACGAGAGCGCGTATGTGTCGGCGAGCTGCGCCGGAGCGGAAACGGGGCAGTTCGGCATCGCATCCATTCCGCACTCGGTAACGCTGTCGGGAATGTACAGCTCTTCAATGTATGTTTTCGTGAACACGGAGCTCCCTATCGTTTCGAGGCTCTCGGGAAGCTTTATCTCCCTGATCTTCGTTTCATTGAACGCGTAACTTCCAATCTTTTTAACTCCCGCGGGGATATTCACGCTTTCAAGCTTTGATTTTGAGAACGCGAACTGTCCGATCTCCCGAAGCGTAGAGGGAAGCGTTACCTTTTTCGCTTCGGAATACTGCATTGCGCAGTCGGCGATGATCTCAACTCCCTCGGGTATGGTTATCTCCTCGCCCGCCGCGTAGGGAACGAATATGAGCTTTTTCATATCCGCGGTATATACTGCGCCGTCAACGCTGCAGAATTCTCCGCCCTGCTCAACATTCACGGTTTCCAGCGCTTTGCAGTTAATGAACGATGAGGGAAGAACTGTCGTCATAGACGACGGCAGGTCGATCTCGGTGATATACGGGCTTTCACAAAGCACGGGTATTGTTTCCAGACGAGCTTTTATCGTCAGCTTTTTGATGTTTGTGTCCTGTATCGAGTTGCCGCGGAACGCCGTTACGGGCTTGCCGTTTATAGTCTCGGGGACCACTATCTCCTCATTGACATATCTTGTCAGCACGACTCCGTCCGGCACCTCCGAGTATTCAAAGAATACCTGCTCGTCGGTGTTTTCCGCGGGCTCAGTGGGCTGCACTGTCACCTCCGACATCGTTGTATCGGAAGACTGCGCATCCGTTATTTCCGGCGTTCCTGTGTCGCATCCCGACAGTATCATTACCGCTGTTGCGGCTACAATAATTTTTTTAAACCTCATTTTTCACCCTCCAGAAAACAGTCTCTACTATATAAAACGAATAAACCGGCAAAATGTAACGCAAATTCCGGAAAAATTTTCATTTTTGTATGGTTGCACAAAGCCGTTTGGCAAATGTTACAGCGTTACTGCGTCCGGTCGGAGATACCGAAATGTCTGCATCTCCAGCCGACGCTTGAAAGCTCAAATATTGCGTCCTTGCTCAGAACAATCTCATCTGTCTTCTTGCCGGTCTTTTCATCTTTTGCGTAACCCATCACAGCAAAAACGGCAAGATCCGGCGAATCGTCGGGGGAGTTGAACACATACTCGATGATGCAGTCAGGTGTACTAACAGATACACCGGCACAGAACAGCTCATCCCCATAACGATAAAAATGCAAATCAGCAAAAAGATCGCTCACATACTCGGATTTGAAGACCTGCAAATAAGCGTTCATCACGCTTTCAAATGTGAAGCCGGTCGATACCGCGACTACTTTTCCAGTATTATCAACAAGTGTTGCCGCAGCATCATCCGAAGCAAATGCGACCGTGCGCAGGACATAAGCTCGCTTGTACTGCTGAACCAGTTCTTTGTCGTTGATAGTATCAAGAAACTTGTTCAGCTCTTTTATTGTTTTATTATCGGCAGCAAACATGGTCTCGGTCAGCGCATCAAGGTCAAAACCTTCAAGTTCATTATTCGGAATAGGTTTACCATTGATCTTCAGACCCGAAGCGTCCGGAGTTATGCTTACATTGGTCCCACTGCCCCAGTCGCCGTTATAATACTTGCTGAACCACATTTCCGCATACAGCTCGGTGGCATTTCCGCTATCGTCCTCATAATAGTAAGGCATAAGTATGCGCACCTCGTCATCGGTGAGCGTACCGAGACATGGCGTCGCTTCGCCGAACCTGAAAATGTCCTTCCATGTAGGGTAAACCGTCCGACCGTCAAAATATATGCCCTCTGATTTATCCTTTTCGAGAAGTTCGTTAAAGCTGTCCTCAAATTTCTTACCATAGATATTGAACAGCTTTTTCTTCCCGAGTTCGCTGAGTTCTCCCGATTTTAATCCGGGAACCTCGGCTTTGCGGTTTATGTATGTTCCCGGTATGTTATCTCCGACTGAGATAGTATACCCATCTGCACTTATAGGGTAAGCATCTGTCCAGTACATTACATCGGGGCTGCTTTTCTCAATAACAAGAGCTCCCCCAGCGCCGCCGTTGCTGAACATTATCGCGTATATCTCGTCGGTCTCGCAAATACCGCTGACGACTATCATACCGTGATAAAAAGCATCTTTCGAGTAAGTCAGAGACAATTTTTCCTCATAAGGCTCATGCTTTTCGGCAATCTCCCATTCTCCGTAAAAAGCGTTTTCAAGTATCTCAAACGCATGATCTCCGAACAGGTCGTCGATTCTGTTAAGAGTGTACTCGCGTGCTGAAGTATCGGTGATCTGATCCGACGATTTCTTGGTATCATTTATCCCGAAATATGCGCATCTCCAGCCGTCGCTTGTCTTTACGAAACGGTTTTCATTAACATATCTGACTTCATCCGTCACTTCTTTGGTTTCATAATCGATATTGTAGCATATTTCACGGATAACTATCTCGTCGTTGGTGTTTTTCAGAACTGTGTATTCCGGATATAACATCACACGAAGCGTGCTCGTCACTCCGCTGTAATACAGTTCCTTACCGTAATGATAAACACAAGGCATATCTGCAATAAGTCTGTCTGCGTAATCATCCTCGAAAACGCTCTCATATGCGCTTACAAAGCTTTCCCACAGGTAACCCGAGCTACACGCGTATGCCCTGCCGTTGATGTCAAGAAGGACAGCTCGCTCAGACGAGTACTGAAAATCACCGTAAATTTGTTTCAGCAGGTTATCGTTTGAAAGATCATCATAATCGCGTTCGGTAAGTGTACAAAGCGCATACGCCTGTTTATACAGTTTCCTCACATCATTGTTTCCGAGACTGTCAAGCATTTTGTTCAAGCTTTCAAGATTATCTGAACCGAACTCCTGCTCTGAAAAGGCGTTATCTGTAACATCGGCAACACTCCACTCGCCAAGCATATCATCGGGTATCGTTTTCCCGCTAATAATATACGATTCAAGCTTCGCCTTGAACAACGTCCACGACTCATCAGCCATATCGGTGCCGATATCCTTGCCGATGAATGTGTCTTCGTAAAGCGGGAGCTTTTCGGCTATCATTTCCGGAGTTACCCCGACAGCCTTGTAATCCTCGATCGTGTGGTAATAAAGCCACCACGGGGAGATCACATAATTTTTATCCTTTATCCATATCGAATGATACGAGATAAAAAGGCGTATTATTTCCGCTTCATCGCCGGATATCAGCGCATTTATCTCCTCGTCCGAGAATATCATATTACGGCAGTTTATTATTGCGCCTTCGTTATTATCTTTCTCTGCGGATCTGAGCTTTTCCTGCCACCTTTCGTTATTCTGGGTGAATTTTTCTTCGATCTCCTCAGCAGTATAGCCCAGCGCCTTTATAGCACCCGCAATACAATTGTTATCATACAGCGTGTACGGCGTTGTTACGGTCATAAGGTACTGCTGCCATTCAATGAATCCGTCACGATTGCTGTCGCCGAATATCCCTATGAATTTTGTGTTCCACTGCAACTCAAATGGCATGTGCTCATAGTCCTGTTCTATTGGGAACGGGCGGGGCATGGATGTGTCGGTTATCTGCTCAAAGCGGTCAATATCATTAGTTCCGGAGATCTCAAATTCAGCATATCCGCTTGCAATATCGAAATCTCCGGGCGCGCGTAAATCAACGAAGTTCTTTACGATCCTGTATTTTCCGGCATCAAGCTTTTTTCCGTATGTCCAGTATTCTCTGTTGGTGCCGTCGGGTGCAAGCTCATATTCCCAGTAATCACCGTACTGAGATATTTCTTGTACCCATTCGCCATTTGTATATTTTTCTACGGTAAATCCGTAGCCGTATTTTATCTGTCCGGTAAAGCTGCCGCCGCTCTGACGTATCTCTATAATGACTCCGTCGGTATCCGCAGATACCGCTTCCATTGTAATGCCCCAGTCTGCTGCATCGATGTAGCCTGTCTCTGTCTGGTCAATGATCGACGGGTCGGTCACAGTCGTTATATCTGTAGTAACAACCGGAGGCGTGTCGGGATCACGAACCACGATCTTATCCCAGTTCATTATCAGAAGAACAGCCGCGCCGACGATAAGGAACGTTACAGCTGCCATACCGAGCACACGGGTGATATAATAAAGCCGGAGTTCCCTTTTGCTGACATTGTTTTCGACCTCAACAGGCTGCACAAACGTTATGTTGCGGGTCTCGGAAACGATAGCCCGTCTTTTCGGGCGTGACATGGCAAGAGCAATGTAATTGTCGTCGAGCTCGCCGATCAGGTCCATGAAAATATCTTCGCGTCTCATATTACAATGCCCTCCTTTTCAAGATGTTCGCGCAGCTTCTCACGCATTCGCTGCAAGCTCATTTTGACCTTGCCCTCGGTCATGTTCAGGTCTTCCGCGATGTCCGCGTAGGTGCAGCAGGAAAAATACCGTTTCATAAACATTATCTTTTTGTCCCGCGGCAGCGATGACAGATACTTTTCAACAGCTTTTCTCGCAGAGTTCCGGTCTGCCGTACTCTCAACGCTTTCCGATGACGGAAGGCACTCCGCGATCTCGTCATATCCTACCGAGCAGTAACCTCCCCCGCTTTTGAAAGCAGTGCGGTGACGCAGCAGGTCTATCGCGAGGTTTCGTAAGATGCGCATAACAAAAGCACCGAGCTTTGTCGGTCTCTGCGGCGGGATGACATCCCACACCTTTAGATATGTATCGTTAGTGCATTCCTCGCTGTCTTCGTGACTTCCAAGAATGCTGTAAGCCGTTTTCCGACAGCTTTCGCCGTATTTTTTGTCCGTCTCGGTTATAGCGTTTTCGGAGCGGGCAAAGTACAGCTCTATTATCTTTTCGTCGTTCATTTCCGTCCTCCCACAGGCAGAATTATTCCTTCTATAAATAATGACGGAAAATCCTGTCCAAACAATATGAAAAGATGTTTATAAAGGAATGGCTTCGCAAGCGTCTATGAACACATCGAACTGATGTCCTCTGTTATACTTGTGAATATGATACCTGATCTTGAAGCCGAATGGAATGCATGTTAAGAAAATGTCAATCTCATAGTTGTCATAAACCACTACCTTTTTGAGCATTTCTCCATAGACTTTAATGCTACCGGTATCCATATCGGCTGTCTGGTCGACCAGAGCAATATAATTCTTGATAGTATCAAGCTGTCGATTATGAACTTCTGTAACATTCTGTCTTGAGGCAATTGTTTCTGAGAGCTTGTTGATCTCATCGTCATAATAAGCGGTCTGCTGTTTAAGTTCCTCTTTTGTGATAAGTTCATCAAGCATCAGATCAATAGCTTTTCTCTTTTTGATGTTGAGGGCTTCAATCTCAGCTTTCAACGGTTCAACATCGAATGTCGGTTCACATGACTGCATTTCAGAAATATTTTCCAGAAGTCTTTTAGTAATCCTATCCCGGGTAAACTGGACATATTCAAGAATATGCTTCATACAAACTTCAAGCACGCGCTCATTTATTGCATGATTGTCGCAGCCAACTTCGGCACCGTTAGCATCGACCCTTGGATTTGCACCATACTTTGAACGGTTTACGCATCTTAGCGAGCGTTTGATTTTCTTTGTTTTTCCGGTAATGTTGTAAGTATATCCGCATTTTCCACAGAAAACCTTACTACTGAACCAATAGTGCTGAGAAAACTTTCTACCCTCGCGTGACATTTCACCGCGTTCAAAGACCTGCTTCTGTGCCAAATCCCATACTTCACGAGAAATTATCGGCTCATGATGATCCTTTATCGTAATCAAAGGTACATCAGGATTATCGCCGTTGTTCTGCAAAACTCTTTTGGTCAGGAAATCCGTTGAATAATGTTTCCACTGGGTCAGATCACCGACATACTTATCATTTTTCAGAATTCTGCAAACCGCATCTTCTCGCCACATCTTGCCTTTTATCGTGAAAAGACCTGCGGCGTTCAACTCATTTGCGATAGTGTGGCACCCTTTTCCTTCATATACATAACTATGGAATATGCGTTTTACTATCTCAGCTTCTTCGGGTACTATCTCTAACTTTCCGTCAATCGTTTTGTATCCGAGCATAGACGAATATCCATATACCCAACCGGATTCCATTTTTCTACGGATACCCCACTTGACGCGTTCGGAGATCTTACGGGATTCCTCCTGAGCTATGCTTGCCATGATCGTCAAGCGGAGCTCGCCATCCTTGTCGCTGGTGTCGATACCGTCATTCATAAAAATGACTCTTATACCGAGCGCCGTGAGCTTTCGTGTAAAGCAAAGGGTGTCAACAGTGTTTCTTGCAAAGCGGGATACTTCTTTGGTGATAACAAGTTCAATTTTTCCAGTCTCGCAGTCAGCAATCATGCGATTGAACGCATCGCGCTTTTTTACCGACGTGCCAGTAATGCCCTCATCGTAATAAACTTCGACCAGATCCCAGCCCTCGTGTTCGCTGATATATTCAGTAAAATATTTTATCTGAGCTGCGAGCGAGTGCAGCTGATCGGAAAGGTCTGTACTTACACGGCAGTATGCCGCGACTTTTGTGTTATTCATGTTCCTCCTTCCCTCCGATAATCGGAGATACACAAAGTATCTCCCCACAGACCCATTATATCACTTTCACACACTAATGTCAAGAATTATTTGATTGCCATAAGAGCGTCTGTGATATGGATTTTTATCTATCCCGGATCTGTGGGGATAGATAAAATTATGCTGCGCTTAAGTCTGATTTTATATTTTTCTTTTCTTCGGCTTTCTTTTTCTGTAACTGCAGGAGAATATCCAACTCATCCGCAGTTATCAAGCCTTGTCTGTAAAATTCCTTGTAGTAGCCGATCTCGACAGCGGCGATAAATGCTTCGGCACACTCTTCGGGAATTTCTATTTTCGGAGATTCAGATACCGTTTTATCGACATCTGTCGCCACGGGTACAGCGGTCGGCGCAGCAGAAGAACATTCCTTCGGCTCTACGTCGGTCGTTTTAAGTAATTCATTTTCTCTCATTTAGCTCCTTTCGTGCAAAATGCAACTTCCTTGTTTCTCCCAAACTTATCTTTTCTTTTAATTGCAGCGACATTTCTATTTTTATTCTTCATCGTCCGCATCAGAGTTATCATCGGAATCGTTAATAATATCGTCTATGATACTATTTAAGGATTTCGATTTTTCATTTTTCGGCGGCAGCGGCTCCGAGTCGGTATCGCTATACTCTGTACCATTCACGATAGCAATCTCAGCCGCTTTCCGCTTTTTCTTTTCGGTTTCGACATACTCCCGGATCTCATCGTTGAGGAAAATGAACGCGATCATATCCTCAAACTCGGACGGAGTAATGTCATCCCCGAATTTTTCGTAGATAAGTTCTCCCATCTTACGACAGTTCTGCGTTTTCTGCCTGTCGAGCTCGGCGCTGAGCTCCTTTTCGAGCTTTGCGAGCTTCGCCTCGGTCTTATCGACCTCGGACATCAGCTCGCGCTGTCTTTTCTGCGCTTTGGCAATACTCGTGCGCAGAGCTTCGGTCTTCTGTTCTTTTGTCATTGTGTGGTTCCTCCCTCATTTTTGTCTGTTTTCTTTATCTGCAAAGTGCGAACCCCGAAGCTGCCGTAACTGCGGTTCCGGTACGCCGGCTAAAATACCGGAGAACACAGTGGTCGGCGGCGGGGGCGGTATGCAACTAACCCATTTGGTGAAACAAGCTACTTTTCATATCGAGTGAAAGTAATCTGAAAAACCAAGTAGCTAACCGCCCCCGGAGGGCGCACTTATACAAACGCTTCGCGTTTGTGTGCGCGAGGGACATATTCCCTCGACCTTTGAATAACAAGGCATCTACCCGATGCCACGAAAAACGCGCTACAGCCGCGCGTATGCGCCGCAGGAGCGGCGCAATTAATGTGAGCGAAAACAACATCAATGATGACGTAAACCTGTGGACTTGGCAGGCTTATCTTTTTTAGGCTCAGCAGATGTGGGTTCGGATTTCAGCTTTTCCTGTTCTTCCTGCTGTCGGAGTTCATTGTATGTTCTCATGATATTGCTCCAGCCGGAATGGTAAAGTTTGTGTTCGTGAACATAATTGCTTGCAGACATCATCTCATTTATTATTTCATGTAGTAGTTCAGAATTTCTTCGGGCAATTATCATTTTTGAGTATTCGTCATCGACTTTTGAAATAATAGAGTGTTCATTTCTTCTCTTCATTTCCTCCGCAAGATAAGAGATAAAGTCATATTTTTCTACAATGCCGCAGGTTTCAGAGATAGAGCAGCCAAAGAAAGCCTGACAATGTTTCTCTTTCTGTTCTGAAATGAATTGACGGTTTAGCTCCATTTCCTGCTTTATGTTATCAATATCGTTACTTGTGTTTTCAATTTCTATCTGCAAGTTCAACAGCCCGCGATCTGTCTTTTTTCCTTTCTTTTCGATAGCACAGGCTCCCGTACCGAGATGAACAGTCGGGATTTTGTCAATGCCCTGATCTGCATAGCTCCGGTGGTCAATTCGCTCGTCAGACACGAAGTACAGCTTGTGATTACACCAGTCTGCCCAAGATTCCCGCCATTGCTCCAGCATCGCCCTGTCGTTCCATGAACGGTCTTTTGTTGTGAACCCGTCCGCATCGACACGGCGAGTTGTCAGCAAAATGTGAACGTGGGGATTTCCGTCCTGCTTGTCATGAATCGCAAAATCCGCGCACATTCCCTTTGACGTGAAGTTCTGCGCGACAAAGTTCCGCACAAGGTCGATCTGTTCGTCCCGGGATAATTCTCGCGGAAGTGCGGCATCAATGCTGCGCGCGGTTTGGCTGTTTTTGCGGGTTTCCTTTTTCTCCGCAGCGTTCCAGAGCACCAATCTTTCACGGAATCGTTCGGGAGCTCCCGCAGGCAGCATGATTTCTTTGTAAACGACCTCGTGCTTGCGGCGGTAGTCATGGGTGACTCCATCGCGTTCGTTTCTGATCTTCTCCCCGGCGATGTACGCGGCTTTTGCGACACAGCTTGCACCGGTACTTCGGGATACGATCTTAACACTGAAATGATAGATAGCAATTTTTCATTCCTCCTCCATGATTTTTCTGAAAATGTTCCGGAACATTTTGTTCGTTGAGCTCAAATATATTATCGCACGGTATTGACAAAAAATCAAGAGTTTGATATCATATTTATTAGAACGATATTGATTACAGGATTTCGGCAAAATCCATATTGTCTAATTTTCAAAAAGGGGGTTCAGAGGTTTAATGAGCGAAACTTACGAATTGCAGCCGGACGAAAAGTATGACTTCATTCGCAGAAATAAGAAAACCATATCCTTCAACGGATACAATAATCAGGTGCATATTGATCCTGCGGCGCGAACCATGACCATAGATGTTGATGATAATTATGAATTTGTTGAAGAGGGTAACGAGTACAAGCGCCTGAAAAACTTCGATACTCCCGAGCAGAGACTTCTCGACTCGATATTCTATCCTCAGTTATTTGATGATGACGGGCAGCGTATAGCAACGCCGGAAAATGAAAATGGCTACCGGTTTTTCCCGATAGTCAGTCATGAAGATATAACAAAAAAGTATAACGGCGATTATGTTTATCACGATGTTTTTCATCTTAACGCACAATACAGCGAAGATGACATGACTTTGTTCAATCCCTTTGCCGGGCTTCTAATTACATTTCCAATAGGCGAGGGATTACTTGATTATTGCTTTTCATTCTTTGCCTGCGATCCGGAAGATCTGTTGGATTCCGCTCTGGAAACATTGGAGTATAACAACATAAGTAAAGATATTACTACGCCTAAAGCACGCAACAAAGATGAATTACGCGATCTTGAATGTGAATATATGCGGCGCTCGATTGTTGCACTTGACCCGTATATGTATCGCTCGCTTTATTCATCAATATTTCCGCCGGATCTCGAAGAAATATCCGAGACAAGCTTAAAATATTACATTTTCTATCTCAACGAATTGAAACGGGAAATGCGGAATCGTATAAAATTCGTTTTCGATGATGCGTTTTATCCTGATGAATTATCGGGGCTTCGGGCTCACGAACGTTTTGCAATATATGCGCAAAAATTCGGAGTCCCCAGAACATTCTATCGTCAGGAGACTTTCCGGATAACATCACGAATGGATATGACCGCGCTTGAGTGTAGCCGCCTGCCTATGGACGTTATTCTGAAAAGATTGAAAAGCCATGTTCCGACAAAAGAAAAAAGTCCTCTCGAAAAAGAGTATGACCTTGAAGCCGGAAAGATTGGAGTGCATCACAGCGTTCCTCTTTTTATGTCTGCGTCGTATAGTTGCAGCACGATCCACGATATGTTGGAGCTGGAATTCACGAAAATGCTTGAATATGACATCAAGCTGCACAGATGCAAGCATTGCGGACGGTATTTCATTGTTAAAGGAAATTACAATGCGGAATACTGCGACCGCGTCCGTGAGGGTGAAACGCATACTTGTCAGCAGATCGCGGCGCAGAAAAAATATGAAGAAAAGCTCCGGGACGATAAGGCTGTCGGCGTTTTCAGAAAGTACTATAAGCGCTATTATGCCCGCAAGACTGCGGGAACAATAAAGCCCGATAAATTCCGTTTGTGGAATTATCAGGCTTGCGAAAAACGGGATATGTGTCAGCGCGGGGAGATCACGATTGACGAGTTTGAGGAATGGTTGGAGGGGAGTTTTAGCTACAAAATGTAGGGCGTCCCTTTTGTAAATTCTTAAGTTTTGTTGGAATCTTTTTTTATTATTTTTCTTTTTATTCCATAATTAAACAGATAAATAAAAGCCATGTTAGTATTATTTTTATTAGAATAATTGTTAAGGAAACATAAGTATTCTTGTACTTGATTATCCTTCAACGTTCGATTAATAGCGTAATGTAACGGGAGCAGTTCTTTTTCACTTATTATTTTGAATTCAAATAAATAGCACACATAAGAAAAGAAAGCCAAGGTTTTATCCATTTTATATTCAAATTCTGAATTGTGAAAATCATAATTGTACCATTGTTTGCTTTTATAATCGATTATGTGCATAACTTCTCTTATTTCTTCATCCGTTCTCAACCTTTCCGTTAACTCTCTTATAAATTCAGCACGCTTTAATCTATTGTTGCTTTTCCATTGAACAAAAGCAAATAATCCTCCTGTCATACTTATAATTAGAGCAAATATCGATATTATATCAGATGTATAAATTTTAAAATCCATTACTTCTCCTTTCAAATAACAGTTTATATTTCGAGTGTTCATAATCGTGTTAGAGAATAGACGAATAGCCTGTAAGTTCTTTTTCTTTGTTCATTTTCAATTCTCCTCTGTCGGGCTATCGATGATAATAAACCCCTCTGTGTCGGCAGCAAGAGCGCTGTTATCACGTTTACCATTGGGGTGTACAGGAAACGACTTTCTAAACTTATACTTTGTCGGTACCTGCTCTATAGACAGTTTCTTACAGCAATAGTAATATAATTTATACGCCAACTTGTTCTTGTCATTTTCGCTTAACTCATTATACAGCGTCATATGTGCAGCAAGAACAATATGCCCGTTTTCTTTGGTTGCCACAACTTTGCAGCCAGAAATGAATTCATCATGCAAAATTACATCTTCTATATCAAACAGATATACTTTCTTTCCATTATCAAGTATAGCACAATCAGTAGCTCGACCAAGAATATATATAATACCGTCCACATTTATATACCCTATATCTCCTGTGCGCCCCCATGTTACTCCATTATCATCAGTATAAAAGAACTCTTTAGTTGCAGTTTCATTTTTATAATATTCTTTCATACACCCCGGAGAATATACTCTAATCTCCCCATGCTCATTGTATTTTAGTTCTTTATTTGTATCTATATCAAAAGATGATACTGTTACGCCGATCATTGGAGTTCCGACGCTGCCGGAATATTCACCATTCCTGAAAGCAATACTGTCACTTACCTTTCCACCAAGCTCACACATACCATACCCCTTTAACAGGGAAGACTTACAACCATGATTCTGGAGAAAACTGTTTATCTCTCGCTCTGTTCTCGCAATAATCTTTTCCCCACCAGTCATAGGATATTTCATATTTGTTAGGTCAATATTTTGAAATCCTTTATCGAGTAATGCTGAAACCCAGATGCTGGTTGCTACAAGCGTCATTTCAGGTTTATATTTCAACATATCTTTTACAAATGAGGATGTATTGAATATTGGTTCCGGTATTACTGTTATCCCAAGACATAAGGGCGTTAGTACAGAAAGCACAATACCTGTTGAAAACCATACGGGAATCATCTGCAAAAAACGGTAACCTCTTTCATATGGAAATTTTTCAGATGATGAATCCAATATAGTCGCATTTATCCCGTCATTAGTCAGAACAATTCCTTTTGAAGCACCTGTAGTTCCCGAAGAGTACACCATTATTACAGGTCTGTTCCTCTTATATTCGATTTCAGTGTTTTCGGAATAACTGTCAGCTAAATCCTCAAAGTCATTCCAGCTCAACGTCTTATATTCAACCTTTTCTTTTAGTATTTTGCTTGATTTCCCTTTGAGTGCGGCAATTGATTTTATAGTTATCGGCATAGAATTATAAACAGGTATTATTACTACATTAGAAATACTTGTCTGTGCTAGAGCTTTTCCTATGTATGAATACATTTCATCGAGAATGAATACCCATTTTGCGCCAGTATCATTTATTCTGGCTATCATTTGATCAGTAGAAAATAATGGATTTATAAAATTCGCAACAGCACCGATTTTACTGCAAGCAAGTACTATGTATATTGCTTCGGGCACTCCGGCAGTACAAAGCGTGACACAATCACCTTCGCGTATCCCTATGCATTTAAGTGCTTTCGCGCATTTATCAACTTTATCAAACATTACTCTGTATGAAATATCTTTACCGAAATAAAGTATAGCAGTATCATCAAGGTGCCCTGCGTTATTGTCCAGTATTCCACGATATACTGTACACTCCTGCGGCTTTAGTGAATGTACAGATTTAGGATAATACTTCAGCCACGGCTTGTCTATCGACGGGTAGCCTGTGAGCTCTTTATTAGATTTCATTACTTTTACCTCCTACTTGTTTTTCAAGCCTTATTTCTATCAGATTATCAATTGAATTCTTTATAAGGCGGATATCTCTTTTCCCAGAAGGAGCACTTGGAAAAGAATCCCATATACAAAAACTCTCGGGAATCTCCATATCAGTGCATAATTGTTTTTGAGCAACGGTTTGAATTTCGCGCAGATAGTTCTCTATTTTATCCGGTTGTGTCGTCAATGATTCTTTTACATCATTTTCCCACACAATATGTGCTACCAATCTGTTTTCATCATCCGGATGCGTCTGTATTTCACAAAGCTTCACTTTATCGGATTGTAGTATTGCTCGTTCTATATCAAAATTATAAAATTTAACACCATTTATTATGGAAATATCGCTTTTTCTTCCCAAAACGACAAGGCTTCCATCATGATTTATATAGCCTATATCTCCCGTCTTGCTCCATCTGTCGCCATTTGGTGCATCATAGAAAAAGTCTTTTGTGGCTTGTGGGTTTTTATAGTATTCGAGCATGCCAATTTCTGTTTTGACTAGTATATTACCTCGCTCCCCGTACTTAAGTTCATTATATTCATCATTAAAAATTCCAATAGTTGTTATTCGCGGAAGAGGTATTCCAGATGCATCATTCGAGAATTTATTATTCGTTATATCTGTTGTTACAGTAGCGCCGCATTCACACTCTCCATATCCATTTAACAATCTTGCAGATGATCCATGCTCTCTAAAAACAGTCTCGATACTTTCAATGTCTTTTTCCGTCAATGTTTCTCCGCCCTCAACCGGATATTTTATGAAAGATAACGATTTTCCTTTTAATCGTTTTAAGTTCTTAGCTAAAGTAAATCCTTGGTACATTGATGTATTGGTAAGTATGTATTCAGGTTTATATTTCATAACACTTTTGATAAAAACTTCATGATCGAATCGGGGATCTGTACACATCTTAACCCCAAACGAAAGTGGAAAGTTTATGCCCAGACTAAGTCCGGTGGAATGCCATGGCGGTATATTCTGAAAAACAGCCTGTCTTCTTGAAGTATCAAATCCTGAATTACCATAAGCATTTATAAGCCGCTGAAAACTATCCACTGAGAGCAGAATACCTTTCGAAGCTCCGGTTGTACCGCTAGAATAAACCATCGCCATAGGGCTGTGATACTCATATGGTTGCACAGCTACAGTTTTTCTGTTTTTACCATTCTTTACAAAATTCTTCCAGCTTATCTCATTCCTTTTATTTACTTTACATTCCTTCGATAAAAATCTTAGCACAGATGAATTCATTAATGGTAGAATAACAATAGTTTTATCTCCTTCTTTAGAAAGTGTTTCTCTAAATTTAGGAATAAACTTGTCGACCATTATTATAAGTTTACTATTGCATTCGTTAATACGAGCTAATAATTCTTCTGAAGTGTAAAAAGGGGACATAACATTTGCCACCGCCCCAATTTTACTTATGGCATAAAAAGCATATATAACCTCCGGAGTTGTTGTGGAACATATTGTAACGAAGTCTCCTTTTTTTATTCCATATTCCTCTAAAGCTTTAGCTACAAGGTCAATGTCCCTTATAAGATCACCAAACTTTATTTTGGAACCAAAATATTCGATAGCTATTTCATCAGGATAGTCTTTGTTATTCTGCACAAGTCCAATATAAGGAGTTGTATCTAGGAACAGTTCCGTATGTTTTATCCCTTCATAGAACTTTTTCCACGGCTTGTCTATCGACGGGTAGCCAGTAAGTTCTTTTTCGTTATTCATAGTAATTTCTCCTAAGAATTTTATTCATGCTCATGAAACCACTTTACGATCTCATCTATAACCCGTTCGCTTTCCGGAAGATCGGGACGCAGTACAGGAAAAGCGTGTATCAACTTCGGGTCGCTGCCCATGTGCCGAAGATAATGCTCTATACCTTTATTGCCAAGTTCTCCCGCAAAATCAAGCGTGTATCGTTCTAGCATATCCGCCTTGCTCGTTACAAGATAGCAAGGCGGTATATTATAAATGATTTCGGGGTGTTCGGGATTAGTATATTCCGCCATTCGTTTGCTTCTTTCGTCGTTACCGTAATAAGATCGTGAAAGGAATTTCCCGATAGAATCCTTTCGGGTAGTATAAAACATACCGCTGATTAATCCGAGCGCTTTGAACTTCATTCGTGAAGGCTTGTAGCCTATCGCCGTTTGCAGCACTTCGGAATTCTTCATTGCGGCAACATAAGCGGCAAGATACGCGCCTGCACTCTCCGCCACCATGTATGTCCTCGTCAGGTCAACGTCGAAATCAACAAGTTTTCTGCCTACGCAATCGATTCCGGCGCATACATCATCAAACTGCTCATAAACACGAACATCCGGTATCAAACGATATTCAAGCGAAAAAACCAGATACCCCCGCTTTGCAAGATGACGACAGAACCCGGCAGATAGATTTTTGTTGCCTTCAATCAATGCTCCGCCGTGAATATTTACAATCACGGGTAGTTCTTTCCCTGCTTCAACTTCCGGTTCATAAATATCCATAAGGAGTTCCTTGCCTGAACGATTTTTATATGGAATATCTCTGTGCTCTATGAGCCCTTCAGATGATACTTCTTTCAGCTCGCTCAAATCTAAGGATTTGTTCAATTTGTACTTTACAAGAGAAAGCACGATATTTTCACGCAAACTCACAGCTGACCTCCTACAAACACTTATACATTATTCATGCTTGTACAATTATAGTATATATTTCCGACCAATCATTAACTCTGATATATCGCTTCTCGTCTATATCTTCATTCCATACAGCCGGATAACACATCACCTTCATATTATCCATAATAGCATTAAGGTTTTCGGGCTTATCATCGATCATAACATCAATGTTTTCTTCAAGGCACACACGCCGCTTATCCTCACCGCTGTTCTTTTCAGTGCAGTAAACTATCTTATCATAATACACGCCGTTCTTTTTTAGCCATCGCAACAATATTTTTCTGAACACCCAGCCAGTTAAACCTTTTTCGGTCGTATGTGCTCGGCTTGTAATAATTACTATATTGTGTCCTTCATTGTGCAGCTTTTTCAAGGTCTCGGCAGCATAAGGAAATATAGGTTCTTTCAGACAATATGCCCATATATATTTCAGCCAGAATTTTTCTCTTTCCTTATGTGTACAATCAAAAATATCTTCTATGTCATATCCTTTGGGGTTTACAACATCTTTACCATATTTCTTCTTGAAATATTCGGTTCCGGTACGAAGCTGATATCCTTCCATATCAACAAGTACGCCATCAACATCAACGCCGATATTCATTCTTTACACCTTTCTTTTATTGCTTACAATAAATGCTTTGATTTCTTCCGTAATTTCCTTTGCAGTTTTTCCATCTGGAGAGATCGGTTTCCCGTAGTTTATTTCAAGCGTATATTTCTTTCCGGTGTTCGGAAGTAGTTTGTCCGGCGGGAATATCTCTCTTGCGCCATTGATACATACCGGAATGATCTTTACACCAGTTTGTATCGATAACTCCGCCGCACCAAGCTTAAATTCACCGAGTTCACCGTTTCTGGTTCGTGTACCTTCGGGATGAATGAGAAGGTTCATCCCATTTTTGAGGCATTCATAGGCTCTCTTCATAGCTGTAGTTGTGTTTCCGCTTCTGTGTGTAGGAATTCCGCCCATTAATACTATACCGCGTTTGTAAATTCTCTTTTTGAACAGATAGTCAGCCGCTATAGAACATATATTATCCCTGTATTCGCTTCCAAGATGACCTATGATCCACATACCATCATAGTGACTTTCATGGTTAGGGCAAAAGATATAGTTTTCGCCATGAACGACGTTATCAATACCATTTAATACGACATTATATTTCTTGTCGGTTTTATCAATGAATTTACCAAATCGACTTCTGTCCGCTTCACTTTTGGGCAGCGGATAATCGCCAGCATCATTACTCTCGCTATATGATTCGCCTTTTTCTATCATATAAATAATATCTCCGACGGTAGTGCTCTCATTTATTGCCGCCTCTATTTGAATTGAAAATTCATTCTCTAGAGCAACACTGAGCTCAAAAATAGCAAGTGAATCCAATCCTATATCATTCCGCAAAGACATATTATCACTAATTGTAAAACTTTCATCAATCTGTGATACTTCTCTAATAGCGTTTATTACCGATGCCTTAACTTTATCTTTTGTAATTGCGCTTGTAATATCGGGGTGAGCGATTTTCTGTTTAAGCAACTCAGTTAACTCACTCGCGCTACCGCTTGGATTTATCGGTTTTCCGAATGATATTTTTAGCGAGTACCTTTTATGATTTTTATTGTCGTATAACTTCGGACGCTTCATTGTTCGAGGAAATATCTCAAAAGCACCATCTATCCTAACCGGAAGTATTTGTCTTCCGAGCGCGAGTGCGAGCTCTGCGGCGCCATTTTTAAACGGAAGCATACTTCCGTCTCTTGATCTTGCTCCTTCGGGGAATATTATAACGCTTCTTCCTTTCGTCAGACAGCTTTTAGCATAGCTCATTGCAGGTATCGTATTTCCTTCACGATCGACCGGAATACCACCGAGCGCATCAAAAATGCTCCGTGAAGTCCTGCCTTTCATTGTATGTACTGCCGCCATACAGCAAACGCCGTTTAAATCAGCTTTGTTACCCATTGCTGTTAATATCCAGATAGGATCAAAATAACTTGCATGATTGGAACAAATGATATATCCCTCGCTATTAGGAATGTTTTCTATTCCCTCTGCTTCAATTATATAATGCTTTTGTGAAAAATGTATCCATCTATTCAGTGTTTTAATCATTTGAGGTGTTTTGGGTTTGGGAAATTCTTCGAGCTTGAGATCAACAGGATTGCTGCTTATTTCAATTAATCTTTCCACCGTAGTTTCAGAGTTTATACGAGATGATATATCAACGCCTATTATACTTTCAATCTCTGATGTGGCTTCAAATATTGTAAGACTGTCAAAGCCAAGATCAGCCGATAACTTGGAATTCGGCATTATTTCAGATGAATTCGTATGAGATCGCAGTATATTAAATATTTTTTCTTTAAGATCATTTGGACTGTCAAAGTGTGCTTTTATTGGTCTTTTGCTTGCATTATCCAATGTCAGCATATATCGCTTGACTTTACCGACAGAGGTTTTCGGTATTTTTTCAATATAATGTATTCCGCTGATTTTATACATCGGCGGAGCTTTTCTCGATTCGCTGTTCAGCTTTTCGGTAATATCAGAGAGTTCAATGTTCGTAAGTCCGTCAGCTTCTACAAAAATATGTATTTCATCACACATTTCCGTTTCATTCTCAAATCCACGGCTTGCGATTTTAATTTCGGGGATAAGCGACATATAATAGCTGTCAACATCGTCGGGGGACACTTTCTTACCGTTTTTGAGGACTATACTGTCTTTGACTCTGCCTGTTATATGAAGATACCCTTTTTTGTCGATATATCCGTAATCGCCGGTAAGAAAAAAACCGTCTTTGTCAAACGCAGCGGCGGTAAGATCGTCACGGCGGAAATACCCCTTCATCATAAGCTGCGAATTGACAGCGATCTCACCTATGCCGTCGGCATTTGCATTGTTTATTCTGACATTTATTTCGGGATGTGCATTAACATTTCCTACTGTATTATTCGGATAACGGTCAAAAACACCTGTAGCGACTATCGGAACGCTTGTTTCTGTTGTGGCATACAGATTTGACCATTCAAGTCCAAGATTAAGAAAAAATTCAGCTGTATCCTTTTTACATGGAGACGCGCCAGTACCGATTCCGAAGATGTTTTCTCCGAAAACAGTTGCAGTAATGCTTTTAAACATCTTTTTACCGATGTTAATACCAAAGTTGCGGCGCAGAAAACCTGTAAGCTTCATCATACCAAACACAAAGGCAGAGGCTACTGTACCCTTTTCTTTTATTGCGGCGGTTATTTTCTCCTGCATTACCTCATAAACTTTCGGTACCATAGCAAAATAATAAGGCTGAAACTCCTTTAAAGCTGTCCCCAGCTTAGATGCATCCGGTTCTTCGATGAACCCGAGTTCACATCCTGTAAGAAAATATGTCATAGCACCGGTAAATCCCGCAATATGATTAAACGGCAGCACCAGAAGATATGTCATATAGTCTTCAAGCCCTGACAGCCTTTCAAAAACATCACGGGCAAGCAGTACAGAAGTATACGTACCCTTAATTCCTTTCATCTGCCCAGTCGTTCCGGACGAAAACAATATTGCGATAACATCACGCTCCGGGTCTTTTGTTTTTGTTGAAGCGGAACAGATTGTTTTATTATCGTCATACGGAGTAATAGCAAGTTCATCATAGATCTTATAACATGGTATATTTGTAACTAAAGCTTTATTCAGTTTATCGTAGATTTTTTGTACAGTAAAAACAGCTCTTACATCTGAAAATGCAAGAAGTTTCTCTATTTCTGCTTGCGGTAGCGATGCATCAATCAAAACTATGGTCATCCCATAATGTGTCAGAGCCATTCCTGTAAATACAGCATACGGTGAATGAGGACATATTACAGCTACCCTGTCGCCCTGCTTCAACCCAATACGCTTGAACTCTTCCGCAGATGTTTTTATGAATTTTCCTACATCTGAAAAAGTGACATGGGTTTGTGATTTGTCGTTACGCATATATGTAAATGCGTTTTTGGTGCTATACTTTTCTGTAATATAATCCATTCGTTTTACAAATAGATTATAGCCTTCAAGTCCTTTTTCTGTTTCCATTGTGTTACTCTCCGTTAGTCATGATTCCCTTTATTGAACAAATACGAATTATTTGCTTTAGGTTCTATATTCTTTAGGTGACTGAAAACATCATCCGATGTCTCAAACTCTTTCCGTATGACCGACTGTTCATACTCAAAATCAAGTTTCTTATATGTGTCAAGCTGTTGTTTAACCCATCTATTATAGTAATCTATATTTATCTTACTCCTATGACATAAACCATCTTGTTCAATAAGCTCCCACATCATAGTAGTCATAATCTCTCGCAGTTTATCTATGTTTTCTTTTTTGTTCGCATCCTGTTTGGAATAAAACGGATCGCCTATCTTGCAATATGTCTTTCCGTCGGTGTATGAGATTATGATCGGTTGTATGGGCTTTCCGGAAGCATTCGAAATGTCAATAATTCCCCAATTCAGCGGCAAAGTAAGCAGATTTGGCGATAGATTCCATGTGCCTTCCGGGAACAAAAGCACATTCTTGTTATTATTCAAAAGATAAATTAGATCATCTTTTGCTTTTGCTCGGTTCTGTCGGCTTTTTCTGTCAACATACACCACACCGTTGAGGCGATTCAATATATTTACTCCGATGTCTTTTTTCATTGTATAATCAGCCAGTATGTAAAAATGATGCTTAACGATTTGAGCAGCAGTGGGAAAATCGTTTCCATTAGTATGATTTACAGCATATATACAGCCATTGACTATTTTTCCGCTGATAATCTGAGGTTTTACTGGCCTGATTGCCTTAACACCGAGATACATTATTGGATGGAGTAATGTTTTGATAATAATATTAATTTTGTTCATATAAATTAATCATGATTCCTTTTACTGAATAAAAACGCATTTGTACTGAAAGGTTCTATTTTATCAAGATCAACAAAATCATCGAAATAAAAGGTCTCTTTTCTGATGACGGAACACTCATATTCGTAATCAAGTTTTGGATAATCTGCGACACGCCTACTTGCTTCGACTTTCCATTCTTCCTCTGAATTATAGCCGGTATCGAGATATTTCTCCCAAATCTGCCATTTCAGCGCTGCCATGCTGTCGGCAAGCTCTTTTATTTTTCCGCCCTTGTTGTCGTCCTGAGATATGTACATAGGACTGCCGAAAGCGACATAGCATTTCTTGTCTGTATATTCAAGTATCAAAGGCACTATCGGCTTTTTGGCATTTCTTGCAATATCAATAATTCCCCAATACAGCGGTAACATAGGTTTGGATGGTGTAAGATTCCATGTTCCTTCGGGGAACATAAACAGATTTGCACCTTTTTTCAGCAGATCAATCATTTTTGATGTTGCTTTTTTCTTGTCATTTCTGTTTTTCCTGTCAACCCATACGGTTCCATTAAGCCAAAAAGCGATTCTATCTATAAATTCAAGTGGCTGTTTTCCTATCAGAACATAACTGCTTCTCTTAACAACTTCACAAGTGTATGGAATATCATATTTACAGGAATGATTTACTGCAAATATTGCATTTTCATCTAATTGCGGCATTTCATTATAGAAAGTGATGTTATGAGCTTTGAATGTCCTGAACATAAGCAAAAGGACAGGATATAAGAGTTTATGTATAATTATTATAATTCTTTTCATATATTGCACTTACTATATATTGTATTTAGGAACATTTATCATACAGTCATTTCCTTATTAATACTTCAACCACGGCTTGTCTATCGACGGGTAGCCCGTAAGTTCTTTTTCTGTGTTCATTTTCACTTCTCCATTTCTTCCGCCATTTTCTCCAAAGTCAAATAATCTACCTTTTCACTTCCTTCCATAAGCGGAAGTTTATCTAAAAATTCTATATATGTCGGTATCTCGTGGCTTTTCAGAGTTTCCGATTCATCTCCTTGTGGACTTTCTTTCAATTTATCAATAATAGTCTGCTTCATTTCTTCATTAGGCTTATAATTGTCTTTTAATACAATGTAGGCCTTATTTACAAACAGTTCAGTTTTATCGGGAACTTTTACAATAGCACAAGCTTCTACACAATTTAAATCCCCAACTATTTTCTGAACATGATCAAGATATATCTTATTTAATGATGAATTTATATAAAAACGTGATTGACGTCCGGTTAAAGTGAAATATCCATCTTTATCAATAAATCCCATTGTTCCAGTAATAAAATACTCGCGACCGTTTATAGTCCGCTTTGCAGCTTTTGTCGCTTCCGGATCATGATAATATTCACGAAATATATGTTTACCTGTTGCAAGCATCAGCCCTTCTTCATTATAATGCCTTTCCTTATAAGTGTTTGGATCTACAATCATTACATCTGTTCCTGTCAGAATTTTACCAACAGTAGAAGGACGACTTTCTACGCCCACAGGTGTCGATCCGTTGCTGACGGTTTCGGCATTGCCAAAGCCATTTCCGATTTCGATTGAACTGCCATGTTTTTTAAAAAAAAATTTTCCTTGCTCAGCTTGATTTGCTGGCAGGAAATCTCCTCCCGAAACAAAACTGGTTACAAAAGCAAGTTCAAAGTCGTCTGGGATACCCTTCATTATAAGATTTAGTAAGGCTGGTGACCCGAAAATCATATTGGGCTTATATGACATATAATACTGAACTGTATCCATGCCAATGAAAGGCGCGAGGACGGCTTCTTTCTGCCAAAGCAAGCTTGTAATAAGTGATGTTATTAGTCCGTAAGGATATGAAAAAGGAACGCAGGTTAACGTTCGTGTAACATTGATTTCAATATCTGTTGCTGTATTTTTCTCATATATTATAGATGAAATAATGTTTATATTTGTAAGAACTACTGATTTAGGCTTGCCAGTTGTGCCGCTAGTGTATAGAATTAACGCATCGTCTTTTCCATTGAATGTAATGCCGCCTTTCCAATTTGAAGAACCCTTCTTTATATAGTCTGCATAATGTACGGCACCTTTCTTTTTGTCCAGTTTATCGGTCTTTACAAGTACGACTGTATTCATCACACCATTATTCAAAAGCTCAACAAGATCTGTCCTGTCAGTAAACAAAACAGGTGTGTGGTAAAGATTTATATAGCTTTGAATTTCAGAAATTGAAGCATGATTATTCAAGCAGGTGAAAATTGCGCCGATTTTGTTACAAGCAAGAAAAACAATTGCTGCTTCATAATAACTCGGCATACATACTGCAATAATATCACCGCGATTTATTCCGTTTATAACAAGCGCATTGGCTAGCTTAACTGAGTCTTGCAGCATTTCCCGATATGTATATGTTTCGTCGTGACACGTAATTGCGGGAGCATCCATATTCTTTTTATTGATTTGTTTTATAAGTGAGTATATGTTTATAGAAGGGATAATCGGATGCTTCTGAAAAAAGGATTTCCCTTTTTCCCACGGCTTGTCTATCGAGGGATAGCCAGTAAGTTCTTTTTCTGTGTTCATTGTTTTGTCCTCCTCATATCTCAATTACTGCGTGATATCTATTGCAAAGATAAGATCTCTGCCAGTGTTTTAAGCAAATCTCCCCATTATATACAATATTATATTATATCATACCGATTATGGATTTTGTTCCGCTCGGAGAAGAAAAATGCTTTTTTCTGTGAGAAGAATATATGTAGATATTGACTATTTGATAGTATTATGATATAATTTCTTAAAATAATTGCATTTCACGTTTTATGATGGATACAGCAAACAGGAGAAGATATGATGTCAAAAACCACAGATGATCTGTTTGAGCTTATAGACCAAAGCGGCTCGAAATTCATTAACCATATTGATGATCAAAAGCTCGGTCAGTCGAACAATCTTTTATCCGGGTATATATATGAAAAGATGAACAAATACAGCATTACACCTCATGATATTGTAATGAAAACAAATGTCAGCCAGTCACATGTATACCAAATTCTTTCCGGTACAAGAGGGGTGAGCCGTGACAAACTGATAGCTTTGGCATTAGCCGTCGGTCTTGACCTTGATGAGACTCAGCGCCTTCTCATGCTCGGACAGTGCGGTACACTTTATCCGAAGGTTAGACGCGATGCGGCTATAATATGCTGTATAAACGAGCGTATGGATATGTACGAGACTAATGAGTGCCTTAAAAGAATCAACGAAAATGAGCTTTGATGAAGAATTTGAAAAATTATACAGAAACGACTGCAAGCTTCCCGAAAAGATTTCGGGAACTTACAGCGTTTTTTCGTGTTTAAAATATTCCGATGAACGTCAGATCTATATAGTAAAGGATTCCACAGGTAAAAGCTTTGTGCTTAAAGTGAGTGCGGGTGATAATTCGTCCCGTATCGAAAATGAATACCGTATTGCATCGCTTATATATGACTCGGGAAAAAATGAGAGTTTCCCGCAGCCTGTCCTGCTTTTTCGTGATAATGACTTCACGTATTATTTACGAGAGTATATAGACGGTGTAACTCTTCGTGACAAGATCGAAAAGGAAGGTACTCTTTCAGATCATGAGACCTGTTTGACCGCATATAAGATCTGTTCGATACTTGAAAAAATACATACTCTTCCCGAAAGAATAATTTGCCGGGATATCAAACCCGAAAACATAGTAATATCAGAAGACGGACAATATCATATTATAGACCTTGACGCTGCACGCACAGTTAAACCGGATAACGAGAATGATACGGTCTATCTCGGTACACGAACTACGGCGGCACCGGAACAGTTCGGATTCGGTCAGACCGACGAAAGAACAGATGTATATGCCGTTGGTATGCTTATGCTTTATATGTTAAGCGGAGGGTATGACAAAAAAGAACTGCGCCGCGGGAAAGCAGCAAGAATGATCAAGCGCTCAACGAGATTCGACCCCGAAAGACGCTACCAAAACATATCAAAAATGAAAGCGGCGCTTTCCGGACATGAACATATACCGCAAATGGTCGCTGCCGCTTCGGCGTGCGCCGCTCTGACGATATTGGCTGTTACGCTTTCATATGTTGCGGGAATAAAAGACCAGATCTTATCCGAACAGACCGCAAATAACGAGATTGAATATAATACTTCTGCCGACACAAGCATTACTCCCGAAACGGTGACGGAATACAACGAAACTACTATAACAACGGAAGCGGCAGCATCGAATATTTCAACGGAGCGTATATCAGAGAAGGTGTCGGATAATGCAAGAGCGTCTTCTTTGAGTCCCGCGTATGATCCGGTTGTGTCTCCGATAACAACACAGACTGTTTCCGATAAAATGTCGTCCTTCACGTTTTTGACCGAAGATGCAGGAAATAAAGATATGAGCGATATGTATCGCGCCGCAAATGCCGGTTGGGTATTCAACGACGACGGCTCGTACAGCTATAAATGTACACAGGACAACGAAGATATTGTGTTCCGGCTTTTGCCGGAAGAACATTTTGACCTTAAAAAGCTCAGATGCGCGGCTGTCACAGTAAATACCACTGGCTGCGAGGCATGGTTCTGTCTTACGGCGCCGGGCACAGACGGAGAATGGTTCCACTCGAACGCAATGGGTATAAAGGACAAACCGGAAAAAGTGATCTTCAAAACGCCCGACGGCATTTCGAGCGGTCTTCTTCTTACTGTAGGCAGCATGACAAAGGGTTCGATCGTTACTGTAAGGGACATCTCTTACTCGGATAATGAATATACCGGACCGGATTTTTGGCACGAAAACGACGACGGCAGCTTTACATTCACCAAAGACACCGTTACCTCACTTTCATTTTTCCCCAAAAGCGATATCGAGCTCTCAAAAGTGAACTATGTGTATGCGGATATAGAAGTCGAGGGTGAAATGGTATGCGGGATCGCAGGTTTCAACAGCGAAGACGGCTTTACATATTGTGACGGGTATAATTTAAAAAATGAAAGCAAGCATCTTTGCTGGGATCTTAAGCACGACCTTTCTAACGGCAAAATTAGCCAAAGTCTGGCATTTGACTGCTACTTTAATTCTGACTATCTTACAGCGACAGTAAAAAACATCGTTTTCTCTGAAAAGCCGATTTTGGATTGATAAATAATATGAATATAAAAAACTATATTGTTATCAGTATATAAACTTATCATGAAAGTCTTACTTATAGTCCCAATTCTCAGCCTTGAAAGAAAAGAATGTAATCATATATCACCGAATGGCAGAGATAAACTATCATATTAGGACTTGGTATATTTTTTCTCCTATCTTGTGATAATTCAGTTTTTCCGTTAAATCGAGCTATGTGCAACATCGTCTTCCAAAAAATGACGGCAGAGGAACAGTTTATACTAATGTGAAAGATAATCACGGAATTGGCATAGCAATATTACAAAATGTATATTTTTCAGAACAGGTGTTGACATATCGTAAAATTTATGATATATTAAAGAAAACCCTATAAAATAGGGTTGTCGGAAAGGGATATGCTGTGACAAGAGAATTTATAATGCTCCCTGAGTTTGATAAAAAGTGGAAACAGCTTGATTTGGATGACAACGATCTTAAAAGGCTTCAAGCTGAGTTGCTTGCCGATCCGAAGGTTAGTAGCGTAATGCAGGGAACCGGTGGAGACAGAAAGATGCGGTTCGCATTTGAGCATCAAGGGAAAAGCGGCAGCACAAGGGTTATCTATATTGACTTTGCTTTTTACGAAAAGATTTATCTCTTGACGGCATATCCTAAAAACGAGAAGGATAATCTTACAAAAGAAGAGCGCAATGCCATTAAACAGTTAGTTGAGCGGCTCGAAAAATCTTTGTCCGAAAAGAAAGGGGGATAATGTTATGAACGTTTTTGACAGTATTATGACCGGATTGCAGGAAGCCCTCGATTATGAAGAAGGAAAGGGTACTGCGAGAACTACAAAGCTTTCGGTTGAACCGTTGCCTGATTTGTCTGCTAATGAGATAAAAAATATCAGGTGCTCCGCCGGACTTACCCAGCAGATATTTGCCGCCGCGCTCGGAGTATCTGCAAAAACGGTAGAGGCATGGGAAGCAGGCACGAATCGTCCCATCGGCCCCGCTCGTCGCATGATCTCTATCATGAAAACAGATCCCGATTTTCTAACTAAGTATCATCTTGTGAGCGATTAACATTAGGTAGGCTTTAATACGTCGCAAATATGTCGCATAGCAAAACCGCTGTACTTGCTTTAGTACAGCGGTTTTCTTGTGGGGAGATATGTGATTTTAAGCGAATTTTTTAATAAAGATGTTTTCATATTGTTGATATGCCGGAGCGTAACGCTTTTTTCAAAAATATTTCATATTTTATTATACACCATCAAAAACCTGTTTGCAATGTATTTTTAGATACACAACGATCGCCGACCCGACATTTGCGCGGACCGGCGATCTATAATAATTATCCCTCGCTTCCGCCCCATTCAACGAGCGTGAAGCCGGTTCTCTCATAACGCGGCAGGGTCTGCTCTGGGATATCCACAGGAGTATCGCTCGCGTAGTAAGTCATGAATACGCGTATCTGCGTGTCGGGAGCCGGAGACACATCAAGAGGTACGCTCCGCGCATAATCGTCCGTGTGCAGCGTTATCACGTTGTACGGATTATCCTGCATCTTCGGCAACCAGTAGATGATGAACTCGTTTGCATCGCGGGCTGTCAGGCCTATGTACATCAGCTTTTCACGCAGGAATGCTGCGGTGTCTTTTCCTGCAACGCAGAAACCCCTGCTCATGTCGAGGTCAGCCGCGCCGTCGCCCTCCCAATAGAGGCAGTAATACTCGTCGCCGTTCGCGTCGTAAAGCGTACCGTCGGGCATCGCGGTAACGTTCCAGCCGTCGCCGTAGTCGGGATATGTGCAGGTCAGCTCGCCGCCGAACGGGAAGCTTAACTGCACCGAAACGTCCGTTTCTTCCTCGGGATAGAGGTAGATGACGGGCTTTTCCTTTGCGCCCTCGAACGACAGTCCGTAGAATTTATCGTATTCCGACGACTGCACGGCGGTGTAGTATGCACCTATAACAGAATCGGGATAATTCGATGGCGGGTCGATATGTGTATAAGGATCATCTCCCCACATATTTAGGTGTTCACCAAGATAATATTTTCTGTTTATCTTGAAATAAAGGTCGCCGAGGTTTTCATAAAGCATATCATATACACGATACGGGTCATCTGCCATTACCGAATAGCCGAGAGAGTTTTGGCTCACCCATTTGTAGTATGTCTCCGTCCTGCCGAGGATAGGGTTATATGCTTCATACGGCTCGACAACTATTTTCTCGCCGAGAAAATAAAACTCGTTTGCGAGCGGATATCCTTCCTCATCTCTGCCTCGCTTTGTAATGTGGTTTACATCAAACTTACCGTTTTTCAGCGTCATGAAACAGTGGTCCTTGTCGTCGGTGAAATGCCAGCCGCGCTCGTTCTTCGGTATATAGACCACTTCTTCAAGCGGATCATAGCCGACCGTATCGAATTCGCCGAGTTTTTTCATTGCACCGCCGAAATAGCCGTAAACGACATTGTGAGCGGAGCCGTAAGGCCCATCAAGCTCATCGGGAGTAGCTTCCTGTACAAGAATTTCGGGTGTACCGTCAAAGTCGAGATCGAGCATACTGAACGATATTGTCTTATCCGTGAACATCTTGTCAATTGCCGCGGTCATAGCTGCCGAAAGCCCGTCGGGAGCATCGGGCGCGGGAGCGGTCGCTACGCCTTTGATGTACTTTTCCGTGTTGGAGTCTATCGGCTCAATATTCACTACACTTGCCGATATGTGCGCACCGTCTTTGGTGCTGTACATAAAGCTCGGTGCCAGAAGTGCGATGCGTGCGTAAATGTAGTCTTTTCCATCGAGCTTCAGATTCGGGTTTCCGAGATATGATACGGAAGTGCCAGTACCGCGCATAGTATCGGCGTAAAACTCGGTTCCGTTCACCTCAAACTTCATTTTTTCGGGATTAGATATCATCATCGGCAGACGAAGAAGATTCATGGACGCGGGATCGACAACATACTCAAATTTGTAGCTCTCTCTGCTTCTGTCATAACCGGTATTTCGGATAAAACCATTCACAACGATGAAGCTGTCCTGACATACCGGGTCGTAGCCGTATACTATCTCGTCCGCATATACCGAGGTACTGTCAACTTTATCGATATAAACGCGCGTATGCGCATAAGTAAAACGAGTATCCTCATAGAAGCTGCACATTGTGCTGGCTATCGATTTCTTAAAATCGTCGTCGCATTTTTCGGAGATTACACCGGTCGATATTCTCGTGTCAAGGCTCCAGCCGTAATATGGTTCTATAGACAATTCCGTTCCCCTGTGAAGATCCCACACCTTCACATTCACACCGGGTTCAAAGCCTTCCTCAAGTGTTCGTTGGTATCTCGAAGCCATGTCCTCGGTGTTGTCGCAGATTATCTTTTTTCCGATACAATCCGCATATGTGATACCGGAAGTCTTTTCGTCGGAAGTGACGATGTTGCTTTCGGTCGCGAGTGTCGTTGTTGCGGATACGGGCGCGGTAACTTCCGTGTCTGTCGTTGCAAGTACCCCGTTCTCTGCCGCGGTCGTTGTTGTCATTTCCGCAGTCGTTGCCGTGTCACACTCCGATACTGCCGGAGCAGGCGTTCCTGTACTGCACCCCGAAAGGAGCAGCGCTGCGCAGAGTGTTAAAGCTGTAAATGATCTTTTGTGTTTCATATTTTTCTCCGTTTCAGTTGCAATTCTTCGGAACATTTCTTTGTCAATACCCTTTTTGAAAGTCCGTGAGGATTCAATCGTATGATCTCCACCCGGGTCCCCGACGGGGCTGCGTGCCTATCAAAGCGCGCGTCGCTTGGCTGAGCCATACCTCGGTCATATAGCAGAGGTCAAGCGTGGCGATGTTCTCGTCGGTAATTTTATCACCCGCATAGATCACATCAAGCGTTCTCGAACTGCTCCCTTTATAGAATGCGTGAGGCGCTATGTAGGTCACGCTCTCGGGAACGGTGTATATTTTGACGGTGACAGGAGCTATAGGTTCATCATACGGATACGGGTCTTCCGCGTCATACGGAGCGACGTACATTACCGTCATATCGAGGCTGAAAAGGCAGCCATCCTTCAGCGCAAAGAACGTGTTGTCGGGATCGAGCTCGATCTCTGTGTTCGTAAGCTCGTTGATGAGCGCGCCGACATCTGGGTCGGTGCAGTTCGCGGGTATGTGCAGGGTATAACGGTCGCTGTAGTTGATGTGTTCCTTCGTCACATACGCTATGGTGTCATCCTTCATATCCTCGAAGTCGCCGAGCTCCCACACACCCTCGTCCGTGCGGTGCATCTCATATTTGAACCGCCGCTCATATGGCGCGTCTCTGTCCTCACCCCTGTGAAAAAGCGAGGATAGGATAATGCTGTCGCCGTTGTCCTCAATGAGTCTCAGCTCACGCGGCGGTCCGTCACGGTACCGGTCGTCGTTGTTGTACTCGAACCCATCGTATTCGATCGTAACGCAATGCTCTGACTGACGGAAGTGCCTGCAGTCCAGCTTCCTTGCAAGATAAAACGTGAATGCGCCAGTGTCCGGGTACGACTCCGCGTCATCGACACGGGTGTATGTTTCCGTATGTTTAGTGTATTTCCCGTCGGAGTAGTTTCCGTAGAGATCCTCGACGATCATCACATTCGGCTCGTTGGCATAAACGCAGTAGTGTATGATATTTGCGATATAATCCGTAGTGCAGTACATCTCCGCCTTCTTGTCATCCACACGGGCGTAAATGGGATGGTCGCCGTACCAAATGAGCGCATTGCCACCACCCTCGACCTCGTAATTTCTGTTCACGCCGAGGACAAAGCATCTAGAGTTCAAGGTGGTACTTTCGTCAGTCCACACGCCGCGGAAATGCTCGCGCATAACGCGAACGTAGTTCTCCTCGAGGGAATTGTGGCTGCCGAAATATGTGAGACGTCGCATCTCCGCACCCACAAGGGTATAATCCACTCTCCCCTCAAGGCAGTCGGCATCCTCGCAGACGAAGCGCGGGAGCTTCCACTCGCCGTTCTCTTTGACTGCACAAAACTCGTAAGCATCGTAGTTTATCATATCTTTTTCGCCGTCGCTCGGGCAGAAGAACAGGAAGCTGCACTGATCGTCGGAAACGTCGGTGATATTGAACCAACTGTGCTCCCCGGTGAAGTCGCGCAGCCCCACCGTGCCGATACCGCTGCTTGCGGGCTTACCTTCCTCGGTCTCAATGATGCGGCGCTGTTCTATGGTATCCTCCGCGAAGCCATCGATGTAGATGCGGTCGGTGAAGTCCCGCAGGTCGGTAAGGCTTTCGAAAATATCCGAGCCTTCCCATATATACACGCTTTCGGGGTCTTCGGTGATGATCTTGCACTCGTCAAACATATACATTCCGAGACAGATGCTGTTGCCCGCGAGCAGCCGCCCGATGACATCATCCATATCGTCGGAACCATAGTCGAACGAGCGTATACTGTCGATGTCCCGGAGCGCCTCATTGAGCGTGAGAACAGGACTGCTTGAATAGAAGGGTTCCTGATATTTGTTATCGGTAAAGACGGGTTCGGTGAAAACCTCTTCCGACATAGACGTCTCAGCCGAGGTTGTTTCCTCGGGTGTAGTTGTAGTTGTTGTTTCGGCGCTCGTTGCAGCAGATGCTTCTGTCGATTTCTCTGCGGGCTTGTCTGTATTGCAGCCCGACAAGAGCAGAACGGCGCAGAGTGTCAGTGCTATAAAAATCTTAGTGTTTTTCATAGCTGGTCTCCTTCAACGTACTTTGATACTATTACGGTATTTCTCACCGACCTCATAAGCGGTCAGGTTCTCAAACGCAGTTTTCTGCACGCCCTTGGTATCAAACACTGCGTGAGCATCATTCTTTGTCACCACATAGAATATATAGGTATCCGTTCCCTCTTTCCATATACTGTCATACTCGGGTTCTATGATTACATTCAGGTCTTCGTCAATTACGCCTTTATTACCGCCTCGTGAGAATATCGCTTGACGGGCAATGTTGTTGAAGTTCTCGGCGGCATCGATAAACCCGTCTATCGGACCGCATATTACATTACCCGAACGATCTACCGCCGATATCATACGGTTTGATGATGTTTCCAAAGTTGTATCACCGCCTGTATTATATTCCATAACTACAAACTCATCGTCGTTCACAAAAACAATGTTAGAATACTGGGGTTCCAGAATTATATTGAAATCCCCGTCCATGATCCCGTTATGACCTTTTTCGCTGAACCTGTAATAGGTATGCTCCGAACCGGGAGACGAGAAATTCACGAGTATATCATACTTTATCGGCACGATCACATTCATATTCTCGTCGAGCGCGCCGTATTTCTTTCCAACACGAACGATACCGCCGTCATATTCCGTGTATTTGTAATCATCCACAGTAAGCGCGTCAATTTCGCGGTCGAGCTTAACGATGCAATTTGCGTACACAGCTCCCGTAAAGCAGCCGATCTCTATCTTACCTTTGAATACAGGGGCAACATTGACATTCAGCGTATTTCCGCTGTATTCCTTGGTCAAACCGCCGACACTTGCGAGATCTCCGGGATTTCCTATATGATCATATCGGAACAGTACATAGCTTTCCCCGCCGTGCGATACAATACAAAACTCTCTGTCCGCACAGGCAAGTCCGCCGAAATATGGCATAAGGTCGTTGTCATCATCGCACTCGCTATATTTCACATCATCCGAGAGCAATGCGATAATATCTGAAACGTCGGATAATTTCCCCGCATTCTCCAGCCTTTCTATTTCAACAGGTGACAGTGTTATCTGTGCGGGCTTGTCTGTATTGCAGCCCGAAAGGAACAGGGCTGCGCATAACGTTAACACAAGTATTTTATGTACTGGCTTTCTCATAATATTATCCTCCGTTTATGTATTATTGTCATTTTCGGGACAATAAAAACCTATTGCTTTATATTCAGTAAACACATTACACAGCCGATTACACATTGATATTCCTTCTTATCCCGTTTACAAGTGAAATTATGAACCATGCGACCGGTGAGCCTACAAGAAATGACGCGAGATTAGCAAGAAAAGCATACAACGGAACATACTTTCTTCGCTCGTCTTTTCTGAAAATAATGCTGTATGCCGTCATTTCAACAACCAGTATCACAACTTCCGCGATAAGGTATCCGAACATCTCAAATATTCCGGCTCCGTGTGTCAATATCCGGAAATTGAGCCAGATAAACAACGAGCCCTGTGTTATAAGATTTGTGATGATTATTGTTATGATGTGAAACTTTTTACGGAACTTAATCAGAAGAGCCAGACCAAGCTCAATAAGCAGATTGACGATGATAAGCACAAGTATGGATAATATCCGATAAATAATATCGTCGTCTTCCCATATACCGGATATTTCGCCGCTCTCGGACAATTCCACTATGAATATACTGTTGTAGGCAAAGCAGTCACACACCGGGCTTGCTTCAAATCTGCCGCTGTCGGGATAGTAAAGCACGAGCTTGAAACGATCCGGCGAACGATAGCTCCACTCTATCTCATTTGTCCCTTTTCCGAGTTTAACGTACCACGCGGAATATTCATACCCGTCCTGTTCCGCGTATGCCGAAAAAATATCGTATATCGGGTCGTCTATGACAAAATCTTCTTTGCCGTAGCGTCCCCAGTTATCCATAATGACATCGGTAACTCCATTTTCAGAGCCGTTGAGAGATATGTATTTAAAACCGTATGATCTATCGGAGATCATTGTCGCGTAGCATGTCTCGCTGCCGACATTCTTTATAATGACATTTATACTCGGTTTTGGTCCCGAATCCGCCGAAGCGCTCACCGAGAGCATCAGAACAGCCGTAATTGCTGACAGAAGGACACACAGCATGACCCTAATTTTTCTTTTTCCCATAGTATCGCTCTCCAAAATAAAAAAGTCTCTACTATATAAAACGAATAAACCGGCAAAATGTAACGCGGATTCCGGAAATATTTTCATTTTCGTATAGTTGCACAAAGCCGTTTAGCTAATTTGTACACACTATAACACCCAAAACTATAATAGCATTAAATCATCCGATTTGCAAGCTATTAAGCGGTTTTTACAGCTTTGCTCCAATAATAAATCACATGATTTCTAAAACCTTACAATTTCGGCTTGCACTTTTGTTGCATTTACAATAAAAATGGTGTATAATATTGTTCAATGTGACGAAATTGAAAATATTCTTCAAATCATGTCACAAAACGGCTATTCCATTCGATTTATTGTTGAAGGTGCCTTACACAGAAAGGGGGATAGGAATGACCGACAATGAGCTTGACAGATGTATGCGAAAATTCTATACAAATGTTTATACCGTTGCGCTGTGCCGTTGTAAAAACACGTCTGATGCCGACGACATAGCACAGGATGTATTTCTTGATCTTTATACATATCGCGGATCATTTACCGGAGATGAGCATATCAAGGCGTGGCTGCTGCGCTGTGCAGTGAATAAAAGTATAGATCTGGTGCGTTCTCACTGGTATAAGTTCTCTTTGCCGCTTGAAGCAGCAGATTACAAGATTCAGGGTGATATTGCTGACAGCAGTAATTCTGAGCTTTTGAAAACTATTATGAAACTTAATCGGAAAATCGTAGAGGTATTGTATCTGCATTATATCGAAGAGTATTCGATCCCGGAAACTGCAGAAATACTTGCTATCAGTGAAGCTGCTGTCAGGGCACGCCTATCCCGGGGCAGGAAGCAATTAAAAAAATTGCTCGGTAGTGAAAGGAACTGATAATATGGATTATAAAGAACTCTGTAAAAAAGCCTTTTCGTCTGTGAGAGAAACATATCCTTGTTCCGATCACGAAACGGCATTTGAAAATGTCAAAGAAAGGGCGAAGAATATGAAAAATATGGAAGATAATGTACGGCAAGTCAAGTTTACGGAGATCACTCCGGAATATATCAAGCCAAGGAAATCGCACAAGGCACTTAACGTGTTCTTGGGAATAGCAGGAACAGCCGCAGTGCTTGCAGGCGCGGTGTTCGGACTGAAATTTCTTGCCGATAACGGCGGGCTCAAGGGTCCAGATGTGCAAGGCGCGGGAGCAGGGTATTCCGCAAGCACACAGAAATACCCCTTTGCCGATGCGACCGGGTATGTGAACATAGACCAAAGATATGGGGTCGGCGACGATCTTACGGTGCATCTTAAAGGGTACAGATTTGACGGCACTGAGGCATATATAGACTACGATCTTATTTTCAAGGAGGAGCAGGTTGACGGAATGACGGAAAATATATACCCGAAAAATTCCGATATCGGCTTCTGTGATTCTGCATCATTCTCGGGCACCGGCACTCTGTATTCCTATACCGCGAGATACAGACTGTATGCAGCTACCGATTCGGCGGAGGTGTATTTCGGTTATTCGGAAGACTCGAGGAGCGAAATTTTCGGTCTGACAATGTTCAAAAGCACAGACAGTATAGCCGCGGAGACCACTGCCACGCCGTATGATGACCCGTATGCGACATCAACGGCAGAACCGCTTATTACGACCTCAAATGTCACTGAAGATGATACCACTACGTCTTACGAAGCGAAACTTGAAGAACTCAATAGACTGAAAGATTATTATGAACATGAGCTTGAAGCATACGAGAC
>CAMVNQ010000011.1 GCA_947168885.1 uncultured Clostridia bacterium | reverse complement strand
CGTATGCGCCGCATCGTGCGGCGCCCGGAAAACTTCCTTACGACATCCGTGTCTTATGGGGTCATTTTTATTACTTTCCAAATCTTTTATGTTTCTTCTCTTTACCGTCAAGGTAAGAACGCATTGTCTTTACGCGTTCAAACTTCTTCAGCATTGATTCGTTATCTTTACGTGTGTGCCTGTCTATAGACTTATCGAAGAAGAAATCATTTATGAACCGCGATACAGGCTCACGATAAGCAGCAAGCCCGAGATCTTTGTATTCCGCGCGGGTGCAGTCGGTCTCAAGATCGGCGATGAGACGGTTCAGATCACGCATCATGTGCTCGCGGTCGCGGCCGAGGTTCTCAAAATAGTCCTTGAAAGCCGCGTAATAATCGACAGTATAGACCATATTCGCCTTATCGTCGATCGAGCACGAAGAGTTCACGAATATCGAGAGTATCACATCAGGGAACTTGTTTGCGAATACCGCGACCCAGCTCTTTATCGTTTCCTGCTGCTCGGGTTTGTTTACAAGGTCGTTCAGCTCGTAGATAACAGATATGTCCCTTGCCCCGCAGACGATACCGTAAAACCGCTGGAAAAGCCCGATTATCTCGACATTCTCAAGCTCGTGGAAATTCTCAAGCTCATGCGAAAGATCGGTGATGAGCTTCCTGTCGTCTGCCAACTTTTCGATGCTCGTCTTTGTAAATCCCGAAAGAACGCTCGGAATAAACGCACTGCTGTGGAAGTGCTCATAGACTGTCCTGCCGAGTGAACCGGAATCGCCGCTCATATCCGAGGGACAGGTGTACTCTTTAAGCTCCTCCATTACCGCGAACTTTCTTGAAAGTCCCGCGTCGTTGAAGCGTCCGGCAATAGGTTCCTCGAAAAATCCCATAAGGTTGCCGGAGAAGAGCTCGTACTGATCTTTCTTGTCATAGCCCATTTCCTCATAGAACGTGTCTGTCGCTTCAATAACTCTGCGAAGAGCACCGAGTATCATCTTACCGTCCTTGCTTTCCGCCGAACGCTTTATATATCCGCCGATTATCTTTGTGTAAGCGTCGCCCATTTTCGTGTTTCTGTCCCTGCGGTAAAGAAAGCCGATATAAATGTGCATGATATAGCCGATAACATCGGCAACAAGCTCAGAACCCTCATATTCATACGACATTAACTTGTCGCATAACGCGGTGTCACCGTTCGATACCGTGTATATAAGCACGAACGACCATATTCTCTGCGCCTGACGCTTATCGTCCTCGCCGAATGACGGATAGTTGCGGTTGACTATGCTGAACACTTCTATATCCGGAGCATAGCCGCCGTTCCTGCACTTTTCGATCTCCTTCTCCCAGAAACCGTTGATACGGTTGAGGAAAGCCGCCTTGTTATCGACGATTCCATAGAAGTTATAGAACGACGAGAGCACTCTGCACGCTTCCTTGCCGTTTATCTCGTCCTCGGACGAGCCGGAAAGGAACTTCCACATAAAGAATATCTCGTTTATTTTCTGAAGATCAAAGCGGCCATAGCTGTCGAGCTTCGGTAGTATGTCATTGAAATAATCATTGAGAGACGCGTTGTCGTTCGAGAGGACATTTCCTATGACCGCACGGATAAGCTCATGATATTCCTTGACCGTTGACGGGTCGATACCGCTCACATACGGCTTTTCTTTCGACAGGTCGAAGCAGTACGCGCTGCTGACATACTGACGGCTCAGATCCATTCCGCTGACGAAGTAGATGCTCACGTCCTCGTAGGTATAGGTATCAGTCGCGTAAGACATGAAGCCCATTTTCTTTCTGTACTCCGACGGGAACGCCGGTATAAGAACGTTCATGAGTCTAATCGCGTTGAGCGAGGCTTCACGGGCGCTTCCCGGAAGAGCTATAAATACGGAATATCCGTTTTCGGCTGAAAGGAATATGGAAAGTACGAACTGGGCAAATATGTCGCTCTTGAAGAACTTCGTTATTACGTTCTTGTTATACTCGCGGTCGCCGCATTTCAGAAAACGGTAATCGACTTCGGGAAGCGTCTCGTTCTTCGGGCGCTCAAACTTATCCGACCTGCTGTTCATGAACATGGCGGGGCTGAAGGGGCAGATATGCTCCTCAAGTATCGCCCTGCTCTCAGACTCGGTAAGAACGAGGGTATGTGCTATCGAAGAGTTTCTTCCGACATAGTCGTACTCGAACGACACGGCGGACTGGATAAAGCACTGCTTGTACTCTTTATAACAGTGAACGAACTTAACGGGGCTTTCGTCCTTGCCCTTGAATGTATAGTTATTATATCCGCTCAGCTCGTCGTCAGTCATGACGTTATAGAAATCCGGTGTTGCCGCGAGAGTCTTATAGCCTGCACCCGATGTGCCTCCGGACGCGCTTCCGAACAAATGCTGATATGCCATGGTTTATCTCTCCTCTCAAAAAAGTTTGATTTGGAACGTTATTATCCGATCATTTGGAAAACAGCTTCTTGAACAGTCCGCCGCCGCTCTGCTTCGGGGCTTCGGGTGCCTTGTCGCTGATGATGCCGAGCTGCGAAAGGATCCAGAGGAACGGCTCCTCGACGCGTATCTCCTGCGGAATGCCACTCTGTATCTTCTTGCGGTCTATGCCGTCAACTTCGACTGTCTCGGTGGGTCCGCCAAGCGCAGATACACAGAAGTATTTCACGTTGTTGAACATAAAATCGACATTCTTTCTGAACAACGGGGCTGTGAGACCGAAGAAATTATGAACCTCGGAGTTTATCTTCTCTACCTGCTCTGTATCGAGCCAACCCTTGTGCGAGCACTGCTCATAAATAATGCTGTCCGACGCAAAATAGCGCTGGGTAGTGCTTGTCGAGCGAAGAAGGTCACTCTTCGTGAGGACTATCGCAGTGGGCTTATCCTTGAAATCTATGTCCTGCGTAAAGAATGATTCGAGTATCTTTACCGCATCGCCGCGTCCGATAATATAATCTGCGCTCGCATTCGAGTTAAGCGCCGCAAGTCTCTGTGCGGCACCGGTCTGCATCGGATCGACCATGTAGATGAAGGCATCGGCATATTTAAGATGGCGCGCTCTTGTGTTGACGTAATCGGCATTCTTGATACCGTCGCCCGCAACATCGTAGAATGTCAGCGTTATAGTCTTATCAGCTACATTGTCGCCGTTAATCTTGTTTATGCCTACGCGGAGCTCGTATATGAGAGGCTCCACAACTTCATTTACATGGGTATGCTCGGGAAGCAGACCCTCACGGTACATAGGCGTGAAGTAGTAGGTCTCATACTTGTCGGCTACGGCGCTCGTAAGCGGCATCAGCATTGACTTGAAATCATCGTCGAGAAACTGGAGACGGTTTATTAGCGTTGTCATATAGACGGTCTTGCCGACCGCAGTATCTCCCGCAAACGCGATAGTGTAGCTTTTAGTGAAGCCTGCCGACTTCGGAAGGTCGTTGTGACAGTAAGGGCAGAGTCTTTTCTCGGTCTCATTACCGAACTCATCGACTACCGAATAAAGCACACCTTCCTTATAGCTTATCGGCTCTCCGCCAAGCGCGAGCCCGATGTACTCATCTCCCGTAACTCCGCCGTTGGGCGCGATAACCGGCGCTCTTCTCGGAGCCTGACGGCCGAACTGGCGGTAATAATCGGCAAGGTTGCGGTCTATGACGCTGTCCTCCCTTATAACCTTTTCGCCGGTCTGAGGCGAGGTCACGCGGTGCTTCATAGATGATGCACGGAAATGTACATCTCCCGGGTCAAAGCACTTGAAGCAGTACGGGCATTTTATCGGCCAGACTGTCTGCTCGCCGCCCTCATTCTTTTTCCTTGTTATAAGCAATTGTATCGTCCTCTCTGATCGTTCTTTCTTAGTTCACAGTGTCATTTCTTCATTCTGAAGCTTCCACGCCTGTCGTTTGGCAGCACCCCGAGCTTCGAGAGAAGCCATTCAAACGATGTGAAATCCGTTCTTGTATCCTTTATCTCTGCTTTTCCGTCGTTTTGGATATCGTAGAACGTCTTTGCAGTAAAGTAAAGCGAAGTCTCGTCCGAGAAAAGTGCGGAGACTGCCGAATAATACGCGGGAAGCGTAGTTTTAAGCGTCTTTGTTATCTTCGCGCTCAGCTTCGAGTAATAAGTAGCCGGAAAGACCTTTTCGATGCGCTTAGAGTCGGCACTCTTTACTACCACACTCCACTTTCTGTCCGCAAGTGCCGCTCTGTCCGCATTTGTAAGAACTATCGCGGACGGTCGGTCGATGGGCGACATACCAAAAAGCTTCCTGAACGTCTCGGTGAGAAATCCAAGCCACGGGTCATTTGTCGGTTCGTCCTTGCCTGCCATACCGGCAATATCCGAAAGGAAGATGACCGCACTCGTCTGTGCGACCGCATTGTCCGCTATCATGGGGTACCTGTCGCATAAGTCCTTATCGATGTTGTAAATATATATCAGAGCACGGTTGTAAGCTACTTCGCTTCCGTACCATTCCTCGCTCTGTACAGCGCCTTTTTTGCTGTATTCGTAAATGAGCGGAGTCACCGCCGACATAGCTTCGGGAACGTACTTTTCGATATAGAGCGGCTCCTCGTACTGCGCGTAGAACATCTGTGCGGTCTTATAGTCTGCTGGAATGAAGCTTCCGCCGAACTTCGTCGCCACTTCCCTGTTGAGCTTGTGCAGCACGGAGGCTATATAAAATCCGCGCTCCCCGTCGTCCGCGCCTATGACAGCTATCGAAAACGGCTTCACGCGCCCAGCACCTGCGGGCAGTACATTGCAGCAGAACGGACAGGCTCTCGCGTATGCGATATCACCGGAATCCGTAGCAGCAGCAAACGGGCTGTCAACACTGTTATTGCCGGCTTTCTGGAAAAGCACGGGCATACTGCGCCCGCTGTATTCTTTTATGCCGAGAAAATTGCGCATATAATCGACATATTCGGGATATATCTCTTCCGTCTGTCTCTTATAGTCCACGAAAAGCGCTCTGTGGTTCGTATAGCGCCTGAAACAGAACGGACATACTATATCATAAGTGGTATCATTACCGTAATTGCTCATTTCTTTTCTTATCTGCTCCCATGTGTTGTGTCAGCCAAAGATCTCACAGTAGTATTTTCCTATCGCCTCGTCGTCTCCGGCTATCGGTGCGACAGCCGAAACAGTGTGTATGCGCACCTCACGGAACATCCCACCGAGCTCATCTATACACGGAAAAGCGGTTGTTATGTAATTCCTGAGCGTCCGCACATCACCGCGCACCCGCAGTATATCCGCCGCAGCACCGCCAAGCTTTTCCGCGAGATCGAGCTTTGTGACTGTCAGATCGAGCACAGGCGGTTCTTCCGCATATCTGAATGCGCTCACCATGCCGTAAATATCAAGCTTCATTCTGATATCCGCCGCTTCACTGTCCGAGACGATCATCTCTGCGAGCTTATCGACCGGTATGCAGTAAACAAAGTGCTGAGAGCCGGACGCGAACGGCATCGTAACGTTGACGGACTGTTCGTCGAACGTGTCCGTTACCGATACATCATACATAACATCGCACATAACCCGTCCGTCGGAAGAACCTGTAACACGGTAGATAACGGTCGGCGACCGGAGATCGTCCGGCTTTCCGCCCTCCCGTACCCGCTCCGCGACAGATGTAATGCCGTTCGGGTCGTAAAGCTTTTCATTGAAGAAGTATCTGTATTTCTCGTCGGGCGAGAACTGCTTTGTGATGCATTCCCGGGCAAGCGCAAGCACAAGCGAGGTCTTGCCGCTGTCTTTTGCGCCGAAAAACACTGCCGACGTAAGAACGTTTACGTCCGTGTCACGGAAAAGCTCATTGTGGCAGGACGGGCAGACAAGTATATCGCTGCTGCGTCCGGTCTTTGTAACGAGAGTCGGTTTTCCGCGCTCCCATTCAATCTTTCCGAATTCGGGAGAGAAGCTGTCGCAGACACCCGGAAGATCGGCGCTTACTCCGCGTATCCCACGCGACATGAGATACCCCGCGTAAACGGTGTCGCGTATATGCCTGTGATCCGGCGGCAGGCGAAAAAGCGCGTACTGTTCGGGGTCACACAGCCTGCCGCAGAAAATGCATTTTCTCATTTATATGTGCTCCTTTATCCCGCGTGTATCGCAAACTCGTCCTCATGTCCGGCGGCAAGCCCGAGAGTCACGGTGTCGTTGATGCCGACAATGACAGGACCCGCTTCCGAAGCACCTGCCGGAAGCGCCTTGTTTATTCTGTACTCGGTATCTGATGCACCGATGCGATATGCAAGCGCTCCGGCCGGAACATCGCTGTCACACTTCATTACAAACGTGACCTTCTTGTATGTTTTTCCGCTCTTCTTCTCGGTCGTCTTATACCCGATGTTGAGCGTTATACCCGTTATCTGGACGGTATCTCCGGATTTATCAAATTCTGTCCTGTCCGTTCCCTCACAGCAGTAAACACGGAATTTAAGCAGTCCCGCGTCTCCCGCGCCGACAGGATAGATGTATTTTCCGCCGGCTATGCGGAACTCGTCCTGAAAGCACAGGTCTGATGCTGCAGCAAGTTCGTCCGCATCAAGCGATGTCACATCCCTGCCTCCGAGACGATGAAGGAAAACTATCCTGACGCAGGTATAACCCTGCGGCCAGCTCCACGAAAGGGCGATGCTTCCGTCGGCAGTCCGCGCAGCATTCATATTCTTTATATACGTGCTCATACCGATGTCCTTTCCGCGCTGCGGTCTATATAGACCTTATCGCTGTTGTCCGCAGCATAACCGTCGTACACCTTGCGGCATTCGTTGATATACACAACGCTGTCCGGTGATGGCACGTTATATATCGCAAGCTGTTCATACGATGCGCTCTTAACGTCTCCGACGAACACCGTATTGAAAGCGGGATCCTCGAACTTCGTCATCTTCTTTACGAAGCCTATCTCGTCATTGCCCATACAGTACAGGCTATTGCTCGGCTGAAAAACGCTGTAACGCAGATTCGCGCGGCTCTCCTCAGTTAGCTTCACAACGAGCTGTGAATCCACCCAGCCCGCATCTTTTCCGCCTTCATAGTCCCTGTATCTCGCGTAAAGCTCTTCATCAAAGTTCATCGAGAATACCGAGCTTACATCCGGCATAGCTGTGAGCCGACGGTATATATCGAGAGCGATATCCGTAAGCTCGCTCACGCTCGCCCTTCGGCAGTTCATCAGCACGCTGTACAGGTCGCAGCCCTTTAATATCGCGGTGATGCTTCCCGAGCGATCATAATTTTCCACTGCCCTGCGTACGACCTCGGTGTAATGAGACGTAAACGCAGACGCGTCGGTAAGCGTCGAGCCGTTGTCGTAGATCTCACGCAGAAGCTCTTCCGAGAGCTTGTCGGAAAACGTCTTCACAAAGTTCACCGCATCGGTCACGGAAGCCGAGTATTCCTTTATACCCGACATTATGTTGGAGACAAGTCTCTTCATCATACGAACACGCAGTATCCCGAGCATTTTGCCGTATTTCTGTGATACTGCCGCAGCAAGTATCTCACAGCCTGTCGGCTTTGAGAAAAGCCCGTGTGAAAGGCCGGAACATGGCTGGGAAAGAAGCTCGTCGAGTTCCTTTGTAAGCGCTTCTTCCTCTGAACCGAGACGCTCAGTGACCTCGCCGAGACATACTGTAAGTGCGCCGTCGCGGGCAAGATAAGCCGGTATATCTCCGAGCTTTATCGCACCCTTGTTTATATATTCACCGAAAATATCCGATATGCTTATGCTTTCGCAGCAGTCAGCCATACGCATACACTCATCACCGAAACGTACATTGAAGAACTCTTCGTCCTCACCGCCGTAGTATTCGAGTATATTGCGTATATTCGTATTATGCACTGCGTCCGGATCCTTGCCCATTACCTTCGGCATTACCGAAACAATGCTCCCGACATCGGGAAGCGAAAGCATTATCCTGTCGCAGGTACGCGAAAGAACATCATAACCGAGATACTGTGAAAACGGGATAGCGAACGGTTCTTCCTTTGACTGCCCGACGATCATATTTATAACCGCACCGAACATTATATGCGCGATTACACCTTTCGGGGTCTGAGCCGAAGCCATACCCGCGGTATAGAACACGCTGCGCGGCATGGATATCGGGTCTTCCCTGTCCTGAAGCACAGCGGTAAGCGCGGCGATACGCGCATTGTTTTCGCGGTTGTGCTGACAGAACTTCATATCGCTCCTGTACATCTCAAGGAAGAACACCGAGTCGAACACTGTTCCCTCGTGGTGAACGCTTATGCGCTGATCCTCACGCAGCATTATCCTGCTGTCATATACAAAATCCTCGTTCTGACAGACTTCAAGCTCTCTGAAAAACGCTGCCGAACCGAGCATTCCCTCAGTACCTGCGCCGAGTCCCACGAAAAGGAATGTCGTGAGCCGGATATGAATATTCTCCGAAAACAGCATGACAAACTCCGGGAGCACAGCGTTCAGCGGGCAGTCCGAGCTTGTAACAATAAATAAAAAGCATTTACTCATTTGCGGAAAGCCGGACGACATCATCATCTTTTCCGCTGTTTTCCGCGCCGCATCATTGAATCGGAAAAGTCTTCCGTCATCGCCGAGTATGTATTCCATACTGTAACCGCGGTCGTCGGGAAGCCCTATCTCAACGCTGAGATCGACATCATCGTAGCGTGCGGAAGAAAGCTCACGCATAACAACGTGAGTGATACTGCCGCCGTTCATAAACTTCTGTTTAAGGCATTTCCTTATTATATCGCGGTCCTCCGCAGCTTTGTCGCCGACATACAGGAACATGACAGGGTACTCCGCGCCCGAAGACGCGGCGACCTCGTTGTCTGCCTTTATGTTTATACATTCGTCGGCTTTTTTAAGTAACTCTTTCATTTTCCCTCACGGATCATTCAAGAAGCTCAAGTGAACTTTCTGCCATTTCTCTGAGCTTCCTGTATTTTCTGAGTATATCATCGGCTCTGTCGTCGTCATACTCCGAGAACTCTGCATCCATATCGTCTATCGCCTTTATCGAAGCGGTAACGTGCTTTTTGAGACCGCGCAGGAACTCGACGTGCTCGTCGGGTATGTCCTCGGCGTGTGCGGACTGTGCCTTTTTGCTGATATATGCACGCTGGCTCTCGTCAAGCGCGGCGAACTTCTCAAGCAGCACATAGTAGAAGAAGTATCTTTGCTCCGTCGTGTCGCCTACTGTGAGCGTATTGAGTATATTAACGTTGTCGCCGGAGGAATTCAGGTATCTGAAGAATGTCTTTTCCTTGAAGATAACTCCTGCGAAAAGTGCATCGAACATAGCCTTCAGCATCTTGTTCGCGTCCTTTTCCTTGCTCATTACACCGTCGCACTCCGCGATACCTTCAAGAGCAGCATTATAGGCGTTCAGCATCTGCTCGGTGTACTTCCATGCACCGTAAGTTCTTACATAAGACTCACGTATCTTGTCCATTTCGGTCGCGCTCATATAGTTGACGGGGTTGAGCGTGAACAGAACATCAGCGTTCTTTATCTTCTGAATAATCTCGTCATATTTCTGCTTTGCTTCCTTGATACCCGAGGCCTTGCGCGGGTCATAGGTTATCTTCTTAACCATATCCGCAGTGATGCTCTCATCATAGTGTACGTTGCCCACTCCGTCAATGATGCCGGCTTCTATTGCCTTGTTGAAGATCTCGCGGTGAGCCTCGTTCTCCTTGTGTACCTTTTCGGAATTCTCGGTCACGGAAGCCTTCGGACGCAGGGTATCATGTATCGGGCTCGGGAGCTTGAACCAGTCGGTATCGCGAAGTCCGCTGTACGACGAGTAGAGGTGCTGACCTATCATGTTAGCATCCTTTGTTCCGCCCGTTTCGGAAACGAACGAATAGTAGTCAGACTCGAACAGGTGAACGGTGTTATGGTGAGCAACCGCAAGTCCCGCGCCGAATGTGAATATCGAGATACGGTTGGTGTAAGGGCTTATGATCTTATGACGCGAAAGCACTTCGTCGTCGTCCGCGGCAGCCTCGATAGGTCCGGACTGGCTCGGGATAGAAACATAGAGTATTTCCGCGGTATCGGTCGATGTAGAGCAAGGGTACATGATGTTGGAGCGCGCGCGGAGTTCCTTCAGAAGCTCTTTCGCCGCGTCCGCTCTCGAAGCCGCACTCGGATAGCGTGCCTCAAAGAACTCGCTCATGGACTGGCTTAACGTCTCGGAGAAGTGTGCCGCAATGCTGTCGCAGATAAACGTTGAAACATCGAAATCGTCTCTCGAACGGCTTGACTTGAAACTGTCAAGGAAGTGACGGAGTATATCGGATACCGCATTCTCAAGGTCAACGCCGCTTATCTCTTCGTTGAGCTTTTCGAGAACATTCTGCTCGCTCTTGATATCGTACATCTTCCACTCGTATGTCTTAGCGAGACCCGTTGTCGCGGTCTCAACACCGGTAACGATGTTGAGATTCTTCTCGCAGACTATGCGCAGATAGTCAAGAATTCCGACCATATTGTCGATAAAGTCGTTGAAGTAATTGCTGATACGCGCGGTAAGGTCGCTGTACAGCTTTATCGTATAGTCACAGCGCATTGCGTCAGCTCTGGCTGTATAATACTGGGAAATAAGGTTGAAGTAGTCCTTTCTCGATGTCGATGTGAGGTCGAGGGGCTTGCTCACGAAGTTGCGGTACGCAAGATCGGCAGCATTCTTCTTCTCCATGAGCTTCTGTGAATTGAGTTCTGCCTGGAGCCCCATTTCCTCGTTGATACATGTACGGAGCTTCTTGATAAGGCAGAATTTGTCCTCCGAGCTTATAAGGCTCGCGATATAGAACGGACCCTCGGCGCAGTTGCAGAAGCTCAGCTCCGTAGCCTGCTCGAATTTCTTGAAGAAGGCTTCCATGGCGTCCGGAAGCGTCACTCTGTACATCTGCTCGACGCGGTTGAGCCACTCTTCGCCCATTTCCTCGACGCTGCGCTTGTTTACCTTCAGAGACTGGCGCGAGAACACAGGGTTCTCAAGTCCGCCGTCAAACAGCGTCGGGCGCTGTGAGTCGAAGTAGGACTGTACAGACATATTGTCCAGCCCGCATGTGCCGAGGAAGATTATTCTCTGCTCATTTGTAGGCGTATTGTTATGTAGCTGATTCATGTGCATAAACACCTTACCGGAGAGGTATTCAAGCACTTCGGATTTCGGAAGTATCGCTGCGGAAGCGCCGACAGACGAATATACGTTCAGCATCGGATACTGGGGAATTATGCCCGCAAGTGCCTGACCGAGATTTACACGGAACGAGTCTATGCTGAAATCGCCCTGGCTGTCGGAAGAGGATATGAAGTTACAGATACCCTCGGCTGCAATCGAAAGGCTGAACTTGTACTGTTCAGCGGGATCTTTGAGGATAAATCCGTCCTTGCCGCTTGCCGAGACAAAAAGACAGGTGTCATACGGTCTTTCGGCGCTGATTACCTCGAAGCTTTCGGAATAGCGCTGTCTGAACGGGTCAAACATATGAGAATGCATATCCATAAGATATTCGAGCTCCTGAAGAGCCGCGAATCCGTTGCGCTTGATATATCTCTGGATATTGAGGTCATCTACGCGGGAAAGGTTTACGTCGGGCGTGAAGAGAAAGCCCATTATATCGAAGTTGCTCTTGCCCTGACGGTTGATGATCTCACGGACGATATAAGGTATGTCGATGAAGGTACCGCTTCCGGTACCGCCGCTTATTCCCGAGAGGATAAACACCTGGAGACGCTGGTTCGGCATCATTCCGGTGAGAAGTTTCTGTACATTTGTGGTTATGGCTTTTACGACAGCGTTTATCGAATTGAAGAGTAGAATTCTTCCGGACTGTCTGATACCGTTAGCACCGTCATCTCCGCTGCCCTTTACCTTTGTATAGATGCGCTTGGGGTCATCGAGCCATTCCTTTACGTAAGGCGGGATAAGGTGCTCGTTGGCAAGGAAGCGCTCAACGGATGCTGAGATAGAAACGTATTCACCGACCGCGAAACGCATCTCACCGTCTTTCTTGTCTGTCTTTTTCTTGAAATATGTATTATCCGAGTCTATTCCGAGAATACGGATATTGTCCGGTATCGCAAGAGCCTTGTTGGGTGCGTCTTCGGGTATCTTAAAGCGCTTGTTTATGAGCTGCTTGGTATAGAGGAGCGCATCCATGCCCGTTCCTCCGAGACCTATGATAAGCACAGGATTTCCCTTTGATTCCACCCTTATCTGCGCACTCGACATCGAACCGCCGAGGTCCACGCTCATAAGCGATATGTTTTCCTTCTGTGACTCCGTAATTCTTGCCATATTATCCTCCAAAGACTATTATTTTTCTAGATTTCCTGCCCGCATTCGGCGGCCGGGGAGCACTTTTCTCTGTTTATGTCCTCAAATACTGTATGATGAGCGAGTTTGCAGAGCCTGTCTTATCCTTATACCGCAGCGTGACTCTGTTGGCATTAGAAAGAATGATGTTATTTCCGAGGGTTATTCCGCCGCTGTATTCTACACCGCCCGCCTTTGATATACGGATATCGCCGCTTTCGGTCATGGTTATCTTGATACCTGCGGTTATGCTCTTCGGTATAGCGTCGGAAGCCTCGCCCTTCTCAAACGCGGCACTCATTACCGTGGACAGCATGACCTTGCGTTTACCCGGCACCTTTTTCGCAAAATCGAAGTACGCCGGCGGGTAAGGCATACCGCCTGTGTTTGCGGTAAGCACGAGACGGCCCGACCACATACGGATATTCTCCTTGAGTTTCTTGATGATGAATATTATCAGAATTATCAGAACTGCTGCTCCGCCGGCAATTATGAGTATGAGCTTCAGAGGACCTTCCGGCTCCACCATACTCTCGTCGCCGAGCGCAAGCGTGATTATTTCGCTTCGTATGTCTATGTTCGTGTTGTAAAGGCTTGCCTGTACCGTGTACGAAGCGTCCGCGTCGAGTACCGCAGTACCCTTGTACTGTGAATCTATGTATTCAAGCGGAGCTTCAACAGACTCACCGGTATCAGAGTTTGTGACAATAACTCTGCCGACGAGCTTCTTTATAAGATTCTCATCGGTCACGGGGTTCTTTTCGGGATCGGTGAGAACGGCGCTGAACTTAAGCTTCGTCCCATTTGCTATCGGTTTATCGGTAAGGAGGGAGAAGTCGAGATTATAGTCTCTTGTAAGTATGCAGTTTATGTCTATCTGCGCGTCCTTCGGAGAACGCAGCGAAACGCGCCAGTTACCTACTTCGGGATAGTATATCTTCACGAGCGAATACTTTTCGCTGTGGGATATGGCCGCCGCGGTGCCGTCAAAAAGTACCGGATTACCGTGAGCGTCGTAGAGATCAATTTCATCGAGGGGCGCGGAATGCATTACAACAAGGTTCGCTTCAACTACCGAGCTGTCTGTTATAGCAAATGTCACATCCTTGTTTCCTCCGTCGGAAACATAGGAAATGATATTGTTGTTCTCGGCGCCGGTATGGTGGACATAGATCTCACTCAGTATCTCGGAGAGCTCGCCGGTTGTCTTGGTCATATACGTCTTGTCCGCATAGGTCGAGGACGATATGTGCTGAAGCTCCGCTTCATCAACTTCGCCGCCTGCGTCGAAACCTATCGTGTATATCGGTATGCCGGAGTTGCGCGCCTTTATTATCGCAGAATTGAGGTCGGTCATCGAATCCTCGTCTGTTCTTCCTTCCTTGTTCTTGCCGACGTAGGTCTTTCCGTCGGAGAGGAAGATGATGAACTTACCGTTTCCGGTATATGCGTCCGACGCAAGCATATCCACTGCATACAGCGCGGCTCTTCCGGTATCGGTAGCGCCCTTTACATAATTACCGAGCTCTGCGGTAGTTTTCTTGATCTTTGCACGGTCTTCCTCGGTGTTTATGTCTATCGGCTCCTGAGAATAGTTTATGTCCGAACCGAACAGCACAAAACCTATCTTCGTGCTTCCCAGAGTACAAAGATCGGCAAATAAGTCTATCGCCTGTGTTCGTATTGAATCCGGGTCGTTCGTCTTCATCGAAAGACTCGAATCCACAAGAAATACGACATCTACCTCGCCCGTGGTAGCACCTACCGCACCCGCGGTTATACAGCCGAGCGAACAAACCAACATAACGGAAACCGCTAATATTGCGGCTAACAGCTTTTTCATAACAACAGCTCCAAAACGTATTATATGTAAGGCATGAAAGCAGCCAGAAGTATCCGGCAGACATTACAGCCTATAATATTATACTACATTTCGAGTCAAATGTAAAGGACTTTTTATGTAAATATAACAAAATGTTTAAAAAAAGTTACCCGAAATTTTATGTTCAAAATTGTTGTCATTGACAAACCATAACGAATATGATATAATAACTACAATACTTGAGGACCTGATCAGGCGGCGTTTTCGCGCAGCCGGGCTTCCGGGCAGCAGATCAAATCTGCGGGACAGCGTAATTCACATGCTGCCCCGCTTTTTTATACCTATAAAAAGGAGATGACAATATGGATACCGAAATAATACACGATGAAAAGAACAACTCTGCCGAAAAACTCGCTATGAAAGTCTCGGTCGTAAGCATAATTGTTAATCTGCTTCTTTCCGTGATAAAACTTCTTGCGGGTATTTTCGCAAAATCCGGTGCTATGGTCTCGGATGCCGTTCATTCCGCGTCCGATGTATTCAGTACCTTTGTGGTCATGATCGGTATCTCACTCGCCGGTAAAAAACCCGATAAAGAGCACCCATACGGGCACGAACGTCTCGAATGTGTAGCGGCACTTATCCTTGCGGTCGTTCTCGCGGCGACCGGCGTAGGCATTGGCATAGACGGTATAAAAAAGATCATTGAACCGGACACGCACCCGATAGATATACCCGAGATCCCCGCTCTTGTCGCAGCAGTCGTCTCTGTCATCGTAAAGGAAGCTATGTTCCGCTACACAAAGCACGCGGCAAAAAAAGTCAATTCCGGTGCGCTAATGGCGGACGCGTGGCATCACCGTTCCGACGCGCTCTCGTCGGTCGGTGCTTTCGCGGGTATTCTTGGCGCACGGCTGGGCTACCCGGTTCTTGACCCTCTTGCAAGCGTAGTCATCTGTGCGTTCATAGAAAAGGCGGCAGTCGAAATATTCCGCGATGCCGTCGATAAAATGGTGGATAAGTCCTGCCCCGAAGAGACTGTGGACGCTATGAGAAAGGTGATACTCGGTACGAACGGAGTTATCGGAATAGATGACATAAAAACGCGTCTTTTCGGTTCAAAGATATATGTCGAGGTCGAGATACTCATGTCTGCGTCAAACACCCTTGTCGAAGCGCACGACACCGCAGAGATCGTTCATGACGCTATCGAGCACGAGTTCCCCGACGTGAAGCACTGTATGGTCCACGTCAACCCGGATGTGCATTCCGATAAAACCGTGAACAAAAGCCAGACATGACAAAAATCCCCGAAGCAGTTACGGATAACCGCTTCGGGGATATTTTTATCTTCTTGAACCTCTTTTTCTCTTTCCTTTTCTTACAAGCACCGCACAGCCTATCAAAGCCGCCGGCACAGCTACCGCAACCACGACTCCGGTATGCGGATTTTGGTGAGAAACCGTATTCGGGACATAGTCATAGGTACTTCCGCCCTTCACATCGTCTTCAACTATCACAGCAGTTTTGTAGTCATCAGCAGTCGTGACAATCCCCGCGCCGCCTCCGGCAGATAGATCAACGAACATATAGGGCGAGAATGTTTTAACACGGAAAGTGACAACGGTGCGTCCGCCCCTTACGGAAACAGTGCCGTTGACCCGCTCGGGATTTCCGTTGTTGATATGATACAGCGCTACTCCGGAGCTTCCCGCAGCGAAACCGTCAGGAACCGGCATTGTAATATCAATATAGCCGTTCCCGAGATCGTGTATGTATGTTCCGGAAGCAATATCGCGGACGCTCACATCGAATGAATAAATGCGGTGTCCGGAAAGGTCAAGCTTCTGCAATGCCGCTTTGGCGCTGTTCTCCGCTTCATTTGTGTTTCTCATCATTATGACGGTGTCGCCGGAAAAGAACTTTTTCTTTGTCGAAGCGTCGATGTTCTGTTCTGCTATTCCATTCAGAATAGCGTCAAGATAGATATTTATTCCACGGGCGGACGGAACCGTCGTGTCGTCGTTGCTGTTGTTTATCTCGGTTCCGTCATCATTGTTGTTATAGATCTCGTCTCCGTCATCATCGTACCTGTTATCGCCGACGTCCACCGGACGGGTAGTATCCGAGTCCGATATTGTGACATTCGGATCTCTTGTTGCCGCCGTCGTTCCCGGAGCCGGAGTGCGTTCAGATGCGACAGTAACTCTCGGATCACCGGAATCGTCCGGAACTGCCGTATCGGAGATATAGATGTATGCCGTTTTGTTCTGCGGCTCCCACATATTGTTCACGTACTCATTCGAGAGCGTGCTGTGAGTCAGATTGAAAGCGTAACGATCACGCGCAGCCGCGCTCGAACGCATCTGTGCTTTGAAAGTAAGTCCCTTGCTGAGGTCGATATTGCCATACCCGGCTTTGAAGCCAAACCAATTCCAGCCGTTGTCCACGGTGCCGAATCCCGGATCCCACGAAAGAAGCTCGAATACGGAGGGGTTATATTCAACGCGTATGTCGATCTTGTCCGCCGAAGCATTCATCGCCGGTATGGTCACATAGACGTCGAACAGTTCCATCGGCTTTGCACGCACAGGATAAACCGATATGCCGTAAACGTCAGAATGATATGCCGAGGTATCAAGTACTTCGACCTCAGCCGACATTCTGTCGGGAGACCACATCTCAATCGTTGTCAGACCGTCGTCGTAATGCAGGCTGTGAGCAGTGATAACAAACGCGTACTTGCCTGCCTTTGCATTCTTTTTGACGCGCATTTTCGCTTTGAGCACGGTATTGTCAATGCATTCGTTACGCGATACACCAAAATGCGACGAATCTCTCTGAACTCCGGCGTAAGCGTAATTCTCCCAGCCGACGAACGTGAACGCGGTCGGGTCATAGCCGACCTCAATATCCGTCATTACAGCTTCACGAGCCATTTTCGGAACATCAATATAGATATAGAACTCGCTGTCCTGCGCGATCTTCTCTTTGTCAACACGAATCCCTCCGCCCGTTCTGAAAACGGACGAAGGGGGTGATACTGATACTGTAGCTTCGGTAACGGCAGGCTTTTCCCACATATCGGTGTAAGTAACGCCGTCATCGTTCGTATATGCGACATCGTGTGTCTCAAGTCTTAATACCGTGTCTCCGAGACGCGCATTGTTCAGCACCCGAAGCTTTGCGTTGAGACACTGGCTCTGCCAAACGGGGATGAGCCTGCCGCCGTCGTTTCTTGCCGCAGACGCAGCAAAGGAAAAAAATGTTCCGTTCTCGTCAGAGCCCGCGCCGGTCTTTGCTTCCACACCCTCGCCCATTTCGTTGAGGGTGCCCCACGAAGCCCAGTACGGCGGCAGCTCGAACACTGTCGGGTCGTAATATACCTTGATCCAGATAGCGTCGGAGTGGTTCGGCAGGGCGGGGATATTTATGTACACGGTGACAATATCCCCGCGCATCGCTTCCACAGTGGAACTGCCGCTCCACAAGCCGTTACGGGAAACGCTGAGCCCGTCCGCGTCCATTGCCTTGACAGGGGTCGCCAAAAAAGCGGACACAAACAGCACCGCTGTGATCAAAAATATTAACTTTATTTTCAATCCGCCTGCCATGGGTCAAGGGTCCTTTTTTATGATTTTTTAATTACGCTCTGCCGTTGAACATAGAGGGAACGCCTATAACTTTTCTGAGTATCTGTGTAGCGTCCTTTGCGTTGAGCACGCTGTCGGTATCCATAACGTTCGCAATGCCCTTGTTGATCTCGGTCTCTTCGTCGGAAGCCCCGTCAATGCTTGAAGCGTTGCCGACGATATGTCTGAGTATCTGTGTAGCGTCACCCGCACCGACAGAACCGTCCTTGTTAACATCACCGAACAGTCTGAATGTCAGCATACCGATAGGTCTTATGTCCTTGCTTCCCTTGATCTGGATAATGCCAGTCTTGTCGGTAAGCTTGTTCTTTACGAATTTAGGAGGTGTCAATGTTACTGTCTTGTCATCCTCGGGATAGAGCGAACGCTCTGTAAATACGCCCCAGAGTGATCTTACTGTGCTGGACGCATCTCTTACGCCAAGCTTAAGATCGTATGTCTTTGTAGCGTCCTCGGGACCGGATTTGATAGTAAACCTTCCGTTAACGGGGTCAACATCACCAGAGGTAATAAGCGTTGTACCGTCATATACAAGTACAACGACTGTGCCGCCTACATCACCGAGATCAATACCGTCTATCTTACCGGAAATGGAGTTTGCAACTTTCGCAATAACAGATGAGTCTGCATCAGACGGCTTCCAGCACTCGATATATCCTGTCGCACTGACAAAATAGCCGCACTGGAAACAATCTGCAGTCTTATCAAGAGTTATTTCATACGAACCGCCGGTAACGGGTACATCAGTTCTGACCATAAGAGTTGCTTCAAAAACTGCGCCTGCGGACAGGTCTATGGTCCGTTCTTCTGCCGGAGCCGAGATCTTCAGACCGGCTGCGCCGTAAGAAAGATAGCTGAATCCATCCTCGCCCTCAACGGGAAAAATACCGGCGGATTCGGAAAGAGCGCCCTTGGGTGCAAGCACATCAGCATCGGCATCATACCAGCTCACAACGTCAAAAGCCGCAGAATTGTACTTGATGTTGAAATAGATCGTATCAAGGAGTTCGTCCACGGGCTTTATTGTGAGCGTTACTTTAAACCTGTCTCCGGGCATCAGAGCCTCAATATCGGCACCGTCCAGTGCCTCGATAGACAGCCCGTCTGTAACGGAAGCCTCCGCAACAGTGTTCAGACCTATCCTGCTGTTCCCGGGAACGATAAGGCAGCATAGCGCGACCGCAAAAGCCGCAAACAGAGATAATAACCTTTTCTTTTTCATGATAATACTTCCTTTCATAATAAGTTCGACATTCATCCTTAAATGCCGTAATAACCGGACCTTGTCCGGATAATTACCTTTGTCATGACTTACTCGACGTAAGTTTTAGTGCGCTTTCTCTTCTTGATGATCTTTCTTGACAGGAGAGCACATCCTACCAGTGCCGCAGGTATAGCTACCGCAGCTGTAACGCCAGTATGCGGGTTAAGCGGCATTACACCGCTGCCCGTGTTGGTCGTATCAACGATGCTCGCCTGTGATGAATCTGTATTCTCGCCGACCATATCGACTATCATATACGGCGAGAAGTCGGAGGCGCTGAATTTAATGCGGTACTGTCCTTCATCAAAGGAGATACTGCTGTTTATGCACTGTGCCTTACCGCCGGATATATGATAAACAGCAAGATCGTTCATAGCGCTCTGAAGCTTCTTCGGAACAGGTATAGCAAACTCGATATATCCGCGTGTGAGCGTATTCACGCGCTTATTCGCAGCGATATCATAAAGGCTTATATCGAATGCGTAATAACCATGTTTGTCGAGTCCGAGGCTTTTCAGAGCATTTAATGTGCTTTCATCAGCTTCGCCGTTTCCGGTGACGCGGATCTCTGTGTCCCTGTCAAAAGCCGCGTTTTTAGCGGAAATATTAATCTTTCCGTCGGGAAGTCCGCCAAGAGCCACCTTACACGTAACTTCGACATTGCCGCTGCCGCCGTTCGCAGGTGTCGTCGTATCCGCATCGCCGCCCTGTCCGCTTATGACTGTATTTCCTGTGTCGGGGTATTCTTCCTCGTCGTCATCATTGTTGTTCGGTGCAGCAGTGATCTCATTTGTTTTTCCGGTGGTATCGCTGTTAAGGTCTTCATTCACTGCCGGCGTCTTTGTAGTTGAAGTTCCGACAGCAGAGGAAGATGAGGAGGTTGTTACCGGCGGCTGTGATGAGGACACAGCACTCGTCGTTATCTCAGGAACCTGAGATGTCGTAACAGAGGAGGAAGATGTACCTGCGGACGAACTTCCGACATTAATGTATGCGTCCGTCACCGAGGGCGTCCAGAGTTCGACGTACTCATATCCGTTATCCTTCACATAAGAAAAACTATGGCTCACGAGCTTTATGGGATATGTGCCCGCAGCAGCATTTCTCTTTACCGAGAGCGTTGCGGTAAACTCTGCGCCGCGGCTCAGTTCTATCGCTCTGACCGCATTTGCGGATGTGAGTGCCAGAAAGCTGTCGCCGCTGTTGTAATACCCGTTAGTGAGGTTCGGAGACCACGAGATCACCTCAAACGCCGACGGGTCAAACTCCACACGGACCGAAGCGGTGTCCGCGGCTTCTGCCGCAGGGACTGACAGCGTAACGGTGAATGTATCACCGGGGGCAAGGTCTGTTCCGGATACGCTTATTCCGTTGACCGATGCCGCAAGCGCAGTCACCGAAACGGCTGCAAATGCGATTGCCGCACAAAGTACGGACAGTATCAGCTTGAACATTCTACACATAGGTACATTTCCTCGAATCGGTAAAATATGTCGGTATCCATGAGCTTCCATGCGCCATAAAAACCAAAATTCTCAAAAAGTTCTCAAATTTTCTCATAATATACTATGATATAGTATAGCACTATTTCCATTTCACGTCAACAGTTAATTTGTTTATTCAGCATTTTTAACATATAACGAGCAAAAAAATATCATTAATGTCAAAAATTTTAATCCCGACTGTCCGTCTGTATCATTTGAGCCTTTCGCAGATCATATATCGTTGACACGGACGGACAAAACTGCTATAATATACTGCAGAACAGAACAAAGGCAGGGACAAAAATGGAACAGGATACCGCGCCAAAAGGACGCAGAAATATATTGTTCGGCTGGGTCAAGATAGTTCTCGGACTACTCATCTTCGCGTTCGGCGTTCATCTCACGATCTACGCGAACATAGGGCTTGCACCGTGGGATTGTCTCGGCATGGGACTCGCCGCACACTTACCGTTCAACTACGGAATTTGCATGACCATGGTCGCAGTAACCGTACTTCTCATCGACGTGATAATGAAGGAGCGCATCGGCTTCGGAACAGTTATTGATGCCGTGCTCACCGGAAACTTCGTCCAGTTGTTCAACAATCTGAATCCCCTGCCCCGGAACGACAATATGTGGCTCGGTATAGGGATAATGCTCATCGGGTTTGTGTTTATGGCACTCGGAATGTGGGTATATATGAGTGCAGAGCAATGCTGCGGACCAAGAGACTCTCTTCTGATAGCGCTTGGCAAGAGGATGCCGAAGATACCTATCGGCATTGTCGAGGTGTTACTGTGGGGAGTCGTTCTGCTGTGCGGCTGGCTTCTCGGCGGGCCGGTCGGCATAGGCACCCTGATCGGTACTTTCGGTGCGGGGCTTGTGATGCAGCTCGTTTACACGCTCATACACTTTGAACCGCGAAACCTGAAGCACAAAGGGCTTATCGAAACCGCGAGGGCACTCACCGGCCCGGGCGGAAAGCGAAAGGACGGGAAATGATATGTGCGGACAAGAAAAGCGTCCGGAACTCCGGAAAGGTCTTGACAGCGCCGTATTCGCGGAGCATTACTGGCTCAGGGAAGAACTCGCGGAATTCTGCCGCAGTAACGGACTCTCCGCATCGGGAAACAAGCAGGAGCTCACAGAACGGATATTCCGCTTTCTTGACGGAAAAGAAGCCGGAGCCGGAACAACATCACGAAAGAAAACTGCGATAGACGGCGAGATCACGCCCGACAGACTCATCGAGGAAAACATCGTATGTTCCGAGAAGCACCGAGCTTTTTTCAGGCAGCATATCGGAAGCTCATTCTCATTCAACGTCGAATTCCAGAAGTGGCTGAAAAGCAACGCTGGAAAGACATACAACGACGCGATAGAAGCCTACCGCAGTATTGCCGCTGATAAGAAGCGAACCAAAACGACTATCGGCAGTCAGTTTGAGTACAACACATATATCCGCGACTTTTTCGCCGACAACAAAGGCAGGTCCCTTGAAGATGCGATAAAATGCTGGAAATACAAGAAAAGCATCCGCGGACACAACAGGTATGAAAGAGCTGACCTCGCCGCACTCGGCGAAGGCGGAAAAGAGCAATAAAAAAGGGCATCATTCGTCAATGTACGATGAATGATGCCCTTATATTTCTGTATTTCAACGTTCGCGTTTAAGATACTCCGCCGCGCATATCTCTGCATTTTCCGGGTACTTGTAACCACGCTTCTCCGCAACCGTACGCGCAAGCCGCACGAACAGTTTATGAGTAGCGGCAAGTGCTTTTCTGCAATCGCCGGCATCGTAATGTGCAAAACAGTTTTTCAGCTCAGCAAGCACCGTTCCGTCCGCCCAGCGATCCATGAAGCGCCCGTCATGCCAAACGTCAGCACCGTCCGTCACGGCGCTGTACTCCTCGATGATAACACGCAGACGGTCTTTGAGATAACCGTCAATACACATCTTCGCCGACCAAAGCTCTCCGCGGAACAGCTTCTTGCAAGCCCAGATGTTGTGAAAGAAGAAGTCGTTCACTGTATTTACAAATTCTTCCTCAGACAAAGCGCTGCGAGAAACGACAGACCTTACATACTTCGCCGCAAGCTCCGTTATCCTCGCGGAATCAGCGTAGAGCACCTTATAGCCGCGGTTCATCACCCACTCCAGAACGCCTTCCTCAAGCGCTTTCTCATACTGTACGAGGGTAAGTGCAATCATATCAACATCCTTGTCTCCGTCGTAGATATTTCTGCGCTCCTTACCGCCGCCGAGAGTCGGTTCAATGAACGAAATGTCCGTTTTCCCGAGAAGGTCGGGATATTCGCCGGAAAACCATTTTTCCGGCGCGTCAGTGACGATTATGAGGTCGATGTCGGAGTACTCATCAGCAGGAACGTTCTCACGCGTGTATGAGCCGATCATTATTACCGCGTGTATTTCCGGCTCTCTCTCCGCGAGTTTTCGCACCCTGTCTTTTATCTCCGCATAGCGGTCGGTCACAGCTTTTCTGTCCATGTATGTCACCTCTGTTTCAAACGCTCACTCATCGTGCAGGTCAGTCATATCCACATCCGGCACGATCTGAATATCAAACTCCGGATAAAGAGCCGTGATCTCTTCATAAAGTTTCGCAAGCGCCTGCTTTCTGTCAATTCCGAAGCTTATGACAACGTCGAAACGAATAGTTTTGCTTTCCTTATCGGCGTAAAATCCGTGCATCTGAAGCGCCCATTCATGAGCCAGAACAACTTCGCGGACTTTTTCACGCATCATCGCTGCTTCATCGTCTGTCGTGTTGAAGGAATAAACACTGATACCGGTGATAATTATGCCTGTTTCGCGGAAAACATCAAGCTGTATCCTGCGCGTGATACGATCCACCTTGTCAACGGTAACGGTGTCGGGAAGCTCTATGTGAAGCGATGCGTAATCTCTGTCGGGTCCGTAGTTGAACAGCGCGATGTCATATACTCCGAGAACGTCTTCTTCCGCACAGATTATCCGCTTCAGTTCCCTGCTCGTTTCGGAATCCCCGCGCTTTCCGATTATCTCATTTACCGTGTCCGCCATCATCTCTATGCCGGCCTTTATGATAAATCCGGAAATGATGACACCGACATAAGCTTCAAGAGATATTCCCCAGATAAGGTAGATCACCGCGCTCACAAGCACCGATGACGACAGTATAGCGTCAAAAAGAGCATCCGAGCCGGAAGCCGTAAGAGCGCCGGAATTGACTTTTATACCCTGCTTTTTGACAAATAAACCGAGCACGATCTTTACAACTATCGCTACCGAAATAATAACGAGCGACAGAGCAGTGTATTCCGCTGTCTCCGGCTCTATGATCTTCTTGACAGATTCAGTCAGAGATGTAAGACCTGCGTAAAGTACGATAGCAGCCACGATCATCGAGCTTAAATACTCTATCCTTCCGTAGCCCATGGGGTGCTTCTTGTCCGGTGGTTTTGCTCCGAGCTTCGCGCCGATTATCGTTACCACGGACGAAAATGCGTCCGAAAGATTGTTTACCGCGTCAAGCATTACCGCGATAGAGTTCGACACAAAGCCAACAAAAGCCTTGAAAGCGGCAAGCATCACGTTTGCCCCTATGCCTATTGCACTTGTCCGGACTATCGTTCTTTCTCTGTCCTTTGCAGCAGCAAGTATCTCATTGTTTTCGTCACGCATCTTTTATCCTCCATTTTTGTATTACCGGACAATTCACCGGCAGACACTTTCCATTCAGTATTATACCACATTTTCACAGCGACTGCAACCATAATATCAGTTATTTTGTGCCGTGTAATATGGAAGATAATCTTATTACGCCGAATGATTTCTCCGCGAGGCTGCACAAGGTGCTGCCAGCGAGGTCGCACAGGCAGTTGTACGTACATATAAGAGCCAATCCATATGTTTTGTACCTGATTAAGCAAAACCTCCATTAAAGCAGCAGATCAATACTACCTGCCGAAGAGATATCAGCAGGGCGATATTGTTTAAGATTATACTCCATAATTATAAGAACATTATCCATTGATTTTTGTTGTACGGTGCAATTATAATATAAACAGACAGATTTGTCATTACAATTTTATATTTTACACGCATATTTGTCTTATCTTTTTATCTTAAGCGGTCTGTATAATTACGTCACGCGCCATAAAATATAGACAATTATCCTGTACTAATAAAATTGACAAAATCTCGGAAGGATATATCATACCATAATATATGGTGTTGGTAAATGATATTATGGAGGATTAACATGAAAAAGATCTATTTCATTACAGGAAGTCAGGATCTCTACGGCGAAGCCACCCTCGCACAGGCAGAAAAGGACAGCAGGGAAATGGCAGAGTTTCTGAACGGCAAGCTCGGAAGCATAGCAGCGGTAGAGCACACACCTATCGTAAAAACTGCCGCGGAAGCCGAGCAGCTCTGCGTTAAGGCGTCGTCAGACACTGACTGCATCGCGGTAATCATGTGGATGCACACATTCTCGCCCGCAAAGATGTGGATCCGCGCTTTAAAGGCTCTCAGAAAACCAATGCTCCACCTTCACACGCAATACAACGAAAAGCTTCCATACGACAGCATAGATATGGATTTCATGAATCTCAACCAGTCAGCTCACGGCGACAGAGAGTTCGGTTTCATCTGTACACGGCTCGGTATAAAGCGCGAGGTAGTTGCAGGCTACTACAAGCACGACGCGGTTATTGAAAAGATACGCAGCTTTGCTTACGCGGCAGCGGCAGTTGATTTCTGCAAGGGTATGCGCGTAGCTATGTTCGGAAACAATATGCGCGACGTTGCAGTCACAGACGGAGACAGAGTAGAGAGCGAGATAAAATTCGGCTGGAACGTCAATTACTACGGTATAGGTGACCTTGTTGAGCTCGTGAACGGCGTTTCAGAAGCCGAGATAGACGCGAAAATGAAGGAATATACCGACAAGTACGACATGGACACGGACAACATCGCCGCTGTCCGTGAGCAGGCAAAATATGAGGCGGCTCTCGACAAATTCCTCGCGAAGGAAAACATATCCGCATTCACAGATACATTCCAGGATCTTCACGGTCTTTCACAGCTCCCCGGCATTGCCGCTCAGAATATCATGGCAAAGGGCATAGGCTTCGGTCCGGAGGGTGACTACAAGACTGCCGCACTCGGCGCAGTGATGCAGAAAATGGCTGCCGACAGAGCCGGTGCGACCGGATTTATGGAAGATTACACCTACGACCTCACCGAGGGCGATGAGCTCGAACTCGCGGCGCATATGCTCGAAGTTTCTCCCGTTTTCGCAGGAACAAAGCCGAAAATACAGGTACATCCGCTCGGCATAGGCGGAAAGTCCGACCCCGCGCGACTCGTATTTGACGGCATATCCGGCAAGGGAATAGCGGTATCCATGATAGATATGGGCAATCGCTTCCGTCTCGTCTGCGCAGAGATCGAACTTGTAAAGCAGCCCGAACCCATGCCGAAGCTTCCCGTGGCAAGACTTATGTGGAAGATAAAGCCCGACTTTGCGACCGGCGCGGCTGCGTGGATATATGCGGGCGGCGCTCACCACGCAGTAGTTTCGACAGCACTCACTCGCGATGATATACGCCTTTTCGCAAAAATGACCGGTACAGAGCTTGTGATCATCGACGACAAGACAGATCTCAACACATTTGAACAGCAGCTTGAGCTGCTTGACCTGAAAGCAAAGATAAAGGGCTGAAAGAGAGGGTAAAGAAATGCTTGAAAAACTAAAACAGGAAGTTCTCGAAGCGAATCTTATGCTCCCGAAGCACGGACTCGTCACATTCACATGGGGCAACGTCTCGGGGATTGACAGAGAAAGCGGATTGTTCGTCATCAAGCCGTCCGGAGTTGAATACGACGGCATGACTGCTGACGATATGGTCGTTGTAAGCATAGAGACCGGCGAAAAGGTCGAGGGCAGATATAAACCCTCAAGCGACACACCTACTCACCTTGCACTCTACCGCGAATTCAAGGAAGTCGGCGGCATCTGCCACACCCACAGCCGCTGGGCGGTTTCTTACGCTCAGGCGGGAAAGGGCATCATCCCCATGGGAACGACTCACGGTGATTATTTCTATGGCGAGATACCATGCACAAGAGCTATGACGCCCGCCGAGATCAAGGGCGAATATGAGCTTGAGACCGGAAATGTCATCATCGAGACATTCAAAGGCACAGACCCTATGAGCATACCCGCCGTTCTTGTTAAAAACCACGGTCCCTTCACATGGGGAAAGAATGCATGGGAATCCGTGCATAACGCGGTAGTTCTCGAAGAAGTGGCTTTTATGAATTTCCACGCACACGAAATAGACCCCTCAGCGGGTGAAATGCAGCAGGAGCTTCTTGACAAGCACTATCTGCGCAAGCACGGAAAAAATGCATATTATGGGCAGAACTGACTTACCGGATGCCCCAAAAGACGAATTTTTTCATTTTTCTTATACTCCAAAACACAGCAGCGTCAGACTGATAGCATCAGTCCGGCGCTGCTGTGTTTATACGTGTGTACGCAAATTCAAGGAAGCCGATATTCAGCACCGCGAACACAATAAGATAAACCGGCATAATGCCTATCCCGACCGCCTGCTGTATATGCCCGAAGACCATTGGCATGAACGTGCTCCCTATATATGCGGACGCCATTTGCAGACCTATCACTGCCGCGCTGCAGCGCCTTCCGAAGTTTATCGGTGCCATGTGCTGTATTGCGGGATATACCGGTCCCATTCCCGTACCCGCGACAACGAACCCGACCGCCGCGGTGATGTAGCCCGGGACAGGAAGCATTATGAGCAGTATCCCGATGAACTCGACCGCGACCCCTATGCGGATAAGCAGCTTGTCGCCGAGCTTATCGGAAACGAACGCGGAAACGAGCCGCCCGAGCATAAGCCCGCCGAATACCAGCGAACCAAACGCTGCCACAGTCTCGTCACTGATATTCTCCTTCGTTCCGGCAAAGTAGCTCGAAGTCCACAGGAAGCACGTTGCCTCACCCGCGCAGTATGCGAAAAAGGCAATCAGAGTCGGGATAACTCCTCGGATTTTCAGAGCCTCTCGTATTCCGGCACCGTTCTCACCTCTCTCGTCGTCCTTGTCCGCGTTCTTCCTCCAGAGCGGGATCGAGAGAGCGCACAGCACCATTATCCCGGACTGTATATACGCAGTCCGGCGGTAGCCTTCATTCCAGTGTGCGTCGGCCAGCGCCAGCGACATTATGTACGGGCTGAGCATAGCGCCGACACCGTAGAAGCAGTGGAGAAAGTTCATTACCGACGATGAATAGTGTTTCGCGACATAGTTATTTAGTGCCGCGTCCACCGACCCAGCACCAAGCCCATACGGAACTACGAAAATGAACAGCATCCAGTACTGCGTCGAAAAGGAAAAGCCGACAAGCCCGATAACTGTCAGCAGTATCGAGAATACCACGATGATCTCCGTGCGAAGCTTTTTTATCAGCGTCGGAGCCACAAGCGCGGAAACAATAGTCATAAACGATATTGACATCGACACATAACCCGCATACGACGACGGTACGCCGAAATCGGACTGCATCGTCGGCCAGCCCGACCCGAGAAGCGAATCCGGAAGTCCGAGACTTACGAAAGCCGAGTATATAACGGCAAGAAGCAAAGAGCCCATTCTTATCTCCCATAGATAGCAGAAACATTTTTATAAGTATATCATCTTTGTCAATAATAGTCAAGACAATCCTGCATCAATACATTGCCTATAAGCCAAAAAAACTTGTTTTTACAGCAAAAATGTGTTATAATGTGTATGACGCATTTTACTCCGGAGGAGATTATATGAAAAAAAAGAAGCTTTTGATACAGGTCGCGATAGTGACCTCACTGTTCCTTGCCGCAGTGCTTATCGCGGTGGAAGTGGTGCTCTATATGAGCACCCAGAACGTGTACCTGCGCTCAAAAAACGAGATGATAACCCGTGATCTCAAGGCGATGAGCAGCACCGTGACCGAAACAGAATCCATAACCACGTTCTTTGATTACTGGAAGAACAATAAAGAAATGATCCGTCCCTTCACCGATGAAGAGCTGTCGCAGCTTACAGAATATTGGGAAAATACAGACAGCAGCTTTGAATGGTTCACGCCGGACAAGCCGGAAGAATACTTCGAGGGGCTGGATCCGATCTATATGCGCGACCTCTGTCTCTCACAATATGATTTAGTTGTGAGAAATCTTTTGTATAAGATAGCCGAATACGGATATGAACGCTATTATCTGCTCGATATAGGAGAAAACTCTGACGGAACGGTATTTACGCAATACAGCATAGAAGAATATGAATACGTGAACAGCAAGATCGACTACGGGCTGCTCGGCTCTGTTCCGGACATAGATATTTACAACACGGATGCGGTAAAGACGCTGCGAACCGGAGAGGTGGGAGATACCGCTTTCGAAGCGCTGAAAACAAGCGATAAAAATCCGCTGTATGCAGGATATATTCTTATCGCATCGAAAGACGACCACAGATACGCAATATGCGTACTGTACGACTGGAGCGGTTTCCAGCACAAACTCAACGATTCGGTGTTACCTTCGGTGCTTATAAGCGCACTTCTGATAATCACCGCGAATATACTGCTGATACGCTTTCTTTACGTCCGGTCGATACGCCCGGTCACAAAGATACAGGCGAGCGTACGGGAATACACAGATTCGAAGGACACCGAACGCATCGTAAACGAGCTCGCTAAAATAAAAGCGAAGAACGAATTCGGGGAGCTCGCGGCGGATGTATCGCATCTTGCGGACGAGATTAACCGATATACGACCGAGATAGCGCAGTTCGCGGGCGAAAAAGAGCGTGCCGCGGCGGAACTTGAGCTCGCGACACACATTCAGGCGGGTTCTCTGCCATCGGTATTCCCCGCTTTCCCGGACAGAAACGAGTTTGATCTTTTCGCGTCGATGGCTCCTGCAAAGGAGGTAGGCGGCGATTTCTATGACTTCTTCCTGATCGACGACGATCACCTCGCACTTGCGATAGCGGACGTTTCCGGAAAAGGCATACCGGCGGCTCTGTTCATGATGGCATCGAAGATCCTTCTCGACGACAAGGCTATGCTCGGCGGCTCCCCCGCAGAGATACTTGAATTCGTTAACGAGCGTATCTGTTCTTCCGACAACGACAGTATGTTCGTTACAATGTGGCTCGGTATCCTTGAGATAAGCACCGGAAAGCTTTCGTGCAGCAACGCGGGTCACGAGTATCCTGTAATAAAGCGCGCGGGCGGGGATTACGAGCTGTTCAGAGACAAACACTCACCTGCGGTCGGTACTATGTCAGGCATACCGTTCAAAAGCTATGAGCTTACGCTTGAAAAGGGAGACGCTCTGTTCGTTTATACCGACGGCGTACCCGAGGCGACCAACTCCGAAAATGAGCTTTTCGGCACCGACAGAATGGTAGAAGCACTAAACTCCGCAAAGGACGCGAAGCCCCGTGACCTGCTCCGCACATTAAGAGCGTCGGTGGATGCGTTCGTGGGAGATGCACCGCAGTTCGATGACCTCACTATGCTTACATTGCAGTATTTCGGGAAATAATTGAAAGCCGGAGCATAAGCCCCGGCTTTTTTGTGCTTTCTCTGCTTATTTCTGATAAACTTCGGTCAGTTCGCAGTTACGATGCCTTTCTTCGCGTCGATATGAACGGTAGTGCCGTTTTTAAGTATCTTGACAGCATTCTCCGCGCCAACGATAACAGGAATATCAAGCGACAAGCCAACGACAGCCGCGTGGCTCGTCTCTCCGCCCTTCTCAACGACGATACCGCCCGCCGAACGCAGCAACGGCATTATGTCATTTGAAGTTTCTTCCATGACAAGTATCTCGCCGCTCTTGAACTTGCTCATCGCTTCATCGGAGGAACGTGCAACGCATATCGGCGCGGTGACTTCGCGCTCGCCTATGCCGGTGCCCTTGACAAGGACATCGCCGACGACATGGACTTTCATAAGGTTGGTAGTGCCGGAAATACCGATCGGAACGCCCGCAGTGATAACAACGAGGTCACCGGTCTCAAGGCAGCCCTTCTTTACCGCACAGTCAACAGCGTGAGCAAACAGGGCATCCGTGTCGGACTGCTCCTCTGACATAAGCGGGATAACGCCCCAGCTTAAGTTGAGCTGGCGCCATGTCCGCTCACTCGGAGTACAGCTGAGTATCGGGCGGTTGGGACGGTATTTTGACAGGAACTTTGCGGTGCTTCCCGTTTTCGTTACCGTAAGTATAGCCTTTGCGTTCAGATCCATAGCCGTAGTAACTGTAGCGTGGGATATAGCGTTGGTGACATTGTCGTTCTCGGTCTCAAGCCGAGCACGGAACCGCTTTGCATAGTTTATATCTTTCTCGGTGGTCTCGGCTATCTTGGTCATAGCCTTTACCGCCTCGATAGGATACATTCCCGCGGCAGTCTCGCCGGACAGCATTATCGCGCTCGTTCCGTCATATATCGCGTTTGCAACATCGGTAGTCTCGGCTCTTGTCGGGCGGGGATTCTTGATCATCGAATCAAGCATCTGTGTCGCGGTAATGACCTGCTTTCCCGCGCGATAACCCTTTTCTATCAGAAGCTTCTGTATATGCGGAATGTTCTCGAACGGTATCTCAACGCCCATATCACCGCGGGCGACCATTACGCCGTCGGAAACACGGAGGATATCGTCTATGTTGTCAACGCCCTCCTGATTTTCGATCTTGGCGATTATCTTTATATCCGAACCGCCGTTCTCATCGAGAAAGCGGCGTATTTCAAGAATATCCTCATCGTTGCTCACAAAAGACGCTGCAACAAAGTCAAATCCCATTTCACAGCCGAATTTGAGGTCGCTCTTGTCGCGCTCGCTGAGATAAGGCATAGAAAGTTTGATGCCCGGGAAGTTACAGCTCTTGTTGTTGGATATGTAACCGCCGTGCACGACCCGGCATACTATATCGTCCCCTTCCGCAGAGTTCGAGATATTTACGACTTTGAGCTCCAGCAGCCCGTCGTCTATCAGGATACGCGTACCTACATCAATATCTTTTGCAAGATTTTTGTATGTTATCGATACTTCCGTGTCATTCCCTGCAACATCGCGCGTGGTCAGAGTAAAGTCAGCTCCGTCCTTAAGCAGCGCCTTTCCGCCGTCGAACTGCTTAACGCGGACCTCAGGACCTTTGGTATCGAGAAGCGACGCTATCGGAAGATCAAGCTCCTCACGTATGCGCTTTACCTGCTCGAAGACCTTCTTATGGCTCTCATGGTCACCGTGAGAGAAGTTCTGGCGCGCAACATTCATTCCGTTCAGCATGAGCTGGCGCAGCACCTCGTCGTCCGCAGTGGACGGACCCATTGTACATACTATCTTGGTTTTTCTCATATTATCAGCACTCCGTTTCGCAAAATTTATCTTATCGTGTTCACCGTAAGAAATGTTGAACTTTATATTAAGGGAACCTCTAAAAACCCATTTGAGAGAAAAAGAACTGCTTGCACCAACTGCTTCGTCAAGTCTCCTCACCTTGCGTGGTCTCCCCGGCAGCGGGGAGGTGTCGAGCTTGCGAGACAGAGGAGCTGACCGACAGACCAGCAAGCTTTCGGAGCCTTTCCTTGCATTTGGCGCCAGAGCAGGATGCTCTGACTATGCCGCCAGAAGAGCGCAAGGATGCGCTTTTGAAAGCGGCATAAGAATTATACTCATTTTCTCTATTCAAAGCGGTTTTTAGAGGTACCCTTAACAGGAATACGGTACAGACCGCTCCCGTTATTCTACGTTTCAGTCTCTCAGATGCAGCATTCCGCCTTTTGCAAGGACATCACCTTTTATTCTTGCTTTATCCGCATACATACGTTCGTCCGCTTCCTTTATCATCTCTTCCGGCGTTCCGTCAACGGATAGTCCGAACGCGCAGGAATAGCCGGTCGCATCAACACTCGCTCGCATGTCATCCACAAGTTTCACCATTTCTTCGGCGGTTCTTTCTCTGCATAAAACAATGAATTCATCGCCGCCTATCCTGTATATGCGTTCCTTTGCTGTCGCTGCTTTCAAAAATCCCTCGGTAACAGCTTTGAGAGCCTTATCCCCCGCGTCGTGACCAAGTGTATCATTCATCCATTTCAGCTCGTTCATATCTATCGAGATCATTCCGGATATTGCTGACGAATACTTTTTCGTGTCGCTGTAGAACGACTGACGGTTGAAGAGCCCGGTAAGGGCATCGCGGCGTGTGTACTGACCGTAAACATAAAGGTAATACATAAGTATTTCCGCAGCGAATGTCTGGTTCACTACATCGTCATATCCGGATATCGCAAACAGCGCCGATACGCTTGCCGTTACAGCTATGAACATAACGATAAAGCCTTCCAGGCTTGAATCCTTTGAAAACACTCTTATTGACAAGAAGAACAGGTACAATATGTAAAACAGGCTTACAATATACGGTGTATAACCCAGAAATCCGCGATGAAAAATATTTTCTTCATCGAACCAGTAAGCGACATCTGTGAAAAATGCCGAGAACGCAACAAGTGAATTTATTATGACAGGTATAGCAAGCCGCCAATGCGCCTTCTTATAGATCAGCATTATCAGCATAAGGATTATTATGGGACGCAGACTGTAACCTATCGCGGACATAATGACCCTGAGCAGAGTCGGATGGTCGAACTGCGCTGCGAGATACTCAAAGCTGTCCGCCGCAACGAGGGATAACAGAATTATAAGAGTCGCCCTCAGCCTTATTATCATTTTTCTTTCAAGAAAGACATCAAAAGCGGTAAGAATAAACATACCCACAAACATTATTATGAGGACGTAGTTGTCCACCGCAAATTTTATAAACAGATCCATTTGTTCATTATCTCCTGTTCGCAATCACTAAATTACTGACTTGAACACGATGTTTTATCTATTATACCACAAACAGGAACAATAAACAAGAGAAAAGCCTGATTTTATTTGATCAGGCAGTATATTTTATTCATTTTTATCATGTCGCGGCATAAATCTGTTAATTTCTGCCGTATGTGTATGAAATTCACAGCAGAGCCGCTTCCATTCCCACCACACCGTTTATAAGTGTATCTGCCGCTCCGTCCCACAAAACCTCATACAGACGGCTTCCGTAGCGCACAGTGCGCATTTTCCCTACCGCACAGCAAAGCGGATCGTTCTCTTCCCCTCCCCACAGCAGCATGGGAAATCCGCTCGCATACGCCGCCGAACGCAGAAAAGCGCTGCACAGCTTATGGTCATTATCACGGACATAAAGAAATGTTATTATTCCGTTTTTTATGATCTCACCGGACGCCGGAAACGCGGGATAACCGAACAGAGCAGTAGGAAGATGCGAAACTGCCCTGTATATCCCGCCGTAAGAACACATTCTGTAATACTTTGAAGCGCTCTGGTCGCCGATAAAACAGCAAGCCTCAATATCGCCGGAGCTGTCGCGCAAGCAGTAGAACCGCTTGCTTCCGAAGCCTTTATACTCCGTACTGCACGGAGCCAGCGCCTTACCAGAAAAGTACTGTGCGACAATCCGGTCAAAACCGGTCAAATTGTCTGTTTCTACCGGTATTACAGACTTTCCGCGTCCGAGACAGAACGTAGTGTAATGCCCTATGCAGCGATATTCCGGCATATTTTTCCGTCGCTTCTCAAGCATTCTTATCACGCCCTGATTGCCGTCAAGTATGGTCGTATATGTTGCTGCGCACCCCGACACGGTCTTTCCGATAATGCCGTATGCGCGGGGGATGAATGCCAGCTTTCCGCGGTAGTCGTGATGTACTTTCAGTCCGGTCAGATATGCACATTCGGCAGGTGTGCCGTCAAGAAACAGCGTTTGTACGACAGCACCGCCAATAGCTATGACCTTACCCTTTTCCGTATCTTCGGCAGCTATGATATACGCATGGTCTCCGTCGGCGGCAAAGGAAGCAAGCGGTTCGGGACCGCGCAGAAACTGTACATTCAGCCCTCCCGCGAAACTTCCGCTCTCGAATATCTCCCTGATGTCGTCGTTGTCTGAATATACAGCCGGCCGAAGGATGTATTTCCCGTGTTTTTCACTTCGGAAGCTCATCTAAATTCTCCCCTATCGGAACATTCATCTTCTGATCGACTTCGCCGCCGATGCGAAGGTTCATTCCCCAGAACAGCCACCAGAGCAGCGGACTTGTCCGTCCGAGAGACGCGAATCCGCGGCTCAGCACCGTTCCCGCCGAGGAGAATTCCTTTCTCGCGTCACGACAGGCTTTGCTCAGTTTTTCCGGCGATATGCGCTTCGGCACAAAAGACAGCTCACCGTAATTATAACCGTCCGCAAGCCACCATTTATCATAAAGCAGACGGCTCTCCGCTTTAAGGCGGTCATAGAGCCGCGTGTTCGGGAACGGGAGCAGGTGGTTGAACGCGGCGGTATAGAAATTATGCTTTTTGGAAAACGCGAGCGCGTCCTCGATAGTCTGTTCGTCATCATTATCGTATCCGAACACAAAGGTCGCGTATATACCGATACCGGCGTCATGTATCCGCTTCACAAGCTCATCACGCTCTCCGAGAGCGTAATTGAACGACTTGTTCATCTGACGCAGGTTTTCTTTATCAAGACTCTCAAAGCCTATAAGTATTATCTCGCAGCCGCTTTTTTTCATGGCTTTCAGCAGTTCCTCGTCCTTCGCCATTGAAAGAGTCCCCTGGCCGGCCCACTTGATGTGCAGCGGTTCGATACGCCTGAACAGTGCCATAGCGTTTTTCCTGTCCGCGACAAGATTGTCGTCAACAAGGAAGTAGTACTTATGCGGCGATACTTCGATGTCGCTTACAATAAGGTCGTGTGAGCGGACGTGGTAATGGCTGTCATAAAAACGCGATATTGAGCAGAACTCACATGAATGGCAGCAGCCTCGCCCTGTTTCCACAAGCGACACCGGAAGGTACTTCTTGCCCGTGAAAATGCTTTTGTCGGGGCGCACATCATAAGTTCCGACGCCGCCGATATAGCGTTTTTTCAGTGCTCCGTCCCTCGCGTCTGACAGCATTTGCATCCAGACGGTCTCCGCGTTTCCGACGATAACACTGTCGCAGTACAGCTCGGCTTCCTCCGGGCATATCGTCGCGTGGTAACCGCCCATTACCACCGGGATACCGCGTTCACGGAACCGCGCGGCGATACCGTAACTGCGTCTGGCGGTGTACGTCTCGACCGTTATGCACACGAGGTCGGTCTTCGTTTCATAATCTATCAGCTCTATGCGGTCGTCGAGAAACTCTGTCTCGACATCAGGCGGTGTCAGCGCTTTTAATACCGCGATCGTAAGCGGCTCCATTTTCCATGTGCCGATGTATTTTTTTCCCGGTTTCTTTCCGATCGCGGGGAGTATAAACGTTATCTTCATATCAGCCCTCCGGAGCCCCGGGAATATCGGAGTTGTCGCACATTACCTCACGCGTGAACTTATGCCACTTGTCCGCATATCCCTTATACCCGAGATTGAGTGGTATCGACAGCCACGGGCTGTGACGCATCGGCGCAAGGCGCTTCCAGATATTTCCGTTGGTATAGGTCATTCTCCATGCCCTGTCGGTGCCCTCTTCAAGCTGTTCTTTCGTCATATTCTTCGGCTTGAAAACGCAGTGCTGTACGTCATACATCGCCCAGTTGCGCTCGGTTATCCGTCCGTCGCGGTCAAGCTGAGCATACAGTTCCGTGCGCGGGAACGGGGTAAGTATCGAATAACGCGGAAGATCAATCTTCGCTTTGATGACAGTTTCCACAGTGCGGTCAAAAACGCTTGTGTCCTCTTCGTCGCCGCCGAAGGCAAAACAGCCCTGGACAAGAATGCCGTTGTCGTGAAGGCGCTTCATAAGGTCGATATAACCGTCCACCTTGTTCACGCCCTTGTGTATATACTTCTGTGACTCCTGTGTTACCGACTCAAAGCCGATAAGAAGTCCCTTACAGCCGCTTTTCCGGAACACCGTGATAAGCTCGTCGTCTATACCTACCGAGGACGTAACAAGCCCGACCCACATTACCCTGAGCGGTATCAGTGCACCGAACAGCTCCAGCGCATAGGCGCGGTCGGTAATAAGATTAACGTCCGGGAAGAGGACTGTTTTTGAATGCAGAGCCTCTATCTCCGCCACAACTTCCCTGACCGGACGCTTATAGACCGGTCTTCCGAATGCCGCCGGATACGCGCAGAAAGTACACGTATGACAGCAGCCGCGTATCGCCTCGACTGTATTTATCGTGATGTAGCGCTTCTTATTCAGCAGCTCGCGGCGCGGGAAAGGTCTTCCGGCTATGCTGAAATCGCAATTCTGCGCATAGAGCTTCTTATGCTCGCCCTTCAGAAAGTCGCGAATGAACTGAGGGAGCGTCTGCTCTGAAAAACCCGTGAACACCACATCCGCGTGCTGTGCGGCTTCATCGGGCAGCATTGAAGGGTGGACTCCGCCCAAGAACACCGTGATACCTTTTCTGCGGTAATAATCCGCGTATGCATAACATCGCGGAGCCGTTCCGGTAATGCAGGTTATGCCAATAAGGTCGGCTTCTATATCAAGCGGGATCTTTCCCGCCGTTTCGTCATATATCACTACCTCGGCCTGCGCCTCTTCCGGAACCAGCGCCGCGAGCGTAGTCAGCGTCAGCGGTGCATAATGAAGCGACTTTCCGAAACTTCCGGAGTATCTGTGCATGGCACCCGCAGGCGCAAGCAATGCTATTTTCATAGGTTTTCACCTCTCGTCAAAGTAATGGTTCCATCCACTCTTACGGCTAAGAAATGCGGGCTTGATGTCGCCGAGCCGCATACCATCCGACACGAGCCGGTCAAGGTATTTCTCACCGGCATTATCGGATACGGCCACAACACGAGCCGGAAGCAGCTGTCCGAGGTCGCGGCAGTAGTTGTAATGATAGCTCTCACGAAGCGCTTTATCAAGTTCGCCCGCCGCGACTTCACCCGAGGTGTACAATACATATCCCTTTCCCTCCGGAGCCAGCAGACAGAATTTATCCTGAATTCCGAGCTTCATACAAACGCTTCTCACGAAATCATCTGTAAGCTTTTCGCCGCAAAGATCGCTTGTTATGCCGCTCCGCCGCAGGAACCTGATACGCGGCGGCATATCGGGATATGCTTCGAGCACTTCGATAACATCGCCGGTCATGTAACGGTAAAGACCGCCTCCGGTTGTGACTATAAGCTCATACTCACCCTTTTCAAGCGCGTCGGCAGTGAATATCTCTCCGTCACGCATGAACTCAAAGAAGTGGGAATTGACGCTAAGCCGTCCGCCTTCCTCACCAACGAGAGGAAATGAAGCGAAGTATTCGGTCGCAAGAAGTCCCTTGGGCTGTACATAGACCGACGGAAACAGTTTTTGCAGCTCCTTCGCGTCTTCTGCCGCACTTCCGTCTGCCCAGCAGCTTAGTATGCGAAGATCCGGGAACACGCGGTCATAGCGGTCTTCAGATATACCGGCATAAACCTCATCGGCTCTGACCCGTGGTATGCGATCCCTGAGCCTTTCAAAACTGTCACGGATATGCTTGCAGAGTATCGTCAGGAATGTAGGGTTCCATACGGATATAAGCGTCAGTTTTCCACAATTCAGCATCTGAAGCGCAGTATCGAAATAAAATTCCTCCATGCTGCCGGAGAATTTCACGGAACCGTCAACCGCAAAGATCCTGTTCATAAGAAACTGCTCGATCCTGCCAAAATAAGCGGAATCTTCCTCGAAACCTATCGGTATGCCCGCTTCGGTGTATGTCTTTCCCGCGGTAACGGGCGTAATTGACCAATAGCTTCTGCCCGCCGTAACCCCGCTCACATTCGTGTAAATGTCATACAGCCACGGCTTTATGCCGCGTCGGAACTCTTCTTTGAGCGAAGCGGTGTACGGTATCAGCTTCTTTCCGCCGGAAGAGCCGCTCGTCGGCTCGAACAGCAGGACTTTCTCCGCCGTCAGGACATTCTCCGCTCCGTTTGCGATCTCACCGACGTACGGCTCATAATCCTCGTACTTAGTCAGCGGGACGCTTCTGCGAAATTTATCATAGCTGTCGATCTCCGCAAACACGTACTTTTTTCCGTATAGCGTTCCCGCGTTCCTGCGGAGCAGTGACATGAGATATTCATTCTGTATATGTCCGATATTGCTTGCGGAACGGAACCGCTTGTATTCTCCGCGGTAAAGCTGCCTGCACGCACCGTTTATCAATCTGCATATGCTCATCTGAACAAAAGCTCCGGAGCGTGTTTTCTCAGCAGCGAGCGGTCTATACGAGCGAGACAGGCAAGATCGTTGCCGTCAGCGTGACCGGGATTCGCGGCATCGAAGAAAGCTATGTCCCTGTTCTTCATACGGTGCTCGTCTATGTCCGCCACGCCCGCTCTCAGCTTGTCCTTGACGTGCTTATATCCGATTACGCCCGTTGCGGGATCGTATTCATCAGGATAAAGCAGAGATGCATAGGCATCGATTATCTTTTTCTCATACTCAGGTATTGCCGCTTTGCAGGACGGGTAGTACTCACGCCAGAAAAGCGGCAGGATACGGTATGTCTTGTATCCCTTGCATATAAGGAACCAGTAGAATTCGTCATACTGTTCCGCAAACGGGAACCAGAACTGCGCCCAGACGCGGAACAGCTCAGTATCGCCCCAGTAGTCCTTGTGTATGATCGTATCTCCGGAGAACATACCGTGTATCTCCTTGCCGTCCACATTTACAGTCATGACCTTCTGCGTTGTGAAGCCGACGATACGCTCTTCGTCATTCCGCAGTATTATGCAGTAATCCTTCGCGAAGAGATCACGTTCGAACACCGCTCTGTCCATATTCTCATAGAACTCGTCCATAAGCGCGAACATAGCGTCGATCTCATCAGCTGTGAGATCAGTTATCTTAACAACAGTGCCTTTCATATTTCCTCATTCCTCGTTTCTTCCAATCCGAAACGCAAGCCCTGCTTCTTGAAAACTTCCTTGCGGAAAAGCGGGTTATACAGCAGATACGTCATAAATCTGTACGGCGTACGCATATTGGTGCTTGGCTCAAATGCCCGTGTGAATATTGAACGCGCACTGTTGAAGCGGCGCCGGCAGTCAAACGACACCTCGGTAAGCTCATCGGCGGTCATATTCTTCGGGACTATGCTCGCGTAATTGAAACGGTACTGCTCATGAAGCCACCACTTTCCGCCGTAAAGCAGCCTTCCCTCACTTTCAAGCTTCGCGTATAGCGGAGTATTCGGGTATGGCATAAGGATATTGAACGCGGCGAAAGTGAATTTATTGCGTATTGCAAAATCGCAGGTCGCGCGTATCGACTCTATCGTATCACCGTCATGTCCCACAGTGAACGCCGCCCATGTCTGAAGTCCCCATTTGCGGAGCTCCGCGATCTCATGCGCGTACATATCGCCGGAAGCCTTTTTGTTCGTGTACTTATGCATCTCCATGATGCACTGGGGGGATATACTTTCAAATCCGATAACAAGCCCGAGACAGCCGCTCTTCACCATGAGCCGCATAAGCTCTTCGTCCGCAAGCATATCCATGCTGCCCTGACTTACCCAGCGGACTTTCAGCGGTATAAGCGCCCTGAAAAGCTCCTTCGCCTTCTCATGCTCACATACGATGTTATCGTCAACAAAGAACAGCAGCTTTCGCTTCTGCGACTTTATCTCACGCACGACCTCATCTACCGGTCGGCAGAAATGCTTTGCGCCGAAGTACACCGAGGACGCACAGAAACTGCATTTATGACTGCAGCCGCGCGAAAACTGGAGCAGCGTTATCGGAAGATAGCCCTTTCCCTCGAATATATCGCGGCGCGCTATGATCCCGGACTGCGGGCATTCGGGCTGTACTGCGGAATAACGCTTTTGCAGTCTCCCCGCACGGAGATCTTCACACATCTGTGCCCAGACAGGCTCAGCGTCGCCGACTATCACACAATCGCAGTGCTCTGCGACCTCGTCAGGAACAAGCATAGCGTGCATACCGCCCATTACCACGGTAACACCGCGTCTGCGGTACTCTGCGCTTATCTCATAGGCACGGCGGGCGGTGAACGTCTCGACCGTGATTCCGACGAAATCTGTCGGCTCATCATACGGTATCGGTTCCATGCGGTCGTCGTACATCACAACCTCTGTATCGGGCGGTGTAAGAGCTGCAAGGATTCCGAGCGGAAGCGGCTCCATACGTCCCTCATCAACATAGAGACTGTGCTCTCTGCGCCCGATATTAGGTTTTATCAGAGTCAGTTTCACCGAGCACACCTCCAAGCATTTGTCCCTGTTTGCTCCTTATCTCTCTGCGCGATATGAGATTCGCCGCCATAAACACGAAAAAGTTTACTGGCCGGAAATTGTGTATGCTTCCGAAAAGCCGTTTCAGTATGCAGCCGAGAGAGTAGAAACGTGTCCGGATATCAAGGCAACCGTTCTGCAATTGCTCCGGAGTCATATTCTTCGGAAGGAAAGCAGTCTCACCGTAACGATAATCATCAGACAGCCACCACTTTTTGTAACGCAGACGTCCTTCCTGCTCCATTCTGCTGTACACTTTCGTCCCCGGCATAGGGATAAGCGGGTTGAAATTCGTGACAGCGATGTTGTTCCTGACTGCGAAATCAAGCGTTTTCCCGAACACGTCGGGCTCGTCACCGTCACAGCCGAGAACGAATGTTCCGTATATCATGAGCCCGTGACGGGCTACATTCTTTATTATCTCACTGTAATCTGAAGCCATATTCGCCGATTTGTGCATTTCCGCAAGGCTTTCGCCGTTCAGGCTTTCAAAGCCCATGAGCACCAGGATACAGCCGGACTTTTTCATTAGTTTCAGGAGCTCGCCGTCCCGCGCCGCGTCCATACTTATCTGACAAGCCCACTTTTTTCGGAGCGGTATCAGTGCCGTGAACAGCTCGACCGCAGTGCTCCGGTCGTAAAATATATTGTCGTCCGCAAAGAAGATTATCTTTTCTTTTGCAGCCCGAAGCTCACGGACTATCATATCGACCGGCTTCCTGCGTACACTTTTGTACATAGTCTTGATCGAGCAGAAATCACAGTTGAATTTACACCCGCGTGATATCTGGTAAACGCCTATACCGTGGTATTTATGCCTGTACACCGTACCGTCGTCACAGTATTCGGAAAGTGGTGCGCTTTCACCGGCTGTGTATATTCTCCCCGGACAGCCTTTCTCACAGTCTGCAATAAAATCAGGCCACGTCTCCTCGGCATCGCCGACAAGTACTGAATCGGCATAGCCAAGCATTTCTTCCGGCATAACACAGGCGTGAAATCCTCCCATAGCAATGATATTATCGGCTGTCTTATACCGTTTTGTAAGTATATATGCCCGCTTTGCCGTAAAAGTCTCGACCGAGAACGCTATTATATCCGCGTCGATACTATCCGGCAGTTTACCGGCGCGTTCATCATAAAACTCTATATCGAACCTGTCCGGAGTAAGGCTTTTCAGTATTCCGAACAGAACAGGCTTCATTGCGTCCGAGGCTATATGCTCGAACATATTCAGTCGTATTACCGCTATCTTCATTTTCTTCTGTATTTCTTGTCTATCCCGAGGAACTTGAATCCCAGATTAGCGCCGAGTAGTATAAATATGTAAGCGTTATGTCTCCACGGCGACACCCTCATTCTGTGGAATATGCGCTTCCATCTGAATGCGCGTTTCCACACATCGCGGTATATTTCGTCAAGCCGCGCTGCAGTCATATTCGTCGGCGAAAATACCGCGTTATGCTGATTATACCTGTCCCACTGTTTAGTTGTGATCCTTCCGCTTTCGTCAAGATCGCGGTAAAGCCTCGTTCCGGGGTACGGGGTAAGCACCGAGAATCTGCACAGATCGAGCCCGAGCCTGTCTATGCGCTCGGGAAGTTCGAGAAGCTCTTCCTCCGTATCACTGTCAAAGCCGAGAACAAAACATCCGTTTACCGCCATTCCGTGAGAATGGATATTATCGATTATCTCTTTATATTTATCAGCCTGGCGGAAGTTTTTTCTCGCGTCGCCGAGAGATGAGCTGCTCAAGGATTCAAGCCCTATAAGCACTCCCCGGCAGCCGCTCTCATACGCGGCAGCCATAAGCTCGTGATCGTAGCCGAAATCCGCCGTGGCATTGCACGCCCACAGCTTTTTCAGCGGCTTCATCGCCGACATCAGTCTGAGAGCGTATTCACGCTTTCCGAAAAAATTCGGGTCATAGAAAATAATGAGTTTGCTTTTAAGCCCGCGCAGCTCCTCAATAACGCCGTCAACGGGCCGCGGGTCGCTCTTCCACATAGTACGCATGGAACAGTAGCTGCAATTGTTGAAACACCCTCGGTCGGCTATCACAGCCGGTATGCCGAGTGTATGTTTCTTCGTCGTGATCTCACGCGCCGGTATCGGGTGATCCGACATACAAACGTTATAATCGCGGTAAAACGGCTTAGGACATCCCGCAGCAAAGTCACTGAAAAATTGCGGAACAGAGTTCTCCGCCGGACCGGCTATAACAGTATCGGCGTGCTCTGCTGCTTCATCACGCATCGCAGTGGGGTGATACCCGCCGACTACAACATAAGAGCCGCGTGCTCTGAATGCGTCGCAGTGCTTATAGCCGCTGAACGCAGACGATGTTTCGAACGAGATCATTACAAGATCGTAATGCACACTATCGTAATCGACACGCTGAGAATTCTCATCCACTGTATCCACACGCTCGAACATTCCTTTCGGCACAAGTGAATAAAGCACCGCAAGCGTCATGGACGGATACGAAAGAAGCCCCGAGAACCGTCCGCGGTAGGAAGTCTCATTTTCATTCCATGCATGTATCATTAGTAACTTCATATAATTATCCTCGGTATAGCAGGACCGGAAAAGTAAACTCCCGGATATTATCGGCACCATCTGCTTATGGATTCTGTTACATATATAATAGCACACTTTCCCGATATTTGCAAGACTTTGAAAATAATACATCACATCTCATGTGCCAAAGCAGTAACTTTGAAGAATTAACCGATAAAAATAAGCACTGTCCTTGCTGAAAGCAGATCGACAGTGCTTATATATTCCGCAGTACTTACGGTCAATTTCGTTTATGCCGAATCTCCGGATGTCCGGGAGACTGTCGGCGGCTTCTGTTCGTCCACAGAAGCTATCCACTCGCATATCGTATCAAGCGCGAGTTTTCCGTTTCCGACGTTACAGTGGTTCTGGGCTTCCTCTTTTTCGGTGAACAGCCGGAACGTAAGACTTCTCACATTTGTGAGCATATTTATCTCACGCCCGATGAGCCGGTAGTCGATGAAGTGATCGCCGCTCGCGCCGAGTATAAGAACATCCTGTGTGATCTTATCCGCCACCGGTGCTAGATCGTAGAGCTTCAGCTTCTTCGCATAGCTGTATGCGTCCGGTGCTTCATAGGCGTAACAGCCGTGCTTTATCCCCCAATCGATGATCGGAGACTTTCTGGCTTTTTTTCCGAAAACGAAATTGAGCAGCGGACGGGCATGAAGTTTCATCAGGGTGCGAAACGCCCGTTGCGTGGACTGTGGCTGCATACTTACCAGAATATCCTGAAAGCACGGGAACACCGACCATGCGACGACTTTTGTGATACGCTTGTCAAATGCGGCTGCGCGCGGCGCGAGATACCCGCCGAGGGAGATACCGATGATCGTTATGTCGGAAATGCCGAAGAAATCCAGCACAGCCTTGACGGGCTTTTCCCACTCGTGCGTGAAATGCATACCTTGCATCCGCATCACGCCGCCCTGTCCCGGACCTTCAAACAAGTAAACATCAAACCCCTTTTCCTGCAAATACAGCAGCGAAAACAGGAACTCCTCGAAATAGCTGTCGTTGCCGCCGTGTATAAGGATCTTTCCTTTGCACTCACCGAACGGCCTTACGTGCATCACGGGCAGCTTTACGTTCTCGTAAGGCACATCATACCTCTCTATGCGTGGATCATCGCCCTCGAAGTAATCGGCGTAATATTCATAGAACAGCTTTGTCGCAAGTCCGTAATACCGGCGCTTGTCGGGGTCGCCGTCATACATGAAGAACTCGCTCATACGGTAGTACGCTATCGCATTTCCAGTGCGCCCTTCACTCATAGCCGTGTCTCCGAGCTTTATCATCTCACGTTTCCAATCCGTGCTGTTCTTTATGTTCGCGGCAATCGGCTTAACATCTTCGAGCCGTCCGCCGTCCCAGTTAATTACGCGATTTAGCTGATAGTCGAAATTGCGCTCGTCGTTCAGTTTATAAACGCCCTTTTTCAGCACAATTGGTTGTGTTATGTCATACTTTATCACGGGTTTCTCCTTACATCTTCCAGTTCTGTGAAACAAGCTGCTGCTCAGTCATGCGGCGGTAAATTCCGTTCTTTTTATACAGTTCGTCGGGTGTTCCTTCCTCGGCAACAACTCCGTCACCAAGCACAACGATGTGATCGGCATCAGCGATAGTACGCATACGATGTGCGATTATCAGAACAGTCTTGTTCTTTATCAGTGCTGACAATGCCTGCTGTATCGCAGTCTCGTTCTCGACGTCGAGCGACGCTGTAGCTTCATCGAGCAGTATCACCGGCGCGTCTTTCAGGAACGCTCTCGCTATCGAGATACGCTGACGTTCGCCGCCGGAAAGCTCGCTTCCGTTCTCACCGATCATCGTGTTGTAACCGTCCGGCAGCTTTGAAACGAATTCGTCGCAGTTTGCAAGCTTCGCCGCCTGCATGACTTCTTCATCGGTGGCGTTTTTCCGGCCGATACGGATATTATCCATAACAGTCTGATTGAACAGAGTAACGTCCTGAAATACGATAGAATACGCTGAGAAAAGCGTTTCGGGATCCACACCGGAAATATCCATTCCGCCGAGAGTTATCTTACCGCCGCTTATATCCCAGAACCTTGCCGCAAGCCGTGAAACCGTTGTCTTGCCGCCGCCCGAGGGACCGATAAGCGCAGTGACCTCGCCCTGTTTCGCGGTGAACGAAACGTCTTTGAGCACCGCGGTATCGTTGCTGTACGAGAACGAAACGTGGTCGAACTTTATGTCGTATCCGTTGTTTGTCATCCTGTCCGAACTCGTCTGAATGTCGTGCGACAATACTTCGTCGAGGCGCTCGCACTGTACCGTGCAGGCGATTATCGCGGCGAAATTCTGGAGCGTTATGTTCATCGGGTCGTACAGTCTCGCCACGAGCATAAGGAACATGAAGAATGTCAGCAGGCCGATCTCACCCGAAGCGAAAAGCGCTCCGCCAACAAGCGCGGTAGTAGCGATCCCGACTTTGAGTATTATCGCAGCTGCATTCACGAACACGGCAAGTTTCAGCTCCGTAAAAAGTGCGTATTTTTCTACATTCTTTATCTTCACATCAAGTCCGCTCATATACCTGTTCTGTGCGTTGTTCGAGCGCAGGTCGCGTACGGATTCAAGCGCTTCTTGTATTCCGTCGGCAAGTTCCATTTTCACGCTGTTGTTTTTTCTGACCGCCTTTTTCTGTAGGTTTGCAGAGAAAAATATCAGCAGAAACGACGCGGGAATTACCCAGAAGCTCGCGAGAACCATTCGCCAGTCGAAGAAGAAAAACATACTTATCCCGACCAGCGCTGTCGAGACAAGAGCTCCGATAAGCTCCGGTATCCAGTGGCTTGACGCGGTCTCGATCATAGCACAGTCCGACATTATCGTGGTTGTGAGGTCGGAAAGGTCTTTCTTTCCAAAGAACGACAGCGGGAGTTTCCGTAACCGCTCGGCAAGTGTGGTTCTGCGCACTCCGCTTTCTTTGTAGGTTGCAAGGAAAGTCTTGTTGTACTGAATGAAATTTGTTACCCAGATAAGCGCGATAACTGCTATCGAACCGCCTATGTAAACCGGCAGGCGCTCGGCGGTCAGCCCGTCTCCCAACATATCGCTTATCAGCAGATAGAGTATTTCCGCACTCATCATAAGCGCGATATTCGTCACAGTGACGCTGATGCACGCCTTTATCATATCAACCGCGCCGTCGTGTGAAAGCGCGAATTTATGCTGTAAATATTTAACCATTACGCATTCACCTTCCAATCCACCGAACGGGTGTATTCTTCGTACATTCTGCTGTACAAGCCGCCTTTCTGCATAAGCTCCGCATGGCTGCCGCTCTCGGCTACACTGCCGTTATCGAGCACATAGATGCGGTCGGCATCCGTCACGGTGCTGAGTCTGTGTGCTATCATGATAAGTGTTTTGTCCTTTGCAAGAGTCTCGAATGCAGCCTGCACCTTCATTTCATTATCCGGGTCGGCGAAAGCTGTGGCTTCGTCGAGAATGAGAATCGGCGCATTCTTGAGTATAGCGCGGGCAATTGAAATCCGCTGCTGCTCACCGCCGGAAAGGTATGTTCCTTTCGTACCGATGACGGTGTTGATGCCATCCGGAAGCTTTTCGATTATGTCGCCGCACTGTGCCTTTTCAAGTGCCGCGAGAACTTCAGCTTCGCTCGCGTCCGGTCTTGCAAGACGAACATTTTCGAGTATCGACGCTTTTAGCAACCGGCTGTCCTGAAATACGAACGAAACATAGTTCATAAGCTTGTCCTGCGTTATCTTACGGATATCCGCGCCGCCTATTTTTATCGAGCCTTCGGTCACGTCAAAGAACCGGGCTATCAGTTCCGCGGTCGTCGTTTTTCCGCCACCCGACGGTCCGACGAATGCGACGTGTTCACCTGCATTTATGCTGATATTCAGGTCATGTACGGCATCACTCACTGCGTCCTTGTAACGGTAGCAAACACCGGTCAATTCAACCGAATTATCTGCGGGAGTTTCATTGCTCTGCGCTTCCGCAAGCGGCTCAACGGACAGGATATTGTCGATACGTTTGAGCGCGTCCTGCACCACCATTTCCTGCTCTCCGGAATACGCGATCTTTGTGAGAGTAACTGTGAACAGAGGTGTCACGATGATATAATACATGATGTTGAGAATGAGATCATTCGTCATACTACCGCCCGAAAACAGGTAAGCGGCAAGAACGATAAATGCGAAAACTGCGTTTATGCAGGTCATGAACGCCGCCATTTTCGGACGCAGCATGAGCGTGTAATCCGTCGCCCATTTTCCGTAGCCGTCTATCGCTTTTTTGAAGCGAGTGAACGAATGAACGGACTGTCCGAATACCTTTACAACAGGTATTCCGCGAACGTACTCGGTCGCCTCGCTGCTCATCGCATCGAGTGCGTTCTGATACTCCGCCATTTTCTCCTGCATACCCTTGCCCATCATCGACATCATAAACGCGAAGCCTATTATCGCAGTGATAACGCAGATAAGCCCTATCTTCCAGTCAAAGATCAGAAGCAGCGCCGCAAGCCCTATCGGTGTCGCGGCAGCTACCGACTTATCGGGAAGATTGTGCGCTATGAACGTTTCGGTCGCTGCTGTCGAGTCGTTTACCGTACGGCGGATCTTGCCGGTTCCGTCCTCGTCGAACACGCCGAGCGGAAGCGTCATTATGCGGTGCATAAGAGAGCTTCTCATACTCGCCTGAACGCGGAACGCTGCAATATGTGTACACATCAGCGCTCCTATGTAAACGAGCAGTGAACCGACCGTCCACGCGACCGCAGTCCATGCTATCGGAGCGATACCTGCCGGATCTTCGCCCATAACCGCAATGCGGATAATGCGCCACAGGTCGTAGAACGGCACCAGTGCCATAAGCGCGCTAACTGCGGCAAGTATGCGCCCGACGGTTATCAGATGCCGGTGCCCGCCGGCGTAGGAGTTAATGACTTTCATAGAGTCAAATTTCGGGTCTGTTTTCAATTTCCTTACCTCCTGAGTTTTTATGCAATACCGCACAAAGAGAGTGCGTCTGTTTGTGCGGCATTGCCTTTATATATTATTGTTTTACACACCGGACAGATGACATTAGCCTTAAATCATCTGTCACAATTCATGCTATTACACACCTTGTGTCATTTTAGCGCTGAAAAACTGCTGCAATGCCCTGTAACTGTCTTCGGAAACAGTATGCTCCATCCTGCAAGCATCCTCTTCCGCTATATCTTTATCCACATTCAGAAAAGTCAGCATATCCTTGAAGAAAATAAAGCGATCCTCAACGTTCTGTGCCTCGGCGACACCTGTTTTTGTCAGCATAAAGCTTCCGTCGTCAAAAGTCCTGATATACCCTTCCTTTCTCAGTTCCTTCAGCGCCACGTATACCGTCGGGCGCGAAACATTCAGCTCCGAAGCCACATTCACGCCTTTGACGCGGCTTCCGGATGACTGGAGCTTATATATAACCTTGAGATAATTTTCGGTTTTCTCTTTTCCGATCATTGCTTTCCCTCCTTGAACCAAAGCCGGATCACAATGCGCTTATTTCTCCGGCATTCATCGAATAGCAGAAGTCTGCGTATTGTGCTGCATCTTTTTCGTGAGACACGACAAATACCGACGTACCGTTTTCTGCTGTATTCTTAAGGATTTTCAGAACAAGTTCTGTGTTCTCGTCGTCAAGGTCGCAGGTCGGTTCATCTGCAAAGATCACACCGGGCTTTCGTATCATAGCGCGTGCTATTGCCATTCTTCGGAGCTCGCCGCCAGAAAGAGCCGACGGGAGCTCGTTTTCAAGCTCCGGGATACCGAACCGAGCCATAAGCTCACGGGCGTAGGAATATACTGACGCACGATCATCAGCGCCTTTCAGCATATATGACAGGCATATATTTTCAATAACGGTCAGAGTTCCGACGGCGGTCTGTCCCTGTGGGATAACCCCGATATTCTCCATACGGAACGCCGACAGCTTTTCATCATCAAGACTGTAGATGTCGTCGTCACCGTACATCACGGTTCCGGAAGTCGGCGCAAGCAGCCCCGCGAGCATATTCAGGAGCGTGGATTTTCCGCTTCCCGAACGACCCGTAAGCAATGTCAGTTTTCCTTCTTCTATCCGGATCTGCGTTTGTTTGACAGCGACAAATCTGTTTGTTCCTTTGCCCTGACGGATAAATTCCTTGCTTACATTGTTTCCGGTTATTATCATCAGTTATCTCCTCTCAGTACAAGTCCGGCATCGAGTCTGCTTACTCTGTGCGCGGAATACGCTGACGAAGCTGCTCCCGCAGCAGCAGAAACAACTATGGCTGCGAAACAAAGAACGATTATCACCCATGCTTCAGGAAGCAGAAAAGGAAGACCCATGCTCTCCTCGATAAGTCCGTTGAACGGGAGCATTATCAGAAGTCCTGCCGCAGTTCCGGCGATACTTCCTCCAAGCGTTATTATAAGAGCCTCTGATACGACCGTCCGCGATATTTTTCTGCGTGAGGCTCCCGCAATACGAAGCACAGCAAATTCTTTTCTGCGCTCGTTGACCGACAGCGTAAACGCGAGAAACAGTATCACAAGACCAAGCAGCCAGACCGCACACATAAGTATTCCGATAATACCGGAAACACCGATAAGACTGTCCGAAACACCGGAGATCATATCCTTCGTTTTGAACGATTTAGTACGGCGAACGTGCAGATTAAGGTCATTAAGCACTTCGTCCACGGGGTGATCGTCCGCGACCTTTATAAGTATGCAGGAAACGACCTTGTCCGGATCAATATCCCTGAAATCGTTCATACCGAGTTCAAGCGACGATTCTATCAGCCTCTTTATCGTGTCCGTATTCGTATAGACTGCGGTATCGAGATCGGTACCGGTCTTGTCGAGCTTCGCCACGACATTGCATCTGACATTGTAGAACGTTATCGTATCACCGACAAAAACACTCAGATCATTGCCAACGACTACATCGAGCAGTCCGAGTTCACCGCCCGTACTTTTGCGTATCCACGGAGATACCGTGAAATCCGTTTCGGGATCGTAGCCGATTATCTGTAAAGGGACCGAACAGCATCCCGCGCTCGCGGACGCGAGAAAGAGCTGTGCAGAGATCTTTTCAATGCCCTCGCGTTCTGCAACCTTGTCGTAATACGTCCTGTCCATATAGAAATAACCCTTGCTTCCCTGAAGGACGATATTCTCGAAATTCTTCTTTGACGCAGCAGACGCGGGAACTACCATAATATCAGCACCAAGCCGCGATTCGAGAGCTCCAAGACCCGTTTTAAGGCTTGTAACTGTGACCGTTCCGACAACTATAGATGCTGCCATTATCGCAGTAAGGATCGTCAGCGCGAGTGACCTCGCCGGTCTCCCTTTTATATTTTTGAACGAAAGGCTTTCGGTAAGTTTCATTTGCTTCTTTCCTTTTTCCTGATGATCACTGCCGCGTTCACAAGTGCAGTGACCGCAATAAGACATGATATAACGATAACTGCGGGATGCATGATCGTATGACACCGCATCATCGGCATCCGGCAGAGCGGGATAAATACATCAGGGATCAATGCAGTAACTGCCGCTGTCGGTATCATCGCGAGCGAAGCACCGAGTGACACTTTGCTGCTGCCGAAAATGAGCACTATCAAGGATACCGTCGTTAGTGCTATACCCGAACCGAATACAGCCTGCTCCGCCCAGTGACAGTTCATGAACGAACCGTCGTCATGCGGCCCGCAAGCCGGGAATATGAGCTTTATGCCGACTGTGAGAGCAATGCTCAGAATGAACAGGATAATACCGCCTGCTCTGCTTTTGATGTTATTCATAATATGTCTCCTTGGTTGATATAGTTTTTTTGTGACATAGGATATTTCTCACAGAAATCCGCAGTTGAGTACTTTTCGTCACGTATATGTGTTTCCGAGAAATCCTCATCGCTTTTCAGGAAATGATCGTGTGTACCGCGGTGTGAATCCCATGTCACGTCAACGTTGTAATAAGCACCGGCTAACTCTACGATATTCCATGCGTGATATTCGGTTTCATTTCCGAAAACTGCATTTCCTGTAATGATACGGGAATTTATCCCGACCTCACGAAGAAGTCTGTAAACAAGCACACTGTAACCCTGGCAGCAGGCGCAGCCGTTTACAAGCGCTCCGTACGCCGTTGATTTAAGATGATAGTACGGATTCTTTTTGTGCACCTTATCGTATTTCACATTCTCATAAACATAGTTATACACGGCGCTTATTCTCTCATACTCGCTTTTGCCGTCAATATCGAGTGCCGTGACTATATCCGAAACTTTTTCGTCAACGAGCTTTTCCTGTTCCGGAGTTGTGAAATACTCAGGGAAAATATCTATTGTATAGACGAACCTGTCTCCGTTTTTTTCGTAACTGTATTCTGTGCGGTAACCTCCGTACTGATGATAAAGATAATCACCTTCTCGTGGGTCATCTGTCTCGGACATTGCGAACATAACGAGCTCGTCGATCATCGGATATATGTCGTCCATATTGTCTGAACCGGATTCATAGCAGATTGTTATCTTCGGACTTCGCGCCGAAAACGCGTCACGTATCTCTTCGATCACCTTATCGGAATTTACGAATGATATACTAAAATCATGCCGCACGTCGTAATGATACCTTGTTCCGTTGCAGCCGGATACCGCAAGTATAAATAACGCACCTGCCACTGCAAGTATTCTTTTCGTGTTTATCGCTTCGGACTTTATATCAGCCACCTCACATAATACACTACAAACGCTGCACCCGAAACAAGCAGCAATACCGAAAATATGACTGCCATGTCAGCAATAAAATCCTTTGCGCCGCGTGAACCGAGCGCGATCATAAGCGGACGTATATTCGTCACTATATGTACAAGCACGGAAATCACAAGCAGTATCGACATTATGAGCTGCGGCAGATCAAACACATTCAGGCGGAAGGCTCCGCCGCTTCCGTGTCCCATGAAAAGCATTATATGTGCCGCAATAAAAAACATTACCGCTAATCCGCTTATGCGTCTTATCCAGAACAGTTTATTCTCGCGGAAATAGCTTGCTCCCGATTTCTTTATTGCTGTCAGCGTATCGACGGTAAGCTTTATACCGATCACCGTATGTACACCGACAGCTGCTATAAGTAGCCATGAGCCTGCCTTCATAACAATATTCCCGCCCGGTATCAAGCCGGAAAGCTGAAGACTTCCTATGATGATATGCAGCAGGAAGAGAGCAAATATAACCATTCCGAGTATCGCGTTGATCTTTCTCATACCGTATCGTCCTCCACCGAAACAACATCTACATTCTTTCCGCTGTAAACCGATTCTAAAACATATCTTTCCGCAGCTTCGGCAGATACTATCATCATATCGAACCGTCCGTTTTCGGCTTTGGAGAGTGTGAGCACGGCATCGCCTGTCGTCACCTTCATCTGGTTTTCGGGAAGTCTTGACATAAAGCTCTGCGCAAGCGTAAGAGCACCTGTATCCCCCTGAAGAGTCACACATTCGATGTCGTCAAATATTATCTCAAACTCTCCGCCCGAAAAGAACTCATGCCATGCTTCAAGGTCGTTCCCGTTTTTGTGACGGTCACGGTTTATAAGCACGGTGTAGCAACCCGAGGGTTTGTCGATAATGACAGAAGCGGATGACACAGCATCCGTTCCGCCTGAAATCACCGAGAAACCTCCTGCAATCGCAAACGGCATTACTGCAAGCAATACTATTCCCGCATGACAGACCGCGATATGCTTCAGACCGCGCACCATTACTTCTGTTCCGCCTGCGAAAGAGCTGCTTCCGCAGCTTCGACAAACTGCTGATAATTTATCGTCGCACCGCTTATTGCATCTACACCGTCGGGCTTGCCGGCAAAAACGAGCTGCTCTGCGTATCTTTCGCAAGCACCGACAGCCTTCTGCGCTTTATTGTAGAAATCCTTGTTGGCAATACTTCCCGATTTCATTCCGTAGTCCTTGCCCTTTTCGGTCCCGTCGAGCTCATATGTTCTGAACGTACAGTCAGCTATAGCTCCGTCCTTTATCGTAACGGTCACTATGCCATACCCGTTTCCCTCTTCGGAGCCGTCATCATTGATATACTCTGCGCTCCTTGCTTCATACGTTCCGTCCTTATATACAACATCAGCGCTTCCGCAGCCTGCGAGCAATGCAAGGGCCGCAGCCATACCGATCACAGCATAATGCTTTTTCATAATTCCACCTCGCTGACGAATTTAATTTCCCCTGTGAAATTCTCGTTTATTGTTTCCTTGTGGAGCTTTCCGTTACGCAGATAAACCGTTCTCTGCGCGACCTCCGCGACTTCAGGGTCATGTGTTACGACGATGAGCGTAGTACCTTCATTGTGCAGTTTATGGAACAGATCTACCACTATTTTTTCGTTGGCATCGTCAAGATTTCCGGTAGGTTCATCGGCGAGGATTATCTCCGGATAGTTTATCAGAGCTCTTGCCACACACACTCTCTGCTGCTCACCACCGGAAAGCTGACTCGGAAGATGCTTTGCCCTGTCCGCAAGCCCGACACGGTCAAGCGCTTCGAGAGCTTCCTTTTCATCGGGAACGCTGTGGTAATACTGCGCAAGCATTACATTTTCTATCGCCGTCAGATAGCCGACAAGATGGAATTGCTGGAAGATAAGCCCGATCTTGTCGCGGCGTATCGCAGTGAGATTCTTAGAACTCTCCTTCGCTATATCAACTCCGTCAAGCAGGACTTCTCCCTTGCTCGGCTTATCCATGCATCCGATAATGTTCATCATCGTACTCTTACCTGAACCCGACGGTCCCATTATCGAGAGCCACTCACCTTTTTCGACCTTCAGATTCACATTGTCAAGCGCATGAAGATCCCCGTATATTTTGTAGATATTTTTTAGTTCAAGCAGACTCACAACTTATTCTCCTTTCAGTACAAGCGCCGGATCGACCTGTGTAGCGCTCCTTATCGGAAGCAGGCACGAAACACCTGTCACCGCAACGGACACAAGTATCGTTATCGGTATGAGCAGCGGCATGAATGAGATCGAACTGCTGAATACATTGATGCTGACCTGCTGTGCGAAGATAAATCCGAGAACAACACCTATCGTTCCGCCTATCGCGCCAAGCATTATTCCCTCACCCATAAACTCCGCGATTATACCGCCGTTTGATGCGCCTATCGCCTTGCGCAGACCTATCTCTCTGCGGCGCTCCGTTACTACCGCCGTCATTGTCGTCGCGACACATATCATCGTAAGTGCAAGCACCACGACAGTCACGAGAAGCACAAGCGCCTGCAGCTTCGTAAGCACCGTGGATTCCGACTCCGTCACACGCTTGACGAGTCTTGCGCTTACACCCGGAACGTTCGCGCTTATCTTATCGGCATATTCTTTAAGCTTGTCGGATTTTGCAGATACCGAAAGCTCCGCTATGTCTATCTGTCCGGAAATCCCGGTAAGCTCCTCAAGATCCGTCATCGGGATATACACATAATCTTCCTCGGGTCCGCCTGTTTCGAGTATCCCCACGACCGTCATATCCTTTGTGTTGTCAAGTACAGTCTCACCCTCTGCTCTGTCCTTATCTTCCGGTGTATAGTTTACCGTCACTTCATCACCTATTCCGAGCCTGAACTGCTCTGCAAGGCTTGCGCCAAGAAGTATCTGTCCGTTTCCGGACGGATACTCACCCTCGACAGACCAGTAAGGGCTTGTAAGCTTCGCCTGCTCCATATCCGTTCCTGCCGCCATAACCGGGAGCTCATGTATTCTTACCGATTCATAGCGGTAAGGGGTCACGCCGACTATCTCCCTGCTGTCAATATATGACTTTCCGCGGGTTATGTCATCGCTTGTGAACTGTCCGTCGGTCGGTGTGAAGATCATATTCGCGCCATAGTTACGGAACTGTGCGCCCATTTGTCTCGGAACATCGATATATATCGTAACGAGCCCCGAAAGTATTGCCGCACCTATTGCGACCGACAACAGCGCAACTATCATTCTTGATCTGCGGCGTATCAGCGAAGCGGTTATCATCCGCAAAAACATTTTTCTTTTATTCATGATGCCGCCCCCATTATCTTCCGTGAAGAACTTCACACGGACTCAGCCGCAGAAGCATTCTTATCGCCGGTATGCATCCAGCCAGTGTCACGATAACCACAAGCACCGCGACAAGCGGTATGACCACGGGTCTCATCGCTATAGCCGAGCCGAACACCGAATGTCCGATTATCTGCGCGAAACCCCAGCCTGCGAAAAAGCCCGCAGTCCCGCCGAATATTGCTGTCACCATTATTTCTGTCAGCACGAGTCCCGATACCGATGAATTCTGCGCACCTATCGCTTTCATAAGTCCGATTTCCGCGCTTCTTTCCATAACGCTCGCGGTGACAAGGTTGCATATACCGAGCGCCGCTCCGACAAGACTTAGTATCGTTATCAGCGTCATAAGGAGCTGTGTCTTTTCGAGTATAGCACCTTCGGAATCCGCCACCTGTCTTACGGGTGCGGCTACCGAATCGGTAATGACTTCCTGTATCTGATAGCATATCGAACTTGCATACGCCGTGCAGTACCATGTTTCATACTGTGCTATAGTAAGGGATTTAGGGTCTTTTGCCGCCTTTATGGCAAGGTCGTTTTCCGGAGTGGTAAGAGCGCTGACTTCGATACTGTCGATTTTTCCGTCCAGGCCGTCGAGAGACTGAGCCGTATCTATCGGCATGAATATCTTGTCGTCTTCTTCGCCGCCCGCATCGAAAACTCCGACAACGTCAAGCGTGAGTTCGGATACCGTACCGTTAAGATGCAGCGTATCGCCCGATTTTATCCCAAGCTTTTCGGCAAGCGCTTTTCCGACCATTGCGCCGTTTTCACCGCCTGTCTGCTCATCGAGCCATTTTCCGTCAATTACTTCCCACCAGCTTCTCATGCTTTTTACACCGGCATCGAGCTGCTCACCCGTAGGGAGTTCCATGTGATGATTGAACCACGTTCCTACCGCAGACGCTTTTGTTCCGTCGTCAAGTGTTACAGACGCGTTGATGAACGGCGCATAGTCGATGATATTGAAAGCCCAGAATATCGTCTTGATCTTTCCGAGTTCGTCCTCACGAAGGAATGCTCCGGTGCCGCCTTCACCCTCTACCTCATAAAGAGAAGACAGGACCGAGTTTTCTTTCGGAACGACAGTGATGTTCGCACCATAGGTCTTGAGCTCCTGATTTACCTTATCGCCCACATCAAGCATTACACTTAACATTGCAGTCGCAAGAGATGCGCCGAGGGCTATAGTGAACGCGATCATCAGCATTTTCTTCCACTGTCTGAAAAGTGTTCCGAATATCATTCTGAAAAACATACCGCATCACATCCTTCCCTTGAATTCGCTCTCATGTTCGAGCAATCCCGCTATGGGAACGTATATCGTGCCGTTTTCTATGCGGTAGTCAATGACTATCGGATTACAGCCGCCCTTGAAACCTATGGTGTTGATGTTCATAACAACATCGCATAGTTTGCAGACGACCTGACCGTCCTTTTCATAATATCCCGTTTCACCGCATATATCGCAGGCATCGAGACCTATTCCGTAAGATGAGGAATTGGGCTTCTTGATAACGATAAAGCGTATCTCTTTGCCGCTTTCCGTGTTGTAGCCGAAACGGTGAAGATGCCCGTCATCGACCATATCGAATGATACACAGATGTTGCCGTCAATCTCTGGTGCATGTTCCACAGGGGAAAGTTCAACAGGCTTATTAACATACGCTTTCACAACAGTCATGCTGAGTACGGACATAATAAGACAGCATACTACCGTTACCGACCAGCGGCGGATAACTATGTATTTCTTCTTTATCCTGCGTTTCTGAGCAGGATTGTCATAGGGTTCATTCGCGCGAAGGCTCTTTATAAGCAGTCCCAACGGTATCAGAAGAGCTATGCCCATTACTGCGTAAATAAAAACATCAGAATGGTTCGACGAGAATTTTACGATATTGAAAAGGAATGTGTTTGACTTGATGAAACGCTTGGTGATAAGCACATTGATGATGACGGTGATCTGTCTCAGCGCATTCACTGAAAGAACAAGCGTCATGATCACAAAAGCAGTCGTCTTTGAAAGTCTCGATGCACCTGCTCTTACAGCGAGGCAGGTTATGAGCATAAGAACGCCGCCGAGCACCGAGCCTATATTCTTAAACAGCATCGTTGTAGATACGACCGAGTTCTCGTTCAGCCATATCGTGTAAGGATAACCGAACCAATCAGGAAGCGCGTAAAGCAGCATTGACGAAAGTATCAGCGTCAATGAGACCAGCGAGATAATGCCACAGCTCTTCGGCAGCTTTTTACGAAGTGCAGCTGATATGAAGAATATGACCAGAAGCCCGAGAGATATACTGAATATGTACAGGTTACAAAGCGCAGTATCTACGAACTTGGTCGCGTTCTTCATAAAAGACATGATACCTGCGCCGATAAAACCCGCGCACAAACCGGCGATCACAGCGATCTTACCTTCCCGTGCGCTATATGAAAGCCTGACAAACGCGAGTATCAGCCCGATACCGATAGCCGCGGTTATCAGAAGCTCTGTAGTCGAGATCAGATATTTTAGCAAAATGCTCCCTCCATTTTAAAAAGCGCGAAAGCGCTATGCCGTATTTTGCGTAGCAAATATGCAGCACAGCGCAGTCGTTATAAAAGAAGAAAAGAATTACCACTCCTGAGGAATGTACTCCCAACCTTCATGCTCAACGATGAGGTTGCCGTTTCCGAAGTAATCGTCAAATGATCCTCCGGGGCCTGTCTCCGCATCTGTGTGAAGCAGATAGCCGTTCTCCTCGGGACTGTGTATCGTGAATTTAAGTTTGTATGTATCCGCGTTCGGAAGCTTTACATTAGCGCCGTAGTGCGGACCGTCGGACGCGCTCATCTCCATGAATGTACCCGATGCCGCGGTGCTTCCGTCGGAGCCTGTTACCTCATAATCTACTGTGAGATACGGCACCCAGTCTCCTACACCGAAGCCGACCTTGTTCTCAAGAGCAGAGATGTCGGCTTCAAGATGAATATTGAAATCTTCTGTGTTGCCGTTTCCGCCGGACATAGGTACAGGCTGGAAGTAAACAGCCGATACATTGAGGAAGCCGACTTCCTCGTCTTCGAAGATCGGTATCTCATTAAAGCCCGCATTTTCTTCGGCAGCCGCAGCTTCTGTCTTTACAGTTGCATCTGCACTCTCAGCAGCCTTTGTCGTCGTTTCGGCGGCTGTAGTTGTTGTTTCGGATTTTGCAGCTTCCGTCTTGGGAGCTTCGGTCTTTGCAGCGTTATTGTTGCCGCAGCCTGCGAAAGCCATTGCAGTCGCAAGTACAGCAGCCATAAGTGCAGCTTTTCTTGTGTGTTTCATAGAATTCCTCCAAAAACAATATAGTTTTGCGGTCAGACCGCTTATTTCCAAAAGCAGCATAACTGCTATAGAAAACTTAATTTTTTGCCGGAGCAGGTTTTACCGTTTTCTGCTTTTTAGCCTTTTTCGGTTTCGGAGCAAGCTCCGCGGTGAACTTCTCGTCAGACTCAGTAAGATAATGCACACCGTCCGCTATTCCAAGGAAAAACGGAATGAACGACCAGCAGAACACTGCGTAAAGAATGCCCTGACCGTATTTTCCAATATAGAACTTATGTATTCCGAGACCACCGAAGATAAGAGCGAGAACGCCGGCTTCCTTCCGGTTTCCGCGTTCGCGGTTCGACATCACAAAGATGAGCAGTGTTATCAGCGTGAGTATAAGCTGAGGTATTAACGTTTCAAGCACAGGGAAGATACCAAGCACCTGAAGTACATCATTGTACGGTATGATTGCCTGCAGCCATTCCGGAGATGTCATATCCACAACGTCGCCTTCGATGAGCTCCTTGATACCTGAGCCGAGGAACGATATGGACATTATGAACATCAGTATGCTCGTTCCGAGGAAGAAAGGTCTTATCGGAAGTTTTACACTGAAGAAGCGTATCGCGATGAACACAACAACGAGCACGATGCAGCCAACACCGAAGCCGCCCCATACATAGCTTATTTCCGAAGGTTCGGTAAGGTACTGCTGATAGAAGAGTATCACCTCAGCACCTTCACGGAACACCGCAAGAAATGCAGTAAAAGCAAGCGTGAACACGCTTCCGGTCTCGGCAGATGTTTTTACCTGATCGCCGATGTACTTGTTCCATGTGTCTGCTTCCGCTTTTGACACCATCCAGTTACTAACCCAGAAGAGAACTACAACTGCAATAAGCGCCGTAACGCCCTCGATTATTTCCTGATTGGCTGTATTCGCGAGCTTCCATAAGCTGAGCAGCCACGCGCATAAGAAGCTTGCGGCAATAGCTGCGATACAGCCGAAATATACATATCCGAGTTTTCGCTTGTTGCCGCTTTTTACAAGATACGCGATGATCGCACCGACTACAAGTATTGCTTCAAGGCCTTCACGGACTATTATCAGGAAGCACGCTCCGAATGTAGCCGCGCCACTCACGGCCGAGCTCTGAACACTAGCCTCCGGAACCGCCGATACATCATCGCCGCTATCCGTTGTATTTTCAGTCAATATATTATCCGCCGGAACCGATACACTCACGGTCTTTCGTGTACCGTCGCTGTTGAATGCGCTTTCTCCGGAATCACCGAGTCCGTCAAGATGATTTGCCTGTTGATGAAGGATCTCACTGAGTTTCACGAACTCTGCCACGACCGTTTCTTCGCCGAGATCTTTCTTCACTGCTTTTCTTGCGGTTTTGAACTGAAGCTCCGCCTTGCTGACATCTGAACCGGAATAACCGTTGACATTTCGCTCAAAGCCCGATGTTTCGTAATAGTAGTTGTAGATGTTAAGAGCCGGTGTGTATGCCGCTTCTTTGTCACCCGCCTTATACAGCTTTATAGATGCTTCTATACAGTCGTCGATCGCGTTCGCAACAATATTCCATGTCTTATTGCTTCCGTCGATGCTGTTTATCACCTTATATTCGTCCCATGTCGGAATATACTTGATATCTTCTGCATCCACTCTGACAGTGAACGAAACTAAAGCGATCAGAAAAGCCAAAAAAACTAAAAGTATTGAATCGACTTTCTTAGCAGTCGCTAACTTAACCCTGTTCATTTCCTTGACTGATAACTCTCCTTTGTCAAATTAAATATGTTTTCCGTTAGTTCTGCCTAACCTTCGCTTTCAACAACACGGTTAGCGTTTTCTAACGTAAATAATATATCACTCCATCTCTCTTTTGTCAATACCATGTTATGAAGTTTGTAAGATATTTCCGTATTGCAGTTATCTCTCGCTAACCGTTTTGTATATTATTACAAACTCATTATGTGATGATTTAATTGTCGTAAAACGTAAGAATTACGGTATGATGTTTCCCAAAAGTTCGTTATCTGGCCCGTTCCGAAAAGAATACGCATAGTGCGTTGCGACAATATGATACCATTCATTTTCCAAAACCAACCCTTAATTCATTCCTTTGCAAAGATAACTGCCGCTGTCGTGCGAACACAGATTTTATCAGCCACGGTTTTACACGTCCATTCAGTGAACACATTAGAACCATTTAACCACTGCGCGATGTTAGTTTCGCCTAACCTTGCAAAATATACCACTTTTTACGAAAAAAGTCAAGGGATTTTTCAAAAATCACTTGATTTACAGTAAAGTTTATGCTATAATATTAGCATCAACTAACATAAACCGATTTATATTTCCGCACCTTACAAAGCGGGAATGCTATAGGGCACCTCTAAAAACCGCTTTGAAAAGAGAAAATGAGATAATTGTGCCGAGAGCAAGGAGAGGCTCCGAAAGCGTGCTGGCGCACGGTGAGGAGGCTTGACGCAGCTATCGGTGCAAGTAGCTCTTTTTCTCTCAAATGGGTTTTTAGAGGTTCCCTATAATAAAAACAACGGAAGTGATAATATGACAGAACTTATACAGGGTGTACTGGTACCGTTTCTCGGAACCTCGCTTGGTGCAGCGTGTGTGTTCCCGATGAAGGAACAGCTGAGTGTCACGGTACAGCGCATACTAACCGGTTTTGCCGCAGGAGTGATGACTGCGGCAAGCGTGTGGAGCCTTCTGATCCCCGCGATAGAACAAAGCGAAGAGGCAATGGGCAAGCTCGCATTTCTGCCGGCGGCGTTAGGGTTTCTGCTCGGAATCGCATTTTTGCTCCTACTCGATAAGCTGATCCCGCACATTCACATGAACAGCGATAAAGCGGAAGGGTTGAAGTCGAGACTGCCGAAAAACATAATGATGATGCTCGCTGTAACGCTTCACAACATTCCCGAGGGTATGGCGGTAGGCGTTGTTTACGCGGGTATGCTGTACGGCGGCGGAATGTCGTCATCTGCTGCACTCGCCCTTTCGATAGGCATAGCAATACAGAATTTTCCGGAAGGCGCAATAATTTCTATGCCGCTCAAAGCCGAGGGAATGAGCAAAAGCAAGGCATTTGTAGCAGGTGTCATCTCCGGAGCAGTGGAGCCGCTCGGAGCGCTTCTGACCGTTGCTGCGGCAGGCCTTATCGTTCCGGCGATGCCGTATCTGCTCAGCTTCGCAGCGGGTGCTATGATATACGTCGTGGTCGAAGAGCTTATACCCGAAATGTCAGCAGGAGAGCATTCCGATATTGGAACGATTGCTTTTGCGGCAGGATTTGCGGCGATGATGATACTTGATGTCGCGCTTGGATAACGGAGGATAATATAATGAAGTATGCCGGAATGCCGTTTGGAATGTGGCTGTTGTTCAATAGATCATTCCGAAAAAATCTTACAGATATTTTAGGGTACGATCGTAAGACTGCAAAATATATCACAAATAAAGCAAAGCCCGAATATAAAGAGATAATCGGCAAACTGCCCGAATTTGAAAAGGCGGACAGATTCAAAATGAACATTGTTAACTGTGCCATGCTGTCGGCGTTCTGTCTTTCGACGCCGCAAAGACCGAATGTTGAGAAGCTCACCGAATACTATCGGAGATCAATGATGACGGGTGCTATGAAATGGTTTTGCAGACAAAGCGGGAAGAAAAAATTCTCTGAAAAAGACATACAAAGTATGCAGAGTACCGCAAAGCTGAAAGCCGCCGACCGCAATCCGTATTCGTGGAACGCGGAATTATATGACTACGGCGACGGGAGCGGCTATGAGATGCGATTCACGAAATGTGGTATCTGTACGCTTATGAGCGAACTCGGACTTTTCGATCTGGTACCAGCTATGTGTGCACTCGATTACACAATGTCAGAGGCAGGCGGAGCATCCGATTTTGTGCGCAAATACACGCTCGCAGGCGGCGGCCCGTACTGTGACTGCGGATACAAAAAGAAGCATTAGGCCAATCTGTTACTGTTCAGCAAAGATCATTTTCCTCTGAGCATCTATGAAAGTGCGGATTTACCTTCCGTATCGGTTTCGTATAATACAAATCAGGATATTGACATATTCTATTGCAATTTTATCAATAATATGGTATCATGGATTTAACGGTCATTATCTCACTGTCTGCTGCCGCAGATATATGCACTGAACCGAATCGGGGTGGTCTCATGAACACAAACAGAGAACTCAATTATCGCCTTTTCGTCCAAAGCGAGGAGGATTTCAAGCGAACAGAGATAAGAAGTGAGTTCGCGCGATACGATGACATAAAGAACGGCGACATCGAAAAAGTGCGGGAAAATATCAGAGAGATCAAGGCACATTACTACGAAGGAAAAGGAATGCTTTCCGACAGTCTTTTACGCAATAATCAGTACCACTTCGCTATCGGTGTGGGGATAATCGCGCGTGTCTGCATCGACGGCGGCATGAAGCACAATATTGCCTACACTCTAAGCGACATATATATCCGCAGAGGCGACAAATGCCGTGCGCCGCAGGAACTTATCGAGCTCACAGGCACGATGATGCTCGATTTCGCAGAACGCATGGCAGAGATACGCAAGGAAAACAGCGTGTCTCTGCACGTACGCAGGACGGTGGATTACATATATAAAAATCTGCACGAACCGCTGACGCTTAAAATGGCAGCAGAGCACGAACGGCTTGATCCGAGCTATCTGTCGAAACTTTTTGCGAAGGAAATGGGAATACCGATAAAGGCATATATTCTCAAAGCAAAGATAAATACCGCGCAGAATATCCTCACGTTCTCGGACTTTTCTATCGCCGATATTTCAAATTCGCTCGGTTTTTCATCACAAAGCGCATTTGCCGCTGCGTTCCGGAAAACGACCGGTCTTACGCCTATACAGTACCGCAGCAGATACAGTGAGGAATATTCTCTGCGGACAAGAGAAGAATAAAAGAATTTATAAATGCTATACTAAAAACTGCTGTACGATTTTCGCACAGCAGTTTTTCTTATCTGATAAAATCTCTGCGGTTTTCCGGTACAAGTCACGAAAAATCAGGACAATATGACAGGAAATATCATGCATGCTGCGTGCATTTCTCCGTATAATACCGCATTTACTATATCAATCAAACAACGATTCATAATACTCGGGCGTTTTTTCCGGATCATTTGAAGAATAGTATATCAGACAGAGCATATCGTCATCAAGTTTTCTGATACATAAAGCTTCATATGTGGACTCTATGCCGTTATAATAGACTATCTCACGCAGGTATTCGTTGCCGCTTATATTGACCTTTGTACTGTCTTTGTAATCAAATCTGAACCCGAGCGCCTTGGCACGAGCGGCCAGATATTCCCTTGAATAGGCAATTATATCCTCTTCGGTCAATTCATCTTTGCCCGGGAACACAACAGGTAATGCGATGTGGGTATTGAGAAAATATATGCTGATAATTTCGTTCGGATTTCCGAAAACGACATCGGTTATTCTCGCCTTTTCGACAGCGATCTGCTTTTCATCGGTAAGCGACGCTATTGCTTCTTCCTTTTCATTCGGATCAGTCGGCAAATAATTCAGGTTACCGGGAACATGAAGCTTGATCTTAGCATACTCGTTTATATATACGCCGTCCTTGAACTGCCCTGCGGTATAACCTGTGCCCTCTGCTGCGGGATCGACCGCAGTTTCCGACGGATCATCGCCAGCGCTGTCGGGCTCCTGCTTCGGCTTGAAGTCCGTGCCGTAGTTAAGGCCGTACCCTTTTTCAAGCCAGTTGTTGTCGGTGCGTATCTGCTCAATTGAATTATACCACGGAGAAGGAAGCTTGCCTTTAAAGTCAGCACAGCCGCAGAGCACATCGGATACGCCCTTGCCCTCCGAACCCGGCAGATAGCACATTACAACGCTGTCCCAGTCAGCATAGTCGGCTTCATCAAGTATCACCTGTCTGCCGGCTAAAATACAGACCACAGTGGGTTTACCGAGTTCCTTTGCTTCCTTTATTGCCTTTTCGTTGCCGATAAGTCCCAGCTTTCCGCAAAGCTCCATATCCCTGGTATCGCCGTTCCATTCGGCATAAGGCTGTTCGCCGACGCAAAGAAGGACAATATCAGCCTCAGAAGCCTTTTCTGAGTCGGTTATAACTTCTATACCATAATCCCCGGCATATCTTTCGAACGCTTCTTTAATTGTCGTTACGCCGGGAATGTCCTTACGGTTGGCTCCGTTCCAGTCCAGTGTCCAGCCGCCGCACTGTGCCTGACAGTTATCTGCCGCCGGACCTATTAAATAAACCTTCGCGCCCTCCTTAAAGGGCAGGACAGCATTGTCATTTTTGAGAAGAACAAGGCTCTCCTCGACAAGCTTTTCGGCAACTTTTCTGTATTCGGGAGAACCTGTCTCATTCTGCTTTGTTTCAAGCCTCTCAAAGAGAGGATCATTAAACAGTCCGGCTTCCTGCTTTACCCTGATTATTCTTGTGACAGCATCATTTACACGCTCTTCCGCAATATCACCACTGTTGACTGCATCTATAATGATCATCTTTGCTTCATCAAATCTGTCGGTCTCCATAAGCATATCAATGCCTGCGTTGACGCTCTTTACGACCTGTTCACTGTAGGAAGCGCCCGTTATATTTTGTACAGAGCCCCAGTCGCTGACGATAAATCCCTTGAAGCCCATTTCGTCCTTGAGCTTCATTATGTACTCCTTGTTCTCATGCATTTTCACGCCGTTGAGCGCTGAGTGGCTTATCATTATGGTCTGTACGCCCGCATCTATCTGTGCCTTGTACACCTTTAGGAGTTCATTGATCTCAGCGTCCGTAAGCTGCGCATCACCACGGTCGATGAGCATTTTTATTCCTCCCTGCTCACCTGTGCCGTATATAACGTTTCCGTCTCCGAAATAGTGCTTTGTGCAGGCAATAAGCCCACCGTCGATAAGACCCTTCGTGTAGGCTGTACTTAGTCTCGTAATCATTTCAAGATCAGACCCGTAGGATTCATAAGTCCTTCCCCAGCGGGGATCAACGGACTGTGCCACACAAGGCGAGAAATTCCATATCATGTGGCAAAGCTTCGCTTCATCCGCGGTTATAAGACCAACCTGATATGCGAGTTCTTCATCGTTGGCAGCGCCCTGTCCGATGTTGTGCGGAAAATATACCGCATTCAAGCAGTAATTTACGCCGTGGACATCATCCTGTCCATAGACATACGGAATACCGGACTCTGAGTTTATCGCAGATTTCTGAAAACCGTCAACTATACTGCGCCATGTAGATGAATCGACACAACCGATCGTTGAAAGGATACTTCCGTAGTCATTGTTTTCCATCTGCTCCACTGACACATTGTATATTGCGGGCTGAACCATCTGAGCCGCTTTTTGTTCAAGAGTGAGCTTAGAAACGATTTCTTCCGGGGTCATTGAAGCATAACCGATATACTTGCTGTCCGGGGAATCCGCCGCAGTTTGTTCCGTTGCAGCTTGTTCCGTTGCAGCTTCCTGCGCTGTGGTTTCAGCCTGTGTTTCGGATGCCGGAACAGATGATTCCCGGGTCGATACCGTTGGTTGATTTCCGCCGGAACATGATGCTGACGATACCAAAAATGACAGCAGAAGTAAAAGAGAAAATGTTTTTTTCATTGTTTATGCTCCTCTGAAGAAGTATATCGTTGGCCGGATGTTATGATCGTCCAAAACGGTTTTGCCTGTACTTTTATATCCGTCGCGCGTTGCAGCATCAACCGGTAGTAAGTGTGCCGAATTGCTTTATCGCATCATCGACGGTTATCTGGCCGTTGCATACGAGCCAGCCTGCCTTGCTGACCTGAGAAGCCGGTGTGTCGGACAAACCGAGCTCGGACAGGTTGATCGTCTTCCGGGTATCGATTTTCTTAAACGGCGCGTAAACACTGTTAAGGGACATATCCTTGCAGGGTGTTACCATTCTCTTGGCGATAGCCATCAGGTTTATCTCGTCTGCACAGACAAGGAATCGCATGAATTCATTAGATATGGCGAGATTGCTGCTGTTCTTGTTTACGCTGAAACCTATGGAAACGGTATTGATAAAGTAGCCGCCTTCCTCGGTCGAAGGCACAGGATAAAAGCTGTACTTGAACGGACTGGCGGTGAATGCGTCCGACATTGCTTCACGCTTCTGTGTTCCGGACACCGTATTACCGGTAGCGAGCATCATAGGCACATCACCCTCGAAGAAGCGGAGAATGACCGCATCGTAGTTATTTTCAAGCGCGCTGCAATGTTCAAGATCAATAAAGCCGTGAGACATAAAATCCGCCGCAAGTTCCAGAGCACTACGCATATATTCACCCGCGTCCGGGCTCATCTCGTTAAGTGCGCTCAGAGCTTTTTCGTTTCCTTGTATCTGTGCGCAGAAATAAGGATAGAACAACGGATACAGCAGATCCGTGCCTTTATTGTAGCCCATTATCGGGTCGGAATAGCCTTTGCTCTTAAAATTCTCACATGCGGAGATAAGCTGGGAATAAGTCTCCGGCACGGCGATGTTTTCTTTCTCAAAGATGTCCTCGTTGACAAGCATTCCGTATGTGGTGGTGTATATCGGAACGCTCAGTATTTTCCCTTCTCCGTCCTTGGTAAGCAGATTGTCACGGATACAGGAGAGGTCTATGCCGAGCGACGGGTCTGAAAGATCCTCGCAAGCTGAAAAAATCTTATCGCCGTCACTCCAGTCACACATCCACGGATAGGTGAAAAAGATATCCGGAGCCTCACTTCCTGCAAGAGCCGTTGACAAAATCCCGCTGCCGCTCTTGCTGTAATTGTCAAGTGCCGTATAGGTCATTTCGGCATTGGGGTAATATGAAGAAAAACGGTTGAATTCCTCCTCCAACGCCTCAAAGTTACTGTAATGACCGACTACGTTCAGCGTATAGGCTGCATTGGTATCCAGCAGGGGTCTGAATTCCTCTTCGGCGGTACTCTGCGGCTTTTCCGCTGCACAGCCCGCAGCCCCGACGGTCATAAAAGCTGTAAGTGCCGCCGCTGTTATTGTTTTTACTGATCTTTTCATTAATTATCCCTTCTTAATTTAATATTGTCATAGCTCAGAAACACGGTATCTCACGGAGAAGAGATAATCTGTTTCTCCGTATCTGCCGGTATTATCCTGCATAACATTCTGTCAGTCGTGTCTTTCCGCTAAAATATCGGGTATAACCTCATAATCGAAATCCGAGACAGCTTTTCTAAGCTTCTCATAACGGCTTTTTTCCGTATGCGGGATCCTATACCCAGAGAGACTGTCAATGATATACGATACACTGTCATAATCGAGATCGTCGGCAAATTTCAGTATCGCGGTGTACGCTTCACGCAGTTTATCACCGGAAATGAGGGGAAGATCTTCTTCACCGCCGTTATCGTCTTCAAGAGGCGCAAGCTTGTCCGCAAGACTACGGTAATCCGACAAAAGGTGCGGTATCTCAGCGGAAAGGGTTTCAATATCTCCCGCATTTCCCGCTTTTTCGAGCCTTTCTGCAAATGCTCCGAGACTTTCGGCACCGATTATCCTCGATGTGCTTTTTATGGCGTGTATCTTTATAGTGGCATGCTTTACGTCCCCTTCTCTCCAGAAGTTCTCTATGTTGTTTATGTTGGAACCGGCTGTATCGAGGTACGTTTTTATCGTGTCAATATATGCGTCGGGGGAACCGCAGTGTTTTATTCCCACAGACACGTCGATCTCGTCTATCTTATATATGAAATCGGGAATGACAGACGGCTCGTCCTGTTCCTCTTCCGGGTTCGGAGGCATTACCATATTCTTCGGCAGATACGCGAGTATCATAGTTTCGAGCGATTCGGGATCTATGGGCTTTGTTATGTAATCATCGAATCCCGCATCAAGGTACATCTCGCGCATTCCTGACACCGCATTTGCTGTAAGACATATTATCGGTGTATTGATATTCGGAGTGTTTTTCAGCTTTTTAAGCTCGGCAAGTGTTTCTATGCCGTCCTTTTCCGGCATCATGTGATCGAGGAATATGATGTCATATTTCGTTGCTGAAGCTTTACGAATACATTCGTCGCCGCTCTCCGCGGTATCTATACTCATTCCTGTGCGCTTGAGCAGACTCTTGAACACCGTAAGATTCACCGACGTATCATCAACAGCGAGGATATGTGCGTCCGGAGCCGTGAATTTCTCCCTGTACTGCTTGCGCTCCGCCACGGAACGCCTGAATGCAGTTTCGTAATCGCCTACTGCCTCTCTCTTCACTACACGCTGTTTAAGCGAGAAACCAAAAACCGAGCCTTTTCCGTACTCACTCTCAACCTTAAGTCTGCTTCCCATCATTTTCAGAAGACTCTGCGTTATAGTTATGCCAAGTCCTGTACCTTCTATTCCGCGGTTGTTCACCTCATCGATACGCTGGAACGCCGTAAACAGCTTTTCTATATCCTCTTTTTTTATGCCGACGCCAGTGTCCTCAACACTGACATTCAGCATTATGCTATCCGGTTCGTCCTCAATATCCTCATATCCGATATTAAAGGTCACTGTGCCTTGCTTCGTATATTTGACAGCATTTGAGAGAATATTTGTTATCGCCTGTTTTATGCGTATCTCGTCGCCGTTGAGCAGCTTCGGGGTATTTCGGTCTATATTGACCCCGAACCTGAGCCCCTTTGCTTCCGCGGCGTTCTGTGCCATATTGACAAGATCGTTAAGAACAGAGGCGAAGTCGTAATCCACCGGTATAATATCCAGCTTACCGGCTTCTATCTTTGAGAAATCAAGAATATCGTTTATCAGTCCGAGCAACGTGTTTCCGGAGGTGCGTATGTGCTCGGAATATGCCGCTATTTCCTCGTCCTTGCATTCCCGAAGCACCATTTCATTCATTCCAAGTATAGAATTCATCGGGGTACGTATGTCATGCGACATAGTTGACAGAAAGTATGTCTTTGCTTTATTTGCGCTTTCCGCTTTCATAGCTGCTATCCTGAGATCACGGCTGAATCTCATCAGAACGGCGGTGTCAAGTATAAGCAGAAGAAGCAGTGCGAAAAAAATAACAGCTGTAAAAAACCAGTCAACGGTTATGGTTTCGAGTTCCGATGTCGGTATAAAGGATATGAGTATCCAGCCGTTCGTCGGTATGATCTGCGTATAGGATATAAGGCAGCTCTCATATTTTGAGTTCAGGATCGTCATTGTTCCCGTGCCGGAAGTGATCTCATCCTTGAATCCGGCAAGACTTGCGTTGTCCGTCTTGTTATAGGAGATGTAGAACTCGAAAAAATTGGAGTTTTTTAACGAACGGGAACGTATCATATAGTTTCCGTCTGAATCTATGACGGTGACCTCTGCATCCCTGTAATCATCGTTCGGGAACACCCATTTCTTTTCCAGTATCGATACCGGCAGCACACGAAGAAGCAAAGCATCGCGGCTTTCTCCGCCGTCTGTCAGAGTAATGGCTCTACAGAACGCGAGGGACTGAAGACCGTTAACGGGGTTTGTATATGCTCTTGTGACCCTCACAGATGTGCTTTCTGTATTTTCACGATCATTTTCCGAGAAAATGTCGATCCCTTTGTACGAAACCGAATAGTCCGTTGGGTCTGTCATGTGAGGCTCTGTCGAGAAGCCCGTAAACGAATCGTTCTCCTCAAATACTATCTGCGCGGAAGCACCCTGAACGACCAGGGCGCTTGTCAGGAATCTCATTGCTTCGTCTGTCGTCATATCGGAAGCGTTAATGGTGTTTGCCCATGTGTCGCAAATATGCTGCTCACCTTCGAGGTAATTGGCGGTAACGCTTTCCATGGCAACAGTGCTTTCGGAAAAACCATCGATCTGCCTTCGGGAGCTTTCATTTTTCTTATCATTGGCATACTGTACCACGAAAACTATTATACCCAGCATAATAATAATATTCGCAAGTATGATAAGGGCTTTCTTCATTGATACTATTCTCCATGTAATATCATTCAGGATCCGGTTAATCATCCTGCCCGTATGACATATTTATACAAAGTAAATTATAGCATAACTATGGTAAATTGTCAATTGTACATGTATTGTTCTTACTCACAGGAACCCGGGGCAGTTCTTCAGCTTCCAAATGTTTCTTGTACAGATATTTTTCTGGGCAATACATTCTTTTCAAGAAACAGTATATTCACAATATGCATTTCACGGAAACTATTGATATTGCTGTTTATTTATGATATAATGTCATAAAGCGGCAGCATCTACACCATAAGGTTTTCAAGCGTCCGCAGCATACTAACCCCTGAAAGGACAGATCTGCGGAAAATTTCATACCAACGGTTCTGTATCTGTCGAATGAAGACAACCGGTAAAACTTTCGCACGCCAAAGGAGGAGCTTATGAAAACAAAAAAGCAGGGCAACAACTGGACAGCGTACTATGACCCCGATACTAAGCGATATTTCGCAGAGATAATATACACCAGCCGTGAGGGGCGTGAGCAGTACAACTATGAGATCACGCAGGATATTTATGCCCGTCTCGGGACATTCAGCGATGACGTAGACAACGAACACCTGATAAAAGAAGCGAAAATGACATATTCATTCGAGAACACAATGTACGGAACTCTCGGCCCCGAAAGAACTGTCTGGGACGATGAGGCCAACGAAGCAATGGATAAGTGCGTGAAGAAGAACAATAAATAACGTTGGCTCAGGAGGTTTTATGAAAATAATAGCTATCGGAGCTGTCACGGCGGGCGGAAAAACAACAGTTGTAAACGCTGTAAAAGAACGGATTCCGGGGACTGCGTCGCTTCACTTTGACGATTATTCGTTTGAGGGCGAAGTCGAAGATTTCTCCCGCTGGTTATCGGAAGGAGCCGACGTCCATGTGTGGGATCTGTCGCCGTTAAAAGCTGATATCGACAGGCTGATACAGAGCGGCAAGTATGACAGGCTGCTTCTTGACTATCCTTTTGCGTATGAGCATCGTATGATAAAAGACTATATTGACTGCTGTATTTTTATTGATACACCGTTGGATATTGCTCTGGCCCGAAGAATTCTTCGGGATAATGTACAGTCGTCGGCAGATGAGATCCGTGTTGAAATGGACACCTATCTGAAATACGCAAGAAAAGCTTATATACTTATGCAGGAAGAGCAGGTCGCATCTGCCGATCACATTATCGACGGCGCAAAGAGTCTCGACGATATAATCAATGAAGTTACGGAAATCGTTTTAAACTGCTGAATTCAGACCAATGATTCTTGTATTTTCCGAATGATTATAATCGGTAAGAATATGGAATTAAAACATTCATTAAGGTATCAGGTGTTTGCTTATTGTCCGGTCTGTTCCCGATCTGCGCGCTCTCCTGCCGGAATGCCTTAACTGTTCATGACCGATGCACTCTCCGTTCAACTCAACTATGCCATATTTTTGATAAAAATACAATATATTTGATAGAAATTCACTCCTTTCAATTGTATAATAGCATCAGAACGAAAGAAAAAGATACGGAGTGAAATATATGAACGGAAACATTGATTTTACACAGGGAAAACCGAGCCGTGCGATACTGCGGTTCTTCTTCCCTATGCTTGCAACGGGTATGCTGCAGCAGTTCTACACTTTTGCGGACACGGCTATAGTCGGAAGAGGTCTCGGTGACAACGCACTTGCCGCGGTGGGAAATATGGGCTCGCTGTGCTTCCTAATAATCGGTTTTTCAATGGGGCTCGCAAACGGATTCTCGGTGCTTGTGGCGCAGAGATATGGAGAAAAGAATTTCTCCGAGCTGCGACGGACGCTTTCAGCTATGATACGGCTCGCGATCATCATTACAAGTGCTCTCACAGTACTCAGCATCACGTTTTTACAGCCTGTGCTCATATTACTGCAAACCGACGGGAGCATAATCGGCGACAGTCTTACATACGGCTACATTCTTTTCGGCGGGTTATCCGCGACAATATTCTATAACATGAGCGCCGGTATTTTACGCTCGCTCGGTGACAGCAAGACGCCGCTCAAAGCGATAATTATCTCGTCGGTGCTCAACATCGCAATGGACAGCCTGTTTATTTTCGTCCTGAAAACGGGAGTATGGGGCGCAGCTGCTGCTACGATAATCTCACAGATAATTTCGGGTATCGTTTGCCTGCGCAAGCTTCGCAGGATCGATTTTCTCCGCAGACAGGGCGGCGAACCGAGACCGGACGGCGCACTTTATTTCCAGCTCATGAAGAACGGTGTACCAATGGCGCTTATGAACTCGATAACCGCCGTTGGCTGCATGGTCGTGCAGTACTATGTAAACGGGCTCGGGGTCGCATACACATCAGCTTACTCGGCTTGCAGCAAGTACATCAATATGTTCATGCAGCCTGCCTTCACAGCAGGATATGCAATGTCGGCATATACAGGTCAGAACTATGGAGCAAAACGCTTTGACCGAATAAGCGACGGACTTAAAGTATGTCTTGCGATAGCGCTTACAGCGTACGCTGTACTCGGTACGGCAATGACCTTCTTCCCGCGGGAGCTCGCCTCACTGCTGCTCTCCGGTGAAGAGCAGATATCCTACACCGTTGAATTTCTTCCTGTATGCGGAGTGATGCTGTTCTCGGTGGATATACTGTTTGTGTTCAGAAATGCCGTACAGGGCATGGGATTTCCACTCGTTCCGATGCTATCCGGCATAGCGGAAATGGTGCTCCGGATCGGGACTATCTCACTGTTCATCGGACAGATAGGATTCAGAGCAACAGCTTTCGCAGAGGTTTGCGCGTGGGTCGGAGCGCTTATACTGAACTCGGTCGCTTACAAGGTCATATACTCAAGAGAGGCAGGGCGCGTTCACAAGACTGCACCATATGCCACTGTCTGCAAATAAGGTGACGATATGAACAGAAAATATTTTGATAAAATGCCCGTTTTAAGAAAAACACCTTTCGGCATTTTCACCGATCAGGCGGGATATTACCCGCAAAGCGTGAAAAAAGCCTTCATACCGTTTGAGTGTGACAGCTTCGACGTAACGGACATAAACGGAAATGTGTGCTATTCAGGCAGAACGGTCCCGTCGGGCTTTGACGAAACATCGGGTGACAATGTGTGGACAGCCGATTTTTCCGGGCTTTCGGAAACCGGGAATTACTGTGTAAGAGCAGGCGGAAAGTCTTCGGCAATGTTCCGTATCGACGGCGATGTTTATAACGATGTTTTCAACAAAACGTCAAAGGCATTCTATTTCCTGCGCTGCGGCTGCGGACTCGAAGAGCGTCATGCCGGAGTATGGCATCATGGGAAATGCCACACCGCACCCGCAATGCTGTGGGATGACAGGAGCGTGGCCCTTGATGTGACCGGCGGCTGGCACGACGCAGGCGACTACGGCAGATATGTGACTGCCGGAGCTTGTGCGGCAGCGCATCTTCTGTACGCGTTCAGACTGTTTCCCGAAGCGTTTGAGAAGCAGGAACTGAACATACCGGAAAAAGGTATCCCCGACATTCTGTCGGAGGTGCGTTATGAGCTCGAATGGCTGCTGAAAATGCAGAACAGCGAGGGCGGTGTATATCACAAGGCAACAACTGCTATGCACGCACCTTTCGTTATGCCGGAAGAAGACACCGCAGAGATGTTCGTCTTCCCCGTTTCTTCTATGGCAACAGCCGATTTCGCCGCTGTGTGCGCACTTGCATCGGGTATTTATGCTCCCTATGACAGGGCGTTCTCGGAATCTCTTCACAACGCTGCCGGAAAGTCTATCGAATGGCTTGACACACATTCTGAGTTCATAGGATTTGAAAACCCGGAAGGCTGCAATACCGGAGGTTACGGCGAACGCGACGATCATTCAAACCGCTTCTGGGCATATTCCGAAATGTATGCTCTCACCGGCGACCTTAAATATCATGACAGGCTCGTTTCCGCGCTTAACGAGGATTTCCCGCTCACGGCGCTCGGATACGGGGAGATCGGAGGACTGGGTGCTCTCGCTTATATTCTCTGTAAACAGGGAAAAGACGTTAACTTGCTGAACAAGCTGAAAAATATGTTCCGAAGACGCGCAAATGATCTGAAAAAGACTGCCGACAAATGCGGCTACGGCATCGCTATGGAAGGCGACGATTACTTCTGGGGAAGCAACATGGGGCTCATGACTAAGGCGATGATATTTGCGATAACCGATATTCTCTTCGGCGACCACACCTGCCGTGAATACGCAGAACGCCACATTCACTGCCTTCTCGGAGCAAATCCGCTCGGGATCAGCTATGTCACAGGTGTCGGCGAGTTCCGGTGCAACTACCCGCACCTTCGCCCTGCGTTCGCCGACGGTATAGAAGAATGCATACCCGGAATGGTGGCGGGGGGGCCGAACGGAAATCTCTCCGATCCGTTTGCAAGGAGCGTGATACCGGAAGGGACGCCGCCTATGAAATGCTATGCGGACGATACGGCAAGCTACTCACTGAACGAGATCACAATTTACTGGAATTCGCCGGCGGTATTCGTGCTGGCTTATCTAAGCGAAAACAACAACTGACACAGGAGGAACACATCATGTTGAATTTCAACTTCTACAGCCCGACAGAATTCGTATTCGGAAAGGGACGCGCAGCAGAAGCGGGTCATTTTGTGAAGAAATACGGCGGCACAAAGGTGCTGATACATTACGGCGGAGGCTCGGCGGTAAAATCGGGTCTCATCGATACCGTGAAGAAGTCGCTCTGCGACGCAGACATAGCATACTGCGAACTCGGAGGAGTAAAGCCCAATCCCCGTGACACACTTGTTTATAAGGGCATCGACCTGTGCAAAGCCGAGGGTGTCGATTTTATTCTCGCAGTCGGCGGCGGCTCGGTAATAGATTCCGCAAAGGCTATCGCTATCGGTGTACTCTACGACGGAGACTTCTGGGATATGTATTCGGGTAAGCCCGTTGAAAAAGCTCTTCCCGTGGCGACTGTACTCACTATCGCAGCAGCCGGCAGTGAAGGCTCAGGCGATTCGGTCATCACAAAAGAGGACGGCATGCTGAAGCGCGGCGCGGGTTCCGATCATCTGCGTCCGAGATTCTCAATAATGGATCCTTCGCTTACACAGACACTTCCCGCTTATCAGACCGCCTGCGGAGCCACAGACATAATGGCACACGTTTTTGAACGTTACTTCACCAATACCACAGAAGTCGAGATAACCGACCGTCTGTGTGAAGCAGTGCTGCTCACTATGGTCAGGGAAACTCCCCGCGTTATCGCCGACCCCGACAACTATGAAGCGCGCGCGAACATCATGTGGGCGGGAACGGTAGCACATACCAACCTCTGCGGCGTTGGGCGTGAGCAGGACTGGAACAGCCACGGACTTGAGCACGAGCTTTCCGGACTGTACGATGTCGCTCACGGAGCGGGTCTTGCCGTGATAATGCCCGCGTGGATGGAATATGTCCACGATCATAATGTTATGCGATTCTGTCAGATGGCGACAAGAGTCTTCGGCTGCCAGATGAATTTTGAGGATCCCGAAGCCACGGCTATGGAGGGCATACGCCGTTTCCGCACATTCCTGCATAACATCGGTATGCCGATAAACTTTTCCGAGCTCGGCGCCAGGGAAGAAGATATACCGACGCTTGTTGAGAAGTTCGGCATCGGCGACGGAACAACCGGCGGCTTTATGAAGCTGAATAAGGACGACGTTACAGAAATATACAAGATCGCGGCACACGCTTCGCTCTGATAAAGGGAGACACCACTATGGCCGAAAGAATTAAATGGGGTATAATGGGCACCGCCGGCATAGCGGCTGGCTGCACGATACCCGGAATGAAAGAAGCGGAAGGCTGTGAACTGTTCGCGATAGCGGGCAGGAGCCTTCAGAAAGCTGAGGCGTTCAAGGAACGTTTCGGTTTTGAGAAAGCGTACGAGGGATATGATGCGCTGCTTGCTGACCCGGATGTCGAAGCAGTGTATATCCCGCTTCCGAACGATATACACTGCGAATGGGTGATAAAGGCTCTTAACGCGCACAAGCATGTTCTCTGCGAAAAGCCTATGGCAATGAATGAATCGGAGATGCGCCGTATGTTCGCTGCCGCAAAAGAAAACGGTGTCATACTTATGGAGGCGTTCGCGTATCTTCACAGTCCTTATATGGATAAGCTTAAAAGCATAGTAACAAACGGAGAGATCGGTACGATAGATTACATCGACACGGCGTTCCTGACACAGGGCTATTCCGATGATTTCAGGCTTCACAAGGAATTCGGCGGCGGTGCGATATATGATGTAGGCTGCTACTGCACATCTATGATACTGTCGCTTAAGGATTCACCTATAAAATATGTCAAGGCCGATGCCGAGCTCGACGGTACCGGAGTAGATCATCTTGCGGGGACGCTTATAGGATTTGAAGACGGGTCAAGAGCATCGTTCAACACCGGAATGATACTCGGTACGGACACCTGCGACAGATATGACAGACTGTTCATTCACGGCTCAAAGGGATATATCCGTTCGGACGTGGAGTATAACGCGGGCGGCGAACTGTCATTCTCCGTTACTGTAAAAAACAGCGTCGGTGAGCGTATAACACATACAGAATCTGTGACCGCAGTCTCGAACTACCGGCTTGAAGCAGAAAACATGAACCGAAGCATACGCGGTACGGAAAAGCCGCTTATCACCGAGGAGTTTTCTATCAGGAATATGCAGCTTCTTGACAGGATACTTGACACTGTGGGATATAACACATAACCGGATAAATGTCATTCCATATAATTAATATGTCCTCAACAACTGTCGTTTGGAAGTTGTTGAGGACATAACTTATATTATCCTTAATGTCGCTGTATAATGCGTTTCGGCCGGGCAGGCTATACCGGGATCCGCAACAGTAAATTCCGCTTTTCTGTGCAGTTCCTCGAGTCCGCAGACGAAATGATACATCGCTATTCCCATATCGATCTTCTGTGTATCCCAGCCGTTTGCGACATATCCCCTGCTCTGCTTTTCGTAAAAATGTACATTGCTGTTGTCAACGACCACTCGCCACGGCTGCTTGTTTACCGCGGAAGGCGAAAGCTGCACAAGTTCGAGCGGAAGCATCAAGTCACCAGCACTATCCGGCGGCAGCGGCTTATCAAACGAACCGTCAAAGAACAGCGTAGAAAAATCAAATCTTGTATCTGCCTTGATACCTGCACGCATCATAGTTTCACGCACCGACATTTTCTCCGCGATATAGCCGAGCGGGCTCATACACGGAAGAACTTCATCATCGCCGAGCTGCATTGCCTTCTCGAAAGCGGCACGCGGCATCGTTCCCGCTATCCATGTAGTGCCTATACCGAGTAACAGCGCGTAAAGCACGACCTTCTCGAACGAATATCCGAATGCTTCCTCCGCGTGGGGAACGCGCTTCATTTTACCGGCAATGAATGTGTCAGTACCGACGATCACAGGGCTTGAAACGCCGTCCGCTTTCGCGTTCAGTATCTTCCATTCGATCGGGATATCATAAGGATTTCCCGAATTATTTGCGTATTCAAGTATGGTTTTCAGTATATCCGGCTCAATGCTTCTTCCGTCAAATGTGCGGACGCTGCGGCGGTTGCGTATCAGCTCTGATATATTCATAAACTCAGCTCCTGTTCTATCGCACTTTCTGCTTTCTCCGGCGTCTGTGTGGGTTCAAAACGTGCCTTGACCGTACCGTCCTTACCAATCAGGAATTTCGTGAAATTCCATTTGATACGCCCTTCAAACTGACTTTTGAGATAAGTGTACAACGGTGCCTCGTCGCTTCCGTTGACTTTGATCTTGGCAAATCGCGGAAATCTGGTGTCATATTTAAGCTTACAGAATGAGTCTATTTTCTCGTCGCTGCCGGGAGCCTGAAAAGCGAACTGGTTGCACGGAAAGTCAAGCACCTCAAAGCCCTGTGCACTATATTTCTCATAAAGCCTTTCCAGACCCTCATACTGCTGTGTGAGCCCGCATCTTGTTGCGGTATTTACTATGAGCAGAACTTTCCCTTTGTAATCGGCAAGGGAAACGTCCTCGCCCTTGTTGTTCTTTACCGTAAGATCGTAAATGTTCATTTGGTTTTCCTTTCAGATCATACCGACATTTTCCAAAAAAGAAAATATTAATTCATCTTAAAGCAGAGCTTCGACACATTCCCCTACCTTCTCCATATCGGCGGTAGGTTCGAATCTTGCAGCAACATTTCCCTCACGGTCAATGATGAACTTAGTGAAATTCCACTTTATATCCGGGTTTGTCCTCCAATTGGGGTCGATCATAGAAAAATTCTTTTCGAGAAGTTCCTTGTAAGGGTGATCGTCAAACTTTTCAAATCCCTTCTGTGATTTGAGATAAGTGTAAAGCGGAAGCTCGTTTTCACCGTTAACATCGGACTTTTTCATCTGCGGGAAAGTCGTGTCGAACTTCGTCACGCAGAATTCATGTATCTCGTCATCAGTCCCGGGAGCCTGACCGCCAAACTGGTTGCACGGAATATCAACTACCTCAAAGCCTTTTTCATGATATTTCCGGTACATTTCTTCAATGGGTGCATACTGCGGGGTAAATCCGCAGCCGGTCGCAGTGTTTACTATCATAATGACTTTTCCTTTGTAATCGGCAAGGTCAAGGGTATCGCCGGTCCTCGTGGTAAGCTTGTAATCGTAGATCATCGTTCTTCCTCCTTTTCGGTGCAGTCGCCGCATTTCAGACAGCCGAAGCATTTCTTGTGCCATTCCGGCATTTCGGGCATAGGTTCTCCGGTCACCAGCGCCGAGATCACACGACGGTGGATTATCAGGAGCACTCCTGCCGTAATTATACAGCAGTCGATCAGAGCTCTTACAGTGTTTTTCATAGATTTGTCCTCCTTAGTTGTCAGTCTATAGGGTACCTCTAAAAACCGCTTTGAAAAGAGAAAATGAGATAGCTGCGTCGGATACAAGGAAAGCCGACGCAGCCGGGCTGGCGCCCGGTTAGGAGGTTTGACGCAGTAGTCGGTCACGGCAGGAAGCCGTGGTATTGCCGCCAAAAGCGCACAGGACGCGCGCATACAAAGCGGCATAAAGCGGATAGCTCTTTTTCTCTCAAATTGGGTTTTTAGAGGTTCCCTATATATTATTTCTTTAGCCCGTTTGTCATATGATCTTCAGCAAGACCGTTCCACCTTCCGGCAGACCCACACAGCCGATTATCAGAAAAACAAACTGTTATCGTTTTATGAAATTTTCTATTCCGCACATTTACATTGAACACCATTTAATTGTGTTCAATCTTTAATTGAATTATACCCCTTTGCATACAAAATTTCAAGCTATAATTTCCGCAATATATATCAAAATGAGAGAATTATCAATAATTCTCTCATTTCATGTATTTCCGCAAAGGTTCCAGAAGCGCGTTCTCAAAGAGCTCCGCGAGATGTTCACTTGTGCACCTCAGCTCTCCGGTAAGCCACTGGCAAAGCATCTGTACAGTACCGTAAACATAGATCCGGACGTATACTTCGAGGTCGGGAGGTATCTCCTTCATTCCAGATGTTTTCAGAATATAGTCAGTGAACTGTGCGGTATTCGTTACGGCAAGATCACGTGAGAACGCATCCATACCGCTTGTATTCAGCAACAGATTCCTGATGTATGACTTGTTTTCCTCAAAATACCTGATGCCATCATACAGTGTATCGTTCCATTCGTAGCCATCGGTGCCTACTTTAGCAGTGATCTCTTCTATACGGGTCACATAATCGTAAGCGATAAGGTCGTATTTGTCCTTGAAATGCCGGTAGAACGTAGCCGGAGAATAGCCGCAGTTATCGGTTATATCCTTGACGGTGATCTTATTTATCGGCTTTTGCTCCGCTATTTCACGAAACGATTCCGTAAGTATCTCTTTAGTTGTTTTTCTTTTCATAATTAATTATATAATATGTCTATATCTTTTCATGCCATATGCAGAACATTCAGCAGCAGCAGCCAGCTCAGCCCGTAGTATGTGACAACTGCAACAAGGTCATTGACAGTAGTTATCAGAGGCCCCGACGCAACAGCCGGATCAACGCCTATTTTCTTGAAAAACAGCGGTATGAGCGTTCCCACAGCGCTTGAGATGACCATTGCAAGTATAAGTGAAAGTCCTATGCAGCCGGACACTGCGAAAGAAAACATAATATCCTTGCCTTTGAAAAGGAAGATATACAGTCCGACCAAAACAAACGATATTGCGCCGAGAAGTGTACCGTTGAAGAAACCTACACGGATCTCCTTTGCGACAAGATGCATTTTCTGTCTGAACTTGAGGTTTTCGTCGGTCAGCACCCTGATAGTGACCGCAAGAGACTGCGTACCGACATTACCAGCCATATCGAGAATAAGGGACTGAAACGCCATTATGAGGGTAAGCTGTGCTACTACCTGCTCAAAGACTCCCACAACAGTTGAAACACCTATACCGAGCGCGAGAAGTATCAAAAGCCATGGCATACGCTTTTTCATGCTCTGTCCGAGAGATTCGTTCAGATCTTCCTCTGCGGTAAGACCCGCCAGTCTCGCGTAATCCTCTCCCATTTCGTCATCGACAGCCTCTATGATATTCTTCGATGTGATAACGCCGAGCAGCTTATTGCCGTCATCGAGAACGGGTATAATGCTTTCGGAATAATCCTTCAGCTTTTCTATACAATCGGCAGTCTGTCATTCGCGTAAACATAGGGGAAAGACGTAGCGATAAGATCGTCGAGCCTGTTCAGCATCACCTTGGGTGAGTCGTTGCTTCTTATGGGTACCTCTAAAAACCGCTTTGAAAAGAGAAAATGAGATAGCTGCGTCGGATACAAGGAAAGCCGACGAAGCCGGGCTGGCGCCCGGTTAGGAGGTTTGACGCAGTAGACGGTCACGGCAGGAAGCCGTGGTATTGCCGCCAAAAGCGCGCAGGACGCGCGCATACAAAGCGGCATAAAGTGGATAGCTCTTTTTCTCTCAAATTGGGTTTTTAGAGGTTCCCTTATTATTACAGCTATTTCCGCACCGTAATCGGGTCTTGCGGTTATCTCATTCTCTTCCTGAATATTCTGATTTCCCATTGGCTTGTTCTCCTGTTTAATATCATCAGTCAGAAGGGGCAAATGGGCGCAAAAAGCCCCGTACGCGCTTCAAACGGCAATACGGGGAAATCATTATTTCAAAGTCAATAAAGCCGCAAACGTTTCGCAGCCCCGTGATCGGTGAAATAAAAAGTTCTTCGTCGTCCGCTTGACCCGCAACTGTCGCCGTTTACCACTTTATTCACCTCCGGGTAACCTTGTTTTTCTACATTATTATAGCATTATGCCTTGCATTTGTCAATATATCGTAAAAATAATTCAGTAATTCTGTACGTTCATAAGTCGTGTCACGATAGTAAGGCACATTCACAAAATACAATAATAGAACTTTACTTTTACGTGAAAACATTTGACATTCAACTCTTACTGTGGTAAAATAAAAGTGTTACATAGGACAAATACACCGGAAGCAACCAACTAATTTATCATTGCAGGAGGCTGGAAATGTATATCGCAAACGACAAACGCTATGACAAAATGAAGTATAACCGCTGCGGCAAAAGCGGTCTGATGCTCCCCGCAGTATCGCTCGGACTGTGGCATAATTTCGGGGATACAGGCGTGTATTCCAACATCGAGCAGATGTGTTTCACCGCGTTCGACAACGGTATAACCCACTTCGACCTTGCGAACAACTACGGTCCGAAGGCAGGCAGTGCCGAAGAAAACTTCGGAAGGATAATGAAAGAGCATTTCAAGCCCTACCGTGATGAGATGATTATCTCCACAAAAGCCGGTTACTATATGTGGGCAGGTCCTTACGGAGACCACGGAAGCCGGAAATACCTTATCTCCAGCCTCGATCAGTCGCTAAGACGACTCGGGCTTGACTACGTCGATATATTCTATCATCATCGTATGGATCCCGAAACGCCGCTTGAGGAAACGATGTGCGCGCTCGATCATATTGTACGCAGCGGCAAAGCGCTTTATGTCGGACTCTCAAACTATGACGGAGAAACGCTCGAAAAAGCAACAGCAATACTCACAGAACTGCATACTCCGTTCATCATCAATCAGAACTGCTATAATATACTCAACCGCACTGTCGAGCAGAACGGTCTGAAAGAGACCTCACACCGTCTCGGCAAGGGCATCATCTGCTTCTCGCCGCTTGCACAGGGTATGCTGACCGACAGATATCTTAACGGTATCCCCGCCGACAGCCGTGTCCGCACAGACGGAAGATTCCTTAAGGAGGAACAGGTAGCCGGCGACAAGCTCGAAAATATCAGGAAACTCAACGACATCGCCAAGAACAGGGGTCAGACGCTTGCGGAAATGGCGCTCGCGTGGCTTCTGCACGACGGTATAATCACGTCGGTGCTCGTTGGAGCATCAAAACCTTCGCAGATACTTGACAATATAAAAGCTATTGAAAACATCACGTTCACCGCGGACGAACTCGCGGAGATAGACAGATTATCGAAATAATATAAAGCCCGACGTTAAGGCGAAATGCCGCACCGTCGGGCTTTATCACATTTTACTGTACAGTGAACCGGTAGATTGATCGCTCATATTCTATTTCCCGTCAGGGAAGCTTGTGAAAGAACCGCGTTCAAGCTCCGGATAACCACCGTTGTTCTTGGCATCGGCTATTGCTCTCATCATAAACGTCATATTGCGTGCGAGATTACGCATTGTCTGCAAGCCCTCAAGGTCCTTTTTCACATCTTCAGCAGAAAAACCGTGGACCTGATTCCAGTATGTCGATGCAGCCACAGGCATACTGCTGATCGTGAAATATTTGTTCAGGACATCAAACGACGCTGTATTTCCGCCGCGGCGGCACGAAACAACTGCGGCACCGACCTTCATATGCTTGGAAAAAGACGTGCTGTAAAACAGTCTGTCGAGGAACGAAAGCACAGTGCCGTTCGGCGAACCGTAATAAACCGGACTGCCGATAACAAGTCCGTCAGCTTCCATAAACTTCGGTGCAGTCTCATTCACGAGATCGTCAAATACACAATGTCCAAGTTCACGGCATTTCTCACAGGCGATACATCCACGGATTGCTTTACTTCCTACCTGTATCGTTTCTGTTTCTATCTTCTCCTGCACAAATATCTTCACCATTTCTTCCAAAGCCGTACCCGTGCAGCCGTTCGGATGAGGGCTTCCGTTAATAAGCAATACTTTCATATCCGTTCCTCCGTTTTTGATTGTTGAAATATTTGAATCAATTCAAGCCTGCATCAGAAATTTTTTCAGAGCGCCAAAACTACCGTTATGATAACCAGATATATCCTTGTTATCCCGGTTTATCAGATTGTCTGTCAGCAGGAATACAGACATTCCTGCCTTTTCCGCCGCGGTATCCTCATAGACATCGTTACCGACCATAAGGCACTTCTCTGGCGAAACACCGAGTCTTCGCGCAATTTCGGCATAGTATTCAGGATTCGGCTTACAGCTTGAAGAATTTTCATACGACGTGATCAGTTCAAACGCATCCGGATCTATGCCTGCCCATTCAAGACGTGCTTTCTGTGCAGTCATAGGAAAAATAGGATTTGATGCAAGAGCCGTTCTTAAGCCCTTACGGCGAACCGTCCCGATAATATCAGCAGCAGCGGCGTTGCTCCCGCAACAGGCTTTAGCCTGATTGAACTCGTTCAGGTAGAAATCGTCAAAAACCGCTCTGTCATCATAAACTCTTTCTCCAAGCGCACCTGCAAATGCCTTCCAGAAAACATCACAGTTGCTGCAGCTGCCATTGTTAGCAACCATAGCCGCAGTAGCTTTCCATATTCCAGAAACAAGCTCGTCTTTTCCATAACCGTATGGAGCGAGCTTTTTTACGATCAGGCCGAAATATCCCTTTGTAAAAACGTCGTTATCCATCGGCAGCAAAGTTCCGTCAAGATCGAACAGCACCGTAGTTATTTTCATATTGTTACCTCGCTGTAATTCAAAGATCATAAATGCTGTTTCAGCAATATTTATATTTTACCATACCGGATGATGAATGTCAAATTTTTTATATGATAAATGTCCAAAATTATATATCTGTCTTGTTTTTTTACTTTTATTATGATATAATAAATAGAATAAGCAATCAAAGATGATATTATAATACACCTGTATTTCTGAGCCGGAAGTATGTCATGGGGCACCGGCTCATCAATAATCTTGTTTATTATCATCTATTCTGAAAGAGGTAATCAACATGGAATTTAAAAGAGTGCAAAAAGCGGTAGATAACGCGATAGATACACGTTCGGAGACCGGCGCTTCCGTCATTATCACAAAGGACGGAGAAAAGATCTTTTCATACAGCGCCGGACTCTGCGACATTGAACAAGGCACCGGCTTTGACGAGAACACGATATGCCGCGCATATTCCTGTTCAAAGATAGTTACATCGGTGTGCATGATGCAGCTCGTGGAGCGCGGAATAATTGACACCGCCGATGAGCTTGCATGGTATATCCCTGAGTTTGCAGATGCGTTTTATCTGAAAGACGGCGAAAAGATCTCAAGCCCGCCGATCAGGATACGCGATCTTCTTAATATGACATCCGGCATTCCCTACCCGTGGGACGGACGCGAAGGCGGAGATATGACCACAAAGCTGTGGCAGAGGGTCGATGAGAGCATACGCGCCGGAAAGCCAATGACCACACAGGAATATGCTTCGGAAGCGGCAAAATGCGCTCTGCTCTATCCCGCGGGGCGCGAATGGATGTACGGAGCGTCCGCAGATATTCTCGGAGCAGTCATAGAAAAAGCATCGGATATGCCGCTTGATGAGTATATGAAAGCCAACATCTTTGATCCGCTCGGAATGGACGACACCGCGTTCTTTGTTCCCGCGGAAAAGCGTGACAGGCTCGCTGTACTGTACGAAGGTGCCGGAGACACACTGAAAAAACCGGATTATGTAAATCTCTGCATATATGATCTTGACAAAACTCCGGCATTTAAATCCGGCGGCGCGGGACTGTTTTCCACAGCGACGGATTATTCAAAACTCGGCGCAGAACTATCCTGCCGGAAAGTCGGGATACTTTCCGAAAAGACAATAGAGTTCATGCAGAAAAACGGCTTATCCGCCGAACAGAAAAGCACTTTCAACTGGGATTCCACCCGCGGCTTCGGTTACGCGAATCTGATGCGCATACTCGACGATCCAAACGCTGCCGGTCTGCTGGCATCCGTGGGTACGTTCGGCTGGGACGGCTGGACAGGCACATTCCTGCTCTGCGACCCGAAAGAGCACATATCGGTCACTCTGTTTTTACAGAGAGCCGGAGCAGGCACCACAAGACTTGCGAGATGTGTGGTCAACGCCGTTTACGGAGAGATATGATACAAACTCTGCTTAAGGGTACCTCTAAAAACCGCTTTGAAAAGAGAAAATGAGATAGCTGCGTCGGATACAAGGAAAGCCGACGAAGCCGGGCTGGTCTGTCGGTCAGCCCCTCTGTCTCGCAAGCTCGACACCTCCCCGCTGCCGGGGAGACCACGCCCGGTTAGGAGGTTTGACGCAGTAGACGGTCACGGCAGGAAGCCGTGGTATTGCCGCCAAAAGCGCGCAGGACGCGCGCATACAAAGCGGCATAAAGTGGATAGCTCTTTTTCTCTCAAATTGGGTTTTTAGAGGTTCCCTTAAAGCCTTCCTCGACTACGGAGCGGAGAAAATATCCCGCTCAGAAGTACGACGCTGTGTTCATGGGTCACGGCAGCGGTCCCACCATTGGCTGGTGCATTGACGAGATAAGAAAGCGCGAGGACGATCAGCTCGGTATGTCGAATGATGAGATATGCGGCGCTATACGCGACAGCAAGATAGATAAGTTCGAACTGCTCACATTCTATGCCTGCCTTATGGGCAGCGCGGAGGAAGCCGCAGCATTCTCGCCCTATACCGAAAATATCGTGTTCTCTTCCGAAAACCTCAATCTTCGCGGACTGATATTCGACGGAATGATGGGGGCTGCTGTGCAAGGATCCGCTTACGGACGGATATACTCTCGGCAAGCAGATCGTTGATGATACCGTGAAATATTATGTTGATAGCAGTGTATTATTCGGAACTGACTGTACTCTGACGGCACTTAACATGAAGAATTTCCGCAAGCGTCTTGTTCCGAAGCTTAAAGAGCTTTCCGAGATCCTTTTATCTTCCGTGACGGTGCCGGACAAGGACGGGAATTATCATTTCTATGACGAGCTTTCGTCATCGACACGCGCTGTTGAATTCGGCGACGGTATTTACCAGCTCCACGACCTCGGAGACCTTGTTTCGGAGCTTAGCATCAACTATACAGAATATACCGGCAGCGAAGACAAGGAAGCAATCAAGAATGCAAGAAATGAGTACACCGATATATGCGTTGATATACTGAACATCCTTTCGGACAAGGACGTGCTCTATCACAAATCCACGGACAGCAAGGCAAAGACAACACCACAGTCTTACCGCCGCAACAGCAGCGGCAATAAGTATCTTGTTCAGATACTGCGCAGCGACAGCTTTGTCCCGAAAATACAGGTCCCGGTAAAAATGATTTTCCCGGACGGCGAATACGGGCTCGGTCAGATCGAGTTCGTGTTCGATGAAAATGGCATCGGACATGCTGTGAATTATATTCCCGGCATGCAAAAGAGAGAATATACAGTGGGTCTCATACCGATTTCTGATAAAGTGTTTGACGGAGCAGTGATTAATCTTAACCTCAATGCGGAAAGCGTCAGCGGTATGGGAAATTCGTTCGATTATCAGATAAGTTCGGACATAAAGCTGACAAACGACGAGACAAGAGGTCTCACTCTCGAAAAAACACCGCTTAACGAAATAGACGGTATCCTGGGATATGATTATGAGTACTATATAAAAGATATTTACGGCAATGAAACAGTTCTGAGCGTGAATGACGACATACCTGTTCTTCGCAATATCGCCAACGCGAAGATCACCGATGAGGGCGTAAAGTATGGCACAGAAACGCTCGAAGAAGGCAAGGACTACGAGAAGTATGAGTTTGAAGGCGGCGTTATATACTTCGGCATCGGAAGCTATACGGGTCACCGTATGATACAGGACGAGCCGTCTTACAAAGAAAAGCAGATAAATGTTTACCGCGAGAGCATGGACGAAAACGAGACTGTGGGAGTTCGTTTCTATGAGAACACGCCGAATGTTCCGTATGTCGGCATAAAGCAGTTCTACGACACATTCATGCTTGGCGATATGAAGACAGAACTCACCGGCGACTTTACCTACACGCTGACATCCGACGGTGGACAGACCGCAGTCCTTGACGCTGGTGAAGGCGTTCTGACTATAAAAGACTTTGATGGATTTGTGGCTCTGCCGAAACTCATCTCGGGCAGCGGAAATACTCTTTCCTACGGACTTGCACCTTATCTTCAGTTTGACCGTGAAGAGGTGCTGCGGAAGAGCAGGACGGTAAGCATAGATATCGGAAAGTACGGCATAGATATATACGGAAACGACGATGATGTTTATTTACCGCTTGCGGCGCTCAACGATATTTTCGAGAACGGCAAGAATTTCCGCGTTGAATACAACGGTAAGAATATATATGTCGTTGACGGCAGCAATATCATTTATCCGGCTTCTGCAAAGAACAGCGATCCCGATTACGATCTGAACTTTGCCGTTCTCACAAGCAAAGCGACATTCTCAAGCGCAAATCTGCTTGCGTCCCTGCTTCATGAAAACGGGATACCGGTAATAGGTGAGCAGTCGAGCGGCGGTTCGTGCTCGGTAATGGCCAAACCTACCCCCGACGGTTGGGAATACACTCATTCGTCATACACGCGTCTCGCGGATGCTGAACTTAACAACATCGACGGCGGCGTTCCCGTTGATATCCCGATCGTAAAGACGAATGCGGACGGCTCAAAGGATTACAGCGCATACGTCGATATTGCACAGCTCAGTGCAAAGATAAACGAATATTACGGAAATGCCGGTGATGAAAATCCCGCAACCGGCACCGAGATACCCGTTGCTTCGGCGTTTGCGGCTCTTGCACTTGTATTTGTATTACGCAAACGTGAACGGACACGCTGAAAAAACACTCCGTACAGGTTATGAACTGTGCTCATTACAGAGCATTCAGAATCTATGACAAAGACCTGTACAGCAGGTCATGAAACCGAACAGGCAGATACTTCATTATCGAAGCATCTGCCTGTTTTCGCTGTGATGTCCTATTTTTCTTGCAGGAAAGCTGAACTAAGCTTGACATCACGGGATATGTCCGCTGCAAAACCCGCTTAAAGCGCGCGGTCCGGATCAAAGTCCGTCCGCACTTGAAAGGGATATCCCGTTCTCCCCGAGCTTTATCGCATGATCAAGCCCTACGAACTTCCCGTTTTCCTGCCAGAGAACTTCTTTTACAAAATTGTATTTCTCATCGTCCCATGTGGTAAAGTCATCAAGGACCAGTCCGCCTGTATCTCCGGAGTTTGCGTTGAAGCACCAGAAGGTGTGGTTCAGATGATTTTCGCTTATAAGCTTTCTGAAGTAAGTCATCCATGTGAGATTAGGCTCTCTCATAAATCCGCCCCACTCACCTATAAGAAGCGGCGCAGTTCCGTTCTCATGAATATAGAACCAGTTATCTTTCCAGCAGTCTTTCATAAGGCTGTCAAAGGTATATGTTCCCTTGAACCACGGCTGCTGATAGACTGTCGGTCCGTAATCATGCGGCGAATAGACCAGCTTGTTCCGGTATTTTCCGAGATCAACGGGATAGTCCTTTACACCTCTCAGGTTTCCGCCCCACCAGTTGAAGTAGTAATCATCATCATCCGTTGATTTATAGTCTCCGTTTTTCTTTATGTCTTTCGGATATATCTCTGTCCCCTCCACCATTATAAGGACGTTCGGGTTCTTCGCAAGTATCTTTCCCGCTGCGATCTCTGCCGTGTTTTTCCAGTTGTTCTTTGCTTTCGAATCGTTCCATATTGCGGCATTACTGCCCTCATAAGGCTTACCGTGGGGCTCATTCTTAAGGTCATACGCGATTATCGTGTCATTGTTCCTGTACCTGTCAGCCATCCATTCAAGCGCGCTGTAATAATCATCTTCGCTTACCCTGTCGGTGTACCAGAGATTGATGTTGTGTCCTGACGCGTCTGTATTTGCCGAGTGTATGTCCGGCATTACCTTTATTCCGTTGTCCTCAGCAAGTTTCAGGAAATATTCAAATATCTCCAGACTGTTCATTGAGTTCAACTCTTCATTGTATGCATTGTTGTAATTGGCTCTCGGGTACTCCCCTGCCGCCCACTGATTTATCAGTTCAGCCGATATCGGAACTCGTATAAGATTGAACCCGTGATCGGCAATAGCCTTTACCGAGGGCGCGAGACGACTGTTCCAGAGACCGTCAAATGTGTTTGTTCCAGTGTTGTAACCGAACCAGTTCAAACCCGTCAGCCATACCTGCTTGCCATTCTTGTCAAGGATCCTGTTTCCGTCAGTGTGAAGCCAGTCATCACCCTGAACAGCATCCCCGTTTCTTGTCAGAAGTGCCGTTACATCGACAGCCGCACTTCCGCCGTTATTATTGTTATTATTGTTATTATTATTCTGCTGATTCTGATCGACATGACCCTTTGTGACAGTGCAGCCATTTCCGTTCAGCTTTGCACTCTTTATGCTAAGCGACGATGCCGTTCCTATGTTGCACCCGATCACCTGCGAGCCTCCCGCGGGAATATCCCCGTTGTAGTCGGCATTGGTTATAGTCAGTGCATTGCCGCTCACCGTCCATGTTCCGTTCCAGCCCTCTGCACTCTTCAGACCGTCAACATCAAGCTCAAGCTTCCAGCCGCTTACAGCAGACGATGTGTTGTTCTCTATCTTCAGCTCAAGCGTGGTCATCTGTACTCCGCTGTTTTCCCAGCCGTTTCCGACGCTGTACACCACGGTATAACCGTCGCTCTTCGCGTCACTTTCATTCTCCGGTGAACTGTCAGGCACAGATGAAGCAGGAACCGCTGACGTACTTTCTTCCGGAGCAGAACTCTCCGCCGCGGCAGTCATATCACCGCCTACAGGCAGCCCTCCGGCACTCTCTTCGGAAGATAAAACATCAGTCACCACGCTCTCCGGCGCGGCAGTCATGTCTCCGCCTACAGGCAGTCCTCCGGCGCTCTCTTCGGAAGATACGATGTCGGGCTCTTTGTTTTCTTCCTGTTGAGATGCATTAACCGGGGCGGTCTCCGCATATGATGAGTTTCCGGCACGATCCGCAGGATTTGCTCCACCCGCATTATTCGCGCAGGAGCAGAAAAGTAATGTCAGAGACAGAGCGATAACGGAAAATATCGGTGATTTGTTGTTTCTCATTTTTGATCTCCTTCAGATTATTTCAACCGGCAAACCAATATGGTGATTTATAGCTCGGTCATCATATATACTACATCATCCATAGGATTATCATAATAAGGCTCGCATTTCTTGAAACCATTCTTCTTGTACAATCCAATTGCAGCCTTCAAAGGCATGACCGTGTCAAGGACCATTTCATGAAACCCCGCTTTTCTTGCATGGTCCAATATTTCTTTAACAAGCAGATCTCCTAAATGCATTCCTCGCACTTCAGGCTTAACATACAGTCTTTTCATTTCACATCTTTCGGAGTTATGTCTGTGGTATGCGACCATACCGATAACATTATCCGTCTCATCGACCGCTACAAGCAGTTCTCCCTCCGGTACAGTGTACTTTGCAGCCGGATCTCTTAAGGCAATACCGCACAAATAGACGCACGCATCTTGCTTGCATATTATTCCGTCATCTTGACCAAATTTTCCTTGACTTGCGTCAGCAAGCCTGCGTCAAATTTAGCCAATCTGACGAAAAATCTGACTGCGCAATCTCCGCACGCTCTTTGTGCGGTATAGCCTTAACTCTTCTTCTATATTCTGAAAGGACAGGTCTCTGTTCAGACGCCTGGTATATTCTGTTATCAGCTCTCTGACCTGAGATATATAATCCTTTCCGTCTTTTATTGTTATCATCTGTATTCACTTTCCCCCGGATCATGAATTTCCGTTCTATACATCACAGTATATCACAAATCCCTGTATTTTGCAATAACAGTACCAAAATCGGGACTTCAACCGCAAAATATTTCTTATCCGGAAATTTACTATTGACAAATCGCTCTTGTTAAGATATAATATTATTGCAGATCGTTCCTGTCCGGAAAGAGCAAAAATATAAAAGTCATGAAATATAACGCAAAACACGCGTGGAACAACAACGGGACCGGCGGACACAGTGCATTTCAGACCTGTTTTTTACCATGCCGGTACTGCGGAAATGAGAACGGATATGCTCGGATATATGTCTGTCCCGGATAATTTCAAATATGCCGATGTCCTGAGCCACGGCAAGCCCGTCCATGCAGTCAGCGACAGCTTTGCGGTAAAGCACCCGGCAATGTCACTCGGTAAGCGTGCAAAAATATTCAGCCCGTTCGATGCCCTCAAAGGTTTTAGTGAGGCTGTTGGAGCAAAAGACGAGCTGTACTGCGAACGCATTGAGCTTTCCGAGGACAGGTGCGCCGTTCTTGACCAAAAGATAGCCGCCCTGCTTGAGCTCGTACACAACGGCAGTTCTGCCCGCGAGAACAAGGTGGTCATAAGCGTGACGCACTTTGTTCCCTGTACGGACACAGATAACGACGCTTACGGCCGCCGCGGACAGTATGTTGAGACAAAGGGCGTTCTGACCGGCATAGATACCGTCAGACGTATGATGACCGTCGGCGGCGAAAAGATATTTTTCGGAGATATATCAGAGATAAACGATGCGGACTGACCGCATACCCGCCGATTTGTACCGCTTACCGCAAACCCTATTGATTGTTCTGTCGGAATGTGTTATAATGCAGAAGACGTCAGAGGTAATATACCGGCTTTATAAAGCGAGGACAATATGAAAGTATATATCACACAGGAATCAAGTGAGACAGCAGTGGAAATACACTGCCGCACGGCAGACGAGAAGATCGGAAAGCTTAAAAAGTATATCGAGGCTTACGGTATGACGCTGTCAGGAAGATCAGGAAGCGAGACACGGGTCGTCGCTCTGAATGATATTCTGTATTTTGAATCAGTTGACGGCCGAACGTTCATCTACACCCGTGACAGCGTTCTTGAAACAGACAAGAAGCTGTACGAACTGGAAGAATGGCTCGATCAGAGCGATTTCTACAGATGCAGCAAGTCATGTATTCTGAATATCAACGCGGTAGAAAAACTTCGCCCCGAAATATCCAGAAACATCACGGCATTTATGACAGGCGGCGACGCAATAACTATCTCGCGCAGATATGTGAGCGGATTCAAAGCGATCATCGAACGAGGTGCAGCAAATGAATGACAGAGTAATTCCTTTTCTGAAAAAGATCAGAGATTATACAGCGTACATTTTTTCGTGGCTCACGATACTTATTATCATCGTAGCACTCGCCGGCGGAAATGTAAATATCTCCGCCGCTGTACTCACAAAAGTTCTGCTGCTGTCGCTGATAGCAGCTGTGAGCTGCACGGTCGCATTCACCCGCACTGTGATACGAAAGAAAGGCTTCCTTTTCCGCATCAACCTGTTCGCACTTGTATTTATCCCGGCTGAAATAGCCGTATTCTACTGGATAGGTATTTTCAGGGATGCCGGAACTGTTTATCAATGGCTGATATTCTTCGGTGTGATATTATTCCTGTATATTGTCTCGGTATGTATAGGCACTATCGCCTGCAAAAAAGAAGGCAGGTCTCTTAACAATATGCTTGATGATTACAAGAAAGGCAGGAAAGATCATGGAGAACAACAGATTTGAAATAAACAATTCGGCGGCAGCAATTGACGAGCTCAGAGGCAGATTTATAGTCACACAGAAACGCGGACTTCACTTTATTATACCGTCCGTCATCATCTGGGCAACAATACTTGTTATGCAGTTCGCAGTATCCGACATAAGCATAAGAAATATAGCGGTGTTCGGTTCATCAGCGATGCTGCTTCCGCTTTCGTTCATAACATCAAAAATACTTGGTATCAATTTCAGCGACAAGGAAAACCCACTAAGCAAGCCCGGCTTTTTGTTCACTATGAATCAGATGCTTTATCTCACGATAGTGATGTGGGCGTGCTCGGCAAATCCCGAATCAATGGTCATGATCTACGCCATAGTATTCGCAGCGCATCTGTTTCCGTTCGGGTGGCTGTACAGATCAAAAGCATACAGTGTTATGTCCGTTTTCGGAACTGTGGCTGCGCTTTTTTCGGGAATATTCGGCGGAGCAGCAGTAACGGCTTCCGTAATGACGCTCTGCGAGATCATACTTGTGGTATGGCTTATAGCAGAAAACAAAAAACAATAATAAATGTGTCCTCGACAGCTGTCTGAACGGCAGCTATTGAGGACACATTACTTAATGTCTGCTCATCAACCGCGAATCGGCTTCAAAGCACACCTTGAAGCTGATTCGCGGTTGCAAAAGTGCAAGGGAAATCACAAAAATTCAAATTTGCCTTGCACTTTTGTTCGCCCGAAGGGCGAAATGAGCTTGACATCAAGGAATGTGTCCGCTGTAAAACAGGCTGAAGGCGTGTTTTACAGCGATCCCAAATCCTGTAAAACAGAATTTGGAACAACAACTGCCAAACTGCAGCTATTGAGGACACATTACTTATATTTTGCTCAGCGCGGTATTGTAATTTCCGCGATAGATATGATCGCATTTCTTCCACCAGATGTTCATTATCGCGAGCGTCACCGCGATACCGGATACAAATATCAGAACACCGATGACAGCCGAAACGGTTACAGGAAGCCCGAAGCCGTGTGCGGTCGCACTTATGTTCTTAAGAACGATACTTTCCCACGCAAGAACGACAAACGGTATAATGTACAGACATTCGAGCTTCGGTTTACCTGCGCACGACACGGCAAGACCGATAATGAAGCTGTTGATCGGGGCGATTATCAGAAGATCCGAGAGGCCCTGTTCACACCAGCAGAGTGTCGCTATCGTTATCGCTATAATATCATAGATAAGTGCAGCTGCCGCAGTGCAGAATAACGGAACGACTGTAACGAACGTTTTGGCGAACGGGGTAGATGAATAAAACTTGCTTCTTGCGATCGAAACGCTTCCCATAAGGAGGATCACCACTATCCCTATCTGCCCGAAGCCGACAGATCCCACCATCGACATATAATCGTCACTGTCAGGAGTCTCCGGCGAGGTCACTGCCGCGATCATCATCGCCACGATTATTACGGTTCCGAATATAGTCAGCAGCGGGTTGAACGATATTTTCAGATATAATTTCAGTGCTTTTCCAAAATTCTTCATCATTACACCTCTTAACCATCCCAATGTGTCATGCGGTAATGCCGGAAATACACTCTCGTCGATACAGCGACAAGCACCGCTCCGATAATCCCGATAATAAGGTGAGGCAGCAGGCTGTCCGTCAGCATCGGAAGCAGAACCGTGCAGCTGCCTGTTACCGCAAACATCACAAGTGCGGAAGTAATTCCGAGCACGGCATCATTCTTTATCGGAAGCATGAATGTCACAGCTCCCATTGCAGCCATTGATGAAACTACTACCGCTATTACCGCAGATACTCCGCCGTGAAGTCCGATAAGGCCGAAAAGAGCAAACAGCAGCATAACTCCGCCGTATATTATAATTGACAGAAGCATTGAAATATACGCTCCCGTGCGATAGCTCACGAATGTGTCAAATCCGCCCTTAACTGTACGGAACAGCTTTCCTCCGGGCTTATCCTTGTTGTACTGCGAAAGAAGGATAATGACATTTATAATTGCCGGGGCAAATACCATGATACAGTCTCCGGCTGGCGTTTCCGATATATTCCTGACTGCCTCCGGGTATGAAATGCCTTCACCGAACATTACCAAAAGCGTCATACAGACAGATGCGCCTATGTAGAATATAAGCTCATAAGCCGCAAGCCCGAGTATCGTTTCCGCAAGTCCCGTACCGGTGTAGAGCTTCATAGCCTGCGATACAGTAAGTTTACTTTCCCGCATCTTCCTCCGCCTTTCTTAAAATGCCGACGCTGAGCTGCTGCAATGTCGGACGCTCGGTCACAGCACCGACAGCTTGTAGATTTGCGCTGTTGTCCGCAAGCGCTATTCCCTCGAAGCTTGTGTTGTTCACGGTGTATGAGAGCATGAGCGGTCTGGCTTTTTTGCCGTCCTGAGCCTCGCCGTGAACGAGTATGTACTTATCTTTGAGGTCTTCCACGAAGCCCTGTTCGACGACTTTTCCGTGCGCCATGAAAATTGCGTAGTCGGTGGCAAATTCCATATCCGCGATGTTATGTGTCGAGAACAGTATCGTGCGCTCTCCGTCTTTCGCGGCAAGATACTCGCGGAACATCTCGCAGAGCTGATCTCTTGCCAGCGGGTCGAGCGAGCTTGCGGGCTCGTCGAGCACAAGCAGGTCGGTGTCCCTTGCGAGAACTGCCGCAAGTGCCGCTCTCATGCGGTTGCCGTCCGACATCTTCATAATATTCTTCTGCTTCTTGTCGTCAGGACTGCCGAGGCTCCACCTGCCGCAAAGCTCGGTGAAACGCGCTCTGTCGAAACTATCGTAGCCTATCGCCATACATTCGGCTATCGTTTTCAGCTTCCAGTCGAACGGGAAGAAATTCGTCGCGGAACAATAACCTATCCTGTTACGGAGCACGTCATCATCGGTATCTGTCATATTCCCGAAATAAACAGCCTCACCGCCGGTTTTCGCGGTAACTCCGCAAAGCGTGTCTATAAGAGTGGTCTTGCCCGCGCCGTTCGCACCTATAAGCGCAGATGCAAAGCCTTTCGGAATGACCGCGCTGACATCGAGCATAAAGTCTTTGTATTTCTTTGTGAGTTCTTTTATCTCAACTGCGTTTTCCATATCGGCTCCTTATACTATGACGGCTTTTTTCTTACCGTTCTTGTTACGGGGATATTCCTGTACACGGCTGATGTAGTCGGTGTTGAGTATCTGTTTGTTCCCGTCCTTGTCTTCGATCTCGACCCAGTTTTCTTCTATCTTTGTCAGTGTTCCGGTAACTCCGCTTGAGGAGCTTGCCCATATTATTACTTCTTTTCCGATATAGGATCTGATGAGTTCGTTCATTGTATTTTCTCCTTTTCTGCGTTTTACTCTGTTTCGTTTTGATACCATTGCCTGTCTGTGCTGCCATGCCCTTTTCGCGGGAATTACGAACAGCAGTATAAAGATCAGGATCCACCAAAACCAAGGCTGCATCTTTATCCTCCTTATCCCGCGTCGAGCGCCCATAAAGCACTCAATGTTTCCTGCACCTCATCGAGGGACATTCCTGCGATCTTTGCGGAGCGTATCGCTTCGGTCAGATTTTCCTCGACCCGCCGCAGATGCTGTTCCGCGAGCAGCCGCATATCCTGCGCGTTCACGAAGTAACCTTTGCCCTGCGATGATGTGACAAGTCCTTCCGACGCAAGCTCTTCATACGCTTTCATCGTGGTTATCACACTGATCTTCAGGTCTGCCGCGAGAGCCCTTATCGACGGGAGCGCGTCACCGCCTTTCAGCTTTCCCGAAAGTATCTGGTCTCTAAGCTGTGAGGCTATCTGTTTGTATATCGGTTCATTCGAGTTCTGGTATATTTTCATCTGTTCACCTCCGAACTGTTTATCTGTGATATATACAGTATATAACACCATAACAGTTTTGTCAACCGTGTTTTTCAACAAATATCTCACTGAATATCATTTTCCGGTTGTGAATCATCGACAATTGCAGTTAATTTTACTAAATTATACAAGGCACAGCAATACGGTTCACATACCAAAAAAGCGGTCAGACTCACAGCTGACCGCTTTGGTTTATACTTAATGTCTGCTCATCAACCGCGAATCGGCTTCAAAGCGCAGCTTGAAGCTAATTCGCGGTTGCAAAAGTGCAAGGGAAATCACAAAAATTCAAATTTGCCTTGCACTTTTGTTCACCCGAAGGCGGAATGAGCTTGACATCAAGGAATGTGTCCGCCTTAAAAAGGCGCTGAAAGCGTATTTTTAAGGCTTTCCAAAGTCCTCTTTGAGGACTTTGGAACAATAACTGCCGAAAGGCAGTTATTGAGGACACATTACTTATAGACAATGCTTTTCAGGGCAGAGTGAACGGCGACAGACTGCGCTTAAGGATACCGTTCATATGAGCTATTGCGATGCCGTAGTTCGTGACAGGAATGTTTCTGTTTTTTGCATACATCATTCTGCTCATCATTTCCTTTTCGTTTAGCATACACCCTCCACAATGTATCACAAGAGCGTATCTGGATAAGTCATCAGGGAATGTGCCGCCGGAAGAGAACTCAAAGCGCAGATCTTTTCCGGTATATTTTCCAAGCATTTTCGGGAGCTTGACAGTGCCGATATCCTCACATTGCCTGTGATGTGTGCAGCCTTCCGATATAAGCAGAGTATCTCCGTCCCTGAGATCATTAAGCTTTGCGGCACCTTTTACGGCTATCTCAAGGAAGCCTTTATATCTTGCCATTATTATAGAGAAAGATGTGAGCGGGATGTTTTCCGGGACTGTTTTTGATACGACCCCGAAAACCTGTGAATCCGTTATCACTATATCCGGCGGCGAAGACAGCTTGCCGAGCGTATCGGCAAGTTCGCTGTCTCTGCAAACCAAGGCTGTTCTGCCGTGATCGAGAAGATCGCGGATAGTCTGCTGCTGCGGAAGGATAAGCCTGCCTTTAGGTGCGGCACTGTCGATAGGGACGACAAGTACCGCCGTTCCACCGTCCGGTAAAAGGTCGGCAGCAAGAGGCTTTTCTTTTTTTACTCCGTTGAGTCTGCCGATCGTCTCTTTAAGCTCATGTATATTTGTTCCTTTGAGTGCGCTAACATATATCTCATTCTCGGCCGCGGACGGAAGTTCGGGCATAATATCGCACTTATTGAAGGCAACAATGTACGGGATATTCTTTTCAGTAAAAATACCAATAAGCTCTTTTTCAGCAGAGCCAAGTCCCCTTGAAGCATCGGCAACAAGAACCGCTATATCTGTGTGCGAAAGAGTTTCCTTCGTCTTCTTTACACGCAGTTCTCCGAGCTTTCCGTCATCGTCGATACCGGGAGTGTCAATTATCATCACCGGACCGAGCGGAAGAAGCTCCATTGCTTTTCTGACTGGGTCGGTAGTTGTTCCCGCAACATCGGAAACGACCGCAAGCTCCTGACCGGTCACAGCATTGACAAGACTTGACTTTCCGGCATTACGGACGCCGAAAAAGCCTATGTGTATGCGTTCGGCGCTTTGTGTATCGTTAAGTCCCATGTTATCCTCCGTCAGAATCTGAAATCACGTCGGTTGCTGTTGCGTATATCCTCAATGTTCTTCGTCGCGATATCTTTAACCTTCTGATTCGGTATCTTTCCGAGCTCCTTCTCTATAAGGGAATAGCCTACCTCACGCGTTTCGGGGGAAGCATAGTCCACCAGATACTCGGTGAGCGTCATAAGTGCATTCGGGTGGCAGCAGTTAAGTATCTGCCCGTTCTTGCACAGGCTCATGAAACGGTCTCCGGTACGTCCTTCGCGATAGCAAGCGGTACAGAATGACGGAATATGACCGTTCTCCATGAGCCAGCGGACGACTTCGTCCAGTGTACGCTGATCCGACACATCGAACTGCTCGGTATCATGCGGACGTTCCTTCTCCGTGTAACCGCCGACCGATGTACGCGAAGCTCCGCTTACCTGGGAAATGCCTATGCGAAGCATCTTCGTGCGTACCTCCTCGGACTCTCTCGTAGATACTATCATACCTGTGTACGGTACGGCAAGACGAATGCAGGCTGCTATTTTCTCAAAGATCTCATCGGATATCGAACCGTTGAACTCGCCGGGATCAATATCGTCCGCGGGCTTGACTCTCGGAACGCTTATTGTATGCGGGCCGACACCGTGAACGGCTTCAAGATGCTCGGCGTGCATTATCAGACCGGCAAATTCGTATTTGTACATCTCCAGTCCGAACAGTACTCCCAGACCCACGTCATCTATACCGCCTTCCATAGCGCGATCCATAGCTTCGGTGTGATAAGCGTAGTCATGCTTGGGTCCGGTCGGATGCAGCTGTTCATATCCCTGTTTATGATATGTCTCCTGAAACAGTATGTAAGTTCCGATACCCGCATCATGCAGTTTTCTGTAGTTTTCGACAGTGGTTGCCGCAATATTGACATTAACTCGTCTTATTGCGCCGTTTTTGTGCTTTATACTGTAGATCGTATTGATGCAGTCAAGGATGTACTCGATAGGATTGTTGACCGGATCCTCACCGGCTTCTATCGCGAGACGCTTATGTCCCATATCCTGAAGAGCAATTACCTCTGCCGCGACCTCTTCCTGAGTGAGCTTACGACGTGCGATGTGTTTGTTTTTCAGATGATAAGGGCAGTATAGACAGCCGTTTATACAGTAGTTCGACAGATAAAGCGGCGCAAAAAGCACAATGCGGTTCCCGTAGTATTTTAGCTTTATATCCTCCGCTACCGCGTACATCTCCTCGACCTTTTCAGGCAGATCACAGGCAAGAAGCACCGAAGCCTCTCTGTGTGTAAGCCCGGTACAGACATATCCGTTGCCCTTTTTCTTCGGACGCGCCTTTTCGAGTATCTCGTCTATCAGCGCGATATTGTGCTTGTTTTTCTCAGCATATTCAAGTGTTTCACTGATTTCCTCATCGTTGATGAATTCCTCTGCTTTAAGTGATTTAGGATCATATACTGCCATGTTATTGTTCTCCTTTTCTGAAATTCTTTGCATCTCCGCGTGATACTGTCACGCGGTACCCTATGGACTGCATTCTCTGTGAAAGGCAGGAACGGCATTGCGCCGATTCTTCACCCGTACATATCTTGTTGTCATACAGTTCATACTTTTTACGCACCCTTACAGGCGACAGGTTCGGCATAACGACATTAGCTCCGGCCTGTATCCCTTTTTCGCGCCCGAGAGGGTCGATCGTACCAAGCGCGGTAGTAGCCGGTATAAGCATCGGCGGGTTTATCAGCCGCAGTACAGACAGCAGATAACACGTAAGCTCCGTGGTTCCGGAAGACTCGCTTCTGAAGGGAGTTTCGTGATGCGGAATGAACGGCCCTATACCGCACATCTCAGGCTTGAATTCCTCAATAAACCTGAGATCCTTCGCAAGCGTATGTGCTGTCTGATACGGTGAACCGACCATAAATCCGCAGCCTACCTGATAGCCGATGTCACGCAGATCATGCAGGCATTGCATACGGTTCTCCCAGCTCATCTCCGGAGGGTGAAGCTTCCCGTAATGCTCACTGTCGGCAGTCTCATGCCGCAGCAGGTATCTGTCCGCCCCGGCATCGTACAGCCGTCTGAAGCTGTCATATCCGCGCTCGCCGAGCGACAGCGTTACAGCACAGTCGGGGTAAGCAGCTTTGATCTTCCGGATAAGATTGCACAAAAGCTCGTCGGTGTAATACCTGTCCTCGCCGCCTTGAAGAACGAATGTGCGGAATCCGAGTCCGTAGCCCTCGTTACAGCATTCGAGTATCTCATCGACCGTAAGCCTGTAGCGTTCCGCGTCGGTATTGCTTCTCCGTATCCCGCAGTAAAGGCAGTCATTTTTACAGTAACTTGATATCTCGATCAATCCGCGCACATAAACATCATTGCCGTAAATCTGTCTGCGTATCCTGACAGCTTCCGCAGAAAGCATTTCCGCTGCTTCCGGCGTCCTGTCGGAGATAAGCGAGGCGTATTCTTCAAACGACAATGAATGCGTACTGCTAAGTTTACGTATGAGCTTTTCAAGATCAGCCGCCATTCGGTCACCTCCTGTGTACAGCAAAAAACTCCCGTCCGGATCGGGCGGAAGTTTCAATGTGCATTAAAATAACGCTATCAGCGAAATGGTCCTCCGGAGCAGGCAGAAACGCAATTACCGTCGGGAATAACGCAGATATCGGATACATCATTTAACAAACTCGCCTTTCAGTCGGAACGCATCCTTGTGTCAGGGTATCATTATTATAACAGATACATTATATTTTGTCAAGCGAATATTTCCATATATACGGTAAGATCTCTGAAAACGTTAAGCCGCGGACAGCTCTTATAGGCTATACTGCGTAAAAGCCTTTACAAATGCGGGTTTATGTGATATAATTTATATTAAAATGTGAATAACAGGAGAATTATATATGCTGATAAGAAAATATCAATCAAGCGACCTGAAACAAATGACAGATATATGGAATGAAGTTGTCGAAGAAGGAATCGCATTCCCGCAGGAAGAACTGCTCGACGACAAGACCGGGGAACAGTTCTTTGCAGCACAGAGTTATTGCGGAGTTGCAGACGACAGCGGCATTATAGTCGGGTTGTATATTCTTCACCCGAACAATGTCGGAAGATGCGGACACATCTGTAACGCGAGCTATGCAGTTTCATCTTCATACCGCGGACAGCATATAGGAGAAAAGCTTGTCAAAGACTGCATAAACAAAGCAAATAAGATAGGATTCAGGATATTGCAGTTCAATGCAGTTGTCGAAACCAATATTCACGCAAGACATCTTTATGAAAGAATAGGTTTCAGGCAATTGGGTGTGATACCTGAAGGATTCAGAATGAAAGACGGGCATTATGAAAATATTTGTCCATACTATATAAAACTGTAAGATATATTCTCCTCATTAACTCTCAACCCGAAAGACGGTGAAACTATGGACAAGGTATATGCGGCTATCGACCTGAAATCGTTCTATGCTTCCTGCGAATGTATGGAGCGCGGACTCGACCCGCTTAATACAAATCTCGTTGTCGCGGATAAGAGCCGCACCGAAAAAACAATATGCCTTGCTGTTTCACCCAGCCTTAAAAGCTACGGGATATCTGGCAGAGCAAGGCTTTTTGAGGTCGTTCAGCGTGTTGAGCAGGTCAACAAGGAACGCGAGCGGAAGGCTCCGGAAAGACGGCTTACAAGGAAAAGCTATGTCCAATCCGAGCTTAACGCCGACCCTTCACTTGCGGTCGATTATGTTGTTGCGACCCCGCAGATGGCGCATTATATGAAGGTCAGCTCGCAGATCTACGGCATTTATCTTAAATATGTCGCGCCGGAAGATATTTTCGCATACTCGATAGACGAGGTTTTCATTGACGCAACAGGCTACCTTAAAACCTACGGAATGAATGCACATGATTTCACGCGTATGCTGATACAGGAAGTTCTCGCATCGACCGGTATCACTGCAACGGCAGGAATAGGCACGAATATGTATCTGTGCAAAGTCGCTATGGATATTGTTGCAAAACATATCCCTGCGGACAAGGACGGAGTACGTATAGCGGAACTTGATGAGCAGACATACAAGGACAAATGGTGGTCGCACACACCTATTACGGACTTCTGGAGAACAGGAAAAGGAATCGCCGCAAGGCTCGAAAAGCTCAGTATATACACAATGGGCGACATTGCCCGACGATCGCTCGACCATAACGGGATCGAAGAATTATACAAGGAATTCGGAAAGCCCGCCGAACTGCTTATAGACCACGCATGGGGAACCGAACCGACGACGATCGCAGACGTGAAAGCCTACAAGCCGTCAAGCAGCAGTATCACATCGGGACAAGTACTGCAGGAACCCTGCAACTATGACCGGACCCGTCTTATCGTGTGGGAAATGGCGGACATGCTGTCCCTTGATCTTGTGGACAAAGGGCTCGTTACAGATCAGATCGTTCTGACGATAAACTATGACCGCGAGAGCCTTAAAGACGGTCATTACAAGGGTGAGCTCATGCAGGACCGCTACGGCAGGACTGTCCCGAAATACGCTCACGGCACGCAGAATCTTGACAAGTACACTTCTTCGACGCGAAAGCTTACCGAGGCGGCAATGACGCTATTTGACAGGATAATCGACAGGACGCTGCTTACAAGACGGCTGACGCTCGTTGTCTGCAACGTTATCCGCGAAGATGAGATACCGGAGCCGGTAAAATTGGGACAGATGAATTTGTTCGACGAAGAAAAAACGGTCAAAACCGACCCCGAAGAAGATAAAGCTCTTGAAAAGGAACGAGCCGTACAGGAAGCAATGCTGTCGATAAAGCACAAATTCGGAAAGAACGCCGTTCTGAAAGCCGCAAACTTCACAGAAGGCGCTACTGCCAAAGATCGCAACCGCCAGATCGGCGGGCATAAAGCCTGATCTTACGGAGGTATCAATGCAGGACAATTATGATGATATAAAGCACCTTTCAAGACCGCAGTACGACGACTATCCGCCGATGTCAATTTCGGACAGGGCGGCGCAGTTTTCGCCGTTCGCGGCACTTGTAGGCTACGATGATGAAGTTGCCGAAGCCGCAAGGCTGACCGACAGCCGGAAAGAGCTCACGGAAGATGCTGCCGCCGTGCTGAGCGCAAAACTCAACCGACTGCTTGATATGCTCGACGAGCGCCCCGAAGTCAAAGTGACTTATTTCATTCCCGATACCAGGAAAGCGGGCGGCAGATATGCCGACAAAACCGGTACCGTTCGGACATACGACGACTTCGCCAAGGCACTTGTATTTACCGACGGCGCGAAAATAGCAATAACGGATATAATAATGCTTGAAATAGATGATGACTGAACGGCTTCAGATCACAGAAGCCATTCTTAACGGCAGCTATGAGCCGCTCCCGCATAGACACTCTATAATGCAATACTTTGTCGGCTTTTTGATTTAGTTTGATACAGCTGTAAATAACAGATGAGCCTGTACAAACAGAAACGAGCTACAGTTATTCCATATCCCGCCGATAATGCTTTGCAAACCGGACATCATGAAATAACAGCCCCGTTTTTGATAACTTTATTACAAAAACAGCAGATTTATGATGTACTCTACAGAACGATAAACGGCTATCGTTCAAAGATGAGCGAGAAAGGAGAATACCGGTACAATGTTTGAAAGCGAATTTGCAAAAACAGAATATATTGAAAAAGATTGTGTTGTTTTTCACATCTGGAAGAAAGAAGCGCATTTTGACAACTATCGTAAACCCGTAACAGCGTCGCTTGATTTGCTTCGTGAACATAAAGACAGCATATTCATAGTTGACGCGAGAAACGGATTTGAAGATGTAAAAGAAGATGTCGAATGGGGCTTTGAGTATTTTCTTCCGGAGCTTAAAAAGACAGGCTGCAGGATATGGGGATTTATCCTTCCCGAAGTTTCGGACATCGAAGGCGAGATAGACCTCTGGACATCGGAAATAGAGAAGAATTTTGTTGTTATACGCGCTGAATCCTATGAAGAGATCATATGCAAAGCGAAAGAACTGAATATCCGGTGTGAATAAGATAGTGAAAAAGGAGCAATTCAGATCACAAATGAACAGATTTATTAACAAGCTCCCGATAACCGCCGGAATTATATTTCTGCTTACAGCGATTATCGCCGTAGCATCTGCATGGAGCGCAGGAACACATATTTACGATCTTGGAATATCTTTTTCGTCCTATGTCGGACTTAACTATACAATATCTGTGATATGGTTCATCGCCGCGATAATCATTCTTTCAATGATGACAATATACTTGGTTAAAACAAAAATGCCGGTCATAAAAAGGATAATTTATGCCGTCATTTTTATGTGTATATTCGGTACTGCTTTTTTTCCGTTCAATACATTCAGCGATCATCCTACTGCGCTGACGATAGACCTTCATAACGATATTGCAATAGGGTTAATGCTCGCAACCACCATTTCGTTTGTCTTATCGGTATTGTTCTCAGAGACCCGGAAGCAGCGTATCACCGCCGTACTCTCTCTGGCTTACGCAGTGGCATTCATTCTACTGTACTTTCTGAGATTTGCACCGTTGTTTCAGACCTTTTTCATCTGGGAAAATATGTTTATTGTCTTACTTATTCTGGAACTGCACATGGAGCAATACGGAGAAAAAACAAAAGAACGAAAAAACGGACAGGGGATCTAAATGGACAACAAGGAATTATGGACTCGTACCTGTAGCAAGCTTATCGCTGCAATAACTTCACTCGGCTATCCTGAAGAGCTTGGATATCAGATTGCAAAACATATAGGCAGTCCTCAAGGCATTGAACGCATGATATCTTATCTCAGCCATGTCAGACCGAACAAGGTCGAAATGGTCGTGGACGAGATGATCTCGATAAGAAGTGAGATCGACGCTTGGCGCGATAAGAAAGCAAGTCAGCAGGCGAACGCAGCTTATACAGAAATGCTTAATTCGGGATATAATGATGAAGATGAATGAAACCCCATTTCGACGTTAGGAGCTATTCACGCTTATCGGGATAATCAGCGCGGCTCCTATCATTCTCCTGTAAAGAAATCATATACCATTCTATTGAAGCCCTTGCAGAGATATGCAGCGTGCCCCTCATTCGGGAATATATGGAGCTTGCAGCCGAGCTTATCTGCTATTTCTCTTGAACCCTCAGCAGTGGTTATTTTGTCCAGTTCTGCGCCAAGAACAAGCGTCGGACATTTTATCCGGTCAAGAATATCGAAACTGTCGAGTGAATAGATCGCCTTAGCGTGATCTGCAAAGCGCTCTATGCTCATGAATTTATAAAATTTCATCATAAGCGGTATTAGTCTGCGGTAAAGTTTCATCTGCTTTTCGGTATACATCTTATCGTAGGTTTTGGTGAGAACACCTTGAAGATCGTCGTTTTCCGCCATAGCGAGCCACCCATCTACCGCACTTATCATAAGAGGATTCGTTTTTGCTGCTGTAACGCCCAGCACCAGCTTTTTCACAAGCTCCGGGTGTTCGGCGGCAAGATACTGTGCGATCATTCCGCCCTGTGACACGCCGATCACATATGCATTTTTGATGTTCAGCGTTTTCATGGCATCTGCAACGTCCTCCGCCATAGAACGGAGCGTACAGCCCGGATCGCGGCCTTTTCGCCTGTCGAAAACATAGACAGTGAAATCCTTTGTAAATTTGCGGTAGAAGTATGCAAGGTTATTTGCCGTGCCGTTCATATCCAAAATATTCAGCCCGGGTATCATTATCATCTGCTTCTTTCCTCTGCCGAATTTTGCGTAATACATCTCAGCCCCTGACGGGAGCGTTATTGTCTTATTTTCAGCGTTATACATATCGTCACCACTTTCATTTTCTGCGTGAATACAACTGTCGCCAGAACCCGATCATTCTGATAAAATCCTTTTCCATCTGTTCGGGATCTATTGTGTCGCTTTGCAGTTTTTCCCACAAGTAACCCTGTGAAGCCAGAAACATATCCATATACATCATCTCAAGGTCAAGGCCTTCAACAAATTGATCCTTATTCAGTTTAAGCATTTGCGATTGGTTTTCATACCCCGAATATTTACCGATCAGCCGATCAATATCAGGACGAAGCGATCTGTCCTTTTCGTAGTATGCTTTGAGTTGAAACAGCGAAAGATCGGGATATTTCTTCATCAGCTGAACCTTGACTTTCAGACCGCTGAGGAAAATATCAAAGAAATCTTCCTTTTCATAGCATTTTTGCTTTATCATTTCCTGCTCTGTCAGCTCTGAACTGTATCTGCAAAGAAAAAGATACAGTTCCTTTTTATTTTTGAAATAATAAAACAGCAACGATTTACTGATACCCGCCTCAGCTGCTATCTCACTCATGGGACTGTTCTTGTAGCTGTATTGTGAAAAAACACGAAATCCCGAACTAATGATACTGTTGCGTTTATCCCCGGGAAGCTGATAAAAACGTTCATTCAAGCTAATCCGCCCCTTCCTGACCGTATCGGTCAATGTTATTATAACACCGCTGACCGATTTTGAGAAGACCCTTTTTGAAATTTCACAAAAAATTTATTTCCATATTGCAATAGGATGTGACCTGTCTCTTTTCCGCAAAAACGAAACTTGTCGAACTGTACAAATGAACTGCTAATGAGATGTTGTTAATGTGATTGTGGTCAGGTATTCATGCAATCAAAAGTCCTTATTAATGTCTGCTCATCAACCGCGAATCGGCTTCAAAGCGCAGCTTGAAGCTAAT
>CAMVNQ010000010.1 GCA_947168885.1 uncultured Clostridia bacterium | reverse complement strand
ATATGTGCGAGAGCTTAAAGCGCTCGGGATTGCGGTCATCTTTGAGAAAGAGAATATAAAAACTCTTGAGCAATCGGATGAAATGATGCTGACGATATTCGCATGGTTCGCTCAGGCAGAATCAGAGAGTATCAGTAAAAACGTAGCATGGGGTATCCGCCGTTCTTTCGAGCAAGGAAAATTCAGCATGTCTGCAATCTTCGGATACGAAAGGGACGAGAACGGTGATCCGCGGATCATTCCCGAACAAGCTAAAATTGTCAAATCAATATACGCTATGTTCCTAAGAGGCGCAAGCTACAGAAATATCGCTGACAAGCTTATAGAACAGAACACCCCGAATGGACGCGGGCTTGTCAAATGGTCGATCTCGACCATATCAAGCATACTTAAGAATGAGAAATATGCCGGAGATGCGCTCCTTCAAAAGACATACACAGTCGATTGCATATCGAAGAAAACCAGGAAAAATACCGGTGAGCTTCCGATGTACTATGTCAGCGACCACCACGAGGCTATAATCGACCGTGACACCTTCAACAAAGTGCAGGTTGAAATAAGCCGAAGGACCTGCCTAAAAAAGGCATCGGGAAAGCCAACTAACAACAATGGACAATACAGTCCCAAATATTCGCTTACAGAGCGTATGTGCTGTGCGGAATGCGGAGCGGCATATCGCAGGACAACTTGGACAGCCAAAGGCTACAAAGAGATCGTGTGGCGCTGTGTGAACCGTTTAGAGCATGGAAAGAAGAAATGCCAACAATCTCCCACGCTGCGCGAAGAAAGCCTTCACAGAGCCATTGTGAGCGCGATAAACAGTTTCTGCAACATCGACGAAGATGTAAGGAAAGAACTGAAGTCAGGGATCCAAGAGGTAGTAATACCCGACGGACAAATAATAGCACAACTCGAGCAGCTTCGCTCGGAACACAACGCCGAGATCAGCCGATTGCTGGAACTATCACTCGCCGAAACCGATTATACAAAATACGATGGAGAGTTCAAACGGCTCTCCGATGAAATAGATGCACTGAATGAACAAATCAGAGCCGAACGAGAGAAACTCACCGGCCATTTGGTAACACCCGGTGCTGTTCATAATATACTTGATGAGATAGACCGGACTGAGTTCAGGCTAACGGAATATGATGACAGCTTGACCCGCCGTCTCATAGAACGGATAGAGGTCATCGACAAGCACAACATCCGGATCACCTTTCGAGGTGGCTCCCGAATCGAGCAGGTGCTTGAATAATCCCCTTTTATAGCCCCGCCGTGGCGCAAACTACGGCGAGACAGTCGTATCTTCACACAGAGATGGGCACAGCGCCTTGTAATATGCGTAGTTGAACCCGCCATGAACATCGTAACAACGAGTTAAAGATAGATCATACCTTGAAAATTGATTGACACGTTTATTGCGATATGATATAATGTTTTAAAGGCGGTAACTCATACCTTATACAGACTAAACAGGCAACAGGGTCCCATGCAAATAGGGATTTACAGGGTGTACTATGCGTGAAATAGAAAATGATATTTTTTATGATTATATAAAGCAATACGATCCGTACAGCGAGTGTCATTCTGTCGGCGAAGTTGACTATCATCTTTTAACGGATAATAAGCCCTATGACGGCTTACAATCTCACAGGGATGCCTTGATCGCTGTCTTTGAAAATTTGCATCCGGTCACCTATGATATAAAAAAGGCATATTCAAAACCTCTGGATCCGAGCGAGTTTTTCTACTGCCCGAATATTGTAAAGACTGATCATTACGGCAACGTTACTTATGATTCCGAATGGAAACCGGATGGTAATAATTTCGGCACGACAGTTCCATACTGGTACGCGCTGATGCAGCCGATACACGGCGAAAAAAACAGCCCGGAGGACTTCAAAAAAGTGAATGAGACCTTGTTTCCGAACGGTACGGATAAACTTGACATCTATGAATGGACGACGGACTGGTCAGATTACTTTGATGACGGACACGAATGGTACGGCGCATGCTGCTGGAGCATCTATGACAAAAGCATGGACAGATATGTAGTGATGCTCGTGTCGGCAACAGATTAAGAGCCGGTATAACAAATTGTAATTCGGGAGCTGATTCTATGGTACTTTTAGTTGTTGACACACAAAAAGCGATCGTAAATAACAGGCTATATAATTATGATCTGTTTGTTTCCAATGTTAAACAGATTATTGATACTGCCCGTAAAAATAACATTGAAGTCATATATGTAAGGCATGATGACGGCCCTGGCTGCGAACTCACAAAAGGTAATGACGGGTTTGAAATATATGACGAATTCAAGCCTGCCGACAATGAGGCTATTTTTGATAAATGTGTTAACAGTGCTTTCAAAAATTCCGGTCTGCTTGAATATTTAAAGAAGAAAAATGAAAACACCATTGTTATCATAGGGCTTCAGACAGAGTATTGCATTGACGCAAATATCAAAGCCGGATTTGAACACGGCTTTAAAATGATAGTACCGGAAAACACCAACAGTACATTTGATAATCGTTTCATGTCTGCCGAAATGACTTATAAATATTATAATGAATTTATCTGGAACAAAAGATATGCAGAGTGCATTCCGTTTGATAAAGCGATCGAATTGATGAATGGTAAATCTTGAGTTTTCAGCCAAAGATGACTTTACAGTAACCTTTTAGATTTTACAAGTGAAACATTAACATGAAAAGAGAATTTATTTACGAGGAATATACATCGGACAAATTGTACAGATTTGAGATCTGCCGGAAAGGTAACTGTTACGAGTTATGGGTGCAAAAGAGACATACAGATCCCACAACTGACAATTCCTGTTATTACGACATCCCGGATGTCATACACATAACCGACAGCCTTGAAAGAGCTAAAGAAATCGGCCGTGAAGGTTTCCGTAAGCTGGCACCGCCGTCGGAACAGGCAAAGGATGATCTTATCGAGCTGAGCGGAACAAAGATAGAACGCATTGCTCAGGCAGTCCGACTTGCATATACTGATGTGAGCGATCAGGAAATAAACTTCTATGTTGCTCTTTCCGTTGCCGGGCTTCCGGTAGTATTAGACGATGCCGAGGAAATACTGGCGAGATATGACGGCTCCGACTATATCGGAATCGTACCTCACGATACGCCGACAAGGTACTGCGAAAACTTATTCCATTCAGAATACGGCAACGTGATCGACTTTATGCATATTTACGACGATGAAATGCCGATTTTGGAAGATATGATAATTTGGCTTCCGGAGCCACCCGCGATACTAATATAAACAATATGAATTAATAAAGAAAGGCTCCAATCATGGTGTCGTAACTGTTGACATTCGCTGTTATTCTGTGGTATAATAAATAAAATCAAGGATAGGGAGGTATGGATATGTGTACAAGAAATCAAGCTTTAGATATTTTCTCGCAAGCGTATAGGTTGTGCAGCGATTTGTTTGCAGACAAACTGACTGACGCATATCTGTACGGCTCATATGCACGTGGCGATTACGACGACGAGAGTGATATTGATATTCTCGTTACCGTCGATATGGAGCCCGAAGCTCTTGCCGAGATAAGAAGTAAGGTATCTGCTATAAACAGCGAATTGAGCCTTGAACACGACATCACGGTTTCGATCACTGCGAAACCTCTGGAACAGTTCAGAAGATACTCTGATATTCTTCCGTATTACCGTAATGTGATAAAGGAGGGCATACGATATGCAGGCTGATGATATTAAAGCTCTGTCTGATGTTCGCCTTGGTCACGCGCTCGAATGCCTTGATACTGCACAGAAGGTTATGGAGCTCGGCGATTATAAATGTGCTGCGAACAGATCTTATTATGCTGTTTTCCACGCTATGAGAGCAGTTCTTGTGTATGATTGTATTGATGCTAAGAAGCATAGCAGCATTATTTCCGAGTTCAGGCGCTAGTACATCAAGACCGGTGTATTTGATAAGGAAATGTCGAACACCATAACTAGTTTGTTCGATATACGAACCGACAGTGACTATGATGATTTCTTCATCATCTTCAAGGAAGAAGTCGAAGAACAAGTTGTCGGTGCGGAAAGATTTGTCTTAAAGGTTAAACAATATCTCGAAAACAAAAATCACTGATTTGATCACCGCTATGCTAAGTTAACTGAAATCTAACAGTCGACTGAATGATAACAAATTAAAAATTGTCAAGTCCGTATCTCGCGGGCTTGTTTCTATTAATAGTAAGTTTAAATTGCTAGTAGATTTCATTGACTAGTAGGTTTCTTCGATTAGTAAATTTCATTGACTGGTAATTATATACGATCGAAGTTTTTTTCTTGAAAGTTGATTGCTTTTTCAAGAATATGAACTAAATAATTTCGAGTTTTGATTGATAATGCAAAATCTAGCGCGTTCGGCAGATATATGAAGCGGCAAAAATGCTTGACGGCGTATATACGATAACGGATCTTAAGGAGGAAAAGCAATGAAACTCGGAGAACTCAAAGAAAACACGGAAGCCGTTGTAAGCGGCATATCTGGAGATCAGCGGTTTATCGGCAGGATAACCTCGATAGGGCTGACACCCGGTTGACGTGTCAGTGTAGTCAAGAACGACAGGAACCGTCCTGTCCTGCTGTACTCGCGCGACACCATGATCGCAGTGAACAGGAAAGAATGTGACGGTATTGAGGTAACGGAGGTGAGGTCATGAGCACAGCGACGATATAGAATATGAAAACGGCTATGTATATGAGCTTATGGATAAAGGCGGTCCGACAAAAGTGACCGAGCCTTACTTCAAAGAAGCAGTTGATGAAATGATGAGAGCAAGAACGCTGTGCGCAAAGGCAAATGCTGTTCTTCTCGATGATCCGTCATACGTCGGCTATCTTGAAGAACTGTTTGGGCGCAATCTCGACGATGTCAGAATACTCACACCGTTCACCTGCGATTTCGGAAACCGTGTGGTATTCGGAAAGGGCGTATTTATAAATCACTCCGCGATTCTTTCTGCATCGGGCGGTATCGAGTTTGAGGACGGCGTTATGGCTGCTCCGGGGCTTCGTATCGCAAGTATCAACCACGATATGTACGACCGCCATACAACCTACACCTACGGTAAAGTCACGATCAGGAAAAATGTTTGGCTCGGTATGGGCTGTACGATCTGTCTGGGTGTTACCATCGGCAAATATGCTGTTGTTGCGGCAGGAGCAGTTGTCACAAAGGATGTTCCCGATTATGCGGTAGTCGGCGGTGTTCCGGCTAAAGTCATCAAAATGCTTGATCCTGAGCAGATGAAAGACTAAGGAGCGATATGTATGAAGCATAAGCTCCCTGTATTTATTCACTGGCTCCGCAATCCTCTCGTCCGCAAGCACCACACGGAGTACCCTCCCTTATAACAGTGAATTCAGGTACTCAACGAGCTTTTCTCTGTCATAATAGCTATCCTTCTTGGTGAGGTAGATATCCGGGTCTGCGCCGCGGTCAATGTCATAGAACGAGCCGTTCTTCATGAAGCTCAGGCGGTTCGGGCTGGAAATTCTGACAGCGCTGCCCGTCGCGGTAGTTACCCACTGTACCGAGCAGGAACCGCCTCCGCTTGTCTCACCGATAAGCGAAACATCGGAACTCTGCTTGAACATACTCGGAACGAGGTTTCCGCATGAGAAGCTGACACCGCTTTCGAGGCAGTAAAGGTTAAGTCCCTTGCCTGCAAGAGTATCCTTGCTGTTGAACTTGCCGTCAAAATTCGTATCGGCAACGTAAGCGTTTGTTACAAATGCGTCTGTAAACGAATCCTGAATGCTGAGATTTGTCCTTCCAAGGAATGCCGCTAAGGTGTAAATTGCCGTATTGGCAGATCCGCCGCCGTTGCATGAGAGATCAAGAACAACGTTCTTTATTGGACTGTCCTTCCTGAGTATCTGCTGAACGGAATATGCAATTATACCCATTGTGTCTTTCGCATCGGCAGTGGGAGCCTTTTTATAATAATCGACTCCTTCGGGAATAGCCACAAATGCATCAAATGTGATGAATGCAGTATCACCGACTTCTTCATAAGCGGGAACTCCGTCGGGATAGAATTTTGCTCTGACAGTCCTATATTCATTACTAAGCACATAGTATGCATCTCTCGACGGACCTTGACCGCCTGCCTCTATGAGCTCTTTTCCGAAATTAAATCCGGTCGCGGGACTTGACATACCGTACTTGGTATGAATATCGTCGAGATATCTGGTCAAAAGGTAATATACCGCGGTATCCATCTTTTCCGGATCCTGTGAGAGCATCAGCGGCTTAAGGCCTGTGTTCGTCATGAGCTTATCAAAACTGTCAATGTTATGTATATCTTTCAGACCATAGTGCGTATCAAGTGCAAAACAAAGTTCATTATAGTTGAATTCCGTGAGTTCCTTGCTTATCTTGTCCTTTCTGGACTTTTCTCTGAAATAGAGCTTGCCGAGCGGCGTGATATTGTTTTCGGAATCCATCATGGTGCTGCAGTTCCCGAAGAAGAGAGACTTTCCGTTATACATTACTGATAAGCCTACGTTATAAAGGAATATATCACTGAATGTCTGTATCGGTATGAGGTACTTATCGCCCTTGCGAACGAGGTCGATGTTATATGCCCCGAGATCAAATGTAACATAGTTTCCGTAACGTTCGTTATTGGATGAGGTGAGTCGCTTGAGGTATGTAGGTTTTCCGTTTTCATCCGTAGTCTTGATACCTGCCATTTCCATGATCGAGCTGTCTGTACCGAACTGACCGAATGCATTATAGTCCATGAAATATATGGTATCATCAGCGAAGTCAATGACGCACGGATATTCATGCTCTCTTGTAAGAGTTACCTTGTTTCCGCTTACTTTCATATCTATCTTGAAATCCGACAAACCCTCAATATTCATCAGAAAGCTCAAATATCCGAGAAGCTCTTCCAGCTCCATATACGGGATATCCGTTCCGTTTACGAAGTACACATTGGACGGATTTTTTATTGAGGGATCGGCAAAATAGAAATTGACCTTTTTTCTCTTTACCGTGTAAGACTTTGTCTTGCTTGTAGTTGTGGATACTGTCGTGTTGTCCGCATACGCTGCAACATTGAGTGATGCTGTCGAGGTCGTAAGCATCATCGCGCATACCAGAGCCGCGCTGACGCTTCTTTTCAGTTTCTTATTCATAGCATTTCCTTTCCGGGGCATTCAGTCTCCTACACTGCCTGAATGGATCTCCTACTTGATATACTACCACGATTTGGCGGAATTGTCAAGTATATTGCGCTTTTTGCGCAAGTTTTATGCATATTCACAAATGTGCTGTAACCGCCAACTGCACCCAGTCACACCGCAAGAAAGAGCCGAGATCATTCTCGGCTCTTATGTTAGTGTCATTTGGTGAACACGACTGTATGTGAAATGTCGGTAAATTGTCATTTGATGAACGCAGCTGTATGCTCATCGTTATTAGCATAACCTGCTGTCGGCAGCTGTTGATACATATGTCTCGTTATTCAACTTCCCTATATATCATGCAAAGCAAAATAAAAGCTCTACACACTCAATATAGCTGCTTCATAAGTTATATAGTTATGAAAAACTTGACATATCGAGGTATGGAATATATAATAATGAATAGTTATGATTAGTTAAAGGAGAATCAACTATGGCAAACGGAATACAGTTTACTCGTGACCTTTACAGGAAGATCAAGTCAATGAACCGTGATGAGATGGAGAGAACCGTCAACAACATCTATGAAATGGGGGCCAAAGACGCTCTTGAAAACGCAGTTATTGACCTTGATATGGACAAGCTTCGCACAGAGCTTGGAACGGTCAGCGGTATAGGCGAAAAGCGGCTTGAGCAGATAATGGAGATCATCCAGAAGAATATTGCCGATGCAGACAATAATGGAACTAAAGCCGAGCTGTTATATGAAGAAAATCCGGAAAGAGAGAGATAATATGACTATCGAGACCGAACGACTTATCTTGCGACCGTTTCTTGAAACCGATGCAGCCGATGTGCTTGAATATCTTGAAAAGCCCGCAGTGAATTGCTTTGCCTGCATGAAGCTGAATTCCATAGAAGAAGCAAAAGAAGAGATGAAAAAGCGCGTCGGCGAAATTGAGTATTACTTTGCGATCACGCTGAAAGATACAGGCAAGGTAATTGGCGAGATCGACGCATATCCCGAGCCCGGAGAGCCTCATTCGGACGAAAGCGCACCCAAAGATACCTTTTCGCCCTGCTGGATGCTTAACAAAGCGTATCAGGGCAAAGGTTACGCTTATGAGGCCGCACACGCATTTTTCGATTATTTGTTCAAAGAAAAAGGTGCAAGACGTATTTACGCTTATACCGAAGATTACAATACTTCAAGCCAGCATCTGTGTGAAAAACTTGGTATGAGGCGTGAAGGACTTTTCCTCGAATTCATCTCTTTTGTTAACAACGAGGACGGTACACCGCACTATGAGAATACATATCAATACGCGATACTCAAGAAGGAATGGGATAAATAATCCGATTCGACTCTTCGGAGGGTAATTATGCAGATCTTCATTGACGCCGACGGCTGTCCGGTTACTAAGATAGCTGCTCAGATCGCGGCGGAACACAACATACCTTGTACCATCATCTGCGATACGGCGCATATCATTTCAATTCCGGGCGTGAACGCGGTCACCGTTGACAAGGGCGCGGACAGCGTGGATTTCAAGCTGGTAAACCTGATACATAAATGTGATATTGCTGTCACACAGGATTATGGGCTTGCGGCGATGTGCCTTTCAAAAGGCGCATTCGTTTTACATCAGGACGGCAAGCAGTACACAGAAGAAAACATCTCGGGCTTACTGGAATTTCGGGCTGTCGCCAAAAAGATACGCAGAGCGGGCGGCAGACTGAAAGGCAATCCTAAACGCTCACCCGAACAGGATCAGGCGTTTGCGGCTTCGCTTCGTCAAATGATATTGGCATTGGTGCATTCCGACGATACAATATGACCTTTCTGACAGAATTAATGAAAATGGTATGATCACATATGTTAAACACTACTCACAACAAAGCTTACTTTCATCTTCCGGGGCTGTTTGAATTCTATGATCTTTACAGTGTGTTCCTGCCGCTGTACCGTGAGCACCGGGAATATTTCTATGACTGGTGTGAAATAGCATCTGTCTATGGCGCTCCGGCTGACTGTATCTGGGGCGGAGGACGTGTGGGATCCGGCGAATGTGAAGCTGAAAAGGTACTCGAACTTATGAATGAATACGGTATCTCTTCAAGACTCACTTTCAGCAATTCAATGTTAAAACCCGAAGATCTTGCTGATAAAAAATGCAATGCCCTGTGTGAACATTTTGCCGGAAGCAAAAGTGTACAGAATGGCGTAATAATCCACTCAGATCTTTTGCTTGAACATATAAAAATGAATTATCCCGGCCTTTATTTCGTTTCCTCGACTACAAAGGTTCAGACCGATTTTGATGATTTTTTTAAAGAAACAGACCGAATTGATTTTAAATATGTTGTTCCTGATTTCAGACTGAATAAGCTGTACGATAAACTTGATACACTCTCGCAGGTCCAGAAAGATAAAGTCGAATTTCTGTGCAATGAGTGCTGCTCGTTTTATTGTAAAGACAGAAAAGCGTGCTATGAAAATGTCAGCCGGAAAAATCTTGGAGAAAACATTCCCGACCATATCTGTACCGCACCTGATGCCAAGGACGGATATCGCTTTTCAAAGGCAATGAAAAATCCCGGTTTTATCGGTATTGATGATATCATCAGTACCTATTTGCCGCTCGGTTTTTCAAATTTCAAAATAGAAGGCAGAGGGCTCGGAAGTGCCGTCAATCTTGAGTTTCTTCTTTATTATCTCACAAAGCCGGAATACCAGCTTACTGTACGCGAAGAGATCTATCTCGACAGTATGCTGGATCTGTTCTGAATGACGCCTTGATTTTCCTTGAGGGCTGCCTGTAAGGCCGGCTCATGTGCTACAAAGAAGAACTGTTCCGGAGACATTTTGGGTTCTGCTGATTTCTGATGGATCTTCACTGCCTCGTTACCCGCGTTGCCGATACTGATAAAAGGCGGTTCAAGATATTTCTCAGGAATAATGCCAATATCCATACAAAATGAGCGAATCGACTGATCCGCTACTTTTGGGTTTATATGATATTATGTTGTAGATAATTAATTCACAGCAACTTTCCATTCTGTCAGTATTCTTTTATTTGAATCAAAGGCTGCACTAATTTTGAACAATTTCCTTGAATCGGATACAAGCTGAGTGATAAAAAAGTTCAAAATGCTGAATGATATAAAAGTTCAAAAGTGCTTGATAAAACAGAATAATTATGCTATAATCTCATTATTCATTGAAAGGCAGGTGACAAGCCTTTTCATTCGTTGGCTTTTCTGGGTTTTGTTTAGGAATCCTGTTGCAGCGGGTTGTTGAGGAGAAACTTATTACATTCGAAAGCTGATGCGATGAGATGTTGAGCTAGCAATCTCACGCTTTGCGCTGAAAGCCTTACCACTTCCCGGTGTTCCGAGGATAAGCCGTGTGAACAGGTAGAGTTATACGGCCGCGCATTGGTAAAACACTGAGTTTGTTATATTGGCAAATAATTATTTAAAATCTATTGACAAGTGACCGTTCGTTCGCTATAATATAAATTAAGTGAACTATCGGTCGCATTTTGCCGGAGGTCGTTATGGCTAAAGATACAAGAGACAGAATACTTATGGCTGCGCTGGAAATGTTTTCGCAGAACGGGTATGCAGGCACAAATATCCGGGAACTTACCGCATCTCTCGGACTTGTCAAATCGTCAATGTACAAGCATTTTAAGAGCAAAGAGGACATCTGGAACTCCCTGCTTGACGAGATGATCAAGTATTACAGCGAACGGTTCGGTTCGCCGGAAAAGATGCCGCCTGTACCTGATTCGCTTGACGGGCTTGTTGAACTGACGATGCGTATGGTAGATTTCACGGTACATGACGAACGGGTAGTTATGACGAGAAAGCTGCTTTCCATTGAACAGTATCGTGATGATCGCGCGAGGGAGCTTGCAACAAAACACTTTCTGACAGGAACGGAAGAAATATTCACTTACATCTTTGAGGGTATGATGAACAAGGGATTGCTGAAAAAAGACGATCCGGAAATGCTCGCGTTTGCATATACCACGCCTATCTCCGCGCTGATTCATCTGTGCAGCCGCGAGCCGGAGAAAACCGATGTCGCAATAGCGAAGATAGAAGCATTCAGCAGACATTTTATCAAAACGTACGGAAGGGATAAGACATGAAAAAAATAGGACTTATCGGCGGTACAGGCCCCGAATCGACGGTTATGTATTACAAAGAGCTTAACTCGCGGATCGACATGCTCACAAACAGCAAAGCAATGCCCAATCTGACGATCGAAAGCGTTGATTTCCGCAGAGCGTGGGAATATGTAACTGCACAGCAATATGACAGGCTTGCCGATTATCTTTCAGAAAAGGTCATAAATCTATCAAAAGCGGGGGCAGAGATAATAACGCTTACCGCCGGAACAATGCACATTGTATTTGATGAGATCGAAGCAAAGACGAAAACAAAACTCGTGAGCATACCGAAGGCTGTCGCGGACGAGGCTGCAAAATCGGGATACAGGAAAGTCGGTCTGTTGGGGACAATTTTCACAATGGAACAGGGCTACATGAAAGCCGATCTTATCAAAGCCGGAATTGATGTTGTGATCCCGGACAAAGACGATCGCCAGCTTGTTGCGAAACGCATATTTGAAGAACTTGAATCCGGTATCGTGAAAGAAAGCACGTTAAATGAATTCAACGCAATAATCGGAAAAATGCATAAAGAACGAGGCGCAGAAGCTGTTATTCTCGGATGCACGGAACTGCCGCTGCTGCTCAATAATGACAACTGCGTGCTTCCGTGTCTTGACAGCGTTGATATTCATATAAACAAGCTGATCGAACTTGCAGAAATCTGAGGTCGGAAAATGGATACAACAGAGACTGACCGTCTTTTCCTATGAACTGTATGCAGCAGACTGCAATCAGAAAGAAATCATTTCGGAGAAATGCAGCTGAAAGGACAGGCACTATGAAAATATATCTTTACGGCATGATATGCGGCTCAAACAGCTTCAAACTTAATGAATTTCCGAAACCCGACGAGTACAGCGAAATACAGCAGTATGCCCGCTTTATCGGCGGCGAGACCGGCACCTGCGCGACTGTGCTGTCTTCTCTCGGCGCGGAGGTCAGGATAGACGGCACACACATCGGCAGGAGCACAGCGCAGCTGACCCGCAACTTTTACAGGGACAAGCAGGTAGACTTGCATTCGCTGACTTTTGACGACGGTTTCGATGGGTTGGAGGACTATGTGATAATAACCGGCAGCGACCGCACGCCGTTTGGCAGATTCGGACATTTCTTCGGGGAATACTATAACGGCGGCGCTAAGCACTGGAACGCGCCGAAAGAGAACGATATAGCATGGTGCGATTTTGCTGCGATAGATGAATTCTTCGGTGAGGATTCACAGGCTGCTGCCGAAATGTGTGTGCGGCTCGGAAAGCCTTATGTGACTATCGACTGCAAATTTGACAGCTATATCCACCGCCACGCGGCTGTTGATGTCATCTCCGGAGAAGGGCTTAAAATGCACTACGGCGATGTCACCCGCGAGGAAATGTTCCCTCGGTATGCAGAAAACTCCGATGGACTGACCATAATCACAAACGGTGGAAACGCGCTCCTGTATGGCAGAAAAGGCGAGCCTTTCAAAACATTTCAGCCGTTTCACGTTAATGTCGCAAGCACGCTCGGCGCGGGAGATACATTCAAAGCCGGCTGCACATATGCGCTGGCAAAGGGCATGAACGACGATGAACTTGTGAGGTTTGCAAGTGCCTGCGCGGGTGTTGCAATATCCCGATATCCTATGCAGCTCGATCCACCGACATTGCGTGAAATTGAAGAACTGATAATACGGAATATCGCGGAATAATGCAGAACGACAAATCAGAATTCAGTGAACAAATCGGTGAAAAGTCCTATTCAAAATTTGATAGATGGATACTCAAGCACTTTGAGGGAATGGCAAAAAGGTAATGGAAGTAAAGATAAATGTGTGAAGGGAGAAAAATGATTATGCAAATTAAACTTGCAGATATCAGATATATTGACAGCTGTGTAGAAATATTGCAGAATTCGGATTTAGGAAAAACATATTTCAGCGATTGTGAAAAGGCGGCTGATATGCTTAAATATGCAGTTGGACAAAAGAACGTATATGTTGCATTGGACGAAAATGAGAAATGTCTGGGCTTTATTTACTACATGAAAAATGGTGTCTTCGGAAGATATCCATATCTTCATATTATTGCTGTAAAGGAAGAATACAGAAGTTGCGGTATCGGTAAGCAGCTGATTAAGTATTTCGAGGATAATGCTTCCGATTCTTATTCGGAAAAGTATTTTTTAACTGTTGATAATTTTAATCCAAGAGCGAAGAAGTTATATGAAAATCTGGGATATAAGTGTGTTGGAGAACTGCCTGATTTTTATAAAAAAGGAATCAATTGCTATCTTATGATGAAAAGAAGAGGGTAAATAACTCTTCGATTTTTATGCTAATTAAATATTGGTGATAATAATGATAATTGAAACAGAGCGATTAAAATTAAGGGAATATACTTTTGATGATTTTGATTCTTTATATGAGATCCTTTCTGATGAAGAAACTATGAGACATTATCCCAAACCGTTTAGCGAAGAAAAAGTCAGAGGGTGGCTCCAATGGAATATTGATAATTATGCTGAATACGGATTTGGACTCTGGGCTGTAGTTCTGAAAGAAACGGGCAAAATGATAGGCGATTGCGGAATTACAATTCAGAATATTGACGGAGAATTACTTCCGGAAATAGGGTATCACATTCATAAGAAATATTGGAGACAGGGATATGGAAGTGAAGCTGCAAAAGCAGTCAGAGACTGGGCATTTGAAAATACAAATTATGATTGCCTGTATTCATATATGAAATATACAAATATAGGCTCATATTCTGTTGCTGCTGCAAATGGAATGAAAAAAGTAAAAGAATATCCGGACGAAAAGAATATAATTTCGTATGCTTATGCGATAGCACGCAAGGAGTGGGAAGCGCTGAAGAACGGAGAACCGAAATGAAAGATAAAGCGTTGGTCGTTATAGACCTTCAGAATGATATTACGAAGAATTATAAAAAGATCATAGGACAGGTCAATGAAGCAATTGATTGGGCTGCGGCAAATGAAATGCATATCATCTATATCAAGCACTACAATCTGTCCGAAAAGACAAGAACATTTAAGCCGGGAACCAAAGGTTCTGAGCTGGTTCCTGAACTTAAGGCCGTGTCAGAAAATGTTTTTGAAAAGTCAAAAGCCAGTGCTCTGACAAGTGAAGCCTTCGCCGAGTTTGTTGAGAAAAACAGAATAACAGAGTTTTATATCACCGGCGCTGATGCAACGGCCTGTGTCAAGTCAACAAGCTATAATCTGGTAAAGGCAGGATACAAAGTTCACGTGGTATCTGATTGCGTAACAAGTTATGATCTGAAAAAGCTGGATGAAATGTTTACGTATTATGCAGATAAGGGCTGCGACGTTAAGAAACTGGATGACTATACAGGTGTGAAAATACAATATAAAAGATTAGATGCTGATTGTTTTAACGCACATTCACTGGATTCTTTTGTCCGTCATCAGACAGTGACTGAGTGTTGGAGAAAAGTGGAGAATAAATGGGTACTTGTGCATAATCCTTTTGTCGAAAACTGGACAATAGAACAGTGCCGGGAAATCGCTGAAGATATTGAGCATCATATAAACCATGACCAAACAGGTTTTGGCGCATTTGATAGCGAGCGTATTGTTGGCTTTGCGACTGTATCCCACCACATTTTTGGAAAAACAGCGAATTATGTGGAGCTGGTCTGCTTTCAGGTTTCTGAGGAATATCGGCATCAGGGCATTGGAAGAAAGCTTTTTACAATGATCTGTGAAGAGGCTCTGCGGCTTGGCGCAGATAAACTGTACATATCGGGTCATTCCTCGAAAGAATCACAGGCGGCATACTACGCGCTTGGTTGTAAGCATGCAGAGGAGATCAATGAGATTCTGGCAGAGAAGGAACCGTTTGATGTACAGCTGGAATATTTATTATGAAGATAAGTGACTGAAAACGCTTTATGTGAAGCTAAATATGGACTGAAAGGAACAGAAAATGCTTAAAAAGATTACTTCATTCCTAATTGGTGCCGCTCTTTTGTGCGGATTTACGTTCAGCGCGTCTGCCGAGAATATGGATGAAGCCGGATTTATCGAAAAGAAGCTGACCGCACATTTGTTCTCAGAAGACAATATCACGGAGACTGATGTCCGTTTTTACGACGATCTGCCCGATATTCCGTATATACGTCTTACAGACTATTACAGACTTCTTATGGAGGATAAAAAGCATTTGTCTGTCTCCGAAAGCGATGACGGTGTGTTCGCTTTCACAAGCGTGGCGGGCGGAACGGCGGTCATAGATACTGTCGCGGATACGCTGTACTCCGATGATTTTTATAACTTCATAAATACAACCATGAAAAAGCAGGACGGAGCCGATAGTGTTTATTACGACGGTGCACCTTTCCTGCGTATAGCGGAAGTCACCTACGATAAAGACCCCGATCCTGTGAGTATAGATTTCAGCAAATACGATATCGATATCCACGCAGACAATAACGACATATGGCTGCCGGTGCTCACCGCATCCGACCTGTTTTCGGGTATTGTCATGCTTCAATGCGTCTATGACGGTTCTGAACTTCTTTTCCTGGATTCGAGCTCCGGTTATAACCCTACAGCCCTGTTGAACACGCCGGAATATATTGAAAAAACAGCATCGGCATTCTTCAGGGACGGAAAAAGAAGCCCTGTTCTTGCAAAATTCTGCTATGACGAACTGTGCTTCATGTATGACACGTTTTACGGATATCCCGGCAGCATAGAGATCGAAGAAGAGCTATTGGAAAAAGGTCTTGACGAAACATTAAGGACGCACGATAAATTTACTGCTCAGGCAAGAGAATGGATAATGTCTGTAGATCCGGCGGAAGTATATGCAGGCTCTTTGATACTTTTCGACTATCTTAGTAGAGACCTGCATTCTGACCCCTATTCCATATCTCTTCCCAGTTGTTATTCAATCGATGATCCTGCAACTGCAGCCGCTGAGCTTATAAAAAGTATAGGCTATGAAAGAAAGTCGTCATTTCTGGCTGCAAGGAACAGTAAAAGCGAGCTTCTGAGAAAACTCCGCACGGATGCGTGGGGAGATGATATGCTCGTGATCTCCGGGGATACCGCTGTGTTCTCGTTCGACAACTTCGACTATGATTATGATTCATGGAAGAAATGCTCAGAAGAAGGCGGTGACCTCCCCGACGATCTTATTACAGCTGTCAAAAATGCTCTTAATGAAGCAAAAGCCAATCCCAAGGTCAGGAATTTTGTTTTCGATATCTCCATAAATGGAGGAGGTTCCGGCGATGTGGTGTGCCTTATCGAAGCGTTCATGACAGGCAGCTCATATATTAAATTTGAAAATACACTGACTGATCAGATAATAATCACAAGATATGATGCCGATACAAATTTTGACGGCGTTTTTGATGAAAAAGACACGATCCCCTATGATCTCAATTTCGGAATACTAACAAGCGAATTTTCCTTCTCCTGCGGCAATCTGCTTCCTTCGATCGCCCATGACCTTGGTTTTGCCGTAATCGGAGAAAGATCAGGCGGCGGAACCTGCGCAGTACTGGCGTTGGTTTCTCCCGAGGGCGCATACTATCAGATATCTTCTCCGATCAAACTTATTAACATTGAAGGAAACAGCATAGACAGCGGTATTCCTGTTGACGCCGAGCTTTTCACAGTAAATGCCGACGGTACTTATGATTACTCGCGTATGTACGATATCGATGCGATAAGCAGCGCAATGAATACATTCTATTCTGCGGATCAGTCTGCTGACGGCAGTCCGGACGAAACCGAAGATATAGCTGACGAAGCAGAGCCGGAGACGGACAATCCCTCAACCGGCGTCTGTGACAGGAACGCAACGCTTATCCTTGCTGTTTCATCAGCGCTTATGGCAGTCCTGGCATACCAAAAGAAGAAAAAGTAAAATGTGTTTCCCCATATATCTCACCGATCATAAAATAATCGGGTAAAGTGTCACGCTGGCGCAGTTCAAGGCGTGCAGCGCAGAATGCACTGAGTGCCTGCCGCTTATGACGTAAGCAAAGGACGCGTGTAAGCGCTGCAGCGAAAAAGGAATTGCTGTAAACGCAGTAAAACTCCCGGAACTTATATTCATGAAATGTATCATTTTTCGGCTATCCGCCAATAAGGCGGACGGTTGAATATTATTAATTTCGCTCGTAATACTCATAATCGCAGGATTCAAGAAAACCGGTTCCAAAAGTATCGGTGTATGGTCGTCTATAGCGCTTGCAATGATGTTCATAGGCGCTGTAGGAAGTAAAGCTGTACCGCCGGAATATTTCGGTATTGTAGAGCGGTTCAGCGTTTTTGCCGCCGTCGGATTCACCGCAGTGCTTGGAATTTATTTATTCAGAGGTTTTCAGGAAAGAACACTCAACACTGCAAACGGAAAAGCTGCAGATTATAGAGATTCTGAAAAAGTGCATGGTGTATGATTTGCACATATAGGATACAAAAGGAACCTCCGACACGGGCGACGAGCCGTACTCGGAGTTCTGCGCCATTGTTCAGATGATAATTTCGCACTAAACGAATGTTCGCCGCTTGTAAAAACGCAGAATTTGTGGTACCGGAATTTGTTTTTCATTTTGCCGGAAGCCGTCAAGGGGGATCATATCGTACAACGTTCCTGCCTTTGGTGAAGCTGTCTGGTGTTTATGCAGGCCGGAAGACGGGAAATCGTATATGTGTTGACTTATTGCGTCCGATGTGGTAAAATATTACAAGGAACATCTATAACCCGGTTTGAGAGAAAAAGAGCAATTCCTGACGGCTATCATTGTATCCGACTAGACCGTCTCATTTTCTCTTATCAAGCCTTTTTAGAGGTGCCTTGTTGAAATGTTACTTCAAAAAGGGCTGAGAATCGGATCTGTTCGATATAAATACAGAAAGGAGTGCCGGTAATCGAATAACCGACAAAAATGCACAATGGAGAAGGAAATCGAATTATCAGCGTCACAGACCAGAATATTGCTTGCAGAGTTGAATAATCCAGGTACGAGAGCATATCACTTATACTCAAAGCTGAGTTTTGCTCACGAAGACAGGGATTGGGTCGTAAAAGCAATACCATATATTTTCAGCGGAAATTTCAGCCTGCGGCTCAGTAACAGCAAAGTGTCAGGCTATATGCTGTACAGCTCCGGAGATGATGTCAGATTTGAGGAAGAGTCTGTACCGGACGGCGATAAGAGTGTAGAAGACTATATTTCAAAGATCAAAAAGCAGGGTATCTCTCCGCTGTTTGACAGTCCGCTGTACAGGATACACCTTATACATACAGGATCGGAGCTGATACTGTTCTGCGTATTACATCATCTGATTTCAGACGGTACTACGGTACAGTCTTATTTTCCGCGTGTTTTACGTGAAATAATCCGTGAGCTAAAAGAAGGAAAAGAGCCTGTTGCCTTGAATATAACATTTGATAAATATATTGAGCGTGTGAAGAAGTATTCCGAGACCGATGAAGCAAAATCCGATGTGGACTTCTGGCTCAATAAGCTTGCCGGTTATCACGGTGTCGGATACAAGGCGAAAAAACTCAGCAAGGGAGTCGTAATCTGTGAAATCCCAGCGGATATTACCGAAAAGCTGAAAAAACTTCAGGACAGAGAGCGTATTTCTCCTTTTGTTCTGGGATTGGGCTCCGCATTTTTATACTTTATGAAATGCAGAAGTGCGGCGGGCTCCGCTTCAAAGGATATGGTCTGGGAGATCAGCGTTCACGGAAGGTATTTCGGAGAAGATATCGCAGAGGATCTCTGTATGTACGTAGCAACACTGCCGCTGAGGCTTGTATATGATCCTTCACAGAGCTTTACCGACAGTATGAAATATGTAAAATCGGAAATGAAAGCCGGACTTGTGCACGCGAGGACGGATACCAACGAGTATTTCGGTGAACTCAAAAAATCGGGCGGTGACCTGCGTTCGCTGACTGCTTTTTCGGCAGTTTCAAACCCAATGCCGGAGGGCGGCGGCGAATTATTCCTGCCTGATGAGACTGATGTTCCGTTCCATATCCGTGTCAATCTTTGCCGCAGGGACAGTGAAGGCTTACAAAGTCTGACATTCGAGTATAACAGTACTCTGTTCGCGCGGGCGGATATAGAACAGATCAGAGACGGTATAGTCGGTCTGCTGAAGCAGGCAGCGGAGGCTCCTGACAAGGCGGTTTCCGGATATGAGCTTTCAGAGAGCCGTCTCATAACCAACGAGTGCATTATAGAGCGCAATATCGCGGTTGCGGATGAGCCGGTATATTTACAGTCCGGAATGAACCGTAGTGAAGATAAGTCCGGGCATAAGTCTGCGACGTCAGGCAAAATAAACGACAGGCACATGAATGACAAGACCCGCCTGACCGCGGCTCTTTTAAATACGCTCGTTCGTTTCGGTATGACGAAGGACGTTCTCATCGGTATAAAATATGGCGTATCGATGCTGCCTTTCGGGTTCAGCGTGGATACCGGCATTCCGGCATCTGAGCTTGTTGAACAGGTAAGGGCGAAACTTGCTTCTGTAAAAACGATTGCCGGATACGATATGCGCTGCCGCACGGATATCAGCTTTGATCCTTCGGTCATTCTTTCTTTCAGGGAAGCAGCGGAAATAAAGGACGGCGCTTCAATATCCGTATGCGTTACAGGCGAGGGAACCAGGATCCTCTATAACAGGCGTTTATATACAGACAAATATATGGACTCTTTTTATAGGAGCTTAAAACTCTTATACAGCGAAATGGGTTCACATAAGGCTCTCAGGGATATACAGCTTGTACCGGGGAAAAGCGAAAAGCATTGTATCAAGCTCGCAAACGATGGTACGGTAAACGCTGTGTTTGAAAGGCTTGCCGCACTTTCTCCCGATAAGGAAGTGCTTTTTGCCGCAGACCGGACGATGACGTACAAGGATCTGGATGATGCTGCGAATAAGCTTGGAAATGCGCTGATAAAGCGCGGCATAAAGCCCGGAAACAGAGTGCTTCTTCTTATGAGACGTACAAGTGCTCTTGTAGTCAGCGTGTTCGGCGTGCTTAAAGCGGGCGCTGTATTCATTACAATGGATCCGGATTATCCGAGAGAGAGGATAGATCAGATAGTTGAGGACAGTGAAGCGGCACTGATACTGACGGACATCGCCGGAATCGAGAGTTCTATGCCCAAAGCGGTGAGCTATAACTCGCTTGCTGAGGAAACCGACACTTCAAAGCCTCCTGTGACCGTCACTCCGGACGATATGTGCTTCATTATCTATACTTCCGGTACCACAGGACGCCCAAAAGGCGTCGTGCTTTCACACCGGGGCATCACAAACTATGTGGCGGCCGAACCCGAGAATGCTCCGTTATATTGCCTGAAAGAAAAATGCACAAAAATGCTGTGTCTTTCAAGCGTATCGTTCATCGTATTTCTGCGTGAGATCTTCGGCACGTTGCTGAACGGATTGCAGGTCGTCCTGTGCAGTGATGAGGAGGCAGTAGATCCTTCGGCAATTGCCGGTCTGATAACATCAGCGCATATAGACGCTATGGGCTCGACTCCTACGAGGCTTCTCCAGTATATTGAGGTGCCGGCGTTTGCGGACGCGCTTGCCGACATAAAGCTGATGATAATTGGCGGAGAAGGTTTCCCCGGACGCCTTTATAATGCTTTGAGAAAACATTCGGCATGCGAGATATTCAATTCCTACGGACCCACTGAGGTCACCGTTGCTTCACATCAGAAGAAAATGGAATCCTCAAGGGTATCTGCCGGCTTTACTATGCTAAATGTCTGGGACCGCATAGCGGACCCAGACGGAAATGAACTTCCGCCTTATGCTGTAGGTGAGTTGTATGTTGGCGGAGCGGGTGTAGCTATCGGCTATTTCCGTGACGAAGAAAAGACAAGAATGAGATTTCCTGTCATAGAAGGCGAAAGATACTGCAACACCGGAGATCTTGCGTACAAGGACGAAAAAGGCGAAGTGTTTGTCCTGGGTCGCAATGACGGAATGATAAAGCTCAGAGGACTAAGGATTGAGCTTGAGGAAATAGAAAATACTATCGGCAATTATCCCGGTATCGCTCACGCGCGGGTTGTGGTGCGGACAGTCGGTGGAACAGAGCATCTCTGCGCTTTCTATACTCTGAAAAAGAATATATCCGGTATCAAAGCCGAAGCCATAAGGGAACATATCAGCAAAAAGCTTCCTCCCTATATGGTACCGTCGTACTACACCTGTCTGAAGGAATTTCCTATGACACCCAACGGCAAGGTAGCGGTAAAAGTGCTTAGGGAATGTGAGATAGACATATCCGAAGGAAGAGCATTTGAAGCACCGTCAACAGAGGATGAAAAGCAGATCTTTGAGCTCGTTTCAAAGACATTGACAACGGATAATTTCGGCATACATGACGATCTTTTCACAGTTGGTCTTACTTCGCTCACCTTGATATCCGTAATATCGGCGATATATGAAAAATACGGGATCTCTCTGCACGTCAGCGATTTTATGAAGCTGCGCAGCGTTGCCCGGATCGCAGAAGAGACTGCAAGACTGAAAGCTTCGACCGACACCGGTAATACCGGAACAGACAGCCCGGGTAAGGCTGCAGCAAGGGAATACTATCCTCTTACGGATAATCAGCTGGGAATATATCTTGACTGTATCTCGCACCCCGAAAGCATAGGGTATCATCTGCCGAACATCATCAGATTCAATGCGGATGTTGATGCTGAAAGACTTAAAAATGCAGTAGCAATGACGATAGGGCACCACAAGTACCTTAAAGTTACGCTTGTATCCAAGGGCGGCGATATTCTGCAGAAGCGGGATGACACAAGACCTGTCTCGCAGGATATCACAATTGTCAGAGCGGACAGCTTTACCGATGAACAGGCGAGAGAATTTGCGGCGATCCCGTTTGATCTGAACGGAGGATCACTGTTCCGTTTCAGAATAATAAAGACTCCGGATTCTACAATACTGCTGTCCGTTTTCCACCACCTTATCGTTGACGGAGGATCTCTGAATATCGTATTCAGGGATATAGCTGCCGCCTACGACGGCAGAGAACTGTCTGCCGAAGGAACAGACGGTTATCAGATCAGCGTAAATGAAAAGATCATGCAGAACAGCTCGGCTTATATCCAAAGCAGGGAATACTATGCCGGAAGATTTGCCATAGCCGATACACCGACTGTGCTTACACCCAATCTCAAAGGAGAAGCAGACGAAGGAAAGCTTGGTATTGAGCGCGTCGGCATCAGCGCATCGCTTGTGGATAAGCTCTGTAAGGAACACGGTATCAGCCAGAATGTTCTGTTTATGTCTGCGCTCTTTATCGTTCTCAGCAAGTTCAACTCAGAAGACAAGCTCCAGTTGGCGACTGTTTCCAACGGACGTCTGGATCTTTCTGCCCGGAATACTGTAGCACTTCTGGTAAGAACGCTCCCACTTGTCCTGAAAGAGGACAGAAACGAAAGTATAGAGGAGCTGTTCAGAAATGTTAGCAGCGTTTGGATGGATACTATGGCGAACCAGCTTTATCCGTTCACAAAGCTTGCCGGTGAGTTCGATGTTCACCCGGAATTTTTCTACACCTATCACGGAAAGATATATGACGACATCACTCTCGGCGGCAGAACTTATGTGAGAGGACGCATAGCATTTGATTCCCTTCGCTATAAAACAATGGTTAATGTGCTGCTTGAAGACCGGTATTATATCCAGGTCGATTATAACGATGTGCTCTATTCACGGGAGTATATCCGCTGCTTTGCGCAGTGTATGGGTGATCTGATCGAAAAATGGTTCTGTACAAAGGATCTGTCGGTCCTAAAGATAAGCGATATATCTCTTGGAAACGAAGCGATAAGCTACAAATTCCATCCTCTTAAAGAGACCATGGTACATCGGGTCATAGAGCGTATGGCTTCGGAGCATCCCGATCTTCCCATACTTACCTGTCAGGGTATCACTCTGACCTACGATGAACTGAACCGCAGAGCCAACAGGATAGCGCACGCGCTCAGAAAACGCGGTGTCAGGGACGATGGCAGGATAGTACTGCTAATGCCGCGTACGGCAGACCTCATCGTATCAATGGTTGCTGTGCTTAAAGCCGGTGCCTGCTATATCCCGATGGATATCGAGTATCCCGAAGAGCGTGTCAACTATGTCGTGGAGGATTCGGAGGCGGACTTCATCATCACTGACCGCGATCTGCCGAAACACATTTCTGTCCGTGAACTGCTTGAGGAGAACGACGAAACGGATCTGCCCACTACTGTTGACGGCGACCGGTTAAGCTATATGATCTATACTTCCGGTTCCACAGGAAGACCCAAAGGCGTTGAGCTTACGAACAGGGGACTGGCAAATGTTCTGCTGCCTGTTCCCGGGAACAATTACTTTTTTACAAGACCCGACAAGCCTGCGAGCGTGCTTGAGACCGCAACGGTATCTTTCGATATATCCGTACTGGATATCATGGGCTGCCTTACAAACGGAATGCGGCTGATATTTGCGGATGATGAGCAGAACCGTGATATAGGTCTTATGGTGAAGCTTATAAAGGAAACAAAGCCCGAGGCTATCGGTATGATGACACCGTCAAGACTTCTGCAGTATATGTCGGTGCAGGAGTTTGCCGAGGCCGTCTCTTCGGCGCGTATGTGCTCTGTGGGAGGCGAGCCTTTCCTGCCGGCACTGTATGACCGGATCCGGGAATATTCGGATATGGATATATACAATGGTTACGGTCCCAGCGAGATCACGATCATCTCAAATACCCGTATCGTCCGTGAAGAATATATGACCTCCGTCGGCAATGCGCTTTACAATGTACAGTGCGATATACGCGATCTTGACGGTAAGATGCTGCCCGACGGTGTTGTGGGCGAAATGTATATCGGAGGATATGGTGTCGGAAGAGGCTATCACAACCTCCCCGAGAAAACCGCCGCCGGATTTGTACATATAAACGATGTTCCCTATTTCAGGAGCGGCGACTTCTGCTACCGACTTCCGGACGGCAATTTCATGGTGCTAGGACGGCGCGACAATCAGATCAAGCTGCGCGGACTCCGTGTTGAGATCGGTGAGATAGAGCAGTCTATGCTTGCTTACCGGTCTGTCCGCGAGGCTGCGGTCATCATCCGCAAATTGGGAAAGACCGATCACCTGTGCGGCTATTTCACTGCTGATGAAAATGTTGATACGGCGGAACTGAAAGCATTCCTTTCGTCAAGACTTACGCCTTATATGGTGCCTACGGTACTGATACAGCTTGACAGTATGCCTTATACGCCCAACGGCAAGCTGGACAGAAAGGCGCTGCCCGAGCCTGTTATAACAAGAAATTATGTGGCTCCCGTTAATGACGATGAGGAATTCTTCTGCCGGATATTTGCGCAGATACTTGAAACGGATGAAGTCGGCGCGACCGATGATTTCTTTGCCATAGGAGGAAGCTCGCTGCTGGCAACACAGCTCACAATAGCTGCTTCAAACGGAGGCTATGAGATCCGGTACAAGGACATATTTGATAATCCTACTCCGAGAAAGCTCGCAGCCTTTGTAAGAGAAAATACAAGTACCGCTTCTACCGTAACCGACAAGGATGAATGTGATATCCGTGACTATGATTATACATCCATTCACGAACGCCTGAGAAAAAACACGATCGGAAACTATACATCCGGTCAGAGACGCAGACTTCGCCGTGTCCTTCTTACGGGAGCGACGGGTTTTCTGGGCATCCATGTGCTGCATGAATTGCTTGAGACAGAAGACGTATCGGTTTACTGTATGCTCAGAGGAAAGAATGACAAAGCTCCGCTTGCAAGGCTTGAAGCACAGCTCTTCTATTATTTCGATCATGATTACTCCGAGCTGAACGGTATCCGGCTCTTCGTGAAGGAGGGCGCTATAACCGATGCTGAATCTTTCAGAGCGTTCGATGATGTGAAGCTTGATGCTGTTATCAATTGTGCTGCCTCGGTAAAGCATTTTTCTGCCGGGACTGATATTTATGATACGAATGTCGGGGGCGTGAAAAACGGTCTTGACTATGCTGTCGGACGCGGTATCAGATATGTCCATATATCCACGATAAGCTCCGCGGGAGAGATCTCCGCAGATGATGAACACGAGATGTTCACCTATAATGAGCAGGTACTGTACAAAGGACAGATACTCGACAATCAATACCTGAGTTCAAAATTCCTTTCCGAGAGACTGGTGCTTCAGGCGGCTGCTGACGGTGCGGATGCAAAGGTCATCCGTGTCGGAAATCTTATGGCAAGAGATTCTGACAGCATATTCCAGATCAACTTCCGTTCAAACGGTTTCATAAGCAGACTGAAAGCCTATGTGACGATGAACATGATGCCTTATGGTCGTATGCTCCAGAATGTGGAATTCAGCCCGATAGACATAACGGCAAAGTCTGTTGTCGCACTGGCATCGTCGCCTGAGGAATGCTGCCTGTTTAACTGCTATAACAATCATACGGTGACCTATGGTGACATTATGAAGGCTGCCGGCGAAAAAGGAATTCTCATCAGACCGACGGAGGATGCGGAATTTGCGAAAGCGCTTGAAGAAGCGATGCATGACAAAGAAAAACAGAAGGGGCTTTACGGACTTGTAACGACCGTAGGAATGGGAACTAAGAAAGAAAGAATCCTGACTCCGGTCAATAACGATTATACTGTACTTGCTCTGTGCAATGACGGTATATACTGGCCTATCCTGTCCGAGCGTTACCTTTCCGCTTTTATTGATTTTCTGAATGGGATGGGTTACTGGGATGATTGATAACAGATATAAGCTGATCTCAAAAAAATACAAGGATTTTTTCTGGCCGACTCTTGCAATGACCATGGCAAATAATATGGCATTGTTTGTTGACTCGGTACTTGTAAGTACTTTCGTTGGCGTTGAAAGGATGCCGGCCGTACAGCTTTGCTTTCCGATCGTGGCTTTTGTGAATATGGTATACTGGATGCTTGGGATCGGCGGAAGTCTTCTGGCGTCAAACCTGATAGCAGATCACGAAAAAGATAAGGCAAACCGTATTTTTACCGTGTCGATGATCTCGGTCGTGGTATTCGGTATCGCCGTTGCCGTATTTGGTACGCTGTTCATGCCCGGTATCTCAACTATATTGTGCAAGGACGAAACGTTTCTCGGAGATGTCCGCGATTATGGCAGTGTACTGGTATGCGGTATGCCGCTGCTGTGCTTCATCATGACCCTTTCCTACTTTTCAAGAGCTGACGGTTCGCCTAAGACCGGATTCTGGGCGGTGGTCATATCCAACTGCGTGAATCTGGGTATGGATATTGTTCTTATAAAGGTGTGCGGTATGGGAGTCAGGGGCGCAGCACTTGCTACCGTTATCGGTTATGTTTTCGGTGTCTTGTTTATGCTTCGTTATCTTCGCAGCGAAAAGCGGCAGATGCGCTTTACAAATCCTTTTCGCGGAGGCTTTTTCAGTGATCTTAAGAATATATCCTTAAAGGGTATTCCAACTGCGTCGTCACAGTTCTATATTATGTTGAAAACGCAGATACTCAATACAATGATATCAGCAAATGTCGGCGCGGTCGGATTGCAGATCTATTCGATCTACAGCAACAGTCTGTTTCTGGTATATATAATCTTTATCGGGACTGCTCAGACGCTTTCACCGATAGTTTCCGTTTATGCTCACGAAGGAGACTACGACAGGGCAAGATATGTGCTTAAACGCTCTGTAAAGACAGCGATCGGCGGTGGCGCAGGTATCGGGCTGCTGTTTGCGGTTTTTCCGCAGATCATACTGTTTCTTTACGGGATAAAGGACCCCGGGGTCATCATGGCGTGCGAGTCAGGTATCCGTATGTTTGTGTTCTCATATCCCGGACTGGCATTTTTCTATATCATGTCTTACTATTTTCAGGCAATAAAAAAACAGCGTCTTGCGGCTGTTATGACAGCGTTGGAGGGATTGGTCTTTCCTGTGGGCTTTATGGCAGTTCTGGCGCCGATGTTCAAAATGACAGGTGTTTGGGCTGCGATCATTGCTGCGGATACCATGGCTTCTGTGGTCATCATAGTATATTTAGTTCTGTCAGAGAAAAAACACTGCAAAGAAGGCGCTCAAAGTTTTCTGTTGCCCTCCGTGCAGTCTCCGGACAGGTTTGAATTTACCGTAAAGATGAATGTGCCGGATTCTGTCAGGCTGTCCGCCGAAGCACAGGCGTGGGTTAATGAAAGATTGAACCAGATCATATCCGTTAAGACCTGTCTTGCTCTTGAAGAGATGCTGACCGGTATCGTTGGAGTAAACAGATCATCGCCGGAGGAAGTGGTTGATGTGGTACTCAGGCGGGAAGACCGGTGTGTTGTCATCTCGATGCGTGATATGGGAGAGACTTTTAATCCAACGATAGTCGAAAAGGGCAGGGAACAGGAGTTTGACAATATTGCGGCGTTGAATAAGATCGCAGCATCAATAGAATATGACCGTTCAATAGGAATGAATCGTACAATGATACGAATATCCGATGAGAAATGAGCGAAACAGCAAGGCTCGTCCGCTGCCGTGTAAAACGGCGGTGAGCGGGCTTTTCTGTTATTCCGGCTGCTGGTATGTCATATCTGATTCGGATAGGGGCGCAAGTGTTGACTTCGCGTATTAGATGAAGGCTGGTGTCGGTATAAGAATATTATTAAGGCTTGATTGCTTAAAGAGTGACTAAACAGATTATAATTGGGATAAAATGATGGAGAGTACATAATGTTTGTAATCAGATTGTGTTGACCGCTCTTTTTTTTTGAACTGCACTTGATTATTCATTTGACCGTAATTTGTTATTATGATTTTGCGGATGCAGCGTTATAAGCTCCCACTCACACCTTGCCTCTGTGCGGAGGGGAACTCCCCAGCCGCTCTCGCCGGCACTGACATAAAGGAGTGTATTATCCCTTTCATACTCGCCGTATGTCTCAATGCCTGCTGCACTGTAAATAAACCTCAGCGGGAAAAGCTGCCCTGCGTGTGTGTGCCCTGAAATCTGAAGCGCGGCGTTTTGCTTTTTCCGCTGGTCTTTATCAAACGGCTGGTGGTCTGCAACTATCAGAGCACCCTCGCCCTCATAGGGGTTTTCAAGCTCGTCCCAACCGATGCGCTTATTACCTGCACTTATATCCTCGCGCCCGAGCAAAACAAGGTCGTCTGCCACCTTTACATAATCATCACTCAGTATTATTATACCCGCGTCCTCTATTGACTTGGTGAGCTGCTCATCGGTATATGACCTTCCGCCGATGAATGATGCGTTTGGCTGCCTGTCGTGGTTGCCGTAGATGAAGTATACGGGCGCATCTATCTCACCTATTATTTCATAGGTCTTTACCATATCGTCATATGTGGTAAGTTCGTCCGTCACATCGCCCCATAAGATAACAAATTCGGGCTTTTGCTGATTGATCTTTTCGCAGACTCCTTTTAAATTGTCAAGCGACTGCGCTGTTCCCGCGTGGATATCACTTACAAAAGCAAAAGTATGCTCTTGCTCTATTCCGTCTATAACCCATTGGTGCTCCTGCATTCTGACGTGTGTGGCGTTCCATATGCTTAGTAAGGTTATCGCCGCACAGAAAAGTACGCTTAAAATTCCGCGCTGCACAGGGTTGCAGACGTATATCTCACTGTCCTTACAGCCTTTGATGATTACCCTGATAAAATACTCGACTATGCTGCCCAACACATCACCGATAAGCACTAAATAGAGCGCCCCGAGAAGCCCTATGGCTTTATAGGCAATGATGCTGTCCGCCGCTATGAGAAAAAAACCCGATGCAGGTATCAACAAAAGCTTTACCGCAAACACCAGCTTTCTTGCTGAGGCAAACTGCTTCTTTCTCAGCGGCAGCTGAATTGCAAAAAAGCACTGCCATTACGATGATTATTTCTATCACCAAGATTATTACTTTTTGTGTTACCATAAAATCCTCGATCTTCTATATTCTATGATTCTATGGAATATTATAACATCTAATGCAAGCTGCGTCAAGAACCGGTTTTCAGCCTGCTGTGCTTTTTACACATATCTATCGTAAGGGAAACAGATTTCTGCAAAATAAGTTCGTGTTGTGGGACCTTATTTACTGTCTGCTGTAATTAAAACCGACTCTTTTTACGATATTTTAGATCCGATCTGTCTATTAAGCGACATATCATATCGGAAGTGTTGTATTAGCGACATTTCGGCGTGTATCTGAATATTGATTAATACGGAAAAACGTGTTATTATGTAATTACAGAAAGGGAAACAAAAATCCCGGAGTTCAAAATTAAATATCAATTATCAGGAGGACACCACGATGAAAAACACAAATATAAAAACAACAATCGAAGAACAGGCTAATAAGTCCAAGCTTTCTGTGGAAGAACTTGACACTGTGGCAGGCGGCGCGCTGAACGAAACAGGTCCTCTGAAGGAAACTGGACCGCTGGGCGAAACCGGACCGCTGGGTGAAACCGGACCGTTGAACGAGACAGGTCCGCTGGGTGAAACCGGACCGCTGGAAAAAAAGGGTACTTTCGGAATACGAGTATAAATTAAAACACAACACTAAGTAATTTAAGGAGGACATAACAATGGAGAACACTAATGTAAAAATGACAATCGAAGAACAGGCTAATAAGTCCAAGCTTTCTGTGGAAGAACTTGACACTGTGGCAGGCGGCGCGCTGAACGAAACAGGTCCTCTGAAGGAAACTGGACCGCTGAACGAGACAGGTCCGTTGAACGAGACAGGACCGCTGAAGGAAACAGGTCCGCTGGGTGAAACCGGACCGCTGATAAAAAAGGGTACTTTCGGAGTTCGCGTGTGAATGCCAACATAGCACAATGACAAATATACCGATAGTTGCAAACAACGGATTATTTTATATTGATGAGGTCTTTACAGATTAACACCAAAAGCCCGAATGTAGGAAAATTACGCCTGCGTTCGGGCTCTTATTTATTGGCGTTTGTGTGTTTTGACTTGAATAAACAGAACGATTATGGTATAATGGTGAGGTGTGAAAACCTTTCTTGATTATAGAAATAAGTCAATTACAGGAATGGTCAGGACAGATACATAATTTTTAATCTGTTTAATTAGTTATCCTGCACGGAGGACAGCAAAAGTGCATTATTATCCAACCAGAAAATCATTGAACCACGCAATTAATATAATCGAGTATGCAGACAGACTTCTCGGCGGGAACCTTAAAGTCACAGATACACATAAGGTGTTCAATACAATACTGATACCATCACTTATCGGCATGGCAGCAGCTGTTGCCGCAGTCGTCTGTCTTGCGCTGTTCGTTCACCCTCTTGCGGGTATCGCTGCCGCGCTTATCTCCTTATTGATTGCAAAACTGATACGGGACAGGCGACTCAATATGCAAAGAATTATCGTATATTGCCGCGGGATAGAGAGAAAGGTGGAAATTGAAAGTGTCCTGAACGATCAGATGACCGGACACCTGAGGGAACAGTTTGAGTCATCTGTCGGAGACACTGATCCGGAGAAACGAAAAGAAGAGCTGTCAAAGGCATACTCTGATATTATTGATATTACAGCATCACTTGCACACGATGTAGGAAATATATGATATTAAAAAGGCGTTTTGTATATGATAATCGACACGCATACACATTTCGGTCAGCAAGGAGCCGGGACAGCACAACAACTGTCAGTATAAATTTTTTTATGTAAAAAACTAAAGAATTATTCTGTTTTGCCGATATTATAGCGGTAGAGTTCCGTATCCTTCGGGAACTTGTCAACATTATGCATGATGACAAGAAATATGATCGTGAGAAGCATATCAATGACTTGTTTGATATAAAATGAACGAGGTTCAATAAGAATTAAATGCTTGGCATTTTCTTCTAAATATGCGATAATAATGCGTGTAGGAACAGGTATAAATAGGCAAAAGGAAAAGCTGCATTTAGGCTATACCGCACAAATAGTCGTACGCTATTTATGCGGTATAGCCATTATAATAAGCGTCGTGGCCTTTCAAGAGAAAACGTGTGAAACAGGTTGATCTTATACGGTTTTCAAGGAACTTGTTGACTTATTGGTAAAATCGGTTGTAAAAATATTATACGACGAAGGATTCTTTATGATGAAATTCCTTATTGAGCGGAGTTTTAAACAGGAGAAGCCGGGAAGATCTGAAATATGAAATGTGCGATCGTACCGGGATATCGGGAGCGCATTCTGAAATAGAAGGAGGATACTGATGAAAAATAAGAAAATCGCAGTGATAGGTTCTCAGATGGATATGGGAGCCGTTCGGAAAGGTGTTGATATGGGGTCACTGGCGATCAGGCATTCCGGACTGATCGCAAAAATCAGAGATTGCGGATATTCCGTGAAGGACTACGGAGATATTTTCCCGATGGTAGCAACTTCCGAGGGCAGCGCAGCGATGCGTTATGAAAAAGAAATCAATGAATCGAATAAGAGACTGTTTGATAAAGTCCTTGAAATACACAAAGAAAACACATTCCCTGTCATACTTGGAGGTGATCACAGCATTGCCGCAGGATCTGTTGCAGCTACCGCCGAACACTATGGAAAGATCGGGGTTATCTGGGTAGATGCTCACGGTGACTTCAATGATGACAAAATCAGTCCTCCAAGTACTTGTGCGATCCACAGGCCATACTCTTCTCTGCTTCCGGTTATACGCCTGTATGGAGCGCTTTTTCCCGGCATTCCGATCACGTCTGGAGCAATGATGCAGTTTTTTTCGAGCAGCGGGAGAAACAGTTTCAGATTCAGCGTTGTGATACCGTTGCCGCCGTGAATAGTGCAGATCTTCGGCTTGTCCGGGTCACCGGCCAGCAGGCAGTGTGTAACTCCGAAAGACGTTCTGAAATAATTCTCTTTATATCGAACATTCAATGCGGCAAGAGTCTTGTCGTAGAATTCGCACATCTTCTTTCTGCTTTGTTTGTTCTTATAGACATATTTACCTCTTGGCATTCCGATGCCTCCACTCTGAAAGACAAATGCTGTTATATCATTCGCTTGCTTATTTCAGCATTCAGGTTTTCTTCTTTCTCAAAGAACGCCTTTTTCAGTTGTTCGTATTCCGCGTCCGTGCAGACCTTTCTGCATTTTGGCTCAAATGATCTTGTGACCGAAAAGCATTCTTTCATATTGTCACACGGATAGTCAGAACATTCCGAGCAGTTCTTAATTCCTTTTTCCTCACAGCATTTTACGACACAATATCTGCACCAATTCTCGGGACGGCAGCCTATGCACGATATTTCCCCGTTGGAAACGATCCTGTCCCTGTAGCCTATTTTCTGCCACAATTCGGCGGTGTGACGCAGTTCTTCTTCTGTTTTTTCATAAGGATGCGCGATATATCGGGGGCAAGCGGAACAGTCATTTCCGCACGCCGCTAACACTTTACTCATTGTTGTCACCTCATATTTTGTTACCAATTGTTCTCGTTCAGCAAATACAAGACTGTGGGTCTGAACTCTTTGGCGATACTGTCAATATTCTTTTCGAGTATGGGATATGGACCTTCGGTACAGGCTTCCAGTAAGTGAAGCGCTTCTTCAACAATGCCTGTATCGCTGTCCATGACTGCTACTCTTTGCAGTAATTCTTTCAGAGGTTCACCCAAAACGGAAAGGTTCTTTTTATAGTACGGATCCATATACCAGTCGAGATAGTACAGCAGTCTTTCCTTTGCTTCTCATTATGCCTATGAAAGTATTATTATATTTGCTTCTTGGTGAATCCCAATCGTTCTCCTATTTCCATTTGCTTTATTCCTTGCGCCATTAATTCGAGTATCTCTTTCTCATGTTACTGTATGTGTCTGTAAATTCTTGCCATGACAAAACCTCCTATGGTTTCTATTATACCATAAGAGGTCTTTTTGTCATTGTACGTTTTTTATGGTTCGATCCGCGGGAAGCTGCTTTTTATTCATCTTTGTTTTTAAGTGCTTCGTGGTGTTCGATACCGGCAAGAAGAAATATGGCGGGTGAGTTCCAATATATAGTTATTTCGTTGAGCGAATAACAGCGTTCGTCATCGATATAACACTTCATAGGCGGCGTGCCGACCGGTATTATGTCTTTTGCAAACGGGTCGGAAAGTTCCCTGTTCGGACCGCCGATAACGAATCCGGGAACAGGCTCGTCTATCTTGTCCGCAGCGCTCGGGCGGTAGTGCGGTCGCACGGGTGAATACTCACCTGTGCCGGTGACGTAGCACATACCAAGTGTGTTCTTGCCGAGAAGAACGTGAAGCTGTTCAAGAGCGTATTCATAGAATTCTTCGCGTCCCGTCATAAGGTTTGCAAGTATGAACTTCATACCGCTGTGTAACAGCGACATGTTGCTTCCCCAGTAGTATTCCCAGTCTTCAAGTGTTGACGCGTATCCGCATTTTTTGGCCTTGTCGCGGAGCCAGTATGCTTCTCCCGTGAAGAGTTCGTTCAGGAAAGCAACAACTTCCTCGCTCTTGCCCGGTTTGTCACAGAGAACGTATGCGAGCGAACCGAGACCGCCTATCATGTTATGTCCGAGCGCGGTCTTGATATAGCTTCTGCCGTCGAAGTACGGGGAGGAGAACAGGGCTTTGAAGTGGTTGTTATATTTCGCGTCACCTGTTAGTGCGAACATCTCTGCCGCTGCCCAGTATCTGTTGTCGATATCGCCTTCTTCGGCGTAAAGTCCGGTGTCACATCCGGCGGGATTGAAGAACCCGACGAACTCAGGGTGCTCCTCAAGCCACTGATAGCCGCGTTCCGCAGCTTTTCTGAGCCTGTTCGAGAAAGTCTGGTCAAAATCTCTGAAAATCCCGGAAGCAAGCGCACAGACAGCGCAGAGATCTGCTGTCGCGGACGAGCTTACCGTGAATACATACATCTTGCTTTTGTCGGCTTCCGGCATTATGAAAGGCGCATGGCGCATAGTGGTAGCCTTGTGGTATGCGGCACCGTCGGCGCGCTGCATTTTAAGGAGCCATTCAAGCTCCCATCTGCACTCGCTCAGTATATCCGGTATCCCGGAGCCGCTCTCCGGAATGTTGACGTTAAGCTTCGCAAATACCTCGGGGAAGAATTTGTACGCATAGAGAAGCTGTGCACAGGCACAGCAGCCGGCAGTCACATATCTTCCATAGTCACCCGCATCGTGCCAGCCGCCCTTTATGTCAAGCATTGTGCCGTCTTCAAGGGATTCGGCGAGTTCGGTGTGGCAGCGTTTATGCGCAAATTTTCCGGCGAAGCGTTCATCCAGGCCGTGCCCGCATCTTGTGTAATAATATGCCTTTGAAACATCGCAGAAAAGCTTTCTGTAGACACTCTCGCCAATGCGGAAGCGTGTCGATGTCTTTCCGCCGACAGAAACGCGGTAGGTACCGTTTCTTCTGAAATCCGAGAAATCGGCGAGATAAACGTCGTCTCCTGAGCACTCGTCGTGACCGAATGACCTGACTTCGCCCTCATAGAGTTTGTCGCCGTTTTCATCTATTATGGCGAATAACTCTGCGGGGAACGGAAGGACAGCGATCTTGCGGCTGTCGGGCAGATAACCGACCTGATCGACGAATATCCTGTAAGGCGTGTCGGAGCCGAATACCTTATCTTTCTTTTTGGGATATATAAGCATATTTATCACCAAACTTTCGTCTGCAAGGTAATTGCAGGTAATACAAATTTATTATAACATTAATAACTTAATAAGTCAATACATCAAAGTGCATTTAGTGAGTTAAAATGCACTTTTTTTACCATGGTTTTTATGTCCGGCTTATTGTGCAGTGAAACGGAATGGCAGCAAAAAAATGACCCCTTGTGAAATACACGGTGTCACAAGGGGTGCCGGTCATTTTATAAGCTCGCAGAGGACACGCTCGAACTCAACGCCGTTGCGGCGCGGCTGACCGTTATCCATAGTGACTTTCACGGCGCTGTAAACGAAGTCTGACGCTTTTCGCACCGCAGTCTCGAATGTATCTCCGAGCATCATTCTTCCGGTCATTACCGAGGCGAAGATGTCGCCCGTTCCCGGGTATGAAACCGGAAGCGGTGTCCAGCGTATAACTGCGTATTCACCGGTCTCGCCGTTGAGACAGACGTTAGCGTGTTCGCCGGTATCGAACTTCACGCCGGTTATAACAGCGGACTTGGACATGGTGCAGAGAAGTTCGAGCATATCACGCGCACGCGCTTCCGAAAGTCTGTCTGTATATGGCATATCGAGCAGCAGCGCGGCTTCGGTGAGGTTCGGAGTTATAACATCGGCGCGGCGGACGAGCTCCTTCATGCGTTCGATAAGCCGCGGAGTATAGGTCTTGTAGCTCTCGCCGTCGTCACCCATTACCGGATCGACTATGCGCTTTGCGTCCGGAAATGTATCGAAGAATTCAAGACAGCTCCCGACCTGTTCATCTGAGCCGAGAAAGCCGCTGTATATCGTGTCGAATTTTATTCCGAGCCGTTTGTAATGTGCACAGCATGGGGAAATGAAGTCGGTCATATCCCTGAAAACGAGGTCATCAAATCCGCCGGTATGGGTGGAAAGAACGGCGGTGGGCACGGGAACACACTGGATACCCATGGCCGAGATTATCGGTGTTATGACTGCGAGCGAACATCTTCCGAAGCCCGATATATCATGGATAGCTGCACAGACAGGTTGTTTTTTCGTAAGTATCCCTCTTTTGCGGTAAAGTTCGGTTCATTATAACATTTTTTTCGTATAAAGTCAATAGAAGGTTTCTTTTATGTACCCCACATCTTTCTTTCGATACGGAAACTTTCCAAGCCTATTACCGCTGTCCTTTGCTGTTGTTTCGGGCAGCAAATGAAGACTGATTTTGGGTATTGCTTTTTTTATACGAATATGGTATAATATTCTCTGTAAATTTCTTACGAAAGGAAAACTCATAGCTGACAGCGCGGTCCGATAGAATGCACCGTGTGCTATGATGGAAAAAAACATGACGTTCAACAAAGAAGAATTTATGAAAAGCTTCGCGAACACGCTTGCCGAGGAATACGGCATTTCTTCGTCCGAAGCCACTGCACAGCAGATACATTTCGCAGTTTCCAAGGCTGTTATGCAGGCTATCGACGAGAACTGGAGCAAGTCGAAGAAGGCTCACCTGAATACCCGCCGCGCGTGCTACTTTTCTATGGAGTTTCTTGTAGGCCGTGCGGTTTATAATAACCTCCTCTGCCTCGGTATAGAGGAAGAAGTTGAAGCAGCTCTCAAGGAAGCAGGCGTTGAGCTCGCGGACCTTGAAGAGATAGAAGATGCTGCTCTCGGAAACGGCGGTCTCGGCCGACTCGCAGCCTGCTTCCTCGACAGCGCGGCAACGCTCGATCTGCCTCTCGACGGCTATGGGATCCGTTATAAATACGGCCTTTTCAAGCAGTCTATCGTTGACGGCTTCCAGCGCGAAGAAGCGGATGACTGGACAAAGTACGGCGACCCGTGGAGCAAGCGTGTCAATGCGGATGCAGTCACCGTAAAGTACGGTGACCAGACAGTAACCGCTGTGCCTTATGATATGCCGATAGTGGCTTACGGCACCGATCATATCAGCACGCTTCGTCTCTGGCAGGCGGAACCCCTGAAAGAGTTCGATTTCGATCTGTTCAATCAGCAGAAGTATGACGAAGCCTGCCGCGAGCAGCGTATGGCGGAGGACATTTCCCGCGTGCTCTATCCGAACGACGATACAAGAGAGGGCAAGATACTTCGCCTGAAGCAGGAGTATTTCTTCTCCTCTGCATCGGTGCAGGATATAGTAAAGAAGTATAAGAGAAACGGCTGGGATATGAAGAGATTCTATGAGAAGATCACTATCCAGCTTAACGATACTCACCCCGTTATCTCGATACCCGAGCTCATAAGAATACTCGTTGATGAAGAGGGCTTTGATTTCTTCGACGCGCTTGAGATCGCGAAGAAGACATTCAATTACACCAACCACACGATAATGGCGGAAGCTCTCGAAAAGTGGGGCGCGGACATAATCAAGGAAGTCGTTCCGCGTATCTACGAGATAATCCTTCAGATAAACGAAGCGTTTATCGGCGAGCTTTATAAGAAGGGCCTCTTCAAGAACGACATTGACCCGCTGAAGATCGTTGCCGGCGATGTGATTCACATGGCAAGAATGGCTATATACTGCGGAAGCTATGTCAACGGTGTCGCGGAGATACACACCGAGATACTCAAAAACGACGCACTTAAAGAGTGGTACAAGCTCTACCCGAAGAAGTTCCAGAACAAGACCAACGGTATCACACCGCGCCGCTGGCTCGCACTTTGCAACAAGGAGCTCTCCGCGCTTATAAACGAGCTCAATAAGGGCACAGAGTGGATGACGAAGCTCGAAGATCTTCAGAAGCTCAAATGGTTCGCGGACAATAAGAACGAGCTCCAGCGCTTTATGGACATAAAGCACACAAAGAAGGTCCAGCTCGCCGAGTATATCAAAGAGCACGAAGGCGTTGAGCTCAACCCCGACAGCATCTTCGATATACAGATCAAGAGACTGCACGAATACAAGCGCCAGCTTCTTAACGCGTTCGGTATCCTCTACATCTACTATGGCATAAAGGACGGTTCGATAAAGAACTTCTACCCGATGACATTCATTTTCGGCGCGAAGTCGGCTCCGGGCTATCGCAGAGCGAAGGCCGTCATCAAGTATATAAACGAGATCGGACGCATAGTCAACGAAGATCCCGATACACGCGATCTGCTCAAGGTCGTATTTGTTCAGAACTATCGTGTTTCCTACGCCGAGAAGCTCGTTACTGCGGCTGATGTTTCCGAGCAGATCTCGACAGCCGGAACGGAAGCAAGCGGCACCGGCAACATGAAGCTCATGCTCAACGGCACAGTAACTCTCGGAACGCTTGACGGCGCGAATGTCGAGATCGTCAAGGAAGCCGGCAAGGAGAACAACTATATCTTCGGTGCTACGGTTGAGGAGCTTGAGAACATAATGAAGATCTATGATCCGCGTTATCTTGTGGAGAAGGATCCGAAGATCGGACGCGTTGTACGCAGTCTCATCGACGGTACGGTAAGTGACGGCGGAAGCGGTGATTTCCGCGAACTCTACTTCTCGCTCATGGACGGCGCACACTGGCACAGAGCGGATAACTACCACCTTATCGGCGATCTGAACAGCTACGTTGAAGCGAAACTCAAGCTCAACAAGGATTACACGGATAAGTTCGCATTCGCGAAGAAATGCTGGATGAATATGGCATCCGCCGGCAAGTTCAGCTCCGACAGAACTATCTCCGACTACGCTAAGGAAATATGGATGATAGATAAAGTCAGCCTATAAATTAGTGCACAATTGTTGTGAGGCTTGTGCCGCGCATTTGAATCGTGACGTGATCGGTTATTTTCTGTAACACAACCAAAATACAGCAGACCCAATTTGGAAGGTTTCTTTTATGCGCGCATCGTGCGCGCTCTTGGAAACCTTCTGTACGACGTCCTGTCGTTTGGAAGATTTTTTTATGCGTGCCTCCTGCACGCTTCCGGAAATCTTCTGTACGACGTCCTGTCGTTCGGGTCTGCTGTTTTTTTATGTTGTTCTGAAACTGTCGAATCGAATGCGGCAGCTTTGGGGTCCGGCGTCACGCCGGCGCGATCCAGCCGCGCAGGCTGGTCCCGTCCGGAAGGACACGCGCGTCCGCAGACGCGCTTTACTCTGTGCGAAGAGCGACAACAGGGTCTTTCTTGGCTGCGACGCGTGAGGGAAGGAGACCTGCTATAAGTGTCAGCAGGACGCTTATAGCGACAAGTGCGAGTCCGGCGAGAGGTGGGAGCTTCGCGAGGTCGGATACATCGGTTATTTCCTTGATGATGATGTTTATCGGTATGATAAGCAGCACGGTCACAAGTATTCCGATACCGCCGGAGATAAGTCCGATTATCGTTGTCTCTGCATTGAATACGCGGGAAACGTCCTTCTTTGAAGCACCGATAGAACGGAGAATACCTATTTCCTTCGTTCTTTCAAGAACGGAAATATATGTGATTATACCTATCATTATCGACGAAACTATGAGCGATATTGCAACGAACGCTATAAGGATATAGCTTATCGCGTTGATTATGTCCGTTACCGACGACATAAGCATTCCCACAAGGTCGGTGTAGGTTATCTTGTGGTCTTCGTCCTGCGCATCATTGTATTCCTTTATAATATCCGCTATACGCTCTTTAGCTGCGAAATCGTTCGGATATATCGCTATTGCGGACGGAACTTCAAGATCGATAACGCCGAGTGTCTTCATATTGTCGTAGTACGACGACATCGAGACTATATCTGACGTTTTTGCGGCAGCACCGAAGCTCTTCATCAGTGCTTCACGCTCTTCGTCGGACATATTCATGAAATACGCCATCTGCTCTTCGGTGATGTTGTTCATGTCTATGCTTGACATATCGAAGTTGTTTGGGTCGAACGCGGAAGCGGACGCCGAGTCTTCAACAGCCTCGGGACCGTTCTCCGGAGTCGTGAGTGTCGGTTCTGTCATGAACAGACGCGAGATATACTCAAGTTTCTGCATATCCGACATACCTTCGAGTTCCGCCTGTGCTTCCTCGGGAAGCAGCGGTATTATCTCAGAAACGTCCGGGAGCTCGAACCCTGGAATAAGTTCCGGCATTATTGACATGAAGTATTCCTGCTGCTGTTCGGGTGTCATAGTCGCAAAAGCGGCAGTCTGTTCCGGCGTGAGCTTGGTCATCAGAGTTGCCATATCCGGCATCTGTGACTGCATTTGCTGCATCTGCTCCTGTATCTCCTGCATCTTCTGCTGAAGCTTTTCGGATTTCTCCTTTGCTTCCGCCATTTTCTGCTGCATTTCTTCAAGCTCGCGCTGCTTTTCCTCTGCTTCGCGCTTTGCGTCTTCAAGTGCCTTGTCTGCGGCTTCGGTATTTTCGAACGGAAGGCCGTTGAATACATCGTAGTATTCCCTTGACTTCTGATCGCTTACTATATCACTGCTGTTAATTTTTTCGGAAAGGCGGGAGGTAAGCTCTCTGGTGTACCCGATGAGACCGCTTACGGATGAGGAAAGCTCCTTCTGGCGAAGTATTCCGACTATTTTGAGCTCTATGCCCTTGTTGTCGTAAGCGTCACTCATAAAGATGTTGTCTGTTGTCATATCTTCCCAGACACCGTCATCGTTTTTCTTATAAAGGTCAGAGTTCGGTATTACCGAGAATGTCATTCCGAGAAAATCCTCGTAGGCATAGTCGCTTCCTTTGTCGATCTTAGTGACCTCATTCTTGTCCTTTTTCTGCATCATATCGCGTATCGTTGCGCGCATTTCCGAGGAATCGCGCATACCGAGCGCATAGAGCGTAAAGTCGGTGATCATGTTGTACTTGTCGATGATAAGCACTGCTTCGTTGCAGTTCTCGGGTTTCTTTCCTGCGACGATCTCGTAGCGCGTTTTGAACATTTCGGGGTCGTCGGTTATCTCGGTGAACACATCAACGTCGGACGAAGACGATGACATCTGTGATGTAAGAGCGAAAAGACCGGAAACTGAGGAAAATCCGACTTCGTCGAGCACGGTGTTCGGGTTGACCTGTTTTATCGTGTCGTCGTCCATACGTCTGAAAACACGCGGCTTCATTCCGTAAGAATACTCTATATTGCTTACAAGTCCTTTGATTTCTTCGTTTCCGTCAAGGAACGCCTTGAAGCTTTTAAGATCGTTTGTGTTCGTCTGTGCGTACATCATATCAAACACAGTGTACATTCTGTCATCGGTTATGATGCGGTCTTTCGGCATATTATCCACATCGCCGTATTTTTCCTGCGCAACGTTACGCGACGACGACAGCATGGCTGTCATATCCGTTGAGCTTTCGTCGATGGTGAGCGGGTATGATGCGAGTGTATCACGCTGTATGTCGTCAATATACACCTGAACGCCGTTAGAAAGCGAAAGGATCAGCGCTATACCGATGATACCGATGCTTCCCGCAAAAGCGGTGAGTATCGTTCTGCCCTTCTTGGTGAGCAGGTTGTTAAGACTTAACGAGAGCGCGGTGAAGAACGACATTGATGTCTTGCGTACCTTTTCGGGCTTGTCTTTGAGGGGTTGTTCTTCGGTGTAGGGATTGCTGTCGCCGGTTATTTTACCGTCCATGAGCTTTATTATACGGTTCGCGTATTCCTCGGCAAGTTCGGGGTTATGCGTTACCATTATGATAAGCTTATCCTTCGCGATCTCTTTGAGTATCTCCATTATCTGAATGCTTGTTTCACTGTCAAGAGCGCCGGTCGGCTCGTCGGCGAGCAGAATATCCGGGTCATTGATAAGCGCACGCGCTATAGCAACACGCTGCATCTGACCGCCGGACATCTGGTTCGGCTTCTTCTTCATCTGGTCTTTTAATCCGACCTTTTCGAGCACCTCTATCGCTCTTCTTCTGCGTTCGCCCTTTGATACGCCCGAAAGCGTGAGTGCGAGCTCGACGTTAGAAAGCACGGTCTGATGCGGTATGAGGTTATAGCTCTGGAATACGAAACCGATCTTGTGGTTGCGATAGGTGTCCCAGTCGCGGTCACGGTATTTTTTTGTCGAGACCCCGCCTATTATAAGGTCGCCGTCAGTGTAGCGGTCAAGTCCGCCGATGATGTTCAGGAGCGTCGTCTTTCCGCAGCCCGAGGGTCCGAGCACGGCAACAAACTCGTTGTCGCGGAAATCCACCGATACGCCGCGAAGTGCTTCTACGACAGTGTCGCCCATTTTGTAGTTCTTTCTGATGTTCTTGAGACTAAGCATTTTTCATAACCTTTCTTGCTTCTTGTCACGGTCGGACATATATTTTTCTTTGCCGACGCAATTGCCTGTTGTTATTCTCCCAGACGCTTTACGGGTTTGAAGCCCGCTGTTTTCGTGAATTTCATATTACAGGTGAACGAATTCACGAAATCTGACGGATCGATACGGTCGAAATTTGCGCGTTCGAACTTTTCACGCTCGAAGAGCACGGAAAGGATCGTAGTTTCCTCGTCGTTTCCTGTCGATGTATCAAGCACCGTATCAACTGCATGAACGATGACACCGCCGACGGGAAGCACCGCAAATATCTCTCGTGCGAGCCTTACCGCACAGCTGCATACATAGTCCTGCATAAGATCGTAGTATGCGGTCTTGGTCAGTTCCTTTTCCGAGAGCTTTCCTGACTTAAGCACAGTCACCGTTGTTTTCGGCACGACCTCGTCTGCCTTAACGCGGAATTCGGTTTCCATTACCGACGGGTCGTCTGTACCGAACTCGAAGTCGCTGCCGTATTCGACGAGATCCTCGAACGGGTTGGCCTCTTCGATAGCTTCGAGGTACGCGTCTATATCACCGTCGATGATACGCTGTGCGAATTTGTAGCTGTCCTGCCAGTCCGCAAACTCCTGCGCGTCGATTTTTTTAGCTTCATCAAGTGCTGTGGCAAGCTTTTCTCTCGCTTTTGTGTCACCGAAAAGTTTGCCGGCGAGCCCGGGCTTATAATCGTCTATCGCTTTCTGAGCTTCTATCTCGCGGGGGCCTGGCTGACCCTTTACAAAAGGCGGCGGTGAGCTTAGTACCGCTTCCCAGTCCATATCGTTCTCGCATTCTTTATGAACGGACTTGATTACGTCGATGTAGTTTGCGGCTTCTTCGGCTTTAAGGGTATTCTCCTGAAGTTCGGTAGCTTTCTGCTCGGCTTTTTGCGCAGCGAGTTCTTCCTTCTGTTTTTTAATCTCGTCACGTTTTGTTTTGGCTTCGGAAGTGCTTTTCTTCTTTTTGCCACCGCCGCTGAACGTCTTTACGTAAGAGAGTCCCGTTCCGGGGATACCGAATGTTGCGGTCCTGCGTCCGCTCGTGTTGAGCGAGTAGCGGGCGCCGTTGGTGCCGAGACTTACGCCCACACCGGATTTGCTCATATTGAGCTTAATACCTTTGCAGATGTTTATGCTTTTGTGAAATCTAAGTCCCATTTTCATCCTCCATTAATATAAATCAAAATTTAGATTATAATGTCTTTACCATATAGCCGCAAGTAAATGGGAAAAAGTCGAATTTCCTTGTACCAATATGAGTAAAGCCTTTATCCTCGTACCATTTTCGTAATATCTTATTCTCTTCGACAATTCCTATATTGATTTTAACGCACCCCAATTTTTTTGCTCGAATGAAGGCATCATCTAACAATGCAGTGCCAATATTATTATGTCTATAATCAGGAATAACACTTAGGTTGTTCAGCTCACATTGATTATCTTCCTGCAAAAGTAAGGAATAATATCCAACTATTATCCTGTTATCAAGATAGTATGCTATCATTATTCTATGTTCATTATCTAATTGATAATGAAGTCTATCGTCAGATATAGCAAATGCTGTAAAGCGAGGTGCATTTTCGGAAGTGAATCCGAACTCATCAGCAACAGTCATAAAGCTGTCTTTAATAACAGAGACACATTTCGGTATATCACTTCGATCAATTTCCTTAATCATGTTTTTCACCCTAAATTCCGATTTGTCGTTTTAATCTTCTCCGAGCTTGAGAGCCTTGTTGATGTTTATTTTCCGTATAAGCGCACCAAGTATCGCAAATCCGCCGCCAAGCATAAGAACGATAATAACGTAAAGCTTGATATAATCGCTCTGCGACGCAGCAACGATAAATGGCGGCACCTGCTCCGCTGGACTGTACATAGAGCGGAACAGCGGTACAAACAGGTCGCTCGCGATACCGCCTATGACAAACGACATTGCAAGCGAAACGCCCGACACAAGTATCTGCTCATACCCGATCATTCCGATTATTTCGCGGAAAGTAACACCCATAGCACGCAGTATGCCGAACTGTAAAGTACGGCTTCTTATCGACAGTATCCAGTATATCAGGAAGCCTATGACCGTCATTGTGATGATGACCACGAAGCTGAGCGTAAGCGAACCGTTCATTCCCTGGAGCTGGGGCTGGTTCTTAACGGCGATAAGCTGCTGTGAAGCGTCGGAGATCGTCTCAACAGGCATACGCTTAGCCTTTATGTCTTCATAAAGCGCTGCGCTCGATGCGCCGTCCTTAAGCTTTATCCACACTTCATACGGCTCCATGTCAGATACCGTGCTCGTATAGTAGTAGTTCATGACACAGAAGCAGTTCACAGCATAGGAGTTTACGGTCTCAACTTCCTCTTCGCTCTCTTCTTCTGTTTTCTTTGTTGCTTTTTCCTTGGTTGAAACGGGTTTTGCGGAAACGTTCGGGTTTATTCCCGGCCAGTAATCAACGATAGCAAGCACCGGCGCACTTATCTTTTCGTTTGCCGACCACTTCAGGTCGAACGTGTCACCGAGCCGCAGGTCGTACTTTTCCGAAAGCGCGCGTGATATGATAACGCCGGAAGGGAAGTCCTGCAAAGCCTTGATGTAATTCCACCAGTGCGCGGGAAGCAGGTCGTTCCTGAACCATGCGGTATGCGCGAATTTATGCGGCTCTATCGCCATCAGCGTTACGTTTTCTTCCTTTTTGTTCTCAACGTAAACCTTTGCTTTCTTGTTTATAAGTACTTTTGTAGCAGTCTCAACGCCTTCGAGACTGTCGAAGCGGTCAAAATCACGCTCGACATATCCCGTGACCGCACCGCCTTCGGCGGCTGTTATCTCCTGCCAGTACTCGTTTATAACGATGTCGGCTCCGGCGGCGTAGTATATCCTGTCCTCTTTCTGATTGTTTATAGTACGCGCAGTGTTCGCGGAGAAAATTCCGAGTGAGAACGTCACAACGAGGAAAAGCATAAGAAAGCGCTCGCGCCCTCCCTGTGAACGGCAGACTGTCGTTATTGCCATATACTGTGCCGGCGACCAGAGCGGTCTCAGCAGATGATATATAAGATTGAGCAGGTAAGGGTAGAGCCTTATGAAAAGCAGTCCCAGACCGAATATAAGACAGGTCGCGGAAATGAACATCAGCGGGTCTATGTCGCCTGATGACGTTTCCGTGGTCTGTTCGTTTGCTGTGCGTATAATATAGAAAACTATCGACGCAGCAATAAGCACAATGTCTATAAAAGTCTTTTCCCAGAGCGACATTCTGACTACCTTCGTCTTGCTCTGCTTGTACTGCACGATAGAGAGCTTCGAAGCGGGGATTATCGGAATCATCGTTGCAGCGAAGAAGAACAGCACCGCGATAAGTGCATAGATCACTGCGCCCATGGTGATCTTTGCGGAAATACCGGTGCGGTTGACAAATTCGAGGAATCCGTCAGAAACACCGAGAAAGCGGCACATTCCAAGCCCGATGAACGGTGCGAGGATAAGTGCGGCGACACCGAGTATTCCTGCTTCGAGAGCGTAAATGCCGAATATCTGCATTGAACCGGCACCGCGGCTTTTTAGCACGGCTATCTCGTTCTTCTCCTGTTCGACGTTCAGTTTAGAGACCATGAACAGATAGAAAGCGAGCATCACCATTGTAGGTATCTGGAGCACCCATAGTATCTGCGTGAGCTTTTCGGCTTCTTTAGCGTAGTTTTTCCATATATTCAGAACACCCATTGTGAACTTGCAGTTCAGCGTCGGGTAAAAGTCCTTGTCCTCTTCTATCGCGTTTACAGCGAATGCGAGGTCGTTCATATCCATAGCCTGATAATCGAGGGCATAGCGAACCGCGATATAATTCGGCCTGACGTAACCGTCGTTCACGAGCTTTCCGCTGAAGAGTTCCGGCTCAACGAAAAGCGTACTTCCGTAGCTCGATACCTTTTCCGACCAGTAAATGTCGTTCGGGTCGGACTGCTCGTAGATACCTACAATGCGAACTGTAAGCCTGCCTGCACCGGTGTCGCCGCCGGTAAGCTTATACTCACCGTCGAGTGTAATACCGAGGTTCTTGAGCGCCGTTTCGTTTGCTATAGCTTCAAGGCATCCGTCGGCAGACATACCGCCGCTTCCGTACATTCTTCCTGCCGTGATATTGATATGTCCGTCGAGCCCCGTCATCGACGCGAGCTTCATTCGGGTATTTACCGTCCCTTTTACGCCGCCGGACGCTATGAACTGCATATTGTCGGCCGCAACGGTTTTATACGCACCGGTCGGTATCGGAAGGTAATTGACCCTCTCCTTTACAGCCGCGGTAAGGTCGTTTATAGCGGTCACGCGCTCGCTTATTGTCGCACTTTCCGGAAACTCACGTTCTACCGCGTATATTCCCGGGAACTCGCCGGATTCGCTCTGATACGCCTCCATATCCTTAATCAGCGTGCGCTGGAGTGAGGCATCCATATATATAGGTACGGTACTTATCATTCCCGCAGCCATTAGAAATCCTATGAAAAGGCACAGCACCATCCACTTGGTCTTGCGCATTTTTCTGAAAAGTAATGTAAACACCTGTGGTCTCCTGCAACTGTTATCTTACGATCACTGCTTCACCGGCGGAAAGGCCGCTTATTATCTCGGCTTCCGTCGCGTTGATTATTCCCGTTTCTATATCACGTTCGGTTTTTTCTCCGTTTTCGTATATCTGGACATATTTTCTGTCGCCGTTATTCTTTATAAGGGTTTTCGGTATAACTACCGCGTTTTCCGACCTTGCGGTGACCTTGCGTATATCCGCTATCTTTCCGAGGTACCCGAAAGCCGGCTTCTCGTCCGTGAACTCTGCCTGAAGTATCTGCTTGTTCTCTGCGCCGTCCTCTATAGCCTTTCGCGGAGTGTATGTTATGACACCATCATATTCGATGCCGTCAACTATGATAGTCACTTCGTCTCCGACAGTGAAAGCGTCCTTGTCGCCTGTGTAGTCCGCCGAAACGAAGAGGGAAGACGGGTCTGCTATTCTTGCGATAACGCGGTAGGGATCCATTTCCGTGCCCGGGTCGGCTCTGAAAACGTAGGATACCTTGCCCGATGCGGGAGCGTATATCCTCGCGCCGTCGTATCTTGCGCGGTACATATCGAGTGTGCTCTGTTCTATCTCAAGATCAAGCTTGTCTGCCTGTGAGCCGGACGAAGCATAGCGAAGCTTTGCAGCCTGCACTTTAAGTTCCTGTATTTCGAGGAGATAGTCGAGCTCACCGACGTTCATTTCCGCGACAAGATCGCCCTCTTTTATATCGTCGCCTGCGCGCACGTAAATGTTCTTTATCTGGCCGGTATAAGCGGTAAAATAGCATTCTTTCTCCGTCTCCGAACGTACATATCCCGCAGCGGCACAGATACTTTCTATCGTTTTTTCACGAGCGGTGTATGTGGAATATGCCACCGCGTCGGGTGCTATTACCGGCGGGTCGATAAGCTTCTCTTCATCGGGGAAGAAGTAGCAGCCCGATAATATCGTTACGGCTGCTGTTACGGCGGCTGCCGCTTTCAGGTATGAGTGGTTTTTCATCCGGGTATGCCTCCGTTCGGGAACTTCTGCGCTTTCCCGCAATAATGTCGGGAAGCGGTAACACAATATACAATATATAATATCATAAATCGTAGTATTTTTCAAGTATGAAGGCAAATTTTATAAATTTTTTATTCATGCTCCTAAAATTGCAAAAATGACTTGAAATTTTTGACGATTTGTAGTATAATAGAATAGATTTTGAATTACAGTACCGAAAAGAGGTCTTTATATGTTCGATAAAAGCATTTCCGCGCTCATGGCGATGGATCTTGACTGGGGTCTTGTGGGCTCAACGGTCGTAACAGGTCTTGTGGTGGTATTCCTTATCCTCGCAGTCCTCGTTTTCTTCCTTTGGGGCTTCGGCAAGATATTCAAGGCGATAAACAGCGCCGGCGAAAAACGCGAAAGAAAAAAGCTTATAGAGCGCAACGATTCACTTAAGTCGTTCAAACTCGATAACGGAACCGGTCAACCCGCCGCTCCCGCAGTCACGGAAGTTCCCGATACGGCAGCCGAAGAGGAGCTCGAGGACGAGGATGATGATGAGATCATCGCAGTTATCGCCGCAGCAATTGCCGCTTACGGTGCCGCAGAGGGTAAGCAGTACCGCATAACGCGTGTACAGCGTCCGAAGTCCGCACGTTCGGGCTGGAGCGCAGCAGGTATCGCGGAAAATATGCGCGGGTTCATGAATTGAGAGGGGAGTGACAGGCTATGTTTGATACGTTTATAGAAACAATAAAAACGCTCTGGAGCCAGTCTGCATTCTGCAACCTCACATGGCAGCAGGGTGTTATGCTCCTGATCTCGTTCTTCCTCATGTATCTTGCTATCGTTAAGCAGTACGAGCCCATGCTTATGCTTCCGATAGCGTTTGGTATGGCACTTACTAACCTCCCGGGTGCAGGACTTTACCACCCCGAGTTCTTTATGACGACCAATATTCCGTATGCCGAAGTCCTTCACGACGGCGGTATCCTCGATGTCCTGTACCTCGGTGTTAAGTGCGGTGTCTTCCCGCCGCTGATCTTCCTCGGTATCGGCTGTATGACCGACTTCGGTCCCCTTATTGCCAACCCGAAGAGTTTCTTCCTCGGTGCGGCTGCGCAGGGCGGTATCTTCTTTACGTTCCTCGGTGCGTGCACACTTTCCGCTATCGGTATCGTTGATTTCTCGCTTGCAGACGCTGCTTCTATCGGTATCATAGGCGGTGCCGACGGTCCTACTGCTATCTGGCTCACATCAAGGCTGGCGCCGGAGCTTCTCGGTTCTATTGCGGTCGCGGCTTACTCGTATATGGCGCTTGTCCCTGTTATTCAGCCGCCTATAATGAAGGCTCTCACGACCAAGAAAGAACGCAGCATCAAAATGGGTATGCTCCGCACAGTTTCAAAGACAGAAAAGATCATATTCCCTATCGCGGTAACAGTCATCGTTGCGTTCATTGTACCGTCTGCAGCACCGCTCGTAGGTATGCTTATGCTCGGTAACCTGTTCAAGGAGAGCGGTGTTGTTGACAGACTTGTCAAGACCGCTTCCGGTGAGCTTATGAACATAATCGTAATCATGCTTGGTACAACGGTCGGCGCAACCGCGACAGCCGCTAACTTCTTAAGCATACGCACGATAATGATAATCGTTCTCGGACTTCTCGCATTCTGCGTAGGTACAGCCTGCGGTATCCTGCTTGCAAAGCTCATGAACAAGCTTTCCGGCGGTAATATCAACCCGCTCATAGGCTCTGCCGGCGTTTCCGCTGTTCCTATGGCAGCCCGTGTTTCACAGAAGGTCGGTCAGGAAGCTGATCCCTCCAACTTCCTTCTCATGCACGCTATGGGACCGAACGTCGCAGGTGTTATCGGCTCGGCAGTCGCCGCCGGCGCTCTTATGGCAATCTTCGGCTAATAGCGCTTACGCGCGGTCTTCGCAGACGGCGCCGGGCTAACGCCGCCCGGACCCGCGGCAGGCATCCGCCTGCACCGGAAGCTTACGCGGTTTTATTTGTCAGTTTCTTAAAAGCATAAAAATACAGCAGACTCATGTAACGAGTCTGCTGTTTCTTTTTAGTCGCTGAATTATGTTAATATGACAGCGAAGCTAATAAAGTTCTTTAGGGAGGGGTCTTGGGGAACGCCCTTTCGTTCCACGAAAGGGGTTCCCCAGTCTCTTAACAAAACGCACCCACGGATCCAAGGCGGAGCCTTGGCGCGGGGGTTTCAGGGGGCGCGGTAGCCCCCTGAAGCGGGTGTGGGGTGCAACCCCACCTATGCATGGCGTTTATAGTTTTTCTACACCGATATTGATCTGTTCGCCGTTGATGTCCCAGAGCTTGCTGTTAGCTGTGTCGCCGACGGTGATGCTTTCGGCGAGGACGTCACTGCTGATAGAAGCAGCATTGCGGTTGATAACGTCGATAAGTTTGTCGTTTCCACTTACCTTGACGTTGATGTGATCCATGACCTCGAAACCGCTGTCCTTGCGCATATTCTGGATCTTGCTTACGATCTCGCGGACGAAGCCTTCCTCAATAAGCTCGGGGGTGAGCGCAGTATCGAGAGCGACTGTTACGCCACCGTCGAATACGGTGCAGTAATCCTCTTTCTGCTGTGCTTCGATAAGCAGATCGTCCTTTGTGAGTTCTATTTCACCAATGGAGATATTGAGCTTCATTACGCCGCTGTTGTTGAGATCAGCCATAGCCTGACCGCTGTTGCCTGCAGAGATCTCTGCAAGTGCGTTCTTTATTTCGCCTAAATTCTTGCCGTACTTCGGACCGAGGGTCTTGAGCTGGGGCTTGAAATTGTATGAAGCGAAGCCTGCCATATCGTCTGTGAATACAACGCTCTTAACGTTGAGCTCGTCCTTGATTATATCCGTGAAGAACACGTCAAGCTTTGTGTCCGCCTTGACATACATAGTGCTGAGCGGCTGGCGGTTCTTGCGATTGGAAGCGTTTCTTGCCGAACGGCCGAGAACAACTATGTCGAGCACTTCGCCCATCTTCTTTTCGAGCTCGCTGTCTATGAGTGCCTCGTCGTACTTCGGATATTCGCAGAGGTGTATGCTCTCGGGAGCGTTCTTGTCAACGCTGAGGACCATGTTCTGGTATATTTCCTCAGTGATGAACGGAACCATAGGTGCCGCGCATTTGCATACATTAACGAGAGCAGTGTAAAGCGTCATATACGCGTTCACAGTATCCTCGGTGAGCTCCGGTGACCAGAAGCGCTCGCGGCTTCTTCTTACATACCAGTTCGATAGCTCATCAACGAAGTCCTGCATAGCCTTTGCAGCCTCCGGTATGCGATAGTTTTCAAGGTTCTCGTCGGTATTCTTTATCATCGTGTTCATTCTTGACAGCAGCCACTTGTCCATTACGGGGAGCTTGCTTACGTCGAGAGTATATTTTGTCGGGTCGAAACCGATTATGTCGGCATACATGATATAGAACGCATAAGTGTTCCAGAGTGTGCCCATAAATTTACGCTGACCTTCGATAACTACCTTGTCGTGGAACTTATTCGGGAGCCACGGCTGTGAGTTTGTATAGAAGTACCAGCGTATCGCGTCGGCACCGAGTTTTTCAAGAGCCTCGAACGGATCGACTGCGTTGCCTTTGGACTTGGACATTTTCTGTCCGTTCTCATCTTGAACAAGACCAAGAACGATAACGTTCTTGAACGGCTCGCGGTCGAACAGGAGCGTCGAGATAGCGAGAAGCGAATAGAACCAGCCTCGGGTCTGATCGACAGCCTCTGAGATGAAGTCGGCAGGGAACTGCTGTTCAAAGAGCTCCTTGTTCTCGAAAGGATAGTGGTGCTGTGCGAAAGGCATAGAACCGGAGTCGAACCAGCAGTCGATAACTTCCGGAACGCGCTTCATCTGTTTGCCGCACTCGGGGCACTTGATAGTTACGTCGTCTATATAAGGTCTGTGGAGCTCTATATCGTCGGGGCAGTTATCCGACATTTCCTTCAGCTCGGCGATAGAGCCTATGCTGTGACGGCAGCCGCACTCACATTCCCAGATATTGAGCGGAGTTCCCCAGTAGCGGTTTCTGGAGATTCCCCAGTCCTGGATGTTCTTGAGCCAGTCACCGAAGCGTCCCTTTCCTATGCTTTCGGGTATCCAGTTTACCTTGTCGTTGTTTGCGATAAGTTTGTCGCGGACTTCGGTCATTTTGATGAACCATGTCTCGCGTGCATAGTAGATGAGCGGCGAACTGCATCTCCAGCAGTGCGGGTATTCGTGCTCGAACTTCGGCGCGTCGAAGAGCTTGCCGTCCTTGTCGAGGTCAACGAGTACCTTCGGGTCAGCGTCCTTTACGAAAAGTCCGGCGTAGGGGGTATCTTCGGTCATGCAGCCCTTTGCGTCAACAAGCTGAACAAACGGAAGATCGTAATTCTTTCCGACGCGTGAGTCGTCTTCACCGAACGCGGGAGCAATGTGAACGATACCGGTACCGTCGGACATGGTAACATAGTTGTCGCATACGATGTAGTGACCCTTTTTGCCGGTTTTTGCCGCGGCATCAGCTGAGCACTGCATAAGCGGCTCATAGGCGATACCTTCGAGGTCTTTTCCGACATAGCTTTCGAGCACTTCGTAAGCGGGCTTGCCCTCTTCTGCGAGCTTGCCGAGAACGGTGTCGAGAAGAGCTTCCGCCATAGTGTAGATATAGCCGTCGGCTGCCTTTACCTTGCAGTATTTGTCATCGGGATTCACGCAGAGTGCAACGTTGGACGGTAAAGTCCACGGTGTAGTCGTCCACGCGAGGAAGTATTCGTTGTCTCTTCCGACTATTTTGAAGCGGACGATAGCCGAACGCTCCTTGACAGTCTTATAACCCTGTGCTACTTCGTGAGACGAAAGCGGAGTTCCGCAGCGCGGGCAGTAAGGAACTATCTTGAAGCCCTTATAGAGCAGGTTCTTGTTGTATATTTCCTTGAGAGCCCACCATTCGGATTCGATAAAGTCATTGTGGTAGGTAACGTACGGGTTGTCCATATCCGCCCAGAAGCCGACGGTCTCGGAGAAGTCCTCCCACATACCCTTGTACTTCCATACGGATTCCTTGCACTTGTTGATGAACGGTTCGAGACCGTACTTTTCGATCTGATCCTTGCCGTCTATGCCGAGGAGCTTCTCGACTTCGAGCTCAACAGGCAGTCCGTGGGTATCCCAGCCCGCCTTTCTCGGTACCATATAGCCTTTCATTGTACGGTAGCGCGGGATCATATCCTTTATCGTTCTTGTGAGGACGTGACCGATATGGGGCTTTCCGTTCGCGGTCGGGGGGCCGTCATAGAACACATAGGAATTAGCCTTCGAGCGCATATCTATGCTCTTCTCAAAGATCTTGTGATCCTTCCAGAACTGCTTGGTCTGTTTTTCGCGCTGGACGAAATTCAGATCGCTTTCAACTTTCTTATACATTGCTTTTCCTCCGTTTTATATTGAAATCTAAATAATTAACTGTTTTGTTTTCTTTTTATCATCAGTGATATACCAAGTATGAACACCAGTAAGCCCATTATTATAAATCCACCCCAGACGAGAACCCAGTACCATGCGTTCACGTCGAACATGGCTATGATGATGTCATGCCAGAAGCCGAGATCCGTCGCTATTGCAAAGAGATCGAACAGAAGGTAGGAGCCGCCGCAGATATATATCCAACGCCACAGATAATTGCGGTGGAGGTTCCTGAAAAATGTTATTATACCGAGCAGGCACAATCCCGACAGCACTCCCATAAGTATGAAGTACACAGGACCTTTGTTTTCCATTGTATCTATCCAGAAAGCGGCGTAGGAATTTCTGTCGATGAGTCCCCATATCCGGTGGAGATGAAAGGCTCCGAAGAACAGAAAGAACCACGGCTCGAACCAGTATATCTTTTTCATCTGCTATTTTTTATCTTTCGCGGTGGGTTTATTATATCAATAAAAACGGTCTGTCCCGAAATAGGACAGACCGTGCGTCTGCTGTACCACCTGTTTCGTATGGGCCATCACCCACTCTCCCATAACGCAGGAGCTGCGTCGGCACTTACTCTCGTCCGGATTTAGGCGCCGCGGCTCGGGAATGATATTCGGTCAGACGCTACTTGTGCCGCGCTTGCACCGTCCGCGGCTCGCTGTATCTTTCGCGTAAGACTTACTGTTTCCGTCACAGCCTTTACAAAATACACCGCTATTATAGCAGATAAAATCTGATTTGTCAAGCCTTTTTTGCGAGAAAACAAAAAGCGGAGAGCTGATGCTCCCCGTTTGTATCATTTTCTGCCGAGATAGTTTATGCACATCATAGTGATGTCGTCGAAAGTATCCGTTCCGCGGGCAAAATCGTCGATAAGCTCTTTAAGACCGTTGAGCAGGTCATAAGGTGCGAGACCCGGAGCCGCGTTGAGTATCTCAAGCATCTTCGTTGTTCCGAGATGCTTTCCGAGCTGGTTCTTCGCTTCGGGGATACCGTCGGTGTAGAGGAACAGGCTGTCGCCGGGTTCGAGGTTTATTATCTCGTCCTCATACTCGATGTCCTCCATAGCCGCGAGCGGCGGGCAGTGGTCGGATACGAGGAGCTCATACTTTCCGTCCTTGTGGCGTATCGCTGGATATTCGTGACCCGCATTCGCGCAGATGATCTGACCTGTCGAAAGAGTGAGTATGCCGAACCATGCGGTTATGAACATTCCGTAAGCGTTGTTTTCGCAGAGACGGAAGTTTATGTCCTCAAGGACTCTCGCTGGCGAGCCTCCCATTATCGCACGGTTGGAGATGAGCGTTTTAGCAATGACCATGAATAATGCTGCGGGCACACCCTTGCCGGAAACATCAGCCATAACAAGACCGAGGTGGTTCGAGTCGATGAAGAAGAAATCGTAGAAGTCACCGCCGACTTCTTTTGCCGGCGACATAAGAGCATACATATCTATGTCGTTTCGCTTCGGGAAGTCCGTCGGCATCATATCCATCTGAATCTTCGTCGCGATACCGAGCTCTGTGCTGAAGCGCTCTTTCTCGGTAGTAAGGCTTGTCATATCGTCAATATAGCGATCGACCTCGCGCATCATAACGACTGTCTGCGCGGCAAGATCGCCGATCTCGTCGTTCGAGAGCGGAGTGGATTCTATCCTGTCAGCGACCGATTTATCCTTTGTTTCCGTGTATTCACGCATATTCGTCTCGATGAACTTTATCTTCGAGATATAGAAGCGGTTTATGAACCAGAGCATAAGCAGCATACATATTATAAGTATTCCCGCTATACCGGCCATCTGTATGAATGAATTTCTTAATATAGTATTGTTTATTGTTTCGACTTCGGTATCGGTGCAGATAAGACCGACCTTAGTGCCGTTTATAATCAGCGGGGTATAGTATGTGTACTGATGTCCCCATGAGTTATTCCATTCGTAAAACTCGTCAAGACATTCACCGGTTTCCCACGTTTTCCATTCCGTGAGGTGGTCGTCACGGTTGTTGCCGTATGTATCTCCGAGCCATAGTTTTCCGGTGGCGAGGGTATTTCCGTTAGAATCGGTCTCCTTTACTTCGGTGCGTTCGCCGTCTATCAGATAAAGCACGTTGTACTGCGGATCCTGACCGGGTGCAAGGTCTTCGATTCGTGCGCGCGGGTCACCCATTACAAGGAAATAGACATATGAGAGTCCGAAAGCATCTCTTGCCTTTTCAAACGTAAGCACCCAGTATTCCTGTTTGTACTTGAAATATGCCTTCTGGACATCTTCGTCAAGATCTTTAAGCTGAATATCTATGCCGAAAGTCTGTCCTGGGTATCTCTGCGAGAAAAGCGTAACGAAATCGGCCTGTGCCGACCAGCATTCATTGAAATTATAATCGATCTCCATCTCGCGATAGTGATCCATATAGAATTCCTTATACATGATAAACATATCGCTCTCTGCGGACATGAGCCCGTTCAGGTAAGAGCCGATAGCGCGGCAGTTATCTCTGCAGATCGATTTATATGTCTCCATTTGGCTGACGTATGTCATAAGTCCGCTTATGACAAGCGTTACAACAGTAAAATTGAAAAAGATGAGTGCAAACTTATTAAGCAGTTTTTCTTTCTTTTTCTCCATTATCAAGCCTCGTACAAATGTTTATTTATTATTTTTCCCGAAGTATTTCAATCCCATCATTGTAACATCATCAAACGGGTCTTTGTTTCCGTTGAATTTGTCGATCCTTGCTTTCATATCCGTGAGAGTCTTTTCGAGACCGATACTGCTGTATTCGTTTAGAGTATCGAGCATTCTCTCGATGCCGAAGCGCTCGCCGTCTGCGCTTTTGGCTTCCGGAACGCCGTCCGTGTAAAGGAACAGAGCGTCATCCGGTTCGAGAATTATGGTGTGGTCGTCAAATTCGAGATCTTCTACAGCACCGATCGGGGGACAGTTTTCTTCCTCAACAAGCCTGAAGCCCGAATCTCCGTGTCTTACTGCGGGGTATTCGTGTCCTGCATTCGAGTATATGAGCTCGCCCGTCGAGATAGTGAGTATACCGAGCCACACGGTCACGAAGAGATTATGTTTGTTGTTCTCACAAATTATATTGTTGGATTTTTCGAGTATTTCCGACGGAGTACCGCCGTTTCTCGTTACATTTCGTATTATAGCCTTTGCGCTTACCATGAAGAGTGCGGCAGGCACTCCTTTTCCCGCTACGTCCGCCATTATCATGACAAGTCGGTCATCGTCGATGAACATGAAGTCGTAGAAGTCTCCGCCTATTTCCTTGGCGGGCGTCATGGTCGCGTAAAGCGCCAGATCGTCTCTCTCCGGGAAATCGTACGGCATCATATCCGCCTGTATCTTCGTTGCGACACTGAGCTCCGCTGAAATACGTTCTTTTTCCGCGGTCACGCCCTTTATCTGCCGGAAAAGAATGAGTATCGATCCGACGAGAAGCAGGAAAGCTATGATAACGGATATAATGACTTTGATTACAGATAGAGAGAGATTTGTCGAAATCTCTGATATAACGGATTCGGGAAGGACGTTCACAAAGCTCCAGTCATGAAGGCCTATCGAAGTTTTTACAGCGAGCATATCGGTGTTATCCACCTTGAAATGCAGCACTTTGTCGTCTTTGGTGGTGAAATCGACCTGAGCGAGCTCATTGAAGTTAAAAACGCCTTCCGGTATATATCGGTCATTTGCAGATCTGGCAAGTATTGTTCCGTCATTATCGACAAGGAAATTCGAGCCCATCTCTGCAAAACTAACCTTATCGATAAGCGAGTTTAGTATATCTTTGGTGAAAGTACCGTAAACAACGCCGACTACCCTGCCGTTCTGCTTTATCGGTACGGCAAGTGCAAGTACCTCGTCACCGTCCTCATCGGTGTATGTTATAGCGGAGATCGCTTCTACGCCGGTCATGGCTTCCTTGAAGTAGTCAGTGAGCAATATATTGCCTGATGATCTGCCGTTATAGTTTGTTGTTGCTCCGGTAGAGTTCGCTACACCTATGTTCTTGAACGTTCCGATACCCTTTGTGGACATAATGGTATCTTTCATCTTGTTATAGTCGGTAATATCTATCTCGTTGAAGTAGCGCACCTGCGATTCAAGCATGACGAGCTGGTCGTTCAGCACAGTATAGAATGTTGAAGAGATCGCTTTTGCATTTTCTGTAAGATACATCTCCGTATTTTGTTCTATTAGCTGCCCGGAGCTGTGACTGTACAGTATGAACGAGATAAAGAGTATCAGAACGGTAAGAGCAATCGCACCGAATACAAGTATCCTTGCGCTGAACTTTACTTTCATACCAGATTGAGCAGTCTTACGAAGCCGGTCACCTTGAAGATTTCCATAACTTCTTCATTCGTGTTCCTTATGATCATAGAACCCTGTGCCTTCATAGTTTTCTGCATGGTGAGCAGAACTCTGAGACCTGCGGATGATATGTATTCAAGACCCTTGAGGTCGAATATGAGCTCTTTTACGCCGTCGATCTCCTTGAGAAGCTTTTCTTCGAGTTCTGGGGTGTTCATGGAATCTACCTCGCCTACAAGTTCTACTGTAAGTGTTGTTCCGTTATTTGTCTTTTCAAAATTCATATTATTGTTCTCCTGTGTTACTCATTTACTTGTTTTGCTGGTTATGCTCTTATTTGGCATTTTTCTCAAAATCTTTTTCAATGGTAAGAACATTCTGACCGTCCTTGTGCTCATAAGCGACATTGTCCATTGTGGTTTTGACAAGATATATCCCGAGACCGCCTATCGGTCTGTCGTCGAGACTTAAGTTGATGTCCGGATCCTGCTTGGCTAAAGGATCATAAGGCTTTCCTTTGTCTGCGAACGAGATAACTATCCGTTCCTGATCCTTGCCGTCGTCTTTAAGTTCGACTCCTATCTTTGCTATACCCGTTTCGGGGTTGTAAGCATAGTGTGTGATATTCATGTATATCTCTTCGACGCACAGCTTTATCTGTCGCTTTACTTTCGGGGGGGCGTCACAATGTTCGAGAGACTCCTGCAGGAAAGTAAAAACTTTTGAGAGGTTCTCGATGGTCGCCTCTATTTTAAGTTCCCTCATAAACTGTCCTCCTGATACCGCGTTATGTTATCGCGGCCTTCTTGATAAGCTCTTCTTTAAGTCTCCTCTTTTCCCGATACATTCCTACGTCTGCCTGTTCAAGCAGCCTGTCGGTTATATAGTCTCCGTCTGCGAAAGCCATTCCGCATGAGATAGTGCACCGGAACCGACCGTCGGTGCTGTTCAGAAGCGCAAGCCTGTCTTTCCAGACCTGTATGAACTTTCTCGCTTCGCTTTCCGTTTTGTTTCTTGCTATGATCGTGAATTTGTCGCCGCTTGTCCTGAAGCCGAGAACATCGTCTCCGAGCTCGGGGCGTATGCTTTCCGATGCTTTTTTAATGATAGCATCGCCTGCTTCGTTTCCGTAGTGATCGTTCATATATTCGAGGTCGCTCACTCCGGCTATATATACCGCGATCGTTTCGGGGTGACCGAAGTCGTTCGCGGACAATTCCGAAAACTTGTTCATATTGTAGAATCCGGTGAGACGGTCATGCTCGCTTTCATAGATTATCTTCTCACGAAGCATTCCGTTCTCGACGTAGAGCCTTATTGTGTTATATACCGCGATGTCCTTGAAGTAATCTTCGCTGAACTGCTCATCTTCCTTCAGAAGCACGGCGTACCTTCTGTCCGCGGCGGTGTCGGATATGATGCACCGGTATCCGTCAACTTTGTCGAAGCGCTTCATGGAGAAAGCGTAGGTGTCTCCGTCGCCGAGAGAATGGTTCTCGCGTCTGACTTCGCCGTCATATATCGTACACACTATCTTGTTCTCTGCCTTGTGCTCCATGCGGATTATTGCTTCGCTGCTGTTGCAGAGCTCCGCGAGGGCGGGGAGAAAGCTGTCATAGGGCTTGGATATGACCTTGAGAATCTTACCCTGGAAATCCGAGAAGTCAGATATGCGTTTTGAGTATTCGGATATGTTCTTTGAGAGGTTTGCGAGCTCGCTGACATCGCTGACAAAATGGCAGATATAGGTCTTTCCGTCATATTCCTTGGATACGGAAAGCAGCCGGTAATACTTGTCGTTATCCGAATCGGTCAGTTCCCACGTTTTCCGCTCGTTTATCTCGAGAGAGGGAAGGCGGTGCAGAAATCGTTTCATCGTGTGCTCGGAAAGCTCTGTCTTGTTATCGGAGTAAAGTATATTGTGAGATTCGTCGGTAACAATGACACCGCCGATCTCCTGTTTGAGGAAGTCGCCTATTATGCGATCGGCTTCCATATTTCCGCACCTCCTTGAAAAAAGGCATAAATTATCATTTTCTATTATATCATATAATTATTCGTAAATCAAGTGTTTTTTTCATTCTTCATATAAAAGTGCATCTGATTTATTCGTTTTTACCGTCAGATGTGACGAAAAAATCATCATTTTTACATTGTAAAAACGACATTTTATACCGAAACTGTGCTTTTGTCACGAATGATCTCACGTTTTGCGCTCTTTCCGGGAGATTAGCATTCACGCAAAATGTGTGCGATACATACAAAAAAGACTTGCAATTTTGTGAAAAAGTGGTATAATGAATTGTAGATTTTTTATATTACGGAGGTCACATACTTATGGCAATGTTTGACAAGCTGCTTGCGAACTTAAAGGCAAGCAAAAAGACTATCGTATTCACAGAGGGCACAGACCCGCGTATCCTCTCCGCTGCTGACAGACTTCTCAAGGAAGAGCTTATGGGCGTTATCCTCTGCGGAAACCCCGACGAGGTGAAGAAAGCTGCTGCGGACGGCGGTTTTGCCATTGATAAGGCAGAGATCATCGATCCTCTCGGATATGCTGATTTCGAGGCTATGGTAGCGGCAATGGTCGAGCTCCGCAAGGGCAAGATGACCGAGGAAGAATGCCGCAATCTTCTCAAGAAGTCCAACTACTTCGGTACGATGCTCGTTAAAATGGGCAAGGCGGACGCTCTTCTGGGCGGCGCTACATACTCGACAGCCGATACGGTACGTCCCGCGCTTCAGATAGTAAAGACGAAGAAGGGTTCTAACCTTGTAAGCTCTTCGTTCATTCTTTTCAGAGAGAAGGACGGCGCTGAGGAAAAGATAGCTATGGGCGACTGCGCTATCAACCTGAGCTACTCCGACAAGGTCGATAAGGACGGCAACGTTACTCTCACAGCGGCTCAGCAGCTCGCAGAAGTAGCGGTCGAGACCGCGAGAACAGCAGCATACTTCGGTATTGACCCGAAGGTAGCGGTGCTCAGCTTCTCTACATACGGCTCCGGTAAGGGCGGCACAGTTCAGCTCTCTCACGACGCGGTCATCGAAGCACGCAAGATCGATCCCGAGCTCACAATCGACGGCGAGTTCCAGTTCGATGCTGCTGTTTCCGAGGAAGTTGCAAAGACCAAGTGCCCCGATTCCAAGGTAGCAGGTCAGGCGAACACGTTCATCTTCCCGCTTATCGAAGCAGGCAACATCGGCTATAAGATAGCGCAGCGTCTCGGCGGCTATGAAGCTTACGGTCCTATCTTACAGGGTCTCAACGCGCCTATCAACGACCTTTCCCGCGGCTGCAACGCAGAGGAAGTCTATAAAATGGCTATCATCACAGCCGGCATGGCTTGATCAGCGCCTTGCGGCGCATGAGGAAGGAAGAGGAGACCCTTTCGAGAAAGGGTCATCCTCTCCCTCCCTCAAACTCCCACCCTCTCTTCCCTAAAGCTTTTGATAGCTGCGCTGTTAAGCGGGGAATATACTTAAAAGCATAAAGAAACAGCAGACTCGTCGTTCGGGTCTGCTGTATTTTTGTTTTATTGATGAAACTGTCTTTTTATAACGCGGCAGCTTTTGGTGCAGGCGAATGCCTGCCGCAGGTCTGGGCTGCGTAAGCCCAGCGCTGTCTGCGAAGACCGCGCGTCCGCAGACGCGCCTGTTGAAGGAACGGGTCACATCCAATAAACGCTGTTATCTCCTACGGAGAGCACATATACGTTGCAGTACTGCGCCTGCCACCAAAGGCAGTCCTCATAGGTCGTACCCATATACGCGTCGCAGAGAACGCCGGAGCCCTTTATATCACCAGTGTCGGAAGCCACGGCATAGCCGTAAACGTGTGTGCCATCCTCTGAAACGATGTAAAGCTCTGAGCCGAACGGGATAACGTCCGGGTCAACACCAACCGAGCCGATAACGAGCGGACGGCCGCTGTATGTGCCGACTACGCCCTCGGGAGCATAGTACGCGGTGACTTTGCCTTTGAGAACGTACTCGTATTCGGTAGGGATACCGTTTTTGAGTGTGAAGTTGCCCTCGCGCTTGCTGTACGGGGTACCGATAGCCGCGCCTTCCGCTATGACCGCGTTTATCGGTTCGATAACGCCGGTGTCGGTGGCTTCGCTGGAAACAAGCTCGCCGTTCACATATTTCTCTGTTATTGTTATTATAGCCGTGCCGTCTTTTCCCTCGGTGACTGTCTCGCTTTCGCCGATCTTTATGTTCGGTGAAGTGATGTACTCCGTATCGAAGGGTATGGGCTGTTTTTTCTCGTGTTCCTTATACTGCACGCGTGTAATGTCTATCGTCATGCCCTCGTATATCATATCGTCGGTCGAGCAGTTCATCTCGTCATATCCGCCGAGCTTCAGACCCTCCCGGATCAGAAGTTCCCCGACGGTGATTCCCGCCGCCGCAGTAGTTTTTGTTACTCCGTCCGCATTTATCGTCACGGGGAAGGAACGTTCTACCGTGACCGTGCAGTTACCCGTGATAGATGCGTCGGGTTCGGGAGATACATGGTCGCAGTAGTCGTAAGTTATGCATTCCCGGGCAAGAAGATCGGAGACTGTTTCTCCGCGGAGCGCCTTTACTTCCTTTTCTATGCCGTCGGCGACGATAGTAATGTCCGGAGCACGCTCCACAACAAGTTCGTAACCTCCGCTTTCGGTCATTCCCGCATAGGTTATGCGGTCGAACGGGTGCAGCCGCCGATCCTGCTCAAGAATAAATTCATTGAGATCGCCGGCACGGGTATTATATGTTTCAATGTACTCGCCGTCGAAGATCACGGCTTCGGTCTTCGGGGCGGCAAGTTTTGCAGCGCAAAGCGCAGCCGAAGCAGTCAATACTGCGGCAGTCGATATTATGGTGGACGCTGTTCCTGCGCCGCTTTTAGCTGATCGGAACGATACTTTCATATTCGTTTTCTCCTGAAATACCAAACTGATCCTTCCGTTAAACAGTATTGACGAATTAAGCTGATTATACCGCTTTCGTACCGTAAAGTCAACGCAAACGGTGTGTTGATATTTGTAAAATTTCAACAAAAAATAAAGTTCCTGTTTGACATATACGGCTTGACCATATACAAGATATGACTGTTTTCTTCTGACGTTTATCTGCTTCGGGGCAGACATTTCGTCGTATTGTACAAATCTCACTTATTACATTTTCCTGTACAAAAATGACGCGGAAATCACATTTCCGCGTCAAGTATTGCGTCTATAAGTTCATACGGCTCCTCGCCTACGGGTATAACCGGAACGCCGAGTGCCTGACCGACCTGTTCGAGCGTAACATCGTCGAGGAAGATGTCCTCGTCCGCTTTCAGCATAGCTTTCGGTATAAGGACGCGGCTTCCGAGGTCGCCGGCAGAGGAAAGCTGGTCGATGAGGTCGTTTCCCGTTGTGAGTCCCGCTACCGTGACCGTCTCACCGAAAAATCGGTTTTTTATTGCGTTTACCTTTATTCCGCAGCCCGTGAATTTTGTGCAGAGCCGTTCCGAAAGCTGTTCTATGAGCGGCGCGGCAAGTACGCCGGTCGCTATCGTAAGCTTTCGAGGCAGATCATCGGCCTCGCGTTCGTTCAGCTCTTCGATGAAGCCGTCGCGCAGATACGACCACATACCGACACCGTTCTCGTACTGGTCGAAGCTCCCATAGTATTCGCTCGGCGGGAGCTCGCGCCCGGCGGTGATGAAAAGCTCGTCGGCGGGGTAGGCAACACGTTCACCGTGCTCGGCGAGCATCTTTTCGGCGAAACTCTCGATAATATCGACGGCATCACCGGCGGACTTCGCGTCGTGAAGCGCTATCTGCGGCAGACCTTCGCGGTATCTTGTCGCGCCGAACGGGACTACTGCTATGCTTTGTACGGCAGGGTAAAGGGCTGTGAGGTCTGAGAGTGTCTGACTGAGCTTTTCGCCGTCGTTATATCCGCGGCAGAGAACGATCTGGCAGTTCATGGTTATCCCGCCGTCCGCCATTTGTTTAATGTATCGCAGAACATCGCCCGCGAAGCGGTTACAGAGCATTTTTTTCCGCAGTTCGGGGTCGGTGGTATGTACCGAGACGTTGACGTTGAGCTTCATCTTTATTATGCGCTCTATGTCGCTTTCGGTCATGTTTGTAAGCGTTATATAGCTGCCCTGAAGGAAACTCAGCCTGCTGTCGTCGTCCTTGAAGTAGAGTGTTTCGCGCATATTCGGCGGAAGCTGGTCGATAAAGCAGAATATGCATTTGTTATGGCACGAGTGCTTCTTGTCCATTAGATAGGTCTCGAAGTTCAGCCCGATATCATCGTAGTCGTCCTTTTTCCGTACTTTTACGGTCCTTGTGACGAGGTCGAGGGTGAGGGTGCGCTCATAGCAGTAAAAACCGTAATCGAGAGCATCGTTTATTTCGTGGCCGTTAATAGCGGCGAGGGTCTCACCGGCTTTTACGCCTGCTTTAGCGGCCGGCGACTTCGGTGTCACCGAAGTGATGACTACTGCCATGAATGCACCCCTTTCTTAGAAAAATGCGGGATCCGCATATATTGAACGGATCTGAACAGTTGTGTAAATGCGGAAAGAATATGTGATAAACTGCGGTATATGGTATATAAAGCAAAACAGCGGTACCGAGATGCGGAACCGCTGTTTGATTTGCTCTAAGACATTGTAAGAAATTATTCAGCGCTCTGAGCGATAACTTCCTTACCCTTGTAATAACCGCAGCTGCCGCAAACTCTGTGTGCAAGCTTGAGCTCGCCGCAGTTTTCACAGCGTGAAAAAGCAGGTGCAGATAACTTCCATACCTGTGAACGTCTCTTATCACGTCTTGCCTTCGAAACTTTTCTCTTCGGAACTGCCATTATTCGCACCTCCCTTAATTCAAACGATATTTATGACTTAATGCACCAAAAAGGTACATCAAAATCGGCACGATGATTATTATATCATAAATATCTTCATTTGTCAATAGCAATTAAAGATATTTTTTCACAGTTTCGGGTAAATCTGCAGATTCAGCGGAAATAGTGAATGTAACTGTTACATTTTCGGTGATAAGAGCGATTCTTTCGAGCATCTTTCCAACGAGATCGAGGTCACGGCCTACTATTCTGAGTGTACCGTCGACGAAGATGTGTGTAATATCATAGTTGGAAGCGAGCATACCGGCGATGAAGCCGTACATATCGTCATAATCCTTGATCTTATAGTCTTCGATATTGATCAGACGGATCTTGTGGTAAATGTCAACGTTGAGGGAAGAGCCGTACTGGATAGCAACGACATTGCCCTTGCTCTCCTTCTCGGCAGCATGGATCGCTTCGATGAGAAGCTTTGTTTTTCCTGCTCCTTTTTTACCTGCGATTAATTTCACCATAATGATTGTCCTCCGTTTTGTGTTTGTTGTATTTATTGGGCTTTCCGCCCGTTAACGAGCCTTAAGGCTCAATTTAACCTTGCTTCGAGCTCAGACTTTCTGTCCTCATAGCCGGGCTTTCCGAGGAGAGCGAACATGTTCTTCTTATAGCTCTCGACACCGGGCTGATCGAACGGGTTGACGCCGAGCATATATCCAGAGATCGCACAGGCTTTCTCGAAGAAGTAGATCATATAGCCGAGCTCTGTCTCGTTGAGTTCGGGAACTTCGAGGACGATGTTAGGTGTACCGCCCTCTGTATGTGCGAGAACCGTGCCTTCAAAAGCCTTGCGGTTTACTATTGACATATTCTGGTCAGCGAGGAAGTTGAGTCCGTCTCCGTTTGAAGCGTCCTTCTCGATGAAGAAATCCTTCTGAGCCTTGCCGAACTGAACGACAGTCTCGAAAAGAATATTCGATCCGTCCTGGATGAACTGACCGAGAGAATGAAGGTCAGTGGAGAATACAGCGCTTGCGGGGAAGAGACCCTTGCCGTCCTTACCCTCGCTCTCACCGAAGAGCTGTTTGAACCACTCGTTCATCATAGCGAAAGAAGGTTCATAAGCGACGAGCATTTCAACTTCGCGTCCCTTGCGGTAGAGTATATTTCTGAGTGCTGCATATTTATAGCAGTCGTTCTTTGTTATATCGGGGTCATTGAAGCTGTCCATAGCAGCCTTGGCGCCGTTCATGAGGGCATCTATGTCGCAGCCCGCAACGGCTATCGGAAGAAGACCTACGGCTGTGAGCACAGAGAAGCGTCCGCCGACATCATCTGCTATAACGAATGTTTCGTAACCCTTCTTGTCGGAGAGTTCCTTTAATGTTCCTTTTTTAGCGTCTGTTGTGGCGAAGATACGCTCTTTTGCACCTTCCTCACCATACTTCTTTTCAAGCAGGTCTCTGAATACTCTGAATGCGAGTGCCGGCTCGGTGGTCGTGCCGGACTTGGATATTACATTTACCGAGAAATCTCTGCCTTCTACGAGGGAGATGACTTCGTTCAGGTATGTAGGGCTTATTGTATTGCCGATGAAGTAGATCTCCGGGGTATCCTTTTTAAGGGAATTGTAAAGACTTGAGCGGAGTGCTTCGATAGCCGCTCTTGCGCCGAGGTAAGAGCCGCCTATGCCGATCACGATGAAAACTTCGCTGTTCTTCTTTATTCTTTCTGCAGCAGCCTTGATTCTTGCGAACTCTTCCTTGTCATAGTCGGTCGGGAGAGATACCCAGCCGAGGAAGTCGTTTCCGGGACCGTTCTTTGCCTTGAGCGTCTCGTGTGCAGCGGTAACAGCGGGCTGGATAGCCTTGTACTCATGCTCTGCAACGAACGAAGCAAGATATTTGTCGTTTACTTTCAGTGCCATTTCTTTGTTTCTCCTTTTTTGTTCCGTACAATATAGTTATCTTCATGGATACATTCTATGTAACAACTATTATACCTTAATTTTGATTTTTTTGCAAGGGGTTTTGAATTATGTCAATATCTTTGTCGAAAACATATAAATTTTGAAACAAATTTTGTGCACTGTGTCAAATTTGTGTAAAACGGCTTGACCTTTATATTAGGTAAGGATAAGATTAATAATAGAGCGTTCCCGTCCCCACCACATAGAATAAGGAGCAGTTATATGATAAAGATAGATGATTTCAAAGAGCTTTCCGCGCTGCACAGAGCAATTCTTGCGGCAAAGTTCGGAACTTTCCCCGACCCACAGTACGCCGAGATCACAGCGAGCCCTGTGCTTGCCGGTGTCTCGAATGATATTTACGACGAAATGTGCAGAATGCAGGAGAAGATGCTTAAGGGAGCAGGGAAGGACTGGCAGGACTGGCGAAGAGTAAAGGATTCCCGCGGGTTCCGCGGCCAGTGGCGCATAGCTGTTATGGCAGCCAGAAAAGACAGCTTTTTCATGTCCGCTTCCCGCGAGGACAGGATAAAGAGCGCAAAATGCTTTCTGAGCCCGTTTTCCTGTACGGAACAGGAGCTTGACGAGTTCCTTTCTGCTGTGGATAACACGGACAGACGGCAGAATCTCGATGCGCTTTTCAAGGAATATGATTTCAGCGGAGCCCCGCTCTATGACTATTCCCACAGTTACAGCAATGCTGTCGGTGACGCGCGTCTCGTTCTCGGCGAGAAGAAAGGCGGGATCTGTGATATTTTCTTCTCCGGTGTACGCACGTTCCGCGTTTCGTCAGAGGGTGAATCCGATCCCGCCGACAGCCTTCCGACACTGAAGAAGCATACGGTCTCGTCGGGAAGTCTCCAGAAGTTCGACGCATCATTCGGAAACGAGAAGTGCAAGCTGCACATAGTCATAGAAGCCGACACGGTGGATTACTGGCTCTGAAGCCTTTCCTTATGCGGTCTGAGCATGATGCGCTGAAATTATTTTATTTTTTTAAAAAATTTTTTCAAAAAAACACTTGACAAAGCACGTTCACTGTGATATAATAATCAAGCAGTTCACGAGAAGTCGTGTTTCGCTGGTGTAGCTCAGCTGGTAGAGCAGCTGATTTGTAATCAGCAGGTCGGGGGTTCGAATCCGTCCACCAGCTCCAATTGTGCCGGTTTCTACCGGCACAATGATTATGTCAATATGCGGTTATCGCATTTGATATAAAATGTTCTGCCGAGGGCAGGCTCGTTTCCGGCAACGGAAACTTATAATGAGGAAGCGTTCCCGAGTGGCCAAAGGGGGCAGACTGTAAATCTGTTGCATCTTTGCTTCGGTGGTCCGAATCCACCCGCTTCCACCACGGCATTCGCCGTTTCGCCGTATGTTACTTCTGTAACATACGGTATTTTTCTGTCTCGCAGTCCAGAGTGCAGATATACTTTTTGTAACGCAATCACAGCCGCGAATACGCGGCGGTAGATCCGTATAGCATTTAAATGCTATACGGATTTTTTCTTCCTCGCTGTCCGGAGAAATGTCTGTGGTATTTGACGCAGAAAGCATAAAAGCCCCGCACACTCTGATATGTGCGGGACTTTTGATGTATAGATCTGTCAGCTCCTGAACCATGCTGCCGCATCTTTGCGGAACTGTTTCAGAGAGCTTTCATTGGCGTAAAACATGTGCCCGGATTTATAATAAGTGAATGAGAGGTTGTTCTTTATTGCATCCCCGAGATCAACGTGGCTGTAAACCCATTCCGCAGCGCTGTACGGTGTGGCAAGATCGTAATAGCCGCAGGTCACCCAAACTTTCATAGCAGGGTTCTTGGACATGATGTCAGCTATATCGTCCTGCTGTGAGAGAATGTCATTATCAAGCTGGAAATTCCATACGTAATTGATATCAAGTGACAGGACTTCATATTTTTCATCTGTATTGTATCCGAGCTTGTTTGATGCATAATCGAGATATGCAGAGGTAAACGCTTCGCTTGTGCCGAGGCTTGATGGGTCGCTCTCTCCGTTGAGAATCGAACCGCTTGTGACAGCTCCCGTATATCTGCTGTCCATTCTTCCGACCATAAGCTTGTCGTCTGCAAGAAGTCCTTTGCAGAATGTTTCGAGATCTATGCGAAGGTTATTGTTCAGTATCGTTTCCTCCGGCAATCCTATGAACGAAGAGAGCTTTTTGGCTATGCTCTTCTTTTCGGCAGAACCGAGATAATTGCCTTTGTAGAGTGCAGACAGATATTCGCCGGAAGCGAATTCCTTGACTTTGTCGAGGAACGTTTCAAGTTTCATGTTCTGATATGTCTTGCTGAGTTTCTTGTGGTACCGGGCGGTCGCTGCGAAGCTTGCGATATAATTTACATAATAATTATCGTTGCCGGGTCTTTGCACAATAGCACTAAAATCGTTTGCCGTAGAGATCAGTATCATTCCGTTGAGCGCAATATGATATTGGCTCAGCAGATACTGGCTTGTGCCGACAGCACGCACCGTTCCGTAGGACTCACCGATAATATACTTCGGCGAAGACCAGCGGCCGTATTTGCTTATATAGCGGCTGATAAAGTCACTCACGGATATGATGTCGCCGCTGTAAGAATAGAATATGTTCGGGTCTGTATCGCCGACGGTGCGGGAATAACCTGTGCCCACAGGGTCTATGAACACAAGGTCGGTAATATCGAGTATTGAGTACGGGTTTGCCTTTGTTGTGGTCGGAATTTTCTTTACCATTCCGTTTTTGTCAAGATCCAGACGCTCCGGTCCGAGACATCCGACGTGCAGCCAGAGGGAAGCGCTTCCGGGTCCTCCGTTGAATACGAAAGTTATGGGGCGCTTGGATTTGTCGCTTACGCCGCGCTTTGTGTATGCGTTGAAGTATATTTCGTACTGACCGAGATCGTCATCTATGAGCATCTTTCCGGCGGTGGCATTGTAACTTATCTTTTTGCCGTCTATTACTGCGGTATGTTTCGTGGTCACAAGACCGTTTTCTCCGGCCGGAGTGCTGTTGGCAAAGCATGTAACGCTGAAAATAAACAGCGCAAGAAGCATTGCGGTTATCCGTATGAAAGTGTTTCTTCGCATGATAAAGGCCTCCTGTATGTAAACTGTACAATCATTATAGTATTATTTTAAGAAAAAGTCAAGGAAGAAAAACTCTTCCCTATAACAAGAATGTCATAGGGAAGAGTTTTATTGTGTCATTGTTTAAGCTTTCTGTAAATCTTCCATGCGAAATACGCCGTTGCCGCTGCAAAACCGGTTATTATAAGTTCCGCTCCCCACATAGGGATCATGCCCGCCTGATAGAAAACTGTCGAGAAGTCAACGAATGCGTGTATCAGTATCGCAACCGGATACAGGAAAAAGTACTTTTTCTCTCTTGCTGCCGCGAATACGAGCACGGAAAACGCGATATGCGTCACGATTGAGGGTATGCGTTCAAACACGCCGAGCAGACATTCGGGTATCGTGAGGTTCGCGTACTGACCGAGCTGTGCGAAAAGCGCTGCTTTCGCGGCTTCATCCATACCCGCCGTGATCTGATCTCCCATTCCGCTGTTTATCATAATTCCCATTATCGGGAACGCTATCATCTGCACTCCGATATAAGCGCTCTCAAAGCCGCCGTGACCTATACCGTAGGATATTGAACTGCGGCGGTGTTCGTATTTCCTGAGCACGGTTTTGAATGCGATGAAGCGTCCGGTCTCCTCAAAAACGCCCGCAAGCACACCGGCGAGTATCATTGTGTACCATATATTTCCGCTGATCGTTTTTGCTATGGGATTGTCCGCCTGCAAAAGGAAATACGCAGGCGCAAGTTTCAGAATTATCGCGAACAGGAACCATGTTGCCGCGCCGATTATAACCGGCAGCACCTTTTCGTGCGTTTTTATCTTCCACACTATAAACAGTATCACCGGAATTATTATCATGAGCACGCATTGTATGATAAGTCCCGTTATTGCTTCGTCTGTAAAATGTACGTTACCCATTATTCTGCTCCTTTTCCCAGTCTGTGTATATCTGATGCGAGCCTTTTATCATCACGGCAAAGATTACCGTGAATATTATGACCATAGCGACCAGCGCAGGATAGCCTCGGAGTATTATCCCCGAAAGTATTATCGCTATGCCGCCGAAGAACGTGACCGTTCCGCCCATTCTCTGACAGCGCGACCAGACCTCATCGTTTTTCATGCTCCAGGATGTCCGGAGACCCATGAGCCCGTTCATCTTCATTTTGGGCATTATATTGCCGAGTACCGCAAACAGTATCCCGATAAGTATGACTGTTGCCGAGCAATACAACTCTCCGTCAGTTCCCGTTATATGCTGCACCCCGTTGTATCCCAAAGCTATGAATATACATTCGAGCCCGATCATGACCGCGTTCATCGCAGTGCATACTATACCGCAGATCTTCGCGTTGCCCGCTCCGTGGGAAGCAGTTTTTTCATCCCGCGCGTTATTCGCGTCTTTATCAAACTTTCTGCGGAGCAATATGCCGATGACCGATGTAATAACAACGATCGCCGCGAAAAAGAGTACTTCGTACTTTGAGCCGAAGCGGTCGGCGTCGCCGCTCATACCGAAATGTGCCGGTATCAGGTCGGGGAGTATCTGTATTGCCGCGGCTGCGATTATCAGAGCAAGAGCCGGAGTTATTATAAGTCCTTTATTCTTCATTTCCCGCCTCACCCGCTTTCATTCTGGATGTACTGGCACCGAACTGCCCGAGCCATAGCATTATTTCGTCAAAAACGCTCGTGTTGAGTTCGTAGTAGATGAAATTCTTCTCTTTGTACTCGACGACCATATCCGCTTTTTTGAGCAGCTTCAGGTGATACGAGAGCGCTGCGGGGGTTATACCGAGCCTGTCGGAGATCTCGCCCGCGTTCATTCGTCCGCCGCGCAGCATGGTTATTATCTCTCTTCTCTGGTCATCGGAAAGTATCTTGAATGTTTCCGATATTTTCATTTAACATTTCTCCTTCCGGTGGTTTTCCATAAAACTATTTAAAATTTTCTTTAAATAGATAATACCACATTTTCTGCCGCTTGTCAATAGGTATTTAAAAATATTTTTAAATAGAATTCCGGATCTGGCTGCTTGTGGACAATAAGTAAAGATCCACCGGATGAACCGATGGATCTTTATTGGAAGAATCATAATGTCCGCACGCAGAACTGAAACGGTAAGTAGCATCACCTGACACGAAATCCTGCGGTGCGGTTTTACTTGTCATGCGGGTAGTCTGTGTTTATGAAGCCGCCGTTTATTTACGCGCACCCTTTCTTTTTATCCGGCGAGCGGCGTGACTGATAATGGGCAAACGGTCCTGTCTCCGAAAATAAACGGATTTGTTCCCTTTTATCCGTCCTTACATTGATATAAGTGTCAATATCCCTGCTGCGGCGGCGCTTCCGATAACGATAAAAACACATTGTCCTATCTGCTGTTTACGGTTGTAACCGAAATCCTGCCAGCCCGCACAGCCTTTCGTTTCCGGAAAGTAATGCTGAAAGAAATGCGTTCTGGTTAGCAGGATATAGTCGAGACAGATTATGTCGAACGCTTTGATGACAGCGCCGATGATGAAGAAACGCAGGAGAAACTGCCAGTAATCAAAACCGTTTTGCAGCCCGTCGATTCCGCCGATAACGAACAGCCCGATATACGCAAGCAAAAAGAGTATCAGTATGACCCAGCCGAGAACGCGTTTCGGTGACATCGGCAGGCTTTCGAGACGCGGTCTCAGCCGTTCCTGCACATCTTCCGGAAAGTTCTTTGCAAGCATCGCTGTCGGCATCGTGACGGTCACTCCCCATATCCCGAAGAACAGGAGCGCACATCCCGCGAGCGATAATATAAGCGTTAATATCATTTTTCGGTCTCCTGATTATCAGATCAAAGTGCAAAGCCAAGCCAACAGCGCACATATCGGTATTCCAAAAACTATATGCGAAAGATGAGTTTTCCAGTTGTAACCGAACAGGTAATGCCCGAGTACAGGCTTGGTTTCGGGATAATAATGCGGGAAGAAACCGAATCCTGCATTGCACAGCAGAACCCAGTCGAAAAATCCGATGTCATAGGCTTTCAATCCGACCAGCATTATCACAAATCGCAGGAAAAACTGCCAGAAATCGTAGTTGTTTGCTATTCCGTCCCATGCGCCAAGAACGAGCGCACCGATCATAAGAAGGAGCGAGAGAACTATCATCACCCAGCCCACAGTGTGCTGACCTTTGAATCGTTCGGGCATTTTATCGGGAACGACATTCTGCACCTCTTTGGGCGCGGAGGAAAAGAACCGCTTATCCTGAATAAAACCGACCCCGCCCCACAGCATCAGGAACAGCCCGAGCATCATCATCAAAGAAAAAATGATCGTAAGTAACATCCGTACTCCTTATTTCTTTACCGCGAATCTGAACATATCGGCACCGAGTATTTTCACGTTCACCTTGTCGGCTATCGTTTCAAGAAACATTATCTCGCGCGGCGAAAGTTTTACGTTGACCGCTTCATACAGATCCTCGACATGGCTCGGCTTGCGGCAGCCGCATATCGGTACTATACCTTTGTTAACGCAGAACGCCATAGCTACCTGCGGTATCGTGATACCGTGGCGTTTACCGACTCTGTTCATTGCCGCGTGCAGCGGGCGCAGCTTCTTCTTTTTCTTGCTGAATATCAGCTTCATTATCGAGCCTTTCGTCTTTATGCGCGGGTCAGTGAGCATACCTTCTTCGAGTACCGCCCACGCCCAGAACAGCACATTGTTTTCTTTGCACCAGCTCACAACGCCGTTCTTTTCCCAGTCGCGGGCAATAAGGCTGTAATGGTTCTGAACGCCGTAAAGCGGTATTCCGGCTTTGTCAAGAATCGCTTTCGCTTTTCTGCACTCAGACAGATTGAAATTGGAAATGCCGATGTGATGTATCTTTCCTTCGCGGTACAGCATTATGATTTCCGCCAGATTTTTCTCGATATCGGTCGGAAGGTGCAGCCAGTAAATATCGACATAGTTTCTTCCGAAGTCGGCGAGGTCGCGTTCCAGTGACTTTCTTACCTGTCCGGGAACATATTTGCCGGACGGCGTGAATTTTGCGGAAATATAAACATCATCCGTGCCGAATCTGCCGATCATTTTCTGCGCCTTGCCGAGTCCGTAATCCTGCGCGAGATCGAATATCAGCAGATCTTTCTCCTTTGCAAGCTGCATAGCGGCTCTGGTCGTGCTTTCGTCAACGCTGCTCCCGCGCAGAAGCTTACCGTAAGCCGCGCTGCCCCACGAGTTCGTACCTATTATCGCTTTTGGTTGTAAAATGTCCATTTTGTTGTCTCCTTTAAGCGTTAGCACGTGCTAACCTTTGTCCATATTATAGCACAAATCATTTATATTTTCAAGTGTTTTTTGAAAAAATGATATAGGCAATACCGCACAAATAGACGTACGCAATCTTTGCATCGCTACTTATAAGAGCATCATGCTCTTGCTTGCATATATTCCGAAAACCCTGCTGTCAGAAACAAAAGTCTGTTTCGCCGGAACCGCCCCGATTTGTGCATTACGCAAAATCGGGGCGGTTCAGTTTTCCTTCGTTGGTCGAAGCGGGTTTAATGAAATGATTCAGGCTATGCCCGATTCGTACAGCTCGGCGGGTTCGCCGGCAATAAAATCATCGAAATGCCGGTCGAGAATATCCTGCTCATACACAAGTGCGCTGCGCTTTGATATAAAGCCGCCTCTGCTGAATTGCCCGAAAAACGGCAGCTTGAATCTTACGGAATACCCGCTCTTGTCCGAGCCGATAAGCTCCGCAAAGTAGAGGGTGCTGCTGAGCTTGATGTTTTTCTGTGTCACTTCTCCCGGTTTGTACGTAACGGAAAGGAACGTATCACCGGATTCAGTGAATATCATTGTTGTTTTCATAACGTACTCCTTGAATATTCTGTTGCTCTTCACTTTACACATTACAGGCAAAAGACGATTATTATGTTATAGTATATATCACGTACCTTCGATATGTATGCCGGTATCGTACGTCTTTTGTCCGTCAAATATTATAACATTCTTCAGACTGTGTGTCAACCTGTTTTTATTCTGCTTGAATCTTTTCTGTAACTTTTCAACAATATAACAGTTGAAAGGCGGAAATTCTTTCACGGAATGCCGATGAAAAACTCCCCTGCCGGCGGAATAATACCGCGGGCAGGGGAGTGTGTGCTTACTCAAGTGCGAGGTCTATTGTTTTTTGGATAGCTTCGAGGTTGAGCGCGCCGCTGTAGTACTTGGCAAGCTCGCCCTTTCTGTTTATCGACATAAGGTAAGGGGTATTGATAGTACCCTGTCTTCCGAGTGCTGTGATATCCCAGTCGTAATAGATCGGTGTATCAAGCTTCTGATTCTCGGCAAAGTCCTTCACATAATTGCGGAGGCTTTTGTGCTCACAGTTGACCATGAGGAAGTTAACATCACTGCCGTACTTCTTGTAAAAGCTGTTGAGCCAGCCGAGGTAGCGGTCAACATCGCTGTTAGCCCTTATCCAGAAGAAAATAATTACCGGTTTATCTGTAAACTCTGTAACATGTTTTTTATTTCATAGACAGGATATTGACAAAACGCAGTCAGCGTGATATAATTTAAAAGTATTAAATCATTAAGGCTTTAAAGCAGTCGGAATTATGTTCCGCTTGTCCGAAGCAATTTCAGAAAGGAACCAAACATGGAAAAGAACATACCATACAAGACTTATCTTGAAGAAAGCGAGATGCCGAAGCAGTGGTATAATGTAAGAGCGGATATGAAGAACAAGCCCGCGCCCCTGCTCAACCCCGGTACTCATCAGCCTATGACCGCCGAGGAGCTCTCCGGCGTGTTCTGCGAAGAGCTCGTCAAGCAGGAGCTCGACAATGATACTGCGTATATAGACATCCCGCAGGAAATACTTGATTTCTATAAGATGTACCGTCCCTCGCCGCTCGTAAGGGCATACTGCCTTGAAAAGGTGCTCGACACTCCGGCAAAGATATACTATAAGTTCGAGGGCAACAATACTTCCGGAAGCCACAAGCTCAACAGCGCTATCGCACAGGCTTACTATGCAAAGAAGCAGGGTCTGAAGGGCGTTACTACCGAGACCGGTGCGGGTCAGTGGGGAACAGCGCTTTCTATGGCGTGCGCATATCTCGGACTTGACTGCAAGGTGTTTATGGTAAAAGTTTCGTATGAGCAGAAGCCCTTCCGCCGTGAAGTTATGAGAACTTACGGTGCTTCTGTCACGCCTTCTCCGTCCGAGACCACAGAGGTCGGAAGAAAGATACTTGCGGCTCACCCGGGAACGACAGGAAGCCTTGGCTGCGCTATCTCGGAAGCTGTTGAAGTGGCGACCCACACCGAGGGCTACAGATATGTACTCGGTTCCGTTCTCAATCAGGTGCTCCTGCACCAGTCGATAATCGGTCTTGAGAGCAAGGCTGCGTTCGACAAGCTCGGTGTAAAGCCTGACATCATCATCGGTTGTGCCGGCGGCGGATCGAACCTCGGCGGTCTCATTTCGCCGTTTATGGGACAGAAGCTCCGCGGTGAGGCGGATTACAGAATAATCGCGGTCGAGCCCGCAAGCTGCCCGAGCTTCACACGCGGCAAGTACGCTTACGATTTCTGCGATACCGGAATGGTATGCCCGCTCGCTAAGATGTACACTCTCGGAAGCGGCTTTATCCCGTCCGCTAACCATGCCGGCGGTCTGCGCTATCACGGTATGAGCAGCACACTCTCGCAGCTTTACGATGACAAGCTTATGGAAGCGGTTTCGGTTGAGCAGACTGCGGTATTTGAGGCGGCACAGAAGTTCGCACGCATCGAGGGAATTCTTCCCGCGCCCGAGTCGAGCCATGCTATCCGTGTAGCTATCGACGAGGCTCTGAAGTGCAAGGAGACAGGCGAAGAAAAGACGATCCTCTTCGGTCTTACCGGAACAGGATATTTTGATATGGTCGCTTACCAGAAATTCAACGACGGCGAGATGACCGATTATATCCCGACGGATGAAGAGCTTCAGAAGAGTTTCGCAGGGCTTCCCGTGATAGACTGAAAATCGCTTATATAAAGCGGCTTTGCGATATATATGATCTGCCCGTGCCGAAATAGCACGGGCAGATTTTTGTGCATTTACCGCAAAATGTACTAATTTTGTGCACTTATAATATATTGTATGTTTGAAAAAAACGGGGAATGTTGTATAATGATATGGTAAAATGTCATTGTATTATTTAAAAAAGGAGAAGTAGATATGGCAGATTCTGAAATAAAGGCTAAGGTAAAAGAACTTATTTGCAGCAATCTCGGTGTTGAACCCGATGTGCTCGATTATGACACAGAGCTTTTCGGTGAGGATTCCATAGGTCTCGATTCCGTTGATTCGCTTGAGATAATCTCTTTTGTTGACGATGAGTACGGCGTTGATATGACCGGTGTAGGAAAAGAACACTTCCTCAATATCGATAGTATTGCCGCGTATATTTCGGAACATAAGGATAACTGATCAGATAAAAATCGATCGAAGTTTGACCGTAAAGCTCTTACGACATTACAAAAGTAAGGGCTTTATTGGTGTTATAAAGACTGCGGCTCTGTCACGAGCCGTAAAGAAAGGCGGAAACCGAATTGAATAACGATGAGATGCGCTGTGTGATAACCGGACTCGGAATGATCTCGGCTATCGGTGAAAATGTTGATGAATGCTGGAAAAGCGCTATGGCGTCAAAATCCGGCATAGACCATACAAAGACTGTGGATACGGAGAACTGCTATTCCGACTACGCTGCGGAGGTCCGCGGCGACAAGTGGGACAACATCGCCTGCACGGAGAAAATGGACAGAGTCTCGAAGCTCTGCATAAAAGCTGTCGATGAAGCTATGCGTGACGCGAAGATCGAAGGCTTCGGCGGAAGTGAACGCGCGGGTGTTATAATGGGAAGCTGTGTCGGCGGCGTTGTAAGCGTCGAGAAGTACTATACCAAGGAAAAGTCGGCAGAACTCATACCGCAGATGCCGATTTCCGCGATAGCTTCACAGGCTGCCGGTTACTGCGGTGCAGGCGGTGCCGTTATGAACGTTGCAAATGCCTGTGCAGCCGGAACGATAAGCATTTCCTACGCTGCTGACCTTATCCGTGCGGGAAAGGCCGATGTTGTAGTAGCAGGCGGCGCAGACTCGTTCTCGTCCGTTCCGTTTGCAGGGTTTACATCGCTTCATGCGCTTGACGCGAACCCTTGTTCGCCGTTCAACCACCTGAGCGGTATCACTCTCGGCGAGGGCGCGGGAGCTCTTATCGTTGAGTCCTATGAGCACGCAGTAAAGCGCGGAGCAAAGATATACTGTGAAGTTCTCGGTTCGGGAATAAGCAGTGACGCGCATCACATTACCGCTCCCAGACCGGACGGCGAGGGTCAGATGAACGCTATACGCTGGGCGATAGAAGGCTCGGGCGTAAGCGAAACGGATATCGACTATGTAAACGCGCACGGAACCGGCACGGCAAAGAATGACGAAGCAGAGTTCCTTTCTCTTCGCACGATATTCGGCGGAAAGAACGATCACCTCAGCGCAAGTTCGACCAAGGCGATGACGGGACATTGTCTCGGTGCTGCGGGAGCGGTGGAAGCTGTTCTTGCGGTCAAGGCGCTTACGGAAAACACTGTACCGCCCACACTCGGCTTCTCGGACGACGATCTCGGACTTCTTGCCGAAAGAGCCGGAAGCATTGATTTCTGTCCTAACTCACCCAAGAAAAAAGAGCTCGACACCGTTATGAGCAACTCCTTTGCTTTCGGCGGAAACAACGCGAGCATCATATTCAGCAAAAAGACCGGCAGCATGAAGAAGCCGGACAAGCTTCCGGAAATATGCATCACGGGACTTGGTATAGTTACCCCCGCAGGCAACGGCGCTCAGAAGTATATCGAGAGCTGTGCCGACGAAAATGCGCCCGGGACTGCCGATCTCTGTTCTTCGGTCGGAAAGGACGAGTACGACGAGCTCGGACTCAAAATGGCGTTCTACCGCAAGCTCGACCGTTTCAGCCAGTTACAGGCTGTTTCCGGAATGTATGCTCTGAAAGATGGTAATTACACCGTGAACAGCGATAACGCGACGGACATAGGTATAATCGTCGGTACCTCAGAAGGTTCTCTCTCGCCGGTGTGCGATTTCGAAATGCTTATCGCGGAAAAGGGTAATGCCAACGGAAGCGCGTTCAAGTTTCCGAATACTGTATATAATGCGGCGGGAGGCTATCTGTCGATATGCTCCGGCATAAAGGGATATAACGTTACGGCTACGAACGGTGCTCAGTCGGGACTTTTCTCGGTCGGCTACGGAATGAACGTTATACGTCTCGGACGCGGCAAAGCGGTGCTTGCAACGGGAACGGACGAGAACAATGAAATAATACGCGGACTTTACAAGGATCTCGGTCTTGCTGCCGATACCTGTGTTCAGCCCTATTCACACAATGACAAGATCACACTTTCAGACGGAAGCACGTCGATACTCCTTGAAGACGCGGAGACTGCTGAAGCACGCGGCGCAAGGATATATGCACGCGCAAAAGGGTTCGGAACGGCGTGCAGGAGCGTTGAGTTCGGAAAGCTCACGGGCTCCGGAGAAGCTCTCGATACCGCGATAAACAACGCGCTTGCAGATGCGGGAATGTCAATAAGTGATATTGACGCTGTTGTTGGTTTTGCTGACGGACATACAGTTGTGGATAAGATAGAATGTGACGCACTTCGCCGTGTATTCGGTGATAAACTCGCAAAACTTCCTGTTATATCTGTGAAGAAGAAGCTTGGCGAGGGAAGAGCGGCTTCAGCGGCTCTCGGCGCTGCACACGCGGCTCTGATGCTGCACGGTGATATTGCGGAGTACGGCTGCACATATCTTGACGATGCAGAAGTTCATACAGGCACAGTGAAGAGCGCTGCGCTGAACAATATACTCGCAGTCGCGTTCGGCACGGGCGGATCGTACAGTGCCGTAATCATAAGCAGATAAGGAGACCATACTATGAAAGTCGCACTCATAACCGGAGCTTCCCGCGGTATAGGAAAAGCCTGTGCTCTGCGTCTTGCCAGGGACGGATATACCGTTGTCATCAATTACAGCAGAAGCGATGATGAGGCTCAGAAAGTTCTCGAAACAATAAAAGCCGACGGCGGCGACGGTATGACATATAAAGCCGATGTGTCTGATCTTGCACAGGTCAAGCAGATGATAAAGGATGTTGACAAGCAGTACGGTCAGATCGACCTTCTCGTAAACAATGCCGGCATAGTAAGGGATAACCTGCTGCTCATGCTCAATATGGACGACCTGGACAAGTGCATGGATCTTAACGTCAAGGGTTACTTCTACTGCGCTCAGCAGGCAGGACTGAAGATGTTCAGGAAGAAAAAGGGCGTTATCATAAATATGTCCTCAGTAAGCGGCGAACTTGCCCTTGCGGGACAAAGTGTTTACAGTGCCACAAAAGGCGCAGTGAACGCACTTACCCGTGTCCTTGCCAAGGAAATGGGCGCTAAGGGCATAAGAGTCAACGCGGTCGCTCCCGGCTTCATAGAGACAGAGATGATAGACGCTCTTTCCGCAGAGAAAAAAGAGGAGTACCTGAAAACTATCCCGCTGCACCGCTTTGGTACTGCCGATGAAGTGGCGGCGGTAGTATCCATGCTTGCGTCCGACGCGTGCGCGTACATTACCGGTCAGGTAATAACCATGGACGGAGGTATCTCATTATGATGACTATAAACGAGATCAACGAGCGCATAAAGCAGCGCCCGCCGTTTCAGATGATAGACCGTGTGACCGAGCTTGTCCCCGAAGAGAGTGCACGCGGCATAAAGTGTGTGTCCGTGAACGAGCCGCACTTCGTCGGGCATTTCCCCGGTGCGCCGATAATGCCGGGAGTCCTCATCGTCGAGAGCTGTGCACAGCTCTGTTCGCTCGTTATCGAGCCGGACGCTTCCGACGACAAGCTTTATGTGCTGCTGAAGGTCGATAACTTCAAGTTCGTGAAGGCTGTTATACCGGGGGATGTTCTCGATATAACCGTAACAAAGACGAAAGCGGGAGCCGGACTCTACTATTTTGACGCAAAAGTCTGTGTTGACGGAAAGGTACACGCGAAAGGTTCGCTCGTGTTCACGGCAATCGACAGCTCCGCGGTATATTCGCGATAATATGCATCAGAAAGGCAAAGATTCAGATGTCCGACGATACATCTAAAAAAATACTTGTTATAAACGGAAGCCCCAAGCGTGAAAAAAGCTTCACCATGACTGCGACGAGAGCGTTCGTCGGCGGAATGGTAAAAGAGCGGGAAAGCACCGTGGAGTACATCAACATACCGGATATGAACATAAAGCCCTGCCGCGGCTGTCTCTCCTGTTGGGGACGCACGGAGGGCGAATGTGTTATAAAGGACGACGATATGGGGCTTCTGATGAAAAAGCTTAAAGAAGCGGATTTTGTCATACACAGCTATCCGCTTTATTTTTTCGGAATGCCTGGAGCTTTCAAGACCTTTATCGACCGTATGCTCGGTATGTTCGAGACATATAAGGGATTTATGCCGGCTCCGGACGAGGGGCTTTCCCATCGTTTCAGAGATACCGATAAGGAGCAGCATTTCGCTGTCATCTCGTCCTGTGGATTCTCCGAGGGCGAAGAGGTATTTGCTCCGCTTCGCGGGCAGTATGATCTCATCTATGGACGCGGAAACTACACCGCGATATTCTGTCCCCAGATTAAAGCTCTCGTGGAAGCGGGTTCGACACACAGACTTGCGGCGTTCACCGGAATGGCGGAGAAGGCGGGTCGGATGTTCATGCAGCAGGGCTTTATTGACGAAGAAACGGCCGCGGAGCTGTCGAAGCCGTGGTTTTCCAAAAAAACATACAGGATCCTTGCCGAACGTTTCTGGCAGGAACAAAAAGAAGCGGGTGGTAAAAATAGTTAAGATAGTTGTTGATCTGAAAGGCGCGGACAGACCGCAGACAGAACTCATCGACGGAGCTTTCCGTGCGGTGCGTGACAACGAGGGGCTGTTCCTTTATCTCTGCGGAGACAAAGATGTGCTTGAAGAATACATAGAAAAGAACGGTTACAGAAAGGACCGCATTGAGATAGCGGATTGTCCGCAGGTCATAATAAACGGTGAAGATCCTGCCGAGGCATATAAGGCAAAGCCGGATTCCTCCATAGTCCGCGGAATGTCACTCTGCAAGTCCGACCCCGATATAGGTGGGTTCGTGTCATGCGGTGCGACGGGTGCGATCTTCGTCTGCGCGATGATGATACTCGGGCGCGTCGTTCCGGTAAGCCCCATTCTTCTTGCGGAGCTGAAAAGAACGGACGATACACCGTTCTGTATCGTTGACTGCGGCGCTAACGTTGACTGCCGCGCGGAAAAGATAGTCGATTTCGCACGAATGGGCATTGCGTACATGAAAGCATCGGGCGTTGACGAACCGAAGGTCGGGCTGCTCTCAAACGGTGCCGAGGACAAGAAGGGAAGCGGTGTCGTCAGAAAAGCGAACGAGCTCCTGCGCGCAAGCGGCATAAACTTCATCGGCAATATCGAAGCCGGCGACGTGCTCGAAGGCAGGGCAGATGTTCTGGCGTGCGACGGGTTCTCGGGCAATATCCTGCTCAAAGCCCTTGAGGGAAGCGCGAAAGCTGTCATCTCTGAACTTCGCAGAACGTCCGGCGATATTCCGCAGGAAGCGTTCGACAGGCTTTATAAGAAGTACGATTATAATTCGCAGGGCGGCGCGGTGCTGCTCGGTACGAAGCTTCCTATAATCAAAGGGCATGGCGCGGCAAACGCGGAGACTGTGTACAATATAATCAATACAGCCTACCGTCTCGCGGAGCACGGACTCATCGAGAAGATAAAGGGTGAGTTCGCGGCAGCTCAGCCGTTGAGAACGTAAGCGCCTATCGTCAGGTACGCGGCGAATACAGTCCAGACGAGGTACGGTATGTTGAGCCATACCGCAGATCTTCGTATCTTCCCGAAAACTGCCAGCATTATTGCGATAAGAACGAGCATGACTATGACAACGGCGACTGCTGTCCCGAAGGATCTGATCCCGAAGAATGCGGGGCTCCACAGAAAGTTTGCGAGAAGCTGGAGCCAGTAGATGTCAAGTGCCTGCTTTTTTGCAGGAGCGTCTGAGCTGTGTATGAGATACGCCGAAACGCCCATCAGCGCGTAGAGTATAGTCCATACGACCGGGAAAAGCCAGCCGGGCGGTGAGAACGGCGGCATGGCTATAGTGTCGTAGTACGCTCCGAAGCTCCCGCCGGAAACTATTCCCGATACCGTGCCGACAAGTTCGGCTATGATAACGAATATGAGCAGATCTGTCCATTTGATGTTTTTCATTGTTTGTCCCTCCGTTTTTGTACATAATATTCCGGCTCAGGGATAAATATTACCGTATGAAGCAATTGGATCAGATGTAAAAATATTACGAAAATGCTTGACTTTTCGGCTTTTGCGTGATAAACTGTAATGTAGTAATACGTTATGCGGTAAAGTGCCGCGATCGATAAATGGAAAGGAAATAGACATGAAAAAACGCCAGATTAACTACGAAAACCGTGAATTCCTTTATGAAGCAGTCCTCCAGCTCAAAAACATCGAGGAGTGCGCAGCTTTCTTTGAAGATCTCTGCACAGTTCAGGAGCTTGCATCTATTTCACAGAGACTTGTTGTGGCAAAGTATCTTACAGAAGACAAAGTATATGCGGATATCGTTGATATAACAAGCGCGAGCACCGCAACCATAAGCCGCGTGAACAGAACGCTCCAGACCGGTAAGGACGGCTATGGTGTAGTATTCGACCGCCTTAAGAAACAGGGCAAAATGGGATGAGCTATGACACATTCGCGCGATATTACGATGAACTTACCGCGAATATAGACTATAACGCTCTTGCAGAGTATTTTGACCGGCTTGTCTCGCGTTTCGGCAGAGATAAGGGAATATTGCTCGATCTCGCCTGTGGGACGGGATCGCTTTCGGTTCTGCTCTCGGAAAAGGGTTACGACGTTATCGGAACTGACGCGTCGCCGGAAATGCTCGATATTGCGTTTGCGAAGCCTCACGACGGTGTACAGTACCTCTGTCAGGATATGACGGAGCTTGATATGTTCGGTACGATAGATGCGGCAGTTTGCGCGCTTGACAGTCTTAACCACCTTGAAAGCATCGACGAAGTGCGGACAGTTTTTGAGAAGGTCGCACTGTTTATGAATGCGGGCGGAGTTTTCGTGTTCGATGTGAACACGCCGTATAAGCACGAGAATGTGCTTGCCGACAATACATACGTTTATGAGACCGACGATGTTTTCTGCGTCTGGGAGAACGAATACGAGGGGAACGGTGTTACCGCGATACAGCTCGATTTTTTTGAGCGTGACGGTGATATTTACCGCCGCAGTTCCGATGATTTCACCGAGACGGCATGGGCGGAGGAGACGATAGAAAAGCTCCTTGAAGAAGCGGGATTCGAGCTTTGCGCGTGCTATGAGTACCCGACGGAGAACTCTCCGACAGAAGACAGCGAGAAGCTGACATTCGTTGCGCGTATCATAAACGCGAAGAACAGGGAAGCATAAAAAATACCAAACATTCGGGAGTTTCGCCGATCAATTTGTACATATCGGCGAAATTTTCTTTTTGACTTGACATTATAGTCGATTAATGGTATCATACTACTATGGTAATTGGTTAGCATAGTAATTAACTAAAGCGAGAGGCAAGGATAAGGAAATGAACAGGACGATACCGAGGATCGGAGCGGCAATTGTAACAGTGACATGTTTTTTGTTTGCTTTGTTTCTGGTAATTTATATTCCTTATTGTCAGTATTTTGTATGTTTTATCCTGCCGATAGGGTTTATCATGACCATGGCGGGACTGCATCACGAGTGTGAGAACAACCGTAAAGTGGCGGCAGACATAGGTATGGTATTTTCCGGGATTTACTGCATTTTCGTGATGATAGTATATTTCACGCAGATTACAACGGTAGCGAATGAACCGCTGAATGAACAGGCGGCAGCGCTGATAAATTTCGGAAGGAACGGGCTTATCTTCAATTTCGACCTGCTCGGATACGGTATGATGGCACTTTCTACATTCTTTACCGGACTTTCCTTCAAAGCAAAGAACAGAACGGACAAGTGGCTCAAAGCGCTCCTCATTATACACGGAGCGTTCTTCCCGGGATGCGTATTTATGCCGATGACAGGAATGTTCATTAATATGCCGGAGGGAAACAGCGGAAACGGCGGTACTATCGCGCTTATCCTGTGGTGCGTTTACTTTATTCCGGTCGGTGTACTGTCATTCATCCATTTCGGAAAAGAAAAGCATTGATCGGATTTATAATAAGAGTTATCCGGTATTACGATTTAAATATGTGCCGTATGCGCGGTCGGAATTGCGTATCGGCATTGAATAATGGGGGTATTTATGAAAAACTATGATCTTCTTACGCCTGAGGGAACGCGTGATCTCATCTATGACGAGTGTGCGGCGCTCAGAAGTATTGGCGAGAGCCTGAGAAAAATATTCACGAGCCACGGATATACCGAGGTCATAACTCCGGGACTTGAGTTCTTTGACGTGTTCAACAATAAATCACGACATTATCCTCAGGAAGTGCTCTATAAACTTACCGACGGAAAGGGCAGACTAATGGTCATGCGTCCCGACTCTACCATGCCGATAGCAAGACTTGTCGGAACGAGACTGCGTACAGCCCCGCTGCCGCTTAAGCTGTTCTATAATCAGACTATCTATCGTGCAAACCCGAAGGAGAGCGGAAGAGACGACGAGTTCTATCAGAGCGGCGTGGAGATGATAGGCGGAGATGTGATGCGCTCTGATATGGAAGCGTTATCCATTGCGGCGGAAGTCATGCAGTCCTTCGACGTTGATGATTACCGTTTCGAGATAGGCGACAGCGGATTTTTCGCTCTGCTTTCATCTAAACTCGGACTTAAGGAGCAGGAACTCGATGACCTTCGCGAATACGTTGTGTCCAAGAATTATCCTGCGCTCGACGAGATGCTTGCGGGGTTTGAAGGTAATATGTACGCCGCGGCTATCGGCAGTATGACAAGGCTGTTCGGCGGGAAGGCTGTATTTGCCGAAGCTGCGAAGGTGCTTCCCGAAGAAGCGCTTCCGATACTTGAAAGGCTTGAAAAGGTGTACGAGAGCCTGTGCGCTCTTGGGATAGGTGATAAGGTGACGGTCGATCTCGGCTTTGCTGCAAAAAGCGACGCATACTACACGGGTATCGTGTTCAACGGCTATATCTCGGGCTACGGTATGCCTGTCCTCACGGGCGGACGTTATGACAAGCTTCTTGCGGACTTCGGCGTTGATACTCCCGCTACCGGCTTCGCGGTCAACGAGAACGCGGTCGCCGAAGCGCTCCTGAAGCGTTCAGGCGGAATGCTGCTCCCTTCGCCGGACGTTATGATATATTCCGATGACGACAGTATCGTTGAGGCTATCGAGCACTGCAGAAAGCTGATTGCCGGGGGTCTGACGGCGGAATACTCCGACCTTTCGGATCTGGAAGAAGCAAAGAAACTGGCTGCGCTGCGGAAGTGCAAACGCATCGACATTGTTACCAAAAGCGGAGTGACCTCCGGGAATATAGAATAAGGAGGAAACGGAAATGGCTGAAAATACTGCATTAAGAATAGCACTTACAAAGGGCAGGCTCGAAAAGGATACTGTCGGTCTGTTTGAGAAAATGGGCTATGACGTGACCGAGCTCAGGGAAAAGGGCAGACGGCTCATACTTACTATACCGGGAAGAAACATAGAGGTAGTGCTCGCTAAGGCTGCGGATGTCATAACATACGTTGAACTCGGCGCGTGTGACATCGGTGTTGTCGGAAAGGACACGATACTTGAACACGGCGGCAAGTATTTCGAGATCGCCGATCTCGGCTTCGGCCGCTGCAAATTCGCGCTCGCCGGGAAGAAGGGTACGGATTTCTATGGCGGCGTCGGTGTGAAGACAGTAGCGACGAAATACCCGAATGTTACACGACATTTCTTTGAGAGCAAGAGAATGGACGTTGATATCGTGAAGATCGAGGGCTCGGTCGAGCTCGCGCCTCTGCTCAGGATAGCTGACGGCATAGTGGATATAGTCGAGACAGGAACGACGCTCAGAGAAAACGGCCTTGAGGTCATAGAGGACGTTGTGCCGATCTCAGCGAGACTTATTGTAAACACGGTAAGCATGAAGCTAAAAAAAGAACGTATAGAAGAACTTGCGGCGGCTATGCAGGCTGCGCTTTAAGAAAGGAAACTGAAATGATAGGAACTATAAAAGCTGACGGAAGCGAAAAGGCTTTCCTCAAAGAAGTAGAAAAGAGAAGCGGCGAGATCAACGCAGATGTCGAAAAGACGGTACGCGCGATAATTGCCGATGTCAAAGAGAACGGCGACAAAGCCGTAAAGCAGTACACAGCAAAGTTCGACTGCCCGGATGTGAAGTATTACAGAGTACCGCAGGAAGTCATTCAGGACGCTCTCACAGAAGCGGACAGAGAGCTTGTGGAGTCACTTCTGAACTGCATCGAAAAGATAACCGCGTTCCACGAGAGACAGAAGCAGAACGGTTATATGATGACCGATGAAACGGGCGTTATTCTTGGTCAGCGCGTCCGCGGTCTCGACAAAGTCGGGCTTTATGTTCCCGGCGGTACTGCCGCATACCCGTCTTCGGTTCTGATGAACGCGATACCTGCGAAGATAGCAGGTGTCGGCGAGATAGTAATGGTTACACCTCCGCTCAAGGACGGTACGCCGAACAAGGATATACTTGTAGCGGCTGCGCTCTGCGGAGTTGACAGCATATTCATGTGCGGAGGCGCACAGGCTGTTGCCGCGCTTGCTTACGGTACCGAAGAGATACCGAAAGTATCAAAGATTGTAGGCCCCGGAAACATTTTCGTTGCTACCGCTAAGAAGCTGCTCTACGGAACGGTCGATATAGACATGATCGCGGGTCCGAGTGAGATACTCGTTGTCGCGGACGATACAGCTAACCCGAAGTACCTTGCCGCCGACCTTATGTCTCAGGCAGAGCACGACAAGATCGCGAGCGCGATACTTATAACTACGAGCGGGCGCATAGCGGAAGAGACAACGAAAGAGATCGAGCGCCAGATGCAGACACTCGAACGCAAGGAGATAATCGACTATTCGCTTACGAACTATGGAAAGATAATTGTGACCGACAGCATCTCCGATGCGTGTGATATAGCGAACGCGCTTGCTCCGGAGCACTGTGAGGTAGTGGCGAGAAATCCGCTTGAATTCATCGGGCGCATTGTGAACGTTGGTTCGCTGTTCCTCGGAGAGTACGCTCCCGAACCTCTCGGAGACTACTATGCCGGTCCGAACCACGTTCTTCCGACAAGCGGCACTGCACGCTTCTTCTCGCCGCTGTCCGTTGACAGCTTCATAAAGAAATCGAGCTATATCTACTATACAGCGGATGCCCTTAACTCTGCGGCGGACGATATTATCCGTGTTGCGGAGCGCGAAAGACTTACGGCACACGCAAACTCGATAAAAGTAAGAATAGAAGATCTTAGAAAAAACTGAACGTTACGGCACAATATTCCCCCGTCAATGGCGGGGGAAATACAGATAAAAGATAAGAAGGAGACAGTAGATTGTCAAAGATAGTAAGAGCTTTATCGGCGGACGGCAGCGTTCTTTGCTCGGCAATAGATTCTACCGATATTGTCAACGAGATATTCAGACTGCACAAGACAACACCTGTCGCGACCGCCGCTCTCGGCAGGCTCGCAACAGCAGGTTCGATAATGGGTGCTATGCTTAAATCCGAGGATGACCGGCTCACGCTTCGTATGAACGGAAACGGTCCCGCGGGTAACATCGTTGTAGCCGCCGATTATATGGGCAACGTCAAGTGCTATGCAGATAACGTGAACGTCGATCTCCCGCTCAAACCGAACGGCAAGCTTGATGTATCCGGTTATGTGGGCACCGACGGATTTCTCGGTGTCATCAAAGACCTCGGACTTAAGGAGCCTTATGCGACACAGGTGCCGATAATCTCCGGCGAGATAGCCGAGGACATAACAAGCTACTATGCAATAAGCGAGCAGATACCCACAGTCTGCGCACTCGGCGTTCTTGTTGACCGCGACTGGTCGGTAAAGCACGCGGGCGGTTATCTAATCCAGCTTGTTCCGCCGATAAATGAGAAAGCGATAGATTTCATCGAGAACAACATAAAGTCTATGCAGTCCGTCACCGAGCTTATGGAGCAGGGAAAGACTCCCGAAGAGATAGCGCTCATGGGACTTGAAGGTCTGAACGGTGAAGTCCTTGATGAGTGGGAGTGTTCATACTACTGCAACTGCAGCCGCGAACGCACCGAGCAGATACTTCTTTCTCTCGGACGCGACGAGCTCGCAAAGCTTGCCGATGAACAGGACGAGACCGAGGTGTGCTGTCATTTCTGTGACAAGAAGTACAAGTTCACATCCGGAGAGATAAAGGCGCTGCTTGAAGCGGCGGAACACTGACACAGGAGAAGCATTCATGTCAATAAAGATAGAAACGATAAAGACTGTCTCGTTTGAAATGGAATACTGTAAATTCGGAACGGGCTCAAAGATAATGGTAGTGATACCCGGGCTTGGCATCAGGAGCGTAATGGAATCGGCGGATTTCATTGCAGAAGCGTTCAGTCTCTTCCATGAAAAATACACGATATATGTCTTTGAACGGCGAAAGGAGCTCCCGCCCGTGTACAACGTTCACGATATGGCGCGTGATACGGCGGTTGCTCTCGATGCACTCGGTATAAAGGACGCATACTTTTTCGGAATATCCCTTGGCGGTATGATCTCTCAGGTTATAGCTGCCGAGCGCCCCAATCTTGTACATAAGCTTCTGCTCGGTTCGACCTGCGGAAAGGTTGACGGCACTTCCGCGAAAGGTATCGGGGAATGGATAAAGTTTGCCGAATCCGGACGTGCGGCCGAGTTATGTCTCGGCTTTGCCGAAGCGGTATATACCCCCGAACTTTTAAAGCGTAACAATAAAGCCTTTACATACCTTGCAAAAATCACAACAGACGATGAGCTGAAGAGATTTGTCATTCTTTCAAAAGGCGTGATAGGTTTCGATATGCTGTCGAAGCTGTATAAGATACAGTGCCCCGTGCTCGTTCTCGGCGGCGGAAAAGACAAGCTTATGTGCCGTAAGGATTTCGAGACGCTGGCGGAAAAAACTCACGGTGAACTGTATATTTTCGAGGACGGCTATCACTCGATCTATGACGAGGAACCGGAGTTCAGAACGCGCACTTTTGAGTTTTTTGAGAGGGATGAAAAGTGATATTCAGAGGTATCGGCAGGACGTTCTCAACCGTCGGCGATAAGCAGTACGAGACTATCGGCGCGTTCTGGGATGAGCTTTCCGCGAGATACGGCAGGGCAAATCTTCGCGGTCTCGGATATGGCTGGACAAACGACAGTATAAGCTACGCTATCGGGCTAATCGACGGCGACATCGACGGATCCGACACGGAGATAGCGCTTCCCAACGACGGGTGGACTACAGTAACGGGACGAACAGAGAAGCTCGGCGAGCTGTACGATGAGATATACAAGGACGGCACGCTGACATACGAGATTGAGATGTTCGATGACGACGGGAACTGCGCGATAGAATATTACAGATAGATGATCTTAAAACAAAACTATGATATTTCGGATAAAGGGATAAGCTATGCTTAAATCGGAATTTTATTACGACCTGCCGCAGGAGCTCATAGCGCAGACACCGCTTGAGCCCCGCGACAGCTCACGTCTTATGAAGATAGACCGTGCGAGCGGCGAGATAACGCACGATCATTTCTATGATCTCGCGGAGTATCTGCGTGAGGGTGACCTTCTCGTCATGAACGACTCGAAGGTGTTTCCGGCACGCATAATCGGCGTAAAGGAAGAGACCGGAGTTGTCTGCGAATTCCTGCTTCTGGAGCAGCATGGCAACGATACATGGGAGGCGATAGTCCGCCCGGGTCGTAGGCTCAAACGCGGTGCGCGGGTGAAATTCTCGGACGAGCTCACCGGCGAGGTGCTTGATGTTCTGCCCGACGGTAACCGAATAGTCCGCTTCGATTTCGACGGCGTTTTCTTCGACATCCTCGACCGTATCGGTCAGATGCCGCTCCCGCCGTACATCACCGAGAAGCTCAGAAACAAGGACAGATACAACACGATATACTGCCGCGAGACAGGCTCGGCGGCAGCACCGACAGCGGGGCTGCACTTTACCGACAGGGTGTTTGAGTCGATACGCGAAAAAGGCGTTGACACGGCTTTTGTGACTCTTCATGTCGGGCTCGGAACATTCCGTCCGGTCAAGGAAGAAAACATACTCGACCACAAGATGCACGTCGAGCATTTCTCGATACCGGCTGTAACGGCGCAGAAGATCGCGGAATGCAAAAAGCGCGGCGGGCGCGTTATCTCAGTCGGCACTACGAGCTGCCGCACACTCGAAGCCTGTGCTCAGAAATACGGCGAAGTGCGCGAGTGTTCGGAGAGCACCGGTATCTTCATTTACCCCGGCTATGAATTCAAAGTGATAGACGGTCTGATAACGAATTTTCATCTCCCGGAAAGTACGCTCATAATGCTTGTGAGCGCGTTTCTCGGACGTGAAAAGACACTTGCCGCATATCGGACAGCGATAGAGGAACGATACCGCTTCTTTTCTTTCGGCGACAGTATGTTTATATCATAAGGGAGCATTGCGATGCTGTATATTATAAGGCACGGAAAGACCGACTGGAACGAACAGCACAGATTACAGGGACACACGGATATCCCGCTGAATGACGAAGGCAGAGAAATGGCTGAAAATGCCCGTAACGAATACAAGGACGTGCATTTCGATATCTGCTTCTGCTCGCCGCTGATACGGGCACGGGAGACCGCAGAAATACTGCTTAAGGGCAGGAATGTCCCGATTATTACGGACGACAGGCTTATGGAAATGGGCTTCGGGGAGTACGAAGGTCTTGCTTACAGTTTTGAGATACCGAACTGCCCGATAAATACGCTGTTTCTGGAACCCGAGAAATACACCGATCCGCCCGGGGGTGCGGAGAGCTTTGAGGAGCTTTTCGCAAGAACCGGAGAGTTTTTGCGTGAGACAGCGCTTCCGCAGGTGAATGACGGAAAAGATGTGCTTATCGTCGGGCACGGAGCTATGAACAGCAGTATAGTATGTCAGGTACGGAATATGCCGATAAAGGATTTCTGGAGCGCCGGCATACCGAACTGCAAGCTTATGAAACTGCTTTGAAAGGAGCCGTTTTATGGAATACAGATTTTACGGCTGGGAGAGCGCGGATGTAAAGCCAACAAACGCAGATTACGGTGCTATACGTGATCCGCGCGAACTTTACGATATACTTTCGGGTATATGGTGCAGCCAGACCTGTGCGCCGCGGATGCGCGACAGGTGGAGCGAGGACAACAGAACGCTCGGACAGTGTTCGATAACCGCGTTCCTTGCACAGGATATATTCGGCGGTAAGGTGTACGGCATTCTCCGTGACGGCGGAAATTACCACTGCTACAACGTCATAGGCGACTGCGTGTTCGACCTTACGAGCGAGCAGTTCGGAGACGAGAAACTCTGCTATGACGATAACCCCGAACAGTTCCGCGAAGTGCATTTCGCGAAGCCGGAGAAGAAAGAACGATATGAATATCTGCGTGATCAGTTGAATAAATATCTTTCGGAGAAAAGAGGTCACTGAGATGACTAAAAAGCTCATAAGAACTGTTTTATCCGCCGCGGCGGCACTTGCGCTGACAATTACCGCGGCGGCTTCGGTATTTGCGGAGAGCGGTGGTGAGAACGCAGGTCAGACTGCCGCAGAAACTCGCGATCGCTTCGGTGGTGGTGCCGCAGTCACGGGTCAGCTGAACGATACGGGATTCGCAGCGCAGCTCTATAACGCTGACAACGGGCTCCCGACGTCGGACGCTAACGTTATACTCGCCGCATCGGACGGTTTCATCTGGATAGGCGGTTACAGCGGACTTATCCGCTACGACGGGTCGTCGTTCGAGCGTCAGGATTCGTCCGGCGGCATCACCAACGCCAATACTGTCTTTGAAGACAGCAAATGCCGTCTCTGGGTGGGAACGAATGACAACGGTATAGTGGTCAGAGACAGGGAAAGTGAGAAGAATTTCGACTATACCAGCGGTCTGAGGTCGTCGTCTATACGCGCTATAACAGAAGACGGGAACGGCAACATAATCGTCGGTACGACACAGGGTATGTGCTATATCGACAGCGATCTCACTTTACACGAGCTGAACGACCCGCAGCTCGATAATCTCTATATCCTTGACCTTGCCGCGGACAAGGACGGCAGCGTTTACGGAAATGCACGCAACGGCGCGTTTTTCCGCATAAAGGATCTGCGCCTTACTGATTACTATAACAGCAGTGATCTCGGGATAGACGATGTTACCACGATCTTTCCCGATCCGCAGAAAACAGGAAGTGTTTATCTCGGCACCGAGTCTGGCCGTGTATGCCACGGAAGCTTCGATGATAACTTCCTGAGCCTCGAATCCGAACCGATCTATTACGAGAAGCGTGCAGTAATAACCAACAGTGACGGAAATGACGCTGGTGTGACCACGGAAAAGGCGGAACTCGTTGATGCCGTTAACTGCATTGGCTATGCAAGCGGAAGGATATGGATCGTTACTAACAAGATGATATTCTATACCGACGAGAACGGAAAGTTCGTTCAGCTTGAGAATATCCCTATGACAAGTGAGATAGATTCAATGGACGAGGACTATGAGGGAAATCTTTGGTTTGCATCGTCGAGACAGGGTATAATGAAGATCGTCGAGAACAAGTTCACCGATGTGACAGCTTTCGCCGACCTTGAAAACACTGTCGTGAACTCTACCTGCCTGCATAACGGTATGCTGTATATCGGAACGGACTCCGGACTTCAGATAACGGACAGTGAAGGGTACAGCGTCAAGAACGACATTACCGACTATTTCGGCAACACGCGTATCCGCTGTATAACCGAGGATAAGTCCGGTAATCTCTGGTTTTCGACATACAGCAACGATATGGGTCTCGTTTGTGTCACCGCGGACGGAAAAACTGTCAGTTACACCGAAAATGACGGACTTCTGAGCAACAAGACACGCTGCACTGTTATAGCGCCCGACGGCAAGGTACTTGAAGCTACGAACGGCGGTCTTGTCGTGATCGACAACGGTAAGATCGAGAAATGTATAGGCGCGGAATCCGGACTGAGCAACACGGTAATGCTCACTGCTGAAGTCACCGACGACGGCAGGTATTATCTCGGTACCGACGGAAACGGAATTTATGTTATCGACGGCAATAAAATATCCCGTCTCGGCAGGGAGGACGGGCTTACAAGCGATATAATCCTTCGCATAAAGAAGGATACCGAACGCGGGGTTTACTGGATAATAACATCGAACTCTCTCGAATACATCAAGGACGACAGGATATACAAGGTGTCGGGCAGTTTCCCTTATACTAACAACTACGACATCTTCTTTGACCGGTCGGACAATGTATGGGTACTTTCGTCAAACGGTATTTATGTCGTGAACGCGCATGATCTTATTGAAAAGGAAAGCTTCGACTATCTTTACTATGGCGTGGCGGACGGGCTTCCGAGCGTTCCTACGGGCAACTCTTTCAGCTATCTCAGCGAGAACGGCGATCTTTATATCTCCGGAAGAACAGGTGTAAGCCGTGTGAATATCGACAGATACTTCGATAAGACGCACGACATAAAGTTCAGCGTTCCGTACATCGAAGCGAATGACGAAAAATACTACCCCGACGGGAATGGGTGTGTTACATTGCCCTCATCGGCACATACTATCACGATATACGGCTATGCACTCACATATTCCATGCATGACCCGCAGATAGAATACTGTCTTGAAGGCGCGGACGAGAGTCCGGTATCCCTGAACAAATCGGAGATGAAGCCGGTGAGATACACGAACCTCGCGGGTGGTGAATATGAGTTCCGGCTCGCTATGATAAACAACTCGACACATGATGTACAGCAGTCCATGAGCATAAAGATAGTAAAGGTACGGGCATTTTATGAACAGATATGGTTCTATGTGGTATGCGTACTTGCGGCTGCACTCATCGTCGAGGAGATAGTAAGGAATTATATCCGTCACAAGACAAACGCGTTCCTTGAGAAAGAACGCGAGAATAAGATCATAATCCGCGATATGTGTGAAGCATTCGCGAAAACGATAGATGCCAAGGACAACTATACGAACGGTCATTCGAAGCGCGTGGCGCATTATACGACGATGCTCACAAAAGAGCTCGGTTACGATGAGGACACTATCGAGAAATACCATAATATCGCGCTTCTGCACGACATAGGAAAGATAGGCGTACCCATGGAGGTGCTCAACAAGCCCGGAAAGCTTACGGACGAGGAGTTCGCAATCATAAAGTCGCATACGACTATCGGTTATAACGTACTCAAGGACATAAGCATAATGCCGGAACTTGCAACGGGAGCAGGTTTGCATCACGAGCGTCCCGACGGAAAAGGCTATCCGAACGGCTTAAAGGGTGATGAGATACCGCGTGTAGCGCAGATAATCGCGGTCGCGGATACTTTCGACGCTATGTACTCGAACCGACCGTACCGCAAGCGTATGAACTTCGAGAAGGTCGTTTCGATAATCAATGAGGTGTCTGGTACGCAGCTCGAATCGGACGTTGTAGATGCGTTCATGCGGCTCGTCGATAAGGGAGAGTTCCGCGCTCCTAACGATACTGGCGGCGGTTCAATGGAGGATATAAATAATATCCACAAGAGCTTTGAAAAGAAAGCAGAAGATGAACAGAAGTCCGGTACAGCCGACGAAAAGGACACGACGGAGAAATAACAAAAGTGCGGTCCCGTAAGACACGGATGTCGTAAGGAAGTTTTCCGGGCGCTGCACGGATGCGGCGCATATGAAAGAAAACTTCCGAAAGACACGGATGTCGTAAGTAAGTTTTCCGGGCGCTGCACGGATGCGGCGCATACGAAAGGAAACTTCCGAAAGACACGGATGTCGTAAGGAAGTTTTCCGGGCGCCGCACGATGCGGCGCATACGAAAGAAAACTTCCGAAATTGTTGCGGTGGTTTTAAATGACCGCATCGGTATGATATGCTAGTAAACAGCAAACAGCTCAACAAAACACGCAGCAGGGCAATTGTCCCGCTGCGTGTTTTGTTGTCTGTGGAATATAGAGATGCCTCAAAACGGTTCCGGATAATATCGTGTTTAATTATGTCAGCGGAGAAGTGCGAGAACAACAAGCCAAATATGCGCATAATAAAGCGAATTATTGAATGGTAAGTTCGTGATAACTTAAGGTATATTTAAGGTTGGTACTTTATAATATAAGGGAACCTCTAAAAACCCATTTGAGAGAAAAAGAGCTACTTGCACCGATAGCTGCGTCAAGCCTCCTCACCGTGCGCCAGCACGCTTTCGGAGCCTCTCCTTGCTCTCGGCACAATTATCTCATTTTCTCTTTTCAAAGCGGTTTTTTGAGGTGCCCATAAGAAAACCGGAAATGAGGTACGGCTATGAAAATACTGATTGTTGAGGACGAGAAACGGCTTGCGGACGCGCTTGTGCAGATATTTGCAAAGGACAAAATGACCGCCGATGCTTCATACAACGGCATCGACGGGCTTGACAACGCGCTTTCGGGGATATACGACGTTATAGTGCTTGATATAATGCTTCCCGGAATGAACGGGATAGATGTTCTTCGTGAGCTCCGCAAAGAGGGTATAAAAACGCCTGTGATACTGCTTACGGCGAAGGATGATGTGTCGGATAAAGTCAAAGGTCTCGACAGCGGCGCGGACGATTATCTGACGAAACCGTTCGCGACCGAGGAGCTGCTTGCAAGAATACGCGCACTTGGCAGACGCAGCACATCGGAGCTTGTCTGCGACGGTACTCTTTCGTACAGTGATCTTTCCCTTGAACTTGCAACATACACTCTTTCCTGCAAATCCGGCTCTGTAAAGCTCGGACTTAAAGAATTCTCAATAATGGAGCTTCTCCTGCGGAACCGCGAGCGGGTCATTACAAAGGAAAACCTTATCGTTAAGATATGGGGCTACGATTCCGATGCGGAATACAACAATGTCGAGGTTTACATCTCGTTTTTAAGAAAGAAGATCGGATTCCTGAAATCGAACGTGTCGATAAAGACGCTGCGCGGCGTGGGCTACAGTCTTGAAACGAGGTGACCGTAATGATAAAAAAACTTCGTGTCCGGATAACAGCGGTCATTATGGCAGGTCTTACTCTGTTGATAGCGGCAGTCGTTATCGGTATATACTTATTCATGCAGCGCTCAGAAACAGAGGAAACCGACAAAGCGGTCGATTCCGCGCTGAGCGCCGTTATACGTGAGGATTTCGACAAACGCGCCGATGATAAAAAGCCGGAGCCTCCCGAAGCTTCCGAGTCGTCAAAACGTGACCCGTCGTTTCCCGTGAGTCCGGGTCGTCAGCCCGTAAAGCGCCAGTCATCCCGAAACTGGATATCCGTTCTGCTGTCATCGGACGGGAGTGTAAAGGAGATCGCTTACAGCAGCTCATACAACAAGCCGGACAATGAGGACGAGATCGGTACAGCAGCCGAAAACATAGCATCACAGAACAGTGAAAACGGATATATACGCCTGTCCGATGTTTCGTACAGATACTTCATAAAAAAGTCGGGCGGAAGGACACGGGTGATATTCATTGATCGCACTAATCAGATAGAGACAATGGGACGGCTTTTCATCGTGATCGTTTTTGTCGGTATTGTCGCGCTTGTAGTGCTTTTTCCGATAAGTGTCATGGTCTCGGGCTGGATAGTTAAACCAATCTCCCGCGCGTGGAGCAGCCAGAAGGAGTTTTTCGCGAACGCTTCTCATGAGCTTAAAACGCCTCTTACGGTCATTTCGGCAAACATAGATGTTATTACATCGGAACCCGAAAAAACAGTCGAGGAGCAGGATAAATGGTTTGAGTACATTAAATCCGAAACCGTAAAAATGTCGAAACTGATAAATCAGATGCTTTATCTTTCAAAGGACGACAGAGAGGAAACAGAGCTTCTTGTGTCAGAGTTCAATGCTTCAGAAGTTATAGAGAGCGTATGTCTTGCAACCGAGGCGCTTGCGTTTGAAAACGGGCATAACCTTGTGACGGAGATAGAACCCGACATTTCCTGCAAGGGCGATAAGGAAATGATAGAACGGCTTGCAAATATACTGATCGACAACGCGATACGTCATTCCGCCGGCAGCGGGGAAGTAAAGGTAGAACTGCACCGCAGGAAGAACCGGAACATTCTTACCGTAACAAATATGGGTGAGTATATACCACCGGAGGAGCTGTCACGATTGTTTGACCGCTTTTACCGCACAGACAAATCACGCACATCATCGACAGGCGGATTCGGACTCGGACTGTCTATTGCAAAAGCCATAGCCGAGAAGCATAAGGGCACACTTACTGCTGCATCATCACCGGACGGCCTGACGACATTCATGTTTACCTGGCGGGAATAAAATTATTCCGACATTAAAGATTATTTTAAGGAAAACGTGTTATTATGTGTACATCAAAGCAAAACCCCTACAAAATAAAAAACGAAAGGAACGTGATCAATATGAAAAGATCATTAAAAACTGCAGCTTGTCTTTGTGCTTTGATTATGGCTGCAACATCAGTTTCCGCTGTCACCGCTTATGCCGATGACGCAGCACAGACGACCGTTACCGCGCAGACGGAAACACAGAAGCCGAAGGCAAAGAACGTCAAGATCGGCAAAGTGACCGCTGTGAACGGAAGCGAGATCACCGTTGCACTCGGTGAGTATGCAAAGCCGGAGAAGCCTGCCGGAACTACAGACAACGCGGCTTCCGGTGACAGTACAACTGCTGTGAAGAAGGAAAAGTCTGAAAAGAAGCATAAGGTGAAGGCTTCCGACAGCACGGCAAGCACCACAGATGCAACTTCCGATAATGCTTCCGATACCGCAAAGACAAAGCCCGAGGGCAAACGCGGCGGCAAGAATAAAGGAGGCAAGAAGGGCGAGTTTACAGAAAACGGAACAACCCTGACAATTACTCTTACCGACAGCGTTTCGCTCAAAAAGGGCGGCAAGACTGTTACTGCTGCTGACATCAGCGTCGGAGATGTACTCACGCTCAGATACAACGACAGCGACGAGCTCGTCGGTATAAAGGTTTCGGGCGAAAAGACCGAAAAGAGCAAGCCTGAGAGCGGCACCAAAACAAAGGGAACACGCAAGTCTAAGAAAGCAGACACCGATCAGACCACCGTCTGATAGAATAATGCAGTGCAAAGGGTCATTCAAGTGTTTTAAGGAGTATGAAAATGGCTCCCGATGACCACAGAAACAGCAGAATGCCGTTGAGAAAGATACCGGAGCGCTGATGCCCGCAAAATCGAAACATTCAGAATATATACCTTCCCCTATTTCCACGAAAAGCTATCCAGCCCATGATCGGCGCTATTATGCCGTTTATGGGCTGGATATGCTTTTATAGATATAAGTATATCAAAACTCCGGAAAGCGAGGAAGAAAAAGCCGCCCATTACTGAAAAGTAACGAGCGGCGAAACGGCGAATGCCGTGGGATCGCGTTACAGAAAGTATATCTGAGCTCTGGACAGCGTGGCAGAAAAATACCGTATGCTACCGGAGTAACATACGGCGAAACGGCGAATGCCGTGGGATCGCGTTACAGAAAGTATATCTGAGCTCTGGACAGCGAGGAAGAAAAATACCGTATGTTACCGAAGTAACATACGGCGAAACGGCGTATGCCGTGGTCGGAGTGACAGGATTCGAAGCTCACCCGGGGCTTTCGGCAGCTAATTGCAATGTGCCGCAAATGGCTGTATAATGCGGATCTGCGCTCACTAAACAAATAAGCTTTGCTGCAATTTTATGCAGTTTTTTGTAAGAATAATGACCAAATAATGTCCAAGCCGTAGCACATATCTATAGATTATCAACCGTTCGTCTCGTTGTCGGGTCGGGCGGTTTATATCTTTCTTTATATTATTGGTTATCCTTATTGAAGCCTTTGCAATCATTGTTTTTACACTGTGGGATAACAGAAACAAATATCTCAGGATGATTCTTTGTCAACCTCCGAATACGATTTGCTTCATTATACAAAAGCCGTGCATACTCGTAGCCTTTCTCAGCTAAATCTTTGCTGTTCTGAATCCTTTGTGTATACTTAACTTCATTCTTGAAAAGGCCATGTACTATTCGATTTCTTTCATCAATCCACTTACGAAGCGTGCCCTTTTCTGTAAAAAAATGTGGGGATAGTTTTGTCTTTTTAAAAACCGATTTAAAAGTATTTCTGTATACTCGCAAGCAATTAATTCTTGTACTTATGGCAATGTCTTTTCTGCATAAACAATATTGTCCACATGGAAAACCGACTATCCCACATATTGCTTCAAGTCGAGACTCTATAGCGGCATATTCCATAAGTATTGCTTCAAGATAATAACCGGCTTCTATTGCATATTTACAACGATCAAAGAAATCCTTATGCATCTGACGTTGTTTTTCGGAACTTTTTATTTCAATATCTTGCATTTTATTTTCATTCTCCAATAACTATCGTGAATTCTTAGAAAATTATAATACTTTTCAGTTTAGATTTCCGATGTCTATCCACATGGCAGGACGGACCGCGCCACCACTGAGATCAACACGGAAGCCTTCGTAATCGGCGGAGCCGTCACTGATGACATATGCAGCAAGGTTAGAAGCGCCGCCGGGTGACCGCAGCCACCACCAGCAGGTGGCTCTGCCATCTGTGTAATCACTGCTACTTGTATCTGTGCCCTGTGCTATGGCATAATCCGTTGGAGCGCATTTTCTCGCATCGTATGACTTAAAGTATTTGTTTACTTCTGTAATGCTGAGAAGAAATACTTTGTCAGTAGTATTGTTGCCGGGTGATGTGCTATACGACGGATTCTTATCTACAGTAACGGTTGTATTCACAATGCTGCTTTGTTCAGCGGAACTGAATGCAGCGTTCAAAAACGTTCCATTCAGCCATTTGCGAAGCGAACATGTTTCCCACGTTACGCTTGTATATGATGTGTTGTACTCCTGACAGTCAAGCGCATATTTGCTGATTACAAGGGCTTTGTCGCCTTCTTTTGCAAGTACAAGCCATTCGATATCTTCCTTGACATTTGACATTTTATTGTCTTGTTCGTATGAGCCAAAACACACGACATCACCGACAGTTGCTTGAGCACTATGCTTTGTCAAAACAATAACAAACACGATGCACGCAACAATGCATGCAATGACGATTGGCGTTGCGATAGCGGCAATTATTTTACGATTCTTTGTCGCTTTTCCCGCAACTTGTATTTCAATTAGTTTATTTTGCTCTTCGTTTTTCTCTTGCTTCTTTATTTCCCCAATACTTTGTTCACAAGTTTTAATAAGCTCATTAGCGTTTTTATAGTCTTTTATTTTTTTTAATTCAGATAAAGCAGCTTCATAATCAGATATAGTGTGCGAAGCCATTAAGCCTATTGCATGTCGTAATATAGGATTGCAATTATTATTTTCTTTTTCTATTCTCGTATGTGCTTCTCGACTTAGAATGTCTGAATTCAAAGAGTTTATCTGCTCAGAAAATTTGGTCCGGCAAATATGGCAATAATCCTCTTCACACGCATTTATTGCACCACAAGCACACAACCAAAGATTTTCAAGTTCTATGGGCTCAAAATTTGCTCGATCAGTGGTTTTGATCTTATATTGCTTAACCATTTCTTCGTTGTCAAATAACGAAGAAAGAGTACGGCGTTCAGGTATCAGCTTATATACTTTTTGAGAAGTGTCGATAACTGTATTATCCGAAAGAATTATTTCTGTTATCTTAACATCAATGGCGCGAGTACTGCTATCGGGCATTGGAATAGCATTTTGTGACCCGAAATATTCGTCCCGCTTAACATTAAGGTCAAGATAAGAATAGGTAATACGGTCACCCAAAGAACGCCCCGCCGTATCCAACGGAGCAATCAACACCTTGACGGCTTTTATAACCTTTTCGCCTATGTTTTTTAGTTTGATTTGTGCGACAACATTTTTATTCTTGTTATCGTTCAAAAGAGCACATGCAGAAATGATTATGGGCGCGCCAACGCAGTATTTTTCTTTATCGTCAATATAAATACGAGTGTATCTGTCTGCCATGATTGGGTATCTCCTTTAAAGTTCAGGGAGATGATCGTCATCGTCGCTGTTTTTAGATAAGATAATATTGTCAGAATGCGGCGTATCAAGTAATTTATATGTAGATTCTTTATTCTTGTTGCTTGATTTTATAGCATTTAAAAGTTTGTCAAAATCCATAGCCTCTCCTAACTTGCATCCAAAATGGCATGAAACAAGAACACCGGTAATGACAACACCATATCCAATATCTTTATATAATTCCGGAGTATATTTATCCTTGGTAATAAAATATACGCCAAAACCTATAAACAATACGCCCATAATTAATCCGATTATACTAAATGCATATCTCATTTTCTTTCCTCCAAAATCAAATATTAACCAAAAGTGCGCAGCTACAATCGAGCCGCGCACCTGTAAAAATACAAGCTCGATTGCTGCTACACAAACCCTATCGCATAAAGACAAAGCATGACGATATTAAGCCTGTACCTCTACCGAAAGGTATGGTACACACTTTATCTTTATGATATTAGGTTTATGTAGCACTTATATAATACCACAAATGGGATGAAAATGCAATATCGATATTAAATGTAAACTGTTTTTGTGCACGTTTAACAAATCAATCCGACGTATCACAGCAAAATGACGGACTGTTCGATGATAGACGGCGAACAAATCATAATATATATGTAAAAGTGCCCCGTGAAAGTGTGACAAACATGACAGAAATCAACGGAGCAGGCTGCCTTAAAACAAACCCACTCCGTTGTTGAATAGTTATTCGACCCAATCCTCCAGTTTAATACCTGCCACATGCTGAAATTCGCCGGTATTATGCGTTACAACAGTCAATCCGCGAGAAATGCCCTGCGCCGCGATCATAATATCATAAGCTCCGATTGGCGTTCCGCGAACGGCGAGATCAGCGCGAAGTTGTCCGCACACAGCGGCATCCATATCGGAAAACGGTAGGATTTCAAATGACGCAAGAAAAGCCTTTATGGCTTCACGCGAGCGGTCGCTCCATTTGCTTTTGGCTGCACCATATTCGAGCTCCATTACAGTCACGGTGGACACCTTTATTTCGTCTGGGTTAATGGACAGGAGCTTTTCTGCGATTACAGGGTATTTACCTTTAATAGCATAAATACAGATGTTCGTGTCGAGAAGATACATCAGAACTCCTCCCGCTCGCCAATATCGCTGAGATCAGGCTGATCTCTTTCAAATTCGGGCTCCGAAGCCGCAGCACCGAGACTACCGCGCAGAAAACTCCACGGATCGGATGTCGGTATCAGATAAAACCCCTCGCCGAGCTTGTGTATTATAAATTCCGTTTGTTCTGTGCGATATTCGTTCGGTATGCGGATAGCTTGACTGTTTCCGCTTTGAAATACTTTTGCAGTTACCATAAAAACCACTCCTTTCGAAGTATATACACCTGTATATACATATTATACACCACAATCTCAGAAAAATCAAGAGGTTTGCGGATATTTACAGAAATTTTCTGATAATACCCGCCGCTGCACGAAGCAGCGCAAGTCGATACCCAAAGCGCGCACGACGCGCGCATACAAGTATCGACCGAGTGACAAACGTGACAGCCATAATAGATCACGGAGCCGGCAGCCATTCAAGTCCACCAACTCCGTGAATAAAGATTATCATTTTTGTGTTTGGAGCTACCTCGCCTTTGTTACTTTCTGCGAAAGTAACGTAAAGGTACTTTTGACAGTTCGCGAGCTCCTATCAAAAGTCCCTTTGCGCCAGCCGTTCCCTCTGGACTCCCTTAAGCCGCCTCTGTAATCTGGGGCGGCAAGGAAGCGGCTAACGCCGCGCGCCGAAACAATAGAGTAGTCACATAAACTGATAATCAAATATCATCATGGGTTATTAAAGAATAATCAGATACACCAATATCTTTTGCATACTCCGATATTTTTTTACGATCAGTGTCATTGTAATATACAAAATGCCACTTTGATTTTTGTTTCATTCCAATCTCTTTGATATAAAAACTATCAATATCATTGTAAGACAATCCAATCATATAAATATTTGAATATCTGTATTCGGATAAGAAAAGATTAAATTTAGCATTTGAAGCACATATTTTTTCAATAGGCTTATATGTTTGTTTTCTAAACCGCTCCATAAATGTGCCTGCATTTAGCAGTCTAACATCTTCATCTGTATTATTATCATCCCATTCTGGATAATAGCTTTCATTTCGATGCCCCAAAATTAAATGGTTTTCTTTGGATGCGTCGCCGTGTATATAGCAAATGTCATCTTTAATAATACCATATAAAATTTCTAGAGTATTAGTATAATTAAACGAAATGAAATTTGCTTCGTTGTTAATTATCCTTTTCAAATTATCGCACGCACCAGTATATTCTAAAGATCTAATCCACGGAGCCAGATTGTCTTTTATCGCCGGCCAGTATTTTGCCATTCTTTCAATCTCATATTGGAAATCATGATGATATGAATCGGACCAATCGTCATCATCATACCTCTTAAGATATGTGTATGCCTGTTCATATGGTAAGATAGAAATAATTTCTTCCATACGGCTCCACAAAAGATTAACTAGTGCTATATCATTATCGCCTTCTAAAGATAATTCAAAACAATCAACAATATCCTTATTGTCAGAGCGTAGTAAATAATCCCTATAGTCAGAATATTGTGTTTTCATATTATGGTGGAGATCAAAGCCGTTACCAACAATAATCAAATTCTTCTTCAAATAGATCTCACTCTTTCTTTTTTTTACCTGTCACACCGCCGTCACATCATAGCGTGACAGCTCAAATCCGCACGGCGAACGGAATTGAAGCCTACTATCACATTTGTCACGCCTTTGCAGCTATCAACAGTACAGTCGCTTTCTTCGCAAACTTCTTCTCCCGCTCTTTGTCGAACTTACTCATAGCGTCAACCGCGTCCGGCACATCCATTTTATCCCGCTCAACATCGCGTATCAGCCGTTCACGCTTGTTCCGTATATCATCCTTGTATTCCGCAAAATCGTTATGAAGCTCAATATACTGCCTGCTGTCGGCACCGAGCGCGTCCTTAACTTTCTTGTCGTAATTCTTCATATAGCTGATCGAGCGTTCGACCTCGTGCCTGATCGGATCGGTAGCGACCGTGCTTCGTATCTTTTTGATGTTATCGTTCCGAGCCTTAATGCTGCACTCATTTGAGCAATACTTGACCCGTCCGCTGGGAGGCGCAAACATTTTCCCGCAGATCTCGCAGCGAGTGATCTTAATGTCGTGGTCCTCGCAACCGCGGTGCAGATCGCAGATGAAGAAGTCCATCGTATCGCAGACAGTGTATTGTTTATTCCCGCAGATGACCGTAGTCGCGGTGCTGTTCGGATTGGCGAGCGTACCCTCAATGGAAACGAACGGCGCTGTCAGATTGTTGAATGTGTTCATCAGCTCGGTCTGCCACTTCTTCCGCTTTTTCTCCATATTCAGCGGCAGCGTCAGACCGTTGATGAATGTCGTAAGGGATTGTTTACCACTCCCGAAGTCGATCTCCGCATTCCCGAAATCGTCAAATAACCGAGCAATGATGTATTGCAGGCAGATGTTGTCGTTCATCGCCAGTGCTTCAAGCGGCTCCATAGCAGCCTTACGTTCGCCCTTTCCGTTCGTCAGCGCATTGCACAGGTTCTCAACTCCGGTTTTCAGCGCTGCGTGGTTTACGGAAAACTCGTAGATCTGGCGCACAATGTCCGAAATCCTATAATCTTTAAACTCGCGCACTTTGGTGTCATTTGAGATACCAATGTGCGCTTTTCCTTTTCTGTACTCGAAATAATACCCAAAATAAATCATAAGTAGCTCCCAAATGCATTGTATTAAACTGCAAATCCTTAATTATATTATTGTGAGGTTTAGTATATTATAGCTTATTTGTGCAGATTTGTCAAGTGCATCGAACCTGCCTGATATTACAACCTGTAATTATTTCAGGTTACGGGTAATCTATACGATATTAACGGTGTAAGGAGCCGATAGGCTCACGGAACAGAGACAGAAACGGAGGCAACAATGAAGAGAATTTTAACCATTAAGCAGGCAGCACAGCTTATCGAAGGACTCACTGAGTACCGCATAAGACAAATGTGTAAGAGCGGACAGCTCAGGTGCTTCAAAGCTGGCAACAAGTACCTCATAGCCGAGGAGGACTTGTACGAAACGGTATTCGGCAGGAGAATGGGGGAGGGCAGAACGGAGCTTGATTAAAAGAACGATAAGCGGTCAGATCGACAAGGGCGATGTGAACCACAACAACCGGAAGTTCATCGCCGAGAACGTCGATAAGACGCGCGTTAAGGACAATATCGCAATTGTACAGGACGATATTAAACAGGTGTATCACGAGCTGTTCGACGATGCTCTGAAAGAGTACAACGCCCGTCAGACCCGCAAGGACAGGGAGATACACGATTATCGCGATCATATCCGCCACGGACGGCAGGAGAAGGAGTTCTACGAGGTCATCTTCCAAGTCGGGAATATGGACGACACGCCGGTTGGCTCGGACGAAGCCAAGCTAACCACGGAAATACTGAAAGAGTTCACGGAGGGCTTCATCAAGCGTAATCCGAACATCCGTGTATTCAACGCCGTTATCCACCTTGATGAAGCTACGCCACACGTTCACATCGATTTTGTGCCGTTCGCTACCGGTCAGAAGCGGGGATTATCCACACGGAACTCGCTGTCAAAGGCTCTCGAACAGCAGGGCTTTCGGTGCGAAGGAAAACTGGAGACGAACACGAAAAAGTGGATAGAGCGCGAGAAACAGGCACTTTCCGAGGTTATGCTCACACGCGGCATTGAGTGGGAGCAGCTCGGAACACACAACGAGCATCTTTCCGTTCTCGATTACAAGAAACAGCAGCGGCAGAAGGAGCTGAAAACTCTTGAAGGTAAGGCGCACAGCGCGGAATGGGTATTGCACCAGCGCGAAGATCTGATAGAGAGTGCAGAAGCGGCTATTGAGCGGCTTGACGGCGAGTTTCAGCAGAAACGCAGGGATGTCCAGAGTATGGACACCCAGATCAGCGCAAAGCAAACCGAGATCGCACAGGTCACGGAGGAATTGACCGCCAAGACCGAGGAACTGTCCGAAACCGCTTCACAGCTTGCGGAGCAGCAGGCACTTATTGCCGAGAGTGCCGAAAAAGCCACGCAGATCAAGAACATCGACTACATTGAAACAAAAAAGACGATGTTCGGCGGGAAGATAACCGTCGCTGCCGATGATTACGACAAGGTTTCCGCGCTCGCAAAAAAACAGATCGCCGCAGAAAACCACGAAAAGGAACTCAATGCGCAGATAAAGACCTTGAAAGAAGAAAAGTCGCAGCTTACCAAAGAAAAGGAGGATTTACAGAAAAAGAACGATGAACAAAAAGCAAAGATAGATGATCTCAATGCCTCTCACAGTCAGCTTTCCCGCACGATAGCCAGCCTGAAAGCCGAAATAGAGGAATGGAAAAAGAAATACAACAAGTTAATGGAATTTATCGAAAGCCTGAGTCTTAAAGAACAGCTCGACAAATTCCTGCATCCTGTTGTAGATGTCATCAAAAAGTTCAAAATCAGATAACAGATATAGAAAAATACAAATAACAATGAAATAATGGATTTAACCGGTAGCACATATCTGAAAAAGTTCTACAAACCCTTTAATAATACTTGACAAAAAGCGCTTTAAAGAGTAAAATTATAATTATAGATATGGCTACCGGCTTGTTTAAAGGAGGAAACAAGCTATGGCAAATGTTACCAAGAGGGGTAACTCTTATAGAATAAGGGTATCCTGCGGATACGACGTAAACGGAAAGCAGGTCTTTCAGACCAAGACATGGAAACCGCCCGAGAACATGAGCGCACGTCAGATCAAGAAAGAGCTCGATAAGATTGTAGTAATGTTCGAGGAAAAATGCAGCAGGGGGAAGATAACTGCAAATATCAAGTTTCAGACATTCGCAGAGCAGTGGATCGAGGAATATGCAAGACCTAATATGCGCAAGTCCACATTCACTTTGCAGAAACAGCTGACGTATCGTATTTATCCCGCTATCGGGCATTTAAGGCTTGACAAGGTCACATCCCGCGACATTCAGATGTTTATCAATGATCTTATGCTCAACGGGAAGAACCGACAGAACGGTAAACCGCTGACCCGTAAGAGCGCGATCCATCATCTGAGCTTCATATCAAGCGTTTTCACCTACGCTATCCGTATGGAAATGCTGACGGACAACCCGATAGCTACACCCTACCAATTCAACTAATCGCCGATAATGTGATACTTTTTATGATTATTACAACCGAATATATCAGGAGGAATCCATATTATGAAAAGTATCATAGAAGAATTCTATTATGGTAGGGTCATACCGTTTGAGCAGAAAGCAGTTGAGTCTGATGAATATGACGAGATATTGGAAGAGTTCTTAAAGATTGAGGAAGAAATATCAAGTAGATCTCCTGAATCCGAGGAGCTTATAACAAAATACCGTAAGATGCAGATTGATCTTCAGAGCATACTGCTTTTAAACGAATTTGAAAAAGGCTTTAGGCTCGGTGCAAGATTCGCAATTGACATCTACAATAGTATAGACTAACCGACAGCCTCCGTTCTGTTTCAGAGCGGAGGCTTTTGATGTTTCTCGATCCGATGAATAGTCGGGTCTTTTTTATTTATTCATCGTTTTAAGGAGTTGGCTGACGGCTTCTTTTTGTTCTTTGGATAAAGTCATCCAGTCATTGAATAATTCTTTGAGTTCTTCATTGAGCTCAATAAGCTCGCTGTCATCATCTGCAAAGAACTGCGAAAGCGTAATGCCAAAGGCTTTGCAAATAGCTTCGAGCGTAGCGATTGACGGAACAGTATTGCGGCTAAATATGTTTCCGATTGTGGATTCCGAGAGACCGCTGTATTTACTCATCTTGTATTCTGTCCAGCCGCGATTGTTGAGCATTTTCCTTAATTTGTCATTTACGTCCATAAATAATACCCACCCTTCTGTAAACATTTTACCTCTAAATTAAAATATTTTGTACTACCTACTTGTAATGTATAAGCATTTATGATAGAATGTATTATATGTACAAGTTGGAGGTAGATTATGAAAGCCTGTTGTTTTACCGGACACCGGATAATAAAAACAACCCCTGAATTGGTTCAGAGGTTAAAAGATACTATTGAAACTATGATGGAAAAAGGCGTGACGGACTTCTACAACGGAGGTGCCTGCGGCTGGGATTTATTATGTGCAGAAACAGTCATTGATCTGAAAACAAAGTATCCTGATATAAAGCTGCATTTACTTTTACCCTGCCCGCCGAAGGAACAGACCAAAGGGTGGAACAAAGCTCAGATTGTAAGATACAACAATGTACTGCAAGTTGCCGACAGCGTTACGGTTATTTCGGAGCACTATTCCCACGACTGTATGAAACAACGCAATAAGTTGCTCGTCGAGCTCTCTGACTGCTGCATTTGCTATTGCAGAACTCCCCGAAGCGGAACGGGTCAGACAATAAGATTTGCAAAAGAAAAAGGAATTGAGATCATCAATCTGTTTTCAGGGTAATTTTTCGCAAAATAGAACATTTCACGAAATGCAATATTTCCACACAAAAATCCA